>NZ_JBVHUL010000004.1:715988-918430 GCF_055565395.1 Amycolatopsis sp. NPDC028719
TCAGGGTGCATCTCCGCGAGTCGACGACGAAGAACGACAGCCTCGCTCGCAGCCGCCAACGCCTCCTCATACCGACCCACCTCAGACAACACAGAGCTCAAATTACTAAGCAGTGTTGCGCGGTTGCGCTGGCCTCCGTCGGATTGGGTCGCGAGCGCCTCCTGATAGAGCTCAATGGCCCGAGTGAGGTCATCAAACGCACCACTTCGCGCAGCTCGGGATCGCAAGAAGGTTCCTAGATTGTTCAGCAAAGTGGTTCGGTCGCGCTGATCAGAGTCGGAAAGTGTCGCAAGCCCATGCTCGTACAGACCAATGGCACGGTTCAAATCGTCGACCGAACCACTCGTCGCGAAGCGCCGCCACAAGGCGTCAGCCGCATCGAACCCCTTCGACTGGCCAGATTCGACAGGGTCACTCATTGGGAGTTCCATCCTCAATAATCTGACTTGCCATTTCTCGGTCAAATACGTCTATAGGTCCCACCCGAGATTGCCACCGAATAAAGACTCGTGGTTCAACGTGATTCGTATTCGAACCCGCACCCGCACCCGCACCTAGTTGATCGTCCTCGCTTGAGACGGGTTTTTCGTCTATTCCGCTGGTTGCGACCGAAACACTCAACATCGTCGCCCCATCGGCCGCGGACGCTTCTCCCCTGAGCCCCTTTTCGGCCGCCAGCCACAGTTGATGAATATCCAACATCACCGTCTCGACGTCACCTGGCGAAACAGACCAATGAAGCAGCTGCGATATCAGACACGCAACCTTCGACCAGCGAGACCTATTCCCGAGCAAAATACTTCTGACAGCCTCATGACTGACAGTGTCGGTCAGGTCGTCCCGATCCTTGATCGCCTTACTGATAGTACGAGTTCCAGGTAGCCCAGCTTTCTCGTACAGATCATGGATAGCCCGAGTCAGCTCCCGCTGACACCCGGGAGGGAGCACCTCTTCGTTGGGCATGATCACCGCCACGCCGTGCTCCTCACCTCCAGGTGTCAAGAAGTGTCAAGGCCCGTCAGATCCAGCCTGGCGCGCGGCAGCGCGCTTGAGCAGTTTACGTCAACCATCGCCACGACTCGCCCGACCTCGACTTTGGCATCTTCGCAGGTCAGACGATGGCGCGGACAGCAGGTTGACGAACTGGAGACACGATGAAGATGCTACTGACGATCTTGGTTCTGCTCGGAGTCCTGATCGTACTCGCCATGGTTGCGCCTGAAGCCGTGAACAGCGTGATCGAACTCCTTCGAGCGCTGCAGCACGTGCGGTGACCCGAGTTGGCGTCTGCCGCCTCCCCGCCGATCGGCAGCGAGGCGGCAGTCACGCTCTGCGAATGCCCGATCGTCGCTGAACCAGGCGCTCAGATCGGTGTAAACGCCTCGTTTAGCGGCCCGAAAGTCGAATTGATTCATCAACCCGCCCAATCAAGGAGATGCGTACTATGCCGTCAAATCCCACCGCTCAGCGGGCGTTGCGCGGACACATGCCGCAGCGCCCCACCCCACGAGCGGCCACCACCGGGGAGCACCACGCCCAGCTCGTTGGCCGACTGACCGAGCGGGACCGGTGGCTGGCACGGATGCTCTACGAACACAAGGTCTTCACAACCCAGCAGATCGTCGAGCTCTGCTATCCGAGCATGCGCGCGGCCAATCACCGGTTGCTCGACCTCTTCAAGTGGCGGGTTGTCGACCGGTTCCAGCCGTTCGTCACAACCGGCACCGCCCCGATGCACTACGTGCTCGACATCGCCGGCGCGGTCGCTCTCGCCTACGAAGACGGCCTCGATCCGAAGTCGATCGGCTACCGGCACGAAGACGCGATCGGGATCGCGCACTCCCTGCGTCTGGCCCACACGGTCGGCGTCAACGGCTTCTTCACCGCTCTGGTCGCGCTAGGCCGGCGTCCCGGGGCGCGAAGGTCGCTGACCGCGTGGTGGTCCGAGCTGCGGTGCGGACGCCTGTTCGGCGACATGGTGCGCCCCGACGCCTACGGCCGGTGGCGCGAAGACGACCGTCAGCTCGAGTTCTTCCTCGAGTTCGACTTCGGCACCGAAGACCTCGGCAAGCTCAGCCGCAAGCTCTACGGCTACGAGAAGCTCGCCGCCGCGACCGGTATCACCACCCCGGTCCTCATCTGGCTGCCCACCCATCGGCGCGAGACGTCCGCCCGCCGAGCGCTCGCCGACTGCCTGTCCCAGCTCGACCGGCCCAGGCTCGTGCCGCTGGCCACCACCACCGCGGACGCAGCCGGCGACCCCGCCGCCACCCGATGGCTGCCGATCGCCGGATCGGCAACGCATCACCCCGGCCGGTTGCAGCTCGTCGAGCTCGCCCAGCTCTGGCCCCAACCTGATCTGCCCGGCGACGTGCCGGCGTCAGGCACGGTCCCGGCCCAGCCGGGTCCAGCGGCCCTGACCGCTCCGGATCCGTTCCCACCCGCCTCGCACGCCAGCCGCTTCCGGAGGCGCCCATGAAGTTCGCCTACACCGCGGTCGTGGTCGTCATCATCCTCATCGGCGGCATCGGGCAAGGCGTCGTGAAGGCCGTGTTCGGCAGCAGCGGCACCGAGCCGAGCCAGGAGGCCATCGCCGACATCCCCGGCGACTACCTCAGCCTCTACCGAGCGGCAGCTGCCGCGTGTCCCGGGTTGGACTGGTCGATCCTCGCGGCAATCGGCAAGGTCGAGAGCGACCACGGCCGCAGCAAACTGATCGGCATCGCGGAGGGAACCGAGAACTCGTTCGGCGCCCGCGGGCCGATGCAGTTCCTCCAGTCCACGTTCGACGGAGTCGTCGCCCGGCATCCACTACCGCCGGGCGGCAAGACCCCGCAGTCGCCGTGGGACAAGCACGACGCGATCTACGCGGCGGCGTACTACCTGTGCGAGTCCGGCGCGCCCAACGACATCCGCAAGGCGCTGTTCGCCTACAACCACGCGGACTGGTACGTCGACGAAGTCCTCGACCAGGCCGAGAGGTACAGCAAGGCCGCAGTCGGCACCGGCCGTTGCGACAACATCCAGGCTCCGAACGCCGCCACCGCAACGGCGATCAACTTCGCCTGCGGACAGCTCGGGCTGCCGTACCTCTGGGGCGGCAACGGCCCGTTGAACGGCGACAGCGGCTTCGACTGTTCGGGCCTCACCAAAGCGGCTTACGGGGCGGCCGACATCGGCTTGCCGCGCACGGCCCGCACCCAGTACGCCGCCGGCCCGCTGGTGCCCGGCGGCCAGCCGCTGCTCCCAGGCGACCTCCTGTTCTACGGCACGCGGGGCAACGTCCACCACGTCGGCATCTACATCGGGGCCGGGAGGATGGTGCACGCTCCAACGTTCGGCGAGCCGGTGCAGGTCAGCTCGTACCGCTGGAACGGCGACGACTACCTGGCGGCGAGCCGGCCGGCCGGCAACGTCCGGTCCTGAGGTCGTTCGGCCTACCCGGACGCATGTTGCGCAGAATATTTTGAGGTGATAATTTGAGGCAACAGAGGAGGTGACCATGGAGTCAGCCGACACGGACGCGGCGCAGCCGCGGATGCTCGTCATCGCCCGCGAGTCGCGGGGTATGACGCAGGGACGGCTGGCCGAGGTCATGCAAGAGCTGGACGGCCCCGGCAGCAAGGTCAGCCAGGGGTACGTCAGCCGCGCTGAAGCCGGGCGCTTGGCCGTGACGGGTGATCGCCTGGCGCTCTACGCTCAGGCCCTCGGGTACCCCGTCCCGCTGCTCTGCGTGGGCACCCAGGAGGTCGGGGCGGGGGTCGGCCTGGTGCACCACCGGAAGAAGCAGGCTGCCTCGGCCGGTGACCTGAAACGCATCCACGCCCTGCTCAATCTGACGCGCATCCAGCTACGGGCCTTGCTGGCCGGCGCCCCCAAGCGCGAGGCTACGGGGATTCCGCAGGTCTCTGTCGACGAGCTGACTACCGCGGCGGACGCCGCCAAGCAGGTACGCGCTAAGTGGGACGCAGCCGGGGGGCCGCTGGAGTCCGTCGTGACGATGGCGGAGGACCTCGGCGCCTGGGTGACCTGCCGTCGCCTGGTCGCGCCGGTCCCCTTGGACTCCGGAGCGGAGAGCGTGCCGGTGGACGCGGTCAGCTGCGCCCCGGCCGGCGAGGACCCGCTAGTCCTGCTCAACTCGGGCACGCCGGCCGAGCGACAGCGGTTCACGCTGGCGCACGAACTGGGGCACATGGTCATGCACCAGGTGCCGCATCCCGAGCAGGAAAAACAGGCGAACGCCTTCGCCGCCGAACTGCTGATGCCCCGCCGCCAGATCCGCGCCGAGCTGTCGAGCGGTGCGCTGAGCGTTCCACGGCTCCTCGACTTGAAAGCTCGGTGGAAAGTCTCGATGTGGGCGTTGCTCCGCCGCGCACACACGCTCGGCATCATCAGCGACTGGCAGTACCGCACCCTCGCGGTCGAGATGTCGAGCCTCGGCTACCGCACCAGCGAACCCGGCACGTTCGACGCCGAGACCCCGACCGCCGTGACCTCGATGATCAGCCAGCAGCTGGAGCAGGGCCGCGAAATTCCCGAGCTGGCGTCCGTGGCGTACTTGAGCCAGAACGAGTTCGTCGACCTGTACCTGAGCTGCCCCGTCCCGCCGCCGACCGGCGCAGCTCACCGTCCTATCTCCTCGACCGTGAGTGAGGCAGCGCGATGACCGACGATGCCAGCCCGCCCGACTACCTGCCCGAGCCGCGCCCGACGAGCGACAAGGTGGCCGAGCGGGAAGCGGCGCTTCAGGAACTGGCCGACCAGTCCGCGCCGGCAGTACCGCCCGGAGCAGCCAGCGTCTTGACGGACCGGGTGCTGCTGCACACCAGCTGGGACACCGGACGCAAGCTGCTACCTGTCCTCCCGGAGCACGTCGGCGGCCTCGTGCTGAAGGGCACCGGCGCCGCTACTGGGATCAAGCACCTAAGCAAAGCCGGATTCGATCGGCCCATCGCCTACGATCCCGAAGGCTACGAAGTCGCCGCGGCGACCGAGGACGATCCGTTCGTGCTCCGACCGGCCGACGGCGGGCTGTTCGGGCTGACACTGGAGCAGGAACTTCAACGCCAGCGCGACTTCGGGGCGTGTGTGGCACTCACGCCCACCGGATATCTGCACGCTGGCGACAGCGACGCGTTGCGCGCGGCCGTTCGTGCGGCCGGCCGGATCGACCGCGACGACGTGGTGTTCAGCGTCCCGTTGGACGTCGGCTGGTTCCAGCCCGAGCACATCGACCACCTCATCGCGGTTCTGGCTCTGCTCGAGCTGCCCAAGGCCGTCTTCATCGGCGGCCAGTTCGACCCGATGGAGCGCTACAAGGACGCCGTGGCCAACCTGCGGCGGGTGGTCGCCGAGGCCGGCCACGTCGCGGTGCTGCGTACCGATCTGACCGGATTCGACGTGATGAGCCACGGTGCTTTCGCCACGTCGATCGGTTCGGGCGGCGGCTTACGGCACATGATCCCGCTTGGGCAGTTTCGCCGGTCCAACAAGAACGACGAGTCCCCCAGCGTGCTGTTCGGCGACCTGATGACCTTCTTCAAGGGCTCTACCCTGCAGGAGAAGTTCGCCGACAGCCAGGCACCGGTCTGCGACTGCGCGTCCTGCGACGGCCGGGAGCTGGACACCTTCCTCACCAAGGACGACAGCGTCGCCGCGCACCGCCACAGCCTCTGCACCTGGGCGGCCTGGATCACCGGCCTTCACGCCTGCCGCACCCTCGCCGACCGGGCAACCTGGTGGCGCACCCAGTGTGTGGACGCCGTGGCGAACGCCGAGATCGTCAACACCCGGATCAACCAGCCCGAAGCCTTCAAGCCCCCGGAGACTTTGCGGGCGTGGGCGGAACTCCCGTCCTGGCTTTCGGCGATCCACCCGGTCACCCGCCGGCCGCGTGCTCCTCGCCAGTCGCCGTGAGCTGCTGGTAGATCTCCTCGGCGAACCACCATTGCGCCGAGGAGTGCCGACGGCGAACGTACCGTTCCGGCTCGGCCAGCATCCGCAGCTTGCCAGAGGAGAACACGCAAATCCCGATACCGTAGAACCCCGCCTGCACTTGTGCATCGTCCAGGTCGGACGGTGCCGCAGGCAGCAACATGGCCCGTGCGCAGAACGGCGCGAACCGGCCCGCCTTCACGAGGCCTTCGCGCCACGTCCGGGCCGCCACCACGGCGAACCGCACTGACACCGGCGCTACCGCGAGGCGGACAATGTGGCTGCCGTCGCTTTCGACCGCTCCACGCGGCGCACGCTGAAGCAGCTTCCGCTCTCGCTCGTTCAGCTCGGCGATTGCGACCGGCAGACCGGTCGGCAAGCTCCACAGTGCGTCCAGGACGCCTCTGTGCGTAATCGGACCGAGCCCAGCCGTCGTCCGCCGTGTGAGCTCCGTCTCATCTCGTCGATAGGCCACGCCCGCCGCAGCGCCGAACATCCGGACCGCAGCGCTCGGACATCGCACCAGCTCATCGGCCACCGGCGAAGCGGTCATCGCGGCACGGACCGCTTCAGCGACTCCTGCGCGGCTCACGACACCTCCACCAAGTCCCGGGCAAGAGGTCCAACATAGTCCCAAAAGCGGCTCTCACGCCTCCGGTACCAACATCGGCGGTCCCCGGCTACCCGGCCCAGCCTGTCCACCAAACCGACGTTCATCAGGCTTCGGATCGGCCCGTAGTACACGCTCGCAGGCGCGTTCCGGACCTCGGACAGCTCCGACAGGTTCACGCCTTCGTCTCCTGCCTCCGCCAGCGCGACCAGCAACTCCAGGCGGTGCTTGTTGCCGAACACCGCAGCCGACACGCGACGGTCCGGAGCGCGCTCTGTCTTAACCACGAGCGAACTATAGTGATTCGCGAATCACGATTCAACGAGTAGCGTTCAGAGTGACCTCAGGAAGGACAACACCACCCGGTCGCGCTCGAGGTCACGACCCAGTCGACGGAGTTCCTCCCGCTGCGCCAGCGCCACCTCCGGCCAGCCCGGCTCGAGAGTGTTGCCCGTGCGGAACACGATGTCGGTTCCGAGGTTCCAGATCATGCTGTTCACGGTGGCGCAGGCCACGGCGAGCGAGTCGACGTCGCACCCGATCCAGCGGATCGTGCGCGGGTCTCGGCCCCGCTCGCGCATGACCTCCGCCGCCGCGCGGAACATGCCGGCGGTCCCCATCATCGGGTCCGTCACGTTGCTGCACTCCCGGACGTCGGACATGCCGGCGAGGAGCTTTGTCACCGACGCGGGCGTGTAGAACTGACCGCGAGCCTTGAGAGCCGACTTGGGACGAAGAACCGTCAGGACGGTGCCGAGCAGGTCGACGTCGAACCGCCGTTCCGTGCCGGTGAGGTGCGTTTGCCCGGCACGCAGCGCGGCCTGCGCGACGGCCAGCGCGTGGCCACGCACGTCCCGGTCAGGGTCATCGAAGATCCACGCGATCATCGGATGAAGAAGATGCGTGATTTCGGTGCGGTGGCGGATGACCGATGACCACGTGTGCCGGGCGAAGTCGTGGAAGGTGTCGGCGTCCCAGCTGAGCACCGATTCGCTGACGTTGTGCCCGCACGAATCTTTCTCCGGCAAGGCGGCAAGCGTGGCAACAACTGAAACCGGGATATCAAGCAGGCCGGTTCCATAGGTTAGGCGCCAAGCGGACTCAACCGCCGTGGCGATCTTATATGCAAATTGCCCGGTATCGACAGGAATGGAAATTGCACGACGGGATGAAGACACGAAAGTTCCCTCCAGCTATCAGAGGCACGGCACGGCGTCACACCGCAGTTAGGAGCCGTGCGCTAGACTGCAGGCTCGCGCACCCTTCTGGGGTGTGCGGTGTTGGAGCCCGGCGGGTGGTTGCCGCGCCTCTTCGGAGGTGTTCACCCGCCGGGCGCTACTAATAGATTCGGAATCGGACTTCAGCGGTCCCAGTTGTGCCGCTCGAGATGCGTCACATCGGTCTTTGCCGCCGCGGCAATAGCGTCGGGCCAGCGAAGCCCTTTTGCTTCGTAATGCTGCACCGCGTCGGCCAAGGCTTCGGCCCGCGGAGTGAGTCGCCAGCCGAGCGAGCGGAACAGCGTGACCGCCCTGGTCTCCCGCGTGCAGGTCGCGGTGACGGCGTCCACGCGCAGATTTGCGGCCACGTGACCGAGCAGCGTCGCCGGGTATCCGTCGAGGAATAGCGGTGTGCCGGGCGGCGACCAGCCGGGCAACGGCGTCATCTCGGGTGGGTGCTGACGCCCGACGTGGCGAGCCACGGCCAGCAGGCCATGTCGCCGAGCGTCTGGTCGTCCTCGGCGTTGTCGATCTGGTGCGCCAGGATGGCCGCGGCTCGGATGGCGTCACCCCACGTCCAGGACGCTTCGAACTCCTCCGAGAGCCGCGCCAGGCGAGCTGCCTTCTCGGTGAGCCGGAATCCGAACGCTGGATAGCCGGCCGAGGCCCCGGTGAAGCCGTCGAGGTATTCGGGGGTAGCCCCGAGGTCCTGCAGGACGTGGCCGTGCAGGCCGAGCGGATCGTGGTCGTCGAAGGCGGTTGCGGTTGACGTGCCGGCGGGCGGATGGGTACGCCGTTGCGCCCCGGCGTGGTTGGTGACGTAGCGAAGGCGGCCGTAGAGCTCGGCGCAGCCCAGGATTGAAGGAGTCATAGCGCGCCCCGGCCGATTCACGCGACCGCGGGAATGCCGTGCGCAGCAGCCAGATCCTCGAGAGTCGCCACGGGTGGAGCTGCCGCGTGGCCAAGCCGGTCCAGGATCCGATCTGCGACGCGGAGCACGCACTCCGCCGAAGTGCGTGCCGTCTCGCGATCGGCCGCCCAACCGGCGACGTAGGGCACGGAGTACGCCAACGTGTCCATGCCGCAGACCGCGGCGACGATGCACGCCACCGACTCGGCCTCGACCTCGAGCACATGCCGTGGCGTGGTGGCCAAGCGGGTTTCGTGGTCGCACAGGATGTGCGCCAGCTCGTGCGTCAGCGTCTTCGCGGCCTGCGCGGCTTCGACGTCGTCGCGCACGGTCACGCGTCGCTCGGAGAAGACGGTTCGGCCGAAGGCGCCGCCGCAGTCTCCGCGCTCGACGGTGAAGCCGCATGCGCCGATCTGGGCGGCGACCCCGTCCCACAGGCCGCGTGGCGCGTCACCGCACAGCGCGATCGGTTCCGGCGGGGACGGCTGCGCGGCCCGCGGATCCCCCTGCAGCTGGGAGACGTCGACGACCGGCACGAGCATGAAACCCGACAACGCGGGTGCCTTGTCCGGATCCGTCTCGGAGCCTTCGGCCGGTTTGGCGTTCTCGTCTTCGGTCGTCCTGCGGAAGCACGGCTTCCAGATTTTGATCTTGTGCGTGCCCTTGCGCATGAAGCCGTAGCCTTCGCGCTTCCACTCCGAGAGCGGCCGAACATCGGTGGCTTCGGGGCACTGCTGCAGGATCATGATCAGGTTGTTGAGGCTGTAGCGGCGCAGCCAGGCGCGTGAGGTGATCAGCTGCTGCCAGCCGTCGGCGGTCATCAGCTTGTCCACGCCCTCCAGCAGCTGGTCGCGGGCGGCCGCGAGGCGTTCGGCGCGTTCTTCGGGCGAAACCGTGCGCCGGGCCTTCGTTGCGGTCCTGGACGGTCGACGGGGTGTGCGCGTCATGACGGATCCCTTCGGACGGGTGTCGTGCGGTGTTGGTGGTTCGGTGGTGTGCCGGGGTTGCCGTCCCGGAACACCACGGCTGTGCGTGGTTCTCGTTGGTCGCGAGCTGTCAGCTTTCGGCGCGTTCCCACTCGAAGTCGGCGCCGATCGCATACCGGCCGTCCGCCTCTCGGACGACTTGCGTCGGCACGTATCCGTCCTGGATCGCGGCGAGCGGGTCAAGGAGCATGATCGTGCTGTCCTCCCAGTACGCCACCGTGGCGCCCGGGTACTGCCGCCCGCAGGCGTTGAGCCAGGCGACTACGACGACCGCAACGTCGGGGCGGAAGCGCGGGGTCCCGGACCGGCTCCAGCCGGACAGGGGGTCCACCTGGGCCGGGAAGCCGGGATCGCTGCCGGTGGCGTTGATCTTGACCAGGACTTCGCCCGCGTCGGGCGCGAGCAAGTAAGCACCGGCGAGCAACGCTTGCTCGGCGGCGACGTCGGCGGCTGGTGTGGTCAGGTGCCATTCCCACGCACCGGCGCCGATCGGGTAGCGGCAATCGGCGCCCGGTTCGATGCGTTCCGCGCGATCGGCCGCGGTTTCGGTGATGGCGACTGCCTCGCCGTCGAATGCGGCGGCGATGGCACCGTGGCAGTCGGTCAGCCAGGCCACCACGGCTTCAGCCGCCGCGCGGCTGAAGCGCGGCCGAGCGAACCCGTTCCAACGCTCGTCCTCGATCACGGCCGGGAAGACGGCGCCGGAGTCGGCCACGGTCACGTAGACCTCGCCCGGCTGGGCGCCGTCGCCTGCTGGTGCGGTGTTCATTCGTGAACCTCCGTAGGCGTTCAGGCGGCGGGAGGAACCGAGTGCAGACGCCGAGTCGGCGCGTAGGTGCCGACGACGTGAGTTCCTTCGTGCAGCACCGTCAAGGCGACGTGCGGCATCGGCTCTCCGGCGTACGGGGTGTGCATGATCAGCCGTCCGGCGAGATCGCCTTCGGCGTCGTCCGGCACGCGCCGGATGGTGAAGGCGAAGGCGCCGCGCGGGTCACCGACCGAGATGGACACCGTGACCGAATCTTCGGATTCGTCGGTGTGCACGGCCGCACTGTTGCACCAGGACAGCGGGATCCGCTCGGGATCGTGCGGGCCCTCGCCGTCGTCCGGGTCGGTGTCGGCCGTCGGCTCGAAGTCGGCACACGCGGTGTCGCCCGACGTCGATTCGTAGCCGTCCGAAGTCTCGGTCAACTCCTCCCCGCACGCCCGGCACCGATGCGTCGGAGCCGAGTCCGTGTCGAACTGCAACGTGATCGATTCGGCGACGTCGTCGGACAACCCGATCGGGGTTCCGTCCACAGAGAGCACAGCAAACATCGCAGCCTCACAAGGAAGTAGGGGTGAGCACACAGCTCACGAAGACGCGGGACCGCCCGCGCAACGGCGAAAGATCAGAAGATGGAGAAGCCGACGCGACCGGTAGCGCACGCCGGGCACGCGACGGTGCCGGTTCCGTCGTCGATCTCGGCGGCGTCGTCGAAGTCCCAGGCGTCGGCGTCGCAGTCGTCGGACCGGAAGTGCCAGGATCCCGACTCCGCCGACCAGCGCGTCCCGCACGATCCGCACCCGGCAAGACAGGTTGACGCGCCGAACCCTTCGATTTCGAACAGGGAGCACAGCAAGTCGTCGCTATCCCCTGAGATGCCGGCGACGCCGACCAGGGCCGCCGTGAAGTCGCCCGTCTCGCCGACCAGGTACCACCCGGCCGGGACGGTGTAGGCGCGTTCGCTGATCTCCCACCGGTCGGCGTACGCGTGCCCGTACCGGATCGCTCGGCTGTCGGCTTCCCCGGAAAAGCGGTAGTCGACGCCGACCAGCGCGAAGGGCCGGACGACGTGCACGGCCGTCACTGTGCGTCCCTCGGACAGGTAGGTCTGGCCCGCGTCTTCCTGCAGCACGTCGCGCGTTTCGACGTACCCGGCAGCCTGCAGCTCACCCAGCACGCCGGACACGGACCGGTCGGCGACGTCGGGATACTTGGGCGTGTCCGGCCGGAAGTCCGCAACTTCGATACGCGCGTACGGCTCAACGGCGTACACGCACTCCGCGTACGTGGCGAACTTCAGCGCATCGTGGAGCCGTCGGCCCCAAGGATGGTCGGAGCTGCCCACCAGGGCTTGAATGGTGTCCGCCGCGTCGACGGTAAGGGAAAATTGGGACACGCACGCCTCAAGCATGGTCATCACTGAGCCTTCAGTCAGGTGAGCGGTGTTGGTTAGCGAACCGGAGAGTTTGGGGTTGCCGTCCCGTTCTCTCCTACAATCCATTTTAGGTCCGAGCCACAGAAAATCAAGACCTCCAACGGGTTATTTCCCGACAATTATGCGCCCCCTCGCAGGCCCGTCGGGTTAGACCAAGAGGCCAATAGATGGAAGCAAACACGCAGGTCAGCGCGCCACCGAAACATGGACGAGCAAATACAAGAATGAACAAAATAGCAAGACAAATAGAGCGCGAGAGGTGAAGACGAGAAGACGTGCGAAAGGATTTTGTTCGAATGAATTCGGTAGCACGTCAACGAAGCTGTCGGCGGCGCGCCCCTCCCGACTGTTCACATGCCTGCCGGCATCCGAGTCGGGCGTCACATCGGTAGGCACCATAAGCGTTCCGACCTGGCGCTTCATATGCTGACGGGGGCTACCGCTCTAACAGGCACCGCGAGAAGACCGTTGCAAGGACCTTGCGGAGGTAGCTCCCTCCGCCGGTCAACTAGCCGCTGCACTGCCGGCGGCATCGTTCCATCGCGCGCTGCCTCGACGCTGGAGGAAATCGGCGAGATTGAGAGTCTCGGCGCTCACCTGCTGGTCGATCTCGACGAGCGTCGTGCTCAGAAGCGCGACGGTCCGCGGAATAGCCGCGTACTGGCCCAACCGTGCCTGCATACGAATGATATCGCGGTAGACGCCTTCGTTGTACTGGTCGAACTTGCGAGCTCGTTCAAGCAGAACCAGTGCGGTCTCCGGGGAAATGTCGCCGTCGGCGCGGATAAGCGCGCCGAGCGCGTCCAAGACGTCTCGGCGGACGGATTCCCGGAAGGGTTCGATCCATTGGGCGAGCAGATCCTCGGCGAGGTCGCCGCGGTACAGCTCGACCGCGTCGCGGAGGCCGGCACTGCCGTGCTCGTCCGGTGGGCGCTGCGCCTGCAGAACGCGCTGCAGCTGCCAGAAGTCGACGTCGAGGAGTTCGTCGCTGAGCCGGTAGCGACCGTCCTCGTTGAGGACGAGGTTGCCCGTCTGGCCGTCGGTGGCGTCGGCGAGGGCGCGCCGCAACGTCGAGAGGGTGTTGTGGAATGAGTTGTACGGCCGCGGCGGGCGGCTGTCGGGCCAGACGGCCTCGTTGAGTACCTCGCGCCGGACTCCCTGGGGATGCAGCGCGAGGAAGACGAGGACTTCGCGCTGTTTCGGCGTGAACGCACCGCCCAGCTCGCGATCGCCTGCTTCATTCCGTACGGCGAGTTGGACTCGGCCCAGCACACGCAGGAACAGCCGGGTCTGCTTGGTACCGACCGGCGGTTCCTTGCGGGCCGGCGGCTGGTTGTCCTCGGCGTGCTGCACCTCCTGCTCGAGCGAGCTGCTCGCCTCGACCTCCGTTGATCGCTGCTCGGGAACCGGTTCCCGAGCCTGTTCGGCGGCGCTCTCTGCAGCTCGGAGTACTTCGAGGAGAGAGGTGGCGTCGGCTGCCGGAACGTTGAACAGGCGCGTACCGGTGAGGACGTCGTCGATCCCGGGACTGGTCGCGCTGACGGTGCCGTCCTGGCGGACGAGCAGCGTCGCGCCGGGACGCCATTGGCCGAGGAGCACGCCGGCCAGGCCGAGGATCGAGCCGTTGTCGAGGACGGCTTGCAGGCGACGATCAGCGTGGGATGCCGGCCTGGCGAGCAGTACGAGCGAAGGTACGACGGGCCGAGCTTCGGTCTCCTCGATCGCGTGGCGAGTGCGAGTCAGCAGGGCCGCCTCCATCTCGTCGAGCGCGGCGTCGAGCGTCGCGACGACGTGAACGCTGCTTGGCAGGTCCTCAACGGCGATGCCGTGAAAAACCAGACGCAGGTCGTCGGCGGGCACAATCACGCCGACTCCGTTGCCAGGCTGATGCTCGGCGAGCAGGTGCAGGAGCAGCGCGCGAGCGGCCGCGGTCGCTCCGGAGCCGGCGAGGCCAAGCCCGCGGGTGCTGGCGAGGCTCAGGGCCAGTTCGCGACGTTCTCGGACGCCGATCTTCGCGGGCACCTGGTCCAGCTCGCCGCCGAGTTCTGACTCCCCCGGTGAGGCCAGGTCGACGAGCTCGGCAACTTCACCAGGCTGCAGGTCGCCGTCGTCGTGCGCGGCGCAGAGGGCACGGACCACGGGAGCGATCGGGCGCTGGAGGTCAGCACGGTCGCCGCTTCCGATCCGATAGCGCCGCCGACGCCACATCCTGGTAGACACCACGGCCGCGGCGATCGCTCCGGCCAGGCCGAGACTGACGAACACGCCCGTCACCAGGTCCACCGCAGGCTCGGGACGGTCTTCCCGGTGCTCCCCCGACGCGGTTGGTTCCGGAGCCGACTGGGTGGGCGTCATCGGCGCCGTGGTCGCGGGAGGTGGTGGCTGTCGGGGCACTGACGGATGCTCCTGGTTGGGCGCCGGGATGTACGCGGTGATCTTCCAGCCGGGCCGCACGAGGTCGGGCTTCGTCAGCGCGCGTCCGTCGGGCTGCTCCACGCCGCGGTTCAGCTGAAAGAGCTCAGGCCAACGGCTGCCGCCACCAGGACCGTAGAGGCGCTCGGCGACGCGCCACAGGCTGTCGTGGACCCCGTCGTGTGGGAGCCGGACTTCCTCGGTGACCTGGACCATGCCGGCCGGAGCCGGCGCGGCGGGATCGATCACCGCGCTGGTCGCCTGTGGTGCCGGACCTGGAGGTAGCGATGCGACGGCGGCGACCGGCCGGACGCCGACGGTGGGCGCCGCGGTGATCGACGGCAGCGCCGAGTACGCGCTCCGGCTGCCGATCAGGGTCAGCACGATGGTCCCGACGAGGACCGCAGCGACCCCGCGCAGCGGGCCGGGCCAGCGACCAGGCCACGTTATTCCGCGCGCCGCGTCGACGGAGCAGCGAAGGACGTCCAGGACGAAGAAGAACCAGACGACCCAGCACACCACCGCCAAGGTGTTCAGCAGGAAGCGGACGCTCATCGGGTTGAGCAGGGTCGCCTGGATCTCGTCCCAGGTCGGCAGCTGGTCCGGTAGCGGCCAGCCTACGAAGCGCACCAGAGCCCAAGGCAGGCCCGCCACCAGGCCGGCCAGGGCGCCGGACGCGAGCAGTCCGCGGACACACTGGAGTGCCGCGGCGAACACCCGCGTCCGGCGCGAGAGGGGCGGTTGCGAGGTCACGGCACCGGTACGGGAACCCGTGTGGACGCATCGGCGGCCGACATCCGCGTCCCGGCGACCGTCGGCGGCGCGCTCGGACTGCTTTTCGGGGTAGGCGCGCTCGCGGTCTGCCGTTTACGCCTGGTCCGGGTAGTCTTGCGGCCGTCGCGCCACTGGGCGAGGTCAGCGGCCGAGACGTCGGTGAACTTGGCCAGCTCGTCAACGCCGATGACGTCGCTCGCTCCGACGAGGACGTCTCCAAGCTGCCGGTCGATCTCGCCGAGCTTGTCGGCCACTTCAGTCCGTTGCCGCACGAGCTCACCGACGCGCCGCGCGGCTTCCGTCCTCTTCGCGCTGCGGGCTGCGTCAGCTTCCTCGACGCGACGTTCGATCTCTTCGGTTGTCACCATTTTCTTGTCCTCTCATGGAAGTACGCCGGAGATTCCGTGCTGTGGTTCAGCTTGTCCGGCTCCTGTTACGGTGATCGAGGCGATGCTGACGAGCCCGAGCAGCTGGGTGGGCTGGTCGATGGTGACGGTTACGGCGACCTTATTGCCGGTGACCGACACGCTGCCGGTGTGCCCCGCGGCGGCGAGGTAACTCCGGGCCGCGGCGCCAGCCCGCTGCGGGACCAAGCGCAGCGAGCCGTCGGCGCGGTACGCAGCCAGATCGATCTCCTGAGCGCCGGCCCGCGCGGCCTCCTGCGCCTCGCCGATAGCGCGGACCTTGGCGGCCAGTGCCAGCCCGCCATCGAGCACGAGGCCGGCGAAGAGGAGGGCCGCGAGCGCGATGGTGACGACGAAGGCGGTTACCCGGCCTTCTTCATCGTCGCGCAGCCGACGTAGCACTGCGATCGACCTCATGCCGTACCTCCCGACGTGCCGCGCCAGACGTCGACTGGCGAGGAGAAGGTGGACGCGAACGTCCGGCTGCCGGGCACGCCGAGCGAGGTCAGGTCGCCTAGTCCGACGCTGCACGTCACGGTGACGGTCACCGTGGCCCCAGGTTTGAGGCCCTGGGTTTCGGCGGACACCGACAGCGACTGGCATGCGATCCCGGCCGAGCGCAAGGCCGCGCTGGCGGTGGCCTGGGCGTTGGCGGTGGCTTGCGATGGACTGCGGGCCAGAGTGGCGGCGCGGGCGGCCTGGTGGGCGACGTCGTTGATTCGCAGCTTGGTATCGGCCAGCCGGCCGCAGAAGACGACGAACAGCAAGAGCAGGATCAGCAGCGGGGTCAGGAGGGTGAGCTCGGCCGCGGCGGACCCCCGGTCGTCCCGCCGTAGCCCAAGGAGGCTGCGGGCCGCGGTCATGGTGTCACCGCCCCGGCTCCACTCGGCGGGGTGAATTTCTCCACTGGCCCAACGGCTTCTGCGTGGACCGCGAAGGTTGCGAACGGGATCAGGCTGGTTACATTTCCGGTGACCGTCACGGATACCTGGACAGCTCCACGCTGGACGTTCACCGAGGTCTCCCGCAACGGTCCGTTGCCCAGTTGCATGAGGACTCGTTGTCCCTCGGTGTCACCCGTGGCTGAGCTGCCGCCGGAGATTCGTGCCGCGGACAGCGCCTGGGACGCAGCGGCTTGAGCAATGTGGACGGCGTGCATGTACAGCGCGAATTGAGCGATGAGCAGAACCAGCAGCAATAGCAGCGGGGTGGCGATGACGAGCTCGGCCGTGCCGGCGCCGCGCTCATCCGTGCGAAGTCGGCGCAGTACGTTTCGAGGCATCGTGGTCACCGGCCTAGAGGGTGATGCCGTTGGCCTTCTCGGTCACCTTGGCGACGATGATTGCGACCACCGCAATCGCCAGGAGGACCAAGGCAGCGGTCACCACGACGGCTTCGGTTGAGTAGCCGCCTTCGTCATGACGGAGCTGTTCCAGCTCGGCACGGACGCGGGCGATCAGAATCTGAACTTCGTTCAACATCAGCTTCTCCTTGAAGGTACGACAGTCTGAAGTGGACTCATAAGCCGGCCAGCACGCTGGCAAGGGCGGGATACCCGATGAAGACGAGGAAGCCGATGAACAGCATCACCACGGGCAGGCTCATCCGTTCGGTCGCTGCCTGGGCATCGCCTTCGGCATCGGTGAGTTCGCGAGTACGTAGAGCTGCGGCCTTGGCCGCGAGGCTCGCGCGGACGCGGGCGCCTTCGGTACCCGCGAGGCTGACCGACGCTGCGAGCTCGGAGAGCTGATGCACGTCGAGTTCGCCACCAAGCTGACCGAGGGTGGCCCACGGCGTGGTGCGGGTCAGCTTGGCTGTAACCAGGGCGCGACGAAGTTGCTGGAACGCCCAGCCCTTGCCAATCCCAACCGCGTCCGACAGCGCGCCGTCGACACCGGCGCCGCCGGCCAGCAGGACCCGGATGAGATTCAGGTAGGCCGACAACGCGTGCCGGAAGGTGGAGCGGCGCCGCTCGGCTTCCTTTCGGACGCGGATGTCCGGGAGCAGGAATCCGCCGAGCCCGAAGAGGAGACCGGCGACCGCGGGAACTTCCCAGGCGAGGCCGACGTCGGCCACGACGAGCAGCACCTGCATCACGGTCGGCAGCAGCAACCCCGCCAGCGCCAGCGACGCCTTCTCGGCCAAGTGGTGCTCGATGCCCTTACCGGTGACCGCGAGGTCGTTGCGTAGCTTGCTGTTGGGCAACCCGAGAGCAGCCAGCGGCTTGACGAACGGACGGCCCACCCGCAGCGCCCAGCCGTCGGACTCGGCGGTGAGGATCGGCGGCGGCGCTGGC
Organism: Amycolatopsis sp. NPDC028719; assembly: GCF_055565395.1. Classification (NCBI taxonomy): domain Bacteria; kingdom Bacillati; phylum Actinomycetota; class Actinomycetes; order Pseudonocardiales; family Pseudonocardiaceae; genus Amycolatopsis; species Amycolatopsis sp. NPDC028719. The sequence continues at coordinate 733,733 of NZ_JBVHUL010000004.1, forward strand.
GCCGCGTGCAGCCGGTCGACCAGGGCCCGCAGCGGCGGCCGCGGCGGGAACACGTAGACCACGAGCGCCCACAAGCCGACGCCGAGCCCGGCTCCCCAGAGCAACGCCTCGATCATGACGACGCTCCCTTCCCGGTGAGCAGGTCATCGACATCGGCGTCGTGCTGGCGGATCGCGCTCAGCTCGGTCAGGAACCTCTCGGGATCACGCTGGCGCACGATCCGCCCGAGCCAGGTGAAGGCGACCGTGAACAGCAGGCCGACGAGCAGCAGCATGACCTGCCCGAACGCGGAGTCGTAGGGAGCGAGGTAACCGCGGTTGAGCAGCACCAACCCGACCGCGAAGACCAACGTGGTGATCACGACGACCCGCACACTGGTCCGGGTGCGAGCACGGCCGGCCTCAACCCGCATGCGCATCGACGCCTGTTCACGGGCCTCGCCGGCCAGTTCGCCGAGCAGGTCGGCCAGTTGCCGGGCCTGGTGCTCGGCGGCCAGGACGAGTGCAGAGATCACCAGATCGGCGGTCGGGTCGCGGAGCTGGTCGGCGAGGTGTCGCAGGGACGGCGCGAGGCGGTCGCCGCGTTCCAGCCGGACGGCCAGCTCGGTGATCTCCTCGCGGATCGCCTCCGGACAGGCCGGGGCGGTGGCGAGGATGGCCTGCTCCAGTCCGGCCGCGGCCACGAGGGTGTCGCGAAGCATCTCCGTCCACCCGGCGATGGCTTCGATGCGTTCGAGCTGGTGGTCGACGTTCGAGCCGAGGATCCGCGGCAGGCCGGCCACCGCAACCACGGCCAGGATGCCGCCGACCACCCAGCCGGTGACCACGCCGACCGCCAAGCCGGCGAGCACGGCGACGACGAGCAGGCCGACCTGCTTGCGGTCGTGCCGTGCGGTCAGCCAGGTGCTCAGCCGCGACGGCGTCACCACACGCGCGGGCCGACCGCGAAAACCGATGGCGATAAGCAGGGCCCCGACGGCGACACCGCCTCCGAGCACGCCCAGTAAGACGATGGTCATGGCGTCCACCAGCCTTCGCGCCGCTCGAACAAGTCCGGGTCATAGCCCGCTTCGACCAGTAGGTCGACGGTGTCGGTGCGCAGAGGTGCGCCGGGCACCGCGCGCAGATCCGGGCCGGGCCGCCAGACCTCGTTGCTGATGATCTGGGCGCGGTCGGCACCGACGACTTCGCGGATCGAGGAGACGACGCGCTTGCTGGGGTCGTCTCGGGGCTTCTCCAGGTGCACGACGAAGTGCAGCGCAGCGGCGACCAGCAGGTTGGTGGCTTCCATCGGCAGCCGCTCTGGGCCTTGCACCGCGTAGGCGGCGAGCTTGGTGAACGCGCCCTGGCTGCTGGAGGAGTGCAGAGTGCCCATGCTGCCGTCGTTGCCCATGGACATCGCGTTGGTCAGTGGGATGACCTCGCGGCCGCGGACTTCGCCGACGATGACCCGGTCCGGGCTCATCCGCAGGGACTGCCACACGAGGTCTGACAGCGAGATCTCGCCCTGGCCCTCGATGTTCGCCTCGCGGGCCTGCAGCGCGACGACGTCCGGGTGGACGTCGGCGTCCTCGCCGAGGCCGAGCTCGAAGACGTCCTCGATCGTCACCAGGCGCTCCCACGGCGGGATGGCCGAGGCCAGGCCGCGCAGCATGGTGGTCTTGCCGATCGCCGTGCCGCCGGTGACGAGGATGTTGCGCTTCGCCTTCACGAGGGCTTTCAGGAAGCTCTCCAGGGCGACGTCGATCGTCCCGTTCTTGCGTAGGTCGGCCAGGGTGACCTTGGTGAACCGGTGCCGGCGGATCGACACCGACGGCCGTGCGGTCACCGCCATGACCGCCGAGACGCGCTCGCCGCCGGGTAGCTGGAAGTTCACGATCGGGCTGCCGCGGTCGAAGCGTCGCTCTTCCACGCCGGAACGGGTCGCCAGGTCGCGGATGAGCTCGATCAGCTCGGTGTCGGAACCGACCACCGGAGGCAAACGCTTGCGACCGCCGTCGGCGCGTTTGACGAAGACACGGTCGCCGTTGATGTTGATGTTCTCGATGTCGGTGTCGGCGAGCAGCGGTTCCAGGCCGGCCAGGCCGAAGACCTCGTCGAGGACCTGGCGGATCACGCGCTGCTCGACCTCGGGAGCCACGAGCATCCCGCCAGCCGCGGAGTTGCGTAGCTCGGCCTGTGCGTGCGCTTCGGCCGCGTCGGTCAGGATGGCCTCGGCCAGGCAACGGCGTGCCGGTGCGTCCATCGGCGGCCGGCCGGCGGACTCGTCGGCCCGGACGCGGTGGCTGAGCTGGCTGGACAGCTCGTCACGCAGGTGCTGCCGCAGCCGTTCCACCGCCGCGGTCTCACCAGCAGGCCGGTGTGGAAGGTCTGTCGGTCCTGGCGCGTGCGAGCGGCCGTTGACCGGCGCGGCCAGGTCGGGGCGCGTCATGGCGTTGCCCCGTTCCGGATGTGCGGGCCGACCCGCTGCGGGGGTACGCCTGGGACCGACTCGCTGACAACCGCCAGCCGCAGGTGCGGTGGCCGGCTTCCCTCGGTGATGGTCGGCTGGTGCCCGTGCGCGTGAAGGTTCAGCGCGATCGCTGCCGCGGCCCGACCAAGCGCGGACTTGCCCGCCCCGCGCCGGCTCGTGCCTTGGCCGCTGAACATCGCCGCGCCCTTGGTGTCGGCAGGCACCCGGCCCATCACCGGGATCCGCAGCGTCTGCGAGACCTCCGCAGTCGGGTAGCCGTCGCCCACCAGGACGAGGCACGGTCGGGGTGACCACTGCTGGGCGGCCTGCAGTTTGAGCGCGACGTGCGCGAGCTCGTCGTCGTGCGGGCGCGCGAGCAGCAGCATCGCGTCCGCACCGCGGATTATCGGCAGCGTGGGCGAACCGGGATCGACCCGGCCGCAGTCGGCGATGACCACGGTGTCCGGCTGGTCGGCCGCGCGACGCAGCGGCGACGAGACTCCGGAGGCCAGCACGGCGAGCGCTGCACGAGCTTGTTCGGCGCCGACCGGGCCAGGCACGACACGCAGGCCGCCCGGCAGGGGCTGGGTGTGCTGGAGTAGCAGGTTCGGGTCGGCACCTCCGCGGCCTCGGGCCGCTGCGGCCAAGCTGACCAGGCCCGGTGTGTCGGACAGCCGGAAGCGGGCCATCAGGTCACCGCCGGCCGGGTCGGTTTCGACGACGACCGGACTCTGCTGGGCCAGCCAGCAGGCACCGAGCGCGGTCGCCAGGGTGGTAGCACCGGGCGAGCCTTTGAGGGAGCAGACGGCGATCAGCATCAGCGTCCTCCCCCGGCAATAGCGACGAGGCTGAGCTGGCCCGCCGGGGCCGAAGCCAACGCGCGAGCGTCCGATTCGGCCAGCTGCAAGGAGACCACGGTGATCTGCTCGGTCTCCCGGGCAGCGACGGCGGCCACCACCGCGGTCCATGACGACGTCTGGCTGACCGGCGTTCCGACAGCCGGGCTTTGCGTCGGCATAGCGAGGACCGCCACTGTGGTTCCGGGCGACAGGTCGGGCGGAAACTGCCCCGGCTTGAGCCCCACCGCCGCGACACCCTTGCCGGGCGCAGGAATCTGAGGAACGCCGAGGACCGAGCGGGTCACCAGCGAGCCGACGGGCAGGCTGAATGCCACCGGCCGGCCGACCACTGTGGATGCTGCCGACGCGGGCAGCACATCCATTCCGGAGTCCACCGCCATGCTGACCTGCTTGAGATCCTGAACCTCGAGAAGCTGGCCCACGGCAACGGCACGGGCCAGCGCGACGACGCTTTCGCGGTCGCCGAGCTGCATCCCGGCGAACACGCCTCCGGCAGAGCAAACGGCGACCAGCAGGACGCCGAGCAGCAGGTGGGGCACGCTGCGGCGCCGGCCTCCACCACTCAGGCGTGCGGGCGTCTTGCTATCACGGCTCGCCCACGAGTTCAGCGACGCGGGTTTCACGTCCGGGCTGGTTGAACTTGCGGTAGTGGTCACCACCGACCTCCTCAAGGCATGACGCCATCGCGACGCGTCGACTCGGGTGTTCGACGGGCCTTTTCTCAACGGGGGTTGTGTTGTGCGTGCCGGACCTCAGCCAGTCGCGATTCCCTGGCTCTCCGCCACTCGGAACGCCGCCGAGGCCGAGGTCGTCATGTTCGGGAACGTGCCGCCCGTGCCTGCGCCCGACCACGTCACGGTCCAGTTCACCGTGGCGGTCACCGGGAACGCGTCCGAGCGCTGGCCGGCCGAGGACGTCTTGTATGTGTAGCCGCAGTCCGGCGAGGCGCTCTTCGGGTCACCGCCTCCGGGAAACGGCGAGCCGGGGCCGGTGCAGGTCACCGAGCCACCTTCGCCCATCGACCAGGTCACCGAGGTCGGCTTGGCGACCGCGGTCACCGAGACCCCCGGCACCGACGCAGTGGCCGAGACGTCACCCCAGCTGCTCCGGTCCAGCCACAGCCAGGTCGGCAAGGTGACCAGCTGGTCGCCGGCCGGATTCGCTTTGATCTTCGGCGCGGGCAGACGCAGCTGGTTCCGCGCCTGCGCGGCGAGCTCAGCAGGCGATGGCAGCGGCGCCGGACCTGGTTCACCGTCCGCGATCCAGACGGGTGGCCGGTACAGCGTGTCCCGGAAGCCGGCCCCAGTGCACTTGTAGACGTACCAGGCGCCGGACGGTGGCTGCGCGCCCGCCAGTCGCCGATAGACAGCAGGCACCGCCGTGGCCGGTCCATTCCTCGGTGGGACATGGAACGCTGCCGGCTGAGCGCTTCCAGGTGGCGGTCCCTGGTATCCGCTGCGCTCGTAGCCGCACTGGGCGAGATTGCCGCCGCCGATGATCGTGTCGCCGCCGGGATCCGAAGGGCCGCCGGAGTTGTGGTGCCCTGGGCCTCCGGGCTTGTTCGGCTGGTTGCCGTGGTCACCACCCTGCTGGCCGCCCTTGCCCGCTCCGAGTTCGCAGCCGGGGTTCGGGTACTGGCTGCAGTCGGTGTAGCCGTAGCCGTCGGCGAGCGCGGGCGCGGCCCCGATCACGACGATGGCCGCCGCCAGCACGGCCGCGGGCGCTGCTCGATTCAGCATGTCCCCACCCCCTCCACCGCGAACCTGGTGACCTTCCACGAGCCGTCCGCCTGCTTCTTGACCTCCGCGGTGATCGCGCGATGCCCGCCCGGCGAGTCGGTGAAAGGGGAACCGTCCTTCTTGTACTTCAGCCAGTTCGTGCTGTCCCCGCAGTCGGAGATCATGATCGTCGTGGGCTTGCTCGGCGGCTTCTCCTCGGTGACCTTCGGGCTCGTCACCGGCGCTCCCTTCGACACCACGCCGTTGAGGTGGTCGGTGTAGAGGCTGCGGTTGATCACGCCGAGCGCGTCACCGGTCGCGTACTTCGCCACTTCGGGTGATTGCCAGTCCGCCGTCTCACCGGCCTTTGCCATCGCTCGCCACATGCCGACGTAGGCATCGGTCGCCAGCTGGGGCGCAGGAGTCGGCTGCGGAACCGAGGTCGAGCTGGTCGCCGGTGGGTTCGAGGCAGAGGCTGACGGTGCGGAAGAACCGCCGCCGGAGCACGCGCTGAGCGTGAGCGCGGCGAAGCCCAACAAGATCGCGTGGGTTGACACCTTCGTCCATGATGGACGAACCGCACCTGACGGAGTCGACATCATTCCGCTACCCCTGTTCATCCTGACCGGCATCACGGCCGCCGTCGCGGTCGTGATGGGTGGCGCGCTCGTGGTCCGTTCTCCCCGCCGGCAGGTAGCGGCGCAGCTGGTGATCGCGGCCGCACTCGTCGGCGCGCTCACCTGGCGCGTTCACGACGTGGCGCCGTTCGCGATTTCCGCGAGCGTGGCGGCGTTCGGCGTGCCACTCGCCTTCGCCGACGCGCGACACCGTCGCCTGCCGAACCTGCTTGTTCTCGGACTCGCCGGTTCGGTCGGCGCCGCGGTCGTCACGACCGCCGTCTTCAACCGCGAGGCCGGTTCGCTGGCTCGGGCCGTCGTCGGCGCGGCCGTGACCGCCGCGTTCTTCCTCGCCGTGTACTTCATGGCGCCCGGCCAGCTCGGTGGCGGGGACGTGAAGCTGGCCGTTCCTCTCGGCGCGGCACTTGCGTGGTTCGGCTGGCAAACGCTCGTTCTCGGCAGTCTGCTGCCCTGGCTGGCCGCCGCGATCGCGGTGACGATCATGCGTCTCGGTCGGCGTCGGACCGCGATCCCGATGGGGCCGTTCCTGATCGCCGGCACGCTGGCCGCCATGCTCCTCGCGAACGGGTAGCCGACTGATCGGCTCAAGCGAACAAGTCGTCATCGCAGCTTCCCTCCCGCTGTAGGTCGCGGTGACCGGCCGGCCTTCTCGCCAGACACGGCCGGCCACCGTCCCCTTCGATTCCTCTTCCGTTCCCAGGCGCCGGAGCCCGGGTGACTTCCGGTTTAGCGGCCTGACCTCGGCTGAGTGCAAGGTAAGTCGGCGGGTGAGTCTGGACTCAGTCGACGGATCTTCACTCGTTCGGACGAAGGTGTCCTGCCGACGGGACGTCAAGGGCTCGACTGGGGCAAGCCGGGCGGCACTTCGTGATAGGTCTGCAGGTGTGGATGACTGGGACGTGCCGTACCGGCAGAGCGTGTACGAGGTACTTGCCCTGCTGCGAGGTGACTGGACCGTCGCCGTCCTCGCGACCCTCGCGCTCGGCGAGCTGGAGTTCACCAAGCTGCGGAACGAGGTGAACGAGGCCGAGGAGCGCTCCGGCTGGACGGCGCACTCGAAGCCGCTGACGGCTCGTACGCTGACCGACACCCTCCGGCGGCTCGAGCAGGACGGGCTCGTCGAACGACGCGCGGAAGGCAGCGCCTTCTCCAATGTCTGGTACAAGCTGTCACCCGACGGCCGTGCGCTTCTGCGCGCGTTGCGCCCCCTGGCCACGTGGTCGCAGCAGCGTCGCGACCAGACACGAGCCGACAGCCGCGGTCATCGCTAGGCGGTCGACTTGACGACTCGGACCTGATTGCGCCCGGCGTCCTTGGCCGCGAACAGCGCGTTGTCCGCGGAGATCAGGACCTCTTCCAACGAACTGCCCGCCGCGGGGAACGCAGCTGCGCCGATCGACACGCTGACGTGGAAGCCTGGTCCGGAATCCGGCTCGATGACGGTGCGTTCAACGTGCTCCCGGATGCGGTCCGCGATGGCGTGAATCGCGTCCGGCGAGCTGCCCGGCAGCAGGACGACGAACTCCTCGCCACCGAACCGCCCGCAGAGGTCGTCGCTCCGGACTTCGCTGCGGATGGCGTTGCCGACAAGTACGAGCGCTCTGTCGCCGGTCAGGTGGCCGTGAACGTTGTTCACGTCGCGGAAGTGGTCGATGTCGATCATCAGGACACCAACGCTGAAGCCGAGCTGGCGAGCTCGGTCGATCTCCTTCGCCGCGATCGCGTGCCAGCTCGCCGCGTTGAGCAGTCCGGTCTTCGAATCGGTGGTCGAGGCGTGTTCGAACTGGCGGATCAGGACGCTCCGGTGCAACGCGTAGAGCGGCAGGAACAACACGATCACGAGCCACGGGCGCAGAGTCAGGAGGACCGCGGTCAGCGCGCCCATGCACAATGTCGCCAGTTCGAGGATGTTCTCGTTGAGCGCGCCGAGCATCCGCTTGAACGAAAGGCTCCGCCTGGCGAGGGCGATCGCCACCCCGACGATCGTCGAGTTCGCGGTGAAGTAGATCGCGATCACCGATGCCAAGCCCACCGCGGTCCAGATGCCGGCTTCCTGGCCGGGCGGCACGACGTGCAGCTGCTTGGCAGCCCACCCGGCGATCTGGCAGGACAGGATGACATTCGCCGTGCTGAAGATGACGCGGTGCGCGTGGATCCCGGCGACGCCCCGCCAGCTGCGCAGCCACAGGTGCAGGTACAGCAGCACGGCGACGAGAGCCGCCAAGGCGGTCGGAAGGGTCAGCGCGGCGGCCAGGGTCCACACGGACGAGAAGTTGACGTGCGGGGTGTCCGAAAACCGCCGTCGCCGCCGCTCGACCCGGCGGGTCATCTCCGCGGCCAGGACGCCGAGCCCGACGATCAACCCGCAGGACACGACATCTCGCCATGCCATCGGGGCCCTCGCGTCGAAGGCGATTGCCGCTACCGCGATGGCGTCGATGACCAGCAGAAACACCGCCGCAGGCCGCGGTAGCAACCAGATAGCCCATCGTGACCAACCGGAGCGCTCAGCGACCCCCTCGTTCGGCATACTGATCTCGCTTCCGTTCCCAGGGGAGGACCCGAGGTCCTCGAGCTCCGGCTGCCGCACCTCGGCACCTCCCGCCGCCGGACGCTCCGGGAGGGGGTTACTATGCGTAACAAGGACTTCTAAGCGCGTTGAATCCGCCGGTGCGGGCTCGTCCTCGACAGTTCTCGCCTGCCGAGGTCGAGCCGCCCACCAGACGAACCCGGCCGCGACTGCGGAGAGTGACGCCACCGCGCCCGACGCGGCGACGACGAAGACGGGATTGACCCGCTCGGCGACCACGCCGGCGCCGAGGATCGCGATGCCCTGCGAGCTGTAGAGGCAGGTGCTCAGCCGTCCCATCGTGGTGCCGCGACGCGCGTCCGGCACCAGCTCGACGACAACCGCCTGCAGCCGGATCAAGTAGATGGTGGACAACGCACCCGAGACCGCCCAGAGGCATGCGGCCCACCAAGCGCCCGGTAGCGCGAGGCAAGCGATCAGGGGCAGGCCCGACGCCGCCGCCGGCACGACGACCAGCTTCGCCGTGAGCGCGGTATCGGGCCGGAGCTGGCTGGCCAGCCAGCCGCCGAGCACGCTGCCGACGGGATCGGCCGCCATCAGGACGCCGACCCCGATCGACGTTAGGCCCACCGCGTTCGCGTACGGCGCCGCCAAGCCTTCAGGTACGACAAGAAATCCGACCATCGCGGCCAGCATGTAGATGGCGACCATCCGCGGGTCGCTGGCCACCGAAGCTGACCGCGGCGTCGACTTGGTCTCGGCTCGGCTGACGGGACGAGTTCGGACCACCGCGGCGACCACAACGGCGCTGACCAGGAACGTCGCGGCGTTCACCAGCAGCGCGCCGCTGGTGCTCAAGCTCGTCACGAGCAGGCCGCCGAGCCCGAAGCCGGCCACCTGGGCCGTCTGTGTGCTGATCTGCCGGAGGCCGAGACCGGCCTGGTACAGCCCGTTCGGAAGCACGTCCGGCAGGAGCGCGAGCTGAGCGGCCTTGAACGGCGCCGCAGCCATCGTCAGGCAGCCGATCAACGCCCAAAGGATCCAGAGCGGCATCCCCGGCACGGCCATCGCCGCCGCCAGCACGGCACGCACGACGTCGGTCACGACGATCACCGTCCGGCGTGGATAGCGGTCCGCCAGACCGGAGAGCAGGAAGCCGCCCAGGATCGCCGGCACGAAGGTCAGGGCGTAGGTGAGCGCCGTCAGCGCCGCGGAGTCCGTGCGGGCGTAGACCAGCAGCGCGAGCGCCACCCGCGCTACCTGATCGCCGAAGACCGACAAGGCTTCGGCGAGCCACAGCGCGCGGAACTCACGACCTCGCAGCGCCGCCGCAAAACCGCGGGACCCGGTTTCGGTCATCGGCCCTCCCCACCGCCGTCGAAACTCGCCCGGCAGGCCCCCCTACCTGGAAGAACCACGGTATGCCCGCTCCGTGTCCATGTGGACACAAGTAGCGACAGATCACCCAATCGCAGCACGGCCGTGACGGTCCGCTACCGACTTGATCGACTTCTGCCGATCAGAGCAGGCGGCTGTTGAATCCCGCCGCGACCAGGCGATCGAACGCGGCGGCCACAGCGGGCGGCACCGGCTGCTCGATGGCGAAGCCACGTTCGGGGTAGACCATCACCCGCTGCAGATCGCCGATCATCATGTCGACGACCTCGGCGGCGTCGCCGATCGTCTTGACGTACTCCTCCAGCGTCAGCGGCGCCGACGTGCACGTCACCGCGACTTCAGGCCACAGGCGCCGGCAGGTCGCGAACGCCCGCCGCTCCATGTACGGCATCGAGATGAGGAGCACGGAGTCCGGTGTCAGCCCGGCCCCGATGAGCAGGTCGCGGGAGAGCGTGATGTTGGCGCCGGTGTTCGCGGCCTCAGGCTCGACCAGGATGGCGGTGTCCGGCACCCCCAGCTCCAAGGCGCGCTCGCGGAAGTGGACGGCTTCGCCGCGCGGGAAGATGGCGGCGGTGTCCCGGCTGGTCGCACCGGTGAAGACGACGGTCTTGAACATGCCGCGGTGGTACAACTCGGCCGCGTACTCGGCGACGCCGATGTCGTTACATCCCAGCGCGATGGCGACGTCGCACGCAGAAATCTCGTGGTGGACCTGGTGGAAGTCCCACACGAGCTCGGCGTCGTGCCACTCCACATCGGTAAGTTGCCGCGTCACGGCGCGTTCGTACTCCCTCGGGTCGCGTGCGCGGGCTTACGCCTGGCGTTCGTACGCGCGGCGAATGCCCGAGATGGCCTGTAGCTGGTGCATCATCCCGTACTGCGTCGAGGTTGCGGCGGCGCCCTCCAGCAGCTTGAGCCCGCTGTCGGCCGTGGCGGGGTCGGACAGCAGGAGGTGGCCGTGCGCGGTGTCGAGGCGAACGCGCTGCATGGGTGCGTCGCCGGGCCGGTGGTCGAGCGCCACCTGGAAGGCGACGCCGGCCTGGCGTAGGTCGCCATCACCACGGTGCGCCAGGGCCAGCTTCTGGAACGCCACCGACCAGTCCTGCGGCTCTTCGAGAGCCTCGAACTGCCGGATGGCGGGCTTGATGAAGGTGATCGCGTCCGCGTTCCGGCCCGCCTTGCTGAGCGCAGTCCCGACCCAGAGCTGGGCGCGGGTGCGGTCGCGGGCGTCGAGACGGGTGTCCGTGGCCAGCTGCCGGTACTGCTCGGCGGCAGGCTCGTGGTTGCCGCCCATCTCGTCGAGGACAGCCAGCTGGAGTTCGAGCTGCGCGACCCGCCGGTCGGCACCGAGCTCGCGGAAGACCACCATGGCACGTCCGTAGCTCTGCCGGGCGGACATCGGTCCGGTGAGGACGCCTTGGTCCTGGCGCAGATCACCGAGAAGCCGTAGCGACCGGCCGTAGAGGTAGAGCCCGCGGTCATCGCCGCTGGGGACCAGCCGGCCGGTCCAGCGATCCAGCAGGAGCTTCGCCAGGTCGAACTCCTGGCGGCCGAGGCAGACGGCGACTCGGTCCAGGTCGTCGGCCCAGGTTTCGTAGTCAGCGCTCGGACGGGACACCACGGCGGCGCCTTCGGCTAGCAGCTCTTCGAGGCCGCGCGACGTGACGCCGAGCGCCTTTGCGAGTTTCGGCCGCTTGTAAGGCAGCGGCTCCGATTTGCCGCGTTCCCACTGCCCGACGGTAGTCGTGTCGAGGCCCAGTTCGATGGCCAGCGTCTCCTGGGTGTAGCCAGCTGCCTTACGAGCCCGGATGAGCCCGTGGCGCCGCGTTCCCATGATTCACTCCCTAGATCACCGCCTGAGGTCATCAGGTTACCGCAGGTCAGATGGCTGTACGCAAGATCTCCTACAGATTCGCCCCGGATTTACGCCCTGGTGATTCAGCTGGACGACCCGCGAAGGTCGATTTCGGCACCCCGGTGGCTGGTCGACCACCTCGCTTCCCCCTCCGATGTGAGCCCCGGTCACCAGGGGTGCCACCCAAGACCGGCGGCAACTGAAAACCATAACCTCGAAACAGAAATCAGACGACGACCCAGCGTGCGGTCCCGAATGGCCGAACGAGGAAGACCTGGCTCTGTATGTGTTGCTCAGCCGCGTACTTCACGGGCTTCGCCAACTTCCTGAAGCTTCTTCAGCTGACCAACGTAAAAGCAAGGACCGAACGATGAACGCAACTCGCAAACCTGCCGTACTCGCCGTGAGCGTCGGACTGCGCGATGCGCGCGAGCGCCGGAAGATGGGGCTCCGCGAGTTGGCTCGTCTGCTGGGAATCAGCGCCCAGAAGCTGTCGAACGTGGAACTGGGGACCAACGTTCCCGAGCCCACGCTGGTCGCGCAGATCCTCGGTTGCCTCCGAGTCAGCCGTTCCGAATTCGACCAGATCATGAAGATCGCCAAGCAGGTCGACGTCCCGAACTTCGTCGACCAGTCCGCGTCGCCGCTGATCGATCTGTTGTGGACATACGAGCAACTTTCAAGCCGAATCGTGGAGTGGGCACCATTCCGCATCCCGGACCTCCTGCTGCCATCACCGCCGCCCGTCGCGGCTCAAGATGAGCCCACGGAGCAGTCCGAACGCCATGACCAGGAGCTGTTTCACCGCCAGTGTCGTCGGCAGACGATGGAGCAAGGTGGACGCCGGTACGTCTTCTTGATCGGCGACGAGGCCCTGCGCATGGCCCGCGACAAACCCGACGGCGCTGAGCAGATCAGGCAGCTCCGCGAAGCAGGGCGCCGCCTCGACGTCACAATTCACATCGTCCAGTCGGGACCCGATTCCGCGGCAGCCTTCACGCTATTCGAGGACGGCCCCAGGCCGATCGCCGTCGCGCTCAAGCACAGCCACTGCACGACGTACGGCACGGACAAGGACGTGCTGAACAAGTACCACGACACCGCGAGGGCACTGCTGGGGCGCGCCTTCGCCAAGCCGGTCACGATCGAGGCCTGGCTCGATTCCCTCCAAGCTCGGGCGTCGTGATGGTCGCCGCCGTCATCTACGTCGACCCGCAGACGATCCAGCCAGTCCTCAACGGCAAGTGGCATCGTATGGATCTCACCGCGGTGCCCCAGCCGGGAGAAGCTGTCACCATGCTCTGCGGCGAATCCGGCGAGGCGGAGTTCAAGCTCTCTGGTGAGGGTCGAAACAACCGCGTTCACCAGCAGTGCGAGCCCTGTGACGATGTCCTCCGGCGACGGCAGGGAATCCCGTCACGGCGCGATCGGATCGGCCGTCGCTGAAGGACTTTCAGACTCGGGCAGCGCGCTCCGGCCAGACGACCGTGACGTCCAGACCTCGATTCCTCGCCGCATCGACGACATCCGCGGTGCCGCCATGGCCACCGGACGGCCCGCCATCCCAGACCGCGACCACCTTGTCCACGATGGACAGAACATGTTCGCTGGCGGCCATGTAGGCGTCGCGATTCGACTCGGTGAACGGCATCGTGTGAACGCTCGCGTTCGCGATGAGACTGTCGAAGTCGGCCGCGTTGTCGGGCTTAACCTTGCGCTCGCGGTAGTCTGCGGCCGGCAGCACGACCTCGAGCGCGCCGCCGAGATCCAGGACGACCCGGGCGAAAACCTGGTCGGCACCCCGCGCGAGACAGGTGACGCCGACGAGGTGGTCGGGCTGGTCGGCAAGGATCTTCCGCAGCTCGTCCGCTACGAGTTCGGCGGTGGAGTCGGTCAGGTTCGAGTGGCCGGTGATCCCGATGCGCACCACGTGTCGTCCTCTCCCTCACGCTGTCAGCTTCGCCGCGATGGCCTCGCGGACGTCGCGTACGGCGGGAACGGTAGCGAACCGGGCTGATTCACGATGGAAGTCCCGCAGCTTCACTCCGACCCGACCCGCCGTCCAAGACGCCGCGTCGGGCAGGGCCATCATGATCAGTTCCGCGGCCCGCTCCGGCTCGCGACCGATCAGGTGGGTGCGCGCGAGACCCACCAGGTCGAAGACGCGGTTGCGACGCCGGCCGGGATCCCGCAGGGAGATCGCTCGAGTGATGTAGTCCTGGGCTTGACGGGCGTAACGAGCGTCGTGGCGAGCCAAGTCCCGGTACCGGGCGCCGATGACGCCCACCAGCTCGGCTTCGTCCAGGCTGCGCACCGAGGGCGTGTCCTGGTCGCCGTCGCGTAGCCCTTCGCCGAAGTGGTCTTCGGCAAGGTGGACCGAGCGCCGGAATGCCCGGGTGTCGCCGAGCTGGGCGTGCGCCCACGCCTCCCGCGTGGCCAGGACGGCCCGCAGGCGCGGGCTGGCCGTCCGGCGAGTGGCGTACTGCGCGAGCTGGACAACTTCGAGCCCGTCGTGCGGCCGACCGAGGTCGTAGCACTGCCGGGCCAGCGAGGCGAGAGCGACCGCGGCCAAGGCGTCGTCGCCCGCGAGGTGGGCGAGCTGGGCGGCGAGGGTGAAGTAGCGCTGCGCGGCGCCGTGCGATCCTTCGTCCCAGGCCATCGTCGCCACGATGTCGGCCAGCTCGGCGCCGGCCCGGAACCCGCGCTGGGTTAGCCGTGTGCCGGTCGGCGCCGTCTTGAGCCGCCGCAGGTGGCTGTCGAGCTGCGCGACGGCGGACGAACGCGCCACGGTGCTGTTGGTCGTGCGCCACTGCCGCACGAACCGCACGAACTCCTCGACCGAGGTCAGCTCGTCGACGCTGAAAGCCGCAGCGCCCGCTCGGGGCCCGGCTGCGGTCGCCGGCCACAGGAACGGGGTGAGCTCCGCGGCGAGCGCTGAACCGGCCAGGGCAGTGGCGGTCGCCAGCAGGCTTCGACGTGACGTCGGCATCAGGTCCTGTTCGGTGGTGGTGACGGCCTGCGAAATCACCCGGTCGGCGTGCCAGGCAGTGAACGAGGACGGCACGGGAGCAGGGTCGGCGAGGCGCGAGGATGGGGCGAAGCCGAGCGCCGCGTCATCGGGTGCGCCGAGCACGTGCCGAAGGCCGGCTCGATAGGCCGCACTGGGCCAGCGGACGACGCCTCGTTCGAGCTTCGCGACGTAGTGCGCGTCGAAGGGATACCGCTGATGGGTGGTCTCCCATAGCCAGCTGGCCACGGCATCGGCGACGTCGGCCCGAGATGCGTGCTCGCCGGGCGCCCCGGGTGACGGCAGCCGTTCTCGTGCTGCGCGCAACAGGCCGTTCGGCTCCGGCATCCGTCCTCCCTGGTCACGGCGAGTGTATCCACGCTCACGCTCAGAGTCATGGCGTTCAGCCCATCTGCCCCGAGCTGCCCCCGGCCTCCCCAGGCCGCCCCGTGCTCTGGCCTCCCGGCTCGTCACGTCGCGCTCGACGCTGAGGTCACCAACTCCTCCGAGCCGCTGGAGCACCGATGTCGATCACCCTCAGCCCGCACCGCACCGGACGAGCCCTCATCGCCGACGACCTCTTCCACCGGCTCACCGACCGCATCATCAAGGCCGAACGCTTCGAGCGGGAGCTGGCCGAACGCATCATGGACCAGGCGCTGGCGTTCCTCCTCGCCTGCGCAGTCAACGTCGGTGCACCGCTGGCCCCCAGCGAGCTCGTCGACATCGGCTGGCACACCTTCATCCTCGACACCCACGAGTACGCCGCGTTCTGCGATCGCGTGGCCGGCAGGTTCCTCCACCACGTCCCCAACGACGACCAGCGCCCCGCCGAGTCACCCGCGGACGTCCTCGCCCGAACCTGCGCCGCGATGCGCACGCTCGGCTTCCAGCTCGACGACGCGCTGTGGCCACGCGCCGCGCTCGGCAGCTGCACCGGTTGCCACAATGGCTGCCACGAAGACCCACCGCCGGCGCGATAGGAGGCCGAACCGGATGCCCCGCAGCACCTGGGAAGCACTGCCCGCCGCCGTCCGCGCGGCCATCGAGCACGAGACCGGCGACGTCCGCGAGGCCGTGCTTCCCAGCGCGGGCCGCAACTCCGACTTCTCCGCGACACTGCACACTGCGACCGGCACGGTCTTCTGCAAGGGCATCGCCGACGCGGACGGCAAACGCGGCCGCATGCACCGACACGAAGCGGCCGTCAACCCGGTCCTCCCGGCTTCGGTCGCACCACGACTGCTGTGGCAGACCGAAGCCGATGGCTGGCTGCTCCTCGGTTTCGAGCACTCTCCCGGCCGCCACGCCGACCTGTCCCCTGGTTCCGCCGACCTCCAGCCGGTTCTCGACGTCGTCGCCACGATGGCCGAGGGACTGCAGGAGGTCTCGGTGGACGCGCCGGCCCTGGCGGAGCAGTGGGGCCGGCTGGCCGCCTGGCGGCGCCTCGCCAAGGACACCCCGGCCGACCTCGATCCCTGGGCTCGCGACCACTTCGACCAGCTCACGGCCTGGGAAGCCACCGCCGTCGAGCTGGTCGAGGGACAGACGCTGACGCACACCGACCTGCACTCCCTGAACCTGCTCGTCCACGAAGGCCAGGCCCGGATCGTCGACTGGGCCTGGTCCCGGCACGCCAACCCCGCCATCGACCCGGCCTTCCTCGTCACCCGCCTCGTCGAAGCGGGTGACGCTCCTGCAGCGGCTGAAGTTTGGGCAGACCAGCTGCCGGTCTGGCGCAATGCGTCCGCCGAGACCAAGACGGCGTTCGCCGTGGCGATCTGGGGAATCTGGGAGTACCTGGAACGCCATCAGCCACTCGCTCACCGCGCGGCGCTCACCGCCGCCGCTCGAGCTTGGGCTCGCCACCGGCTCAGCTGATCCCGACGTCAGCCCAGTCGATGACCACATGGCGGATCCGGCCTGCGCATCGCGATGCGGGCTCGGAACGACTGGGCCACCGGCCCATCGGGCAACGGAGCCGTCCACCGGTAGGCAGGAGCCCGGGTCATCGCCGCGGCGACGAGGGTACGGCCGTAGCCGAGACGCCGGTAGCCGGCCGCGACGTGAACGTAGTCGATGGTGGCGGTCCGGCACGGAACGCAGATGCTGAGCGTCGCCGTGGCAACCTGCGCGCCATCCAGGTGAAGGTCGACCTGACCGGCCAGCGTCCCGGGTGCCGGCGGGCGGACGACGACGAGCAGTCCTTCGCCGAACGCCGGGTCGAACGCCCGCGGGCTCGTGACATCGAGGTGGGCCCATTCGGCGAGGCGGCGTTCGGACGGGTCGCAGGCTTCCACTCTGCGGCAGACCTCGCACAGCGTGGCGTGCAGCCGGTAGCGATGGCTGTAGGGCGCGAGGGTGTCGTAGAGGTCGAGGTCGAGCCGGTGTCCGCGCAGGCAGGTGGTGGGTACGCCGGCCCACGGCCGGAGCGGGATCAGCTCGCCGAACTCCCGGCGCGCGCCTGCTCGGACCGCACCAGCAGTGTGATCGCCGATCATCGCGCGGCGCGCCGCTGGCCGGCAACGTGTAGCTGGGCCGGAGAGTTCATCCGGCGGCCCCGGTCAGCCCGCGCCGGACGAGCGGGTGGCCGACGGCAACCGCACCGCCCACGCCGGGCAGCTGGAGCGCGACAGTTTGCGGGCGAGCTGCAGCACCACGACCTCGGCTGGTCGCGACGACGTCGCGGTACTCAAGGTGTCCGAACCCGTCCTCGGTCAGGCCCCGCCACTTGCGGTTGAGACGCGCAGCTCGAGGTCGACGCCAGGCCAGGCGCCGACGGTGATCAGCACCGCACCCCGGTTGCGCACGCGGGCGGCCAGCCGTCGGCCCAGCTGCGGCTGAACTCCCCGGGCGGCGACCGGACCGAGCACGACCAGGTCGAACCCGTCGATCAGCGCCGAGACGACCGCGACGAGCTCCGCGCCGGGTTCCGGCACGAGCGCGAGCCGGTTCAAGTCGACACCCAGCTCGGCGGCCGCCGCAACGCCGAGCTCCGGCATGGCGGTGATCGCCGCCCACGAGCCTTGCTGTGTCGCCTTGGCGAGCAGGGTGAGGACCAGCGCTGTAGAGCCTGAGACCGACACCGTGCTGCCGCGCCGCAGGCCGCCGCCCGGTATCAGCTCCGCCTGGGCCCGCACCACCGGCAGCGTCCCGCCGGCTGTCGGCGTCTCAGCGTCAGGCCGATTGAGCTGGGCGGCCGTGCGGACGCCGGGGATTGCCGCGAGCCCAGCCACCGCCTCCGGCACCACCACGCACCCCCAGCACCACGGACACGCACCGGAACAAGCCGGGAGCGCACCCGAACACTCGTCGAACACTTGTTCGGATACTGCGAGACAGGTTGTCACACTGTCAAGCCAAGCGCTTCAACGTCACCCGCGCGACGGTTCGGCACTGCGTTGAGCGATTGCCAAAGCACTTGCTGTCACCGGCCGACGCGCCAACAGGCGGCGACGTGAGGTCTGCGACAGCCCGAACTTTCAGCGACAGCAACCTAGGACAGAAAACAAATCGATCTTCGAACTCCCCAGCACGCGAGTACACAAGCGGGTGAACTTTCGACGGAAGCAGTAACAAAGTACTCGACACTTTTCGACTTAGCTATTCGACCGCCGCGCGGTAGCAAACGGCAGAGATCCGACCCAAGTCCATCATCGAGCGGACAACGCACATCATCGATAGGTTTCCATGAAGATCACGACGCTGAGGCTGAGCAACTTCCAGTCCTTCGGCCCCAGGCCCACCACCGTCGAACTCGACGACGTTACGTACGTCCTCGGTCCGAACGGGTCCGGCAAGACCACAGTCCTCGAAGCGTTGTCGCGCTTGTTCAGCCCTCTCAGCTCACAGCGGAAGATCCGCCTTGATGACTTCCACGTGCCTGCCGGCCGGAACGCTGACGAAGTGCAGGCCACCAGCCCCACCCTCTGGCTGGAGGTCGACGTCGAGATTCCCGAGTCCGGAGCGGACGGCCAGCATCCGTCCGTGCCACCGGCCTTTTCCCACATGG
Organism: Amycolatopsis sp. NPDC028719; assembly: GCF_055565395.1. Lineage (NCBI taxonomy): Bacteria > Bacillati > Actinomycetota > Actinomycetes > Pseudonocardiales > Pseudonocardiaceae > Amycolatopsis > Amycolatopsis sp. NPDC028719. The sequence continues at coordinate 752,202 of NZ_JBVHUL010000004.1, forward strand.
CCATAGAAACCGCTGACAGTGTGCCGCGGATCCGTATCCGCCTCACCGCCGTGCTCGCACCGGACGGCGTCGTCGAGGAGAAGATCGAGTACATCCTCCAGGCCGACGAGTCGGGCAAGCCGACCAGTCGTGCCGACATGTCGCGCTACGACCGGGCGCACATCGAGGTGCACTACCTGCCCGCTCGTCGCGACCCGGAAGACCACATCGCCTACACCACCGCGTCGTTGATCGGCCGAACACTGAGAGCCACCGACTGGACAAAGGAACGCGCAACGCTCGGCGATCTGACGACTCGGATCACCGACGCTCTCGCGGGCAACGCGGCCGTGTCGAGCATCGGGGTCCAGCTCGCCGGCGAGTGGCGCGGACTGCACCGGGGCTCCTTCTTCAAGGATCCTTCAATCGCCTTCGGGCGTGGTGAGCTGGAGGGAGTTCTTCGACAGCTCACCGTCACGTTCTCGCCGTCCCACGACGGCGTACCACTGCCGTTCGACCGCCTCAGCGATGGGCAGAAGTCCCTTCTGTACATCTCGCTCGTGCTCGCGTGGCACTCTCTCGCTCAACGCGTGATCGAAGGCGAAGAGACGTCGATCGACCCGGATCGGCTGCGTCCGCCGGTCCACACGGTGATCGCACTCGAAGAGCCCGAGAACAGCCTTGCCCCGCAGTACCTCGGCCGCATCATCAAGCAGTTGCGCAACGCGTGCGACGCAGGTGCCGTACAGGCGTTGATCGCCACTCACGCACCGACGATGCTGCGCCGAGTCGGGCCCGAGGCAATCCGTTTCCTTCGCTTGAACGCGAAGCGGGAAACAACCGTGCGCTGTATCGCGATGCCCAAGGACGATCAAACTGCGGCCAAGTATGTGCGGGAGGCGGTGCAAGCCTACCCGGAACTCTACTTCGCACGGCTCGTCGTACTCGGCGAAGGTGACAGCGAACAAGTCGTCCTTCCGCGAGTGCTGGCCGCGGCCGGTATCGCCGAGGACGACGCTTCGGTCGCGGTCGTACCGCTGGGTGGACGGCACGTCAACCATTTCTGGCGACTGCTGGACAGGCTGAAGATCCCCCATGTGACGCTGCTCGATCTCGACAGCGGCCGGCACCAGGGCGGCTGGGGCCGCGTACGCAATGCTTGCAGACAGATCAACCTTATCGCCCCGAAGACATATACCGTCGCAGAGATCAACGAACTGCCTCACTGGAACGCCGATAACGAGTTCCCGACCTATATCGATCCGGAATACATCGATGACCAGGGGCTAATTTACTCTCTGGAGGAGCATGGCGTTTTCTTCTCAGGGCCGGTCGATCTCGACCTCATGATGCTTGAGGCATACCCAGACGCCTACGACGTAACGCCGAATGACCCCGACGATAAAGCGATAGTCGCCGTATTGGGTAAACGCCACCGCAATGAGGAACGCTTAGCCCCGGCGTTGCTGCAGCTTTTTGACGACTACCACAGCAAGTTCGACCTCAAGAGCAAGCCGGCGACCCATCTCGCCGCGCTTGCGACGTTGAGCGACGACACCCTCCTGACGCACTTGCCCGGCGTCCTCATCCGGCTGTCCCAGCGTGTACGGGAACAACTCGCGGAGCTACCGGAATGATCCGCATCGACGACTGGCAACCGGTCGGCGGCCTCACCCTCGAGCCCAACGCCCTCACCGCCGTCACGACGACGGGCCGGAACGTGGTCGTTGCCGCCGGCCCCGGGGCCGGTAAGACCGAACTTCTCGCCCAGCGCGCCGACTTCCTGTTGCGGACGGGCCAATGTCCTTACCCACGCCGGATCCTCGCGGTCTCCTTCAAGGTCGATGCCGCGCGAAACCTGCGAGAGCGGGTACGACGGCGCTCCGGCGCGCAACTCGCCGCCCGCTTCGACAGCTTCACGTTTCACGCGTTCGCCAAGCGTCTCATCGACAACTTCCGACCCGCTCTGACCGGGCAGAGTGCTCTGCTTCCGGACTACCGCATCGACATGCACACCCGGATCGCGGGCGAGCAGATCACCTTTGCCGATCTGGTGCCACTCGCCCTCGATGTGCTTGAAAGCAACGCCTACGCTCGCGGCGGCGTCCGCCAGACCTACAGCCACGTCTTCCTCGACGAGTTCCAAGATGCCACCAGAGAGCAGTACGAGCTGGTCAAGACAGCGTTTGGCCAGTCGGGCGCCGTTCTCACGGCGGTCGGTGACGTCAAGCAACGCATCATGGTTTGGGCCGGCGCGCTCGACGGAGTGATGCAAACCTACGCCGACGACTTCTCGGCCGAACCGCTGCCGCTCTACCAGAACTTCAGATCGGCGCCCCGGCTTCGACGGATGCAGAACCGCATGATCGCGACCATGGACCCCACGGCGGTGAGCTCCGACGAAGACCTGGCCGGCGACGAAGGTGTCATCGAAGTACTCGACTTCGATACGGAGTACCACGAAGCCCTCACCGTGGCCGACCGAATCGAGACCTGGCTTGACAGCGGTGTTCTCTCAAGCGAGATCGCCGTTCTCGTCCGTCAAAAACCTCACCTGGTAGCGGCGTCGCTCGGAACCGAGCTCACCGAACGAGGCATCCCGTACCGCAACGAGCAAGACAGTCAGGACCTCACCGCCGAACCGGTGGCAGCGCTGATATTCAACTTCCTCAGGGTCGTCGCCGACAACCGCCAGCCGGACGCGTACGCCGAGCTGATGCGGGTCACGACCAGAGCAAGCTCTTCCGAAGATGAAGCACTGCGCTTCGACAGTCAGGTGAAGCGCCTACTGAGGAAATCGCGGGCCGCTGCGCGCGATCCTGCGTTCGGCGGCGCCGACCTCACGGCTTGGATCGCACTGATTTTCGAGTTCTTGGAGCTGCTGTCACGCCCGGTCATGGTGGCCTTGTCTCCCTCATACCAGCAGGGAAACCGACTCGCCGACGTCATCGAAAATGCGGTCGAAGCGTTCGGAAAAGAACTGGCAGTCGACGGCGACGCCGGCGAAGCGCTGAAACGGCTGTCCGAGTCGGACGCTGTCCGATTCCTGACGATCCACAAGTGCAAGGGTCTGGAGTTCGAGAAGGTCGTGGTCCTCGGCGTCGAGGAGCAGCTCTTCTGGGGCGGCCCCACGACGGCCATCTCCGAGTTCTTCGTCGCGATCTCCCGCGCGAAGAACCATCTGGTGTTGACGTGGAGCCGGCATCGCGATCGACCGGCGGGTGCGGTGAACAGATGGGACGAAGCGCGCACGAGATACGAGCGGTTCCTGAACTTCGCTGTCGAGTACTAGCAGGTCCAGCGACCACCAGCCCGTCGACAGCACCTGGTCGGCGCGCACGGGCAACGGTTGCGAAGCTCTACTATCGGCCATAGTGTAAGCGGGCGACCGCGTTGGGTCGCCTTCGACAAGGTTAGCCCCGTGGGCCAAGTAGCACAACTACCCCCTGGGGGTATCTTAGTCTCGTACGTCACACGCGCTCCGAAGGCTCCTCCCGTCACCCGCCCGAGCTCGAACTTCCCTTCATTTGGGCGTGTCGCGCGCAGGTTCGAATGGACGGGTTCACCATGGCCACATGGACCAGGTTCTTCTGTTCTGCCAAGGCAGCCTCGATGAGGGATTGCGGCAGACAGCTCAGGCCATGGCTGCGCACCTGGAGAACTGGGAGGCGGACGACCTGCTGAAAACGCCGGTCGACGACGTTGTCGACCGGATGGTCGACATGGGCTCGGTGCGCTGCCCCGCCCTGCAGGTCGATCAAGCCTGGATGCCGGAGCCCACCGAAGTGCAGCAGCGGATCATCCAGTTCGGCGAGCAATACACCCGCAAGATGACCCGCTTGGTACTCGTCGTTCCCTTCGTCGGCGAAGAGGTCATCTTCAGGTTGCGCGCCAACCGGTCCACTCTGAACCCACCGCAGGTACTTCGCCTGAGCGATGGCGAAGTTCACCTGGTCCACGACGGATCTCCAGGGGACGCCGCTCAGGTCAGGGCAACGTTCGACCAGCAGATCGCCAAGCTTGAACAGCACCTGGCCTGGTCACGTGAACAGATCGAACAGCACAATCGGCAGATCGAAGCGGAAGTCCCGACCTTGGTGACCAAGCGGCGCGACGAGCTCTTGGCGGTCCGCAACCTGCAAGCGGAGATCGGCTTCCCGATCCGGCGCCGGGCCGACGCGGATACGTACGGCGTTCCGATGCGACGCCGGAAGGTCCGGTCGGCGCCGGCACAACGTGGCGGCCGAGCACCGTTCCGGCCCGAACCGGCGATGACCGACGACGACTATCAGGCAGCGCTCCGGGTCCTGCGAAACCAGCGCAACGCGCTGGAGCGCACGCCGTCGGTCGCCGCCAAGCTCCAGGAGGAGGAGATCCGGGACCTCCTGCTGGTGGGGCTCAACGCCCAGTTCGAAGGCGCCGTCGGCGGCGAGCTGTTCAACGGCGAAGGCAAGACCGACATCCTGATCCGCGTCGACGACCGCAACATTTTCATCGGCGAGTGCAAGGTGTGGTCGGGCCCGAAGACGATGGACGACGCGCTCGGCCAGCTCTTCGGCTACCTCGTCTGGCGGGACACCAAGGCCGCGATCCTGCTGTTCATCCGGAATAAGGACGTCACCGCGGTCATCGAGAAAGCCATCCAGAAAATCGAGGCCCACCCGAACCACAAACGAACCGGCTCACGCCACGGCGACGAGCAGTTCGATTTCACGATGCACGCTCAGGACGATCCCGACCGGGAGATCCACCTCGCGCTGATCCCGTTCGCGCTCCGGACGACGCCCGACGCCGCGAGCGGGAAACCCACCAAGTAGCGCCACAGTTGGTGGACTTCGAGCAAGGCCTTTCGGCACTGGACAGGCCGCTGCGGATTGCGGTTACGCTGGTTCCGTGAGGTACCCGGCCCGACGCCTACCGACCACGGTCCGCGCGCTGCGCGGGGTGGTACTCGGTGGGGTAACGGCCGCGCTCGGAGTATCGGCGCACGTGGTCGGCGGTGGCGAACTGTCTGACACTTGGCTGACCTTCGTGGTCGCGGGCCTGGCGAGCTGGGCCGCTACCGCTTACGCCGACCGCCGCCGGGGCCCGGTAACCACGATCACAGCACTGGCTGTCGGCCAGCTGCTGCTGCACATCGTGCTCGTACTGCCTCCAGATCTGCTCGACCGGCAAGCAACCGATGACCTGGCCGGCGCGAACATCGGCTTGATGATCAGCGGCCACGTCGCGGCGGTACTGATCGTGGGACTGCTGCTCGCTTACGCGGACGCAGCGGTGCTGGCCGTCTGTGAAGCCGTCGTCACCACTCTCCGCTGGGTGCTGGCATCACCACCGGCACAGGCTCCTTTGTGGGTCGCGGTCGGGAGCACCCGCTCCGCGAATACTGCGACCGAGGCCCTCCTGCGGCGCACCCGCGCGCGGCGCGGACCTCCGCTCGCTGTCTGAACGACCTCGTAGCCCGATACGTCGCCGGGCCATTTCGTCTCGGGGTTTCACAGCCGCCAACGTCTTCAGACATCAGCGAAAGGTTCATCTCCCATGCCCGAAAACCTCCGTCACCGCCTCAATCGGAAGCTTCCTGCCGCGACGAAGCGGTTCGCACGTAACGCGGAAGAGTTCGCCCAGCGCGCCCTCACCACGCTTGGTGTCAGGCAGGCCGAGACCAGGATCTTCGCCGATGCCCAGGACTACTGGCGCCGCCCCTCCGGCCAAAAGTGGCAAGGGAACTCCCACTGGCAAAACGCACCGGTCTTCCAGGGCAGCGACCTGTGGACCCGGATCGGCGGTGAGCACCTGGCCCTGTTCGAGTCGGGCGCACGGATGGCGGGCTTCACCCGCCCCTGAAAGCGGGTCCTCGAGTGGAGTTGCGGCGGCGGAGCCAACGCCGTGCATTTCGCCCCGCGCGCAGAGGAGTTCATCGGTGTCGACGTCTCCGCGGAGACGTTGCGCGAGTGTGAGAAGCAAGTAGCGGCAGCGTGCGAGACACCGTTCCGGCCGGTTGCGATCGACGTCGCCGAGCCCGAAGCGGCGGTCGCCGCGATCGAAGGCTGGTGCGACGTCTTTTTGTCGTTCTACGTCTTCGAACTGATCCCTTCACCGGAGTACGGCGAGCGGCTGCTGCGGATCGCGACCGAGGTCCTCGCCCCCGGCGGCCTGGCGCTCATTCAGATCAAGTACGACGCAGGACGCTGGCGGACCAAGCCCAGGCGTCGCGCCTATCGATCCGCGCTCGCCGAGATGACCACCTACCCCATCGACGCCTTCTGGCAACTGGCTGACCGCTGCGGCCTGACGCCCAAGGCTGTTCATCTTGTACCGAAGAACGAGCTCGACGAGCGCTATGCCTACTTCTTCCTAGCCAAACCCGAGTAGCCACCTCAAGCGAGCCCGCCCGGGAGCGAATACGGTGGCGGCCGGGCTCCAGACCCGCCACCACCGGGCTGCTTCGGCGGGCCGTCGCCGCGAGGTAGTTGCACGCCTTCGATCCCTCACGCCATGGATTACCGGTGTTTCGACAGCCAGAAATTGCGCAATGGGGTCGACAATGAGGTACACGGTGACCATAGAGAGCAAGATGGTGACTTCGACTTCCGACGCGGCGGCCGACCAGGGGGACGGGGCACCAGCGTGAGCGTTCCGCAGAAGCACCACTACGTGCCGCAGTTTCTTCTCCGGCGGTTCGCGGGTCCTGACAAGAAGCTGCTCGTACACCGCACCGACAACGAAGATCGATCCGGCCGGGTCCACGTGCGCAAGTTAGCCCAGACTTTTCGCGGGCACTCGTTGTACTGGCCCGGGCGCGAACCTGACCACGCCAGCATCGAGGCCGGCATGGGCTCCATCGAAGCAGCCACGAGTAGCGTCGTCGCGGCGTTACTGGCCAGCCGTGCCCGCACCCTCTCGCCTGAGCAGCAGGAAATCCTCGGGTTCTTCATCGCCCTGCAATGGCAGCGTTCGCATTTCCTCATGGACCTGCTCCGGCGCGAGACCGTCGCCCCGGACGCCCCGGACGACGACCTCATGCGATCGGCCGGCGTCCGGCAGATCATGCGGTCGGTGCTCTTCCCCTGGTTCGCGCGACGCGATGAGGAGTCCAGTCGACCTGACGAAACACACTGCGACATCGCCGACCGGCTCCAGTACGGCCCCTGGCGGTGGCGCCTCTACCATCCCACCGGCCCGAAGCTCGTCGTGAGCGACAACATCGTCTGCCTGTGGGGCGTCGCCGACGGCGAGACCAGCCAGATGCCCGAACCGTGGACCCATCACGGCGTGGGCGTCGGCTTCGGCAATTGCGGACGCGTCACGGTGCCGCTAGCGCCGGACCTCGGCCTGGTCATCTACCGGACTAACCGGCAAGACCTGCGGAACCCCACGGCAGCCGAGTTCAACCGCGCCACGATCTACAACTCCCGGGAGTTCGTCGCGCACCACCCGACCGGCTTGCCCGACCCGGCCCTGCAGCGGGCGTTGTACGCCGACCTGCGGACGCAGCGCCACTGCCTGCAGATCATCACCGCGTCCGCGCGCTTCTTCTGAGCGCCTGCAACCTCTCGGCTGGTGACCGTGTCCGCCGACTGGCGTCTCGCCGCCGGGATCCACGAGGCTACCGACACGGCGCCTCGGACTGCACTGACGAGTTCGGCACCCGCAGCTGAGCCACGCACATCCGCCACGAGCCGACGGTAGCGCCTCGCGTCCTTGTTGCGGCCGAGGACCACCGTGGCGGAGGCGTCGAAGCTCCGGCCGCGACCTAGTGGATCTAGCTACGGTGTGTTTTCCGAAGAGCTCAGAAGAAACAGCGCGAAGCGGCGCGTCATCTCGCCCACCAGGGGGCCAGCCGCCGGAGGTGCGCCCGTACAGCGTCGATGTAGACGACTTCGTGTTTCGTCAGTTCCCCGAGGTCCACAACCGATGGCGGGATGTTCATCGCGCTGTCGGTGTTGTTCGCCGGTGCGTTCCATGCGTCGTGCATGGCCGTCCCGGCAGTCGTGCGAACCTGCTTGATCAGCTCCGCGAAGGCTTTGCCGACGTGTTCCGACTCGATGGTGGTCCAGGCGACGTGATACGCGAGGTCCGCTTGCACCGAACGGAGCGCCTCGGACAGCCTGACCCGTTCTTCGCCGGGTGCATCGACGCGGCGACGACGGATGGCGTACGGGAACTCCTTGTAGGCCTGATACGCCGCGAAGGCTTCAGCGAACGCCGCCCGGAGCCGGTTGCGTTCCTCCTCCCGCGTCTTCCTGCGCGCGAGCCAGATCGTGATTACTGCGGTGACCAGAGCCGCGAGGAAGGCTCCCGACACGACCGCGGCCACCGCCACGCTGGTGCCGCTGACCACGGTCGTTCCTCCGCTCGGGGCGGTCACCGTGGTGGGCACGCTGACGGGGTTCGTCACGATCTGATTATCCGTCATGCGCCTCGGTGCCGGTGTCGCCGGTTCCGGCAACGGGCAGGTGCGCGGCCTCTTCGCCGGGCCACTCGCCGGTGCGCTGCCACCATTCTTCGCGCAGGAGATGGACGATGACGTGCCCGAGGAGCGCGACCGGCCCGTCCTTGAGGACCCAGCGTCGGTCCGCCGGGTCGCCCGGGAACCACATGCACAGGGCCCCGTCGGAGTACCGGTGCGGCAAGTCCGAGGGCAGGTCCGTGTAGACGTGCGGGACGTGAGGTGCTCCGCGACCAAAGACCACCGTGACCATTTGGGGCGGCAGGTCCGGAACGTCCAGCTGGACTGCGACGGCGAACCCACCGCGGTGGCGTCGCGGCGGCCGCACCACCTGCGCCAAGAGGCCGCACGCAGCGAGCTCCCGCTGAAAGCGGAGCCGAGGCGCCGGCTTGGCGTACCAAGCCGGCGCCCGCCACGCCGGCGCGTTTCTCACTCCCACGGCTCCGCGGCGCCGAAAGCCCGGGTCGGCCGGACCAGGGTCGACGGGCCTCCGAGACCGAGTGTGGCCGTGGCCACCGGGACGTTCCGACGAAGGGCCGCGACCTTGCCCGCCAGACCGCGGGGCGCCGGGTTCTCGACGTAGTTGTAGAAGACCTTGGACAAGGCGGTGAGCACGGCTTCACGGTCGTCGTCGTGCGCGAGAGCTTCGGCGAGACCGTCGGCGGCCGTCCGGAGCCGCTTGGCCGCGACATCGCGCGACACCAACAGCTTCACGTTACGCGAGACCCCCGCCGGGTCGACGGTCGCGCGGCCGCTCTCGACCCGAGCGGCGGCCTTGGTCAGCACGGCACTCAAGGCCGTGGCCATGCCCATCCCCGGCTGAACGAATTCCCAGGCCCAAACCGTGAGGTTGTGGGAGGAGAAGCCGGGCTGGTTGTACTGCTTGTTCCACGCCTTCAGCAGGCGGATGACGCGGCGTCGGGTGCGGCGCAGCGACTGGCTGCCGGAGGTGAACAGTTCGACGTGGCGTTCGGGGTCGGACGCCTCCCAGACGTTGGTCTTGAGGTTCGGGATCCACAAGCCGGCGCCCGTCTTGCGGGTCAGCGCGACGACCATGTCCACGGTCGGGTCCTGGCCATCGATCGGCTGGCCGAACAACAGCTTCGGACCACGCTTCGAGGTGCCGCAGCGCGCCTTCGGGTAGACCCCGCGCACCGCAGGACCGAGCAGCGCGCACAGCTCACCGGCGATCTCGGAGGGTGTTTCACCGTCGCCGTCGGGGCCGAGCTTCGGGTACACGCGGCGGTCCAAGACGACTCCGCCGTCACCGTCACCGACCGGGTGGATGAAGGTGTGCTGCGGCAGCGAACCGCTGTGATAGGTCCGCAGCGCTCCGGGGAACGCCTCGGCCGCGGAGCAGACCAGATCCAGCCGGATTCGCGCCTCAGCCAGCGGCTCCTTGTGCGCGTCGATCTGGCTGCGGACCTCGTCGAGAACTTCTTCGGTGTAACTCATTGACGTACTCACTCGGGGTTGGGGCGCCGGGGGACGCCGTGACGCCCAGTCGGGGGCCTGGGCAAGCCGCCGGTCGACGGCCATCGTGAAGGTCCGGATCTAGTGGTGACGACAGTTCCGCGTCCGTCACCACACCATCCGCGGTGTTTCAGCAAAGCGACATTACTGGGACACTGGCCTCACAGTGACACAGAGATGAACGTCACGCAAGGTCAATCTTTCAGCCGATCGTGTGTCACCAAAGCTGCATTGGTCCGGTACAATCCCGGCCATGGCACCCACTCGCGCGCAAACTCCACGTGGCTAGTTCCGGCGAGCTCGCAGCGACTCCTCCCGAACGGCTCGACGTCGCGCAACTCGGCCTCCTGGTCCGGCAGCACCGCGGGAAACAGTCTCTCCGGCAAGCCGCCGCCGACGCGGGCGTCAGCTTCAGCACCCTCTCCCGCGTCGAGGCCGGCGCACAGCCAGACCTGGCGTCCTTCACGGCGATCTGCGCTTGGATCGGTGTCCCGCCCAGCCGCTTCTTCACGCCGGTAACTCAGCGCAGAGAGACCCCGCTGGAAGAAGCGATCGCGCACCTGAGCGCCGATCCACGGCTCAAGCCGGATGCCGCGTCCAGCATCGCGTCCGTGATCCGGCAGATGTATGACGCACTGGCCGAAGAGGTCCAACCACCTAAGGCCCTCATCGCATGCCATCTCCGAGCGGCACCCACCATGCGTCCGGGGGTGCCCGACCGGCTGGGACAGCTCTTGGTCGACATGCACGATGAGCTTGAGAAGCTCGTCGAGGCAGGTGAGCTGTGAGCCTGCCTCGCGGCTTCAAGGCCCAAGCAGAACGCGAAGCCGCTCGGCTGCGCAAAGAGATGGGACTGTCCGGCAACGCGGCCGTGGACATCAAAGAGGTTGCCGAGCACTTGCAGATGAAAGTGGTGAGTGCGGACAGGCTCATCGACATCGAACGTCTTCACGAACTTGAGCGCATCCAAGCTTTCGCGTTCTCTGCAGCTACGTTCGAGATCGCAGGCCGATTCTTCATCGTGTCGAACCCTATCCGGACTCCGGGTCGGCTTGTCAGCGATATAGCGCACGAAGTATCACATCGCCTGCTCCACCACCAACTGTCCGAAGTGCGCGAGATCGACGGTATTCCGTTCCGTACCTGCAAACCTGACGAAGAGGAACAGGCCACCGCATTCGGCGGCACCCTCCTACTCCCTCGTCCCCTGCTCACCGCCGCCGCTTATCGGGGCTGGGGACCTGAGGAAATCGCCAAGCAGTACGACGTAACTGTGGAAATGGCTCGATATCGATACAACTCGACAGGCGTCGCACGTCAGGTCAAAGCCAGGTCCGTGTAATCGGCGTCCGCAACACTCGCCGCGCGAGTCAATGGTCGTCACACTCAGGTACGACCACGACCGGACCGTAGGATCGACTGTGGACTGTTCGCAGCCGCCGCGGTGATCTCCGGGCGTCGGTGCCAAGTATCGCGCTGTAACACAGCCAGCCCCATTCGCGATCATATCCCGGCGAGCGAACCGCCGGAGGCTCCATGGGCAAGTCCACTCGAAACCGCCGGCTCAGGCAGGCCGCCACGATCAGACGGGGCTCACCTCGGGCCGTCAAGCACGGAAATCGCGCCGAACATTACGGCCGCTCGGTGGGCGACGAGTTGCCGGACTACGAACAGGCCGCCCGGCGCGGTCGTGGCTCGCTCGCCGCCGCCTTGATCTCCCGGCACAACCAGAGGATGGACCGGGTAGGGGTGATCGACCCGGAAGTCACCGCCCGCTCGCGGATCATCCTCAACCAGCTTTTCGTCCTGGAGTCCGGACTGCGAAGGCTGCGTTCCCGGGACGTCTGGATGGCCCGCGCGGAGGCAGCGCCGTGGCTGGACCATCTGCACTGGGGAATCGACAGCCTGGTCTCCGCCATCAGATTTCTGGCATCGGGCCAGCTGATCGGCGCTGCGCAGATCGCGAGATCCCAACTCGAACGCTGGGCACTCAACCTCGCCCACAACTCCGGCAACCGACGGCGCTCCGGGGAGTCGAACGTCGAGTACTACACCAGGCTCTGGTCCGGCCGCACGTTCTTCCACGTGGAGTCCGCCAAGCCCCACGACGTTCGGAGTGCGTCAGCCGCCGGGCGGTCACTTCGTCCCGGAGTGCTCTACGGCGCCGTCTCCGAGTTCCTCCATGGTCGTGGACCGGACGCCAAGGCCGTCCTGTGCGAGTCATGCCTTCTCCTCGATGAGGCGTACCTCGGCAGCATGGTCGAAGCCGCGAGCAAAATACTGGACCTGGTCGACTTGTGCGTCGACCGCCTCCGCGCCTGCGTAGCTACTGCCATGGAAGAGGCGGGCTACCCGGATCGTGCAGTCGAGGACTTCCATCGTAGCTCGTTCACCGCAGACCCAGCCGGAGCGAAACCGTTCGCCCGTTGGGGACTTTGGCCACTGGATCCCAGGACCGGCTTGTCTCCGGTCATCGTCGAAAGGCTGCGTGTCAACCAGGACCGGATCGATCGCGTGTACAACGGCGAGCGCCCCGAGGGGCGCCTGTACCGCGACGATGAGATATCCGAATCGTTCTTCCTGTTCAAGCGGGCTGCGGCCGCCGCGATCGCCCTGACGGCCTTTGACGAGGAAGCGAAGCAACTCGGCCGGCCGGTCGAAAGCCTGGATCTCGGAGACCAGCAAGCCAGAATCGTCTTCGTCGCGGAAACACTCGCTCTGCTCGGCTCGTGGAGTTACCGCCAGAGAGAAGTCGCCATCGCGTTGACGGTGGCATCGTCTGGGTTCCGCTCCGCCTACTGGTTGTGGCTTGAAGACGATGATCGGGCGATGGGAGTGCTGCGCGTCGTTCTCGAGTCCTTGGCCCGCGTCAAGACCTGGATCAAGAACGAAAGCCGCGCCAAGAAGCTGGAGGGCAGGAGCAGCACGACGCCGCGCGACTGGCTCGAAGCCGCGGGCTGGCGCCGGCTCCACGCGCTGAACCTCGCGTTGGGCGAACTCGCTCACACGAGGCAGAACTCCCGCTGGGGCGGCGCACGTGACTTGCTCGCCCAGTTGCTGCCACCAGAGGTCTCCCCGGAACTTGCGCCTCATCGAGGTCGCGGATTCGCGCTGGAAACGGTCGTCGAACTGGCAGCTCGCTTGTGCTTGGAGGTCGTCGCCGTTCACTCGGAAGAGCTGAAGGTGGCGCTGGCGGACCTGCTCGAGTCGACCGGGACGTTCGACGATCAGGTGGACGCCCACCTCGAAGCGTGGCTGTCGAGGAACTGGGATAATCGAAACTTCGATCTCGGCGAGAGCGACTTCGTCCGGCCGGGCGAGGATGACTTCGCCAAAGCGGATACCTAGCCGCCGGGGCGCAGGTGACCACACGCTGGGTCAATCCGCTTCCTGGCGTTGACGTCGCGGGCGGGGCCGAAGCCTCGGCCGGTGACCGAACATCCATCCACGCACCTAGGCGCGTCCGACCTCGACCACCATCCGGGAGTCGCCACCGTCGTCCCGCGGAGCGTCACGAACCACTGGGTCCTCCGTGTCGTTGAGATCGCGGATGGCCAGTCGCCCTGCCGGTGCATTCTCGGCTCGTACAGCCGCCACGAGATTCCTTGACGTTGTCGCACCGACCCGCAGCTGCTTCCGTAACGTCTCAGCGGAGATGGGACGACGGTGGTGGCGCCAGTGTGCAGCGTCCGCCCGCCGCGCTCGCTCCACGAGCTCCTCGTCGACCCCACCAGACCTTCGGATCACTGCTCCGGCCTGCCTATCGCTCTGCACGCCTGCCGGGTCGGGTGCGACCTGCTCCGGGCCGCCAACGATCGGGTCCCCGGACAACAGCCCGGGCGGCTGCGCCGAACCTGCCTCGGCGCTCGCCACGGTGAGCCCGCGAACGAGGCTGGGCCCCACCTCGGCCCACCCGATCAGCAAGAGTGGGCCGACCGAGTCGAACGCTGCCTTACCCCAGTGACCAGCGAACACCGGGTCGGCAACGTTCAACAACAGAGTCACCGCGCTCGCCGCCAACAGCAGGTGGCGTGCTGGCCGCAACACGTCGTCGCTTGCTCCGGACAGGGCCAGGTACCGCGTACCGACCAGCAGACCCAACACAGTCAGGTCAACAGCCGGCGCCACGAGGGGCGCCACGAGCACCGGCACCTGCAGCTTCAACGCCAGGTTCAACACGTTCCCGAACCCGAACAGGAAGGTGAGTCCGACGACCAGGCCCATCGTGACCGTGACGAACCGAGCAACCGCCTGCGAGTTGGCGCTCATGACCGGCCTCCACCGAGGTCGGGAAGCTCGAAGCTTGCCTCGACCGCCAACGAGCCGACGTAAAGCCCCTGGTCAGGCCCGTTCCCATCCTTTGGCAATCCTGCCGAGGGCACGTTTTTTGACTACGGCCAGTCAGCCCCTGCCGGCAGCATCGCGACAGGGGCTTTTCGCGTCTCACTTCTCCAGCGGTGCCCCGTGCCAGCGCCACCCCGTCTGCTTCGGACGGCCCGGGACCTCCACGCGGTCCATGGCCCACAGCAGCGCCGTCCACGGGTCCAGGTCCGAAACCTCGCCCAGGTGGGGGAACAGCCTCGCCAGCACGAGCGCGCAAACCGGGCGGGGTGGGTCCAGCGCCAGACCCAGGCCACGCGCGATGTCCTCGCCGTGGACCAATACCTCCGCGCAGCCCATGGCCGCGAAGCCGGCCGGGTCCGCCGTGCCCGTCGGGTGGTACGCGCGCGCCTCCGGGGACGCCGTGCGGACCACCGCCGCGAGGATCGCGCTTCCCGTGAGCGCGAACTCCAGCGCCTCGGCCGCGGGGACCCCCTTTTCCAGCACCGCAAGGAAAGGCACGTAACCGCTGGGACGGCGGGACACCACCTGAGCCGCGTACGACAGCAAACAGTCACCGATGTGCTCCGCCGTGTGCCACGCGTCCAGGTCGCCCGTGCCCGCCGCCGTCGTCCAGTCCTTCGCCGCCGCCGGGCGCAAACCCTCGGCGAGGCAAGCGATCGACGCGTCGAGGTCGGCTGCGGAAACAGGCTTCATGATCGTGACCCCAGCCGGTGGTTTCCCGGTGCGACACCGAACTCGCGCTTGAACGCGTGCGAAAACGCGAAAGGCGAGCCATAGCCGACCCTCGAAGCGATCGACGGCAACGGAAGATCGGTGTCCTGCAGCAAACGCGCCGCCGTGGTCAGGCGCCACCACGTCAAGTACGCCATCGGCGGACGGCCCGTCAACGCCGTGAACCGGCGGGCGAGCGTCGCGCGGGACAGGCCCGCCCGGGACGCCAGGTCCTCGATGCGCCACGGCATTTCGGGATTCGCGTGCAACGCCTCCAGCGCCGCCGCGATCGCGGGGTCGTGCAACGCCTGGGGCCAGCCCTCGCCCGGGTTTCCTTCCAGCCACGCGCGGATCAGGTACACCAGCACCACGTCCAGCAGACCGGCGAGGACGGTCGCCGAGCCCGGGCGGCGCGAAGTCGCCTCCGCGCCGAGCAGCTCGATCGCCGCCCGGAGTTCCGGGGCACCGCCGACCCGGGCGGGGATGTGCACCACCTCCGGCAGGCTCGCCAGCACCGGGTGGCGGCGCGCCTGGGACAGGCGGTACTTGCCGCACAGGAACTCCGTCCGGCCGTCCGGCTCGGGGACCGCCGTCTCGAACGGCACGGCGCCCGACGCGTCCGGCCGCGACGACAGCGTGTGCGCGCTGCCGTGCGGGACCAGGACGACGTCGCCCGCGCCCAGGGGTACCGGCTCGCCGTCGGCCGGGATCAGCCAGCCGCTGCCGCGCAGCAGCACGTGGAAGCCCGCGCCCTCGTACGGCGCGAAGCCGTAACACCACTCGGCGCCGGCGCTCAGCCGGTTCGACGTCGGCTGCCCGATCCGTACCGCGGTGATCGCGTCGCTCAACAAGTCCACGTCGCCACTATAAGACGCTCGCGCATCAAAGTGAGCATTCAAGACATTGGAGAGCTCAATCGAGAGCGTCAGAGTAGAGGTATGCACATCGGTGACGTCGAAGTCGTGAAGGTCCTCGAGTGGCAGGGCGAGATCGCCCCCGCCCGGACCATCGTCCCCAGCCCGCCCGAGCTCTGGCAGGAGAACGCCCGCTGGCTCGCGCCCGACCACTGGAACCCCGGAACCGGCGGCTACCGCGGCGCCGTCCAGACCTGGGTGCTGCGCAGCGAAGGCCGGACCATCCTCGTCGACACCGGCGTCGGCAACGATCGCGACCGCCCGCAGATCCCGCTGTTCGACCACCTGACGACGGACTTCCTCAGCCGGCTCCAGGCTGCCGGTGTCCGGCCCGAAGACGTCGACGTCGTCGTCAACACCCACATCCACTACGACCACGTCGGCTGGAACACCTTGCTGCGCAACGGCGAATGGGTGCCGGCCTTCCCCAACGCCACGTACCTGATCCCCCGCGCCGACCAGACGTACTTCGACCCGCGCAACGCCCACCGGCGGCCCGCCCCGCGCACCGCGCACGACCAGCTGCGCCGCGAAGGCAGCCTGCTCGTCTACGCCGACAGCATCGCCCCCGTGCTCGGCAAAGCCGTGCTGTGGGAGGGAAAGCACCGCATCGACCGCAACCTGACCCTCGAACCCGCGCCCGGTCACACGCCCGGCTCGTCCGTCGTCCGCCTCGCCTCCGGCGGAGACCGCGCCGTGTTCGTCGGCGACCTCCTGCACAGCCCTGTCCAGATCCTCGAACCCCGGCACAGCAGCTGCTTCTGCGAAGACGCACAGCAAGCCGCCGTCACCCGGCGCCGCGTCCTCGAACGCGCCGCCGACAATCGCGAGCTCGTCGTCCCGGCCCACTTCGCCGGCCCGGGCGCGGCGGAAGTCCGGCGCGACGGCAGCCGGTTCGCCATCCGGCGCTGGGCGGGTGATCCTGTCGAGAACCTGTGAAACGGACGGATCCGGCACTGCCGGGTGCCTCCGGGCGTTGTCAGGGGGACAAGGAGGAACCATGGGTGCACTAGGGACACTGCTCGGCTTCGCGCTGAGCCTGTACCTGCTCGTGCTGATCGCGCGGATGGTGCTGGACTGGGTGGGGATGCTGGCTGACAGCCCGCCGTGGACGCGGCGGGCGCGGAGCCTGGCCTACTCGGCGACCGAGCCGGTCATCGGGCCGGTGCGGCGGGTCGTGCGGCCGGTGCGGATCGGCGGGATCTCCCTCGACCTCGCCTTCACGCTGGTCTTCATCGGGGTGATCGTGCTGCGCGGGATCGTGTTCGCGCTCTAGAGGCTGCCGCGGTACCCCGCGGCCAGCCGATCGATGCCGCGCTCCAGTTCGCTGCGGACCCCGCGCAGGTCGACGCCGTCGGGGTCGATCAGCGCCTGCATCGAGATCCCGCGCAGCTGCGCCAGCAGCGCTCCGGCGTACGCGTCGGCGTCGCGGACCCCGGTGATCGAGCCGTCCGCGACGCCGCTGGCCAGGGTCTGGGCGATGGCGAACCGGAACCGGCGGTCGGCCTCGGTCAGCGCGCCGCGCAGGGCCGAGTACTCCGCCGCCGCGTCGCCCCAGCACGCCAGGAAGGCCTGGTTGAGCGTCGGCATCGTGCGGATCAGCTCGAAGATGATGTCGAGCAGCGCGCGCAGCATGTCCATCGGCGTAGCGGTGGCCGAACCGGTCCGGGCCGCGACGGCCTCGCTGTAGGCGGTGGTGAACTCCTCGACGGCGTACTCGACCAGCCGCTGGCCGAGCCCGTCCTTGTCACCGAAGTGCTGGAAGATGACGGACCGCGCGTAGCCGGACCGCGCGCAGACGGCGCCGAGCTTCAGCCGGCCGAAGCCCTCGTCGGCGACGAGGTGCGCGGCGGCGTTGAGGATGCGCGCCTCGACGGCGGCATCCTCGCCGTCCTGCGGGATCCGGTCTGCGGCGGAGCGGTCCACGCGCGCCATGCTAGCCACTCGAACCGGACACCACCGGCCGGACGGTCAGCGGATCGTGCGTGGACCGTCAGCGCGGCGGAGCAGCTTGGGGTCATCAGCACCGACCCGAGAGGACACTCAGATGACTGCGAAGACCGTGCTCGTGTCCGGGGCCAGCATCGCCGGCCCGTCCGCGGCCTACTGGCTGCGCCGCCACGGCTACCGCGTGACCGTCGTCGAGACCGCGCCCGCGCTGCGGCCCGGCGGGCAGGCCGTCGACTTCCGGGGTGAGCAGGTGAAGCTCCTGCGGGCGATGGGCATCCTCGACGACGTCCGCCGCTTCGAGACCGCCATGGGCGAGCAGACCGTGCTCGGCCTCGACGCGCGGCCCCAGCTGACCGTGCCCGGCGCCGCCTGGAGCGGGGAGGTCGAGATCCTCCGCGGCGACCTCGCGCGGATCCTCCACGAGCACACCAAGGACTACACCGAGTACGTCTTCGGCGACCGCGTCACGAGCCTGACCGAGACCGCGGGCGGCGTCGACGTCACCTTCCGCCACGGCGCGCCGCGGCGGTTCGACCTCGTCGTCGGGGCCGACGGCGTGCACTCCGGCGTGCGGGCCGCCGCCTTCGGGCCCGAGGCGGGCTTCCGGCGCGACCTCGGGTTCGGGATCGCCGGGTTCACCGCCCCCAACCACCTCGGCCTCGACCACGCGAGCGTGATGTACAACGAGCCCGGCCGTGGCCTGACCGTCGGCAGCCACCGCCTTCCGGACCGGCTGCACGTCGGCCTGGTCTTCGCCGCCGACGGCGTCGAGTTCCGCCGCCGCACCCCCGACGAGCAGCGTGCCTTGGTCGCGCGGCTCTTCGCGGACACCGGTTGGGAAACGCCGAAACTCCTCGAGGCGCTGCCGGACGCGGACGACCTGTACGTCGATTCGATCAGCCAGATCCACCTCGGCCGCTGGTCGAAGGGCCGGGTCGTGCTGCTCGGCGACGCCGCCTGGTGCGCCGGCCCCGGCGGGTCCGGCACCGGACTCGCGATGATGGGCGCCCAGGTGCTCGCCGGCGAGCTCGCGGTGGCCGGCGGCGACCACGTGACGGCGTTCGCGAAGTACGAGGAGCGCCTCCGCAAGCCGGCCACGGTCGGGCAGAAGAACGGCAAGGGCTCGGGCAACTTCCTCGCCCCGCGCACCGCCGCGAAGATCCGCAGCCGCAACCGCGCCTACCGGATGCTGAGCACGCGGCTGTTCGGCAGGGTGTTCACCTGGATGACCGATCGCGCGGCCAACGCGCTGGAATATCGCGAGTACCCCGCGCTCACCTCGGCGTGAGGCGACGATCTTCGTCTCATCGGGGGACTCGGCTGGCGACCCGGCGTGGCCTGCGTCACTCTTGCCGCCATGCCACTACGTCGGGCCGCCGACGCCCCGGTCCGGACGGCGCTCGCCGGCCTGACCGTGCTGGCCCTGGGCGTGCTCACGGCGCTCAACGCGCGTTCCCTGCCCGTGATCGGTGACGGCACCACCTACGCCGCCGAGTTCACCGAGGCGGCCGGCGTGTCCGAGGGCAACGACGTCCGCATCGCCGGGGTCGAGGTCGGCCGCGTCTCGGACGTCGCGCTGCGCGGCGACCACGTGCTGATTTCCTTCCGGGTCAAGGGCGCGTGGCTGGGTGACACGACAGGCGCGGCGATCCGGCTGAAGACCGTGCTCGGCCAGAAGTACCTCGCGCTGGACCCGCAGGGCGACGGGACGCTCGACCCCGGCAAGCCGATCCCGCGGTCGCGCACCAGCGTTCCCTACGACATCCTCGCGGCGTTCGGGGAGCTGTCGTCCACTGTGGACAGGATCGACACCACCCGGCTGGCGAAGAGTTTCGACACGCTGTCGGCGACATTGGCGAACACCCCGCAGAGCGTCCGCGCGGCGCTCACCGGACTCTCGCGGCTGTCGGACACGCTCGCCACGCGCGACCAGCAGCTCGCCACCCTGCTGGGCAACACGCGGGTGGTTTCGCAGACGCTCGTCGACCGCGACGCCGCCGTGCGGCAGCTCCTCGACGACGGGAACCAGCTGCTCGCCGAGGTCGGCGACCGCGAACAGGCGATCAGCTCCCTGCTCGACGGCTCGCACCGGCTCGCCACCGAGCTGTCCGGGCTGATCAGCGACAACGACACGCGGCTGGGCCCGCTGCTCACCCAGCTCGACCAGCTGACGTCGATGCTGCAACGCAACCTGGACGCGCTCGCCGCCGGCATCCGGGCGTTCGCGCCGCTGGTCCGGCTCGGGACCAACCTCTCCGGGAACGGCCGGTGGGTCGACGGCTACCTGTGCGGGCTCGTCCTGCCGTCGTTCGGCCCGCTGAACGAAGCAGGCTGCCACGGCTGAGCCCGCGTGGCATGCTGGCGCCGTGCGATACCTGCTCCTGCTGTGCGGTGACGAAAGCGCCGCGGCGGCGGCCGGCCCGGAGATGGCGCGGCGCTGCCACGAATGGGCCGCCGAGGCCGAACGGCGCGGTGTCCGGCAGGCCGGCACGGGCCTGCGTCCGCCGGCCGAGGCAAAGACGATCCGGGTGCGCGACGGCGAAGTGCTGCTGACCGACGGCCCGTTCGCCGAAACCAAGGAGCAGGTGGGCGGCTACACCATCCTCGAATGCGCGGACCGGTCGACGGCCCTCGAGGTCGCGGCGCGGCATCCGTGGGCCGAGGCCGGCACGCTGGAGCTGCGCGAAATCCTCGACGGGCCGCCTACGGCCTCGTGATCTTCACCGTCACTCGGCTCACCGCACGATGAGCCGGAACCCCGCGTCCCACTCCGTCCGGGCCAGCAGCTCCGCGTGCTCCTCGTGCCACCGCCCGGACTCCAGATCGGCCCGCAATCGGGCCATTCCCCGGAGCACCGCCTCGGGCGACGTCTGCGCGAGCGCCGAGCACGACCGCCGGACCGCCGGATCGAGGTAGGCCTCCGGACGGCGCCAGTGGGCCGGGAACACGCCGTCCGTGAAATCCCAGGGCACCGGCAGCTCGACGACCGAAGCCGCGCCCAGGAAGTCCGCGATCTCCGGTGCCGAGGGACGCGACCGTTCGAGCAGAGCCACCTCCGGCACGTACTCCCGCACGAGCCAGAAGTCGTTGTGCAGCGCGGTGTCGTAGGCGAGGACGACCTGCCGGGAAGCGACCCGGCGAAGCTCGTCGAGACCGCCGCGCCAGTCCCGCCAGTGGTGCACGGTCAGCACCGCCAGAGCCGCATCGAAGGCACCGTCGGCGAACGGCAACGCCTCGGCGACCGCCCGCACCACCGGCGCGGCGTCAGGACGCCGTTGCCGGATCATCTCCGCCGACGGCTCCACCGCGACGACGCGCCGCGCGGGCGGCTCGTACGACCCGGTCCCGGAACCGACGTCGAGCACGGACGCGGCCGGGCCCAGCGCGTCGAGCACCGGCGTCAGCCACCGCGGGTCGGTTCGCCTTCCCCGCGCGTAGCCGACGCCGATCTCGTCGTAGCGCGTCATCATCGCTCCGGGCCGTCGCCGCCGTTCTGCTCGGCCAGGAACCGCTCGAACTGGGACCCGAGCTCCTCCGCGGTCGGCATGTGCTCGACCGATTCGGCGAGCAGCGAACCCCGCTCGGAAGCCTCGATGAACGTGTCGTACTGCCGCTCGAGCGCGCGGACGACGTCGGCGACCTCGTCGGACTCCGCGACCTGGCGGTTGATCTCGGCGTCGGCGAGCTCCGCCGCCGTGCGCAGTTCACCTTCGGCCAGGCTCAGGCCGGTCGAGCGGCTCAGGGCGTCGAGCACGACCAGCGACGAGGCCGGGTACGTCGACTGCGCCAGGTAGTGCGGCACGTGCGCGGCGAACCCGATCGCGTCGTGGCCCCACTCGCCGAGCCGGTACTCCAGCAGCGCGGCCAGGCTGCCCGGCACCTGCAGCCGGTTCGGCAGCGGCTGGTGCTCGCCGACCAGGTCCTGGCGCGTCGCGTGCACCGTGACGCCGAGCGGGCGGGTGTGCGGCGCGCCCATCGGGATGCCGTGGAAACCGGCGGTGAGCCGGACGCCCCAGCGCTCGATCAGGTTCCGGACCGCGCGGCAGAACCGCTCCCAGTCGTGGTCGGGCTCCGGGCCGGACAGCAGGAGGAAGGGCGTCCCGTCGCCGTCGTGCAGCAGGTGGACGACCAGTTCCGGCGCGTCGTAGTCCTCCCAGTGGTCCACGGCGTAGGTCATCGTCGGCCGGCGCGAGCGGTAGTCGATGAGCCGGTCGACGTCGAAGCGCGCGACCACCCGGTGCTCGCCGGCGAGCAGGTGCTCGGCCAGCAGACGGCCCGCCGAACCGGCGTCCATGAACCCTTCGAAGTGGTGCATCAGCACCGCCCCGGTCAGGTCGGGGACGTCCGAGTCCACCTCGTACAGGTCGTCGGGATCGGGTCCCACCGGGTCCTCCTGCTCGCTGACAAGTCAATCCTTCAAGCACAACACACCCCGACGGCGAATCCATTCCTCCGACGGTGTGGCCGATCGTAACGGCATGCGATGGAGGCCGGACCGGATCGGCCTCGATGAAACTTCGATGACACATGTCGTGGGCACGCAAGGCGCCGATCGGGCACGCTTGACCTGTGACCGAACACAGTACGAACACAGCGGCGTTGCGGCTGCGGCCGCCCGCGCACCGGGTCAGCCGGCGGGCCATCGGCTACTGGACGGTGACCGCCGCGCTCCTGTGGATCGTGCTGATCGGGGTGCAGACGGTCATCGTCGTGACCAGCGACGATCCACCGTCGTTCCTCGACGTCACGCTGATCATCTCGTGCGTGCTCGCTCCGCTGCACCTCGTCGTGATGCCACAGTGGCGCTACCGCGTGCACCGCTGGGAGGTCACCGGCGAGGCCGTCTACACGCAGGCCGGCTGGCTGAAGCAGGAGTGGCGGATCGCGCCGGTGTCGCGGATCCAGACCGTCGACATCGAGCGCGACCCCTTCGAGCAGCTCTTCGGGCTGGCGAAGATCACCGTGACGACGGCGTCCGCGGCGGGCCCGCTGCGCATCGCGGGCCTGCGGCACGACCGCGCGCTCGAGCTGGCCGACGAGCTCACGAAGACCACGCAAGCCGTCCGGGGCGACGCGACATGAGCAGTACCGAAGCCCTCGTGACGCCTCCCGCCGAGGGGACGCAGGACGCGCCGTGGCACCGCCTGGACCGGCGCATGCTGCTCATCCGGCCGGTGCTGGACCTGGTGCGGTCGCTGCCGGTGCTGCTGGGCGCGCTGCTCGTCGGGCAGGGCGAGCCGTGGCAGTGGATCGGTCTGATCTTCACCGCGATCGCCGTGTTCACCGGTGTCTCGCACGTGCTGACTTCGCGCTACCGGATCACCGGAACCCAGATCGAGTGGCACACCGGGCTGCTGCTGCGCAAGCAGCGGGCCATCCCCCGCGACCGGATCCGCACGGTCGACGTCACCTCCGAGCCGAAGCACCGGCTGTTCAAGCTGGCGGCCGCGCGCATCGGCACCGGGCGGCACTCGGGTGGCAAGGGGCCGGGCAAGGACGAGCTCGTCCTCGACGCCGTCACGATCGCCGAAGCGCAGCGGCTGCGGACGCTCCTGCTGCACCGCAAGGCCGTGGAGACGGAGACCGAAGCCGCTCCCGCGCCGCCCGAGCAGGTCGTCGCCGTGGTCGACAAGAAGTGGCTGCGGTACGCGCCGTTCACGCTGTCCGGGCTGGCGGTGGTCGGCGCCGCCGTCGGCACCGTCTACCACTTCGCGCACGAACTGCACTTCGACCCGATCCAGTTTTCGCTGGTCCGGACAGTCGTCGGGCACTTCGCCGACACCCCGACGTGGGTGAGCCTGGTGCTGGCCGCCGCGGGGCTGCTGGTGCTCGTCTCGCTGCTGTCGATCGGCGGCTACGTGCTGTCGTTCTGGAACTTCCGGCTCACCCGCGAACCCGCCGGCACGCTGCACATCCGGCGCGGCCTGATCACGACGCGCTCGGTGTCGATCGAGGAGGACCGCCTGCGGGGCGTGGAAATCCGCGAGCCGCTGCCGCTGCGGCTGGCCGGCGGCGCCCGCTGCGTCGCCATCGCCGGCGGCCTGCGCGAGGGCAAGGGCGCGGACAAGAGCGGCGGGCTGCTGCTCCCGCCCGCGCCGCTCGCGAAAGCCCACGAGGTCGTCGCGAAGGTGCTCGGTGAGGACCCGGCCGCGACGCCGCTGGTGCGCCACCCGCGCCGGGCGCTGTACCGGCGGCTCTCCCGGGCCGTCATCGGGGTGCTGGTGCTCGCCGCGGCGCTGTACGGCCTGGCGTGGCTCGGGGCCCTGCCGGACTGGCCGTGGCAGGCCGCGCTCGTCCTCGTGCCGTTCGCCGCGCTGGTCGGCTGGGACCGCTACCGCGGGCTCGGGCACGCCCTCACCGGCCGCTACCTCGTGACGCGCTCGGGGTCGCTCGACCGCGGCACCGCGGCGGTCCGCTGCGACGGCATGACCGGCGTCGTCGTCGAACGCTCGTACTTCCAGCGCCGGGCCGGGCTGGTCACGATCATCGCGCCGGTCGCCGCGGGCAAGGGGCACTACCGCGTGCTCGACGTCGGCGAGGCCGACGGGCTCGCGCTGGCCGACCGGGCCGTCCCCGGCCTGCTGACACCGTTTCTGGAGCGGGCTGAGCGCTCCGAAGTACTACAAGAATAAGTGAATCAGCGCATTTCGAGTGGAAATTGATCCCCGGCGGGAATGCTGGCCTTCGTTTAACACAACGTGCTAATTTATTCACCCCGTGTGATAGCGAAGGTCGTTTTTGTCTCACCGAGAGGTCATGATGACGCCTGCCGTCAGTGCCGCCAGTGCCGTTGACGGTCCCGCCACCACCGCTCCCCGCCGCACCCCCGGCGCCAGCAGTTCCCGGAAGGTCCTCCAGCTGCTCCTCGCCTTTTCCGAACGTCGCTGGGAGGCCAGCGTCGCCGAGCTCGCCGCGACGATCGGCACCCCGGTCGCGACGACCTACCGCTACGTCGCCCTGCTCAAGGAGCTGCAGCTGCTCGAAGAAGGCCGGGCCGGGCACTACCACCTCACCAGCCAGGTGATGCCGCTCGCGCGCGCCGCGCAGCTGGCGAACGACCTCGTGCGGCTGGCGAAGCCGTCGATGGAGGAAGCCGCGCGCGAGCTCGGCGAGACGGTGATGCTCTTCCAGCAGTTCGGCGACGCCGCCGTGTGCGCGGATCGCGTGGAGTGCGACCGCGCCATGCGGTTCACGTTCGAGCCGGGGCATTCCGTGCCGCTCGGCGTCGGCGCGTCGGGGAAGATGCTGCTCGCGCTGCTGCCGGAAATGGAGCGCGACCGGCGGCTGGCGCCGATCGTCGAGCAGCGGGGCACGTACGTGCGTGACGAGCTCAAGCACGCGCTGGAGAACCGGTTTTCGGTCAGTTCCGGGGAAATCGACGAAGGCGTCTGGGCGTGTTCGGTGCCGGTGCCCACCTACGGGCGGCGGCCGACCGTGCTGAGCCTGGCCGGCCCGGCCGCGCGGATCACCGACGAGGCGCGGTACGCCGCGATCACCGCCCTGCAGGGGTACGCGAACCGCATCCAGCGCACGATTTCGTCTTATTCGCTGTGAAAATCCCGGCCGGGCGCGTACGAATGCGTTCGTGATCCGGCTCGCGCGCATCGACGACCTACCCGCGTTGATCGACGTCGAACGCGAGGCGGGTGAACTCTTCCGTGCCCTCGACATGGCCGCGATCGCCGACGACGACCCGGGTTCGGTCGAGGAGCTGGCGGGGTACCAGGCCGACGGGCGCGCCTGGGTGAGCGTGGACGACGCCGACCGGCCGGTGGCGTACCTCGTCGCCGAAGTCGTCGACGGCCACGCGCACGTCGAGCAGGTCTCGGTGCGGCCCTCGCACGCGCGGCGCGGGCTCGGCAGCGCGCTGATCGAGACGCTCGCCGAGTGGGCGGCCGCGCGCGGGTTGCCGGCGCTGACGCTCACGACGTTCGCGGCCGTGCCGTGGAACGCGCCCTACTACGAGCGGCTGCGGTTCCGGGTGCTGGCGGACGCGGAAATCGGCGACGGACTGCGGGCGATCCGCCGCGCGGAGGCCGCCCGCGGCCTGGACGCCTGGCCGCGCGTGGCGATGATCCGACCACTCTGACCTGGGCTTCTCACCTGCGCGGGGGATCCACTGGCGCACCCGGTCGAACATGTGTTCTACTGTGCTCGCCGGCCTCGGAGGGGGAAGCTCCTGGGCCGGCCCACAGACTTCGGGAGGTTGTTGTGGCGGTCAAGATCACCCACCTGACGAACGGCCAGCAGGTGCGTTTCGCCAACGCCGACGGCGCCCGCCGCTACGCCGAGATCATGGGCGGCGGCGTCGACAAGTGGCGCTTCACGGTCGTGCCCGAGGACCCGATGCTCCGGAAAATGTCGGACTCGGTCGTTAACGTGCCGGTATGGCGCATGACTTCCAGGTAGTGGTGGATACGGCCGACCCGCACGTGCTCGCCGGCTGGTGGGCCGAGACGCTCGGCTGGCCGGTGGAACCGACGGACGAGGACTTCATCCGCGAGATGATCGCGAAGGGGTACGCGAAGGAAGAGGAAACCCGGACGTACAACGGAGCGCTGGTGTGGCGAACGGGGGCGGCGATCCGCCACCCGGACTCGCCACCCGAGGGTCCACCCCGGCGGATTCTCTTCCAGGAGGTTCCGGAGCCGAAGACGGTGAAGAACCGCCTCCACATCGACGTGTGGGTCGGCGCGGACAACGTCGAGGCCACGCTGGAAAAGCTGACGTCACGCGGGGCGAAGTTCCTGCACCGGGGGCGGCAGGGGCCCCACAGCTGGGTGACGATGGCGGACCCGGAGGGCAACGAGTTCTGCATTTCGTGAGCGGCGCGGCCGGGTACTCCGGGCACGAACGGCTCTTTCCTGCCGTCGGAGGACAGGAAAGAGTCGTTCACCGCGTCAGCTCTGCGCCGCCAGGCGGTCCAATGCCTTCGGGAGCGCCGAAGCCAGCAGATCCAGCTCCGGCTCTCCCGCGATCAGCGGGGGCGACACCGCGATACCGCGCCCGAGGTTCCGCACGATGACGCCCTCGTCGCGGCACGCGCGCTGCAGCTTCACCGGGGCGCCCGGGTCGGCGTCCATGACCTCCGCCGTCAGCTCGACCGCGGCCAGGAACCCGAGCCCCGCCCGGACCTCCGCCACCAGAGCATGGTCGACGAGCCCGGACACCGCGTCGGCCAGGGGCTTCTCCAGCTCGCGGCCGCGGGGGATCAGGCCGTCGCGCTCGTAGATGTCCAGGGTCGCCAGGCCGGCCGCACACGCGACCGGGTGGCCCGCGTACGTCGCGCCGTGGCGGAAGATCGGGGCGCCCGGCCGGCCCGTGAAGAACGGCTCGGCCACCCGCGGGGCCACCACCAACGCACCCAACGGGATCGTGCCGCCGGTGATGCCCTTCGCCGTCGTGATCAGGTCCGGCTCGACCGCCCAGCGATCGATGCCGAACCACGTCCCGAGCCGGCCCCACGCCGCGATCACGCAGTCCGCGACGAACAGCACGTCGTGGCGGCGGCAGATCGCGGCCACCTCCTCGAGGTAGCCGTCCGGCGGGAGCAGCACACCGCCCGCACCGATCACCGGCTCGCAGAAGAAGGCCGCGACGCGCGAAGCGCCCACTCGCTCGATCTCGGCTTCCAGCGCCGGAGCGCTGTCGAACGGCACGTGTGAGAACTCCGGCGGCTGCGGCCCGACGCCGGCCGCGTTGGCCGGGATGCCGCCGACGGCCGTGCCGAAGCCGTGCGTGCCGTGGTAACCCTGCGCGCGGCCGATGACGTGCGTCTTCTCCGGCCGCCCGGTCTGCGCGAAGTACGCCCGCGCGAGCTTCACGGCGGTGTCGATGACGTCCCCGCCACCCGAGCCGAAGAAGACCTTCGACCCCGGCGTCGGCGCCAGCGCGGCGACACGGTCGGCCAGCTCGATCGCGGGCTCGTTGGCGTTGTAGCCGAACAGGTTGTACGAGTCGAGGGTCCGCAGCTGCTTGGTGACGGCCTCGGTGATCTCGGGCCGTCCGTGCCCGAAGTTCGCGTACCAGAGCGACGCGGTGGCATCGAAGTACCGGCGGCCGGCGTCGTCCCAGACGTAGGAGCCCTCCCCGCGGGTGATGACCATCCGGTCGCCGTCGACCGCGCCCATGTCGGCGAACGGGTGCCAAAGGGCGTGCTGTGCTGACATCGGTCCTCCTCAGTCCTTCCCCCATCCCTACCAGGGCGAAGCGGGGAGCGCGAACACGCCATAGTGCACATTTCGCGACACTGGGTGCACCATTCAGTCCAGGAACTCCCCGATCTCCTCCGCCGAGTACCCCAGCTCCGCCAGCACCTCCGCGGTGTGCTGCCCCAAAGTCGGCGGCGCTGACGTCGGACGCGCCGGAGTGTCCGAAGCCTTTACCGGGAACCCCGTCCCCACATACGTTCCCACCGTCGGGTGCGGGAGCCGGACCACCTGGTCGCGCGCGGCGGTCCACGGATCCGCGTACACGTCGTCGATCTCGTTGATCGGGGCCGCCGGGATGCCCGCCGCGTCGAAGGATTTCAGCCAGTCCGCCGCCGTTCGCGTCCGCAGCACCGGTTCCAGCACCGCGTTCAGCTCGTCGCGGTGTGCAGCTCGGAGAGCGTTCGACGAGAACCGCGCGTCCGAAGCGATGTCCAGCTCGAGCACCCCGCAGAACGCGTGCCACAGCTTTTCGCTGCCCACCGCGATGATCAGCCAGCCGTCCGAGACGGAGTACGCCTGGTACGGGACGATGCTCGGGTGCGCCGAACCCATCCGGCGCGGGCGCGGCGCGTCGTAGAACACAGCTCCCGCCGCATAGACGTGCCAGACCAGCTGACTGTCCAAAAGGGACACGTCGAGGTACTGGCCGCGGCCCGTGGTGTGCCGGGCCTGCAGCGCCATCAGCACCGCGATGATCGCCCACGTCCCCGCGTTGAGGTCCGCCACCGGCAGCCCGACCTTCGCCGGCGCGCCGCCGGGCTCGCCGGTCAGCGACATCACGCCGCCGAGGGCCTGGGCCACCAGGTCGTAGCCCGCGCGGTCGCGGTACGGGCCCGTCTGCCCGAACCCGGTGATCGACACGTGGATCAGCCGCGGGTTCAGCTCCGACAGAGCCGCGTACCCGAGCCCCCACTTCTCCAGCGTCCCCGGGCGGAAGTTCTCGACGAGCACGTCCGCGTCGGCCACCAGACGTCGGAGGGCTTCGCGGCCGCGGTCGCTCTTGAGGTCGAGCACGATCCCGCGCTTGTTCCGGTTCGCCGCGAGGTAGTACACGGCTTCACCGCTTTCGCCGACGAACGGCGGCCCCCAGCCGCGGGTGTCGTCGCCGTGGCCGGGTGGCTCGACCTTCACCACGTCCGCACCCATCTCGCCGAGGTACTGCGTGCAGTACGGCCCGGCGAGGATGCGGGACAGGTCGACGACCTTGATCCCGTCCAGCGGGCGGAAACCGGCGCGGTCAGCAGGCATCGAAGTCACGGCCCTTTCTCTCCCACGGCCCGAAATTACGCAAGGTGTTCCTCCTAACGGCCGTAGACGTCCGACCTCTTCATGGTGTTTGTTGTTGAGTGAGTTTGTGCAGAGTTGCGCACTCCTGGAGGGAACATGCGTCTTCTTGTCGGGCTCGCGGCCGCCGTCGTGGCCGCCGCGATCGCTTCTCCCCCACCCGCTCGAGCCGCCGAGCCGGCCGATGCGTCCCAGCTCGGCCAACGTCCGCCGATGGGCTGGAACAGCTGGAACAAGTTCCACTGCGACATCACCGAAGAGCTCATCCGCGAGACGGCGGACGCGATGGTGAGCTCCGGCCTGAAGGCGGCCGGCTACCAGTACGTCAACATCGACGACTGCTGGGCCGAACAGAACCGCACCGCCGACGGCAAGCTCGAGGCCAGCCACAGCCGTTTCCCCGGCGGCATCAAGGCGCTGGCCGACTACGTCCACGACCGCGGGCTCAAGCTCGGCATCTACACCAGCGCCGGCACGCTCACCTGCCAGAAGACCATGCCCGGCGGCCTCGACCACGAGGACGTCGACGCGCAGACCTTCGCCGACTGGGGCGTCGACTACCTCAAGTACGACAACTGCAACAACCAGGGCCGTCCGGCCGTCGAGCGCTACACGAAGATGGGCGAGGCGATCAAGAAGACCGGCCGCCCGATCCTCTACGCGCTCTGCGAGTGGGGCGAGAACCAGCCGTGGCTGTGGGGCAAGGACGCCGGCGCGCAGGTGTGGCGCACGACCGGCGACATCAGCGACAGCTGGAGCAGCATGACCGGGATCCTCGACAAGCAGGTCCCGCTGGCCGGTTACTCCGGCCCGGGCGGCTGGAACGACCCGGACATGCTCGAGGTCGGCAACGGCAAGATGACGACCACCGAGTACCAGGCGCACTTCGCGTTGTGGGCGCTGATGAACGCCCCGCTGCTCGCCGGCAACGACCTGCGCTCGATGTCCGACACGACGAAGAAGATCCTGGAGAACAAGGACATCATCGCGCTCGACCAGGACTGGGCGGGCAAGCAGGGCTACCGGCTCCGCGACGACGGCGACACCGAGGTCTGGACCAAGCCGATGTCCGACGGCTCGGCGGCGGTCGTGCTCTTCAACCGCGGCCTGACCGCCGCGCCGATGTCCGCCACCGCCGCCGAACTCGGCCTCGCGAAGGCTCGCGACTACCGCGTCCGCGACCTGTGGACCGGCGCCGAAACCGAGTCCACCGGCACGCTCCGGGCGTCGGTGCCGAGCCACGGCGCCGCCGTGTTCCGCGTTTGGCCCGCGAAGTTCCCGAACGCGGCCCCGCTGGCGACGCTCACCGTGCGGACGCCGGACTTCGCCGACGCCGCCAAGCCGCTCACCGCGACGCTCGAGCTGACCAACGACGGCAGCACCCCGCTCGTCGCCGCGCAGGTGAAGCTGACCGCCCCGGCCGGCTGGCAGCTCGACGGCCGCGGTGACACGCTCGTCCCGGCGGTGCCACCGGGCCGGTCCTGGCAGCGGTCCTGGACGGTCCGGCCACACTCACCCGCCGGCGACCGCGTGACCCTGACCGCGACGGCGAACTACTGGACCGCCTGGGGTGAACGCTCGTTAACGGCGGACGGGGGCGCGCCGATCGTGGTCCCGCCGGCATCAGGCGTGACGCCCCTTTCGAAGGCGGCGTGGCTTTCCGCCGAGAACGGCTACGGCCCGGTCGAACGCGGCACGAGCAACGGCGAGTCCCAGGCCGGTGACGGCCACCGGATCACCATCGGCGGCGTGCCCTACGACGACGGCCTCGGCGTCCACGCGCCGTCGCGCGTCCGGTTCTACCTCGGCGGCGGCTGCACGGCGTTCGGCGCGTCGGTCGGTCACGACGACGAAAAGGCCAAGGGCAGCGTCGCGTTCCAGGTCCTCGGCGACGGCAAGGAGCTCGCCGCGACCGGCGTCATGACGGCGGGCCTGCCCGCGCAGCAGCTCGCCGCGAACCTCGCCGGCGTCCAGGTGCTCGACCTCGTCGTCACCGACGGCGGGGACACCACCGACTCCGACCACGCCGACTGGGCGGACGCCACGATCACCTGCTGAGAGCGCGCAAATCACCCCCTCGCGCCGTCCCCGGCCACAGTCCGGGGGCGGCGTTTTCCTTCTGCCGGTCCGCGCGGCCGTCGACATGCTCGTGAGCAGCGAACTGCGGGAGGCGGGCTACACCTACGTCAACATCAGCAGCTGCTGGGCAGCGAAGACACGGGCCGCCGACGAGGCACTGCAATCGGACATCGCCAAGGACCCCAGCAGCTCGCGATCGCGGTCGACAGCGGCGGTGACGGCGCGGCGGGCGAGTTCGCCGACTGAATCGCGCCGAACCTCACCTGCTGAGCACTCACGCGCCTTCCAGGAGGACGACGGCCTGCGGGGTCCGCCGGTACAGCACATAACGGCCGTCCCGGATCTTGCTGACGAGGCCCGCGCGGTGCAGGGCGGTGAGGTGGTAGGACACGGTGCCCGCCGCGTACCCGGTCCGGGTGGCGAGCTCCGCCGTCGACCGCGCGGTTTCGAGGTCGCTCAGCAGCGCCGCCCGGGCGGCTCCGACCACCGGCGCGATCCGGCCCGGCTCGGGCGCCCCGCCGGTGCCGATCCCGTGCGCGGGGTAGCAGAGCACGACCTGGCCGGGCACGTCGACCTGGATGGTGGTGCCGGGCCAGCTGAGCACGCCGGGGGCGAGGACCAGCTCCCGGCCGCCGGCGTCGACCTCGCCGTCGAACGCCTTGACGAGGGTGATCGCGTCGCCCGCCCAGCCGACGGCGGGGTGCAACGTCCCCAGCACCGCCCCGAAGCCGCGGCTCGCGATGGTCCGCGCGCGGTGGGTGATGTCCCGGTCGAGGACCTCCTGCAGGCCGTCCCAGTCCTCGGCCAGCGCGTCGCGCCAGAACCGCGCGAGCCCGTTCGCCAGGCGCCGCGGCATCGTCCCCGACTCCGCGGCCCGGCGGGCCTTGACCGGCACCGGCCGGCGCCAGTGGGCCTGCGTGTGGGAGAGCACCTGCTCCTCGAGATCGTCCTGCGGGGTCGCCTCGATCCGCGCGATCTGCTCGTCGAGCAGGTCGCGGTGCCGGACCGCCGTGCCGGGCTGCGGGGTGAGCAGGTCGGGCGTGTAGACCTCGCCGGTGCGCGGGAGCAGGTCCAGGAGCAGGGCGACGTCCGGATGCGTGAGGGCCGCCCGGGCGAGCGGACCCGGGTCCCCGAACACGGGGTGGCGCGCCGAGCCGGCGGCGAGTTTCAGCCAGGCCAGGGACTCCGCCGCGAGCGACGGCGAAAACCGGGTCCTGGCGACCGTCTCCGCGTCGACGCGCAGCATGAACATCCGCTCGACGGTAACAGCCGCCGCGGTGGATTTGAACCGGCTCGAATCCTTTCCGGCCGGCGGCTCCCGCCCGGTTGACTGAGGCCGTGCTCCCCGGACGTGCGAGAACCCTGGCCGCTGTGGCCGCCGTGTTCCTCGCTTCGGCGCCGGCCGCGGCGGCCCAGTCCGCTCCCGCGTACGCCCGGTTGTCCGTCGTCCGCACCATCACCTGGATCGGCTGGTCGGCCGGTCCCGACGGGACGTACCGGGCCACCGTCTACCTCCGGCCGTACGTCTTCGAGGTGCCCTATGTCGCCGGTTCGCTGAGCGCCAGCAGCAACGCTTCGGCGTCGCGGAGGTAGCGGTCCAAGGTGGCCTCGGCGAGGTCGAACCGGCCGCACCGCAGCTCGCGCAGGATCCGCTCGTGGCAGTCCAGGAACGGCTCGTAGAACTCGCGCGTGTTCTCGCTGAGGACGAAGAACAACCGCGTCTCGGCGAGCACCTGGCGCATCGTCGCGGAGATGCGCTCGCTGCCGGCCAGGTCGGCCAGCGCCTGGTGGAAGTGGATGCTGGCGGTGCCGACCGCCGGCCAATCCTCGGCCGCGGCCGCCGTACGGCCGTCGCGCATGGCCTGCTCGACCGGCACCAAGTCCACAGTGGACAGCTCGGCCGCCCGCCGCAGGGCACCGCACTCGGTGGCGCGGCGGACGACGTAGAGGTCTTCGATGTCCTCCGTGGTCAGTTCGCGCACGAACACGCCGCGGTTCAGCTCGTGCACCGCCAGCCGTTCGTGGGCGAGCAGCTGGAACGACTCGCGCAGCGTGTTGCGCGAGACGCCGAGCGCCGAGCTGATCACCGGCTCGGACAGCCGTTCACCGGGGGCGAAGACGCCGTCGGTGATGTACTGGCGCAGGATCGTGGCAACCCGTTCGGCCGTGCCGCTGCGCTCGAGCAGGTGCCGCTCGCTCGCCAGCCCCGAGGGATCGACGGACACGGCGCTACCTGACGCCGAGTTCGAAGTCGAGGCTGTAGCGGTTGCCCGGCATCGCGCCCGCGGCCTTCGCGCCGTCGATCGGCAGCACGACGCCGTTGATGAACCGCGACTCGTCGCTGGCCAGGAACACGACGGCTTTCGCGACTTCCCACGCCTCGCCGACGCGCGCCGCGGGAGTGCTCGCGACGAGTTGGTGCTGCTTGGTCTCGAACTCCTCCGGCGAGTTGAGCGTGCTGCGCAGCATGTCGGTGTCGATCGCGCCGGGGTTCACCGTGTTCGCGCGGATGCCCTGGTGCGCGTGGGCGACGGCGATCGACTTCGTCAGCCCGACCAGCGCGTGCTTGGTGGCGTTGTAGACCGGGTCGCCGGGACGGCCCATGACGCCGCCGTTCGACGACGTCGTGATGATGCTGCCCGCCTTGCGCTCGATCATGTGCGGCAGCACGGCGCGGGTGCCGAGGAACGCCGCCCGCACGTTGAGCGCGAAGATGTTGTCGAACTCGGCCAAGGTCGTGTCCGCGAGCGGCTTGCCGAGGTGGATGCCGACGTTGTTGAACAGTACGTCGACGCGGCCCGCTTCGGCGAGCACGCCGTCGACGAACGCCGCCACGGCGTCCTCGTCGGTCGCGTCCACCAGGGCATGGCGGTATCCGTCGAGCTGTTCCGCGGGCTCCCGGATGTCGGACGCGAACACTGTCGCGCCCTCGGCGAGGAACTCCTTCACCGTGGCGAGGCCGATGCCCCGCGCGCCGCCGAAGACGACCGCCACCTTGCCGGCCAACCGACCCATGGTCACTTCCCCGCTCTCAGTCGTGCTGTCTGCTCTTCGTCCACCGCGTAGTCCGCGGGCAGCCGGACGAGTGTCTCCGGGTCACCGAGGAACCGCACCTCGACGCCGTACAACTCGCGCGCCGCGTCCACCGAGACGTACCCCTCGACGACGTCGTCGAGCACCGCCGCCACCGGCCGCTCGAACGGCGGCCCGTAGCCACCACCGCCGGGTAGCGTGACGTCCACAACGGATTCGCGCGCCAGCGTCACGCGGCTCTTCGCGGAGAGATCCTTCCCGGCGTGGAGCCCGAAGCGACCGGCCGCGCCAGGCTTTCCGCCGTCCACACCGGACGCCGCGGCGCGCACACGGTCGACGTTACCGTTGACGCTCCAGGACTCCTGGTCGCGCGCGGCCATCGTCGTCACCTGGCCGAGGCCGCCGCGCCACCGCCCGGCACCGCCGGAGTCCACCCGCAACTCGCGCGAACGCTGGACGAGCGGCGCCATCGTCTCGATGACCTCGGTCGGCGTCGAGCGCAGTCCGCTGGGGAAGCCGGTCGTGTTCAGGCCGTCCTTGTCGACGCGCGCACCCATGCCGCCGGTCTGGAAGACGTTGAGCATGAACCCGGGACCGCGCCAGATCGTCATCCACAGCGCGTCCGCGCTCGGCGCGATCGCGGCGCCGGGCAGGGCGCCGATCAGCAGTGACGGCAGGAAGTGCCCGATCAGGTGGCGGGACGCGACCGGGGCGGGCGGCACGCAGTTCAGCACCGACCCTTCCGGCGCGGTGACGTGCACCGGCCGGAACGACCCGGCGTTGTGCGGCACCTCCGGCGAGATCGCCGCCTTGACCGCGAACGACGCGTACGCCCGCGTGTAGTTGAGCACGACGTTGATCCCGCGACGGCTCTGCGGCGACGACCCCGCGAAGTCGAGGTGGATCTCGTCACCGTCCACAGTGGCCGTCACACGCAGGACGATCTCTTCGTCGTCGAAGCCGTCGGTGGCGATTTCGTTGGTGTAGACGCCGTCCGGCAGCTTCCGCAGCGCGTCGCGCAGGGCCTTCTCGGAGCGGTTCATGATCTCGGCGGCGACGTCGTCGAGGCTGTCGAGCCCGAACTCGTCCAGCAGCCGCAGCAGGCTCGCCGCGCCGACCTCGTTGCCCGTGACCTGCGCGTACAGGTCGCCGATGGTCTCTTCCGGGGTCCGGACGTTGGCGCGGATCAGCCGCTCGAGATCGGCGTTGACCTCGCCCGCGCGCAGGAACTTCAGGATCGGCAGGCGTAAGCCCTCTTCGAAGACCTCGTGGGCTTCGGCGGAGACGAGCCGGCCACCGATGTCCGGCGCGTGGCAGCAGGACGCGAACCACGCGACGAGCCGGCCACGCAGGAACACCGGCGTCGCGACGGTGATGTCGTTGATCTGCCCGGCGGTCTGCCACGGGTCGTTGGTCAGCAGTACATCCCCGGGTTCCAGGGTCTCCGGCGGGTAGGCCGCGACGAAGTGGTGCATGCCGGTGGCCATCGCGTTGATGTGCCCGGGCGTGCCGCCGACGGACTGGCCGATCATCTCGCCGCGCGAGTCGAACACCGCGCAGGCGAGGTCGAGCGATTCCCGGACCACGGCGGAGAAGGCCGTGTTGACCAGCGCGTTCTGCTGCTCGGCGAGAATGGAGTGCAGCCGGTTGCCGAACAGTCCGACGAGGATGGGGTCAGAGCCCGATGCCGCCTCCGCGGGAGGGAATGCGTCGGCGGGGCTCACGCCGTCACTTCCAGCGCCGCGTCACCTCGGACGACGCAGTGGGCACCGGGCGGGACGACCACAGTGGACTCGCGTTCCTCCACGATGGCCGGTCCGCCGACGCGCTCACCCGGCGTCAGGAGGTACCGGTCGAACACCGCCGTGTCGACAAATCCCCCCGCCGCCGGGAAGTAGGCCTGACGCGTACCCTTCCGCGCGTCTCCCGGCGACGCTGGGGCAGCCGGTCGCAGGGTGAGGTCCGGCACGGGACCGCTCGAGACGACCCGCCAGTTCAGCACCTCGACGCCGACCGCGGGCCCGGTGCGCCGGTACAGCGCGCGGTAGGTGGCGGTGAACTCGTCGATCAGGGCGTCCGGCCAGCTGCCCCCGCGGACCGGGACGCGGATTTCGTAGCCCTGCCCGGCGTAGCGCATCTCGGCAACGCGCCGGTGCGTCACTTCGTCCACTCCGGACTTCGCGAGCAGCGCCGTGCCCTCGGCTTCCATCTCGGCGAACAGCGCGTCGACCTGCTCCCACGCCAGATCGTGCACGGCCGCGCGCGCCGACCGGACGAAGTCGAACGCCAGCGGCGCGGTGAGGAACCCGGCCGCGCTGAGCACTCCGGCGGCGGGCGGCGCGACGACCGACGGCGCCCCGAGCGCGCGGGCGACACCCACGCCGTGCACCGGGCCCGCCCCGCCGAACGTGTACATCGGCAGCTTGGCCGGATCCTGGCCACGCTCGACGGCGTGCACGCGCGCGGCGTTCGCCATGTCCTCGTTGACGCTCGTGTGGATACCCCACGCGGCCTCTTCGACGCTCACGCCGAGCGGTCCGGCGATGCGGCTGATCGCTTCACGCGCCGCCGCGGCGTCAAGTTCCATGCCACCGCCGAGGAAGTACGCCGGGTCGAGGTAGCCGAGGACCAGGTCGGCGTCGGTCACCGTGGGCTCGGTGCCGCCGCGGCCGTAGCAAGCAGGGCCGGGTTCGGAACCGGCCGAGTCGGGGCCGACGGTCAGCAGGCCGAGCGCGTCGATCCGGGCGATCGACCCGCCGCCGACGCCGATCTCGATCATGTCGGTGACCGGCACCTGCACCGGCAGCCCGGACCCGGGCAGCAGCCGGTACTTGCGGTCCACTTCGAACTGGTGCGTGACGAGCGGCGCGCCGCCGGCGATCAGGCACAGCTTCGCCGTCGTGCCGCCCATGTCGAACGCCAGCAGGTCCGCGGGGCCCAGTGATACAGCGGCTCTCGCTCCCCCGGCCGGGCCGGACTCGAGGATCCGGATGGGGTGCCGGGCCGCGGTGTCCACAGTGGCCAGTCCGCCGTTGGAGAGCATGATGTGCGGCGCCCCGGGGATCCCGAGCCGGCGCAGCCGGTGTTCGAGGTCGCGCAGGTAGCGCTCGGTGAGGTCCTGGACGTAGACGTTCGCGACCGTGGTCGACGTCCGTTCGAACTCGCGGATCTCGGGGACGACGTCCGAGGACAGCGCGACCCTCAGTGAGGGCGCGACCTCGGCCAGGATCCCGGCCGCGCGCCGCTCGTGCGCGGGGTTGGTGAACGCGTGCAGGAAGCAGACGGCGACCGCCTCGATGCCGCGCGAAGCCAGCTCCCGCCCGAGCCGCGCGACGTACTCCTCGTCGAGTCCGATGTCGACGGAGCCGTCGGCGAGGATCCGTTCCGGGACGTCGAAGCGCAGGTGCCGCGGGACCAGGGGCTCGGGCAGCTCGAGGTGCAGGTCGTACAGCTCGTAGCGGTGCTCGCGGCGCATCTCCAGGACGTCCCGGAAGCCCGCGGTAGCCAGCAAAGCCGTGCGCGAACCCTTGCGCTCGATCAGCGCGTTCGTCACCAGCGTCGTCCCGTGCACGACCTGTTCGACGTCCGTCGCCGCGATGCCCGCGTCCGCGAGCAGCTCGGCCAGGCCCTCCTCGACCGCGCGCGCCGGCTCGTCGTGCGTGGTCAGGACCTTGCCGACCGCGACGATCCCGGTCTCGTCCACCGCGCAGAGGTCGGTGAACGTGCCACCGATGTCGACGCCGATCCTCATGTGCGGTACCACCGCGGCGAAGTGTTCAGCGGCGGCTTCAGCTTGGCCTTCACGACCAGGACGTTCGGCTCGTCCGACTTGACGAACTCGCCGAGCAGCCGCCGGAACGCCCGCCCGAACCCGGAGACGCGGTCCGCGTGCACCCCGAAGGAGCGCGCGAGGCCGACGAAGTCCGGGCTGTCCCAGTCGACTCCGCGGCGCGGGAGACCTTCGCGTTCCTGGTCGTAGCGCAGCATCCCGTAGCCGCCGTCGTCGACGAGGACGACCGTGACCGGCAGCTGTTCCTGCGCGAGCGTCGCGAGATCACCGCAGGCGTAAAGGAAACCGCCGTCGCCGGTGATGCAGATGGCTCGCCCGACGCCCGCCGCGGCGGCGCCGAGCGACGCCGGGAAGCCGTAGCCGAGGGTGCCCCAGCCCATCGGGTAGGCGAGCTTGCGCGGCGCCCGCACCCGGTGGAAGCCGCCGACCCAGTAGCCGGCGACGCACATGTCGGACACGATCACCGCGTCCGACGGCAGCACCTCGTCCAAAGTGGACAGGAAGTCGTAGGCCTGCGGCTCTTCGTCGCGGATGCGCTGGCGCACCCGGCGCCCGATACCGGCCAGCCGCAGCGTGATGTCGTTCAGGCCCGGGCGTTCCTTCGGCAGCAGCCGCTCGACGATCGCGCGCGCGTCGCCGACCAGCGTCAGGTCCGGCGGGTAGTTCTTGGCGGCGTCGTCGGCGTCGACGTTGATCGCGACCAGCTTGCGCGGCTTCGGCATCCGCCAGTTCTGCGTCATCAGGCCGTCGAAGTCGGTGCCGATGGCGAGCACGACGTCGGCCTCGTCCCACAGCTCGCCGACCTCCGGCGTGTGCACCGGGTTCGGGGCGAGGCACGGGTGGTCGAGCGGGAGCAGGCCGCGGGCGCCGAACGTGGTGATGACCGGCGCGGCGATCTTCTCGGCGAGCGCGCCGACGGCGTCCCCCGCTCCGGAGCGCAGCGCGCCACCGCCGGCCCAGATCAGCGGGCGCTCCGCATCGGACAGCATCGCCTCGGCGCGCGCGAGGTCGGGGACGTCGCCGTCGGGCTTGCGGTGCGGCGCGGGCGGACGCCGGTGCGGCACGGTCTCGCGCAGGTAGTCGGTGGGCACACCGAGGTAGACGGGTCCGCTCTGCGGCTGCAGCGCGAGCCGGGCCGCGCGGTGCACGGTGGTGCCGATCTGGTCGGCGGCCCGCACCGTGAAGCCGCCCTTGGTCACCGGCGCGAACATCGCCTGCTGGTCGGACGTCTCGTGCAGCACGCCGCGGACGACACCGGGGCGGCGCAGGGTCGAGGGGATGTCGGTGGCGATGACCAGCACCGGAGCCGCGGAGGCCATCGCTTCGCCGACCGCGCCGAGCGTGTTGGCCGCACCCGGCCCGGTGGTGACGAGGGCAACGCCGAGCTTGCCGGTCGCGCGCGCGTAGCCGTCGGCCGCGTACCCGGCGGTCTGTTCGTGGCGGACCCCGACGAGCTTGATGCGGGTCTCGGCGAGCGCCTCCCACAACGGCAGGTTGTGCACCCCCGGGAGGCCGAAAACGATCTCCGTCCCCAGCCCTTCGAGCGCGTCCACCAGCTCCCGAGCACCACTCACAGCCACGGCGCGGATACTGCCAGATCGTTGAACGATCTGGCAATCAACCCCTAGACGATGTTGTGCTCGGCCGGTGCGGTATCGGCGTTTTCGAACCGCCGGACGTCGAGCTCCGCGATGTCCACGGCCGTCGGCCGGCCCAGGTAGAGGTCCCGGACCAGCTCGCCGGTCGCCGGACCCATCTGGAACCCGTGCCCGGAGAAGCCGGTCGCGTAGAAGAACCGCGACAGCAGGACGCTTTCCCCCACGATCTGGTTGCGGTCGGGCGTCACTTCGTACAGCCCGGCCCAGGCCGCGCGGATCCCGGCGTCGAGCACGGCCGGGATCCGGCGGCCCGCCAGCTCGGCCAGGCGCGGCAGCCACTCGCCCGGTTCGTACCGGGTGCCGAAGCCCGGGAAGCCGTCGTCCTCGCTGAACGACATGGCCAAACCCGGACCCTCGCGGTGGAAGTAGAACGCCGACGGCAGCTCGATGGTCAGCGGCACCGCGTCCGGCAGCCCGGGCACCGGCCCGGTGAACACGACCTGGCGCCGGAACGGCCGTACCGGGAGGTCGAGGCCGGCCAGCTCGCCGATCCGCCCCGACCACGCGCCCGCCGCGCACACCACCGCGCCGGTCCGCACGAACCCCGCGGTCGTGTTAACGCCGGTTAACGTGTCGCCGTCACGCTCGATCCCGGTGACCTCGACGCCGGTGCGCAGCTTCGCGCCGTGTACGCGGGCCGCCTTCGCGTAGCCCTGGACTACCGCGGCCGGCGTCGCCTTCGCGTCGTCCGGCGACCAGAGCGCGGCGATGATCCCGTCCGTCTCGAGCAGCGGGAGGACACCCTTCGCCTCCACCGGATCCAGCAGGTGACTGCGGATGCCGTACTCGCGCTGCAGCTCCGAGCAATGTCCGATTGCAGCCACGTCCGCCGGGTCGGCGAGCAGGTAGAGGTAGCCGTCGCGACGGAAGTCGATCTCGGCTCCGAAGTCGCGCGCGAAGGCGCTGTACGCCGCGAGCCCGCGCAGTCCCAGCTCGACGTTCACGCGGCTGGTGAACGACGACCGGATGCCGCCCGCGGCCTTCGCCGTCGAGCCCTCGCCGAGCCCGCCGCGCTCCAGCAGCAGGACGTCGACACCGGCTTCCGCCAAGCGGAACGCGCAGCTCACCCCGATCACCCCGCCGCCGATCACGACGCACTCGGCCATCGGTGGCAAGGACGTTTCCCCGGCGCCGCGGACGGTCATACTCGCCAATGTAGAACGTGATCCACCGCCGGCCACCGAGCGCGTAGAGTCGGCGTGCCGAGCGCGGAAGGTGATGTCCCATGGCGATGATGCCCGTGACCGACTCGATGTTCCTCCTGGTCGAAACGCGCGAGCATCCGATGCACGTGGGCGGTCTGCAGCTGTTCAAGAAGCCCGACGGCGCCGGGCCGGACTATCTGCGGGACATCCGCCGTTCGCTGCTCGAGTCGGACAACATGCGGTCGGTGTTCCAGCGCCGCCCGGCCCGGCCGGTCAACACGATGGGCCACGTGGCGTGGAAGGCCGAGACCGATCTCGAGCTCGACTACCACTTCCGGCACTCGGCGTTGCCGCAGCCGGGCCGCATCCGCGAGCTGCTGGAGCTGACGTCCCGCTGGCACAGCACCCTGCTCGACCGGCACCGGCCGCTGTGGGAGACGCACCTCGTCGAGGGGCTGGCCGACGGCCGGTTCGCCGTCTACACCAAGGTCCACCACGCGCTGATGGACGGCGTCTCGGCGCTGCGGCAGCTGCAGGGCACGCTGTCGGACGATCCGGCGGACCTCGATTGCCCGCCGTGGTGGGGCAGCCGGCGCAAACCGGGCGAAGGCCGCGTCAAGACCCAGCGATCGTTCCTGCAGAGCGCGGGCAAGACCGTCAACCAGCTCGCCGGGCTGGCGCCGGCCGCGATGAAGGTGGCGCGCGAAGCGTTCGGCGAGCACACGGTGACCCTGCCAGGGCAGGCGCCGCGGACGATGTTCAACGTGCCGATCGGGGGCGCGCGGCGGTTCGCGGCGCAGTCGTGGTCGCTCGACCGCGTGCGTCAGGTGGCGACGGCCGCCGGGGTGTCGCGCAACGACGTCGTGCTCGCGATGTGCTCGGGCGCGTTGCGGGACTACCTCATCGAACAGCGCGCGCTGCCGGACGCGCCGCTGGTCGCGATGGTGCCCGTGTCGCTGCGCCGCCAGAACGATCCGGGCGAGGCCGCGGGCAACAACATCGGCGCGCTGCTGTGCAACCTCGCCACCGACCTGCCGGACGCGGGCAAGCGGCTCGTCACGATCCACCAGTCGATGCGCAACGGCAAGCGGCTGTTCTCGGAGCTGACGCCGTTGCAGACGTTGCTGTTATCGGCCGTTAACGTCGCGCAGCTCGGCGTCTCGCCGATCCCGGGCGTCGTCAACAACACGCGGCCGCCGTTCAACCTCGTCATCTCCAACGTGCCGGGGCCGCGCAAGCAGATGTACTGGAACGGCGCGCAGCTCGACGGCATCTACCCGGCGTCGGTCCTGCTCGACGGTCAGGCCGTGAACATCACGCTGACGAGCAACGGTGACCACCTCGACTTCGGCATCACCGGCTGCCGCCGCAGCGTGCCGCACCTGCAGCGGATCCTGACACACCTCGACACAGCCTTGGTGGAACTCGAAGCTGCGGTAAAGTAACCCGCTCACCGGCACGCCCGCTCCCCCGTCGGAAGGAATCTTTCCGAACTGGCTGGTCAGCCGCCTTCGCCCGCTCTTAGGGTGGCGGCGATCAGTTCCCGGAGAGGAGCAGGAAATGGCCGAATCCGTTGAGGTGTGGACGACTCCCGACTTCGTCGAGTACGAAACTCCCATGGAGGTGACCGCCTACGCGGCCCGCCTGGCGGACTGACCGGTGCCCGTCGAGCCGCTCGCGGAAAGCGCGTTCATCGGGGCCCTGCGCGGTCTTTCGGACCGCTACTGGGGCACGCACCCGTTCCACCGCCGGCTGCACGCGGGCGAGCTCGACGAGCGGGAGCTGCGGATCTGGGCGGCCAACCGCTGGTACTACCAGGGTCAGTTGCCGCAGAAGGACGCGGCGATCATCAGCAACTGCCCGCTGCCGGAGATCCGGCGCCAGTGGCTCGACCGGATCGTCTACCACGACGGCCCGCACGCCGGCACCGGCGGAATCGAACGGTGGCTGCGGCTTTGCGAGGCGGTCGGGCTGGAGCGGGAGGAAGTGCTCGACGAGCGGCACGTCGCTCCCGGCGTCCGGTTCGCCGTAGACGCCTACGTGACCTTCGCGCGGACGAAGCCGTGGTGGGAAGCCGTCGCTTCCGGGCTCACCGAGATGTTCGCCGGGCACCTGATGCAGCAGCGCGTCGCCGACATGCTCGCGCACTACCCGTGGATCGCGCGCGCGGACCTCGATTACTTCACCCACCGCATCGACCAGGTCTCCGGCGAGGGCAAGGACACGCTCGACATCGTGGTCCGCCACTGCGTCACGCGCGAGCAGCAGGACCGCGCGATCGCCGCACTGTCGTTCAAGTGCGACGTCCTGCGGTCCATGCTCGACGCGATCGAGCGCGCATGATCGCCGCCGGCTCCGTTCCCGCGTTGCGCCGCGGCGTACGGCTGTCCTTCGACCACGTCCGGGAGACGCACGTCCTGCTGTTCCCCGAAGGCGTGCTGGTGCCGAACGCCACCGCGGCCGCGGTGCTCGAACTCTGCGACGGCGCGCGGACCGTCACCGCCATCACCGCGATGCTCGGACGGCGCTTCACCGGCGTCCGGGAGCAGGACGTCCTCGACGTGCTGGCGCGGCTCGGCGAACGGCGGGTCGTCGCATGGACGTGACCCCGCCGCTCGGCCTGCTGGCGGAGCTGACCCACCGCTGCCCACTGCACTGTCCTTATTGCTCGAACCCGGTTTCACTCGTCTCGCGCGACGCCGAACTGTCCACTGCGGACTGGGTTTCGGTGCTCTCGCAAGCGCGTGAGCTGGGCGTGCTGCAGGTGCACCTGTCCGGTGGCGAACCGCTGGCCCGGGCCGACTTGCCGGTCTTGGTCGCGCACGCGAGTTCGCTCGGGTGCTACGTCAACCTCGTCACGTCCGGACTCGGCCTGACGTCCGCGCGGCTCGACGATCTGGTGTCGCGCGGACTCGCGCACGTCCAGCTGTCGGCGCAGGGCGCGACACGGGAGCGGTCCGATCTACTGGCCGGTGCGCGGGCGTTCGACCACAAGCTCGCCGCGGCCGCGCTGGTGAAGGCGTCCGGGCTGCCGCTGTCCTTGAACGTGGTGCTGCACCGGCGCAACCACGACCAGCTGGCCGGCATCATCGAGCTGGCCGAGCGGATGGGCGCGGACCGGCTGGAGCTGGCGAACACCCAGTACTACGGCTGGGCGCTGCGCAACCGCGAAGCTCTGATGCCGACTCCTTCGCAGCTCGCCGCCGCCGAGCCGGTGGTGCGCGCGGCCGTCTCGCGAT
The DNA here is from genome assembly GCF_055565395.1 of Amycolatopsis sp. NPDC028719. NCBI lineage: Bacteria > Bacillati > Actinomycetota > Actinomycetes > Pseudonocardiales > Pseudonocardiaceae > Amycolatopsis > Amycolatopsis sp. NPDC028719. The sequence goes on from NZ_JBVHUL010000004.1 coordinate 796,464, forward strand.
TGCGCGACACGATGGAAATCGTCTACGTCGTCGCCGACTACCACGAGCCGTATCCGAAGCCGTGCATGTACGGGTGGGGCGCGCGGCAGCTGACCGTGGCACCGGACGGAACCGTGCTGCCGTGTCCGGCGGCGTCGGCGATTTCGACGCTTTCGCTGTCCAACGTCCGCGACACACCGCTCGCCGAGATCTGGTACCAGTCCTCGTCGTTCAACGCCTACCGCGGCGAGGACTGGATGAGCGAGCCGTGCCGGACGTGCGACCGTCGCGGTGTCGACTTCGGCGGCTGCCGCTGCCAGGCGTTCCTGCTCACCGGCGACGCCGCGGCGACCGATCCGGTGTGCTCGCGGTCGCCACAGCGAGAGGTCGTGGATCTCGTCTTGACCCGGCCGCCGGAATCCGACCTGGTCATGCGCCGGTGAAGGTGATCCTGCTCGGCACCGCGGCCGGCGGCGGATGTCCACAGTGGAACTGCGCGTGCCGCCTGTGCACGGCCGGGCTGCCTCCGCGCACCCAGGACTGCGTCGCGATCAGCTCGGACGGCGCCGGCTGGTACCTGCTCAACTGTTCGCCGGACATCCGGGCCCAGATCCTTTCGACGCCGGCCCTGCGAGCGGGGCCGGGCCCGCGTGAGATCCCGTTGCGCGGAGTGCTGCTGACCGACGCCGAACTCGACCACACGCTGGGCCTGCTGATGCTGCGTGAGGCCGGCGGGCTCCCGGTGTTCGCGCCGGACGCGGTGCTGGACGCGCTGTCGCCGGTGCGCGCGATCATCGACGGCTACGGCGGCTGGACGTCTCTCGTGGACCTGCCCGGACTGCGGGTCGACGTGCTGCCGGTGAGCGACAAGAAACCGAAGTACGTCTCCTCCGGCGGGGCGGGTCCGCGGGTCGTCGCCTACCGCATCTCGGACCTGCTGACCGGCGGCGTGCTGGTGTACGCACCGTGCCTGAAGAGCTGGCCCGACGGATTCGACTCGTTCGTGGAGGGCGCTTCGCTGGTCCTGCTGGACGGCACCTTCTACGCACCGGACGAGATGGCCGGCGTCGGCGGCCCGGACCAGCTCGCGATGGGGCACCTGCCGATCACCGCGAGCCTGGCCCGGATCGCCGGGAGGCCCGGACGCTGGGCGTTCACGCACGTTAACAACACGAACCCGGTCCTGGACCCGGCCTCGGAAGAGCACGCGGCCGTGCGGTCCGCCGGCGCACTGCTCCCAGCGGATGGCGCCACGTTCTCGCTCTAGGCGTTTCCTCCGCGCCACTGAGACCCCCAAATAACTCTTTGACGGTCGTGGCAGGCTGGCGCCATGCCCCACGACAACCTGCGTGTACTGGCGCACCCGCTCCGCATGCGGATCCTGTCGCTCCTGACGGGAGCGGCGATGAGCGCGGCCGAGGCGGCGCGCGAGCTGGGCGGAACGCAGGCGAACATCAGCTACCACCTGCGCCGCCTGCACGAGGCGGGCCTGCTGGACGTGGCGGAGGAGATCACCATCCGCGGCGGCCGCGCGAAGCGGTATCGCCACGACCCGGAGTCGGGCCGCCGCTTGACGACGCGCGACCCGGCGGAGGAGCAGTTGCTGGCGAAGGCGGTCGCGGGCGAGTTGCTGCGGCGGGCCGGGTCCCGGGCCCCCGGCCGGCGAGCGTCGTTGACGGACGCGGAGCTGTGGGTGGACCCCGCGATCTGGGCGCGCCTGCTCGAGCGGGCATCGGAGCTGAGCCAGGAACTCCACGCCGCGGCCCAGCCACCGCGGTCGCCGGGGACGGTCCGGGTCAGCGCGAGTGTGGCGCTGTTCGAGCTCGCGGAAGACAGCCGGACCGCATCTCCGTGAGCGTCTTGGTCGCGCCGGTCCAGCCTGAGCCGTTCACAGCGGCCGGCCTCGGTCGCACCGGTGCAGTCTGAGCCGCCCACAGCAGCCCACCTCGGTCGCGCCGGTCCAACCGGAGCCGCTCACCGCAGCCGGCCACGGTCGCACCAGCGCAGTCTGAGCCGCCCACAGCAACCCACCTCGGTCGCGCCGGTCCAGCCCGAGCCGACCACCGCAGCCGGCCACGGTCGCCACGCCCCTGAATCCGCGTCCCAACGCACCTACCTAGCCGGAGTCGCTCCCATGACCTCCCCGCCGCTCGCCCCGCTTCGCGAGCGTCGCTTTCGCGCCCTTGTCACCGGGCGGACCTTCGCCGACTTCGGCAACGCCGTCGCGCCCTTCGCGCTGGCCTTCGCCGTCGTTGACCTGACCGGGTCGGCCGTGGACCTCGGGATCGTCGTCGGGGCGCGGTCGATCGCCAACGTGCTGCTCGTGCTCTTCGGCGGGATGCTGGCCGACCGGCTGCCGCGGTCGGTGATCCTGCAGGGCACCGAGACCGCCGCCGCGCTCACCCAGGCCGCCATCGCCGCGAGCGTGCTCTGCGGATTCGCCTCCGTCCCGCTGCTGGTGGGGCTCAGCCTGGTCAACGGCGCCGTCTCGGCCATCTCGCTGCCCGCGGCCGCGTCACTCACGCCGTTGACGGTGCCTGCGCCGCTGCTCGCCCAGGCGAACGCCCTGGTCCGGCTGCTGTCCAACGTCGGCCGCATCGCCGGCGCCGGAATCGCCGGGGTGCTCGTCGCGTTCGCCGGCTCCGGGTGGGCGCTCGCCGGGAACGCCGTCCTGTTCCTCGCCGCCGCGCTGTCCTACCGCCGGATCCGCCTTCCGCGCGGTGAGCGAATCCCGGGCAGCCGTCCTCTCAGCGAGCTCGCGGAAGGCTGGCGCGAGTTCCGCGCCCGCTCGTGGGTGTGGCTGGTGGTGCTGCAGTTCATGATCGTCAACGCGGTGAACGCGGGCGCGCTGCTGGTGATCGGCCCGTTGGTCGCCGACGACACCTTCGGCCGCACCGGCTGGGGGCTCGCGCTCGCGGTGCAGACCGCCGGCGCGCTGCTCGGCGGCGTCTTCGCCGCGCGATGGCAGCCACGGCGGATGCTGCTGTTCGGCGTCGCGCTCGTGACCGTCGACGCCCTGCCGATGCTGGCGCTCGGCGAGACGCCCTATCTGCTGCCGCTGCTGTTCGCGATGTTCCTCTCGGGCTTCGCGATCGAGCAGTTCGGGGTCGCGTGGGACGTCTCGCTGCAGGAGAACGTGCCGCCCGAGAAGCTCGCCCGCGTCTACTCCTACGACATGCTCGGCTCGTTCGTCGCGATGCCGCTCGGCCAGATCGCCGCCGGGCCGCTGGCCGAGCACGCCGGCCGTTCGGCGACGCTCTTGGGCGGCGCCGCCCTCGTCGTCGGCGCGACGGCGGTCGTGCTCCTCAATCCGCAGGTGCGCGGGCTGGTCCGCCGCGCGCCGGTCAGCCCGGGCACGCCGGGATGAGGTTCAGCAGGCTCGGGCGGATCCCCTTGCTCCGGTCAGCGGCCGGCTCTCGGTTCCGGAGTCAGGTCGCGGTGCCCGTCGAGGCGCCACCAGCTCTCCAGAGTCTCCCGCAACGCCTTCAGCAGCTCGCCGCCCGTTTCCAGGGGCACCAGGACCGCCTTCCCGCCGTCCACCCGGAGTGCCGCGGTCAGGCGGTCACCCCGCTCGACCAGGCCCACCACCACCTGGGTCGGCACTCCGGCGACGTCCACGGTCGGAATGGCGCGCTCGTACCGCCAGCGTTCAGCGTTCACCCGGCCGACAGTGGCACAGCTTTTCCCGCGCGGCCCGGGGTTCACCCTCACGTGTCAGGCCGGCGCCCAGGGCCGCACTTCCTCCAAGAGCTTCGCCACCGCCAGCACGAGATCGTCCGAGTGCCGCGGCCCGACGATCTGCAGGCCCACCGGCAGCCCCGCCGACGTCCGGCCGGCCGGGACACTGATCGCCGGCTGCTGCGTCATGTTGAACGGGTAGGTGAACGGCGTCCACTCCGGCCACTCGCTGAGCCCGCTGCCCGGCGGCACATCGTGTCCGGCTTCGAACGCGGCGATCGGGACGGTCGGGGTGATCAGCACGTCGTAGCGCGTGTGGAACTCGCCCATGAGGATGCCGAGCGCGGCCCGCTCGGCGGTCGCGTCGAGGTAGTCGCTCGCCGACCACGTCTTGCCGAGCTCCCAGACCTTGCGCAGGCCCGGGTCGGTCCGGTCCGCCGAACCCGGCGGGAACGAGTCGAGCAGCTTCGCCGCCCCCGACGACCACAGGATGTCGAACGCCTGCTTCGGATCGGCGAACCCCGGGTCGGTCTCCTCGATGTGCAGCCCCGCGTCGCCGAGCGCGCGCACCGCCGCCGCGACGATCGCGGCGATCTCCGGGTCGACGTCGACGTACCCGAGCGTCGGCGAGTACGCGGCGATCAGGCCGCGGACGTCCCGGCGGACGGCCTCGCGGAACGACGCCACCGGCGGCGCGAGCGCGGCCGGGTCGCGGTGGTCGGGCAGCGACAGGACGTCCAGCAGCAGCGCGGTGTCGTCCACCGACCGCGCCATCGGGCCGGCGTGCGACAGCGGGCCGAACGGGCTCGCCGGGTAGAGCGGGATCCGGCCGTGGGTCGGCTTGAGCCCGACGATCCCGCAGAACGACGCCGGGATCCGCACCGAGCCGCCGCCGTCGGTGCCGACGGACAGTTCGCCCATCCCCGCCGCGACGGCCGCGGCGCTGCCGCCGCTCGACCCGCCCGCCGTCTTGGACGGGTCGGCCGGGTTGCGCGTGATGCCCTGCAGCGGGCTGTCGGTGACGCCCTTCCACGCGATCTCGGGCGTGGTGGTCTTGCCCAGCACCACCAGGCCGGCCTCGCGCATCCGCGCGGCGACCGGGCTGTCGACGTCCCACGGCTGGTCCGGGTCGATGCTCTTCGAGCCCCGCACGGTCGGCCAGCCCTGCGTCAGGAACATGTCCTTGATCGAGGACGGCACGCCGTCGAGCCACCCGATCGGGTTGCCGTCCCGCCACCGGACCTCCGACGCCTTGGCCTGTTCCAGCGCCCCGACGGCGTCGACGAGGCAGTACGCGTTGCACTCGCCGTCGCGGTCTTCGATGGCCTGCAGCGCGTTCTGCGTCGCCTCGACCGGTGAGAGCTCACCGGTCGCGTAGGCGGCGACGAGCTCGCTGGCGGTCAGCATCCTGTCGTTCATCCGGCTCCCTGGTTCCCCGACGGCACGTAGCCGAGCGTCTTGTCGACGACATTGCGCAGCGGCTCCCCAGCCTGCCAGCGGCGGAAGTTCTCGGTGAACACCTCGACGAGCGTGTTCCGCCAGCCGATGAAGTCCCCGGACATGTGCGGCGAGACCAGCACGTCCGGCATCGTCCAGAGCGAGCTGTCGGGCGGTAGCGGCTCGGTGTCGAACACGTCGAGTGCGGCGCCGGCGATGGTTTTGTCCTCCAGCGCGGCGACCAGGTCGGAGGTGACCACCAGCTCACCCCGGCCGACGTTGACGAACCGCGCCGACGGCTTCATCGCGGCGAACGCGCGCGCGTCGAACATCCCCTTGGTGTGCTCGGTCAACGGCGCGACGGCGACGACGTAGTCGGCGTGCGGCAGGAACGCGTCGAGCTGCGAAGACTGGTGCACGACCCCGAAGTCCGGGTCGCCCGTGCGCTCCCGGCGGCCGGCACCGCTCACCCGCATCCCAGCCGCGCGCAGCAGCCGCGCGATGGCCCGGCCGATCGGCCCGGTGCCGACGACCACCACCTCGCGCCCGGCGATCCGCTCGCTCTCGCGGTGCAGCCAGCGGCCCTCGCGCTGCAGGTCGTGCGACCGCGCGAAGTCCTTCGCGAAAGCGAGGACGACGCCGAGCACGTACTCCGCGATGGCGTCGTCGAAGACACCCCGCGAGTTGGTCAGGACGACGTCGCTCTCCACCAGCCCCGGGAACAGCACCGGGTCGACACCCGCGCTCGCGATGTGCAGCCAGCGCAGGCGATCCGCGGCGTGCCAGGCTCCTGGCACCGCAGTGGAGAGGAAGTCATAGACGAAGAGCGCATCGGCTCCGGACAGCGCATCGGACAGGCCCGCCGCGTCCGTGTAACGCACAACGGCCCCGGATTCGACAGCACGCATGTCCGGTGGGCGGGACTCGCCACAGAGCACCGCCAGGACCGGGGCTTCCTGGGTTTCCGAGGCGATCACGTTGACACGGTAAAAGTCGCTCGTATGATTGTCAACAATCCGAGGAACGACCCCCGGAGCACCGGACTGTCATCGAGTTCAGACGTATTCCGGAGGCTGAGCCTTGGATTTCGACTTCCTGGCGTTCGACGGCCCGCTGGCGCAACGCGGCATCGGCGTCATCGCGCCGTTCGACCTCGCGCTGGAGCGCGAGCTCTGGCGCTGGGTGCCCATGGAGGTGTCCCTCCACCTCGCCCGGACGCCGTACGAGCCGGTGCCGGTCAGCATGGAGATGGCCCGCCTCGTCAGCGACAGCCACCACCTGGCCAGCGCGACCCGTGACGTGCTGCACGTCGAGCCCGAGGTCGTCGCCTACCTCTGCACCTCGGGCAGCTTCGTCAACGGCGTCGACTACGAACGCTCGCTGACCAAGGCGATCTGCGACGCTGGCGCACCGGACGCCGTCACCACCTCGGGCGCGCTCGCCGAAGTGCTGCACCAGCTCGACCTGCACCGCGTCGCGGTGCTGACGCCCTACGACGCCGACCTCACCGGCGCCCTGCACGACTTCCTCGGCGAACTGAACGTCGAGACTGTCGCCAGCGACCACCTCGGGCTGGGCGGCGGCATCTGGAAGGTCAGCTACCGCACCATCGCCGAACGCATCCTCGCCGCCGACCACGGTGAAGCCGAAGCGATCTTCGTCAGCTGCACGAACCTCCCCACCTACGACCTGATCGAGCCCCTGGAAGCCGCGCTCGGCAAGCCGGTGCTCACCGCCAACCAGCTGACCATGTGGGCGTGCCTGCGCCGGATGAACCTGCCCATCGTCGGCCCCGGGAAGTGGCTTCATGACGTGTCGTGAAAGGTATTCCTTGACCAGCCCTCTAGGATTGTCGACAATTTGCGTCCCCCCGGAGGTTTCGTGACTACCATCGGCTTCATCTACCCCGACCACGCGGCCGAAGACGACTACCCGCTGGCCGAGCAGCTGCTCGGTGGCGCGGCCGCCGACGAGGGCGACATCCGCCTCGCGGTCGAGCACATCTACGGCACCGACAAGCACGCGGTCGCCGAACTGCTGGACCTCGGCAGCGAGACCCGCCTCGCCGACGGCGCCACCCTGCTCCGGAAGCACGAGCCGGACGCGGTCATCTGGGCGTGCACCAGCGGCAGCTTCGTCTACGGCTGGGACGGTGCCCGCGACCAGGCCGACCGCCTCGCCGCCGTCGCCGGGGTCCCGGCCTCCAGCACCTCCTTCGCGTTCGTGCACGCCGCGCGTGCCCTGGGCGTCAAGCGGGTCGCCGTCGCCGCCAGCTACCCGGACGACATCGCCCAGCTGTTCGTGGACTTCCTCAAGGCCGGCGGCATCGAGGTGGTCGCGATGGCCAGCGCCGACATCGTCACGGCCGCCGAGGTCGGCGCGATGACGTCGGAAGCCGTCGTCGAGCTCGCCGTGCGCCACGACCACCCGGACGCCGACGCGGTGCTGGTGCCGGACACCGCGATGCGGACGCTCCAGGAGATCAATATCGTCGAAGCCGCGCTGAAGAAGCCCGTGCTGACCGCCAACCAGGTGACCGTCTGGGAAGGCCTGCGCCTGACCGGGCGGCACCGGCTCGTCCGCTCCCTCGGCGCGCTGTTCCGGCAACTGCCGGAGGGGGATGCCTGACATGGCCCTGCCGCCGGGCATGCTGCCCGAGATCGAACCGGTCAGCCGCGAGTCGACGGCCGCGGTGATCGCGCGTCAGCTGCGTGACGCGATCATGACCGGCGCCCTCCCGCCGGGCACCCAGCTCGGCGAGACGGAGCTGGCCTCACGGTTCCAGGTGTCACGGGGGCCGCTCCGGGAAGCCATGCAGCATCTGGTCTCCGAAGGGCTCCTGCGCAGCGAACGGCACCGCGGGCTGTTCGTGATCGATCTCGAGCCCGGCGACGTCTACGACATCTACGCAGCTCGCTCGGCGATCGAACGCGCCGCGATGATCCGCGCCGTGCGCGGCGGGGAACGCGAGCGGATCGCCGACGTGCTCGCGCAGACCGTCGCGGAAATGGCGACGGCCGCGAGCGAAGACGACCCGAGCGCGCTCTCCACCGCGGACCTCAGGTTCCACGAGGCCCTCATCAACGCCTCCGGCAGCAAACGGCTCGTCCGGATGGCCCGGACCCTGCTCATCGAGACGCGGATGTGCCTGACCGCGCTGCAAAGCACCTATCAACGGGTCGAGGAACGCGTCGAGGAGCACACGAAACTCATTCAGGCCCTTCGCGACGGCGACGAGGAGACGGCGCTGGCCCTGCTCGACTCGCACATGGAGGACGCGGTGCAGCGCCTCGCGCCGGGGACGAGCCTCATCGACGGGCACGCCCCGCCGGTGCCGGGCAACGCGTGAGCGGAACGCCGGCAGCCGGGGCCTGAAGCCCGACGCGCGCGATCGGTAAACCGGCGCGTGTACCTTCCTCCGGGGCGGAGCGTGCACCCGGACGACCGGCTCGGGTTCCGGGGGATCCGGCAGGCGCACATGGACGGCCCGCACGGGGACCGGGAAGCAGTTGGCCGGCGGTGAGCACCCGCAGTTAAGCGCCATCACGCACCCCCAGCACCGGCTGGCCGCCACGGCCGTCCCGGTAGTCCGGCGACCACGGGAAGCGGCCCTGCGAGTCCGCGTGGACCAGTTGCAGCGCACGGATTTCCGGGCCGTACAACGCCACCGCGAACAACAGGTGCACCGACGGCTCCGCCAGCCGGACCGCTTCGATCACCGGGCCGCCCCGCAAGGGGACGCGCTCGCCCGGTGTGGGTGGCGACCCGTGCAGCGAGTGTGCGGCCAGGTCGTTCAGCAGCTCCGCGGCCTCCAGCAGCGGCAGGCCCGTCACGACCAGCTCGGGCAGGCCGTACCCGCTCAGGCCCACCGTGTAGGCCCACGGCGGGTACGACCCGCTGCCCTCGACTCCCTGTACGAGCCAGCCCCGGTCGGCCACGCCTTCGCGAAGCCGTTCCAGGTAACCGGATCTGTCCGGGTTCTCACATTCGAAGCACATCGGTGACTCCTCCCCCTCGGTGGACTTGTGACCACCGTGCCGGAGGGCACCGACAAAAACTCAGCCCAGCACTTCGGCCACCGCCGTGCCGAGCCGTTCTGTGGTATCCGTGCCGCCGAGGTCCGGAGTTCGCACCCGGCCCTCGTCGAGCACGCGGTCCACCGCGGCGCGGATCGCTTGCGCGGCAACGGTTTCACCCAGGTGTTCGACCAGCATCGCGGCCGCCAGGATCTGCGCTACGGGGTTCGCGATCCCCTGCCCGGCGATGTCCGGAGCGCTCCCGTGAACCGCCTCGAACATCGACGGATGTTCACCCGATGGGTTGATGTTGCCGGACGGTGCCATGCCGAGACCGCCGGTGATCGCGGCCGCGAGGTCGCTCAGGATGTCGCCGAAGAGGTTCGACCCCACGATGACGTCGAGGCGGTCCGGTGCCTGGACCATGCGCGCCGCCAACGCGTCCACGTGCATCTGTTCACTGTGGACGTCGGGGTACTCGGCGGCGATCTCGGCGAAGATCTCGTCCCAGAAGGGCATCGAGTGGATCAGCCCGTTGGACTTCGTCGCCGAGCACACGCGCGAAGACCGCGTCCGCGCCAGCTCGAACGCGTACCGGATGATCCGCGAAACGCCGACGCGGGTGAAGACCGACTCCTGCAGCACGAACTCGTCCGGCCGCCCGGCGTTGTGCCGGCCGCCGATCGCGGAATATTCGCCTTCGGAGTTCTCCCGGACGATGACCAGCTCCAGCTCCTCGGCCTTCCGCCCGGCCAGCACGGACGTCGTGCCCGGCAGGAGCCGCACCGGGCGCAGGTTGACGTACTGCTGGAACGCGCGCCGCAGCGGGATCAGCAAGCCCCACAACGAAACGTGGTCCGGGACGCCGGGGAAGCCGACCGCACCGAGCAGGATCCCGTCGAACGCCGAGAGCTGCGCGACGCCGTCGTCCGGCATCATCGCCCCGGCCTTCGCGTAGCGCTCGCAGCTCCAGTCGAACTCCGTCCACTCCAGCGAGAAGCCGAACCGCGAAGAAGCCCGGTCGAGGACCTTGCGGGCCTCGACCGTGACGTCCACGCCGATCCCGTCGCCGGGGATGCTCGCGATGCAGTAGGCCGTCACAGGGCCACCGCGATGTACTTGGTCTCGAGGAACTCGTCGATGCCGACGGAACCGCCCTCGCGACCGAGGCCGGACTGCTTGATCCCGCCGAACGGCGCCGCCGGGTTCGACACGATGCCCTGGTTGAGCCCGATCATCCCGGCTTCCAGAGCTTCGGAGACGCGCAGTGCCCGCTTGAGGTCGCTGGTGAAGACGTAGGAAACGAGGCCGAACTCCGTGTCGTTGGCCCTCGCGACCGCTTCTTCTTCGGTGTCGAACGGCGTGATCGGGGCGACCGGCCCGAAGATCTCCTCGTGCGTCAGGCGCGCCTCCTGCGGGACGTCGGTGAGCACGGTGGCCTGGTAGAAGTGGCCCGGCCCGTCGACGCCGGAGCCGCCGGTGAGCACCCGGGCGCCGCGATCGGTGGCGTCCTTGACCAGCTCCGTCACCTTGTCGACGGCCTTGTCGTCGATCAACGGGCCGACCACGACGTCCTTCTCTGTGCCGCGGCCCATCGGCAGCGCCTGCATCCGCTCGGTCAGCCGCCGCGAGAACTCCTCGACGACACCGCGCTGCACGTAGAACCGGTTCGCCGCGGTGCACGCTTCGCCGATGTTGCGCATCTTCGCCTGCATCGCGCCTTCGATCGCCGCGTCCATGTCGGCGTCGTCGAACACCAGGAACGGCGCGTTGCCGCCCAGCTCCATCGACGTGCGGAGGATCTTGTCGGCGCACTGCTCCAGCAGCTTCCGGCCGACGCCGGTGGAACCGGTGAAGGAGAGCTTGCGGGCCCGGCCGTCGCGGATCAGCGGCTCCATCACGCCGCCGGAGTCGCTGGTCGTGATGACGTTGAGCACGCCTTCGGGCAGCCCGGCCTCGGCGAGGATGCCGGCCAGCGCGAGCATCGACAGCGGCGTCTGCGCGGCCGGCTTGATCACCGACGTGCAGCCCGCGGCGATGGCCGGGCCGATCTTGCGCGTGCCCATCGCCATGGGGAAGTTCCACGGCGTGATCAGCAGCGTCGGGCCGACCGGCTGCTTGGTGATGAGGAACCGGCCCGCGCCGTTCGGTGCGGTCGCGAAGCCGCCGTCGATCCGGACGGCCTCCTCGGCGAACCAGCGGAAGAACTCGGCGGCGTAGGCGATCTCACCCTTCGACTCGGCGAGTGGCTTGCCCATCTCCAGGGTCATGAGCAGGGCGAGCTCGTCCTGGCGCTTCATCAGCAGCTCGTAGGCCCGGCGCAGGATCTCGCCGCGTTCGCGCGGCGCCATCTTCGCGAAGTCCGCCTGCGCGGCGACGGCGGCGTCCAGTGCGGCGACGCCGTCCGCCGGCGAGGCGTCGGCGACCTGGCACAGCTCCTTGCCGGTGGCCGGGTCCACCACCGGGAACGTCTTCCCCGACTCGGCGGCGACCCACTTGCCGCCGATGAACAGTTCCTTGCCGACCGCCTCGACGACGCCGGACTCGGTGCTCGCGCTCATCCCGACTGCTCCTCACGTGTTGTCCCGAGAGCCATGCTATGGATATTGTCAACAATCGACAACCCGCTCAACCGACCAAGGAGCACGCTGCCATGGCCCAGCTATCTCCGCTGCTCAAGCAGGCAACGCCCGTCGTGGTCGACCACGGTGAAGGGGTTTACCTCTACGACGTCGACGGCAAACGGCACCTCGACTTCACCGCCGGCATCGGCGTCACGAGCACCGGGCACTGCCACCCGCACGTCGTGCGCGCGGCGCAGGAGCAGATCGGCAAGCTCGTCCACGGGCAGTACACGACGGTGATGCACCGGCCCCTGCTCGAGCTGACCAAGCGCCTGGGCGAGGTTCTGCCCAGGGGGCTCGACTCGCTCTTCTACGCGAACTCGGGCAGCGAAGCCGTCGAAGCGGCCTTGCGGCTCGCGCGGCAGGCGACGAAGCGCCCGAACGTCATCGTCATGCAGGGCGGCTTCCACGGCCGGACCGTCGCCGCGGCGAGCATGACGACATCCGGGACGCGGTTCAGCGCCGGCATCGGCCCGCTGATGGCGGGGGTGCACGTCGCGCCGTTCCCCTACGCCTACCACTACGGCTGGGACGAGCAGACCGCGACGAAGTTCGCGCTGCGCGAGCTGGACTACCTGTTCCAGACGGTCAGCGCCCCGAACGAGACCGCCGCGATCTTCGTCGAGCCCGTGCTCGGCGAGGGCGGCTACGTCCCGGCGAACACGGAGTTCATGGCGGGCCTGCGCGAGCGCGCGGACCGGCACGGCATCCTGCTCGTCCTCGACGAGATCCAGACCGGCTTCGGCCGCACCGGCAAGTTCTGGGGACACGACCACTTCGACGTCTCCCCCGACATCGTGCTCATCGCGAAGGGCCTGGCCAGCGGCTTCCCGTTGTCGGGCATCGCCGCTTCGCAGGAGCTGATGGCGAAGGCGCTCCCGGGTTCGCAGGGTGGCACGTACGGCGGCAACGCCGTCTCGTGCGCCGCCGCGATCGCGACGCTCGAGGTCATCCAGCGGGAGAACCTGGTCGAGAACGCCGCCGAGCGCGGGCGCCAGCTGCTCGAAGGCGCGCGGGTGATCGCGGACAAGACGCCGGCGATCGGCGAAGTGCGCGGACTCGGGCTGCTGGTCGGCTCGGAGTTCACCACCGCCGACGGCGAGCCCGACGCCGCCACCGCGGCAGCGGCGCAGCAGGCGGCCGCCAAGAACGGCCTGCTGCTGCTCACGTGCGGGCCGTACATGAACGTCGTCCGCATGGTGCCGCCGCTGGTCGTCAACGCCGAGCAGGTCGACGACGCGCTGCGCATCTGGGGCGAGGTCGTCGCGTCCGTCACGGGGAGCTGAGCATGGCCCGGTACATCACGATCACCCTCGACAAGCGCGGGATCTCCTGCCGGGCGCGGTTGCTCGACGACGAGGCACCGCGGACGTGCAGGGCGGTGTGGGACGCGCTGCCGCAGAGCGGTTCGGCTTACCACGCGAAGTACGCGCGCAACGAGGTCTACACGCTCGTGCCGCCCTTCGCGGAGCCGAAGCCCGGGCGGGAGAACCCGACGATCACGCCGATTCCCGGCGACGTCGTGTACTTCGGGTTCGAAGCCTGGGAGATCGGCAACCCCGCGTACGGCTACGAAGAGGACAGCGAGGCGCACGGCGACCAGGGCGCGACCGACCTCGCGATCTTCTACGGACGCAACAACCTGCTGATCAACGGCGACGCGGGCTGGGTGCCCGGCAACGTGTTCGCCACGATCGAGGAGGGCCTCGCCGAGATGGCGGCGGCCGCACAGGACCTCTGGTTGCGGGGGGTCGAAGGCGAGACGCTTTCGTTCGCGCGAGCCTGAATCCCTTACCCGACAAGGGGGACGCCGAGTGCGGTCACCGCACCCGGCGTCCCCTTTTCACTGCGTCCGGCCACTCGAAAGAGTGATCATCACGAGCTCACCTTTCGTGGCCGGTGATCACCGGATCGAGCTACCCGGCTGCCCGGGATGCCGGATCAAGGCCGGAATTACCGACAGTGAGATTGCCGCCGACTGTTACCCAGAGTGGCTGACCGCCGAAAGGGGCACCCCGGCATCAAACACGAAGGGATTACGTGTTTAGCATGGGAAGATTCCACGGCGTCGCAGTCTTCCGGAAATGGCTTTTTGACAGCTCGCCGACGCGGTGAAAACCTGCTTTCGCTCCCCACCGGGAGCACTCCAGGGAAGTCACTGAGTTATTCATCAAGGAGTCATTCGATGCAGATGTTCGCCCAGCACGCCCACTACTGCCACGACATCCTCACCGGCGCGCTGGCGCACCTGGCGCACGTTCTCGGCTGGCTCGTCTGACCCAGGCGGAACACCGGAGCCTGGCCGCGGGAGACCGCGGCCAGGCCGTTTCACCCCAGTACGTCCAGCCGCGCGAAATCGTCGTCGGAAAAGGTGATTCCGGTCGCGCCGCAGTTTTCTTCGAGGTGCGTGACCGACGACGTGCCGGGAATCGGGATCACCACCGGCGACCGGCGCAGCAACCAGGCGAGCGACACCTGAGCGGGTGTCGCGCCGAGGCCGGCCGCCACCTTTCCGAGCACTCCGCCCGCCCTCGCGTGGTCACCGCGTGCGATCGGCAGCCAGGGCACGAACGCGATTCCTTCGCGCTCGCAGTAGCCGAGGACGTCATCGGACGCACGATCGGTCAGGTTGTACCGGTTCTGGACGCTCGCGATCGGCGCGATGGCCCGCGCTTCGGCCAGCTGCGCGACGCTGACCTCGGACAACCCGATCCGCGCGATTTTGCCTTCGTCCCGCAGCCGCGCGAGCGCGCCGATCTGGTCGGCGAGCGGCACCTGCGGGTCGAGCCGGTGCAGCTGCAGCAGGTCGAGGCGCTCGACGCGCAGGCGCCGCAAGGAGAGTTCCGCCTGCTGCCGCAGGTATTCGGGGCGCCCGAGCGGCACCCACTCGCCCCGGCTCGGGCGCGCGTGGCCGCACTTCGTCGCGATGAACAGCCCGTCGTACGGGTGCAGCGCGTCGGCGAGCAGTTCCTCGTTCAGCCCCAGGTCGTAGGCGTCGGCGGTGTCGAAGAACGTCACGCCGAGCTCGGCCGCCCGGCGCGCGACCGCGGCGGCGCCGTCGCGGACGTGGTCCCACTCGGTGAGCCGCATCGCCCCGAAACCGAGCCGCCGCACGGTAACGCCGTCTTCGAAGGTGTACGTCGATGTCATGCCGGGAAGCTTTGCCCGGCGCGCAGTCACCCACCAGAGATTTAGCTTGAGCTAAATCCTGCTTTGTAACCAGTCGATCACAGCCGTCGGCACGCTAACGTGAAAAACCTTCATAGCGGCGTACCGGCGGTACGTACTACGCTGCGGTAACCACAGCAACGGCGCGAGGAGAGACTGTCGATGGGCGACGTGGCGGCACGGCTGGCCGAGATCGTCGGGGACAAGAATCTGCTGACCGGCGAGGAGATCTCCGAGGACTACGCGCACGACGAAGCGCTGACCGCGGAGCCGCAGAAGCCCGCGTACGTCGCGAAGCCGGCAACCGCGGAAGAAGTCGCGGAGCTGCTGAAGGCCGCGACAGAACACAACGTCCCCGTCACCGCGCGAGGCTCCGGCAGCGGACTCTCCGGTGCCGCGCGGCCGCGCGAAGGCGGGCTCGTGCTCTCCTTCGAGCGGATGAACCAGGTCCTCGAGGTCGACACCGGGAACCACGTCGCCGTCGTGCAGCCCGGTGTCACGCTCGCCGAGCTCGACGTCAAGACCGCCGAAGCCGGGCTCAGCTACACCGTCTACCCCGGCGAGCTGAGTGCGAGCGTCGGCGGGAACGTCGGGACGAACGCCGGCGGCATGCGCGCCGTCAAGTACGGCGTCACCCGCCACAACGTTCTCGGCCTGCAGGCCGTCCTGCCGACCGGCGAGATCCTCCGCACCGGCGGCAAGACGTCGAAGATCTCCACCGGCTACGACCTCACGCAGCTGATCATCGGCTCCGAAGGCACCCTCGCGCTGGCCACCGAGATCACCGTCAAGCTGCACCCGCGGCTGTCCCACGGCGCCACGGTGCTTGCCCCGTTCGGCGACCTCGCCCAGGTGATGGCCGCCGTGCCGGCGATCCTCTCCAGCGGGCTCGCGCCGCACATCCTCGAGTACATCGACAACCTGACGATGGCCGCCATCGTCTACAACGAGAAGCTAGAGCTCGGCGTCCCGGACAAGATCCGCGAGACCAGCGAGGCCTACCTCGTCGTCGCGCTGGAGAACCGCGAGAGCGGGCGGCTGCACGAGGACGTCGAGACGGTCGGCGAGCTGCTCGGGGAACTCGGCGCCACCGACGTCTACGTCCTCGAAGGCCCCGCCGCGCGCAAGCTGATCGAAGCGCGCGAGAAGGCCTTTTGGACCGCGAAGGCGGCCGGCGCCGACGACATCATCGACGTTGTCGTGCCGCGGACCGCGATGCCGGAGTTCATTGCCAAGTCGCGCGAGCTCGCGATGGCCGCGGGCGGCGGCGCGCTCGGCTGCGGCCACGCCGGCGACGGCAACGTCCACTTCGGGATCTTCTGCAAGGACGCCGACAAGCGTAAACGACTGTTAACCGACATCTTCGCGTACGCCATGGAACTCGGTGGCGCGATCTCCGGCGAGCACGGCCTCGGCCGCACCAAGGCGCACTACCACCAGGAACTCGAAGACCCGGCGAAGATCGAGCTGATGCGCCGGATCAAGCAGAGCTTCGACCCCGCCGGGATCCTCAACCCCGGCGTTCTCTTCCCCGAAGGAACCGCATGAGTGAGCTGAACGGCGCCCAGTCCCTGATCCGCACGCTGGTCGACGCCGGTGTCGAGGTGTGCTTCGCGAACCCCGGCACGTCGGAGATGCACTTCGTCGCCGCGCTCGACACCGTGCCCGAGATGCGGGGCGTGCTCGCGCTGTTCGAGGGTGTCGTCACCGGTGCCGCCGACGGGTACGCGCGCATCGCGGACAAGCCCGCCGCGACGCTGCTGCACCTCGGCCCCGGCCTGGGCAACGGCCTCGCGAACCTGCACAACGCGCGGCGCGCGCACACGCCGATCGTCAACGTCGTCGGCGACCACGCGACCTACCACAAGCAGTACGACGCGCCGCTGGAATCGGACATCGAAGCCGTCGCGGGCTCGCTGGAAGGTTGGGTGCGGCGTTCGGAGCACACCAAAGACGTCGGGGCGGACGCCGCCGCCGCGGTCGCCGCCGCGCAGGACGCGCCCGGTCGCGTCGCGACGCTGATCCTGCCCGCCGACGCTTCGTGGGGTGACGGCGGCGAAACGTGCGCGCCGGTTCCGCCGCGCGTTCCGCAGGCTGTCGACGCGACCACCGTCAAGGACGTCGCCGCGGTGTTCGGCACCGGCGAAACGGTGGCGCTGCTCATCGGCGGGGCCGCGTGCCGCGAGGAAGGCCTGCGCGCGGCGAGCCGGATCGGCGCCGCGACCGGCGCGAAGGTTTTCGTCGAGACGTTCCCGTCCCGTCTCGAGCGCGGCGCGGGCCTGCCGACGATCGAGCGGCTCGGGTACCTCGCCGAGCAGGTCACCTACCAGCTCGACGGGGTCAAGCACCTCGTCGTCGCGGGTACGAAGGCGCCGGTTTCGTTCTTCGCCTACCCCGGCAAGCCGAGCGACCTGGTGCCCGAAGGCGCGCAGGTGCACACGCTCGCGTCCGTCGGCCAGGACGTCACGCGCGCGTTGAACGAGGTCGCGGACCTCGTCGCCGCGGACACCGAGCCGGTGCTGCAGCAGCCGTCCCGGCCCGCGCTCCCGAGCGGGCCGCTGACCCCGCAGAACTGGGTCGACGTCATCGGCGCGCTGCTGCCGGAGAACGCGATCATCGCCGACGAAGCCAACACGTCCGGCCTGCTGCTCCCGACGGCGACAGCCGGCGCGCCGCGGCACGACGTGCTGACGCTGACCGGCGGCGCGATCGGCTACGGCATGCCGGTGGCCACCGGCGCGGCCGTGGCGGGACGCGACCGCCCCGTCCTGAACCTGCAATCGGACGGCAGCGCGCTGTACACGATCTCGGCGTTGTGGACGCAGGCGCGGGAGAACCTCAACGTCACGACGGTGCTGCTCAACAACCGCGCGTACGCGATCCTGCGGATGGAACTGCAGCGCGTCGGCGCCGCGTCGGGCGGCCCGAAGGCGAACGACCTGCTCGACCTGTCGCGGCCGGACATGGACTTCGTGAAGATCGCGGAGGGCATGGGCGTGCCGGCGACGCGGGCGACGACCGCCGAAGAGCTCGCCGAGCAGCTGCAGCGCGCCTTCGCGGAACCGGGTCCGCACCTCATCGACGCGGCGGTGCCGCCGCTGCTCTGACCCGGCTATCCTCGCCGTCACACCTGAGCCCCGGGAGCGGCGGATGAGCGAAGACGAACACGCGAGGCGGGGCATCGACCTCGAAAGACCGAACGCGGCGCGCGTGTACGACTACATGATCGGCGGCCAGCTGAACTACGCCGTCGACCGGATGTTCGCCGACCGGATCCTGAGCGTGCTGCCGAACGCGCGGCACATGGCGCAGGTCAACCGGGCGTGGCTGCGCCGCGCGGCGCGGTTCGCGGCGGAGCAGGGTGTCCGGCAGTTCCTCGACATCGGCTCGGGGATGCCGACGGTCGGGCACGTGCACGAGGTTGTCCAGGCGATCGACCCCACGTCGCAGGTCGTGTACGTCGACAACGAGCCGATCGCGGTCGCGCACAGCGAGATCGTGCTGGAGGGCAACGACAACGCCGCGATGGTCCAGGCCGACGCGGAGAACCCGGACGAGGTGCTGGAGCACTCGACCGTCGAAGCGATGCTCGACTTCAGCGAGCCGGTGATGGTGATCATGGCGGCCTTCGTCCACTTCATCCCGGACGAGCGCGACCCGGCCGGTCTGATCGCCACCTACCGCGACGTTCTCGCGCCGGGCAGCTACCTCGCGCTGTCGTCGGGCACGTGGGAGGGGCAGGGCGAGGAGTCCCAGCGCTCGGTTTCGCTGTACGAGAAGAGCGGCACGCCCCTGACGCTGCGTTCGCCCGACGAGCTGCGGGCGCTGGTCAAGGGCTTCGAGATCCTGCCGCCGGGCGTGGTGTTCACGCCCGAGTGGCGTCCGGACGGGCCGCTCGAGGACCCGCCGGAGCAGGCGGGCGGACTGGCACTCGTGGCACGGCGATGACCGACGAACACGCGAAGCGCGAGATCGACTTCGACAAGCCGAACGCGGCGCGCGTGTACGACTACCTGATCGGCGGCAAGCTCAACTACGCCATCGACCGGATGTTCGCCGAGCAGCTCCTGGCGGTGCGGCCGGAGTCCAAGGAGCTGGCCCTGATGAACCGGCGCTGGCTGCGCCGGGCCGTCCGCTTCGGCGCCGAGCAGGGCATCCGCCAGTTCCTGGACATCGGCTCGGGCATGCCGACCGTCGGGCACGTGCACGAGGTCGTCCAGGCGATCGACCCCGCGTCGCGCGTGGTGTACGTGGACAACGAGCCGGTCGCCGTCGCGCACAGCGAGATCGTTCTCAAGGACAACGAGAACGCCGAGATGGTGCAGGCCGACGCCGAAATCCCGGCGGACGTCCTCGAGCACGAGACCACCGAGATGCTGCTGGACTTCGACCAGCCGGTCATGCTGATCATGGCCGCGTTCGTGCACTTCATCCCGGACGAGCGCGACCCGGCGGGGCTGATCGCGGCCTACCGCGACGCGCTCGCGCCGGGCAGCTACCTGGCGCTGTCGTCGGGCACGTTCGAAGGCCAGGGCGAAGAGGTCCGCCGCGCGGCGGAGATGTACCAGAAGAGCGGCACGAACGTCGTGGCGCGCTCGCGCGACGAACTGCGCGCGCTGCTGGACGGCTTCGAGATCCTGCCGCCGGGGATCGTGTTCACGCCGGAGTGGCGGCCGGACGACCCCGCCGACGTGGGCGAGCACCCGGAGCTGGCGAGCCAGCTCGCCCTGGTGGCGCGCAAGGACTAGCCGGTGAGGCCCCGGCTGCGCAGCGTGTCCGGCTATTCTCGCGTCACACGGATCTTGGAGCGGCCATGAGTGAAGACGAGTACGCGCGGCGCGGTATCGACCTCGACAAGCCGAACCCCGCGCGCGTGTACGACTACATCCTCGGTGGCCGGCTCAACTACGCGGTCGACCGGATGTTCGCCGACCAGGTGCTGGCCGCCCAGCCGAACGCGCGGGAGCGCGCGCAGCTGAACCGGCAGTGGCTGCGCCGGGCCATCCGGTTCGGGATGGACCAGGGCATCCGGCAGTTCCTCGACATCGGCTCGGGCATGCCGACCGTCGGGCACGTCCACGAAGTCGCGCACGCGATCGACCCGACCGCGCGCGTCGTCTACGTCGACAACGAGCCCGTCGCCGTGGCGCACAGCGAGATCGTGCTGGAGGACAACGAGAACGCGGTGATGGTGCACGCCGACGCCGAGTTCCCGGACGACGTCCTCGAGCACGAGACCACCGAGATGATGCTCGACCTCGACCAGCCGGTGATGGTCGTGATGGCGCTGTTCGTGCACTTCATCCCGGACGAGCGCGACCCGGCCCGGCTGGTCGCCGCCTACCGCGACGCGCTCGCGCCCGGCAGCTACCTGGCGCTGTCGTCGGCGACGCCGGAGCAGCAGAGCGACGGCACCGCTCGTGCCGTCGCGATGTACCAGAAGAGCGCGAACCCGGTGACACCTCGCACGGCCGACGAGCTGCGCGCCCTCGTGGACGGCTTCGAGATCCTCGACCCGGGCATCGTCTTCATCCCGCAGTGGCGGCCGGACGACCCGGCCGACGTGCCGGCGAACCCGGCCGAGTGCGGCGGGCTGGCCCTGGTGGCGCGCAAGGACTAACGGACGCCGACCAGCTCCGGCGCCACCGGCTTCTTCGGCACCAGCCCAGCCAGCAGCACGCCCGCCAGCGCGGCGAACGCAGCCACGGCGAACGTCGCGCGGAAGCCGAACAGCGACGGCACGGACAGGCCGCCGACGGTGATCGTCAGCTGGGCCAGCATCGCCGCCATCACCGCGCTCGAAACCGCCGTGCCGACCGACCGCATCAGGGAGTTCAGGCCGTTCGCGGACGCCGTTTCGGTGACCGGGACCGAGCCCATAATCGACGCCGGCATCGCCGCGTACGCGATCCCGACGCCCGCGCCGATGATCACCGACGCCGTGATCAGCTCGGCGGCGTTGTCCATCAGCACGATCGCGAACAGGTACCCGGCGGCGATCACCAGCGCGCCGGTCATCAGCGTCGGGCGCGGGCCGAACCGGGTGATGAGCCGCGCCGAAACCGGCGAGAGCAGCATCATCACGAGACCGTTCGGCGCCAGGGACAGCCCGGACTCCACCATTGTCTGGCCCAGCCCGTACCCGGTCGACGCCGACGCCTGCAGCAACTGCGGGAACGACAGCGCCATGGCGTACATCGAGAACCCGACCATGATCGACGCCAGGTTCGTGAACAGCACCGGTCGGCGGGCGGATACACGCAGGTCGACCAGCGGGTCGCGGCGCCGCAGCTGGTAAGCACCCCAGCCGGTCAGGACGACGACGGCCGCCGCGGCGAACCCCAGCGTCGGCACGCTGGTCCAGCCCCACGTGGCTCCCTTGACCACCGGCAGCAGCAGGCAGACCAGGCCGGCGGCCAGCCCGAGCGCGCCGAAGTAGTCGAACGGCGCGGGGGTCCGCACCGGAGACTCCGGCACGAACCTGACGATCAGCAGCGCGAAGAGCAGCCCGAGCCCGGCGGACATCCAGAAGAGCGCGTGCCAGTCGGCGTTCTCGGCGACGATGGCCGCGACCGGCAGCCCGATCGCGCCGCCCACCCCGAGCGTCGCGCTCATCAGGGAGATCGCGCCGCCGACGCGTTCCGGCGGGAGCTCGTCGCGCATGATGCTGATGCCGAGCGGGATGACGCCCATCGCGCAGCCCTGCAGCCCGCGGCCGATGATGTGGAACGCGAGTTCGCTCGTCGTGGCGGAGACGATCGAACCGGCGATGAGCAGCGCGAGGCTGACGAGGATCATCCGCCGCTTGCCGTAGAGGTCGCCGAGCCGGCCGCTGACCGGCGTGATGACGGCCGCGGCCAGCAGCGTCACGGTGACGACCCAGGACGCGTCGGCCGCCGAGGCGTTCAGCAGCCGCGGGAACACCGGGATGAGCGGCACGACCAGCGTCTGCATGAACGACGCGACCAGTCCGCACGAGGCGAGCACCACGACGATCGCGCGGCCGGACCCTCCGGGTCGGGACACCAGCACACCCCCGGTGTGTAGTTAGTACACATCATGCAACTTCATGCACTGTACCTACGCGCCGGGCGATTTCCGCTCGATTGGTGCTCTCGTCACAGCCAGGTGCGCACGCCTCCGTGGCCGGAGCACGTGCCGGAACGGTGCTGGCTGTAACTGTAGGAGCCGTCCTTGCAGAGGGCGGTCGCTCCGGACGGGTTGTCACTGGGCCGGTGGACGCAGTTGCCGGAAGAGTTCACGTAGTAGTCGGCACCGCACTCGGCCGGCTTCGGCGCGGCCTGCGCGGTGGTTTTCGGCGCCGCCTTGGGCTTGGCGGCGGCCGTCTTCGGTGCGACGGCCTGCGCCTGGGTCGGCGCGGTCGTGACCACCGGCGCTTCGGACGTCGGAGAGGGTGTTCCGGTCGTGACCGGAACGGAATACGCGGGGGTCGAATAGGTCGACGTCGGAGTGTCGAGAACCCCGACGCTCCCGGTGTCCTTCGGCGGCACAGCGCCGGCACCACAGCCCGCGACCAGCAGGCCCGCGGCCAGGATCCACCCCAGGTTTTTTCTCACGACGACTCCTCAGCAATGCCAACCAATGCCGCGAAGTCGCTCGCCCCGGAGCGTTTGTTACGCCGCCTAGACTCGGCGCATGTCCTGGTTGCGGCGATGGGCACCCGAACTCGCGGTCACCACCGCGGTGCTCGCCGGTTCGCTGTTCACCGTCCTGAACGACGGCGTCGAGCCCGCCCATCACGCCGCACTCGGCTGGGTCCTCACCGTGCTCGGCTGCGCCGCGGTCTTCTTCCGCCGGAAGTACCCGCTGAGTGTCGCCGGGTTAACGCTCGTTTGCTGCGCCGTCTACTACCCGCTCACCGATCCCGACGGCCTGATCCTGCTGGCCTTCGCCTACACCCTCTACAACGCCGCCGCGGCCGGACGGATCCGTGGAGCCGCGCTGCTCGTGGTGGCCGCGATGGCGGGCGTCGCCGCCGGGGAGGTCAGCTCACGGAGCGGCCGGCACGTCGACAACTTCGCCTTCTTCCTGATGACCGGCTGGTTCGTCGCGCTCGTCGCCGGGGGTGCCGTCACGCACTACCGCGCCGAGGCCGAGCGCACCAAGGAGGCCGAGGCCCGGGCACGCGCCACCGACGAACGGCTGCGCATCGCCCGCGAGCTGCACGACGTCCTGGGCCACCACCTCGCGCTGATCAACGTCCAGGCCGGCGCCGCGCTGCACCGCCGTGATCCCGGCCAGGCCGAAGAGGCCCTCGGCACCATCAAGGACGCCAGCAAGACCGCGCTCCAGGAGTTGCGCGCGACGCTCGGCATGCTCCGCCAGACCGAGCCCTCGCTCTCGCGGGTCGCGGAACTGGCCGAGTCCGTCGGCGCGTCCGGGCTGACCGTGCGCACCGAGATCGACGGCGTCGCCCGCGACCTGCCGCCGGACGTCGAGCACGCCGCGTTCCGCGTGGTGCAGGAAGCACTGACGAACGTCGCGAAGCACGCCGGCGCGAAGACCGTCGTCGTCCGGCTCGGCTACGGCGCCGACGCGCTGTCCGTGCAGGTCGACGACGACGGGCGCGGTGGCGACGCCCCGCCGGGCACCGGCATCCGCGGCATGGCCGAACGCGCACGGGCGCTCGGCGGCGAGCTGACCGCGGCACCGCGCGAGGGCGGCGGCTACCGGGTACGCGCGCGGCTGCCGGTGCGATGATGAGCCGATGATCCGGGTCCTGCTCGTCGACGACCAGCGGCTGGTGCGCGCCGGCTTCCGGTCCATTTTGGACGGCGAGGACGACATCGACGTCGTCGCCGAAGCCGCCGACGGCCGCGAAGCCCTGCAGGCCGCGCACGACCACCGCCCGGACGTCGTGCTGATGGACATCCGGATGCCGGTGCTCGACGGCCTCGCCGCGACCCGGCACCTCCTCGAAGACCCTTCGCTGAACGGCACGAAGGTCGTCATCCTCACGACATTCGACCTCGACGAAGACGTCTACGGCGCCCTGCGCGCGGGTGCGAGCGGGTTCCTGGTCAAGGACACCGAGCCCGAAGAGCTGATCCACGCCGTGCGCGTGGTCGCCCGCGGCGACGCGCTGCTGGCGCCGTCGATCACCCGGCGGCTGATCTCGGAGTTCGCCGCGCGCGTCACGCGCCCGTCGGCGGCTCCTGCGCTCGACCGGCTCACCGACCGCGAACGCGAAGTGCTTTCCCTGGTCGCGGCGGGCTTGTCGAACGACGAGATCGCGCGCGAGCTCACGCTCAGCCCGGCGACGGCGAAGACACACGTCAGCCGCATCATGACGAAGACCGGCATGCGCGACCGCGCGCAGCTCGTCGTCCTCGCGTACGAGTCCGGCGCGGTGACGCCGCGCTGGCTCACCCCTTAGCCGTACTCCCCCGGGAGTACGGGAAGCGCCCTAAGGGACACCGGCGGGAGCACGTCAAGTGTCCTCCGCTGCGCGACGCGCAGTAGTGCCCTCCCGGCGAATCCTTGTCCCCCATGGACACCATCACTCGCCCCACCGGGGGACGGCTGGCCCGGCTGGCCGGCTGGGCGCAGCACCACCGGTGGCTCGCCGTCGCACTCTGGGCGCTGGTTCTCATCGGCGTCACGTTCACCTCCCGCCTCACCGGCAGCGCGTTCCACGACGACAACTCGCTGCCCGGCACCGAGTCCCAGCAGGTCGTCGACCTCCTGAAGAACACCGCACAGTCCGGCGCGAGCGCGCAGATCGTGTTCAAGGCCGACGACGGCCTCGCGACCGAGCGTGCCGCGGTCGAAAACACTCTGGGAAATGTCCGATTGCAACCGCACGTGCGGTCGGTGACCGGGCCGTTCGAGACGCTGTCGCCCGACGGGCGGATCGGCTACGCGACCGTCACCTTCGACGCGACGTCGGCCGACCTCCCCTACGACGACATCGTGAAGTTCGCCGACACCGCGAGACAGGCCGGCCCGGTCGAAGTGGCTTTGGCCGGCGACCCGATCGAGCGCATCTCGGAAGGCGGTGGTCCCGCGGAAGGCGTCGGCCTGCTCGCCGCGCTGGTCATCCTCGTGTTCCTGTTCCGCTCGCTGCTCGCGGCCGGCCTGCCGGTGCTCACCGCGGTGTTCGCCGTCGGCAGCACCCTGGGCTTGATCACGGTCGTCTCGCACTTCGTCGACATCGCGAGCTACACCGCACCGTTGATGATGCTCGTCGGGTTCGGCGTCGGCGTCGACTACGCGTTGCTGATCTTCTCGCGCTACCGCGGCGAGATCCTCGCCGGCTACGACCGCGACGCGGCCGCGCGCCGGGCGCTCGACACGGCCGGGCGCTCGGTGCTGTTCGCCGGGACGACGGTGATCATCGCGCTGCTCGGCCTGCTCGCACTCGGGCTCGGCGGGCTGCGCGGAGTGGCGCTGGCCGTCGCGCTCACCGTGCTGATGACCATGCTCGCGTCGGTGACGCTGCTGCCCGCGCTGCTGTCGCTGTTCGGCAAGCGCCTCGAACGCGGCATCCGCCGGCACGCCGCACGGCGTGACCACGGCAAGGCGTGGCGACGGCTCGCCGACGGCGTCCAGCGACGTCCGGTGGCGCCGCTCGCGATCGGCCTGGCCGTCCTCATCGGGCTGTCCATCCCGGCCGCGGGGATGCGGCTCGGGTTCGCCGACGCGAGCACCGACCCGCCGGGCTCGACGACGCGGCAGGCGTACGACCTGCTGGCCGAGGGCTTCGGGCCGGGCTTCAGCGGTCCGCTCGCGATTGTCACGGAAGACGGCGACCCCGTCGCGCTGCAGCAGACGCTCGCCGCGACACCCGGAATCGCGCGCGCGTTAACGCCGGTTAACCAGACTGTCCTCGTGTTCCCGACGACGTCACCCCAGGACGCGGCGACGGCCGAGCTGGTGACACGCCTGCGGACCGACGTCCTGCCGGCGCTGCCCGGGCACTACCTGGTCGGCGGTTCGGTCGCGGCCACGACGGACTTCGCCGACGCCGTCGCCGACCGGCTGCCGCTGTTCGTGCTGGTCGTCGTCGGGCTGTCCGCGCTGCTGCTGATGGTCGTCTTCCGGTCGATCCTCATCCCGCTCAAGGCGGCGCTGCTGAACCTGCTGAGCATCGGCGCCTCGCTGGGTGTCATGACGCTGGTGTTCGGCGACGGCTGGTTCGGCGCGCAGCCCGGGCCGATCGAGGCGTTCGTGCCGGTGATGATCTTCGCGATCGTGTTCGGCCTGTCGATGGACTACGAGGTATTCCTGGTGTCGCGCATGCACGAGGAGTGGCGGCGCACCGGCGACGCGCGGCTCGCGGTGCGCGAGGGCCTCGCCTCGACCGGCGGTGTGATCACCGCGGCCGGCGCGATCATGGTGCTGGTGTTCGGCGCGTTCCTGCTCGACCCGTCGCGGATGCTCGCGCAGTTCGGCCTCGGCCTGGCGGTCGCGGTGCTGCTGGACGCGCTGGTGATCCGCTGCCTGCTCGTCCCGGCGATCATGCGGCTGCTCGGGGAACGCGCGTGGTGGCTGCCGCGGTGGCTGGACCGCAAGCTGCCGCACGTCGCGCTGGAGCCCTAAGTCCCCCAGCCGGTCGGCGTCTCGGACAGCCGGACGTCCAGGCTTCCGCCGTGCAGGAACGAGGCGTCGACCTTCCAGTCGCGCTGCGGCTTGGTTCCGCGGCGGACGTCGGCCACGTACTTCCCGCTCCCCGACGTCGTGATCCGGATCGGCGCGCCGCCCGCCGGCCGGATCACCACGCGAGGGAACAGCGGGCTCGACAGCAGCAGCTCTCCCGAGCCCGGCGTCCGCGGGTAGACGCCGAGCGCCGCGAAGACGTACCAGGCGGACATCGTGCCGAGGTCGTCGTTGCCGGGCAGGCCGGACGGCCCGGTCGTGTAGACGGAGTTCACCAGCTGCCGGACGGTTTCCTGCGTCTTCCACGGCTGCCCGAGCTCGTTGTACAGCCACGGCGCGTGGATGCCGGGCTCGTTGGTCGGGTCGTACTTGAGCGGGCCGCCGCCCTTGAGCTGCCAGTTGCCGGCGGCGTCGTGGAAGAAGCCGTCGAGCCGGGTGATGGCGGTGGCTTTGCCGCCCAGCGCGCCGGCGAGGCCGGAGACGTCCTGCGGGACCATCCAGGTGTAGGCGGCCGCGCTGCCCTGCGCGAAGCCGCGGTCGCTCGCCGGGTCGAACGGCGTCACCCAGCTGCCGTCGACGTTGCGGGCCTGCATGTATCCGGTCTCCGGGTTGAATACGTTCAGCCAGTAAGCCCCCCGGGCGCGCAGCTCCGCAGCTTCGCGAGTGCGGCCGAGTTGTTCTGCGAAATGTCCGATTGCCGAGTCGGCGACCGCGTCTTCCAGCGTCTCGGCGGCGCCGCCCCAGCAGTGGCAGACGTCGTTGGGCGCGTAGTGGGACGTCAGGTACTGCGCGAGGTTGGGCCGCTGGCCGACGCACTGGCCGGGGCAGCCGCCGTCCTGCAGGCCTTCGGGCCGCGGGACCGTCGCCTGCCGGTACAGCGAGTCGAACGCGCCGCGGTAGTCGAAGTTGCGGACGCCCATGGCGTAGAAGGTCGCGAGCGTCGCCGCCGACGGGTCGCCGGTCATGACGTGCGTCGCGCCGTTGACGTGCACCCAGCGGTCCCAGACGCCGTCGTTCTGCTTCGCGTAGTTGTAGAGCGACTGCGCGAAGTTCCCGGCGACGCGCGGCTCGAGCAGGGCCAGCAGCTGGATCTGCGCGCGGTACTGGTCCCAGCCGGAGAAGTTGGAGTACTGCGCGTCCTGTCCTCGTTCGACGCGGTGGGGCTTCCCGTCCATGCCCGGGTACTGGCCGTCGACGTCGCTGACGAGGTTGGGCTGCTGCAGGCCGTGGTAGAGCGCGGTGGTGAAGACGACGCGCTGGTTGGCGGTGCCGCCCTGGACGTCGATGCGGCTCAGCTCGGCGTTCCAGGATTGCTTGGTGCGTTGCGCGATGCTGTCCACGGTGGACTTCTTGGGCAGTTCGGCCCGGAGGTTGCGTTCCGCGCCTTCGAGCGAGACGTAGGAGATCGCGATCCGCATGGTCACTTTGCTGCCGGGCGCGAAGGTGACGTAGCCGCCGGAACCGCGTCCGGCGCGGTCCTTGCCCGTCGCGTAGCCCTCGCCGCCGGTCTGGTCGGTGCCGCCGGGCTGCAGCGTCGCGTCCTTCCACGTCCCGGTCCCGGTGACGGGCTGGTCGAACTGCGCCGTGAAGTACAGGCGGTAGTAGGACTTGCGGTTGTTGACGCCGCCGTTCGCGCGGCGGCCGCAGAAGGCGCCGGTGAGCACGGACCCGGTGACCGTGCGGTTCGCCGCGTCGAGGTGGGTCTCGGCGTCCTCGCTGCCGTTGAGGGAGTTCGACGTGCGGAAGAGCAGGCTGGCGGGCTTGCCCGCGGGGTAGGCGAGGGTGCCGATCGCGGTCCGTTCGGTGGCGGCGACGTCGGTGGTGACGCCGTTCTGCAGGCCGAGCCGGTACCGTCCCGGCGTTGCCGCTTCGTCGGCGTGGCTGAAGTTGCTCGCGTAGACCGCGTCGGCGGTGTCGGCGGTCGGCGAGGAGGTGACGTCACCGGCGAACGGCAGGATCGGCACGTCCCCCGCGGCACCGGGGTTGCAGCCGGCGCCGTTAACGTGCGTTAACGCGAAGCCGCGGAGGCGGGTGGCGTCGTACTGGTACCCGTTGGCGGCGCCGGTCGACGTCTGGTCGCCGCGCGTGCTGGTCGGGCTCCAGGAGAGCATCCCGAACGGTGCGGTCGCCCCCGGGTAGGTGTTGCCGTCCCCGGCGGAACCGATCAGCGGATCGACGAAGTCGGCGGGGCTCAGGTCAGCAGCGGCCGACATCGTTGTCAGCGTCGAGGCGAGCAGGGCGGCGGCCAGAGCCACCGTGACGGGACGGCGCATGGGCGGAGATTAACCCGCGTCCGGTGGCTTTTGGGCGAACGGCAGCGGACAAACAGGCGGACACGACGAAGGCCGCCACCGAAGTGACGGCCTCCGACGTTCAAGCCCTTATTCGTAGATCTCGCCCTTGGCGGCCTTTTCCACGAGCGAAGCCGGCGGCTCGAAGTGGTCGCCGTACCGGGCGGCGAGCTCGCGCGACCGGTCGACGAAGCCCTGCAGGCCACCCTCGTACTGGTTGATGTACTGGATGACACCGCCGGTCCACGCCGGGAAGCCGATGCCGAAGATCGAGCCGATGTTGGCGTCCGCCACCGACGTCAGCACGCCTTCGTCGAAGCACTTCACCGTCTCGAGCGCCTCGGCGAACAGCATCCGCTCCTTGAGGTCCTCGAACGGGACCTCGGCCGAGCCGGACTTGAACGCGTCACGCAGGCCCGGCCACAGCCCGGCTCGCTTGCCCTCCGAGTCGTACTCGTAGAAGCCCGCACCGGTGGAACGGCCCTTGCGGTCGAACTCCTCGACCATCCGGTCGATCACGGCCTCGGACGCGTGCGACTTCCACGTGCCACCCGCGGCCTCGACGGCCTCGCGGGTCTCCTTGCGGATCTTGCGCGGCAGCGTCAGCGTCAGCTCGTCCATCAGCTGCAGCGGCGGCGCGGGATAGCCCGCCTGCGCGCCGGCCTGCTCGATCGACGCCGGCTCGACACCCTCGCCCAGCGCGGCGACGGCCTCGTTGATGAACGTGCCGATGACGCGCGAGGTGAAGAAGCCGCGGCTGTCGTTGACGACGATCGGGGTCTTCTTGATCTGCAGCGTGTAGTCGAAGACCTTCGCCAGCGTCGCCGGCGACGTCTTCTCGCCGCAGATGATCTCGACCAGCGGCATCTTGTCCACCGGCGAGAAGAAGTGGATCCCGATGAAGTCCTCGGTCCGCTGCACGCCCTCGGCGAGGGTGGTGATCGGCAGGGTCGAGGTGTTGGAGCCCAGCACCGCGTCGGCGTTGACGACGTTCTCGATCTCGCCGAACACCTTGTGCTTAAGCTCGACGCTCTCGAACACGGCCTCGATCACGAAGTCGACACCCGCGAAGTCGGCCGGGTCGGCGGTCGGCTTGATCTTCGCCAGCAGCGCGTCCGACTTCTCCTGCGTGGTCTTGCCGCGCGAGAGGGCCTTCTGCTCGATCTTGGCCGCGTATCCCTTGCCCTTTTCGGCCGCCTCGAGCGAGACGTCCTTGAGGACGACGTCGATGCCGGCCTTCGCGGACACGTACGCGATCGCGGCGCCCATCATCCCGGCACCCAGCACGCCGACCTTCTTGGCCGTGTACTTCTCGAAGCCGTCCGGCCGCGAACCACCCGAGTTGATGGTCTGCAGGTCGAAGAAGAACGCCTTCGTCATGTTCTTCGAGACCTGGCCGGTGGCGAGGTGGATGAAGTAGCGCGTCTCGATCAGGATCGCGGTGTCGAAGTCGACCTGCGCACCCTCGATCGCGGCGGCCAGGATCGCCCGCGGGGCGGGCATGTTCGCGCCCTTGATCTGCTTGCGCAGGTTCGCCGGGAACGCGGGCAGGTTCGCCGCGAAGCTCGGGTTCGACGGCGTGCCGCCCGGAATCTTGTAGCCCTTGACGTCCCACGGCTGCACGCCGCCCTCGGGGTTCGCCTTGATCCACGCCTTCGCGGCGGGGACGAGCTCCTCGACGGTGCCGACGAGCTCGTGCACCAGGCCGAGCTCGAGCGCCTTGGCCGGACGGTGCCGCTGACCCTGCAGCAGGACGTTCAGCAGCGCGCTCTGGATACCCAGCAATCGGACAGTGCGCACGACACCGCCGCCGCCGGGCAGCAGGCCCAGCGTCACCTCGGGCAGGCCGATCTGGCTGCCCTTGACGTCGGCGGCGATGCGGTGGTGCGTCGCCAGCGCGATCTCCAGGCCACCGCCGAGCGCGGCGCCGTTGATCGCCGCGACGACCGGCTTGCCGAGCTGCTCGATGCGGCGCATCTGGCCCTTCATCAGGCTGCTGCCCTCGGTCAGCTCGACCGCGTTCTCCGGCTTGGCCTGGATGAGGTCGTTCAGGTCGCCGCCGGCGAAGAAGGTCTTCTTCGCGGACGTGATGACGACGCCGGTGATGGAGTCCTTCTCGGCCTCCAGGCGGTCCACGGTGACGCCGAGCGACTCGCGGAAGTCGGCGTTCATGGTGTTCGCCGACTGCTTCGGGTCGTCCAGGGTCAGCGTGACGATGCCGTCTTCGTCCTGCTCCCAGCGGATGGTCTTGCTCTCAGCCATTAGTGTCCTCACACCCGCTCGATGATGGTGGCGACACCCATGCCGCCGCCGATGCACAGGGTCACCAGGGCGCGGCGCGCCTGGCGGCGTTCGAGCTCGTCGACCACGGTGCCGACCAGCATCGCGCCGGTGGCGCCGAGCGGGTGGCCCATGGCGATCGCGCCGCCGTTGACGTTGACCTTCTCCTCGTCGAGGTGCAGGTCCTTGATCCACTTGAGCACGACGGAGGCGAACGCCTCGTTGAGCTCCCACAGGTCGATGTCCTCGGGCTTGAGGCCCGCGGTCTTCAAGACCTTCTCGGTGGCCGGGGTCGGGCCGGTGAGCATGATCGTCGGCTCGGAGCCGATCGACGCGGTCGCCACGATCCGGGCGCGCGGCGTGAGCCCGAAGGTCTTGCCGATCTGCTCGGAGCCGACGAGCACCAGCGCGGCGCCGTCGACGATGCCGGAGGAGTTGCCGCCGGTGTGGACGTGGTTGATCTTCTCGACCGAGTGGTACTTCTGCAGCGCGACGGCGTCGAAGCCGCCCATTTCACCGATCATCGAGAAGGCCGGCTTCAGCTTGCCGAGGCTCTCGACGGTGGACCCGGGACGGCGGTGCTCGTCGTGGTCCAGCACCGTGACGCCGTTGATGTCCTTGACCGGGACGACGGACTTGGCGAAGTAGCCACCGGACCAGGCCGCCTCGGCGCGGTCCTGCGAGCGGACGGCCCAGCGGTCGACGTCCTCGCGGGAGAAGCCCTCGATGGTCGCGATCAGGTCGGCGCCGGTGCCCTGCGGGACGATGTAGTTGTCGTAGGCGGTGGCCGGGTCCATGAACAGCGCGCCGCCGTCGGAGCCCATCGGCACGCGCGACATCGACTCGACGCCACCGGCGATGATCAGGTTGTCCCAGCCGGAACGGATCTTCTGCGCGGCGGTGTTGGTGGCTTCCAGGCCGGAGGCGCAGAAGCGGTTGAGCTGCACGCCCGCGACGGTCTCGGGCAGGCCGGCGTTCAGCGCGGCGGTGCGCGCGATGACCGCGCCCTGCTCGCCGACCGGCGAGACGACGCCGAGTACGACGTCGTCGATCACGGCGGGGTCGAGGTTCGGGTGGCGGACCTTGAGCTCTTCGATCAAGCCGACCACCAGGTCGACCGGCTTGGTGCCGTGCAGGGCACCGCCCTTGTTCTTGCCGCGAGGCGTGCGGATCGCCTCGTAGATGTAGGCCTCGCTACTCACAGAACAACTCCTCGCGAGCGGGTGGGACGTCTTCGTACCGTGGCCGATGATACCGGCCAGTAGCGCTAATGACCATTAACATATCGCCGGACAACCCCATGGTGTCAATGGGTTGCAGGTGTGCCGTCAGCCGCTATCGTTCACTCACGATGACCGACTCCGTACGTGCTGCGCGACCCCGCGACCGCAAGGCCCAGCTGGCCGCGGTGGCGGCGGAGCTGTTCCGCGCCCGCGGCTTCCCGGGGGTCGGCATCAAGGACATAGCGGACGCGGCGGGCGTCACCGGGCCGGCGTTGTACCGCCATTTCGCGGACAAGCAGGCGATCCTGGCGTACGTCGTCCTGAGCGGCTTCGAGGACCTGGAAGCGGCGACGGCTTCGGCACTGTCCGACTCGGTTCCGCCCCTTGACCAGCTTCAATCCCTCCTCGGCCGGCTCGCGACGCAGGCTGTCGAGCGTCGCGAGATCGCGGCGTTGTGGCGCTGGGAGGGTCGTCACCTCCCGAAGGAGGACCAGCGGGAGATCGCCCGCCGGTCGACGCTGGCGCTGACGGCGTGGTCGAAGGTTCTGCTCGTCCAGCGGCCCGACCTTCCGGCCGAGGACGCGGAGCTCCTGTGCTGGGCGGCACTGTCGGTGTTCGGGAGCGTGTCTGTTCACCACACGTCGGTGGCGCGCCGCCGCTTCGCTCAGTTACTGGTCGAACTGGCCCTAGGTGTGCTCAACGCCACACTTCCGTCGCCGTCTTCACCGCAGCCCTCTCCGGCGCTCAGCTTGGGCACACCCTCCCGTCGCGAGCAGGTCCTAGCGGCAGCAACCGCGCTGTTCGCCCAGCGCGGCTACCACGACGTGAGCATGGAGGACATCGGAGCGGCGGCCGGCATCGCGGGCCCGAGCGTCTACCGCCACTTCCCGAGCAAGGCGGCCCTGATGGTGGCGATCGGCCACCGGGCAGCGGACCGCTTGGCGCTGGCGGCGGAGAGTGCCCTGCAGACCACGGACGAGGTCTCGGCACTGCGCCGGCTGGCGGCGTCGTACGTCCACACGATCCTGCACACGCCGGAACTGCTGGTGTCGTTCTCGGCGGACCGCGTGACGATGCCCGATCGCGACAAGGCGGATCTGCTACGAGTGCAACGGGACTACGTCGCGCAGTGGGTGACACTGCTGTCAGCGGTGCGGCCGGAACTGCCCGCACGGGAAGCGAAGATCACGGTCCACGCGGCCCTGACGATCGCGAACGACTTGGCCCGCACCCGCCGCCTGGCTGCACGGCCGAACTTCGAAGCCGAGCTGACAGCGTTGCTGCACACCGCGCTCGCGGTACCGGCGACATTTTCGAACCGCAAGAGTGAAAATTCTCGGATGCACCCCTGAAGCGTCACGTAAACAAGCATGCAATACCGCAATTTACCCGCCCGGATTTGCACTTTGGGGTGACGGCAGCGGAGCATCGGGCGCTCACTGTGCAAGCGGAAGCAGAGGTACTTCTCAAGGACCTCTGCGCGGTAGCCTGCATGTGCCCCCCGCGCGTTGGCCTGCACGAACGGTGCGATAGTTTGCTGCCCCCAGAACGACTCCACTGAGAGGACGTTGCGATGCATTCGCTGGGCAGCAACGGAGACCCGGAGATCTCGTCCGAACTTCTCGATCTTGATTCGATGCCACTATCCGCATTGCGGACACTCGACTCCACCAGGTTTCACCGCTCATTGCGGCATGCTGTCGTGCGGACCGACCACATTCCCGTCACCGCCAGTTCGAGCGGCGGGGCCAAGCGGGTCGATTGACCCGGGGAGAAGGTTCTTCGCGTGCCGAGACCGAGCAACACGCTTCCCGAACCGGCCAACCACACTCTGTCCTGGGTCGTGTTCGACCAACTCTCCCGCGGTGAAGGCGGCGCCGAAGGCGTGCGCGCGCTGCGGGCGGTGGAACGCAGCCGTCGGCTGCTCCTGCTGCGCTGGCTGATCGACGAAGCGGGCAAGTCGCCGGAAACGCCGCTGCCCCCGCCGGAGACAGTGTGGGATCTGCTGTGCCAGGTGGAAGCGGCGTCCCCGGACGCGCTGAACACGGTGCTGGCCCACCCCTACACGGGGCTCTGGGCCGGCTACGCGACCCGGATGTTCCACCAGTACCTGACCCCTTCCCAGCCGCCATGGATGATCATGGGGCACCTCCATGCCCTCGCGGCGGCCGCCGCGATCCGTGCGGGGATCGACTTCGCTCTCGAAGTCCCGGCGTGGCAGGGCAGGGTCGTGCTGCCCTGCCTCGGCCTGGCCAGGCTCACGCACCCGGAAGTGTTTTCGGTCGCTCGGGTGCACAGCGAGCAGGGTGTCGTCCGGATCGCCAACGACCACGCGACGGTGACCCTGCCGGCCGACCGGACCACCGACTCGGCCGGCTGGTCCGGCGTCCGGACGATCACGCTGGGCACCGGCGACACCGTGCTGAATCTGCGGATCGACGACCTCGACCCGTACCGCGGGCTGTTCGAGCCGATCGTTCCCGACCGGCTGAGCACCGAGGCGTTCGAGGCCTGGCGGGACATGCTCGGCCGGGCCTGGCACCTGATCGTCAAGCATTTGCCGGAGTTCACGGCAGCACTACCCGCCGGGCTCGACTCGATCGTCCCGGCGCCCGCGGTCCCGTTCCGGCTGCCCAGCGCGTCGACGGGGGAAGCCTTCGGCAGCGCGCTGATCGCCGAACCCGACGACCCGGCAACGCTGGCCGCCGCCTTGGTCCACGAGTTCCACCACATCCGGTAACCGAGAACCAAGGGCCGCGGGTCTCCGGTTTCGTGCTCTTTGCACCACAGGTGAACCGGCAGGCTCAGCAGCGAGCGCGGCAGTACGAACTCGAGCGCGACTTCGCCCCGGTACTCCGACCACGCCCTTTCCGCCTCCACGACAAGCGCGTCGACGTGGTGTTCGAGCTGTTCGACGGCGACCGTGTCGAGACCGCCGCGCGGGGGCGGCCATTCCGCCGGGTCCTCTTGCCGCCAGTGGGAAACCAGGTGCCGGCCCGGGTCGATCCCGTCCGGCTGGACGACGATCATCAGATGCAGC
Organism: Amycolatopsis sp. NPDC028719; assembly: GCF_055565395.1. Classification (NCBI taxonomy): domain Bacteria; kingdom Bacillati; phylum Actinomycetota; class Actinomycetes; order Pseudonocardiales; family Pseudonocardiaceae; genus Amycolatopsis; species Amycolatopsis sp. NPDC028719. The sequence continues at coordinate 831,819 of NZ_JBVHUL010000004.1, forward strand.
CGAGTGCCTTCCGGCACGGCGCGCTCCCGTTCCGAGCGCAGTTCGTGCAGGCGCGCTTCGGCCTGCAACCGCCGAGCCTGCGCGGTGTTCCACTCGCGCAGGCGGTCACCGAGCTCAGGGGGGCACTTCGCGGCGACCAGCTCGACGAGCATCAACGACGGCGGCAGACCACTCGGCGGGGTGTTGAAGTCGGAGAGCACGCGGAAGGCCTCCCAGGCGTCCCGCACCTCCAGCGCCGGGCCGGCTCGGGTTCCGGCAACAGGTCCTGCGGCCGCGGCTGGTGCACGAGCTCGCGGATCGCGTCGGATTCTGGGGAGTCCAGACGCATCATCCGGACCGCTCCGGCGAGCGCACTCACCCCGGCGTACGCTTCCGCGCAGGCGTTGACGACTTCGATCAGTTGGTCCCGGCCGGTGAACTGCTCCGGAATGGTCTGCGGGAACCCCAGATTGTCGTGGACCAGGTCCAGGAGCAGCGCACGCACGGGCCGGATCGACGGCAAGCCCGGCGGAGACGAGGACGTTCACGATCGTTTCGCGGACCGCGACTCCGGTACCCGGCCAGGCCCGGCACTCCTGCCCTGGTCTGTACAACTTCTCGCCGGCCGACACGTGCCGACCACCTCCCCGTCGTGCGAGCCCGCGAACGTGAGTTCATCGATCCGGCGCCGCCGAAAAAGGGGCAAAGTAAGACAAGAACCAGCACGGTGGCCGCACCAACCAGTTCGCGATGATCGCCGCCAGAGCCGCGACTTGGGGCGGCCCCCGCCCTATAGCCCGGATGCCGCCAAGCAGGTCAACGACTTCACCGGCAATGGCACATGCACAGGATTATGCACGCGCAAAGGTGAGGCGGACTTGTCGCGGGGCAATGAGACCACGTCGTGCAGTAGGCGACGTTGCTGCACCTGGTAGCGGACTTCACCTGATCGGCCCAACGCGTGCGTCCCTGTCGCAAGGGCGCCGAATGCGGGACAATGCAAAGTGGGCCGACGGGGTCCGTTCTCTCTGCGAGAGGGGAATACTGATGCAGGCACCGCGCTCCGGCGGGGAAGCAGGAGTCGAATCCCAGCTTCTCGACCTCGGCGAGGTGTCGCTGACGCGACTGCGCACTCTCGACGGCACCGATTTACGACAAGCATTACGACACGCGGTCGAACGAGCTTCGTACATTTCGGTGACAGAGAGTAGCAGCGGCGGCGCGAGACGGATCGACTGAAATATGCCTCCCGAACCAGAAAACAACACCTCTACATTAAGCAGACATCACATGTCGTGGTCTGATTTCGACGCAATCGCTCGAGGTCTGAGCGACCCCGCGCCGATCCGAAGGCTCCGCACAGCGGAGAGAAGCCGTCGACTGCTTCTCCTGCGTGCCCTGATCGACAAAACGACCGAATCTCCGGCCATGTTCCGCCCGCTACCTTCCCCCGAATCGGCTTGGGAACTTCTCGCCGAGGCACAGCACATCGCCGCAGGTGCCGTAGAACAAATTCTCGCCCACCCTTACGTCGGCACCTGGGTCGGCTATACGATCCGACTGCTCCGGCAGAATATCTCTGGAACCTGCCCGCTATGGGTTCACGTAGGACACGTCCATTGCCTCGCGGCCGCGGCAGCGATCCAGGCTGGAATATCGTTCGAAATCGAGCTTCCAGCCTGGCATGGATATGTCGCGTTGCCCTCTTTGGGAGTGGCCCGGCTTGATTCTGGTGCGCCATTCTCGGTCGCGGTCGTCCGCTGCCGCGACGGCTTCGCCGAGGTCGATGGCGCAGCCTCGTCGGTGCCGGTCGACGGCGGGGACCCGCGCTGGCATCCGGTGCGAGCGGTCACCCTCCACTCCGGCGAGCGGCACCTGTCCCTGCGCTTGGACGACGTCGATCCGTACCGTGGGCTGCATGCACCTCGTCTGCCGACCCGATTGACCACCGGGGAAGTCGACTCGTGGAGGACCGCTCTGGAGGGCGCCTGGCGCCTCCTCGTCACCCATCTGCCGGCGGTCGCGGAAGCGTTGCCGGAAGGCCTAGAGTCCGTCGTTCCGACCCCAGCAGTCCCGTTCCGCTTGCCGAGCGCATCGACCGGCGAGGCGTTCGGCAGCGCGGTCATCGCCTACTCCGAAGACCACGCGGCGCTGGCCGCGGCACTCGTACACGAGTTCCAGCACATCCGGCTGGGCGGCTTGTTGCACCTGATCCGCCTCCACGAAGATGACGATCGGGAGAGGTTCTACGCTCCATGGCGGGAGGATCCTCGTCCATTGGGCGGCGTGATCCACGGGGTCTACGCTTTCTTCGGCGTCACCGCTTTCTGGCGTGCCCTCAGCCGCGCCCAACCGGAAAACCTTTTGGCCGGGTTCGAATTCGCATTGTGGCGCACGCAGACGTGGCGCACCTTGCAAGCCATTCGAGACGACAGCGCGATGACAACAGCGGGGAGACGATTCCTGACCGGGATCGCGGAGGAACTGGCTCCGTGGCAGACCGAACCCGTAGCCGTCGATTCCTTGCTGTGGGCCGATCGAGCCATCGCCGATCACTACGCGGGTTGGCGCGTCCGCCACTTACGCCCGTATCCCGGCATCGTCGCCGACCTTGCCGACTCGTGGCGCACCGGCATTCCCTGGACAGGGTCACTTCCCCCGGACCCGCCACCGAGCCCCGTTCCGGACGGAAGCTGGCCGGACGCCAGAACGGACCTGATCAGACTGCGGTTCAGCGACGACGGTACCAACGCACTCCAAGTGCATGGACCGTCGGTTCCCGGTGCAACCGCGGCCGACCTGGCCCTCGTCGCGGGCAAGACGGCCGACGCCGTGATCGGATATCGCGCGGAGCTTGCAACCGCTCCCGACAACGCATCGGCTCTGGCAGGGCTCGGTATCGCACTCTCTGCATCGACAACGGGCCCGGCCTCCAGCGCGCTGGTGCACCACCCGGAACTGGTCCGGGCAGTGCACCGCGCGCTTCGGCCGGACACGGCCGCTTCCCCGGAAGCGATCGCCGAGTGGCTCGGCCGGTTCATTCCCAGCCGGCGCTAGAGCGGCATCGGGTCGATGTCGCAGTCCGCCCGAATTCGCCGGGCGGCCGCGAGCGTGCCGGGGTGTGCCTCTCCCAGCTTCTGACGGTATCCCTCCATGACGTCCACGAACAATCCGTCCGCTTCTTCGACCCGCCCCAGCGCACGGAGGTCCAACGAGTAGTTGAGGCGCACCGCCAACGTGGTCGGGTGGTTTCGTCCCAGCACGCGAGTGGCTCGCCCGACGAGTTCGGCGTCCCGGGCGGCAGCCTCTTGGACCCGATCGAGCGCGAACAGGTCACTGGCAACGTTGATGGCACACACGATCGTGTGCGAATGGTCAGAACCCAGACATTCACGCAACAAATCCAACGAAGGTTCGTCTATTTTGAGTGCGTCGGCGGGAGAGTTTCTGAGACGCAGGGTAACACCCAGATCAACGGCCGCGGAAAGCGTGTGCGGATGCTTCTCGCCCAAGCTCTCTTTATAGCGAGCCAACACTTTTTCGCCCAGGTCTTTGGCCTGGTCGAGCAACTGCGCATGCCGCAGGTCGATAGAGTGCCCCAAAGCACAGGCAAGAGCGTTCGGGTGCCGGTTGCCGTACCTCGCCTCGAAGCGTTTATTGGCATCGGATGACAACGAGCGGGCGCGTACGTGGTCGCCGTCCTTGCGACAGGCGACCGACTGCTGGTACTTGCGACGCAACGTCCCGACTCGGTCGTTTCCATAGAACGATTCAGCACGTTTGGCGATCTGCTCCTGTTCGATCCGCGCCCATCGATAGTCACCCAGTTCGCGCCGCGCGATCACCAGCAGCACCTGAGTCCCGATCGTCATCACATTGTCTCGACCCAAGACGCGACTTCGCGCCTCGAAGGTCTTTTCCGCCAGCTCTTTGGCTTCTTTGTATTCACCGGTCAGCAATAGCGATACGACATTGTCGTGGGCTGCGGACAGAGAGGTCGGATCCTCCTCACCAAGCAAGGCGTTGACCTGCGTCAGAACACTTTGAGTAAGCTCTCGCGCCGCGGTGAATTCGCCTCGCGCCTTGAGAATCAGCGCGTACGTGATCTGCGCGTAGAGCGTTTCTTCTCGGCCAGGGCCGATAGCCGCCAAGTAGGCGTCACGCGTCTCCTTGATCGTTTCTTCGGCGTCGGCGTAATTCCCCACCGCCCACTGGAAGAACGCGAGCCGCTCGGCCGCCTCCAGCTCCAGGAGCAGCTCCGCCTCGGGGACCTGCTCCGCGCGCTCCAGCCGTTCGTTCCGGTCGCGCTTCCACTCCCCGACCGCCCCTTCGGCCAGCACCAGCGCCCCCTGGTGGTCTCCCCAGTGGTAAAGGAAGTTGAGCAGGTTCACCACGAGCCTTCGCACCCCGAGGTCAGTGGCTTTGACCAGCTCGGCGTCGTAGATGTGCGGGACTATCTGCTGATACCGCGGCCACGCTCCGGGAGCCGTCGGCTCGTTCGGGTCCAGGTTGGTCAGCAGCTGGTGTGCGGCGCCGCGCATCTCGACTCTGCACTGTTCGCTCATCCGGCTACGCAGTACCAGCTGGACGAGCCGATGCAGGAGCAACGTATCGGTGCGGTGGTCGATCTTGGCGAGTCCGTACCGGTTGATGTCGCGGACGACGCGACCCAGCCGGATCGGGTCGTGGAGGGCAGCGGCGAGCTCCGGTGGCACGTCGACCCGCTGCACCACGGTGAACAGATTGCGGGCGATCGGCTCGGGTGCGAAATACGCGCAGACCTGCAGCAGCTGGTCAGCAGCCGGATTCTTTTCCTTCAGCTCGTCGAGCGACACGTTCCACGCGGCCGCCACCGAGACCTGGTAGTCACGGGGCGCCGGGGTGTCGAGCAGCTCGGCGACCTTGCTGTCGAAGAGCTCCAAGTACTGACCGGGCGGCATGCCCGTCTCGGCCAGCCACGCCGCTGCCTGCTCGACCGCCAGCGGGAGGTCGCCCAGTTTGCTCGAGATCCGGTCGGCGGCGGCGTCGTCGAGCTCGGATCCACGGACGCTGAGCAACTGCTTGCTTTCGGCCCGGTCGAACACCGCCACCTCGAGGGGACGGGCGTCCCCGGTCCAGGTCGGGTTGCGCGAGGTGACCAGGATGTGGCCCGTGACGTTGGGCGGCATTCCGCGCGGAAAGAACTGACGCACCACGTCGGGGTCTTCCGCGGAATCGAAGACCAGCAACCACCGGTTGTGCGGCCGCCCGATTCGGAGTGCCTCAAGTACACCAGGAACAGCGGTGAGCGCGTCTTCGGCTTCCGGCAATTTCAGCCGCTGCGCCAGCTCGGTCAACGACTTGCGAATCTGGGTCTGCCGGGTTGCCTGAACCCACCAGATCATGTCATAATTCTGCTGCTGACGGTAAATGTACTCGACAGCGATCTGCGTTTTGCCGATTCCCCCCATTCCGTGCAGCGCAGCGGGCAAAACTGCAGTAGCGCCAACGCTCAAACTTTTGACCAGTCGGATGAGAAGTTCATCCCTTCCGGTGAAGTTGGCGTTTCGCTGCGGAATCTGCCCCCAGACCGGTGGAGCCTCCCCATCGGGTCTCGGTTTGTGCCGTTGAATCGTCGCCGCATTGGCCTGCGCCAGTGGTTTCTTCCGGCCGATGTCATCGTCGACGCCGTCATCCGGCAACTCGGTCAGACCGCGGGGACCTTCTTCGACGTAGGTCGTACCCTCTCTCATTGGGTCGATCCTAAACTGAATTGCCTTAACCGCATAGGCGGCCCCCGACAGTGCCTCGAGCACCGCTTTTTGCAAGGTGCCTTCATCGACACCGGCATCGGTAAATTCGAGGTCAGGCGCGTCGTCCGGCTCAGCGATGACATCACGCAGCCGCGTCAGCGCCGCGTCGGCGGCCCCGCTGTGGCGGTAGGCAACATCGACAGCCGCAGCGGTCTCCGACCGACGAGCGCCTCCGAGCAAGATCATTCGGACGTCGATCGAGTACCGCCAGTCCGCGAGGTCCCACGGCACACCCGGCGGCGACGACTCCACCAGCCCGCTCGCGAAGAGCTCGACCAGGCGAGCAGGCTCATTCTCCTTGAGGAGATTCTTCTGCACCGCCCGTGCCACACCGAGACTGACCGGAACCGCCGCGAGCAGCGTCGCCAGCCGGAACGTCGACGGCGAAACCACACTGCGGAAGTCGGTCACCCGATCGCGCGCCGTCCGGTTCACACTTTCGGTTGGCGAATATTCAAGAAGGGGCGCAGGTTGGTCATGCGCCAAGAACACCTTGGCGACCAGGTCGCGGCCACCGTCGGCTGTTAGCGTCGACCACCAGTTCAGCCCGCGCCGGGAAAACTCGATAACGGGAATCGGGACCGCCAGATCCGCCAGTTCGTCATATTCGAACGGGTCCACCCAGGCGTCCACCAGCTTTAACCGATAGCGTCGACTCGGCTCCAGTGGTTCGCTTGCGGTCAGTGCCGCCTGGTGCAGTTCGGGACCGTGGAAACTCCACATTCGCGCCGGGAGCAAGTGCAGAATGGCAATCGGCACGGCTATCGCCCAGTCCGCGAGTACGGGCGATATCAGATCGCTCTCCCACTGACTGCCGAGGCCGTCGGTCACCACGAGAACCAGCTGGCGCTTCGGCCGGTCGAGCAGTTTGGCCGGGCGGTGCGCCGGCGAGTCCGGTCCTCCGTCCCGGAGCACCAGCCTGTCGGCGGAACCACCGCCGGCGCGGCCCGCCTTCGTCGTTTCGAGCCGCCACTGGTGGACGGCGTGGAAGACGTTCGCGGATTCGATCGCCGCCACGAAACTCGCCACAGTCGGCTGCCACAGGGACATCGACGGGGTGTCGTCGACGACGACTGCGAGCTCGAGCTCCGGATCTTGCCCGCCGGAACTTCTCCAGGCGACCAGCGGCCGGAGAGCATCGACGAGATCGTGCAGTGTCAGACCGCAAGCATCCGGCGCGCCACTCACCGCAGGCCCCTACGCCGAGTACGCCGACGGGTTGGCCAGGAAGAGCAGCCTGCTCGGGTCGTCCCACATGATCACGAGATCACGGAGAATGTCGAGCTCGTCCGGTCCTTGCCGGTTCCGGGAAACCGCTTGGCGAGAGGCTTGGGTCCGAGCCGGCAGATCGCTCAAGCGGTCGTCGTCCACCAGCCAGGACACCACTTTCTGCAAGGCGTTCGCGCTCGCCGTCGGATGCCAGACGAGCGCCGGGAGGCCGGCACGCAAAGCCGAGAGCAGCTGGTCCCGGCCGGGCACTGCCTCGCTCGACGGCGATCCGGTGAGCACCATCGCCACCCAGTGCTCATCGCTGAGAATGGCGTCGAGCCGGTGTTGCTCCTCGGTGTCTTTCTCCTGACAGAAGTAAACGCGCTCGAGAACGGGCTGTTCCTGGAGTGCGGACCAGCGCAACCGCCAGCGACGGTGCCAGCGGGGGTAAGACATGCGCTCCAGCGAGCGGATCACGATCGGATAGGACAGGTGCAATGGCTGGGGTGCACCGGAACGGATCTCCTCGGACCACAGGTGTACGGGGGTGTTGATCAGCGCCCGAGGCAGCACGAACTCCAGGGCCACGTCGACCGCCCGCCCGGACCATGCCTCTTCCGAAGCCGCGACGAGGGAGTCGACGTGACTCTCCAAGTCACTTCCCCGGACGAGCACGGTTTCCCCGCACGGCGGTGGCCACGTGTCAGGCTCGTCCTGACGCCACGCGCACACCCGATAGCAGCCGGGCTCGATCTGATCCGGACGGATCACGATCACCAGATGCAATCTCTCCCGTTCAGGCCGCGCCTGGTCCATCTCGGTTCGCAGCCGGCGCAAAGCGTCTTCGCGCTGAAGCCTGTGTGCCTGGACGGCAGTCCATTCCCTGAGCCGAAGGCGAGCCACCTCCGGACACCCCGCGGCGACGAGCTCGGCGAAGATCAACGCCGGCGGCAGCTCGCCGGGTGAGGTGTTGAGGTCGGTGAGGTAGAAGAAGGCACTCCACGCGTCGTCGAAGCGCGGCGGCGACTGGGCCGAGTGGCGGGCGGCTCGCTGAACCAGCGACGGAAGCCGCGGCGGGACCAGACCGGCGAGCCAGTCCTTCACCATGACCAGGTCCGATTCGGAAAACAGGTCCTGCACCGGCAGGGCGGCGACGAGCAGCCGAGCTTTGAGGCATTCCGGGCTCCCCGGGCGCATCAGCTCGAGAACCGACACGAGCGCTCCCATGCCTTCATCCACCCGGCTGCAGAACCCGACGATTTCGATCAGCTGGTCACGTGCGGTCAACTGGTCCGAAACGGTCAGGGGCTGCCGGAGCTCCTGCCGAAGCTCGCTCACCATCAGGGAGCGGACCGACCGGTCGTCGGCGAATCCCGCGTCGACGAGCACATCCACCAATGCCTTGTGCGCACCGATCGCCACTTCGGGTCGCCCGAGTCCCGCCGACACTGATGGCTCACCCCCTCGCCGGCCGTGCCGAAAAGGCGATTTTACCCAGCCGGTGGTCTCCGGACGGTGGACAAATCATTGACAACAGTCAGCTCGGCGAACTCAGGATTATCTCGGCCAGTGCGGCGACCTGCGGAGATTCCGGTTCGATCGTCTTGATCGCGTCGAGGAGGTCATCAAGACCGTTCGTGAAACGCAGGCACGTCCGCGCCAACGCGATGACGTGCAGGCGGTCTTCGGCGTGGTACGGCACGACGTTGGCGATTTCCCGGCGAGAGAACAGTTCCAACAAGAGCCGACGGCCGTCGGTGGTGCGCACGCACGGCACCGCGAGGAGCGCCTCCACCAGTGCCGGGAACGCATCTCGCCGCGCCGCCGCGGGAGCGAACGCCGGTGTGAAGCCGTTGGTGGCGATGGTGCCGTCGATGACCGCGCCGAGGAGGCGGAGCCAGGCCCACGCGGGCGCCTCCCCGGCTTTGACCTTGACCGGGATCCGGCGGTACGACCCCGGCTCGGCGGCCGGGTCTTCGCGGACGACGTCCTGGTAAAGCAATTCCGATGCGATCACCGCCAGGTCGGCCTCCGCTTCTTTCTGCGCTGCCTTGGCTTCCGGGGCGTCGAGGATGCGGAAGGTGAAGCTCACCGCCTTGCTGATCCGCCCGTGGCTGCCCTCCGCCACTTCACCCGCATGCAACGCCAAGCGGAGCCGGACCTGAGCCCCCGGCGCGTGGAGATGGTTGTGCCGACGCAGCTCGTCGCGCATGCGGCCGGGGAACTCGGCGACGAGATCCGCCTTCGCGATGTCCGGGGGCAGGAGAATCATCGCGCCGTCGCCGGTGTTCTCGACGAAGCACGAGTCCCACGGGATACCCGTCTCGGCGAACGACGTGCGCAGGACCCGCCACAAACCCTCGTGCACCTCGCGCAGGTGTGCCATGGTGCGGCTCGGGTTGTTGTAGCCGGCGATGTCGACGGCCATGATCGTCCGGTGCAGCGCGGCAGCATACGAAACCACGACACCCACCTCCCCGTCCCGCACTCATTGTCCCAGACGTATGCACGCTCGGCCATGTTCGCGCAGGGCGTTACCGGGAAACCGGTCCTCCTTGTCCTTGTTTCGTCCATAATTCGGCGTGCCCACGAGACGCCTGCACCTGGTTAGCGCGGATGAGGACCACCGCGTCTCCACCATCGAGCTCTTCTTCGACCTGGTCTTCGTCTACGCCATCACCCAGACCACCCAGCTGATGGCCGACCACCTGAGCCCCCTCGGGGTCGGGCAGGGGCTCGCCATGCTCGCCGTCCTCTGGTGGTGCTGGTGCTCCTATGCCTGGCTCGGGACGACCATCCACGTCGACCACGGGATCGCGCGGCTCGCGATGTTCGGTGCCATGGCCGTCATGTTTCTCGTTTCGCTCACCATCCCTGAGGCCTTCGTCGACTTCCCCGGCGGGCTCTACGCTCCCGCGCTCTTCGTCGTCTGTTACGCGCTCGTGCGGCTGCTGCACCTCGTCGCCTACCTCGGCGCCGCGCGGCATGATCCCGGGTTGCGCAAGGTGCTGCTCAAGATGTTCGTCGGGCTGCTGCCGAGCGTTGCGCTGCTCTCCATAAGTACCGTGCTGAGCGGGCCGTGGCAGCTGGGGCTGTGGGTCGTCGCGCTGCTGGCCGACTACCTCAACGTCTACCTCGCCGGACCCGATGGCTGGCGGCTGAACTCGCCCGCGCACTTCGCCGAGCGGTTCGGGCTGATCGTGATCATCGCGCTCGGGGAGTCGATCGTCGCGATCGGCATCGGGATCGGGGCATTGCCCATGTCGTGGCTGGTCGTCGGGGCCGCCGTGTGCGGGCTCGCGCTGGCCGCCGGGATGTGGTGGACCTACTTCGACGTCGTCGCGCGCGTCTCCGAGCACCGGCTGACCCAGGCCACCGGCACCGAGCGCGCGAAGCTCGCCACCGATTCCTACACCTTCCTCCACCTGCCGCTGATCGCCGGGATCGTGCTCGTCGCCCTGGGCCTGAAGAAGTCCTTCCTCTACATCGCCGACACCGAGCACCACACGCCCGGCGAGGCACTGCACGGCGTGCCGATCTGGACGCTGACCGGCGGCCTCGCGCTCTACCTGATCGCGCTGAGCGCCCTGCGCAAGCGCAACCTCGGCAGTTGGAACGTCCAGCGGCTGGCCCTCGGCATCCTGCTGGTCGCGGCGACGCCGTTGCTGGAGCACGTGCCCGCCGCCGTGCTGCTGCTCGTCGTCGCCGCGCTCGTGCTCGGGCTCATCGGGTTCGAACGCCTCCGGTTCGCCGAGTGGCGGCGGCAGGTGCACACCGAGCACTCATAAGAGCTCCGGGCCGACGACCGACAGCAGCTGCAGCTTCTCGGCGGCCTCGGTGCCGGGCGTCGCGGTGAAGACCAGCAGCACCTGGGCGAAGTCGTCGGTGTGGAGCAGCTGGCAGTCGAGCGCGATCTCGCCGAAGCCCGGGTGCACGATCGTCTTGCGCCGCTCGAACGGCACCGCGACCTCGTGCGCCTCCCACAGCTTCGCGAACTCCGCGCTCTTCGCCGCCAGCAGCCGCGCCAGCTCCGCGGCCCGGGGATCGCTGCCCGACGACGCCCGCAGGCTCGCCACCAGGAACCGGGCGTGGCGCGCGCGGTCCGCCGGCGGGTAGAGCAGCTGTTCCGCCGGGTCGGTGAACCACCGGTAGGCGGCGCTGCGCGCGGGCCCGGCGTGACCGGTCTCGTCCCCGAGCAGTGCCTGGGCCGGCCGGTTCTGCACCAGCGTCTCGCCGAGGTTCGACATCACCTGCGCGGGCGTGTCGTGCAGCCGGTCCAGCACGCGCATCAGCGCCGGGCTGACGTGGTCCGCGCGCGACACGCGGGACGGCGCCGTGTGCCCGGCCAGCCGGAACAGGTGGTCGCGCTCGTCCAGCGTCAGCCGCAGGCCGCGGGCGATCGCGGCCAGCATCTGCTCCGACGGCCGCGGCCCGCGCCGCTGCTCCAGCCGTGTGTAGTAGTCGGTGGACATGCCCGACAGCGTCGCGACCTCTTCGCGACGCAGCCCGGACGTACGCCGGCGCTGCCCGGGCGGCAGCCCGACGTCCTGCGGGCGCAGGGCCTCGCGGCGGCGGCGCAGGAAATCGGCTAGTTCGGCACGGTCCACGTCGTCGATTATCGGCGCTCTCCCGGCCGGTGCCAGGGATCGCCGATCCCCCGATCGGCGCGCTCTGCCACGACGCCCGCGCCGCGGCGACGCTGAGGCCATGACCACCTACCTCATCACCGGGGCCGGCGGTGGCCTCGGCGCCATCACCGCCCGCGAACTCGCCGCCCGGGGTCACCGGGTCGTCCTCGCCGTGCGCGACCCCGCCCGCGTCACGCCGCCGCCGGGCAACACCGAGGTCCGGCGCCTCGATCTCGCCGACCTGGCCTCGGTGCGCGAGTTCGCCGCGGGCTGGACCGGCAACCTCGACGTCCTGGTCAACAACGCCGGCGTCATGGCCGTGCCGTACGGGAAGACCGCCGACGGCTTCGAGACGCACATGGCCGTCAACCACTTCGGCCCGTTCCTGCTGACGAACCTGCTGCTGCCGCACCTCGGCGGACGGGTCGTGACCGTGTCGTCCAACCTCGCGCGGCGGGGGAAGATCCGTCTCGACGACCTGAACTGGGAGCACCGCCGCTACTCCGCGACGGGGGCGTACGCGCAGTCGAAGCTGGCGAACCTGCTGTTCACCCAGGAGCTGCAACGGCGGCTGACCGAGGCCAAGAGCGAGGCCCGGGCCGTCGCCGCGCACCCCGGCGTCGCGCGCACCGGGCTCGACCGGCACTACGGCGGCGTGCAGGGCCTGGCACTGAGGGCGCTGTACCCGGTCCTCGCGCAGAAGAAGGCGGAGTACGGCGCGCTGCCCATCCTGTTCGCCGCGACGGAGGACGTGCCGGGCAACGCCTACGTCGCCCCGGACGGGCGGTCGGGTGGCCGTCCCCGGCTCGAACGGCGCCAGGACCACGGCGACGCCCGCGAGCTGTGGGAGATCTCGGCCAGGTTAACGTCCGTTAACTCAGCCCCGGACTGGCGCTATCCCGGCCCACCGGATAACCTACTGACGAGTAGGTAACGGATGGAGGGCCACATGGCTGCGCCAAGGAAACGGGACGCGATGGGCTGGGGCCTTTCCGCGCTGACCCGGCTGGCCGGGAGCAAGGTCGTCGATCGGGCGGGGCTGCGCAAGCCCATCGAAGGCCTGGTCACGGCGGGGACGCGCAACGGCTTCCGCGTCGCCGGCGCGGCGACCCGGTCGTTCAAGTCGGTGCAGAAGCTGGGCAAACCCGCCCGGCTCGCGCCGGCCGGCGACACGGGGCTGTTCGACCTCACGCCGAGCGAGGACCAGCAGCTCATCGTCGAAACGGTGACGGAGTTCGCCGCCGAGCAGCTGCGCCCGGCCGCCGCGGACGCCGACGCCAAGCTCGAGGCGCCCGAGGGTCTGCTGACCCGGGCCGCCGAGCTGGGCATCAGCCTGGTCGGCATCCCCGAGGAGCTCGGCGGCGTCGGCACCGAACGCTCGGTCGTCACCAACGCGCTCGTCGCGGAAGCGCTCGCGCACGGCGACCTCGGCCTGGCCGTGGCCGTGCTCGCGCCGTCCGCGGTGAGCACCGCACTGGTCAGCTGGGGTGACGAGCAGCAGCAGGCCGACTACCTGCCCGCGTTCGTCGGCGAGAACGTGCCCGCCGCGGCGCTGGCGCTGCAGGAGCAGAAGGCGCTCTACGACCCCTTCAAGCCCGCGACGAAGGCGCGTCGCACGCCGAAGGGCTACCAGCTCGACGGCGTGAAGTCGCTGGTCCCGCGCGCGGCGCAGGCCGAGCTGTTCATCGTGTCGGCCGACCTCGAAGGCCGCGGCCCGGCACTGTTCCTCGTGGAGTCGTCGACCGCCGGCGTGACCATCGAGTCCGAGCCGGCGATGGGCCTGCGCGGCGCGGCGACCGGCAAGCTGCACCTTTCGAGCGTCGCGCTGCCTGCGGGTGCGCTGCTCGGCGGCGGCAAGCTCGACGTCTTCACCGACCTCGTCCGGCTGTCGCGGCTGGGCTGGGCGGCGCTCGCCGCCGGCACCGCGAAGGCCGTCCTCGACTACGTGGTGCCCTACGTCAACGAGCGGACGGCGTTCGGCGAGCCGATCAGCCACCGGCAGGCGGTCGCGTTCTCCGTCGCCGACATCGCGATCGAGCTGGAAGGCCTGCGGCTGGTGACACTGCGCGCCGCGGCACGGGCCGAGCAGGGCAAGTCCTACGCCCGCGAAGTCGCGCTGGCGCGGAAGCTGGCCGTGGACAAGGGCATGCAGATCGGCAGCGCGGGGGTGCAGCTGCTCGGCGGGCACGGCTTCGTCAAGGAGCACCCGGTCGAGCGCTGGTACCGGGACCTGCGCGCCATCGGCGTCATGGAAGGCGCCGTCCTTCTCTAGCCTTCGGAAAGGCGTTAACGATGATTAACCTGGAAGCTCCCAAGAAGGCCGGCGCGCTGATCAACCAGGCGTACCAGGCCGCGGCCGAGGTGTTCCGGCCGATCTCGCGTAAGTACGACCGCGCAGAGCACACATACCCGAGCGAGCTGGACATGTTCGCGGCGCTGCTGGACGGGCTCAACTCGTCCGGCGAGGGCGGCGCGGGCGCGGCGGGCGTCCGCCGGTCCGGTCCCGACAAGGAAAAAGGCAACCGCAACGGCGCGAACCTGAACGTCGTCCTCGGCACGATCGAGATGTGCTGGGGTGACGTCGGCCTGCTGCTGTCGATGCCGCGCCAGGGCCTCGGCAACGCGGCGATCGGCTCGGTCGCGACGGACGAACAGCTGGAGCGCTTCTCCGGCATGTGGGCGGCGATGGCGATCACCGAGCCGTCGTGCGGTTCGGACTCGGCGGCCATCACGGCGACCGCGCGCCTCGACGGCGACCACTACGTGCTGAACGGCGAGAAGATCTTCGTGACGTCGGGCGAGCGCGCGGACGCGGTGGTCGTGTGGGCGACGCTGGACAAGTCCAAGGGCCGCGCGGCGATCAAGTCGTTCGTGGTGGAGAAGGGCACGCCGGGCTTCGAGGTGGTGCGCGTCGAGCACAAGCTCGGCATCCGCGCTTCGGACACGGCGGTGCTGCGCTTCGAGAACTGCCGGGTCCCCAAGGAAAATCTCCTGGGCACGCCGGAGATCGACACGGCCAAGGGGTTCGCGGGCGTCATGCAGACGTTCGACAACACCCGTCCCCTGGTGGCGGCGATGGCGATCGGCGTCGCGCGGGCGGCGCTGGACGAGACGCGTCGCATCCTCACCGAAGCCGGCGTCACGATCGACTACGACCGTCCGGCGAACTCCCAGCACGCGGCGGCGGCGGAGTTCCTGCGCCTGGAGGCGGACTACGAGTCGGCGTACCTGCTGACGCTGGAATCGGCGTGGATGGCGGACAACCGCAAGCCGAACTCCCTGCAGGCGTCGATGGCGAAGGCCAAGGCGGGGCGCTCGGTGGTGGAGATCGCGCTGAAGTGCGTCGAGCTGACCGGGGCTTACGGCGAAGAGTCTTTGCTCGAAAAGTGGGCTCGGGACGCCAAAATCCTCGACATTTTCGAGGGGACGCAGCAGATCCAGCAGCTGATCGTGGCTCGGCGCATCCTCGGGAAGTCCTCCGCCGAACTGAAGTGAAGCGCGAAACGGTCGGCCTCCGGTACCCTCGCGGTCCGGAGGCCGACCGTGACTGAACCCACCGAGACCGACCACCCCGTCGTGCATGCGCCCGACGACCCGACTCCCATCAAGACGCCCGAAGAATGGGACGCCGAAGGCTGGGACGCCGACCGGCAGGGCCCGAAGAACCTCGACGAAGCCCGGGAAGCGCTCGCCGCCCGGATCGCGGCTCCTGATGCGCCCGATACCGAAGCCGAAGCCGGTGCCTACGACGCTCTGGAGGGCTGATCGGTGTACGTTCCCTGGCTCGTCGATGCCGCTCGCAGCACCGGTTACCCCGTCGTCGAAGTCCCCGGGTGGCAGACCCGGGGACACGGGGGCATGCGCGTCGTCGAAGGCGTTGTCGGGCACCACACCGCCACCGCCGACTCCGCGCCCGGTGACTACCCCTCGCTCGACATCGTCACCCACGGCCGCGCCGATCTCGCCGGGCCGCTGTGCAACCTGGGGCTCGGCCGCAGCGGCACCATCTACGTTGTCGCCGCTGGATGTGCCTACCACGCCGGTGCGTCGCGGTGGCTCGGGTTCCTCGACGTCAACGACGAGTTCCTCGGCATCGAAGCCGAGTCCGCGGGCGCCGGCGGCTGGACCGACGCCCAGCGGGACGCCTATCCGAAACTCGTCGCCGCGCTGCTGCGGTACATGTCCCGCGGTCTCGATCGCTACGCCGGGCACAAGGACGTCTGCGTGCCGCCCGGCCGCAAGATCGATCCGGTCGGCATCGACACCACCTGGCTGCGCGAACGCGCCGCCAACCCGACCGTTACCCGGCCCGACGCGAGCGTCGAGATCCTCGAGCGCATCACCGTCACTCCGCCGGACGCGGGCGAGAACATCGTCCGCGTCTTCCTCGCCGGCAGCCCCGGCGGGGCGATCGTGGTCCGGCCCCGGCTGGCCGGTGACGGCTTCGCACGGCCGATGTGGGTGTCGAACATCTACGCGTGGGGTTCGGATCACGCGGGCGTCGGCCACAACCCCGGGCAGATCCCGGGCCACGACCCGAAGCTGACGTCGCACCGGCGCTACGACCTGCCCGGCGCGGTGTGGGCGGACGTCCGCTACAGCGCCGCGGAGCCGTTCGAGATCGACTTAGTCGGCTGACGCCTGGTCGTCGAGGAACTCGTCCAGGTAGCGCCACGTCGTGCCGCGCGCCTTGCGGCCGGTCAGGACGCCGAGGTGCCCACCCGGCGCCGTCTTGAAGCGGACCTCCGGGGCCTTGTCCAGCAGCTCCACCACCCGCTCCACCGACGGCCGCGGCGCGATCGTGTCGTTCTCGCCCGCCACCACCAGCGTCGGGACCCGGACCGACGACAGCGAGATGATGCGGCCGTTGAGGTCGACCTTGCCTTCGGCGAGGTCGTTCGTGCGGAACAGCCGGTGGTACAGCTGACCGAACGTGCGGCCCGGGTAGGCGTACATGTTGCTCATGAAGTGGTCGACCGCCTCGATCTGCGCGAGGTAGTCGCGGTCGTCGAGGTGCGAGAGGATCGCGATCGGCTTCGTGATCTCCTTGCTGATGCCCGTCGCGCGGAACACGCGGCTGACCAAATAGGACGGTGCGCCGCCGAACGCGCGGTAGATCGGCGTCAGCAGGTGGCCGTTCGTCAGGTCCACCAGCGGGCGGAACGGCGCGACGATCGGGATCGCCGTGAAGTCCACCGGGGAACCGATCGCCGTGATCGACGCGATCGGCAGGTCCGGCCGGTCCGCGTTCACCAGCAGCGAGAAGATCCCGCCCAGCGACCACGACACCAGGTGCACGGGCTGGCCGCCGGCGTCCGCGCTCACTTTGCGGATCGCCCGCGGCAGGACCTCGTCGATCCAGTGCTCGATGCCCAGCCGGCGGTCCGAGAAGGCGACCATGCCGTAGTCGACGAGGTAGGCGTTGCGACCGCCCTCGACCAGGTGCTCGATGAGGCTGCAGCCGCGGCGCAGGTCGAAGCAGATCGCCGGCGCGGCCAGCGGCGGCACCAGCAGGATCGGCGGCCCGGACACCGGGCGGCTGCTGTGCGTCATCCGGTAGACCGAGCGGTTGGGTCCCTGGTCGATCAGCACCCGCGGCATCGGGCGCAGGTCGGCGACACCGCCGTGCAGCACCTTGCCGACCACGTTCGACGCGGCGGCGGCCAGCCGTGCGGGCGGTGAAACCATTTCCTCGAGCCTCCTGCGACGTCCCCGGGCACTTCCGGTCAATCTTGCCCGGTCAGGCCGGTTGACTCAACACCGCCCACGTCCAAATCGGACAGTGGCTGGGCCGTCCGAGTTACTCCGTGCCCGCCCCGGGTGCGCTCTCGGCGGCGCGCGCCTCGTAGTCCGCGCGAGCCGGGGAATGGGCCGCTGAAGCCAAAAGCTGGTCCGCTTTCAACGCGCGCGCGAGCGCTTCGCCGGCTCGTCGCGGCAGCAGCCGGGTGAGCTTGCCCATAGTGCCCACGGATCGGGGCACGAAGACCTCGAAACGAGGTTTGCGCAGCGTGGAAACGATGGCGTCGGCCACGTCTTCCGGGCGCGAGGACTTGAACAGCTTCGCTTCCCCGAGCCCGCTCGCCAGCTCCGTCCGGACGATCGCGGGCATCACGCACGAGATGTGCATCCCGGACCCGTGCAGCTCCAGGTGCACCGCCTCGGACAGCCCGACGACGGCGTGCTTGGTCGCGCAGTACGTCGCCGCGCCGGGGAAACCGGCCTTGCCCGCGAACGAAGCGACGTTCACGATGTGCCCGGACCGCCGCGGCCGCGTCCGCTTCATCGCTTCGCGGGTGCCGTGGATGACCGCGTGCAGGTTGATTTCGAGCTGACGCCGCGTCGTCGCGTCGCTCTCCTCCTCGAGGTGGGCCAGCGGCATGATCCCGGCGTTGTTGATCAGGACGTCGATCCGGCCGTGCCGGCGTTCGACCTCGTCGAGGAACTCGGTGAAGCCGCGGATGTCGGTGACGTCCAGCGGCAGCGCCTCGGCGTCCAGTTCCCCGGCAGTTTTCTCGGCCCGGACCTGGTCGAGGTCGCCGATCACCACCCGCGCGCCCAGCCGGGACAGCGCCGACGCGGTCGCCGCGCCGATCCCCTGCCCGCCGCCGGTGATGACGACGACCTTGCCCGCGAGATTCTCGGCCATGGCGACTCCTTCGTCTGTTGGCACCGCGTCAACAGTGTCACCCCTGGTCCGGGATCCCGCTACCCCACGCGGTGCTCCAAGACCTGCCCGACCCACTCGTCGACGTGGAACCGCACCGTCGGCTTGAAGCCCTGGCTCTCGTAGTAGCGCTGCAGCTCGCCGTCGCCGCCGGCCCAGCAGTCGACGCGCACGAGGTCGATGCCGCGCCGCCGCGCCTCGTCGAGGGCGTACTCGATGAGCCTCCCGCCGACGCGCCTTCCGGTGAATCGCCGGGACGTGATCAGCAATCGGACATACAGTTCACGCTCGTTAACCGGCGGTACATGCGGGTCGTGCTCTTCGGAGACAATCAGCGCACCCGCCGGCTCGCCGTCGACCACCGCGATGCGCAGGCCCGGGTCCGCGGCCATCCCGTTGACGCGCTCGACGCGCTTCGGGACCCGGCTCCACGGCTCGGTCCCCCACTGCTTCGAACTGCCGCGGGCGACGAGCCATTCGACGGCCTCGTCGAAGAAGCCCAGCAGCGTGTCAGCGTCCCCGGGATCACCCGATCGGATGACGGTGGTGTCCATGCCCTTGTTTACCGCACCACGCGTACGCGCGGGCCGACTTCGGCGATCCACGCCGCGTTAAGCCGTCGGCTCGGTTCACGTCATCCGAGCTTCAAGGAGCGCTGATTGACTTTCGCCGTTCCCCACCTCTCTCGCGACGAGGACGAATTGACTCAGTCAGTGCCCCCGGGCGATCCGTTGGCCGCGTTCACCGTCGAACTCGAAGAAATCCGGGCAAAGGCCGCAACAGCACAGGAAACGCTGCGATCCGCAACCGCCAGCGTGCAGTCGCCGGACGGGGCGGTCTCGGTGACCGTCGGCCCCAGCGGCGTGCTGCAGGACCTCCGGTTCGGCCCCCGCGCGTACGAACGGCCCCCGCAAGCCTTGTCCGGCCTCGTGATGCAGCTGATCGGCAAGGCGCAGCAGAAGGTCTCGGCCCAGGTCGCCGACGCGTTCAGCGGCATGGTCGGCGAGAGCTCGGCCGCCCGCGAACTGCTGGACGAGTTCCTGCCGGCGCCCGAGCCGGACGCGGGACCACCGCCGGACAAGAACGACGTGTTCATGCCGGAGCAGGAGGCCGACGACCGTCCCCCTCGGCCCCCGCACCGCCCGCCGCAACCGCCGCAACCGCCGCAACCGCAGCGTGACCAGCCGCGTCGTCGCCCCCGGCCCGCGCCGGACGAGGACGACGGCGAAAGCAATCCCTGGTAGCAGGAGGAGAAACCCGTGGTATCCGGAGAAGGCTTCTCGGTCGATCCGGCCGAGCTGCAGAAGTTCAGCCAGTTCCTGTCGGGCACCACGCAACCGGCGGTGCAGGACGCCGCGAACCGGATGCAGGCCGCGAACGGGTTCGACAACGCCGCGTTCGGCATCCTGCTCGCCCAGGTCCTCGCCGTGCCTTCGCGGGTCACGATGGCCGTGATCACCGGGGAGATCACCAACCTCGTCGGCGACATCGGCAAGTCCGCGGCCGACGTGAAGAAGGCCGCCGAGACGTACGCGACCCACGACTCGACCACGGCGCAGGGTTTGAGCACCTTCGAAACGGAGCTGGGCAAGTGACCGTTCCCATCACGGCGTCGAACTCCACGACCGGCGCCGGCGTCTTCGACAGCTGGAAGCAGGTCGGCGACTCGATCGGCAAGGTCCAGACCGAGCACGGTGGCGACCTGGCGGCCGTCAGCGTCGAACTGGGCATCAACGTCATCAGCGCCGTGCTCGACACCGTCGCCTTCGCCATGGACCCGCTGGCCAAACTGATCGCGGCCGGCCTGGGCTGGCTGATCGAGCACGTCTCGTTCCTGAAGTGGCCGCTCGACCAGGTCGCGGGCAACCCCTCGGAAGTCACGAAGGTCGCCAACGAGCTGCACAAGATCGGCGAGTCGCTGCGCAACACCGGCACCGAGCTGGACGAGACGCTCAAGTCGACGATCACCCAGTGGCAGGGCAAGGGATACGACAGCTTCCTCAAGTCGATCAACGACCGGAAGGGCTGGATCGACGCCAACGCCAAGGCGGCCGACGTCGCCGGCTACATGGTCGAAACCACCGGAGCCCTGATCGGCGCCGTCCGCTCGCTGATCCGCGACATCATCACGACGATCCTCGGCGACATCATTTCGACGATGCTGATCGCGCTCGCGCTCGCCATCCCCACCTTCGGCGCGTCGATCGCCGTCGGGGTGACCAAGTGCGTCGCGACCGTCTCGGTGCAGGTCGCGGCGATGATGGCGAAGCTCGCCAAGGTCGTCGCCTACGCCGGCCGCACGCTGGCGCGGCTCACCGGCCTGTCGAAGCTGGTCAAGGGGAAGCCGGGCTCCTCCTCGAGCGCGGGGCACGAAATGACGCCGATGCCGCCGCCGGGCACCGCGATCACCCACAACGGCCCGCCCACCAGCGGCGGCGCCACGCCCAGCACGCGGCCCCCGGGCGACGGCACGACCCCGAACTTCTCGCGGCCGCTGCCCCCTCCGGGCACGGCGGTCACGCACGACGGTCCTGGTGGGGGCGCCACACCGAGCACGCGGCCTCCCGGTGACGGCACCACGCCGAACTTCTCGCGGCCGCTGCCGAAGCCGCCCGAGCCGCCGCCCGCGCCGAAGCCGCCGTCCCCGCAGTCGCACCTGAGCGAACACGACTTCCCGATGATCAAGAAGCACGAGGACTGGCTGAAGACCAAGTTCGGCGACAGCTACAAGAAGATGAAGTTCGTCGACGACTGGCTGAAGGCCAAGGCCCCGGACTACTACCCGATGCTGAAGGCGCTGTCCGACGCGAAGAGCTCGAAGAACTTCGTGGGCTGGGCGGGCAAGGACATCGTGCAGGTCGACCGCGGGCTGACCGACATCCAGATGCAGGCGGAAGCCGCCTGGGCCGAGGAAGACAAGAAGCAGCAGGAACAGCAACAGCAGCAGCCGCACTAGAAAGCGTCGTGAAGGCCTCCTTGCCGGTCATGAAGCCGGTAAGGAGGCCTTCACGGCTTTCAGGCGACGCCGAGGTGGCGCGAGATCAGCATCTTCTGGACCTCGCTCGTGCCCTCGCCGATCTCCAGGATCTTCGCGTCGCGGTAGAAGCGGCTCACCGGGTACTCGTTCATGAACCCGTACCCGCCGAAGATCTGCGTCGCGTCGCGCGCGTTGTCCATGGCCGCGTTCGAGGCCACCAGCTTCGCGATCGACGCCTCCTTCTTGAACGACTCGCCGCGCAGCATCTTCGACGCCGCCTGGTAGTACGCCAGGCGGGCCGTGTGCGTGCGGACCTCCATGTCCGCGATCTTGAACTGGATCGCCTGGTACTCGCCGATCCGCTTGCCGAACGCGACGCGGTCCTTCACGTACTGCAGGCACTCGTCGACGCAGCCCTGTGCCAGACCCACTGACAGCGCGGCGATCGCGACCCGGCCTTCGTCCAGAATGGACAGAAACTGCGCGTACCCGCGGCCGCGCGTGCCGACCAGGTTCTCCGCCGGGACCCGGACGTCCGAAAAGGACAGCTCGTGCGTGTCGGAGCAGTTCCAGCCGACCTTGGAGTACTTCGGCGCGACCTCGAAGCCCGGCGTGCCCGACGGGACGAGGATCGCCGAGATCTCCTTGCGGCCGTTCTCCATCACGTCCGTCACGGCGGTGACCGTGACCAGGCGGGTGATATCCGTGCCCGAGTTGGTGATGAAGGCCTTGCTGCCGTTGATGACCCAGTCGTCGCCGTCCTGACGCGCACGCGTGCGGGTCGCGCCCGCGTCCGAACCGCCGCCCGGCTCGGTCAGGCCGAACCCGCCCAGCGCCGTGCCCGCGCACAGGTCGGGGAGCCACTTCTCCTTCTGCTCCTGCGTCCCGAAGCGGAAGATCGGCATCGCGCCGAGGGAAACGCCGGCTTCGAGGGTGATCGCGACCGACGAGTCGACGCGCGCGAGTTCTTCCAGCGCCAGGCACAGCGCGAAGTAGTCACCGCCCATGCCGCCGAACTCCTCGGGGAACGGCAGGCCGAACAGGCCCATCTCGCCCATCTTCGCGACGATCTCGTACGGGAACTCTTCCTTCTCGTACAGTTCGCCGATGACCGGCGCGACCTCGGCGTGCGCGAAGTCCTCGACGGTCTTGCGGAGGGACTCGTACTCCTCGTCCAGGCGGAAGTCGATCACTGCTGCTCCTCTTGGGGCGTGACTACGGCAAGGGTTTCGTCGAGCGCGACCTGTTGGCCGGCCCGGACGGGGAGTTCGCTGACGACACCGTCGATCGGCGCCGTGACCGTGTGCTCCATCTTCATCGCCTCGACCACCAGCAACGGCGTTCCGGCCTTCACGACGTCTCCCGCGGCGACCTTCACGACGAGCACCGTGCCCGGCATCGGGCTGGTGACCGGCCCGGCACCGGCGGCCTCGCCGCGCGACGACAGCACGAACTCCTGCTTCCCGAAGGGAAAGCTCAGTCCGTCGCGGGCCAGCCACACCGTCCGATCGGGACCGCAGGCCTGCCGGTAGCGGTCGAACCCGCCGGCGCGGCGGATCTCGAGCACGTCACCGTCGCGCCGGGCCGAAACCCGGACCGGTTCGGCGTCGTCGACGACGACCGTCGCGTCGGCCGGCGTGCCGTGCACCCGCACAACGGCCTTGACCTGCCCAGACTTCAGGCGGAACGTCACCCCGCCGGACCCGCCCATGCGCCAGCCGTCCGGCACGTCCCACGGGTCCACGACGGGCCCCGGCGGCTGCAGTTCCAGGAACCGGTCCAGTGCGGCCGCGACGAAGAACTCGGACGGCACGTCGGAGGAGACCAAAGTGGACAGCCGCCGGTCGACCAGCTCGGTGTCGAGCCGACCTTCGCGCACGTCATCATCGGCCAGCAGCCCGCGCAGGAACGCGGTGTTGGTGCCGACGCCCAGCACGGCCGTGTCGGCCAGCGCCCGGTCCAGCCGGTGCAGCGCGGCCGCGCGGTCCGGTCCCCAGGCGATGACCTTGGCCAGCATCGGGTCGTAGTTCGAGCCGATCACCGCGCCGCGCGTCATCCACGAGTCGACGCGGACACCGTCGCCGGCCGGCTCGTGCACCGCCAGCACCGTCCCGCCGGTCGGGATGAACCCCCGCGCCGGATCTTCGGCGTACACGCGTGCCTCGACGGCGTGTCCGGTCAGGACGACGTCTTCCTGCGCGACGGAAAGGTGTTCCCCCGCCGCGACCCGGACCTGCCACTCGACCAGGTCGAGGCCGGTGACCAGCTCGGTGACGGGGTGCTCGACCTGCAGCCGGGTGTTCATCTCCATGAAGAAGAACTCGTCCGGGTCGTGCGCCGACATGATGAACTCGACGGTGCCCGCGCCGACGTACCCGACCGAGCGCGCGGCTTCGGCGGCCGCCGAGCCCATCTTCTCGCGCGTGGCTTCGTCCAGCAGCACCGACGGTGCTTCCTCGATGATCTTCTGGTGCCGCCGCTGCAGGCTGCACTCGCGCTCGCCGAGGTGGATGACGGTGCCGTGCTTGTCGGCCATGACCTGGATCTCGATGTGCCGCGGCGTCGTGACGAACCGCTCCATCAGCAGGGTGTCGTCGCCGAAGGACCCCTTGGCCTCGCGCCGCGCCGACTCGATGGCGGCGTCGAGTTCGGACTCTTCGTGGACCAGCCGCATGCCCTTGCCACCGCCCCCGGCGGACGGCTTGAGCAGCAGCGGGTAGCCGACCTTCGCGGCCGCCTCGGCGAACCCGCCGGCGGGGATGTCCACGTCGGACGCGCCGGGCACGACGGGCACCCCGGCCTTCGACACCGTCGCCTTGGCGCGGATCTTGTCGCCCATGGCCTCGATCGCCGCGACCGGCGGGCCGATGAACACGAGCCCGGCCGCCTCGCAGGCCCGCGCGAACTCCGCGTTCTCCGCCAGGAAGCCGTAACCCGGGTGCACGGCCTGCGCCCCCGTCGACACGGCGGCGTCCACGATGGCCGGGATCGACAGATAGCTCTTCGAAGCCTCGGCCGGGCCGATCCGGACGGCGGTGTGCGCCTCACGGACGTGCCGCGCGTCGGCGTCGGCGTCGCTGTACACCGCGACCGCGCGGATGCCGAGCGCCCGCAGCGTGCGGATGACCCGGACCGCGATCTCGCCGCGGTTCGCGACCAGCACTGAGTCGAACATCTGCCTCACATCCGGAAGACGCCGTAGTTGACATCGGACAGGGGCGCGTTGGCCGCGGCCGAGAGCGCGAGGCCGAGCACCGTGCGGGTGTCCGCCGGGTCGATCACACCGTCGTCCCACAGCCGCGCCGTCGAGTAGTACGGGCTGCCCTGCGCCTCGTACTGCTCGCGGATCGGGTCCTTGAACGCGTCTTCGTCCTCGGCGGACCATTCGCCGCCGCGGGCTTCGATCGAGTCGCGGCGGACGGTCGACAGCACCGACGCCGCCTGCTCGCCGCCCATCACCGAGATCCGCGCGTTCGGCCACATCCACAGGAACCGCGGCGAGTACGCCCGGCCGCACATCGAGTAGTTGCCGGCCCCGAACGACCCGCCGATAACGACCGTTAACTTCGGCACCCGCGCGCAGGCCACCGCGGTGACCATCTTCGCGCCGTGCTTGGCGATGCCGCCGGCCTCGTACGCGCGCCCGACCATGAAGCCGGTGATGTTCTGCAGGAACAGCAGCGGGATCGAGCGCTTGTCGCACAGTTCGATGAAGTGCGCGCCCTTCATCGCGGACTCGGCGAACAGCACGCCGTTGTTCGCGACGATGCCGACCGGGTGACCGTGGATCCGGGCGAACCCGGTGACCAGCGTCGAGCCGTATTCCTTCTTGAACTCGCCGAACCGGCTGCCGTCGACGATCCGCGCGATCACCTCGCGTACGTCGTACGGCGTGCGCGGGTCGGTCGGGACGACGCCGTACAGCTCGGCGGGGTCGATGGCCGGCGCTTCGGTCGGCAGGACGTCCCACGGACGCGGCGTGCGCGGGCCGAGCGTCGAGACGATCTGGCGGACGATCCGCAGCGCGTGCGCGTCGTCGTCGGCCAGGTGGTCGGTGACGCCGGACTGGCGCGAGTGCACGTCGCCGCCGCCGAGCTCCTCGGCCGTGACGACCTCGCCGGTCGCGGCCTTCACCAGCGGCGGGCCGCCGAGGAAGATCGTGCCCTGGTTCCGGACGATCACCGCCTCGTCGCTCATCGCGGGGACGTACGCGCCGCCCGCGGTGCACGAGCCGAGCACCGCGGCGATCTGCGGGATGCCGCGCGCGGACATCGTCGCCTGGTTGTAGAAGATCCGGCCGAAGTGTTCACGATCCGGGAAGACCTCGTCCTGCCGGGGCAGGAAGGCGCCGCCGGAGTCCACCAGGTAGACGCACGGCAGGTTGTTGTGGAGTGCGACCTCCTGGGCGCGGAGGTGCTTCTTGACCGTCATCGGGTAGTACGTGCCGCCCTTGACGGTGGCGTCGTTGGCGACGACCACGCACTCGCGGCCGGAGACGCGCCCGATCCCGGTGATGATCCCGGCGGACGGCGCCTCGTCGTCATACAGTCCGTTCGCGGCCAGCGGCGAGAGCTCCAGGAACGGCGAACCCGGGTCGAGCAGCGTGTCGACGCGGTCGCGCGGCAGCAGCTTGCCGCGTTCGACGTGCCGCGTGCGCGACTTCTCGGGCCCGCCGAGGCGGGCGGCGGACAAGCGTTTGCGGAGGTCCTCGACCAGCTCCGCGTGGGATGTGGCGTTGCGGGCGTAAGCCTCGCTGCCCGGGGCAGCAGACGTCCCCAGTGCCGGCGTGTCCATGGGCTCCCTCGACGTTAGCGGTCGTTAACCTCCGGCTCGATGTTAGCGACCGCTAACGTGAGTGTCCAGTCGCCGGACGCCGTGAAGGCCACCCCGGGCACGCCGGGATGGCCTTCACGACCGGAGGGGACCGGGGTCAGCCGATGGCGCCCCGCAGCGGGGCGTAGTAGCCGCCCGACTGCCCGGCCGCGGTCGGGTGGTAGGACTCGATCACCGGCCAGGTCAGGCTGTGCAGGTAGTCGTCGGCCGAGGAGCAGATGTTGTGCCCGACGAACGACGACCGGACGTCGACGAACGTCGCACCCGCCGACGCCGCCCGGGACTGGATCACCGACGCCAGGGTGTCCGCGCCGGAGTTGATCGCGGACCGTTTGGTGTCGCTGAGCCCGACCCAGCAGGAGCCGGGCACGGTGTAGAAGCGCGGGTAGGACAGGACGACGAGCTTGGCGCCCGGAGCCTTGGCCTTGATCGCGTTGTAGGTGTTGGTCAGCAACGCGGGCAGGGTGTTGTTGACGTAGGTCTTCGCGGTGTTGACGCGGGCCGTGCAGGTCGCGTCGCTGCCGAGGGTGCAGGTCTGGATCACGTCGCTGAAGCCGGCGTCGTTGCCGCCCACGGTGACCGTGACCAGGGTCGCGTTGGAGGGAATGGAATTCGCCTGGCTGATGACGTCCCCGGTTTTGGCACCGGAGCAGGCCAGGAAGGTGAACGACGTGCCGCTGTGGGCGTTGGTCCACAGCTGCGGGTACGAGTTGGAGCTGCGGTAGCAGCTCCCGGAACTGCCGTAGCTGCCGGCCCCGACTCCCGAGGAGTAGGAGTCGCCGAGCGCGGCGTAGACGGTCCCGGCGGCGTGGGCGAGGCCCGTGACGCCGAGAGTGGACAGGACGACGGCCCCGAGAGCCGTGCTCAACCTCAGCAGGAAACGTCGCGACAGACGGATCGGAACCCCCATGGGCCACTCCTTTGTGACAGAACCGACCCCGAAAGCACAGCATGTGGAAGCTCCACGAGGAACCCCTAGTTACCTGTAAGTAACCCACTCGGCTCACACCGGAAGACGGGAACAGTGTTAGCGCTCGCTAACCTGCGCCTCTAATATGGCCGGATGCCGGCCAACCCCACTCCTCTAGTGAACGGCGAGAAGGCCAACAGACGCGAGCAGATCCTGTCCGCGGCCGCCGAGCTGTTCGCCCACCACGGGTTCCACGGTGTCGGGATCGACGACATCGGCGCCGCCGTCGGGATCTCCGGGCCCGCGCTCTACCGGCACTTCCGCAGCAAGGACGCGATGCTCGGCGAGATGCTGAACTCGATCAGCCGCTACCTGCTCGAGGGCGGCACGAGGTGGGCGAGCCGGCCCGGTGACGCGGACGACACGCTGGCCGGGCTCGTGGCGTTCCACGTCGGCTTCGCGCTCGCCCATCCGTCGTTGATCACTGTTCAAGAGCGCAACCTCGCGAACCTCACCGACGCCGACCGCAAGCAGGTGCGCGCGCTGCAGCGCCAGTACGTCGAGGTGTGGGTCCGGGCGATCCGCGAAGCCCTCCCGGAGCTGGGAGAACTGCAGGCGCGGTCGGCGGCGCACGCGGTGTTCGGACTGATCAACTCGACGCCGTACAACCGCCATCTCGGTGACTCGGAGCTCGCCGAGCTGCTCTCCCGGCTCGCACTGGGTGCCCTCCGCGCCGCCCGATGACCGACCCGGATCAAGGTATCCCCACGATCGCCGTCGCTGGT
Organism: Amycolatopsis sp. NPDC028719; assembly: GCF_055565395.1. Classification (NCBI taxonomy): domain Bacteria; kingdom Bacillati; phylum Actinomycetota; class Actinomycetes; order Pseudonocardiales; family Pseudonocardiaceae; genus Amycolatopsis; species Amycolatopsis sp. NPDC028719. Next base: position 859,596 of record NZ_JBVHUL010000004.1, read on the forward strand.
GTTTGATGGGGCACGTGGATGCGGACTGGAACGAGCAGGAGCTCGTCGAGAAGGCTCAGCGCGCGCTGACGGCGCTGAGCCTCGGTGACGACGCCGAAGCCCTCGTCGAGGTCGCGCCGACGGCCGCCGAACCCCAGGCCCGCGCGGACGAGACGAAGGCGTTGATGCTGCTGCTGTTCGGCGAGTGCAGCGCGATGGTCTCCACCCTCGGCGACGGCGGCAGCGCACCGGTGAAGGTCCAGGTCTTCGACGAAGACGGCGAAGAGGTCTCGATCGACCAGGCCGACCCACCGGTCCGGACCGCGGTCCGCACGCTGCTGGCGGAGGTCCACGGCAACACCGAGGCGGCGCAGGAGCAGGTGGAGATCGCCCTGGCCAACGCGGCGCCCGACGAGGTGGACAGCCTGGTGCTGCAGGCGCTGCGGTGGACGATCCGGCTGTCGGTCGAGTGCCTGGACCGGGACCTCCCGGTGGCGCCCTGGATCTCGGAAGCCGTCTCGGACTAGGCCGGCCGCGGCGAACGGACGATCGGGGCCAGGTACAGCTCAGCCGGCCCGCCGCGCCTGGGAGAGCGCCTCACCGACCCAGCAGCGCCTTCGCCAAGGACGCGATCTGACCGGTCTCGATGAGGAACGAGTCGTGGCCGTACGGCGAGGAAACCACCGACGCCTCCGACACGCCCGGGATCCCCTCGGCGAGTTCCGCCGACTGGTACAGCGGATAGAGCCGGTCGCTGTCCACCCCGCCGATCACCGCGCGGGCCGTCACCCTGCCCAACGCCGCCGCGACGCCGCCGCGGTCGCGGCCGACGTCGTGGGTGTTCATCGACTCCGTCAGCACCAGGTAGCTGTTCGCGTCGAACCGGCCCGCCAGCTTTTCGGCGTGGTGGTCCAAATAGGACTCGACGGCGAACCGGCCGCGCCGCAACGGGTCCTCGTCACCCTGGTACGAGCGGCCGAACCGCTGGGCCAGCTCCGGCTCGCTGCGGTAGGTGACGTGCGCGATCCGGCGCGCGATACCAAGCCCCCGAAACGGCCCCGAAGGTGCCGAGTAGTAGTCGCCGCCGTGGAAGAACGGGTCGCTGCGGATGGCGTGCAGCTGCGGCGCGGCCCAGGCGATCTGCTCGGCCGACGCCCGCGCCGTCGACGCCAGCACCAGCACCGACGCCACGCGCGAGGGAAACGTCACCGCCCATTCCAGCGCGCGCATCCCGCCCATGGACCCGCCGACGACGGCCGCCCACCGCGTGATGCCCAGGTGGTCGGCCAGGACCGCCTCCGACGCCACCTGGTCCCGCACGGTCACGACCGGGAACCGGCTGCCCCAGGGCTTCCCGTCGGGATCCGGGGACGACGGGCCCGTGGATCCCTGGCACCCGCCCAGCACGTTCGGGACCACGACGAAGAACTCGTCGGTGTCCAGGGCCTTCCCGGGCCCGATCAGGCCGTCCCACCAGCCCGCGCCGGGGTGCCCCGGCACGAGCGGGCCGGCCGCGTGGCTGTCGCCGGTCAGCGCGTGCTCGACGAGGACCGCGTTCGACGCGTCGGAGTTCGGCGTCCCCCAGGTTTCGTAGGCGAGGGTGAACGCGGGCAGCACGCCACCGGCCTCGAGCGCGAGCGCGCCGGGGCCGGTGACGAACTTCCGGCGGCCTGGCGGATCACCGATCCGCCAGGCGCCGGTGACGAGCCCAGCCGTCACAGTTCCGCCTTGGCCGCCCGGAATCCGGCCTCCAGGTCGGCCTTGAGGTCCTCGATCCCCTCCAGCCCGACGGCGATCCGGACCAGGCCCGGCGTGACGCCGCTGGCGAGCTGCTCCTGCGGCGCGAGCTGGCTGTGCGTGGTGGACGCCGGGTGGACGATCAGGCTGCGGACGTCGCCGAGGTTCACCAGCTGGCTGTGCAGCTCGGTGCCGTCGACGAACTTCCGGCCCGCCTCCACGCCGCCGCGCAGGTCGAACGACAGGACCGCGCCCGCGCCGCGCGGCAGGTACTTCTGCCCGGCCTCGTAGAAGGGGCTGGACGGCAGGCCGGCGTAGTAGACCTTCTCGACCTCGTCACGCTGCTCGAGCCACTCGGCGAGCGCCTGGGCGTTCGAGACGTGCCGCTCGATGCGCAGCGACAGCGTCTCGATGCCCTGCAGGATCAGGAAGCTGTTCAGCGGGGCGATCGCCGCACCGGTGTCGCGCAGGAGCTGCACGCGCGCCTTCGCCGCGAACGCGCCCGGGCCGAGCGCCTCCCAGTACTTGAGACCGTGGTAGCTCGGGTCCGGCTCGGTGAAGCCCGGGAACTTGGCCGGGTCCTTGCCGAAGTCGAACGTGCCGCCGTCGACGAAGACGCCGGCGATCGTCGTGCCGTGGCCGCCGAGGTACTTGGTGGCCGAGTGGATCACGACGTCGGCGCCGTGCTCGATCGGGCGCACCAGGTACGGCGTGGGGATGGTGTTGTCGACCAGCAGCGGGACGCCGGCCTCGTGCGCGACGTCGGCGACGCCGCGGATGTCGAGGACGTTGCTGCCCGGGTTGGCCAGCGTCTCGGCGAAGAAGAACTTCGTGTTCGGCCGGACGGCGGCGCGCCACTGCTCGAGGTCGTCCTGGTCGTCGATGAACGTGACCTCGATGCCGAGCTTCGGCAGCGTGTAGTGGAATAGGTTGTAGGTGCCGCCGTAGAGCGACTGGCTGGACACGAAGTGGTCGCCCGCGCCCGCGAGGTTGAGGATCGCCGCCGTGGTCGCGGCCGAGCCGGACGCGAACGCCAGCGCCGCGACTCCCCCTTCGAGCGACGCGACGCGCTGCTCCAGCACGTCCTGCGTCGGGTTCATGATCCGCGTGTAGATGTTGCCGGGCTCGGCGAGGCTGAACAGGTCGGCGCCGTGCTGGCTGTCGCGGAAGACGTACGACGTCGTCTGGTAGATCGGCGTCGCCCGCGCGCCGGTGGCCGGATCCGGCGCGGCGCCCGCGTGGATCTGCCTGGTCTCGAAGGACCACGCCGAGGTGTCGTCCGCGCTCATCGGTTTTCTCCTTGCGGCTCAAGGGGTTCGTCCGGCTCGACGCTACTTGGGCCGAACGGAGTACCCAACCGTTCCCACGTCCTGGGAGCGTACCGCTCTTGCCTCGAAGATACCTTTGCTTCTAAGATATTCGAACAGGGAGATTTATGGACTGGGAGGAAATCATGACGGAGCGGGTGCAGGTGCTGGTCGTGGGGGCCGGACTGGGCGGGCTGTCGGCGTCGCTGTTCCTGGCGCGGGAGGGAGTGGACGTCCTGACGGTCGAACGGCACGCCGGAACGTCGGTCCACTCGCGGGCCGCCGGGCAGAACTGGCGCACGATGGAGCTGTTCCACTGGGCAGGAATCGACCGCGAGGTCCTGGACGTGAGCCCGCGGGCGTCGCAGGGGCTGCGGATCACCGTCGCGACCAGCCTGGCCGGGCGTGTCCTGCACCGGCTCGTGAAGGACGGCAGCGAGTTCGACGTCTCGGCCTCGACGACGATGCCCGCCGGCATGGCCGGGCAGGACGTCGTCGAGCCGATCCTGCTCGCGCACGCGGAGAAGGCCGGCGCACGGGTCCGGTTCCGGACCGAGCTCGTCGAGCTGACGCAGGACGACGACGGCGTCACCGCGACGCTGCGGCACCGGGACTCGGGCGAGGAGACGGTGGTCCGCGCGGACTACGTCGCCGCCGCCGACGGCGGGCGCAGCGGCATCCGGGCCCGGCTGGGCATCGGGACCACCGGGATGGACGCGCTGAGCCACTGCCTCGGCGTCGTGTTCGACGCCGACCTCGGTGACCGCGTCCAGCCCGGCGTGACCGACCTGTTCTACCTCCAGCACCCGGACTTCACCGCCGGGCTGGTCAACACCGACGTGCCGAACCGGTACGTCTTCGCGCCGGACTACTTCCCGGACCGCGGCGAGAGCCCGGCCGACTTCGGCCACGACCGGCTGGTGTCGATGATCCGCTCGGCGACCGACCTGCCGGAGCTGGCGCCGGAGATCGTCTGGACCGGCTCCTGGGAGATCGCCGCGCGGCTGGCCGACCGGTTCCGGGCCGGCCGGGTGTTCCTCGTCGGCGACGCGGCGAAGGTGACGCCGCCGACCGGCGGCCAGGGCGGCAACACGGCGGTCGGCGACGGCGCGGACATCGCGTGGAAGCTCGCCGCGGTGCTGCGCGGCGAAGCGGGCCCGGCGCTGCTCGACACGTACGAGGCCGAGCGGCGGCCGATCGCGCGGATGATCATCGACACGTCGCTGCACAACATGAAGCAGCGGATGCACCCCGGCCTCGACGTCTCCGGGATCACCCCCGCCGAGGACCCGCTGAACGCCGTCCTCGGGTTCCGGTACCGCTCGTCCGCCGTGCTTTCGGAGGAGCCGGACGACGGCGCGCGGGTCGAGGACATCCACGCGCCGACCGGCCGTCCCGGCTTCCGAGCGCCGGGTCTCGCGTCCACTGTGGACCTGCTGGGGCACTCGTGGGTGCTGCTCTGCGCGGGCGACGACTCGACATGGGCTCAGGCCGCTTCCGACGCGGGCGTCGACTGCCACGTCCTCGACGACATGTTCGCCTCGCGCTACGGTCTCTCGGCGGGCGGCGCGTCACTGGTGCGCCCGGACGGCATCGTCGCGTGGCGGGCTCCGGAGCCGGTCGGCGACCCGGCGGGCGAGCTGCGGCGGGTGCTGGACGCGGTGCTGTCGCGCTAGCGGCGGCCGAGTACCCAGTGGAAGGTCGCCGGTCCTTCCGGCTCGTGCATGGTCACCGGCTCGTCGACGACCAGCGTGAAACCGGCGGCTTCGAGGAGCCGCCGGTTCTCCGCCGGCGCGTGGCTGCTGAAGAACATCGGCGTGCCGAGCCAGTCGTCCTCGACGCCGTTCGCCTCGCTGCAGCCGAGCGCGGCCAGGAACCAGCCACCGGGCCGGAGCCAGCGCGCGATCCGCGTGAAGAGGGCACCCTGCTCCTCACGCGGCACGTGCAGCACCGAGTAGAACGCCGTGACGGCGTCGAAGCACTCGTCCGGGAACGACACCTCCGCCATGTCGCCCTTCTGGAACCGCGCGCCGGGGACATTGCGCCGGGCGAGGTCGAGCTGTGCCGCGGAGACGTCGAAGCCGAGGACGTCGTGACGCTCGGCGAGCAGCTTCGTGCAGGGCACGCCCGCGCCGCAGCCGAGGTCGAGCACTTCCGCTCCGTCTTCGAGCCGGTCGGTCAGCTCGGCCAGGAAACGCAGCCGGGGATCGTCCGCGATGCGCGCGCTCCACTCGAGATACCGCTCCGCCGAGCTGTCATAGCCGGATTCGACGATCCGCCGCGCGTCGCTCACCGTCCGACCCTACCGAGCCGTCCAGGGGTTTCTCGGCCAGAATGAGCCCGTGGTGTCGGTGCGCAGCGTGGTCGACCGGGTGGGGCCGACGCTGCTCCACGCGCTTCAGGTGCCCGACGACTCGCCCGCCGTCGCCGACGTCGTCATCGCCGAGCCCAGCGGGGCACTCACCCTCGCCGCCGGGGATCTCGTGCTCGGGGTCGCCACCACCGGGTCCGAAGACGCGGCCCAGCTCGTGAAGCGGAGTGCCGAACAGGGCGCCGCCGCCGTGTTGCTCAAGCCGCCGCTGGCCGCGAAGCCGGCCGTCAAGCGCGCCGCGAAGGCCAGCGGGATCGCGCTCGTCCAGGTGCACGCCGCGACGTCGTGGGCGCAGCTCGTCTGGCTGCTGCGGACCGTGCTCGACGCCCTCGCCGACGAGTCCGAAGACCTCGATCCCGGCTCCGGCGACCTCTTCCGGCTCGCCGACGCCGTCGCGTCCGTCGTGGACGCCCCGGTCACCATCGAGGACACCAATTCCCGCGTGCTCGCCTACTCCGCGCGCCAGGACCTCACCGACCCCGCCCGGGTCGCCACGATCATGGGCCGCCGCATCCCCGACGACGTCCTCGCGCGGTTCCGCTCGCGCGGGGTCTTCCGCGAACTGTCGCGCGGCCGGCAGACGATCTTCGTCCCGGCCCAGCGCGACGGCACGCTGCCGCGGCTGATCGTGCCGATCCGGATGGGCGGCGAGCTGCTCGGGTCGATGTGGGCGGTCGTCGCCGGGCCGGTGTCCGACGAGCGCGCGGCCGCGTTCGCCGACGCCGCCCCGGTCGTCGCGCTGCACCTGCTGCGCCGCCGCGCGCACACCGACGCGCAGCGCCGCGCGTCGGCCGAACTGCTGCGGGGCGTGCTCGAAGGCCGGGCGAACCCGCGCAAGGCGATGGCCGAGCTGGACCTGTCCGACGAGCCGCACCGCGTGGTCGCCATCGAGGTCACCGGCGGCGACGGCCGCGACGCCGAGGGCCTGCGGCTCGCGTTGCTCGAGCGGATCTCCCAGGGCATCGGGCGCCGTCCGGTGGCGACCGAGCTGGGCGGGCTGCTCTACGCCGTGGTCCCCGACCGGCCAGGCCCCGGCGGCTGGGAGGAACTACGCGACGCTCTCGCCGGGACGGGACCCTCCCGGCGCAATGGCGCCGCGCGCGCCGCGGCAGGCGCACCCGGGGAGATCGGTGACCTTTCGGCATCGCGCGGTCAGGCCGACGAAGCCCTCGGCCTGCTGCGCGCCGAGGTCCTCGACGAGCGCGTGATCACGTTCGACGAAGCCTGGACGGCGTTGACGCTGCACCGCGGCGCGACGGCGGCGGCCGGGGCGAAGGTCGCCGAGCTCGGCCCGCTGGGCGCCCTGCGCGCGCACGACGAGACGGGCAAGGCCGAGTACGTCGAGACGCTCTACGAGTGGCTGCGCCACCCCGGCGACCCGCGCGCGGCGGCGCGCGAGCTGCGGATCCACCCGAACACCCTGCGGTACCGGATGCGCAAGCTGCTCGAACTGGTGCCGCTGGACCTCGACGACCCCGACGTCCGGCTGGCCCTGATCACCCAGCTCGTCGCGCTGCGCTGGAGCTGACGCACCCGCCCGGCCTTCACGCGACCAGCAGCGTCTTGCCCACCGTGGTCCGGGACTCCATTGCCGCGTGGGCGTCCGCGGCCTTCTCCAGCGGGAACCGCTGCCCGATCATCGGGACCAGCCGCCCCGCGGCGGCTTCGGACAACGCCGACTCCGTGAACGCCCGCAGCTCCTCCGGGCTCCCGATCGAGCGCACCAGCGAAACCCCGCGCGCCGCAGCGTCGGCTTCGGACACTTGCGCCCACGAACCGCCCGCCAGGCCGTACATCGCCATCCGGCCGCCCGGACGCAGCAGGCCGAACGCCGCCGTGCCGATCGCCCCGCCCACGCCGTCGAAGACGACGTCCACCTCGCCGGCCGAAGACGGCCAGTCCGGCAGCAGGTAGTCGACGACGACGTCGGCGCCCACCACCGAAGCCACCTTCGCCGGCCCGCCCGCCGCGGCGACCACCGAAGCACCCGCGGCCTTCGCCAGCTGCACCAGCAGGCCGCCGACGCCGCCCGCGGCCGCCTCGACCAGGACCCGTTCGCCCGGCCGCACCCTGGTCGCGTGGACCAGCCCTGTCGCGGTGCGGCCGTCCGCGAGCAGCGCCACCGCCGCGTCGAGCGCGAGTGCGTCCGGAACCTCGAACACCGCCGCCGCGTCCACCGCGACGCGCTGCGCGTACCCGCCGGAACCGCCGGTCGACGTCACCACCCGCTGCCCGGGGAGCCCCGGGTCCGCGCCGGGGCCGACCGCGCTGATCACGCCGCCGACGCCGTTGCCGGGGACGATCGGCAACACCGGCCGGAACGGTCCCGTCCCGGACCGCACCTGCGTCTCGACGAAGGTGATGTTCGCGAACGCCACCTCGACCAGCACCTGACCGGGCCCGGGAACCGGGTCCGGGGCCTCCCCCGGCTCCAGCGCTTCCGGCCCGCCGAACTCCCGCAACCACACAGCTCTCATTCCTGCACGCTGCAACCTCCAGCGCGGTCGAAGTCAACGTTCTTGTCCGCCCAGCACCACGAAAGCGTCGATAAAATGTCCGCTCAGCACGATGACACCGCCGTCCGGGTGGTTCACCGTGAGTGGCACCACCGCACCGAATCCGGACGCAGACCGACCCAGGAGGCCGACCGTGCGTATCGCCGTTCCCCGTGAAATCAAGAAGCACGAGTACCGGGTCGCGCTGACCCCGGCCGGGGTGCACGAGCTGGTCGGCCGCGGGCACGACGTCTTCGTCGAAACGGGCGCCGGGGTCGGTTCGTCCATCTCCGACGAGGAGTACGTCGCCGCCGGCGCGAAGATCCTCGCCACCGCCGACGAGACGTGGGCCGAGGGCGAGCTGGTCCTCAAGGTCAAGGAACCCATCGCCGAGGAGTACCCCCGGCTGCGCGCCGACCAGGTGCTGTTCACCTACCTCCACATCGCTGCGGACCGGCCGCTGACCGACGCGCTGCTGGCCGCGGGCACCACCGCGATCGCCTACGAAACGGTGCAGACCGCCTCCGGTGCCCTGCCGCTGCTCGCCCCGATGTCCGAGGTCGCGGGCCGGCTGGCCCCGCAGGTCGGCGCGTTCTCGCTGATGAAGCCGAGCGGCGGCCGCGGTGTGCTGCCCGGCGGCATCCCCGGCGTGCACCCGGCGCGCGTCGTCGTCATCGGCGGCGGCGTGGCCGGCCTCAACGCCGCCCGCGTCGCGCTGGGCCTCGGCTCGGACGTCGAGATCCTGGACACCAACGTCGACCGCCTCCGCCAGATCGACAACGACTTCGGCGGCCGCATCCGCACCGTGACGTCGACCCGCCTGTCGGTCGAGGAGTCCGTGCTGCAGGCCGACATGGTCATCGGCGCGGTGCTGGTGCCAGGCGCCAAGGCGCCGAAGCTGGTCTCGAACGAGCTCGTTTCGCGGATGAAGGCCGGCAGCGTCCTCGTCGACATCGCGATCGACCAGGGCGGCTGCTTCGCCGACTCGCGCCCGACCACGCACGACGACCCGACCTACACCGTGCACGAGTCCGTCTTCTACTGCGTCGCGAACATGCCCGGCGCGGTGCCCCGGACGTCGACCTACGGCCTCACGAACGTCACGCTGCCGTACGCGGTCCAGCTGGCCGAGCACGGCTGGAAGGCCGCGCTGCAGGCGGACGCGGCGCTGGCCAAGGGCCTCAACACGCACGCCGGTGCCCTGACGAACGGCCCGGTCGCGGTCGCTCACGACCTGCCGCACACGGCGCTGGAGACCGTCCTCGCCTGACGCTATTCCACCCGAGCGGGCTCCTGTCGTTCTCCGGCAGGGGCCCGCTCCCCTTTCGCGACCAGCCGACGGCCGAACGCGATCGCGGGCAGTTCCACCCACCGCCGCAGGGCACCCGCGAAGAGCAGCGCGACGGCGGAGGTCGCGGCGGCCTTCGCGAGTCCCGTCGGCAGCAGCAGCCCGGTCACGCCCGCGGCCCCGGTCTGGGCCAGGTAAAGGGCGTAGGACCGGTCACCGAGGTACGTGAGCGGACGGCTCGCGAGCAGCCGCCGCACCGGCCCCCGCGCGAGCACCGCCACGAGCAGCAGGGCCGCGCCCACCGCGTAGATCGGGACGACGAACTGCCAGTCCCCGCCGAGCGCCCGCCCCAGCGGCTTGACCGACAGCTGCAGCACGCAGAACCCCAGTGCGACCAGCACCGCCGTGGCCGGGCTGGTCAGCGGCCGCAGCACCGCGAACCCGCGTGGGTGGTGCAACGCCAGCGCGAGCAGGCAGCCGACGACCAGCGAGCCGTAGTGCACCGTCAGGCTCGCCCACTGGTGCGCCGGCGCGAGCGGCAGCACGCCGAGCACGACACCCACCGCGCCCGCGCCGATCAGCAGGCGCAGCGCGGTCTTCCCGGTGCGGGCGAACGACGTCAGCACGAGCAGCGCGGGCCAGACGAGGTAGAACTTCTCCTCCACGCCGAGCGACCACGACGTCGGGTACGGCGTGTTGTAGTCGACGACCTCGTTGAAGAACGTGAGGTAGAACGGCATCGCGTCCGAGAGCCGGCTGCTTCGGTACGTGCCGGCGAGCGTCACCGCCAGCGCCGTCAGGCCGAGCAGCAGGAAGTACACCGGCATGATCCGGAAGACGCGGCGGACGTAGAAGTCACGTAGCGAGATCCGGCCGGTGCGGTCCTCTTCGCGCAGCGCCAGCGTGGTGATGAGGAAGCCGGACAGCACGAAGAACAGCTGGACGGCGATCCAGCCCTGCAGCCGGTCGACGACGGGCCCGCCGTAGTGGAAGAACACGACGGCCAGCGCGGCGAGCGCGCGCAGGCCGGTCAGGCCGGGGAACCACGACGACGACCGGTATTCGGCGTGCTCGAGCGGCTGCCAGGAGATGATCATGGCCGCAGCGTCGGCCGCGGACGCTGAACGCAGCCTGAAGCGGGCTTAAGACGTCTTCAGCTCCGGGAGCCGGACGACGAACCGGCTGCCGCCGTCGACCGCGGCCGTGCCGCCGTGGGCGCGGGCGATGTCGGCGACGATCGCCAGGCCCAGCCCGGATCCGCCGTCGTCACTGGCGCGAGCGTCGTCGAGGCGGACGAAGCGGTCGAAGACGCGCTCGCGGTCCGCTTCGGGGATGCCGGGCCCGTCGTCGGTGACCGACAGCACCGCCCACCCGTCGACCGCCGACACCTCGACGACGACCCGCGAAGCCGCGTGTCGCTGGGCGTTGTCGACAAGGTTGCGGAGAAGCCGTTCGAGGCGCGACCGGTGCCCGCGCACCACCGGCGTCCCGGTCACCTCGACGTCGACACGGTCCCGTCCCGCGACGACGGCGGCGGCCACTTCGGACAGGGCCACCGGTTCGAGGCGGTCCGGCCCGGCGTGGTCGAGCTTGCCGAGCAGCACGAGGTCGGCGACCAGGTCCTGCAGGCGGGTGACGTCGAGCAGCGCGTTCTCGCAGGCGTGCCGCCAGTCGAGCCGGTCGGGGTGGGCCAGCAGCACTTCGAGCTGAGTCCGCAGGGAGGCGAGCGGCGTGCGCAGCTCGTGTGACGCGTCGGAGGTGAACCGGCTCTGGCGGGTGACGGCCTCGTCGAGGCGGGCGAGCATGGTGTTCATCGTCCCGGCGAGGCGCGCGATCTCGTCGCCGGTGCGCGGAGCCGGCACCCGGCGGCTCAGGTCGTGCGCGCCGATCTCGGCGACCTCGCCGCGGATGGCCTCGACCGGGCGCAGCGAGCGGCGCACGGCGAGCCACGCGATCACGCCGATCAGGAGCGCGACCGCGGGGACGCCCGCCGTGAGCACGGTCCGGACGGAGTCGACGGCGGCCTGGCCTTCGGGGTCGATCGAGACGCCGGCGTAGACGTCGTACTTGCTGTCGCCACTGTCGGCGTGGACGACGTGCAGGGTGAGGTACTCGTCGAGGTCGCCGAGGTCGGGGGCACACCCGACGGAGGCCGGACTGGTGCGGTCGAACTCGTACGGCGCGAGCGTGACCTCGGGGTCGTAGGCGGCCAGCGTGGCTTCGCGCAGGACAGGGCAGGACGCGACGCTCTTGCCCGCCTGGTCCTTGACCTCGTAGATCGAGTCACGCACGAGCAGCGTCAGGTCGGCGGGCCGGGTGCCGGTGTTCAGGAGCTGGACGATCGCGTCGGCGTGGGCGTCGGCGAGCTGGGTGGCCGCGTTCTTCAGGCGGCTTTCGGCCTGGAGCACGAACCACACCGACACGGCCCCGAGCGCGAGCGCCGATGCGGCGAAGGCGGTCACTGCGACGCGGAACCGGGTGGAGCGCGGGAAACTAGGCACCCGAGCCGACCACGTGGTAACCGGCGCCGCGGACCGTCCGGATGGTCTCGGCGCCGAAGGGCACGTCGATCTTGCGCCGCAGCGCGCTGACGTGGACCTCGACCAGGTTGGCCGTCGCGGAGGCGGCGAAGTCCCAGAGGTTGTCGAGCAGCTCGGCCTTGGTGACGACCTGCCCGGGCCGTTGCATGAGGTAGGCGAGGAGGGCGAACTCCTTGCCGGTGAGAGTGATGTCGGCGCCGCCGCGCCGACAGGTCCGGCCGGCTTGGTCGAGTTCGAGGTCACCCAGTTTGAGGACCCCCGGCCGGGTGGCGCCGCCGCGCCGGATGAGGGCGCGCAGCCGCGAGAGCAGAACGCCGTAGGAGAAGGGCTTGGGCAGGAAGTCGTCCGCGCCGGTGTCGAGGGCCTCGATCTCGTCGTCCTCGCCGTCCTTGGCGGTGAGCATGAGGATGGGGGTGGAGTCACCCTGGTCGCGCAGCCGTCGGCAGACGCGGTAGCCGTTCAGGCCGGGCAGCATGATGTCGAGGATGATGGCGGAGTAGGGATGTTCGGTGGCGAGCCAGAGGGCATCCCGCCCGTTGTGGGCGACATCGACGGCATAGCCCTCGGCGCTCAGCCCGGCCCGCAGGGCTTCGGCAAGCCGCCGTTCGTCTTCCACGAGCAAGATCCGCACCGCGTCACGATGCCACAAGGGGTGCGGGGAAGCCGCGAACCCTGACCAGCAGCCACCAACCACCACCCACGCCAGCCCGGCGCTTGCCGCGCGACGAATACGCCAACCAGGCCACGCTCACGGGACAACGCTGGGAGGTGCGGCCGAGGCACCGTGGGGGTCCGGGGGCTCGGCCCCCGGGATATGGGATGAAGTCAAGGGCGAAGCCCGAAACGTAACGGCGACCCGCTCAACCAACCTGGGGGTCATTGGGAGCGGGCCGCCAACGACAAGCTTAGAGGGGTTCTGCGGACTTCGCCGCACCGGGTCGGCAAGTCGAACGAATTCTTTACCAAGTTGATCTGAGCCGCAGGTCACCTCGGCCGCGAAACCTCAGGTCAGCGCCGTGCAATGGCTACGGCCGGCAACGGCGTCCGGTAGCGGAAGGTGACGAACGTCGCTCTCGGCGGGTTCGGCCGTTCCGTGCGCGCGGGTGGCGCCGGTAGGGCAGGATGACGCCGCATCAGCGGGAACGTTAGGGGACGGTATGCACGACGGCAGTGGCCGGATTGTGGTGCAGAACCTGAGCAAGCAGTTCGGCGCGGTGAACGCGGTGCAGAACCTCAGCTTCACGGTCGAACCGGGTTCGGTGACGGGCTTCCTGGGGCCGAACGGCGCCGGGAAGACGACGACGTTGCGGATGCTGCTCGGGCTGGTGACGCCGACGGCGGGGACGGCGACGATCAACGGGCGCCCGCACTCGCAGCTGGGGAACCCGGCGCGGGTGGTGGGCTCGGTGCTGGAGAACGAGGGTTTCCACCCGAGCCGGACGGCGCGCAACCACCTCCGCGTGTACGCGGCGGCCATCGGGGTGCCGGACCAGCGGGCGGACCAGGTGCTCGGGCTGGTGGGCCTGGGCAGTGCCGCGGACCGGAAGGCCGGCGGGTTCTCCCTCGGCATGCGGCAGCGGCTCGCGCTGGCGACGGCGCTGCTGGGTGACCCGCAGGTGCTGGTGCTGGACGAGCCGACGAACGGCCTCGACCCGGAGGGCATCCTGTGGCTGCGGAACTTCCTGCGCACGTACGCGCGGGAGCAGCGGCGGACGGTCCTGGTGTCGAGCCACCTGCTCAACGAGGTCGAGCAGCTGATCGACCAGGTCGTGATCATCAGCCAGGGCGTCACGCGCTACTACGGCTCGCTCGACCAGCTGCGCAAGAGCCAGCAGTCGCGCGTGCTCGTGCAGCCGGCGGATCCCTCGGCGCTCGTGAAAGCGTTGCAGGAGAACGGCATCACCGCTGTTTCGCCGACGCCGGACGGCCGGGTCGCGGTCGCCGGGTCGAGCGTCCAGCAGATCGGTGACATCGCCGCGAAGGCCGGCATCGCCGTCTACGGGATGCAGGAGGACCACGCCGACCTGGAGCGGATGTTCTTCCAGCTGACGCAGGGTCAGTTCGCCGGCGGGCCGGGTTACCAGCAGCAGCCCCAGTACCAGGGTCCGCCGCCGCCGGGGTATCCGCCGTCGGGCCCGCAGCAACAGCAGCAGCACTGGGGAGGACCGCAGCAGTGATGGGCAACCTGATCAAGGCGGAGTTCCGCAAGACGCTCTCCCTGAACACGTGGTGGGTGCTGCTGATCCCGCTGGCGCTGGTGGCGTTCTGGCTGACGTTCGTCTGGGGCAAGATCACCAACGACTTCGCGGACTTCATCGGCTCGAGCGATGCGCGCGAGGTCGCTGGCGCCGTCGGCCTGGACGCGAGCAAGCTGCCGGTCGGGCTGCTGGCGTTCGCGCACGGGGTGAACATCGCGCAGCTCATCCCGGGTCTGTTCGGGGTCTTCGCGCTGGCCGGCGAGTACCGCAGCAAGACGATCACGACGACGTTCCTCACCGCGCCGAACCGGATCGCGGCGCTGACCGCGAAGATGCTCACGTACGTGGCGTGGGGCGCGATTTACGGCCTGGTGAGCTTCGGTGTCTCCGCGATAGCGGTGATGGCGTCGGTCGACTCCGGCCGGTGGCCCAGCGCGGGCCAGTGGCTGGCCGCGCTCGGCGGGACGATCCTGGCCGCGGTGCTGGTGACGCTGTTCGGCATCGGGTTCGGCGCTGTGCTGCGCAACGTGCCGCTGGCGGTGGTGCTGTTCCTGGTGTGGTTCCTGATCGTGGAAAACGTCCTGGTCATCGCGTTCTGGGGACCGGCCGACATCCTCGGCGGGATCCTGCCGAACGGCACGGCCAACGGGATCGTGGGCGGGATCGCCGCGGACGCGTTCGGGATCAACTCGCTCAACCTGCCTGGCGGCGTCGACCACTGGTCGGCACTGGGCCTGCAGCTCGCGGCGGGCGCGCCGGGCGTGATCTCGTGGTGGGCTTCGGCGCTGATCTTCTTCGCCTGGACGATGCTGTTCTTCGGCCTCGGCTGGGCGGGCAACCAGAAGCGCGACATCACGTAGCTTCCCGTGGTCCGTGAAGGCCTCCTCACCGGCGTCTTGAGCCGGCGAGCAGGCCTTCACGGCTTTCCGGGAAATATTTTGTCGGTGGCGGCGCTTAGTGTGACAACGTGACCATCGCTCCGCCCCGCTCCCGTCAAGAGCTCCCACCCGCTGAGACCGTCGGCTGGGTCCGCCGGCTGTCCGCCGCGGCCTGGGAGCACCGCGCCATCGTCGTGCTGTCGCTGCTCGCCGCCGTCTTCAGCGTCGGCGTGCAGGCCGCGAGCCCGCTGCTGGTGCGCACGGCGGTGGACGACGCCGTGGCGGGGCGGACCGGGGCGCTGCCCGGGATCGCCGTCTTCCTGGTGGCGCTGCAGCTGGTCGCGTTCGCCACCGCGTTCCTGCGCCGGTACTTCGGCGGGAAGCTCGCCCTCGACGTCCAGCACGACCTGCGCCAGCGCGTCTTCAACGCGGTCTCTCGCCTCGACGGCGGCAAGCAGGACGCGCTGCGCACCGGGCAGGTCGTCTCGCGGGCCATCTCCGACCTGCAGCTGGTCACCGGGATCCTGATGCAGGTCCCGCTCTCGTTCGGTTCGGTGATCTTCGCGCTGCTGTCGTTCGCGGCGATGCTGTGGATGTCCCCGATGCTGACGCTGATCGCGCTGGTCGTCACTCCCGCGGTCGGCATCGTCATCGCCCGCAGCCGCAAGCGCCTCTTCCCGGCGACGTGGTCGGCGCAGCAGCGCGCGGCCGACGTCGCGCAGCAGGTCGAGGAGACCGTCACCGGCGTGCGCGTCGTGAAGGGCTTCGGCCAGGAGACGCGGGAGGTCTCGAAGCTCGAAGGAACCGCGCGCAAACTGTTCGGGGAGCGGCTTCGCGCGGCGAAGCTGTCGGCGGTGCCGACGGCGACCACCGCGGCCCTGCCCGCCGCCGGCCAGGTCGCCGTGCTCGGCATCGGCGGTGTCCTCGCGCTGAACGGCTCGATCACCCTCGGCACCTTCCTCGCCTTCGCGACCTACCTCGCGACGCTGATCGGCCCGGCCCGGATGCTGTCCGGCCTGGTCGTGCAGGCCCAGCTGACCCGCGCCGGCGCCGAGCGCGTGTACGAGCTGATCGACGCGCAACCGGAGGTCGTCGACGCCCCCGACGCGCGCCAGCTGCCGGAGGGGCCCCTTGGCGTCGAACTGGCCGACGTCCGGTTCGGCTACACGCGCACCGACCCGGTGCTGGCCGGGTTGTCGGTCACCGCGAACCCGGGCGAGACCCTCGCGCTGGTCGGCACCGCGGGCTCCGGGAAGTCGACGATCTCCCTGCTGCTGCCCCGGTTCTACGACGTCCACGCGGGCTCGGTGCGGGTCGGCGGCCTCGACGTCCGGGACGTCCCGCTGCGGCAGCTGCGGCAGGCGATCGGCGTGGTGTTCGAGGAGGCGTTCCTGTTCTCCACGTCGATCCGCGACAACATCGCGTACGGCCGCCCGGACGCGAGCGACGAGGAGATCGTCGCGGCGGCGCGCGCGGCCGAAGCCGACGAGTTCATCCGCGCCCTCCCCGACGGCTACGACACGCTGGTCGGCGAGCGCGGGCTGACGCTGTCGGGCGGGCAGCGGCAGCGCCTCGGGCTGGCCCGGGCGCTGATCACGGACCCACGGATCCTCATCCTCGACGACGCGACGTCGGCCATCGACACCGTCACCGAGGCGGCGATCCACGACACCCTGCGGTCGGTCACCGCGAGCCGCACGACGCTGCTGATCGCGCACCGGCGCTCGACGCTGGCCCTGGCCGACCGGATCGCGGTGCTCGACGAGGGCCGCGTCGTCGACGTCGGCACCGAAGACGAGCTGATGGCGCGCTGCCCGCTGTTCCGCGAGCTCGTCGCCGGCCCGGGCGATGACGTCGAGGAGAAGCACCGCTGCGAAGGCCTCGACTGCGACCAGGCCGGGATCACGCAGGCGCTGTGGCCGCGCGACGAAAGCCGTGACGAGGTCGACGACCTGGCCGACGCCGCGCGCCAACGCAGCGGCAACCCGAACAGCAGCGGCTTCGTGGGTGGGGGCGGCGGCCTCGACGTGCCGCCGACGCCGGAGCTGATCGAAGGCGTGCGCAAGCTCCCGCCCGCCGTCGACGAGCCGCGGATGTCCGATGTGGACGTCACCGCGCCCGACCCCGGCTTCCGGCTGGCCCGGCTGCTGCGGCCGGTCCGCTGGCCCCTCGCGCTGGTGATCGGGCTGGTGGCGGCGGACGCGCTGGCGTCGATCGCGCTGCCGGCGCTGTACCAGTTCGGCGTCGACCACGGCGTCCGCGCGGGTGTGGAGTCGATGATCTGGCTGGCCGCCGGGATCGGCGCCGTGGTGATCGCGGCCGACTGGCTGGTGGTGTTCGCGCAGACACGCCTGACCTCGCGGGTCGGCGAGACCGTGCTGTACGCGCTGCGCGTCCGCAGCTACGCGCACCTGCAGCGGCTCGGGCTCGACTACTACGAGCGGGAGCTGTCCGGGAAGATCATGACCCGGATGACGACGGACGTCGACGCGCTCTCGACGTTCCTGCAGACCGGCCTGGCCACCGCGGTCGTCAGCGCGCTGACGCTGGCCGGGATCACGGCGGCGCTGCTGGTCACCGACGCGGGGCTGGCGCTGTTCGCGCTGGCCATGGTGCCGGTGCTGGCCGTCGCGACGGTGATCTTCCGGCGCGCGGCGTCGAAGGCGTACAACGAGGCCCGCGAGCGGGTCAGTCTCGTCAACGCGGACATGCAGGAGAACATGAGCGGCCTGCGCGTCGCCCAGGCGTACACGCGCGAAGACCGCTCCGCGGAGGCGTTCGCTTCGCGCAGCGACGACTACCGGCGCTCGCGGCTGCGCGCCCAGCGGTACGTGGCGACGTACTTCCCGCTCGTGGCGCTGCTGTCCGACCTGGCGACCACGACGGTGCTGGTGGCGGGCGCGAACCGCGTCTCGGCCGGGACGCTGTCGGCCGGCGTGCTGCTCGCGTTCCTGCTGTACCTGCAGCAGTTCTTCTCGCCGATCCAGCAGCTGTCGTCGGTGTTCGACGGCTACCAGCAGGCCCGTGTCGGCCTGAACCGGATCGGCGACCTGCTGCGGACGCCCACGTCGGTGCCGGCGGCGGAGAACGCCGTCGCGGCGCCGGCCCGGCTGCGCGGCGAGGTGTCGTTCAAGGACGTCGACTTCTCCTACACCGGCACCGATGGCAAGGCCCTGGAGCAGTTCTCGCTGGACGTCGCGGCCGGGGAGACGATCGCGCTGGTCGGCGCGACCGGCGCGGGCAAGTCGACGGCGGTGAAGCTGGTGGCGCGCTTCTACGACGTCACCGGCGGCGAGGTCCGGATCGACGGCACGGACGTCCGCGAGTACGAGCTCGCCGGGCTGCGGCGCCGGATGGGCGTGGTGCCGCAGGAGGCGCACCTGTTCTCGGGCACGGTGGCGGACAACGTCCGCTACGGCCGCCCCGCGGCGTCCGACGCCGAAGTCGAGGCGGCGGTCCGGGCGGTGGGCGCGTTCGACGGCGTCGCGGCCCTGCCGGCGGGGTTCCTGCAGCCGGTGGGCGAACGCGGCCGGTCGCTGTCGGCGGGGCAGCGCCAGCTGGTGGCGCTGGCCCGGGCGGAACTGGTGGACCCGGACGTCCTGCTGCTCGACGAGGCGACGGCGGCCCTGGACCCGTCGACGGAGGCGGCCGTCCTCCGGGCGACGGAGCACGTGGCCCACCGCCGCACGACGTTCGTGGTGGCCCACCGCCTGGCCACGGCGGCCCGCGCCGACCGCATCGTGGTCCTGGACCACGGCCGCATCGCGGAGACGGGAACCCACGAAGAGCTCCTGGCGGCGAACGGCCTCTACGCCCGCCTCTGGTCCCTCGGCTGACCGTGCGCCAAGGGGCATCGAGCGTGATCCGGCGGGCTTCACGCGTGATGGGAGAGGCATCACGGCTGATGCCCCTCCAATCACGCGTGATGCCCCTCCCATCACGGGTGATGCCCTCTTGAGCACGAAAGTTCGTGGCCGCGGCCGGCCTGCGCTGGGAACATGGCGGGATGTTCGAAGAGAAGCGGGTCCCCGACCGGCAGGTCCGCGCGGCGCAGACGCAGACGACCGTCCGGGTCTACCAGGCCTGCTCGCCCGCGGTCGCCGACGCCGCGCTCGGGAAGCAGACGTTCGAGGAGCGGGGTGGCACGACGTGGCTCGTGCCGTCCTTCCGCTGGGCGGCCTACGGCAGCGGCAACGGGAGCAAGCCCGGCCGGGAGCGCATCCTGGCCGTCGACCTCACCCGGGACGGCTTCGAGGAGGCGCTCGCCCGGTCGGCCGGCGGCGGTCCGGTGCTCGTCCGGTGGGACGCGGAACGAGACCTCGACCACACCGCCCTGAACTTCGAGACGATCCGGATCGGGCTGGCCGGCGACGTCATCGACGACTACGCCGACGAGTGGATCACCGCCATCACCGACGTCACGCCCGTCATGCGGGACATCTCCGGCCTCCTGGCCACCGACCAGCTGCACAAGGCCGTCAAGCTGGTCCCCCACGAGCCGCCGTACCCGCTGAGCGAAGAACTCGCCAAGGCCATCGGCGCGACGACGGCCTAAGGCAGCGCCCGCCACTTCAGCGAACCCAGCCCCGCCGCCTCGACGTCGGGCCGGGAGGCCCACCGGACCGTCCCCGGCCGCACGTGCACCCCGGCCCCGACCAGCCAGTCGGGCTCCTCCGGCTCGACGTGCTCGAACGACTCGAAGTCCGTTAGCGTCGGCCAGACGGCCTGGCACGAGTCGCACCGCAGCACCACCGTGCCGGACTCCGTCACCAGCGGCCGTACCAGGCCCTGATCCCAGAACGAAGGACATTCGACCAGCCACATCCGTCCAGGGGAACCCGCCGCGGTGAACGTTCCCGGGCCCGCGGACGAACCGCGGCTGAAGAGGCCGCGAACCTTGTACCGGGTACAGCCCTTAAGGTTCCCTTAGCACATCTTGATCGAGTCAGTGACCGATCCCCTAGTGCGCCACGCCTCACACAGGCCGGTTCCATCACAACGCGGTCATCGAGGGGGTTAGCCTGGTAGGCGCATCAGCGGATTCAAGATCGAGATCGAGACGGATAGAGGCGAGCCCAAGCCGTGTCCAGCAGCAGCCCTGCGTCACAGTTCGGCCCCAACGAGTGGCTGGTCGAAGAGATGTACGACCAGTTCCTCGCAGACCCCAGTTCAGTCGATGCCGCCTGGCACGACTTCTTCGCGGACTTCAAGCCGACGCAGAACGCGCAGGCCAAGGCGGACAACGCCCGGCAGCAGGCCGAAGCCAAGCCGGCCACCAACGGCCAGGCGGCGTCGCCTTCGCCCAAGGCCGTGCAGAACGCGGAGTCGGCGGCCAAGCAGGCGGCCACCAAGGCGGCCCCGGCGCAGGCGGCCCCCGCGAAGGCCGAGCCGAAGGCCGCGCCGAAGCCGGCCGCCGCCAAGGCGGAGCCGAAGGCGGACGCGAAGAAGGAAGAGCCGGAGTCGAAGCAGCTGCGCGGTGCCGCGGCCGCCATCGCGAAGAACATGGACGCCTCCCTGAGCGTCCCCACCGCGACCAGCGTGCGCGCGGTCCCGGCGAAGCTGATGGCCGACAACCGCATCGTCATCAACAACCACCTCAAGCGCACCCGCGGCGGCAAGATCTCCTTCACGCACCTCATCGGCTACGCCATGGTGCGGGCGCTGAAGAACTTCCCGAACATGAACCGGCACTACCAGTTGATCGACGGGAAGCCGTTCGCGATCACGCCGGAGCACGTCAACTTCGGGCTCGCGATCGACATGAAGGGCAAGGACAACTCCCGCACGCTCGTCGTGGCCTCGATCAAGGGCTGCGAGGACATGTCGTTCCTGCAGTTCTGGCAGGCGTACGAGGAGATCGTCAAGAAGGCCCGCAACAACAAGCTGACCGCGGACGACTTCTCCGGCACCACGATCTCGCTGACCAACCCGGGCGGCATCGGCACCAACCACTCGGTGCCGCGGCTGCAGGCCGGCCAGGGCGCCATCATCGGCGTCGGCGCCATGCAGTACCCGGCCGCCTTCGAGGGCACCAGCGAGAAGACGCTGGTCGACCTCGGCATCAGCAAGATCATGACGCTGACCTCGACGTACGACCACCGCATCATCCAGGGCGCGGAGTCCGGCGAGTTCCTCAAGCGCATCCACCAGCTGCTGCTCGGCGAGGACGGCTTCTACGACGACGTCTTCACCAGCCTGCGCCTGCCGTACGAGCCGATCCGCTGGGTCGCCGACATCCCGGACGGCCCGGTCGACAAGACCGCCCGCGTCATCGAGCTCATCGACGCGTTCCGGATGCGCGGCCACCTGATGGCCGACACCGACCCGCTGAACTACCGGCAGCGCAGCCACGCCGACCTGGACGTGCTGAGCCACGGGCTCACGCTCTGGGACCTCGACCGCGAGTTCCCGGTCGGCGGTTTCGCCGGCCAGGAGCGGATGAAGCTGCGCGACATCCTGGGCGTGCTGCGCAACTCGTACTGCCGCACGGTCGGGATCGAGTACACCCACATCCTCGACCCCGAGGAGCGCCGCTGGATCCAGGAGCGCGTCGAGATCCCGCACGAGAAGCCGGACCCCGCGGTCCAGAAGTACGTGCTCTCGAAGCTGAACGCCGCCGAGGCGTTCGAGACGTTCCTGCAGACCAAGTACGTCGGCCAGAAGCGCTTCTCGCTCGAAGGCGGCGAGACGGCGATCCCGCTGCTCGACACGCTGCTGGACAAGGCCGCCGAGCACGAGCTCGACGAGGTCGTCATCGGCATGCCACACCGCGGCCGGCTGAACGTCCTGGCCAACATCGTCGGCAAGCCGATCAGCCAGATCTTCCAGGAGTTCGAGGGCAACCTCGACCCGGGCCAGGCGCACGGCTCCGGTGACGTGAAGTACCACCTCGGTGCCGAGGGCAAGTACTTCCGCATGTTCGGCGACGGCGAGACGAAGGTCTCGCTGACGGCGAACCCGTCGCACCTGGAGACCGTGGACCCGGTGCTCGAGGGCATCGTCCGCGCGAAGCAGGACCTCCTGGACAAGGGCGGCGAGGGCTACACCGTGCTGCCGGTCCTGATGCACGGCGACGCGGCCTTCGCGGGCCAGGGCGTCGTCGCCGAAACGCTGAACCTGTCGCTGCTGCGCGGGTACCGCACCGGCGGCACCGTGCACGTGATCGTCAACAACCAGGTCGGCTTCACGACCGCGCCGGAGCACTCGCGCTCCAGCCAGTACGCCACCGACGTCGCGAAGATGATCGGCTCGCCGATCTTCCACGTGAACGGCGACGACCCGGAGGCCGCGCACTGGGTGGCCAAGCTGGCCGTCGAGTACCGGCAGGCGTTCCACAAGGACGTCGTCATCGACCTGATCTGCTACCGCCGCCGCGGCCACAACGAGGGCGACGACCCCTCGATGACGCAGCCGGCGATGTACGACATCATCGACACGAAGCGTTCGGTGCGGAAGACCTACACCGAGTCGCTGATCGGCCGCGGGGACATCTCCGTCGAAGAGGCAGAAGCCGCGCTGCGCGACTTCTCGAGCCAGCTGGAGCACGTCTTCAACGAGGTGCGGGAGCTGGAGAAGCACCCGGCGAAGGCGAGCCCATCGGTCGAGGAGGAGCAACAGGTCCCGGCCAAGGTCGCGACGGCGATCACCAGCGAGACGCTGGAGCACATCGGCGACGCGTTCGTGAACGTGCCGGAGGGCTTCACGCCGCACCCGCGCGTCAAGCCGGTCATGGAGCGCCGCCACAAGATGTCCCGCGAAGGCGACATCGACTGGGCGTTCGGCGAGCTGCTCGCCTTCGGGTCGCTGGCGATGGAAGGCCGGCTCGTCCGGCTGTCCGGCCAGGACTCGCGGCGCGGCACGTTCACCCAGCGGCACTCGGTGTTCATCGACCGCAAGACCGGTCAGGAGTACTCGCCGCTGCAGAACCTGGCCGACGGCCAGGGCCGCGTGATGATCTACGACTCTGCGCTCTCGGAGTACGCGGCCGTCGGTTTCGAGTACGGCTACTCGGTGGCCAACCCCGAGTCGCTGGTCATGTGGGAAGCGCAGTTCGGTGACTTCGTCAACGGCGCGCAGACCGTCATCGACGAGTACATCTCCTCCGGCGAGGCCAAGTGGGGCCAGCGCTCGGACGTCGTGCTGCTGCTGCCACACGGCCACGAGGGCCAGGGCCCGGACCACACGTCCGGCCGCATCGAGCGGTTCCTCTCGCTGTGCGCGGAGGGCTCCATGACGGTGGCGGTGCCGTCGACCCCGGCGAACTACTTCCACCTGCTGCGCCGGCACGCCCTCGACGGCATCCAGCGCCCGCTGGTCGTCTTCACGCCGAAGTCGATGCTGCGCAACAAGGCCGCGACGTCGCCGACCAGCGACTTCACCGGCCAGAGCCGGTTCATGTCGGTCATCGACGACGTCACGCCGGACCCGGCGAACATCCGCAAGGTGCTGCTGACCTCCGGGAAGCTGTACTGGGAACTGGTCGCGGAGCGGACCAAGCGCGAGGCGCACGACGTCGCGATCGTGCGGATCGAGCAGTACTACCCGCTGCCGAAGAAGAAGCTGGTGGCGGCGCTGGAGCGCTACACGAACGCGTCGCAGGTCGCGTGGGTCCAGGAGGAGCCGGAGAACCAGGGCGCGTGGCCGTTCTTCGGCCTGAACCTGCCGCGGAAGTTCCCGGAGCTGCTCTCGGGCCTGCAGGTCGTGTCGCGCCGTCCGATGGCGGCGCCGTCGGCCGGCTCGTCGAAGGTGCACGAGGTGGAGCAGAAGGCGCTGATCTCGAAGGCGTTCGACTGATCGCTTGACGGTCCGTGAAGGCCTCCTTACCGGCCACAAGAGCCGGTAAGGAGGCCTTCACGGCTTTCGGGAGAGCGTCAGCCGCCGGAAGTGATCGAGAACGGCGCCCAGTTCACGGCCGCGCGGAAGGGCCGCTCCGCGTAGCCCGGGCCGAGCGCGCGCTGGCGGGCGATGTCCGCCGCTGCTTCCTCCGCGGACACTTCCCGGAGCTGCTGACGCCGGTGCCGGCACGCGGCGAACTCCTCGACGTTCCCCGCCGCCCGGTGCGCCACCGAAAGCAGCGTGTAGGCCAGCGCCAGGTCCAGTCCCCCCGCGGCCACCCGCTCGACGACCCAGGTCAGCAGCTCCCGGGCACTGGCCGCCGCGACGCGGCGCTGGGCGTCGGTCAACGCCGTGCTCACCGCTTCGAGCGACCAGTCGCCGTCCGCGCCGAGCCGGTCGTGGAACCAGAGCATGAGCACCGCCGTCGCGAGGTCCGGGACCGGGCGGAACGTGCTGACCAGTGCCGTCGCGCCCGCGGCGAGCAGGGTGCTCGCGATGCCGGTCAGCTCGTCACCGGTCCGGACCCGGTGCTTGCCGCTCTGGCAGGAGCCGAGCACGACGAGCGCGCCCGACCAGTCCAGCGACGCCAGCCGCGGCAGCGTCACCTGGTCCGGCCGGCCCTCGGGGCCGGCGAGCAGCAGGCCCGAGCGTTCGGGCCGGGCCTCGTCGAACACGGCGTGGCACGCCAGGTGCACCAGGCGTGCGGTGCCGTCGAGGGCGCCGGCGAGCCAGTCGAAGGTCAGGTCGCCGCCGTACCGCGCTTCGCCGCCCAGCCGCGCCGCGACACCGGCCGCCTCCGCCCGCGCGAACGGCAGGTCGCCGAGCGGGTCGCCGCCGATGACGAGCGACTCCCGCCGCGTCCACGACCCGCTGTGCGCCGCGCGGAGCAGGGACGCGCTGGGCACCACGAACGTCCCGGGCCGCGGCTCGATCCCGCCGTCCTCGCGTGGAACGAGGTGCAGCGACGCCAGGTGGAGCACGCCGTGCGGCGCGACGTACACGTCGGTGCGGACGTCCCCGACGAGCCGCGCCAGCCGCTGGTACACCGGCTGGGCGAGCAGGCGGTCGAGGCCGCGCGGGTCGTCCTCGTTCAGCAGCCGGTGGAACTCGGCCAGCCCGGGATCGCCGGCCGGCACGACCAGCCGGACCCCGATTTCCCCGGCGGCCACCGTGAAGACGTAGATGCCCTTGCCGCCGGTGAAGAACTCGAGCAGCGTCCGCTCACCGCGCAGCGAGAGCAGCGCGCGGACGTCCGGGCCGGTGGACGGCGTCGCCAGCCGGTGCAATCGGACATCGGCCGGGAGCTGATCCCAGACGTCTTCGAGCCGGGCGCGGACGTCCTCGATCTCGTTGTCGACTTCGGAAAGCCGGGTGACGCGCTCGCGGGGGGAGAGCTCGTCGCCGAGTGACCGCGTGCGCAACCGCACGAGCCGCTGCCAGAGCTGTTCCTCTTCGTCCGCCAGCGGATCGTCCACGACCGGCGGCCGGTCGCGCACGGCGTCGAGCAGGGCGCGGGACTTCGCGGCCTGCACCAGCTCGAACGCCCGCTCGGCGTGCCCGAGGTCGATCGCGACCTCGACGGCCTGCGCGTACGGCGGCTCGAGGTACACCGCGAACCGGCCGGCCTCCCCGACGTCGACGGCGCCGCGCCGCAGCTCCGAATGGGCGGTACAGGCCCGTTCCAGCCGCCGCAGCGTCTCCTCGGTCCACCGCCCGTCCTCGAAGGCGAGCCCGCCGAGCACGGTGTTGACGACGAACACCAGCGCGTCGTCCGAAGTCGCCGCCAAAGCCGCTTCGAGCTGTGCGGCGATCTCCGCGGCCTCGTCGCTCTTCCCCTGCCGGAACAGGAACTGCATCAGCCGGGCGCGCCGGCTCGCGTACCGGCCTGGCATGTCGTCGGCCGACCGCCGGCCGGCGGCGACGAACCGCCGCAGGTACCGCTCCTCCAGTTCGACGGCACCGTGCTCGGCCGCGATGCCGGCGGCGACCCCGTCGAGGACACCGCCGTCGACGATGGTCGCGAGCTCGTCGCGCTGCGACTCCGTCAGCTCGACGCCGGGCAGCCGCTCGGCTGCCTCCCGGTCGCGGACGAACGTCTGCAGGCCACGGGCCCGCGCCAGCAGCTCGACGGCCCGGACCGGCAGGACGTTCTCGAACCGGCGGCTCAGGCTGCACTGGTTGATCAGGGCGGTCAGCTCGCGCCGGGCGTCGCCGAGCTGGTTCGCGTACTGCTTCGCGCGCTCCAGGTACTGCCACGCCGTTTCGTGGTCGCCGGTCTCCATGTACAGGTAGCCGAGGCTGTTCCACACCCGCGGCAGGCAGTGGACGGCACCGAGGTGGTCCCACGCCGCCTCGGCCTGCCGGAGGAGCCGTTCGGCGTCGGCGTACCGGTGCCGTCCCAGCAGCCGCTCCCCTTCGTCGGTGGCGTCGGACGCGGTCTTCGCGAGGAGCCCGATCTCCAGTGCCGCGTCGGCCGGGTGCTCCCCGGCGAACTTCTCCTCGGTCCGCTGCTCGATCCGGCGCACCATCTGCTCGTGCCCGGTCGTGTAGCGCTCGACGTCGACTTCGGCGTGCAGGCGGTGGATGAGGTCATGGGCATCGACGAAGGCTTGCGTCGCGGCTTCGGCGTCCACCCCGCGAGCCCGCAGGGCGAGGTTGTGCAGGGCCACGAACTCGTCGTAGCCCGCGCCGGCCTCGCGGAACATCGCCGCGGCTTCGCGGGTCTTCGCGACGGACTCCTCGACGCGGCCCTGCCGGTGCAGCTCTTCGGCGAGGTTGTCGGTGGTGATCGCCCGGACGGCCGGCGCCTGCCCCGGGACGGCCAGTGCCTCCTCGTACCGCTCGGCCGCCCGCGCGTCCCCGCGCCGCGACAGCACCAGCGCGTGGTTCTGCAGCGCGGCCCGGTAACCGTCGGCGTCCCCCGAAGCCTCGGCCGCCCTGACGGCTTCGGCGAGGTACTCGTCCGCTTCGGGCAGCCGGTCGTCGGCCAGCTCCACCAGGCCGAGCCCTTCGAACGCGGCGCTGACCGCGTTGAGGTCTTCCAGCTCCCGGGCGATTCCGAAGGCGAGGGCGTACGCCTTGCGGGCGTCGTCGAACTGCCGCGCCAGGCGCGCGGCCTGCCCCAGCAGCCGGTAGAACGCGAACACGGCCAGCCGGTCGGCGGACTCGGCCTCCGCGAGCTCGAGCCCGCTCATCAAGGCTCCGTAGGCGTCCTGGTGGCGTCCCTCGCCGAGGAGCCCGTGGACGTGCTGGATCAGGCCCAGCAGCTGCAGATCCGCTTCGGTCGGCTCGGTCACGCGCCGGCCGCCCGGAGGAGGGCGAGCGGGTCGTCGACGAGGGGAGCCGCCGCGGGCTCGGCCGTCGTGCCGCGGTACTCCGCCAGTTCCAGGTCCGAGAAGCGCTCGACCAGCTCGCCATAGAGCCGCTGGTACTCGGCGAAGAGGATTTCCTGCTGGGGTCGCGTCAGGTCGTCGGTGAAGATCGCCCCCGCGGTCTTGCGCCAGGCGCGTTGGGCGGCGCCGAGCTCACCCGCGATCACCTGCTCCTTCGTCCGCTCCCACAGCGGGTAGAAGGCGAGCTTGCGGTAGTCGTCGCGCTCGGTCTTCGCTTCGACGCTGACCAGGATGAAGTCGTGTTCCGTGTAGGGCACGAGGGTGACGCCGTCGTCGAGGAGGCGGTGCAGCCGCCCGTCGGAGACACGCAGGGACGCCAGCTCCGCCGCCGACGCCGTCGTGCGCGGCCGGCGCATCACGCAGTAGTTCAGCGGCTCGAAACCCCTCTGCCACGACCGGTAGGCGCCGACGCGGAGTTCGACGTCCGGGGACTCGAGGAACGACTCGATGCCGCGGATCAGCGACGACGCCAGCGGCACGGCGCCGGCGAGCCCGCCGAACCCGACCGCCGAGGCGACGTCTTCGACGACCTTCAGCGAGCGCGCGATCCAGTCGGTGGTCTTGGCCCGGAACAGCGCGACCAGCAGGCTGACCTCGTCGCCTTCGTACGGGACCGGCCCGGCGACCCGGACGTTGGCGATCTCGACGGCGTCGTCGGCCCCGGTGACCTGGAACCGGCGCGCGAGCTCGGCGCTGCTGAGCACCGTGGGCACCGCGACGGTGTTCCCCTTGTGGGCGAACTCGGTGACGATCGTCCCGAAGGGCAGGTACTCGCGCCACAGCTCGCGGGCGCGGGTCAGCCACATCTGCCGGAGCCGGACTTCGAGGTAGACCTGGCCGGGCGCGAACGCCGGCGCCGGCCCGGTGTCCACCGCCGGAACCTGCACGGCGACGATGCCCTCGGCCTCCCGCTTGACGACGCGGTCGACCAGTTCCCGAATCCCCATGGTTTCCCCTCATCCGGTTCGGTCCGATTCTAGGGTGAGCGGGCGAAATCGGCTTTCGCCCGCGGCCGGTTCGCGGCAAGGTGGCGGCCATGCTGATCCGCCGCGAGACGCCCGCCGACCGGAGCGCCGTCCACACGATCCACAGCGAAGCCTTCCGGCGCGAACCCGGTGTCATCCCGGTCGAGGCGCCGCTGGTGGGCGAGCTGCGCGCGGACGGCGACCTGCTCGACGCGCTGTCGCTGGTGGCCGTGCACGACGGCGAGGTCGTCGGGCACGTGTGCTGCAGCCGGGCCCGCGTCGGCGCCGACACGACGTCGGCCGTCGGGCTGGGGCCGCTCGGCGTGCTGCCCGCGCACCAGGCGTCCGGCGTCGGCTCGGCGCTGGTGCACGCGGTGCTCGGCGCGGCCGACGCGCTCGGGTACGGCGTGGTCGTGCTGCTCGGCAGCCCGGGGTACTACTCACGGTTCGGCTTCGTCACGGCGTCGACGCTCTCGATCACGGCACCGGATCCGGCCTGGGGCAAGCACTTCCAGGCCCGCACGCTCACCGGCTACAAACCCACCCAGGCGGGCGCGTTCGAGTACGCGCCGGCGTTTTCCCGGATCTGAGGAGCCTTCGCATGTACGCACCGAGCTCGTCCGTCGGCGTCCGGATCAACCGCGAGCAGCCGCCGGCCAGGCTGGTCGAGCTGGCCCGCCAGGCGGAAGCCGCGGGCCTCGACGAGGTCTGGCTGGTCGAAGACTGCTTCTGGGCAGCGGGGATCGCGACAGTGGCCACGGCGCTGGCGGCGACGTCGACGATCAAGGTGGGCATCGGCGTCCTGCCGGCGGTGGCGCGCAACCCGGCGATCGCGGCGATGGAACTGGCGGCGCTGGCGGAGCTGCACCCGGGCCGGCTGATCGGCGGGCTGGGCCACGGGGTGGCGTCGTGGATGCGCCAGATCGGCGCGTACCCGGCTTCGCCGTTGGCGGCGCTGGAGGAGACGCTGGTGGCGGTCCGCCGGCTGCTGGCGGGCGATCGGGTGACCACGCAGGGCCGGCACGTCACGTTGGACGGGGTGGAACTGGTGTTCCCGCCGGCCGTGGTGCCGCCGGTGCTGGCCGGGGTTCGCCGGCCGAAGTCGCTGGCGATCGCGGGTGCGTCCGCCGACGGCACGATCTTGGCGGAGCCCGCGCCGCCGGAGTACGTGCGGACAGCCCTCTCCGGGATCGCCGCCGGGTGTTCTGCGGAGGGCGCACCTGACCATCATGCGGTGGTGACGTACAACTGGCTGGCGCTGGGTGATCCGTCGCGGGCTCGGCGGACAGTCGCCGAGTCGTTGACTCCCGGTGCGCGCGTGCAGGTCGAGGGGCTGCCGTTCGCCTCGGAGCTGCTGGATCTCGTGGATTCCTCGTCCACTGTGGACGAACTCGCGGCCGGGCTGCGTCCGGAGTGGCTCTCGCGGCTGGCCGTCTGCGGCGATCTGGACCAGTGCGCTGCCGCGGTGCGTGCGCTGCACGAGGCCGGGAGCGGGTCGGTGGTGCTGCTGCCGCTGCCGGAGGAACCGCCGGAACGGGGCATCGAGGACGCGGGCCTCCTGGCGGCGGCCTTGCGTCGTTAGACGGCCTCGAGAACGAAGAACAGGAAGCCCAGGAAGGCCCCGGAGGAGAATTTCGCCAGCTCGTCGGGGAAGACTTCACGGGCTTCCGGCGCGAACGGCGGTTCGCTGATCACGGCGGTGCGGAAACCGGCCGCCGTGAAGGCGTCGGTCATCGCGTGCAACGGCCGGTGCCAGTAGGTGAGGACGGCCTTCCGGCCATCGAAGACGTACTCGTCGGACCACTGGGCGATCGCGAAGTAGTCGCTTTCGGGGTGGACCAGCTTGTGCAGGAGCGGGTGGTTGACGGCCGTGATCAGCCGGCCGCCGGGCTCGAGCACGCGCCGGAGCTCGGCCAGCGGCGCGTTCCAGTCCTCCAGGTAGTGCAGGACCAGGGCCGCGACGACGTCGTCGAAAGCACTGTCGGGGTAGGGCAGCGGCTCGCCCAGGTCCGCGACCCGCAGGTCGGCGCCGTCGCCGAGCCGCCGCCGCGCCACGTCCACCATCTTGGCGCTGGAGTCGAAGCCGGCCACGACGGCCCCGCGCTCGCGCAGCGCGGCGAACAGCGGGCCGGAGCCGCAGCCTGCGTCGAGGATCCGCCGTCCGGCGACGTCCCCGGCCAGGTCCACGATGGCGGGCAGCGTGTAGTAGGCGTTCATGAGGCTGGTCTCGTTCTCGGCGGCGTACGCCTCGGCGAAGCTGTCGTAGTCGGTGGCCATGTGATCCATCATGGCACCGGGCCGGAGGCCGAAAACAAGTTCGCCGGGCGCGGCCCGCGTGTCAGGATCGGCCCATGCCGGTCGATCCCCACCTCCTCCTGGCCTTCGTCCTCACCACCCTCGTCGCGATGGTGACCCCGGGCCCGGACATGCTGTTCATCCTCGGCTACGGCATGCGCGGCGGCCCGAAAGCCGGGCTGCTCGCCACCGCCGGGGTCGCCACCAGCGAGGCCATCCACGTCGTCGTGGCCGCGGCCGGGCTGGCCGCGCTCTTCGCCGCCGTGCCCGTCGCCTTCACCGTCGTCCGCATCGCCGGTGCGGCCTACCTCGTCCACCTCGGCGTGCAGGCCATCCGGAACCGGAAGCCGCTCGTGGAGAAACCGGCCGGCCGCGCCTACCTCAGCGGGCTGCTGACCAACCTGCTCAACCCGAAGATGGTCACCTTCACCATCGCCTTCCTGCCGCAGTTCGTCGATCCCGCGCGGGGGAACGTGTGGCTGCAGTTCGCGCTCCTCGGCGCGGTCATGATCGTGTTCGAGTTCCTCGTCGACGGCGCCGTCGGCGTCCTCGCCGGCCGGATCGGCGGGTGGGTGCGCCGGAAGAAGAACCAGCGCCGCATCGAAGTCGCCACCGGGGGCATCTTCATCGGCCTCGGCATCAAACTGGCGACCGACAGCTAGGACCTCAGGTTGTTGCGCGCCAGGAAGTCTTCGGCGATGTCGAGCGGGTTGCGCTTCTCCTCGGTGAACTCGACGTTCAGCCGGGTGAGCTGCTCGGTAGTCAGCGCCGCCGAGACGCGGTTGAGCGCGGCTACCTCCCCCGCCGACAACGTGCCCATCGCCACCAGCGGCACGATGTTCTGCGCCGGGAACATGTTCTTGTCGTCGACCAGCGGGACGAACCCGTTCGCCGCGATCGTCGACGACGTGCTGAACAGGTCCGCCACCTGGACGTCGCCCGACTTCAACGCCGCCACCGTCACCGGGCCGCCCGTGTCGGTCGTGCGGATCTCCTTGAACTCGCAGCCGTAGAGCGTCTTGATCTTGTCCTTCCAGCGGCTGCTCCACTGGCCCGGCCCGCCGAACACCAGCTCGCCGCAGCGCTTTCCCAGGTCGGAGAACGTCTTCACGCCCGACGAAGCCAGCTGCGCCCCGACGACCAGGAGGTCCTTGTCCTCGGCCGGCGCCTGGTCCAGGACCTCGAAACCCGCGGGGATCTTCTGGCGAAGCTGCGCGTAGACGTCCTGGGACGTCGTCGCGGACGTGTCCTTGTCGAAGTAGCGCAACAGGTTCCCGCTGTAGTCCGGCACCACCGACAGCGACTTGTCCTGCAGTGCCTTGACGACGACCTCGCGGCTGCCGACCGGCGGCCGCACGGTCACGTTCGTGGCGCCCGCGTTCTTCAGCGCGCCGGCGTAGATCTGGGCCAGCAGCAGGCTTTCGCCGACGTCGGACGCGCCGATGATGATGTCGCCGTTCGAACCGCCCTCGCCACCGCCCGCCAGGGGGTTGCCGCAGCCGGCCACCAGGACCAGTGCCGCAGCCAGCAGACCCAGCCGCTTCACGCCGTCACCTTCTTGCCGGTCGCCGCCGCGGTCGCGAGCCGGACACCCCGCGGCACCAGAGCCCGGTTCAGCAGCGCGAAAAGGAGGTCCAGAACGATGGCGAGCACCGTCGTCAGCAACGCGCCCGCGATGACTTCGGAATAGTCCAAAATGGCCAGTCCGTCGAGGAGGAACCGCCCCAGGCCACCGAGTCCGACGTACGCGGCCACCGCGGCGGTCGCCACCAGCTGCAGCACGGCGTTGCGGATGCCACCGAGCACGAGCGGCAGCGAGATCGGCACCTCGACCTTCCAGAGCCGCTGCCAGCCGGTCATCCCGATGCCCTGGGCGGCGTCGACGACGCCGTGGTCGGTCGCCTGCAGCCCGGCGTACGTGCCGGCCAGGACCGGCGGCACGGCCAGCACGACGAGCCCGATGATCGTCGAGGTAACGCTTTCGGTGAAGAGCAGGAACAAGAACGTCACGAGCCCCAGCGTCGGCAGCGCGCGGATCGCGTTGCCCGCGCTCACCAAGGCGACGCCGCCGCGTCCGGTGTGGCCGACGAACAGTCCTAACGGGACGGCGATGACGAGGGCGATCACCAGTGACAGCGCGACGTAGCCGAGGTGCTCCAGCAGCCGCTGCGGGACGCCGTCCGGGCCCGACCAGTGGGCCGGGTCGCCGAACCAGCGGAAGAGGTCGGCGATCATGCGACGGCCACCCCCGTGCGTCCGGCCCGTTCCCACGGCGTCAGGAGGTTCCGGATGCCCACCAGGACCAGGTCGACGACCAGCGCGAGCAGCAGTGTCAACACGATGCCCACGACGATCGGCGAGAAGTATTCGCGCTGGAAGCCGTCGGTGAAGAGCACCCCGAGGCCGCCGGTGCCGATCAGCGCGCCGACGCTGACCAGGCTGATGTTGCTGACCGACGCCACCCGCACGCCGGCCGCGAGGACCGGCACGGCCAGCGGCAGTTCGACGGCGAAGAACTTGCGCACCGGCTTGTACCCGACGGCGGTGGCCGCGGCGATCACGGACGGCGCCACGGCGTCGAGCGCGTCGAGCACCGGGCGGACCAGCAGCGCCGTGGTGTAGATCGTCAGCGCGACGACGACGTTGACGCTGTCGAGGATCTTCGACCCGATCAAGCCGGGGATGACGACGAACAGCGCCAGCGACGGGATCGTGTAGAGCAGGTTGGCCAGCACCGTCAGCACCCTCCGGGCGGGCCGCCGGCGATGGCCGAGCCAGCCCGCGGTGATCGCCAGGACGATGCCCAGGACCAGCGGGAGCAACGCCAGGTAGACGTGGTCACCCAGGTCGCCGAGGATTTCGACACGCGTGTTCGCGCTGCTCAGGTAGTGCCCGAGCTCGTCGAAGAAGCTCATGACGCCTGGGGCGTCGCCTCGATCACGTCCAGGACCTGTCTCGCGACCACGCCGCCGAGCACGCGATGGTCGTCGTCGACGACCACACCGAGACTGGCGGGCGAGGACAACGCGGCGTCGAGCGCGCCGCGGATCGGCGTTCCGCGGACCCACAGCGAGCCACCGGCGACGAGGTCGTCTTCGGACAGTGCTCCGTCCACTGTGGAATTCGGCCGCAGCCAGCCGCGCGGTTGCTTGTCCGCGTTGACACCCAGCCGCCAGCCGTCGCTCGCGGGCACCGTCGAGCCGATCTCGACCAGCTCGATCTCCTTCACCTCGACGCCCTCGGCGGAGAGGAAGGACAGGCCGCGGTAACCGCGGTCCCGGCCGACGAACGACGCGACGAAGTCGTCCACCGGGTGGCGCAGCACGTCGGCGGGGGTGCCGTACTGGGCGAGCTTGCCGCCGACGCGCATCACCGCGACCTTGTCGCCGAGCCGGACGGCCTCGTCGATGTCGTGCGTGACGAACACGATCGTCTTGCCCAGCTGCGACTGCAGCCGCAGCAGCTCGTTCTGCAGATCCTCGCGCACGATGGGGTCGACGGCGGAGAACGGCTCGTCCATCAGCAGCACCGGCGAGTCCGCGGCGAGCGCGCGGGCGACGCCGACGCGCTGCTGCTGGCCGCCCGAGAGCTGGGCCGGGTACCGCTTGCCGACCTCGACCGGCAGGCCGATGGTCTCGAGCAGCTCGGCGGCCCGCTTGCGCGCCTTCGCCTTGTCCCAGCCCGACAGCAGGGGCACGGTGGCGATGTTGTCCAGGACCGTCCTGTGTGGAAAGAGACCGGCGTGCTGGATGACGTAGCCGATGCCGCGGCGCAGCAGCGCCGGATCGCCCTCGGCGACGTCCTTGCCGTCCAGCAGCACCTGGCCGCCGGTCGGCTCGATCATCCGGTTGATCATCCGCAGCGACGTCGTCTTGCCGCAGCCGGACGGGCCGACGAACACGGTGATCGTGCCGTCCTCGACCGTCAGGTTCAGCTTGTCGACGGCGACCGTCCCATCGGGATACTGCTTGGTCACGTCGCGGAATTCGATCGTCACTTGCCCACTCCCCATGTCCGGTCCCGTCGACCGTAGCCGAGTCGGCGGTGCTTGGCACGGTGTTCCGACAGGTGGTGGCTAGGCTCAGAGCCCGTGAACGCACTCGACGACGTCCTCGCCAAGCACGGCGTCGGCGTCCGCCCGCTGTACCGCGTCATCGACCTGCTGCGGACCGGTGACCACGACCTCGGCGAGCTGGTGCGGCTGAGCACGGCGCCCCGGCGCAGCGTCGAGGACGTCCTCGCGGCGCTGGGCGACGACCTCGACCGCAGCGGCGACCGGCTGCGGATCTCCCCCGGCGTGGCCGCGTCGTACCTGCGGTACAGCGCGCCGCGCTACGCCGACCCGCTCGACGAAGCCGTCGCGACGCACGAGCTGCTGCCGAAGGTCGCCGAGTGGGTCGCGGAGGTGCCGCCGCCGCTGGCCGCGCTCGACCACGTGCAGGCCACGCCGGAGACGGTGCTGCGCCGCGCGCTGTGGCTGGACGCGCGCTACGACCTCGCGTCGGCGCGGCTGCTGTTCCTCGGCGACCACGACCTGACGTCGCTGGCGGTGCACGCGGTCTGCCCGACGGCGTCGCTGACGGTCGTCGACCTCGACGAGCGCGTGCTCGCCTACCTCGACGACCGTGGCGGGCGCGAGATCGGCACCGCTCACGCGGACCTGCGCATCGGCCTGCCTCCGGCCCTCGGCGGTGGCTTCGACCTGGTGTTCAGCGATCCGCCGTACACGCCCGAGGGCATGGGCCTGTTCGCGACGCGCGGGGTGCAGGCGCTGCGGGAGCCGGCCGAGGGACGGCTCCTGTTCGCGTACGGCTACAGCCCGCGGCACCCGGCGCTGGGCGCGCAGGTGCAGCGGTCGCTGGCCACGCTCGGGCTGACGTTCGAGGCGATCCTGCCGGACTTCAACCGCTACTTCGGGGCGCAGGCGATCGGCAGCGCGGCGGACCTGTACGTCTGCCAGCCGACGGCGAAGGCCAAGAAGATGCGCGGCGGCAAGGGGAAGTCCGCGATCTACACGCACGGGCCGCAGTCGGTCGAGGCGACCGGGACGAAGCCGGCGCTGCTGGAGCAGCTGAAGGAGATCGCCGTCTCCGGCGGGCTTTCGCCGGAGACCCGGCCGGTGGACTGGTCGATCTCGGGACCCGAGGGCGACGCCGTCGCGATGGACCTCACGGCCGACCCGGGACCGTGGCTGCTGCGCACCCTGCTGGGCACGAATGCCCGGCGCCTGGCGCTGCTGGTGCCGAACGCGCACCCGGACCTGGCGGACGAGCGGTCCCAGACGGCTCTCTCGGAGCTGATCCGGGGCAAGTACACCCTGCGGTACCTGCGCAGCATGCCGGACAACCGGCACGCGGTGGTGGTCGCGGACGCGGTGGAGCAGCAGGACGAGGTGCTCACGCGGGCCCACGCCCGCCTGGCGAACGTCTCCCTGGACGTCCCCGAGGACCTGACGGACCTGCGCCTGGTCGACGTCCCCCGCCACCGCCTCCCCGGCCTGCTCGGCCTCTGAACGCGCCGAAAGCCGCACTTTCGTAGGGAAAGTGCGGCTTTGAAACGCAAAGTGGCGGCACTTTCACGGGGAAAGTGCCGCCACGCGTTCGCGGGTGCGAACGTCAGGCCGTGACGCCGTCCGCTTCCGCGGCCTTCGCGACCGCGGCCGCGACCTCGGGGGCGACGCGCGGGTCGAGCGGGCTCGGGACGATGCGGTCCGGGCCCAGGTCGTCCATCGCCACCGACACGATCGCCTCGGCGGCCGCCAGCTTCATGTTCTCCGTGATCGCCCGCGCGCCGGAGTCCAGCGCGCCGCGGAAGACGCCCGGGAACGCCAGCACGTTGTTGATCTGGTTCGGGAAGTCGCTGCGCCCGGTGGCCACGATCGACGCGTACCGCGCCGCCACCTCCGGGTGCACCTCCGGGTCCGGGTTGGACAGTGCGAACACGATGCCGCCGCCCGCCATCCGGCCGAGCAGCGTCTCGTCGATCGTCGCGCCGGACAGGCCGAGGAACACGTCGGCGCCTTCGAGGGCCTCCGCCAGCCCGCCCTGGAGACCGGCCTTGTTCGTCGTCGCGGCCAGGTGCGTCTTGATCGGGTTCAGGCCGTCGCGGCCGGGGTGGATGATGCCGCGCGAGTCGAGGACGGTGACGTCGCCGATGCCGGCCTCCTGCAGGATCCGCGCGCACGCGACCCCCGCCGCGCCGGCGCCGGAGACGACCACGCGCTGGTCGGCGATCGCCCGGTCGAGGACCAGGTTGGCGCCGCGCAGGGCGGCCAGCGTGACGATCGCCGTGCCGTGCTGGTCGTCGTGCATGACCGGGCAGTCGAGCGCCTGCTTGAGCTTGTCCTCCAGCTCGAAGCACCGCGGCGCGGAGACGTCCTCCAGGTTGACGGCCCCGTAGGACGGCCGCAGCCGCACCAGCGTCTCGACGATCTCGTCGACGTCGGTGGTGTCGAGCACCAGCGGGATCGAGTCGAGCCCGCCGAAGGTCTTGAACAGGACCGACTTGCCCTCCATGACCGGCAGCGACGCGCTCGCGCCGATGTCGCCGAGGCCCAGCACCGCCGTCCCGTCACTCACCACGACGACGAGCCGGTCCGCCCACGTGTACCGCTTGGCCTTGGCGGCGTCCTCGGCGATCGCGCGGCTCACCTTCGCCACACCCGGGGTGTACGCGATCGAAAGGTCACGCGGGCTGGAAATCGGGCGGGTGGCCGCCACCGAGAGCTTGCCGCCCTCGTGCCCGGTGAAGATCTCTTCGTCGGTGACCGGCGCCGGTGCGCCGGTGGGGTCGGTCATGGGGATTCCTGTCGTCGTTTCCGTCATTCCTCCAGTGGGAATGACGGAACTCGCGGATCGGACTTGGGTCACTGGAATTTCTCCTGGGCATGCAGGCTGGGATCACGGTCTGCAGGGGAAACCGTGAAGGATCCCGGCACGGCAGCCCAGCGCGGTAGCGCCGGCCTGTCGGCGAGGCGTCACGTCGGCCATCGGTGCCGTGGGTCTGGCGATGGCCGCGGACGCGGCGGTCCAATCATTGTGACAGGTCTTGTCCGGGAGGTGACCCCTCGGTGCGGTTGACGTCACACAACCCCTGATTCCCGGCAATTGCCAAGACGTCCGTTCGGTTTTTTAACCGCCCGATATGGTGACGCCATGGAATTCCGCCGGCTGAGCGTCCCGGACGCCTTCGAGTTCTCCCCCCGGGCGTTCCCCGACGAGCGGGGCCTGTTCGTCGCCCCCTTCCAGGAGGAGGCCCTGCGGGAAGCGGTCGGGCACCCCCTGCGCCTGGCCCAGGCGAACCACAGCGTGTCCCGCCGCGGCGCGATCCGCGGCATCCACTTCGCCGACACGCCTCCCGGCCAGGCGAAGTACATCTACTGCGCCCGCGGCTCGCTGCTCGACGTCGTCGTGGACATCCGCGTCGGCTCGCCGAGCTTCGGCACCTGGGACGCCGTCCGGCTCGACGCGGACCGGTTCAACGCCGCCTACCTCGCCGAGGGCCTCGGGCACGGCTTCATCGCCCTCGAGGACGACACCGTGATGGCCTACCTGTGCTCCGAGCCGTACAACCCGACGGGCGAGCACGGCATCACCCCGCTCGACCCGGCGCTGGGCCTGCCCTGGCCGGCGGACATCGAGCCGATCCTGTCCGACAAGGACCGCACCGCCCCCACGCTGGCCGAAGCCCGGGAGCAGGGGCTGCTGCCGTCCTACCAGGACTGCGTCGCCTACTACGACAAGCTGCGCTCGGCGCACTGAGCACCGCACCACCGGGTCCGCGTGACCCCTTGCCCATTTAGTAAGCGTGCATATAGTCTGCCCGCATGGCACTTTACGAGTACGAGCACAGCGAGACGTCCACCGCTCCCGCCGACGCGATCTGGCCGCTCTGGGCCGACACCGCCCGCTGGCCCGAGTGGGACGCGGGCGTCCGCTCGGTGGTCCTCGAAGGCCCCTTCGCCGTCGGGACCGCCGGGACCATGACGATGGACGGGATGCCGCCGATCCCGTTCACCGTGACCGAGGTCACCGAGGGCCGGAGCTTCACCGACGAGACCCGGCTGCCCGACGCCCACCTGCGGTTCGAGCACGTCCTGACCGACGTCGAGGGCGGCACGCGCATCACCTACCGCGTCACCGTCGACGGATCCGAGGGCTTCGGCCCGCAGGTCACGTCGGACACCCCGGACGCCATGCGCGCGCTGGCCAGGCTGGCTGAGGCTGCGACATCCGGGGATTCGCCCCGGGCCGGGGGCTCCGCCACCCGGAACCCCCGAAGGGCAGGAGCGCCAGTATGACCGCCCCGGAGTCCCGCCTGCCCGGCCCCGAGCGCAGCCCCGGCTTCCTGCTGTGGCGCGTGACGCTGGCCTGGCAGCGGGCGATGCGGGCCGCGCTGTCGCCGCACGACCTCACGCACGTCCAGTTCGTGCTGCTGACCACGACGTGGTGGCTCTCCCGCTCGGGCGAACCCCCGACCCAGCGGCAGCTGGCCGAGCGAGCCGGCACCGACACGATGATGACCAGCCAGGTCGTCCGCAAGCTCGCCGGACGCGGGCTGCTCGCCCGCGCCGACGACCCGGCCGACGCCCGCGCCAAGCGCCTGGAAGTCACCCAGGCCGGCCTGGACCTGGTCGCGAAGGCCCTGAAGGACGTCGAAGCCGCCGACGCGTCGTTCTTCGAAGCCGCCGACGACGGCTTCGTCGATTCGCTGGCGAAGCTCAGCCCCTGAGGTCTTCGGCGAGGACGCGCTCGATGTTGCGTTCGGCCAGCGCGGTGATCGTCACGAACGGGTTGACGCCGGTGCTGCCCGGGATGAGCGAGCCGTCGGTGACGTAGAGGTTCCGGTAGCCCTTCACGCGGCCGTAGTCGTCGGTCGCCTCGCCGAGCACCAGCCCGCCCAGCGGGTGGTAGGTGAAGCGGTTCTCGAAGGTGCGCGTGTCGCCGAACAGGTCGTAGCGGTAGATCGTCCGGTTCGCCCGGTTGATCCGGTCGAACAGGGCCTTCGCGGCATCGATCGACGGCTGTCCTTGCGACGCCGTCCAGTGCAGCTTCGCCGAGTCGCTCGCCGCGTCGTAGGTGAAGTGCCCGCGTTCGGGGTTCTTCGTGATCGCCAGGTAGAGGCTGACCCACGTCTCGATGCCGGCGGGCACCGGCGCGATCTCGGCGAACACCGGGTGCACCGGGTCGGCCCGGTTGTCGATGCCGAGCGCGGGCATGCCGGACTGCAGGCCGCCGGTGGTGTCCCAGACGTGGTTGGCGCGCCCGCACATGACGTTGCCGTTGGTGCCCCAGCCCTGCCCGACGGCCGCGCCCAGGCCGGGGAGCCGCCCGGTGTCGCGGGCGCGCACCAGCAGCTCCGTCGAACCGAGGCTGCCCGCGCCGAGGAACAGGTACTTCGTGCTCACGTGCCGGGTGCCCAGGACGGTGCCGTGCTCGTCGATCTCGCGGACGACCAGCGTGTACGTCCCGTCGGGTTGCCGGAGGATCTCCCGGACTTCGCGCAGCGTCTCGATGGTCACGTTGCCCGTGCCGAGCGCGGCGGCCAGGTAGGACTTGTCGAGCGAGCGCTTCCCGTGGTTGTTGCCGTAGATGACCTCGGACGCGTCCGCCGAGCGCGGGACCTCGCCCGCTTCCTCGCGCCGCAGGTAGTCCAGGTCGTACACGCTGGGGACGAACACCGTGCCGAACCCGGCCTTGCGCGCGGCCTTCCGCGAGACGCGGGCGTACTGGTACGACCGGCACGTCTCGAACCAGTCCGGGTCGACGACGTTGACGCCCAGGGCCGCGTTCGCCCGCGGGAAGTACTTGCCGTACATCTCGCCGGCGTCGACCCGCGGCAGGATCTCCTCGAAGTACGACCGTTCCGGCGTCACCG
The DNA here is from genome assembly GCF_055565395.1 of Amycolatopsis sp. NPDC028719. Taxonomy (NCBI): domain Bacteria; kingdom Bacillati; phylum Actinomycetota; class Actinomycetes; order Pseudonocardiales; family Pseudonocardiaceae; genus Amycolatopsis; species Amycolatopsis sp. NPDC028719. The sequence goes on from NZ_JBVHUL010000004.1 coordinate 899,752, forward strand.
CCATCGCGCCGTTGACCAGGGACCCGCCGCCGACGCCGCGGCCGAGGTACACCGCCATGTCGCCGAAGCTCACCCGGTCGAGCACGCCGGCGTGGCGCCCGATGTCGCGGTTGGCCAGGTCGAGCCAGAGGAACGACGCGAGCGGCGCCTCGGTGCGGTCCTTGAACCACATCGCCCGCTCGTCGGCTTCAGCATCGAGCAGAAGACCTCGCCGTCCGCGCCCGGCTCGGTCCACAGCTTGCCCATCTCGAGCATCAGCGTGGGGATCCCGGCCTCGCCGAGCCGCAACGCCGTGACGGCGGCGCCGTAGCCGGTGCCGATGACCACCGCCGGCGAGTGGTCCGGGAGCGGCGACGCGGCCGCGGGCCGCGTCGAGACCGTGGTCAGCCCGAGGGCAGCGGCGGAGTTCAGGGCGGCGAGGCCGAGGAACCGGCGGCGGGAAAACGCAGACATGGTCCCGAGCATGCCCCAGTTGAGTAAACGGCGTTAACTAGTCAGAACGTGTTTCACCCGGTCGAGTGAAATCTCCGGTCCTCCCCTGGGGGCGATCCCGGATGTCCGGGCCGCGCGGGACGAGCAGGCTCACGGCCATGAAACTTCTCGCACTGGGGGCGGCCGCGGTCGCCGTCGCCGCACTGGGGGTCCTGCCCGGGACGGCGTCCGCCGACGAGCTCCCGACGTTCGACTTCACGGACTGCCCGGCACCGCCCGCGAACGCCGACCCGGGCACCTGGCGCTGCGAGGCCTTTGTCTCGCAAGGAAAACTGACCATCCACGACCGGGAGATCCTGCTGGGGGAACTGCGCATGACGTTCAGCGAGGGCCGGGTGAACGGCCAGTACGCGCAGGTGTTCGGCGCCATGCGGCACGCGCCGGCACCGCTGCCGGGCGTTCCCGGCGCGACGATCCAGGTGCGCTACGGCGGTCATTCGGACTTCCAGAGCAACGACGAACGCCGCGGCGAGGTCGACCTCTACGCCGTCGTCCAGCACCCGTTGCTGCGCAAGGACTGCAGCATCGGCGCCCTCGCCGCCCCGCTGCACACCGTCGTCCACGACGACCCGGCGGTGCCGCCGCGGATCATCTCGAACGACCCGAGGATCGCGTACTTCGGCGTCGTCGACCCGAACCTCGCCCTGCCCGCGACCACCGGCTGCGGCACCCTCGGCAAGCTCGTCGACCTCCGGCTGGGCCTGCCGTCGGCGGCCGGCGAGAACGCGTTCCACCAGACGACGTACGTGCAGTACAAGCCGCTCTAACGCTTCTTCGGCGTCACCCAGATCGTGATCGTCCCGGTGACCACCGGCTTTCCGCTCTTGTCCGAAATGGTCACCGGGACGTCGAGCTCGACACCTTCGTCGCCGAATTCCGGCAGCTCCGGCAACGACGCGACCGCGCGCAGGCCCGTCTCGGCCTTCGCGACGTACTGGACGCTCATGCCCTTCGGCAGCCACCGGTGCGTCGCGGGGACCGTCGCCTCCGCGAGCATGCCCATCGCGATCTCGGCGAGGTTGCAGGCGGCGATCGCGTGGAACGTGTGGATGTGGTTGTAGACACCCCACCACTTCGGCGCGGTGACTTCGCAGTGGCCCGGGCGCAGCTCGCGCACCGACGGCAGCACCGTGCGGAAGTACGGCACGCGCAGGCACATCGCGGCGCTGAACAGCTGTTTCCCGCCCGGCTTGGCGGCCAGCTTGTGCCACAGCGCGAACGTCGGCGTGTCGGGCATGAAGTCTCCTCGAGCTAAGCTACTGCTCAGTAGCCAACCAGACGCCCGGCCGCCGCGCAAACCGCCGGATATATTCGCCCCTGTGGCGAACCGTCTCTTCCTCCTCCGGCACGGCCAGACCGAATGGTCGGTGAACGGGCGGCACACCGGCCGCACCGACATCCCGCTGACGCCGGCCGGTGAAGGCCAGGCGCTGGCCGCGGGCGGCACGCTGCGAAGCCTGGTCGGCGGGCCGTCGCTCGTGCTCTCGAGCCCGCGCACCCGCGCGCTGCGGACCGCCGCGCTGGCCGGCCTGCGCGTCGACGAGGTCACCGAGGACCTCTCCGAGTGGGACTACGGCGAGTACGAAGGCGTCACCACGCCGAAGATCCGCGAGACCGTGCCGGGCTGGACGGTCTGGACCCACCCGATCCCCGGCGGCGAAAGCGCTTCGGAGGTCTCCGACCGTGCGGACCGCGTGCTGGCGCGCGCCCGCGGCGACATCGAGGCCGGCGACGTGATCCTGGTCGGGCACGGGCACTTCAGCCGCGTGCTGGTGGCCCGCTGGCTCGGCCTGCCCGCGACGTCCGGCGTCCACTTCGGACTGGACGCGGCCGGCATCGCGGTGCTCGGCGACGAGCGTGGCGAACCCCAGATCGAACACCTCAACCTGCCGCCCGCCCTGGAGGACTGACGTGCCCGACGACCGCATCCGCCGGATCCGGCCCGGCGACGTCGAGGCCGCCGTCAAGCTGGCCTACGACCTGGCCGAGTACGAGCGCGCGCCCGGCGAGTGCCACCTGACGGTGCCGCAGCTTCGCGAGGCGTTGTTCGGCGAGGCACCCAAGCTGTTCGGGCACGTGGCCGAAGTGGACGGCGAGGTCGTCGGCTTCGCGGTCTGGTTCCTCAACTTCTCGACGTGGCGCGGCGTGCACGGGATCTACCTGGAGGACCTGTTCGTCCTGCCCGCCCACCGCGGGTCCGGCCTGGGCAAGGCCCTGCTGGCGGCGCTGGCGGCCGAGTGCGTCGCGAACGGCTACGGCCGGCTCGAGTGGTCGGTCCTGGACTGGAACCCGGCGACGGAGTTCTACAAGGCGCTCGGCGCGGTCCCGATGGACGAGTGGACGGTCAACCGCCTGACGGACGAGCCCCTGCGGGCCCTGGCCGCCCAGGCGTGACTCAGTCCTCTTCGTGACCCTCGCGCTCGGCGCGGCGGCCGGCCAGGCCGCCGCGCTCGGCGGCTTCCGTCTCCGTCTCGCCTTCGCGCAGGCCCAGCGCCCAGGCCCGGGACGGCCGCCGGAACAGCAGGACCAGCGCCGCGATGCCGAGCAGTGCGATCGGCACGCCCCACACCGGCTCGCCGGACGGCCCGAGCAGGTACCAGCCGAGGCCGACCACGATCAGCGCGATCACCACCCCGGGCGAACGCGCCCACGTCTGGCCGAGGACGAGCCCGGCCGACGCGGCCAGGAACGCCAGCGCCACCACGATGAACGTGCCGGACTCGACGTAGATGTTGTTGCCCGGCTGCGCGGGCGAACCCAGGCCGTGCACCAGCACCACCACCCCGAACACCAGCAGGGCGAGCGACGGCACCGCGGTGACCACGCCGGCCAGCCGGACCTCACGGGGAGCGGGCGAGAACTTCACTGCGGGGCCTTCCGGAGGGACTTGCTTTGCGGGAGCACAGTGGACTCGACCAGGGCGAGTCACCGTGCGTGAGCTGATTCGATCGTATGCCACCCGGTCGGCCGTTTTCGCGGGACCGCCCGGGCGCTGAGAATTCAGGTGTCGTCGATGAGCGGGCGGTCGGCCCGGGTGCACTTGTCACGGCGAGCGGACACTCGTCACGCGAAGGAGGGCCGCCCGGCACAGGGTCAGAGGTGCTGTTCGAAGCGTCGTCGCGACCGGTGCTTCCGGTCACCTTGCGCCGTCGAGAGGTTCTCGCGGCGGTGGGCGTCACCTACCCTGCGGTGGTGCGCGCAATCCTCGTCGTGAACCCCCAGGCCACCTCGACCACCGCCGGTGGCCGGGACGTCCTGGCGCACGCGCTCGCCAGCCAGGTCAAGCTCGACGTGGTCGAAACCGACTACCGCGGGCACGCCATGGCGGTCGCGCGCTCGGCCGCGCGGGACGGGATCGACCTGGTCGTGGCGCACGGCGGCGACGGCACGGTCAACGAGGTCGTCAATGGCCTGCTGGCCGACGCCGACGGCGATCCCTCGCAAATCGGGCGAGTGCCCGCCCTGGGCGTCGTGCCCGGCGGTTCGGCCAACGTGTTCGCGCGCGCCCTCGGCATCTCCGCGGATCCCGTCGAGGCCACCCACCAGCTGCTCAACGCGCTGGAGAACGACCGCTCGCGCCGCGTGGGGCTCGGCCTGGCCGACGGGCACTGGTTCACCTTCAACTCCGGGCTCGGCTGGGACGCCGACGTCGTCGGCCGGGTCGCGAAGCGCCGCGGCAAGCAGACGACGGCGGGCCTCTACCTCCGGGCCGCCGTCCGGTCCTACTTCCGGCCGCCCCAGGGCCGGCCGGCCCTGACCATCCGCGTCCCGGGCGAGGAACCGACCGAAGCGCTGACCGCTTTCGTGTCGAACACCGATCCGTGGAGCTACCTGGGCGAGCGTCCCATCCACCTCAACCCGGGTTGCTCGTTCGAGACGGGATTGGGTTTGTTCGCGTTGAACGGTCTGGGGTTGCCCACGGTGTTCAAGCATGTACGCCGCGCTTTGGCTACGAAGAGCAACCAAAAGGGAAAACGTCTCGTGCGTCACGACGACGTGCCGATGATCCGCATCGACGCAGCTGAACCGGTAAACTTCCAGGTGGACGGCGACCTCGTCGGCCAGCGGACCAGAGTGGAATTCTTCAGTGTCCCGAACGCACTCACAGTGATCGCGTGACGACGGGACCGCTGATCGCCTGCGGCAAAGTGCAAGCTGCCGTTCGGCGACGCAGAAGCTCCGCTCAGCGCATCAGCCTTCCCTTCGGGCGGCTGTTCCGGAGAGAAACCGCAGGTCAGAGGGGTCGCTCGGCCGGGTGACCTGACTCACCGATCTTCCGGAAACCCTTGTCGAAAGCAGTGCTTCGTGAAAGCATTCACAAGCACCCAAGAACACGACCGCCATTGACGACTGTGGCGCGGCCCTCCCGCGCCATATGAAGGAGCTCACGAACATGGACTGGCGCCACGATGCGGCCTGCCGAGACGAGGACCCCGAGCTGTTCTTCCCGGTGGGAACCAGCGGTCCTGCTCTGTCGCAGGTAGCTCAGGCGAAGGCCGTGTGCCACCGCTGCACCGTCGCTTCCGACTGCTTGGCCTGGGCTTTGGCCAGTGGTCAGGATGCCGGCGTGTGGGGCGGCATGAGCGAGGACGAGCGACGCGCGCTCAAGCGCCGCCGTACGCACATCGGCACGCGTACCAACGCCTGATATTCAGTTAGCTACACAGCATCAAGCTACACCCGAGCCAAGCAGGTAATTCGCCCGGGCTGACACTGTTGTGTCCAGGCCGTCTGGGGTGATACCTACCCGGTTCGAGCTTAACAAGCGAGGCGAAACCACCCGGCGACGGGTGCGCTGAAACCTCACCAGGACTTCAAGTCCTCACGCGAACGTTGAACGGCCCGGCACACAGCTCCACGTGCCGGGCCTTCACCGTGTCCGGGCTGTCCCGCCGCGATCCGCACCCGATCACGCCCACCGGAACGGAAATGCCCGGCGGTGCTCGAGTCCAAACGCGACTGTCTACAAGCGCCTCGAAAGAGGGATGCGCAGCGCGGCTTCGGTTCCCGTCACCCGCGTCGACGACTCCTCGACGCGGACCTTGCGCAGCGACAGCGAGCCCCGAAGCTCGGACTCCACCAGCGTCCGCACGATCTGCAGGCCCAGGCCGTCCGAACGCTCCAGCGAAAACCCCGCCGGCAGCCCGCGCCCGTTGTCGCGGATGACGACGTCCAGCCAGCGGGCCGAGCGCTCGACGATCAGCTCGACCTTGCCCGACCGGCCCGCCGGGAACGCGTGCTCGATGGCGTTCTGCACCAGCTCGGCCAGCACCATCACCAGCGGCGTCGCGATCTCCGCGACCACCACCCCGAACGAGCCCGTGCGCTTCATCCCGACCTGCGACTCCGCGGTGGCGACCTCGCCGACCATCGGCAGCACGTTGTCGAGCAGCTTGTCGAGGTCGACGCGCTCGTCCACCGAGATGGACAGCGCCTCGTGCACCAGCGCGATCGACGTCACCCGGCGCACGGACTCGGCGAGTGCGAGCCGCGCCTCCTCCGACGACGTCCGGCGGGACTGCAGGCGCAGCAGCGCGGCCACCGTCTGCAGGTTGTTCTTCACGCGGTGGTGGATCTCGCGGATCGTCGCGTCCTTCGAGAGCAGCGCGCGGTCGCGGCGCTTGACCTCGGTGACGTCGCGCACCAGCACCAGCGCGCCCGCCGCCTGCCCGGCCGGGCGCAGCGGCAGCGCGCGGAACAGCACCACCGCGCCGCGTCGCGAATCGGCTTCCGTGCGGCTCGACGGCTTCCCGTCGAGGGCCTCGATGATCCGGTGCGACACCTCGGTCGCGTCGAACGGGTCGCGGATCAGCGAGCGAGTCAGCGGCGCCAGCCGCGTGCCGACCAGGTCGGACTCGTGCCCCATCCGGTGGTAGGCGGACAGGCCGTTCGGGCTGGCGAACACGACGGTGCCGCTCGAATCGAGCCGGATCAGCCCGTCCCCCACCCGCGGCGACGTGTGCGTGTCGGTCGCGTTGGTACCGCTCGGCGGGAACGTGCCGTCGACGATCATCTGGCACAGGTCGCCGGCGCTGCCCAGGTACGCGATCTCCAGCGGCGAAGGAACGCGCGGCGCGGCCAGGTTCGTCTCGCGGCTCATCACGGCGATGACGTCGCCGTGGAACCGCACCGGGATCGCCTCGCGCCGCATCGGCAGGTCGCGGTACCAGTGCGGATCCTCCTCGCGGCAGATCCGCGCCTCGCGCATGGCCTTCGCCAGCTGCGGGTGCTCCTCCACCGTGAACCGCGTGCCGACGACGTCCTCGGGGTGCGCGGTGGGCGCCGTCGTCGGGCGCGCGTGCGCGACGCAGACGAAGTCGCCGCCGTCCGGCTGCAGTTCCTCGGTCACCGGGACCCAGAGCAGGAAGTCGGCGAAGGACAGGTCGGCCAGCAGCTGCCACTCCGCGACGACGGTCTGCAGGTGGTCCGCGGCCTCCCCGGGGAGGCCGGTGTTGTCGGCGAGCAGTTCGGCGAGCGTGGACACGGTTACTCGACCGTCCCGAGGACGTCACCCTGCTGGACGCGGTCGCCCTTCGCCACGGCGAGGCTGGTCAGCGTGCCGGCCTTGGCGCTCACGGCGGGCAGCTCCATCTTCATCGACTCCAGGATCAGCACGGTGTCGCCGGCGTTGAGCGCGGCACCCGGCTCCGCGACGACCTCGAGCACGGTACCGACCATTTCGGCCCTGATCTCGGCCATCGGCACCCTCCTTGCAGCTCGCCCGACGACCCCATCCAACCAGAACGGGACGTCATGACACACTTGAGAGGTTGACCAGCTTTGACGACGAGGAGTGAACATGTCGAAGCGCGCCCGCAAGCGTCGCAGCCGGAAGAAGAACAGCGCGAACCACGGCGGTAAGCCCAACTCCTGAATTCGGCGTCGGCACGCAAAAGGCCCCCACACCACGGTGCGGGGGCCTTCGTCGTGCTCAGGCGCTATTCGGAACGCTGGTCGAGGGTGATCTCGGTGCGTTCGACGGTGACGCCGCCACGGGTGGCGACCGTCTGGCGGATCGACGCGCGCAGCCGGCTCTTCAGCTCGGCCGGGGCGTGGTCACCGCCGCACTTGCGGGCCAGCAGCTGCTTGATGTGCTCGTCGATGCCGTACTCCTCGAGGCACGGCGGGCAGTCCTCGATGTGGGCGCGCAGGGCGGCGTCCCGCTCGGGGCTGCACTCGCGGTCGAGGAGCAGGTAGATGTCGGCGAGCGCCTCTTCGCAGCGGACCTTGTCGGACGCGCCCTCGCACATGTCGTTCATCGCCCCGCCACCTCTTCCTTGGCGCCCCGGACGAAGCCGCGCTCGCGCGCGACGTCGGCGAGCAGGTCGCGCAGCTGGGCGCGGCCGCGGTGCAGGCGGGACATCACGGTGCCGATGGGCGTGTCCATGATCTCGGCGATCTCCTTGTACGCGAAGCCCTCGACGTCGGCCAGGTAGACGGCCAGCCGGAACTCCTCGGGCAGCTTCTGCAGGGCGGCCTTGACGTCGGTGTCGGGCAGGTTGTCCATCGCTTCGACCTCGGCCGAACGCAGCCCGCTGGAGGTGTGGCTCTCCGCCTTGGCGATCTGCCAGTCGGTGATCTCCTCGGTGGGCTGCTGCACCGGCTGCCGCTGCCGCTTGCGGTAGCCGTTGATGTAGGTGTTGGTCAGGATGCGGTACATCCAGGCCTTCAGGTTCGTTCCGGCCTTGAACGACGCGAAGGCGGCGTACGCCTTCAGGTAGGTCTCCTGGACCAGGTCCTCGGCGTCGGCGGGGTTGCGGGTCATCCGCATCGCGGCCGAGTACAGCTGGTCGAGCAGCGGCATCGCGTCCCGTTCGAAGCGCTCGGCGCGCTCCGCCTCGGTCGCTTCTTCCGGCGCTGAGTTCTGCGTGCTCGGCAAACCGTTCCCTTCCCGCTCGGCGTCGATGCGCGTACGCGCATACGGCGACGTCGAGTTTACGCGGGGGCCGGGCACACCGCGGTTCGCCGGTGCCTGAGGGCGGCGGCGGCTGCGAGAGCGTGTGGTGGCGAGGGTTGTGGTCACGTGCCGTACAACCATTCGGGGGGTGCGGGCATTCCCTAGACTCCGGGCCATGGCTGGCAAGGGCACCCCGGCGACGGCGTTGCTGGTGAAGCAGAAAGTGCCGCACACGCTGCACGCGTACGACCACGACCCGCGCGCGGAGTCGTACGGGCTCGAGGCGGTGGAGGCGCTGGGCCTGGAGCGCGCCCGGGTGTTCAAGACGCTGGTGGCCGAGGTGGACGGCCGTCTGGTCGTGGGCGTGGTCCCGGTCACAGGGCAGCTGGATCTGAAGGCGTTGGCAGCCGCGGCAGGCGGCAAGAAGGCCAAGATGGCCGACCCGGCGGCGGCTCAGCGCGCCACGGGGTACGTGCTGGGCGGGATCTCACCGCTGGGCCACCGGAGCCGGCTCCCGGTGGTGATCGACGCGACGGCTCCGACGTTCGAGACGGTGTTCTGTTCGGCCGGGCGGAGGGGGCTCGAGGTGGAGCTGGCCTCGGGTGAGCTGGTCCGGCTGACCGGCGCGGTGGTGGCGCCGATCGCGGCCTGACCAGCGCGAACACGCCGGCCCATCCGGCCCGGCAGACTCGGGGGTTCAGCCGCCCGGCTCCCCGCCGCGGAGGGGGTCGCCGCCGCGAACCGAGCGTCATGGGACGCAGTGAATGACTCATTCACTGCGTCCAGCGCCAGGAATGAGTCATTCACTGCGTTCGGCGGGACGGTTGTGGCGACTGCCGCGGCGCGGAACGGGCCGCCGCGAAGCCGTGCACAACGGCCCCCGATGGGATGGTTCAGGCCAGCGGGCGCAGCACCCGGGACAGCCACTCCGTCGCCGCCCGGGACACCGTCTCCAGGTCCTTGCCCAGGCTGTGGTCGCCGTCGACCAGGACCAGTTCCTGGTGCGCCCCCACCTTCGGCCGGCCGAACGGGTCGCGCTCCCCCTGGATCACCAGGGTCGGGACCTCCACCGCGTCGAACTCCGGCTGGCGGGTCTTCTCCGGGCGGCCCGGCGGGTGTTCCGGGAACGCCAGGCACAGCACCGCCACCGCCTGCCCGGCCGTGGCCGTCCGGCAGGCCACCCGCGCCCCGGACGACCGGCCGCCGAACACGAACGGCAGGCCGTCGAACCGCTCCGACAGCTCGTCCGCGATCGTCAGCCAGGCCGCGTCCAGCTGGTTCGCCGGGGCCGGCGCGCGGCGGCCTGCCACCTTGTACGGCTGCTCGACCAGCGCCACGTGCACCCCTGCCGCCTGGGCCGCGCGCGTCACCGCCACCAGGTCCTTCGCGCCCAGCCCGCCGCCCGCGCCGTGGCCCAGCATGAGGACCGCCGTGCCCTCCTCGGCGCAGTGGAGGTAGACCCGGGCCAGGCCGTGCGCGGTCTCGATCTTGAGCGCGGTCATGGCTTCGGCGCGTCGAACAACGCGTCCTCGTCCTCGAGCTGCTGCTGCGGGTCGACGCGCTCCAGCAGCTCGGGCCCGTTGTTGCGGACGTTGTTGACCAGGGTCGAGATCGGCCGCAGCTCCAGCGACGAGACGATGTCGTCCGGCGTCGGCACCAGCAGGTCCTTGACGTCCTCGCGGTCCGGGTCCAGCCAGCCGTCCCAGTGGGACCGCGGCACGATCAGCGGCATCCGGTGGTGGACGTCGGTGAGCTGACCGGCGGCGTCGGTCGTGATGATCGAGAACGTGATCAGCGGTGACGCGTTGTCGTCGTCCTTCGGCCGCCAGCTCTCCCAGATCCCGCCGAACGCGATCGACGAGCCGTCCGGGGGCGTCATGTAGAACGGCTCCTTCTCCTTGCCGGTGCGGCGCCACTCGAACCAGCCGTCGGCGGGCACCAGGCAGCGGCGCGACACCAGCGCGCGGCGGAACGCGGGCTTCTCGGCGGCCGTCTCGGCGCGCGTGTTGATCATCCGCGAACCGACGGACGGGTCCTTGGCCCAGAACGGCACCAGGCCCCACTTCATCATCCGCAGCGAACGCTCGGCGGGCTCGTCCTCGAGGACCTGGCCGTCTTCGTCACGCGGGTGCCGCTGGACGACGGTGACCACGTTCTTCGTCGGCGCGACGTTGTGGTCGGCGCGCGCGTGGCCCTCGGTGAGGTCGATGGCTTCGAACTCTTCGATCAGCTTCGCCGGGTCCTTGGTGGCGGCGTAACGGCCGCACATGGCCAACCTCCTCGCGTACCGGAACAGCCAGGACGCCATCGTTACACGCAGGCCAGGGCCGTGGCGAGCGACGTGGGATCATTCGGGTGGCACCGGCACACGAGAGGACGAGGGTTTGGCGCGCAACGACTGGAGCAAGCTGGACGAGTCCGACGTCCGCGTGCGTCCGGGCAAGGGCACCCGGCCCCGCAGCAAGCGCCGTCCCGAGCACGCGGACGCCGTCAACGCCATGGTCATCGGCAAGGACCGCGGGCGCTGGACCTGCGCGATCGACGCCGATCCCGACCAGGTGATCACCACGATGCGAGCCCGCGAGATGGGCCGGACGCCGGTGGTGGTCGGCGACCGGGTCGGCGTGGTCGGCGACGTCTCCGGCAAGCCGGACACCCTCGCCCGCATCATCCGCGTCGACGAGCGCAGCAGCTCCCTCCTGCGCACGGCCGACGACACCGACCCGTACGAGCGGCTGGTCGTCGCCAACGCCGAGCGCCTGCTGATCGTCACCGCGCTCGCCGACCCGCCGCCGCGCACCGGCTTCATCGACCGCTGCCTGGTCGCCTGCTACGCGGGCGGCGTGCAGCCCGTGCTGTGCCTGACGAAGGCCGACCTGGCCAGCCCTGACGAGCTGCTCGCGGGGTACGCGGGCCTCGACATCCCGGCGATCGTGACCCGGTACGACGAAGAGCCCGAGGGCCTCGCGGAGATGCTCAAGGACCGCGTGACGGCGCTGGTCGGCCACTCCGGTGTCGGCAAGTCGACATTGGTCAACCGCCTGGTCCCCAACGCCGACTTGGCCGTCGGCGTGGTGAGCGGAGTCGGCAAGGGGCGGCACACGTCCGTCGCGGCGGTGGCGCTGCCGCTGCCGGACGGCGGGTGGGTGATCGACACGCCGGGCGTGCGGTCGTTCGGCTTGGCCCACGTCACCGCGGACGACATCGTCGACGCCTTCGAGGAGTTCGCCGAAGCCGCCGAGGAGTGCCCGTCGGGCTGCGGGCACCTCGGCCCGCCCGAGGACCCGGACTGCGCGCTCGACGACGTCGTCACCGAGGGCAAGGCGGGTCCCGAACGGCTGGCGTCGCTGCGGCGCCTGCTGGCCTCGCGTAGCGGCCACGAGGTGACTCGCGTCACGGACGCGTGAGACAACCGGGAACCAGAGCCGGATCGTCACCGTCCCAGGAGTAACTATTCGTCCGATCGGGCGATAAGCCGAGCGGAAGATCCGACACTGAGGGGAATTTCGATGCGCAAGACCACCCTGGTCGCCGCGGGTGCCGCGCTGGTGCTCACGCTGACGGCCTGCAGCACCTCCGGCACCGCCGAGCCGGCCGGTGCGGGCAACCAGACCCAGGCCGGCGGCGGTGGCCTCCTGGCCTCGCCGTTCACCGACGCGATCCAGCTGGCGTCGGCGTCCAAGCAGGGCACCGAGCAGTCCAAGTCGGCGAAGTTCTCCATGGAGGGCTCCGCCGCCGGCCAGACGATCAGCGCGACCGGCGCGATGGCCTTCGACGGCGCGAACACCAAGTTCTCGATGACCAGCACCGCGGCCGGCGAGACCACCGAGATGCGCATGGTCGACAAGGTCATGTACATCAAGCTGCCCGCCGACCAGCAGAAGCAGATGGGCACCGACAAGTCGTGGGCCAAGATCTCGGCCGACGGCACCGACCCGGTCTCGCAGGCGATGGGGAGCGCGCTGTCGCAGTCGGCGGAGCAGAGCGACCCGAGCAAGATCCTGGACCAGGTCTCCAAGGCGGGCCGGATCATCTCGTCCGACCAGACCCAGCTGAACGGCGAGCAGGTCAACCACTACAAGGTGGAGCTCGACATCGCCAAGGCCCTCGACCAGTTCACCGGCCAGATCCCGGCCGCCGCGCGCGAGCAGGTCAACGAGAAGCTCAAGGGCAAGGACCTCAAGATCCCGGCCGAGCTGTGGCTGAACAAGGACAACCTGCCGGTGCAGGTCACCATGGACCAGGGCCCGATGATGCAGGCGCTGGGCGCGCCCGCGGGCGACGCCAAGTTCACGATGAAGTACAGCGACTGGGGCACCCAGGTCGACGTGACGGCCCCGCCGGCCGACCAGGTCGTCGACCTCGGCGAGCTGATGAAGAAGGCCGGTCGCTGACCGGACGACGCTGAGTAGCAGCGGCTCCCCCGAACGGGTTCGGGGGAGCCGCTGTGTTTTTGTTGGCGCCATGCGCAAAGCCGCCGTCGTGCTGCTGCTCGTCCTGCTCGCCGGCTGCACCGGCCCGCCGTCCCCACCCGCGTTCACCGACGCGCGGGCACTGGCCGACGCCGCCACGGCGGCCACGACGAGCGGCGGCTCGGCGAAGTTCAGCACGGACGTCGCGGTGGGCCAGGTCCGTTCGAAGGGCCAGGGCCAGGCGCGGTTCGACCCGGCCGGGACGTCTCAGGTGCTGACGACCGACTTCATCGGCGAGCCGATGGAGCTGCGGCTGGTGGCCGGGAAGCTGTACGCGAAGGTGCCGGAAGGTTCGCGCGACGAGGTCGGCGCGGCCAAGCCGTGGGTGGTCGTGGCGGCGGACGGGAGCGACCCGTTCTCCCAGGTCCTCGGCGGCAGCCTCGCGCAGCTGGCGGCCCAGAACGACCCGGTGCACACGCTCGGCGAGATCCGGGCGGTGGGCTCGATCGTCTCTTCCGAACGCGGGCAGCTGGACGGCGTGGCCGCGGAGCACTACCGGGTGGAGCTGGACCTGTCCCGGCTGGGAGCCGACCGGCCCGCCGGCCTGCCGGCGGACGCGGCCGGGCCGGGCAGGTTCCCGATGGAGATCTGGCTCGACGACGCCCACCGGCCGCTGCAGGTCGTGCTGGACCTGTCGCCGATCCTGCAGGGCGGGGAGGCCCGGATCACGACGCGGTACCGCGACTGGGGAGCGCCGGTCGACGTGCAGCCACCGCCCGCGGGCGAAGTGGGCTAGTCACGTTTTCCCGCGCTCGCTCGTCCAGGTCTCGGTCGAAAGGAGACGGACGTGCGGGTGATGGTGATCGGGGCGACGGGCGTGCTGGGGGTGCCGGCGGTGGCCCGGCTGCTGGCGGCGGGGCACGAGGTGAGCGGGCTGGCCCGGGACACCTCACGGGCGCCGGCCGTCGAGGCAACCGGCGCCAAGCCGGTGCCGGGCACCTTGTTCTCGGCGTCGTCGCTGGTGACGGCGCTGCGCGGGCACGACGCGGTGCTGAACCTGGCGACGCGCATCCCCCGGAAGGTGACGAGCAAGTCCGCCTGGGCGGCGAACGACCGGGTCCGGCTGGCCGGGAGCGCGGCGCTGGCCGCGGCCGTCCGGGAGGTGCCGGAAGTACGGATCGTGGTCCAGGAGGGCATTTCGTTCGTGTACGCGGACGGCGGCGATCGCCTGCTGACCGAGGAGGCGCCCCTGCGGCCGCGCGGAGTGACGGCGTCGTCGGTGGTGGCGCACGAGAACGTGGCGGCGCTGGAGGACCGCACGGTGGTCCGGCTCCGGATCGCGACGTTGGTGGGCTCGGACCCGCTGACGGCGGCTCTGCTGGCCTCCGCCCGGCTTGGGGCGCCGTTGATCATGGGATCCCGGACGGACTGGACGACGGCGATCCATCCGTCCGACGCGGGGGCCGCCGCGGCGGCGGCATTGGCGGCGCCTTCGGGGGTTTACAACGTGGGGGCGCCGGCGGTGCTGAAGGCCGAGCTCGGGGCGGCCATGGCGGCTGCCGCCGGGGTGCGGAAGGCGCGGGCGGTGCCGAAGTGGCTGCTCTCGCGGATGGCGATGGCGGAGCCGATGGCCCGGTCGCAGCGGGTGGATTCGGGGAAGCTGACGGCGGTGACCGGGTGGCGGTGTGACCGGCCGGTTCCGGGACCGGATTGGTTCACCGCGGACTGAGGTCCTAGCTCGCCCTGGTTTGGCACAGTGTCGTTTCCACTGGCCGGGGCCGCGGTCAGCCGCCGCATCCCCAAGTTGTCCACAAGGAAACCCACCTGTGGACAACTCAGAGCAGCTCCAGCAAGAACGGCAGTTCCTGCGGCGCGTACCAAGCCAGTTCGTGGTCCTCGGCATCCCCCAAAGTGAACTCCGCGTCCGGATCCCCGAGGTCCGCCGCGTCGATCACCGCCGCCGCCGCGGAGACCGCGTCCGCCGCCTCCGATGCGTCCACGTGGATCGCTGCCACCGCCGACAGCGGGATCGGGCCGCCGATGCGGACCACCGGTGCGTCCAGGTCCGGCCGGAGCGTCACTCCCGCCACGTCCGCCGAAATCACCACCCGGCGGGGCTCGCCCTTCTCCTCCGCCGCGATCAGCCGCAGGGAGGCCCGGGCCGCGTCCAGCAACGCCGCGTACTCCAGCTCTTCGTCCGTGCCGCTCGCGTACGCCTCGCGCAAAGCCGGCGTCAACGCGAACGCCGTTCCGCTGCGGGCGCGGAACTCCCCCGAGGATTCGAGGTCGCGAAGCATCGCGATGGTCGCAGGCAGATAGACCCTCACCAGTGCGCACCCTTCAGCTCTTCCAAGGACTCTTCGATCATCCCGGCCACGAGGTCGACGTCGAACGCGGCCTTGCGGTCGCCGTTCAGTCCGAAGTAGACGCCGCCGTGGTAGGACGTCACCCCGATCGCCAGCGCCTGGGTGCGCATCAGCGGCATCACCGGGAACATCTCGACCAGTCTGGCCTGTCCCGCGTACATCGGCACCTGCGGGCCCGGCGAGTTGGTCACCATGACGTTGAAGATGCGCCCGGACAGCGACCCCGCCGCCCGCGCCCCCAGTGAGTGCAGGGTAGCCGGGGCGAAGCCGCCCACCTTGAGCAGCCCGCGCGCCGTCACCGAACGTCCCGAATCGAGGTGCTCGGCCATCGCGTGGCCGATGTGCTGCAGCCGCAGCACCGCGTTGGGCTCGCCGACCGGCAGGTCCACCAGGTACGCGGCCACCTGGTTGCCGACCAGCGCCGGCGTCGAGTACTCCGCCGTCTCCGCGTCGCGGACCGCCAGCGGCACCAGCGCGCGGATCGTCGCGTTCGGGGTCAGCGACTCCTCGCGCGAAAGCAGCCATTCGCGCAGCGCGCCCGTGATGGCCGCGAGGACGACGTCGTTGACCGTGCCGCCGTGCGCCGCGCGGATCTTGCGGAAGTCCTCGAGCCGCGTCCGCACCACCGAAAACACGCGACCGCCGGAAACCCGGACGTTCAGCGGCCCGGTCGGCGCCGGGGTCACCAGCGTCCGCAGTGTCGACGCCACTCCGCCGACGGTCTCGGCGAACTTGCCCGCCGCCGCGAACGCGTCGTTCGCCGCCGAGCGGACGTTCTCCACGACCTCGCCCGGCCGCTGGACGCCTTCGCTGACCGCGTCCAGCACCAGCTGCGTACGGCTCGGCTCGCGCCGCGGCGTCCAGATGTCCTCGAACGGCTCCGGTTCGGCCGGGGTCGGGTCGAGGATGAGCTGGCCCAGGTCGATCGTGCCGACACCGTCCACAACGGACTGGTGGGTCTTGGTGACCAGCGCCACCCGGTCGCCGGCGAGGCCCTCGATGAAGTAGGCCTCCCAGAGCGGCCGCTCCGGCGCCAGCCGCCGCGACATCAGCCGCGCGACCAGGTCGAACAGCTGGTCGTCGCTGCCCGGCTGGGGCAGCGCCGATCGCCGGACGTGGTAGCTCAGGTCGAAGTCGACGTCGTCCACCCACACCGGCCGCGCGAGGTGGCCGGGCACCTCCGCCACGCGCTGGCGGTAGCGCGGCAGGTACGCCAGCCGCGCCCCGACGAGGTCGAGCAGCTGCGCGTAGCCGAACCCGGAACGCGGCCGCTCGAAGATCGCCACCCCGCCGACGTGCATCGGCGTCGCGTGGTCCTCGACGTAGAGGAACGAGGCGTCCAGCGCGGACAGGCGGTCGGGCATGAGCCGATCCTTACACAATGCGAGACTGCGGGGCGTGGGTGATGAGTCGACGATCTCGCCGAAAGACCGCTTCCTGACCGTCTACGGCCGGAAGCCGGTGCTCGAAGCGCTGGCCGACGACGGCCTGCGGGTGGACAAGGTGATTCTCGCCGACACCGCTCGCGGCCCCGGCGCCGCGGAGATCCAGCGCGCGGCCAAGGAAGCGGGCGTGGCGGTGCAGCGCGCCAGCGCCCACCGGGTCAAGGTGCTCGCCGGCAACGGCAAGCAGGACCAGGGCGTGCTCGCCGACGTCGTCGCGCCGCGGATGCGCGCGCTCGAAGCCGCGCTGTCGGACCGGCGCCCGCCGTCGCGCGTGCTGCTGCTCGACGGCATCACCACGCCCGCGAACGTCGGGATGATCCTGCGCACGGCGACCGCCGCCGGGCTCGACGGCGTGATCGTGCCGCGACGCGGCGTCGCGGCACTCGACCCGATGGTGGTCAAGGCGTCAGCCGGCGTCGCGTTCCGCGCGCCGGTGCTGCGGTGCGGTTCCGCTCGCGACGCCGCCGAAATGCTCACCGATGCCGGCTACGGTCTTTACGCGCTCAGCGCGTCGGCACGCACCACGGTTTTCGACGTCGACCTGCCGCAGCGCGCCGCGTTCGTGCTCGGCGGCGAGACGGCCGGAGTCGGGACCGAAGTCGGCGAGCTCGTCACGGAATGGGTGTCGATTCCGATGCCGGGTGACGTCGAGTCGCTGAATGTCTCAGCGGCGGCGGCGGTCCTGTCTTTCGAACTGGTGCGCCGCGCGCGGTGACACTCACCCCTCCGGGAACAGCGCGCCGAGCTCGGTGAGCGTTTCCCCGACCGACCGGTGGTGCACGCCGACCATGCCGACCTGGACGGCGCCGCGGATGTTCGCGGCGGAGTCGTCGACGAACGCGCACCGCACGGCGGGCAGGCCGAGCCGGTCGGCCGCGATCAGGTAGACGGCGGGATCCGGTTTGGCGACACCGACCTCGCCGGAAAACACGAGGGCGTCGAAATAGTCGAACATGGTGTTCTTGACCTCGGCCGATGCCCCGGGGGCGTTCGACAGCAGCGCGGTGCGGACCCCTCGCTCGCGCGCGGCCACGAGGTAGTCGTAGAAGCGGCCGGCGTCGGGATCGGTGAGAACTCCGGCGAAATCGACCAATAACCCCTTCAGCACCCGGCACACCATAGCCGGGGCGGCGACGCGGTGTCTCGCACAGCGCAACAATGGCCCGCACTTACCGCACCGGCATCGGCGAATCCATGGCTTCGGCGGTTCTTTCCCGAATCGGGCGATTCCCGTCGCCTTTCGGACCGGTTCCCCCCTCTAAGCCGTGGCGGTGGCGAAATGCCGCCGCGGGAGGGGAGGAAATGTCCGAGGAACACCGCGTGAGAACGCTGGTCCACAACGAAGTGCCGCGCCGGGCCGAACGGCCGCTGGCGGTGACGGGGTCCGGACACCGCCGCGGCGACGCCCGGTGGCCCGCGCCGAGGCAGCTCGAGGCGGGCGACGTGGGCCGCGTGCTGAACATGCTGCTGGAGGCGTACGACGGCCGGCGGCCGGCACCGCAGATCCGCGGGCTGGTGGCGCCGGAGGTCTTCACCGGCCTCAGCGGGCCGCACCTGGCCCGGCCGCGGCACCGGATGCGCCGGGTGCACGTGTGCACACCGGTGCCGGGCGTGATCGAGGCGTGCGCCCGCGTGGAGGCAGACGGCCGGTCGTTCGCACTGGCGGCCCGCTTCACCCGAACGCCGGTGGGGTGGCAGTGCGTGCGGTTCACGCTGCTGAAGCCGGGGCGGCCGGACCAGCAGACCCGCCGCCCGGCGGCCGCGTGAAGCGCCGGCGGTCCGCCCGCGCACCGCCGGGATTCGGTCGAGATCGGACGGTCCCGGCTGATCGGCGTGGCCGGGCCGGCAGACCCGCCGCCCGGCGGCGCGAGCCGCCGAGCAGCCGCCGGGATTCGGTCGAAATCGGACGGTCGCGGCAGGGTCGGAGCGGCCAGGCCTCCAGACCCCGCCGCCCGGCGGGGCGAGCCGCCGGGCGGCGGTCCGTCTTCGGTTGGGATCGGACGGACGCGGCCCGGCCGAAGTAGCCAGCCCTGCAGAACCTCTCCCCGGTGGCGGAAGCCGCTGGGC
>NZ_JBVHUL010000004.1:918440-986503 GCF_055565395.1 Amycolatopsis sp. NPDC028719
AGGGGAGACCCGGAGCGCAACATGGGGGGTTTGTGGGAGGGTAGAAGGGCGGGAGGGGGTTGCGGGGGCAGGCCCCCCCCCCCCCCCCGCCGGGTGCGCTGGTCGCCGGGCCGCCGGCCCGTATTCGGTCGGAATCGGACGGACGCGGCCGGGCCGGAGTAGCCGGCCCGGCAGACCCGCTGCCCGGCGGCGGAAGCCGCTGGGCAGCGGGATTCGGTCGAGATCGGACGTCGTGGCTGGGCCAGAATGGCCAAGCCGGCATACCCGCCGCCCGGCGGCGGCGTGAGCCGCCTCCTGGCGGCCCGCTCACCGCCACACCCCGACGGCCCGAGTCTCTGAAGGCCACCATGAGAGCACTGGATGCCTCATGGTGGCCTTCAGAGCACGACCGGGAGCTTCGCCAAGCCGCGCAGGGTCGTCGTCGCCGTCCACTCGGGAGGTTCCGCCGGCCGCATCTCCGGCGCGCGGCGGGCCAGCTCCCGGAACACGATGCGGGCCTCCAGCCTCGCGAGCGGGGCGCCGAGGCAGAAGTGGATTCCCTGGCCGAACGCCAGGTGCCGCCCCGGGGGCCGGAGCGGGTCGAACGACTCCGGGTCCGGGCCCGCCGCCGGGTCGCGGTTGGCCGCTCCGATCAGGACGATCGCCTGGCTGCCCGTCGGCACCGGCAGCCCACCCAAAGCCGTGTCGCGCAACGCTGTCCGGGCCGTCAGCTGGACCGGGGAGTCGTAGCGCAGCACCTCCTCCACCACGCGCTCGGGCGCCGCCGCGCTCAGCCCGTTGTGGCGCAGCATCGCCAGGACCCCGTTGCCGATCAGGTTCGTCGTCGTCTCGTGGCCGGCGATCAGCAGGAGCGTCAGCGTCACCAGCAGCTCGCCCTCGCTGAGCACGTCACCCGCGTCGGACACCGCCACCAGCGCGGACAACAGGTCGTCGCCCGGCTCGTGCCGCCGCTGCTCCGCCAACGAGCGGAAGTAGCCGACGAACGACTGCCGCGCCCGGACCGCCGGCTCGATCGTGTCCGGGTGCTGCAGGAACGGCGGGTCCAGCGCCCGCGCCATCGCGTGCGACCACTCCGCGAAGCGCTCGCGGTCGTCCAGCGGCACGCCGAGCAGCTCCGCGATCACCTCGACCGGCAACGGCTTCGCCAGCGACGTCATCAGGTCGGCCTCGCCCCGCATGCCGTCGACGAGTGACGCGGTGAGCTCCTCGATCCGCGGCGTCAGCCGCTCGACCATCCGCGGTGTGAACGCCTTCGCCGCCAGCCGCCGCAGCCGCGTGTGGTCGGGCGGGTTCAGGGACAGGAACGCCCGGACCACGCGTCCCGATTCGTCGACCGGCTGGTCCGGAAGCCGGTCCGCCGGATCCAGGTACTCCGGTTCGGGGTGCCCGAAGGCCGGGTCGCGCAGCACCTGCGTCGCCTCGGCGAACCCGCTGACCGCGAACATCCGCTCGGCCAGTTCCGCGACCGGGAAGCGCTCGCGCCACCGCCGGTAATGCGGGTACGGATCCGGCCGCCGCCCGGCACCGAACAACGCGAAGAACTCCTGCGGATCCATCAGCTGCTCCCCCTGGCAACAAAACAGGGCCGGGGTGCGCACGCACCCCGGCCCTGTTCACTACGTCAGCGACGCGGGCCCTTCTTGCCCTTCTTCTGGGCGTCACGCTGCGCGGCACGACGGTCCCGGCGGGTTCCCCCGCCGCCACCGCCCGCGGCCTGCGCCCCGCCGTCGGCGTGGGACTCGACCTCGCCGTCCTCGCCCGGGCCGGACAGCGTCACGCCCGACGGCTGGCCACCGCCGCCGAGGCCCTTGCCGCGCAGGGCGGCCGGGACGGACTCGGTGTCGGTCGTCGGCGGCTGCGGCGGCGCCGGCCGCGCGTGCCGGCCTTCCGAGGGCGCTGCCTGGCCGTTGCCCGAAGCGACGCCCGTGGGCAGCGCGGCGGCGTCTTCCGCCGGCGGCGCCTCGGCCCGCTCGACCTGCAGGTTGAACAGGAAGCCGACGGCCTCCTCCTTCAGCGAGTCGAGCATCGCGCGGAACATGTCGAAGCCCTCGCGCTGGTACTCGATCAGCGGGTCGCGCTGCGCGAGCGCCCGCATGCCGATGCCCTGCTTGAGGTAGTCCATCTCGTAGAGGTGCTCGCGCCACTTGCGGTCCAGGACCGTCAGCATCACCTGGTGCTCCAGGGTCCGCATGCCGTCCGGGCCGACGAGCGCGTTGATCTCCGCTTCGCGCTTGTCGTAGGCGTTGCGGGCGTCCTGCACCAGGGCGTCACGCAGGCCCTGCGCGTCGAGGTCGCCGTCCTCCATCAGGTCGTCCCAGTCGATGCTGACCGGGTAGAGCTGCTTCAGGGCCGTCCACAGCTTCTCGTGGTCCCAGTCCTCGGCGTAGCCGTTGGCGGTCGCGCCGTCCACATAGGCGTTGACAACGTCGACGAGCATGCCCTCGATCTGCTCGCGCATGTTCTCGCCGGCCAGGACGCGGTGGCGCTCGGCGTAGATCACCTTGCGCTGCTCGTTCATGACCTCGTCGTACTTGAGGACGTCCTTGCGCTGCTCCATGTTGATCTGCTCGACCTGGGTCTGCGCGCTCTTGATGGCCTTGGAGACCATCTTGTGCTCGATCGGCACGTCGTCGGGCAGCCGCATGGTCGTCATGACGCGCTCGACCATCGTCGCGTTGAAGCGGCGCATGAGCTCGTCACCGAGCGAGAGGTAGAAGCGGGACTCGCCGGGGTCGCCCTGGCGGCCCGACCGGCCGCGGAGCTGGTTGTCGATGCGGCGCGACTCGTGCCGCTCGGTGCCCAGCACGTACAGGCCGCCGGCCTCGCGGACCTCTTCGGCTTCGGCCTTCGACTCCGCCTTGACCTGCTCCAGGACCTCGGGCCACGCGGCCTCGTACTCCTCGGAGTGCTCGACCGGGTCCAGGCCCCGCTCCCGCAGCACCTGGTCGGCGATCAGGTCGGGGTTGCCGCCCAGCACGATGTCGGTACCGCGGCCCGCCATGTTCGTGGCGACCGTGACGGCGCCCTTCTGGCCGGCCCGCGCGACGATCAGCGCCTCGCGGTCGTGGTGCTTCGCGTTCAGCACCTCGTGCGGCACGCTCAGCTTCACCAGCAGCTTCGACAGCCTCTCGGACTTCTCGACGCTCGTCGTGCCGACCAGGACCGGCTGGCCCTTCTCGTGCCGCTCGGCGATGTCCTCGGCGACCGCCTCGTACTTCGCTTCTTCGGTCTTGTAGATCAGGTCCGGCTGGTCGGCGCGGACCATCGGGCGGTTCGTCGGGATCGGCACCACACCCAGCTTGTAGGTCTGGTGGAACTCCGCGGCCTCGGTCTCGGCCGTACCGGTCATGCCGGACAGCTTCTCGTAGAGGCGGAAGTAGTTCTGGAGCGTGATCGTCGCCAGCGTCTGGTTCTCGGCCTTGATCTCGACCTTTTCCTTGGCCTCGATCGCCTGGTGCATGCCCTCGTTGTAGCGGCGGCCGACCAGGATGCGCCCGGTGAACTCGTCGACGATCATGACTTCGCCGTTGCGGACGATGTAGTCCTTGTCCTTGTGGAAGAGCTCCTGGACCTTCAGCGCGTTGTTCAGGTAGCCGACCAGCGGGGTGTTCGCGGCCTCGTAGAGGTTCTCGATGCCGAGCTGGTCCTCGACGAACCGGACGCCCTTCTCGGTGACGGCGACGGTGCGCTTCCGGACGTCGACCTCGTAGTGGTACTTCGAGTTGATCAGGTTCGCCTTCTCGGTGCGCTCCCGCGACCCCATGTTCGTGGTGTCGATGCCGTTCATCAGCGGGGCGAGCCGGGCGAACTCGACGTACCACCGCGACGACTGGTCCGCCGGGCCCGAGATGATCAGCGGCGTCCTGGCCTCGTCGATGAGGATCGAGTCCACCTCGTCGACGACGGCGTAGTAGTGCCCGCGCTGCACGCAGTCGTCGAGGCTCCACGCCATGTTGTCGCGCAGGTAGTCGAAGCCGAACTCGTTGTTCGTGCCGTAGGTGATGTCGGCGTTGTACTGGGCGCGCCGGACCTCCGGCTGCTGCTCCGAAAGGATGACGCCGACCTCGAGGCCGAGGAACCGGTGGATGCGGCCCATCCACTCCGAGTCGCGCTTGGCCAGGTAGTCGTTCGTCGTGACGACGTGGACGCCCTTGCCGGGGATGGCGTTGAGGTAGGCCGGGAGAACGCAGGTCAGCGTCTTGCCCTCACCGGTCTTCATCTCGGCGACCTGACCGAGGTGCAGCGCCGCGCCGCCCATGAGCTGGACGTCGAAGTGACGCTGGCCGAGCACCCGCTTGGCCGCTTCCCGGACGACCGCGAAGGCCTCCGGCAGCAGGTCGTCGAGCGACTCGCCCTCGCCGTTCCGCTTGCGGAACTCATCGGTCTTGGCCCGCAGCTCGGCGTCGGTCAGGTCCTTGACGTCGTCTTCGAGGGTGTTGATGTGATCGGCGATGTTGCGCAGCCGCTTCACCATCTTGCCCTCACCCGCGCGGAGCAGGCGGTTCAGCACCATCCGGTCGACCTCACTAGCTGATCATGAGTGCGCCCGGGCCGGTCCCGGGCAGGTTTTCCCGCGGCGGCCGCCGTGGTCGGCGCCACCGTCCCACCCCATCGTAGGGAACGGCAGGCGTCGTGTGCACACGCCGTAGGTCCTGACGTGCGGATGGCCCGCACGCGAGCCGCGTGCGGGCCATCCGGCAGGCCTCCTTCAGTGCCGGCTCAGCCGAGCCGGATCACGCCGTAGTCGAAGCCTTTCCGCCGGTAGACCACGCTGGGCCGGCCCGCGTCCGAGTCGTTGAAGAGGTAGAAGTCGTGGCCGACCAGCTCCATCTCGTAGAGAGCCTGGTCCACCGTCATGGGCTCCGCGGTGTGCTGCTTCTCGCGAACGACGCGACCGGGCTGGTGACCGAGGTCGTCGTCGGCCCAGCTCTGCTGCTGGGGCAGATGGATCTCTCCCGCACTCGCGAAGCCGTTCGTCTGCGGTTCGGCTTCGGGTGCTTCCAACACCGCGGTACGCGCGGCGGGACTGGCTGCGGCCGGGGATCCACCACTCGGCAGCACCGAGGTCGCTTCGGCGACCGATTCCGGGCGGCTGCGCCCGTAGTGCACGCGCCTCCGGTCGTGTGTCCTCCGCAGCCGGTTTTCCAGCTTGGTGACTGCGGAATCGAGCGCTGCGTAGAAGTCGGCGGCACACGCTTCAGCGCGTACGGCCGGGCCACGCCCCTTTCCGGTGATTTCGACGCGCTGGCAGCTCTTGGCCTGACGCCGATTGGGTTCGTGGAACAGTTCCACGTCGTACCGGATGACTTTCCTGTCGTAGCGCTCGAGGCGGGCCAGCTTTTCGCTGACGAGTGCCCGATAGTGCTCGGGCACCTCTACGTTGCGGCCCTTAACGACGATGTCCATACACGACCTCCCTCGCTGAGATGACTGCGAGCTGTTGAGTTCACACACGGCGCCGGTGTAGCGGGGACGGAAGCCCGGATCGCGGGCTGAGAAGGAACTCGGGAACGGTTCACGACGTCTCGTGCCGGGAGCCCGAGCGCGGACTCAGCGCACCTCCGGCGCCAGGGACATGGGCTCGTCACCTCCCTGCCTGCGGGGATTGCTGATAGCGGAGCACGTTAGCTTCCTCACGCCCGTTGCAACAGCCCCCGAGCCGGGGGATGTCGAGGAATGAGACTCCGTCACCCCGCGCAGTGAGCGGAGGGTGAACACCAGAAAACTCCCGCTGGTCGGACGCGGCGCGATCGCCGCGGGTTCACACGGACGGCGCAGCGCCGCCGGCTGGTGGACGCCGAGGGTGACGGCCACGTCCGCCGCATCCGCCACCCCGGTGGAGTGGCGCGGCGGCCGAGTGTTGGTGATCGACACCCTCATGCCCGGACAACGGCCGCGGGGCTGGTTGCGTTCCCGGCGGATGTCACTCGTGTAGGTGACGTTGGGGTCACCCGGGTGCGGGGTGAGGCCGGGGGCGCGGGCGCGGTGGTGGGTTTGCGGTGGTCGGCGCGGCTGTGCGCGAGCAGGGACGGCCTGCCACACCGACGAGTGAAGCCGGGCGGCAGCCGCGGCAGTGCCGCGGCCTGCGGTGGGCAGAACCGCTGCAGCCGTCTCGCGGAACCGCTGCAGCCGAGGCCGGTGGCACGGATGGCAGCGGCGGGCTACCTCGTCGACTGGCGGCGGGAGTCCTCCAGCGCGGGTTCGGGCACTGCTGAGCCATGCCGGATACCGAGCAGCGCCGGAGCCGGCGCCCGCGCGGTAAAGGCGCCACGAATCACCCGGCCGCGAGCAGCGTCAGCACCGCGGCGACCTCGATTCCCTCCCCCTCCAAAGCTCGCACGCAAGCGGCCGCCGTAGCCCCGGTCGTGATCACGTCGTCCAGCACCACCACCGGGAATCCCGGCGGTGGACGCCCCGCTTCGCGGAACCGCAGCCGGCCCGCGAGGTTGGCCGCCCGCTCCGCGCGATCCAGGCCGACCGCGTCACGCGCGCCGCCCGTCAGCTCCAGGGCCGGGGCCACCGCGACTTCGAAACCCCACCCCGCCAGGACGCTCGCCGCCGCGGCGGCCAGGCGCTCCACGTGGGGGCCGCCGCGTACCCGGGCCGCCGATCGACGGCTCGGGGCCGGCACCAGGCAAACCGCCCGAGCCCGCGCGGAATCCGAACCATTCCGGGCACCTGCGAAAGCGCGCGGCGGCAGGACGACCAGCGCCTCCGCCAACGCCCGCCCCAGGGATGCGGCCAGATCCCGGCGCCCGCGTTCCTTGTAGGCGATCAGCAACCGCCGCGCCACGCCGCGGTACCGGGCCAGTGCGAACACCCGCGCCACCCCGGCCACCGGGACCCGGACGACCTCGGACACCGAACTCCACACCCCCGCGCACCGGGCGCAACACGGCGCTCCGCGGGCCCCGCAGCCGGCGCACCGGGCGGGGATCAGCAAATCGAGCAGCAGCACACGGACAGTGTCCCCACCACCACCGACAGTTTCCGAAACCGGCCTGATCAGCCCGGGTAGAACGGATCCGCGTCCTTCATCGAGTGGGCCTGCGGCCGCCACACCTCACCCAGCGCCGACGCCACCCACAGCCCGTTCGCGTCCGCCACCACGATCGCGCGGCTCGGCGCCGCCGTCACGCCGTGGACCTGGGGCGTCAGGTTGGAGCTGTTGAACGCGTCCATCCGCTGCCCGTCCACGGTCACGCGGACCACCGGCTGGGACGGCGACCTCGTCGCCACCACCAGCATGTCCTGGGCCACCCAGTCCACGTCGACCACGTCGTTGAGGTCGTGCGGCTGCAGCAGCCGCGGCTCGCGCAGGGCCACCGAATCGCCGGTGCCGACCACCGACGCCACCCACAGCTGCCCCTTCACCACCGCCGCCACCCGGGCGCCGTCGCGGGAGAACCGCAACTCCGTGATGTCACCCTGCTGGGTGAGGTCCGTCGCGTTGACCACCAGCGCCGTCCACTGGTTGTCCTGGTTCACCACCATCCGGCCCACCGACGTGTGGTCGACCACCGTCCACACCTCACCGGTGCCCGGCCGCCACGTCGGCCGGCTCAACGTCGACCCGGCCAGGCCCGCCGGCGGCAGGTCGTGTCCCAGGTCGCCGATGCGGAGCCGGACCCGGCCGCTGTCGCGCTCCACGACCGCCAGGCGCTTCCCGTCGATCGACTGGGCCGCGCTCACGACGTCGTAGCCGCCGTTGCCCGCCGGGCCCCCGACCGGGGCACCGTCACTCAGGGACCGCACCCGGCCGTCCACCGTCATCAGGCCCTGCAGCACCAGGTTCGGCGACAGGTTCGCGCCGTAGGAGGGCAGGTCGTTCGACCGCCAGTCCGGGTGGTTCGCGACCAGCGGGGCGCCGTCGGCGAGGATCCGGATCCGCGCCGACGTCACGTACTGCAGCGTGAGGACGATCTGCGCGGCGATCAGGTTCCGGATGTCGTCGGCGACCCCGGACAGCCCGGTCAGCGGCACCAGCAGCGTCCCGTCGTCGAGGCTCTTGACGTTCGTGTCGATCTCCACCGGCTCGCCGAGCAGGTTCTTCACCGACCCGGCCAGGCTCGTCGACGGCCCGTTGACCAGCAGGTACATCACCCGGCTCGGCAACCCGGACTGCGGCTTCGCGACGACGTAACGCCGGTCGGGGACGAACGTGGCCGACTGCTCCGAGTAGAAGTTCACCGGCACCGCGGTGTAGTTCTCGCTGAAGTCGGACTCGGTCGCGTACAGGTCCGGCGGCGGGTCGACGATCCGCCACTGGCCGTTCGCCTGCTTGCGAACCTTGATCTTGAGCGCCGCCGGGCTGTAGTCCGGCACGAACGCGCTGTTCTGGTCGAGCGTGCCGATGTCGATCCCGCGCACGTTGACCACGAGGGTGTTCGGGTCCGGCTGCGGAGCCGGGTCGTAGACCGTGCCGAAGGTGTCCTGGATGATCGTCAGGCTTCGGCTCGGGCGCCAGTTCGCCCGGCCCTGCTCGTCGAGGTACGCGCGGGCGGCGGCGTTGTTCTGGCCCGGCTTCAGGGTCGCGCCGACGAAGTCGCGCACGAGGGTGAGCGGGTCGCTGTTGGGCTTCGGTTCCGGCACGACGTCACCCGAGCCCTGGCCCTGGCGTTCGCCGGAGACGACGACGGGCTGCGACTCCAGCGGCACGTTCGCACAGCCGGCGACCAGCGCCAGGCACAGCGCCACAGGCAGCAGCAGCCGCCTGCCCCTCCGCAAACCCTGTGCCAACCGGGGCTCCGCCCCGGGCCGGGGGCTCCGCCACCCGGACCCCCGAAAAGCGTGATGTGTCACTGACCGATTTCCTCACGTTCCGCGAAGATCGCCTCGGGCGCCGGCGTGATCTCGATCAGCCCGAGGGGCACCTCGGCGGCCACGCGGTCGGGCGGCGGCAGCGCCAGCGGCGGGTCGCCGACGGGCACGTCCTGCCGGCGCGGCAGCACGAGCCGGAAGCACGCGCCGTCGCCGGGCTCGCCCCACGCGTCGAGCTCGCCGCCGTGCAGGCGCGCGTCCTCCTGGCTGATCGCCAGGCCGAGCCCGGTGCCGCCGGTGCGCCGGTTGCGCGACGGGTCGGCGCGCCAGAACCGGTTGAACACCAGGTCGGCCTCGCCGGGCCGCAGGCCGACGCCGTGGTCCCGGACGGTCACCGCGACCGCGGTCTCGTTGGCCCCGACGGTGAGCACCACCGGCCGGCCTTCGCTGTGGTCGACGGCGTTGCCGAGCAGGTTGCGCAGGATCCGCTCGACGCGCCGGGCGTCGACTTCGGCGATGACCTCCTCGTCGGGCAGCACGAGCTCCACCGAACTGCCCGCGTTGCCGGCGATCACCCGCACCTGCTCGACCGCGCGGGTGGCGATCGGGCGGACGTCGATGAACTCCGCCGACAGGTCTTCGACACCGGCGTCGAGCCTGCTGATCTCCAGCAGGTCGCCGAGCAGCGACTCGAACCGGTCGAGCTCGTCGACCAGCAGCTCGGTCGAGCGCGCGAGCCCGGCCGGGAACTGCTCGCGCGACGCGTGCAGCACGTCCGCGGCCATCCGGACGGTCGTCAGCGGCGTGCGCAGCTCGTGCGAGACGTCGGAGGTGAACCGGCGCTGCAGCCCGCCGAAGTCCTCGAGCTGGCGGATCTGACGCTGGATGCTCGCGGCCATCCCGTTGTAGGACACCGCGAGCTTCGCCAGGTCGTCCTCGCCGAGCACGGTGAGGCGCTGGTCGAGATCGCCGCCGGCGAACTGCTCGGCCGCCGCGGCGGCCTGCCGGACCGGCCGGACCACCTGCCGCGTCACCAGGTTCGTGATCCCCGCGAGCAGGAGCAGCAGCACCAGCCCGCCGACCAGCAGCGTGTTCTGCACGGTCGCGACGGTGTTCTGCTCGGTCGTCAGCGGGAACAGCAGGTAGAGCTGCAGCGGGCTGGCGACGGTGTTGAGCGGCGTGCCGACGATCAGGTACGTGGTGCGCCCGCCGTCGGTGTCGCTGACCGTGTGCTCGAGCCAGCTCATCTCGTTGGCTTCGACGAACTGGCGCAGCCGCGGCGGCACGTTCTGGAACGGCCCGGCCGACGTGGGTTCCTTGCCGGACTGGTCGTGGCCGCCGCTGGCCAGCACCGGGACGAACGTGCCGGCCGCCGAGCCGGCCGCGTCCTGGCTGGTCGGCGTGATCGCGATCTTCTTGAGCGCGTTCTGGAGGCGGCCGGTCATCGCCTCGTCCGTCTCGCCGCCGAGGCCGACGAGCTCGCCGGCGGCGGTGTCCGCAGCCGCGCGGGTCTGCGCGAAGGCCGCTTCGCGCTTGGTGTCCAGCAGGCGCTCGGTGATCTGGTTCTGCAGCACCATGCCGAGCACGAAGACCACGGCCGAGGACAGCGCGAGCGTCGAGATGGTGACGCGGAACTGCAGCGAGTGCTTCCACAGCTCGTTGAACGCAACCGCGCGACGGCGCGCGAAAACGACGACACGCCGCACCAGGCGTGCCGTCGAACGCGCGAACGCGGGGAGCCGTCTACCGGTCTCCGTGGTGGTCATCGACTCCTCACGGTGGGCCGGCCTTGTACCCGACACCGCGAACGGTCAACACCACCTCGGGGTGTTCCGGGTCCTTCTCCACCTTGGAACGCAGCCGCTGGACGTGCACGTTCACCAGGCGGGTGTCCGCCGCGTGCCGGTAGCCCCACACCTGCTCGAGCAGCACCTCGCGGGTGAACACCTGGCGCGGCTTGCGGGCCAGCGCCACCAGCAGGTCGAACTCCAGCGGGGTCAGCGGGATGGCCTTGCCCTCGCGCGTGACCTCGTGGCCCGGCACGTCGATCGCCAGATCGCCGATGGTGAGCGACTCCGCGGGTTCGGCCTCGGTGCGGCGCATCCGGGCCCGGACCCGCGCGACCAGCTCCTTCGGCTTGAACGGCTTGACGACGTAGTCGTCCGCGCCGGACTCCAGGCCGAGGACGATGTCGACGGTGTCGCTCTTGGCGGTGAGCATGACGATCGGCACCCCGGACTCGGCGCGGATCGCCTTGCAGACGTCGATCCCGTTCATCCCGGGCAGCATCAGGTCGAGCAGGACGAGGTCGGGTTTCAGCTCGCGCAACGCGGGCAGCGCGCGCGAACCGTCGGCGACCACGGCCGTGTCGAACCCCTCCCCACGGAGCACGATGGTGAGCATCTCCGCGAGGGCGGGGTCGTCATCGACCACGAGAACACGTGCCTTCATGTCCACATATTCGCACTAGTTCCGGCGGCCGGACGCGCGACCCGCGTGTTTGACCACCAGAAAGATCAAGATCGCGACCGGCGCCTGCTCCATCCGGGTGCCCCCGGACGGTTCAGGAGACGGCCGGGACAGGTGCGTCGACGTGCCAGTGAGGCGTCCTGGTGGGTCGGGTGCCGGTGCCGGTGCCGTCGACGGCGAAGGAGCCGTCCTCGGTGTGGAACACGGACTCCGGCGGCGGCCGCGTCAAGAGATTCGCCCACTCAGCCGATAGGACCGGCACAAAACGGATAGTGTTGCGCTATGCGGAACCAGGACTCTGCTGACGCAACCTCGGCGGGAAAGCGGGCCTCGGCCGGCGGCAACGCGACCCCAAGCCAGGTGCAGTCGGTCGACCGGGCCATCAGCGTGCTGGAGCTGCTCGCCCGCAACGGCGAGACCGGCATCACCGAGATCGCGGGCGAGCTGGGCGTCCACAAGTCGACGGCGTCGCGGCTGCTCAGCGTCCTGGAGTCCAGAGGCCTCGTCGAGCAGCTCGGCGACCGCGGGAAGTACGCGATCGGGTTCGGCATCGTGCGGCTGGCCGGCGCCGCGACCGGCCGGATGGACCTGGCCAAGCTCGGCCGCGCCAGCTGCCTCTCGCTCGCCGAGGAGCTGGGCGAGACGGTGAACATCGCCATCGCCGACGACGGCGTCGCGATCAACATCAGCCAGGCGCGCGGCTCGGCGGCGATCACGACGCAGAACTGGACGGGCCAGCGCACGCCGCTGCACGCGACCTCCAGCGGCAAGATCCTCTTGGCGTACATGGCCGAAACCGAACGCAAGCGCGTGCTGAAGCGGAAGCTCGAGCAGTACACGCCCCGCACGACGGTCGAGCCGGACGAGCTGTTGACCGAGCTGGAACGGGTGCTCGAAGACGGCTTCGCGGCCTGCTACGAAGAACTCGAGCTCGGCATGCACGCGGTCGCCGTGCCGATCCACGGCCCGGGCGGCGACGTCGTCGCGGCGATGAGCGCTTCGGGCCCGTCGTACCGGCTTTCGAAGCAGCGGGTGAAGCAGATCGTGCGGCCGATGACCGAGGCGGCGGACGACCTTTCCGCGCAGCTGGGCTACTTCAGGGACTAGGGGTACAGCCGCGCCATCGCGCGGATCGTGTTTCCCATGTGGGCCACCAGTTCCGGGGGCTCGAGCACCTGCGCGTCCGCGCCGAGCCGCAGCAGCCCCGCGGCCGCGTGGGGCACGTTCTCCAGCGGCACGCGGGCGCGGCGCCACCCCGCGTCGTCCTCGGGTTCGAGCGTGCGGGAGACGAGCCGGGCCGCCCGCGGGCCGAGGATGTCGGGCAGGGCGGCGATTCCGGCCGCCGAGAGCCGCACGACGGCCGTCTCGCCGGCTTCGCCCTCCTCGTAGCTTTCGACGTTCGCGCGCCAGAAATCCGCCAGGTCGAACCCCGCCGGCCGGGTGAAGCGCTCGTCGAGCGTCCGCAGCTCCTCGATGTTCCCGACGCGGTAGGTGCGCACCTTCGGCCCGGCGACGAGGTACCAGACACCGGCCTTGAGCACGAGGCCGAGCGGGTGCAGCCGCCGCGTCACCACGCCGGGCGCCGGTGACCAGCGCCGGTAGGAGACCTCGACGACCTGGTCCTGCCACAGCGCTTCCGCCGCCGCGAGCAGCTGCGGCACCGGGTCGGCCTCGCGGTACCAGCCGGGCGCGTCGAGGTGGAAGCGCTGCCGGATCCGCACCGACGCGTCCCGGTACGGCGTCGGCAGCGCGGCCATCAGCTTCAGCTCGGCCGCGGCCACCTGGGCGCCCAGGCCCAGCTCCGCGGCCGGTTGCGGCAGGCCGGTGAGGAACAGCGACCCGGCCTCGCCTGCGGTCAGCCCGGTCAGCCGGGTGCGGTAGCCGTCCATCAGCTGGTAGCCGCCGTCGGGACCGGTCTCGGCGTAGATCGGGACGCCCGCGGCCGCGAGCGCCTCGACGTCGCGGTACACGGTCCGCGGGGTCACGCCGAGCTCGGCGGCCAGCTTCGAAGCGCTCATCTGGCCGCGGTTCTGCAGCAGCAGAAGCAGGGACACCAGCCGGCTCGCACGCACCCGGCGAAGTCTGCCGGCCACCACTGACAGAAGGTGTCAGTGGCAGCCACCCAAGATCACCGCCATGAACGACTTCGACTTCCTCATCGGCTCCTGGACCGTGACCAACCGGCGGCTCGGCAAGCTGCTCGCCGGCAGCGACGACTGGGCCGTCTTCCCCGGCACGACGACCTGCTGGTCGCTCTTCGAAGGCGGCGGCAACATGGACGAGATCGTCTTCCCGACCCTCGGCGGCCGCGGCTGCACCCTCCGGCTCTTCGACGTCGAACGCGAAGAGTGGTCGCTGTACTGGGCCAACAGCCGGACCGGGCTGCTCCAGCCGCCGGTCACCGGCACCTTCACCGGCGACCGCGGCGACTTCCACGGCGAAGACACCCACGACGGCGTGCCTGTGAAGGTGCACTACGCCTGGACCGGCACGACCACGTCCTCGCCGCGGTGGGAGCAGGAGTTCTCCGCCGACGGCGGGCGGACCTGGGAATCGAACTGGGTCATGGACTTCGCCCGCGCCTGAGCGGGCACCTCTTCGGGCGCTTGACACCGCGTCGCGCATAACGCACGTTGTTGCCGAAGGCGCAACTTCGTCGCCCGGAGGAACACGATGGCAGCACGGCCCCGGGTGGTCGTCGCCGGTGGCGGCCTGCTCGGCTGCGCGCTGGCCGACGAGCTGACCGAACGCGGCTGGACCGACGTCACGGTCCTGGGCGGCGGCGAGGCGGACGAGGGGCCGGGGCTGCTGTTCCGGACCGACGCGGACCGCACGCTGACCGAGTTCGCGAAGTACACCGCCGCGAAGTACGGCGGCCTCGACGGCCAGTGGTGCTTCAACCCGGTGGGCAGCCTGGACCTCGCGACCACGCCCGAGCGGCTCGCGGACCTGCGGCGGCGCCACGGCTGGGCGACGTCGTGGGGCGTGCGCGGCTTCCTGCGCACGCCCCGCGAGTGCGCCGACCTGCACCCGCTCCTCGACGAAACCCGGCTGCTGGGCGGCTTCCACGTCCCCGGTGACGGCCTGCTGCACGGGCGGCGTGCGGCCGAAGCCCAGGCCCGGCGGGCGAAGGCGCGGGGCGCGCGGTTCACCGCCGAGGAGGTCGTGACGGTCGAGCGGGCCGGCGGCCGCGTCACCGGCGTCGTCACCGCGGCCGGGCGGGTGCGGGCCGACGTCGTCGTCTTCTGCGACGGCTCGGACGGGCTCGCCCTGCCCGAAGCGCCGCTGCGGCTGCGGTACACGCGGTCGTCGCCGCTGCCGGAACTGGCCGGGCACAACGACGAGCACGTCCAGGCGGGCAAACCGGTGCTGCGCGACCTCGGCACCGGGCTGACCGTCCGCGAGCACGTCGACCGGCTCGGCGTCGGCGGCCCGTGGGAGCCGGCGGTCGCGCTCCTGCCCGCACTCCGGGACGCCGAAGCCGGGGCCACGACGACGATCTTGCTGCCCGGCACCCCCGACGGGATGCCGCTGCTGGGCGAACACCCGGAGATCGACGGCTTCTGGGTGGCGAAGGCCGTCCGCGCGGAGCACTCCGCCGGGGTCGCGCGCGAGCTGGCCCGCTGGCTCGTCGACGGGCAGCCGGCCCTCGCGCTGCACGGCTGCGACCTCGCCCGGTTCGCGCCGTCGGCCCGGTTCACCGCGGCGCCGGTGCGGACCGGGCCCTTCCACGAGCGGCAGCTCGCGCTGGGCACGCAGTTCGGTTCGGCGGACGGCTGGGCGCGGCCGGAGCGGTACTCGTCCGAGGCCCGCGCGGAAGCGCTCGTGACCCGCGAGCGCGTCGCGATGTTCGACCTGACGTCCGTGCCGCGGCTGGCCGTCACCGGCCCCGGCGCGCTGCCGTTCCTGCACACCATGACGACCGGCGATCTCGCGAAACCACCGGGCACGGTCACGGAAACGCTGCTGCTCGGCGAAGACGGCGGGGTGCGCGGCCGGCTCACCGTGGCCCGCCTCGGTGACGACCGGTTCCACGTCGGCGCCGGCGGCCGTCTCGACTTCGCCTGGCTGCGGCGGCACCTGCCGGGCGACGGCAGCGTCCAAGTCCACGAAACGACGTCGGGCACGTGCTGCGCCGGCGTCTGGGGTCCGCTCGCCGGGGAACTGCTGCCGGAACTGTCCACGACGGACTTCCCGGCCGAGGAGACGTACGTCGGCGACGTCCCGGTCGTCGCGCTGCGGCTGTCCACTGTGGGTGAGCCCGGCTGGGAACTGCACACGACGGCGGACCTCGGCCGCCGCCTGTGGGACACCTTGCGCGAACGGGACATCGCCGTCGCCGACCACCAGGCGTTCACCAGCTTGCGGCTGGAAGCCGGCACGCCCGTCGCCGGCGTGGACTTCACCACCGAGCACGACCCCTACGAAGCCGGGCTCGGCGACGCCGTCCACCGGGACAAGGGCTACTTCCTCGGCCGGGACGCGCTGACGGGCCGGTCCCCGGCGACCGTGAGCCGCCGGCTGACCCGGCTGACGACCGGGAAAGTGCTGCAGGGCAAGGAACCCGTGTACGTCGAAGGGCGCGCGGCCGGGTACGTCACCAGCGCCGGGTACGGCCACACCGTGAGTCAGGCTCTCGCCTTCGCCTGGCTCCCGGTGGAGCACAGCGGATCCGGGACACCGGTGGAGATCGAGTTCTACGGCGAGCGCGTGCCGGGGAGGGTCGCATGACGCACTACGACGTGATCGTGCTCGGCCTCGGCGGGATGGGCAGCGCCGCGGCGTACCGGCTGGCGCGGCGCGGGCAGCGGGTGCTCGGCATCGACCAGTTCGCGCCGGTGCACAACCGCGGGTCGAGCCACGGCGGTTCGCGGATCACGCGCCAGGCGTACCTCGAAGGCCCCGAGTACGTCCCGCTCCTGCTGCGCGCCCACGAGCTGTGGGAGGGCCTCGAGCGCGACAGCGGGCGGCGGCTGTTCACCCGCTGCGGCGGGATCATGGTCGGCACGGCCGGCTCGCGCACGATCACCGGCAGCCTGGCTTCGGCTCGCGCGTTCGGTATCCCGCACGAGCTCCTGGACGCTCCCGCGATCCGGCGGCGGTTCCCGACCTTGGCGCCATCGAGCGATGAAGTCGCGCTGTACGAGCCCGGCGCGGGGCTGGTGTCGCCCGAGGGCAGCGTTGCCGCGCACCTGCAGCTCGCCGCGCGGTGCGGCGCCGAGCTGCACCACGAGGAGAAGGTGTTCACCTGGAGCACGCTGGCCGGCGGCGTGCGCGTCGGGACGTCGCACAGCTACTACACGGCCGACCGGCTGGTGCTCGCGCCCGGCGCGTGGGCCGGCGAGCTGCTGCGCGATTTCGGCGTGGAGTTCACGGTCCGGCGGCAGGTGCAGTACTGGTTCGCGCCGGCGGGCGGGGTCGCGCCGTTCCGGCGGCACCCGGTGTACCTCTGGGAAGGCGACGGCTACACGTTCTACGGCTTCCCGGCGCACAACGCGCCCGCGGACGGCGTGAAGGTCGCGTTCCACACCGGCGGCCGTGAGTGCACCCCGGACGGCATCGACCGGACGGTGTCGGTCGAGGAGGTCCTCGAGATCTCGTCCGTCGTCGAACGGCACCTGCCGACGCTGCCCGGCGCGTTCCTCCGCGCGGCGACGTGCATGTACACCGACACGGCCGACGAGAGCTTCGTCGTGGCACCGCACCCGGAAGAGGAACGGGTGGTGCTGGCGTGCGGGTTCTCCGGTCACGGGTTCAAGTTCGCGCCGGTGATCGGCGAGATCGTCGCGGACCTGGTGGTCGACGGCACGACGGCCCACCCGATCGCGAGGTTCGACCCGGCGCGGCTACTGAGCTAGCAGCGTCTTCGCGAGTGCTTCGAGGTCGACGCCCGCGACGCCGTCCAGGACGTGCCACGGCGCCAGCCAGCCCGACGCCGCCAGCTCGTCGTACACCGCCGCGCACCGGCGCTGGAGCCCGTCGTCGGTCTCGAACGCGTCGCGCTCGCGGCCGGTCCCCGCCTCCGCGCGCCGTTCCGCCCGCTCGGCCGCCACCGCCGGCGCCACCCGCAGCAGCAGGTGCGCGTCGGGGCGGGGCAGGCCGAACCGCCCGATCTCCAGCTCCCACACCCACTTCACGACTTCGCCGGCCGCGTCCTGCCGCAACCGCGCGGCCGCGTACGCGGCGTTGGACGCCACGTAACGGTCGAGCAGGACGACGTCGTGCGTGTCCCGGAGTGCGCGGATGTCGTCCGCCGCGCCGCTGCGGTCGAGCGCGTAGAGCACGGCCATGCCGTACACCGAGTCCGCGAGGTCGCCGTGCCCGCGGTGCAGCGCCTCCTTGACGAGGTCGGCGTGCACGCTCTCGCCGTAGCGCGGGAACGCCAGCTTCGCGACGCTCGCGCCGTTCGCGCCCAGCGCGTCCGTCAGCCCGTCGGCGAGCGTGCGCTTGCCCGCGCCGTCGAGCCCTTCGATGACCACCAGTCGACCCACGGAGGCCACCCTAACGGTGGTGGACCGGCGGGCTCGGTGGAAGGTGATCGACGCCGAGCCCGCCGGTTCGTCTTCAGGCGGAGATCCGCCTCAGGTGCAGCACGTAGCCGGCGCCGCTGACGGCCAGCACGCCGACCAGGATCAGCAGCGGCACCCAGCCGGTGTCGTGGCTCGACGGTGCCGGGCCGCCGTCGCCGCGGGGCATCACCTGGGACGTCGCGTCGTAGCCACCCGCCTCGCCTTGACGGGCGTAGGCCGAGCCGGGCAGCTTGTCCGCGTAGCGCTGCGAAACCGTCCGCTGGTAGTCGGCCACGGTGACCGCGGCCTTGGTTTCCGACAACGGCGTCACGCTGCCGTCGCGCACCGCGTACCAGGCGTCGACCTGGGGCTCGTGCAGCAGCTGGGCGCCCGCCGGCAGCTTCTGCGCGTACGCGGTCTCGACGTCGCCCGAGGCGATGTTGCCGATCTGCCACGCGCCGCCGCCGTCGCGGACCGACCAGAGGGTCGCCGTGCGGCCGTCGGAGGCCCGGACGGGGATCGCGAAGTAGGCGAATTCCCCGGGTGACACGCCCGGCTTGCCGACGACGAAGTCCGGCGAGAGCTCGTAGACCGGATATGTCTCCGGCGATACCTGGACCGTCACCGGCCCCTTCGCGTCCGGGGCCTGCGCGAAGAACCGCACCAGCGTGTCCTGGAGGTCCGCCGCCGCGGCGTGCGCGGCCACGGCGTCGGCGCTGCTGATGCCGGCGGCCTGGGCCGCGCCTGACACCGGTGCCGTCATCAGCAGCGCCGCGCCGGTCAGCACGGCGAGCACGAGCGCCCGCCTGCTCATCGGGAGATCCCGGTGAGCGTGTGCGTCCAGGTGAACGACGAGTTGTGCGTGTAGTAGCCGTAGATCGACCAGTTGTAGCGCTTGGCGGGCCCCGGGTCGGCCCAGTACACCCAGCCGCCGCTGGTGTCGTAGCCGTAGAGGACGTGCGCGTGGCCGCCGCCTGAGCGGTACCCGACGCGGGTCTCGACCGGCCGGTTCGCCGCGGTCTGCGTCCGGATGTCGGCGTAGGAGATGCGGTGGTCGAGGTAGCGCCCCGGCGACGCGAACCCGAGCTTGGCGAAGGCTCGCTGCGGGTCGGCGAGGGTACCGGGGAGGTTCGCGCAGTCCGTTGCGGTCTCACCGTGGGCGAGCTGGCAGAACCGCGTCTGGCTGACGGCGGCGCCGTGGAAGGCCGCGATCGTGGCGCCGGAGCCCGCCCAGCACCACTGGCTCCGTTCCTGGGACTGCATCGTGATTCGGGTCTGGAAGGTCGACGGCACTCCGGGCGCGGCTCCGGCAGTGGCCGGCGCGACCAGGCACAACATCAGGCACACGGCCAACGTGGCGTGTACCCGGCTCGACTTCACCAGCACGGACGGCCTCCTGCTCGAACGTGGGCGAACCAGCGGTGGTCACAACGGTGAACAACCCGGTCACAAGGAGCAAGAACGCCATCCGGTGGAACGGACCGTTCCGGGGGCCGGCCGGAACGCGGAACAGTCACCACAACGAGGCCAACCACCCTGAACGGGGGTCGGCCCGGGCACTCTACGCTGCTAACGTGAACGTTCCGCGGTGTTCACGCCCAGCGCACACACTGGTCGGGTGAAGGGACGAGCGGTGGCACAAGACGGGAACCTCCCACTGATCATCGATGGCGCCCGCACGACCCGGGCATCGGTCGCCGAACTGCCGAAAGAGCTGACCGAGGCGCTCCGCACCGGCGAGTTCCACCATGCCCTGAGACTGGCGATCGCCTATCGCGGCCTCTCGCTCGCGCGGCTGCGCGCGCACCTCGCGCTGCGCGGAGTCCAAATCGGACAGTCCACGCTGAGTTACTGGCAACGCGGCCTGCGCCAGCCCGAGGTGCCCAAGGCGCTCCCGGCGGTCCGGGCCCTGGAATCGGTCCTCCAGCTGCCCGCGGACGCCCTCGTGGTGCTGATCGGGCCGCGACTGGTCCGCCGCGGTCACCAGCCGGCGGCGTCGTTCCACGACCTGCGTTCCGGTGACATGGGGTCGATCGTCGAGGACCTGCTCGCCGAGCTGGGCGCGTACCCGTCGTCGAACCACTACAACGCCGACCTCGAGCTGCTGTCGGTGCACGACACGATCACGTTCGACGCGGAGCACCGCCAGGTCAGCCTGCGCACGCGGCTGGTGACGCGGGCCCGCCGCCACGGCCCGGACCGCTACCTGACGGTCTACAACGGCGACCCGGGCTGCCGCATCGACGACGTCGAGCTGATCACCGACGAGGGCTGCCGGATCGGCCGCATGCGCCGCAACCCCGACGCGGACACGATGGCGACGGAGCTGCTGTTCGACCGCAAGCTCGCCGAGGGCGACATCCACGTGTTCTGCTACGAGGTCCGCGACGACTCGGGCTCGGCGTCGCCGGGCTACTACCGGATGCTGCGCGACCGGTGCGCGAGCTACCTGGTCCAGCTGCGCTTCGACCGCAACGCGCTGCCGGCCCGCTGCACCCGCCAGGTCCGGGCACGCGACGACGCCCTGCCGGTGGTCGCGGAGGAGCTGGCATGCGACATGGGCGGCGTGAGCAGCGCGTTCTTCAGCGACGCCGGGCCGGGGCTGGCCGGCGTCGCCGTCGAGTGGAACTGAGGGCCGTCGCCGCGTGTCGTCCCCGAAATCACACGTGTCGGCTCCCCGATCACGCGTGATGCCCCTCCAATCACGCGTGATGCCCCTCCAGTCACGCGTGATGCCGGTCTGATCGCAGAGGATGCGGAGTTCTCCCCGGACCGCTTCGGCTGACCATGTGCCCGGATGGCCGGCTTGCGTGATCGGAGAGTCAGCTCACGTGATTGAGGAGCCGGCTCTCGTGATGGGAGAGCCGACACACGTGATCGGGCGCGCGACTCGCGTGATCGGAGGGGCATCTCGCGTGATCGGAGGGGCATCTCGCGTGATCGGGCGGGCATCGGACTCGGTGGCCGCGGTGAACGGCACGAGATCCTGGCGACGTGAAGCAGAAAGGCCGCCCCGAACACGTTCGGGGCGGCCCTGAACTGCTGAAACGCCGTTACCTCAGTACCGGTAGTGCTCCGGCTTGAACGGGCCTTCGACGTCCACGTCGATGTACTCGGCCTGCTCCTTGGTCAGCTTCGTCAGCTCGCCACCCAGAGCGTCCAAGTGGATCTTCGCGACCTTCTCGTCCAGCTTCTTGGGCAGCCGGAAGACCTCCTTGTCGTACTCCTCGTGCTTGGTGAACAGCTCGATCTGCGCGATCACCTGGTTCGAGAAGCTGTTCGACATCACGAACGACGGGTGCCCGGTCGCGTTGCCCAGGTTGAGCAGCCGGCCCTCGGACAGCACGATGATCGTGTTGCCGTTCGGGAAGATCCACTCGTCGACCTGCGGCTTGATGTTGATGCGCCGGATGCCCGGGTAACGCGCCAGCCCCGCCATGTCGAGCTCGTTGTCGAAGTGGCCGATGTTGCCCAGGATGGCCTGGTGCTTCATCTTCGCCATGTGCTCGACCAGCACGACGTCCTTGTTGCCGGTCGTGGTGATGATGATGTCGGCCTCGGGCAGCACGCTCTCGAGCTTGCGGACCGCGTAGCCGTCCATCGCCGCCTGCAGCGCGCAGATCGGGTCGATCTCGGTGACGATCACCCGCGCGCCCTGGCCGCGGAGCGACTCCGCCGCGCCCTTGCCGACGTCGCCGTAGCCGCAGACCACCGCGACCTTGCCGCCGATCAGGACGTCGGTGCCGCGGTTGATGCCGTCGATCAGCGAGTGGCGGATGCCGTAGCGGTTGTCGAACTTCGACTTCGTCACGGCGTCGTTGACGTTGATGGCCGGGAACAGCAGCTCACCGGCCGCGGCGAGCTGGTAGAGCCGCAGGACGCCGGTGGTGGTCTCCTCGGTGACGCCGCGGATGCCCGCGCCGATCTTCGTCCACTTGCCCTTGTCGGCCGCGACCGAATCGCGCAGCAGCTCGAGGAACACGCGGAACTCGTCCGAGGTGTTCTCGTCGGGGGTCGGGACGACGCCGGCCTTCTCGAACTCGGTGCCCTTGTGCACCAGCATGGTGGCGTCGCCGCCGTCGTCGAGGATCATGTTGGGACCCTCACCGTCCCAGGTGAGCATCCGCTCGGTGCACCACCAGTACTCCTCGAGCGACTCACCCTTCCACGCGAAGACCGGGACGCCCTGGGGCTGCTCCGGCGTTCCGTGCGGGCCGACGACGATCGCGGCGGCCGCGTGGTCCTGCGTCGAGAAGATGTTGCAGGACGCCCAGCGCACCTCGGCACCCAGCGCGACCAGCGTCTCGATCAGGACGGCCGTCTGCACGGTCATGTGCAGCGAACCGGAGACGCGCGCGCCGCGCAGCGGGTAGACCTCGGCGTATTCGCGCCGCAGCGCCATCAGGCCCGGCATCTCGTGCTCGGCGAGGCGGATCTCCTTGCGGCCGAATTCGGCGGCGTCGAGGTCCGCGACGGCGAACTCGATGCCGCCCAAGGTCTGGTGCCGCTTGGCAACGCTTTCGGGGGGCATAGTGGCGATTCCTCCAAGACTCGATGACGTCCGAACACTACCGTTGTCCGCTCGACCTGCCCCAGGATCGCGTAGGAGGCCTTTACCGTGCCCATGCCCGGCCCGGACACCCGCGTCGTCGAAATCCGCGTCGCCGGACTCGTCGGCACCAGCGGCGAGACGCTGCTCGACGCGGTGTCCACCGTCGACGTCGCCGGCGACGGGCTGGGCCGCGTGATCCGCCCGGCCGACCGGCTGCGTCGGCCGGCGCCCGGACCCGTGCTGCCGGCGCTCGGCCGGTCGATCCCGCGGACCCTCGAAGGCTACCTGTGGCACGGGATGACCTCCGGCGGCGCCGCCAAGGCGACCTGGGCGCTGCTGTTCCCGTTCTCCCTGGCCAACGTCGCGTTCTGGATGCTGCCGCCGGTCCCGCCGGACCGCCGGCTGCCGCGCGTGCTCGGCGCCGTGTGCCGCGGCCTGCTGCGCGTCGGCGCGCTGCTGCTCACGATGCTGCTGATGGGCCAGCTCGCGGCGATCGCGCTCGACCTCTTCGCCGCGCAGTGCCTCGCGCCCGGGTCCGGCTGCCTGCCCGTGGTCCCCGACGTCCTCCGCTCGGTGCCGGCGCGGATCGCGGTCGGCGTCGTGCCCCTGCTGGCCGTGATCTTCGTGCTGCACCGGATCTCGTCGGCGACGTGGGCGGTGCACGCCGACGGCGACCTCACCGGCGGCCCGCTGCGGATGCGCGCGGACCCGGACACCCCGGCGCTGCGCTGCCTGCACACCGTCGCGGCGCTGGTCTCGGTCGCGCTGCTGCTGCTCGGCGGGCCGTTCCGGGTGCCGGGCGACGGCTTCGGCCTGGTGGTGTGGATCATCACGCTGGCGCTGGTGCTCGCCACGGTCGTGGCGGCCGCGATCGGCGTCGACACCGGCCGGTTCGCGCGCCCCGGCGTGATCGCGCTGGCCGCGCTGCTCGTCGTCGTGGCCGCCGTGCGGCTGCGGCCCGGCCCGGGTCCGCTGCCCGGGACCAACGGCGTCGTCGAAGGTCTGGGCGCGGCCCTGGTCGCCGTCACGGTGCTGTTCGCGCTCTTCCTGGCCCCGGCCGCGCTGCTGGCCCGGCCCGGCTGGGCGCACAAGCCGCGCCGGCTGCGGCCGTGGCTGGGCGGCTGGGCGGCCGCGCCGGTGCTCGCGCTGGCCGGGCTGCTCGGCGGCGGGTTCGGCGCCGGTCTCGCCGAAGCGCTCCGCCGGCTTTCCGGCGCGGAACTGCTGCGCGTACCCGACACGTACCTGCTGGTCACGGTCCTGTGGGGAGCCGGTCTGGCGCTGGCCGCGGTGCTCGCCGTGCTGGGCTTCGCGGTCGCCGTCCCGCTGCGCCGGCTGCGGCGGGGCGTCCCGGAGATCGTCGAGCTGATGGAGCACGACGAGCGGCAGGAGGCCCAGGCCGCGGCGGCGTGGGCGCGCTCGGCGTGGGAACGGCGGCACCTGCACCACCTGGCCCTCACGGTCGCGTCCGCGATGTCCGCCGGCGGCGCGGCGCTGCTGGTGCTGCGGTTCGGGTTCGGGCTGGTCCCCGGCTGGTTCGGGCCGCTGTCCGCGATCGGCGTGGTCGCGCTCGGCGCGCTGGCCGCGGGCCTGCTGCGCGTCGTCTACACGGCCGCGCGGACCCCGCAGCGCAGCCGGCACCTCGGCGCGCTGGCCGACCTCGTCTGCTTCTGGCCGCGGGCGGCGCACCCGACCGTGCCGCCGTGCTACGCGCTGAAGGTCGTCCCCGAACTGGCCGCGCGGGCGCGCGAGCACCTCGCCGAACCGGGGACGCGGGTGGTGCTCTCCGGCTACAACCTCGGCAGCCTGCTCACGGTCATGGCCGCCGCCCGGCTCGCGGCCGAACTGCCGGAAGCCGACCTCGAACGCGTCGGCGTGCTCACCGCCGGCTCCCCGCTGCAGTGGGGCTACCAGCGCGCCTTCCCGGCGTTGCTCCCGCAGGAAGCGCTCGAACGGCTCTTCGGCGACCTCGACGGCCGCTGGCGGGCCCTGTGCCGGGGCACCGACATCTTCGGCGGCGGCGTGACGACCTGGCGGCACGAGGTCTCCGACCGCTGCCTCTACGGCGTCGGCTACCAGCCCGAAGGCGGCATCGGGCCGCTGAAGGCGAGGGCCGACGCGAACGGCGTCCTCATCCTCGGCGGCGACCACTGGCTGCCGGACCCGCTGCGCGGCCCGACCGGGCGGCACCGCTGGGCGCCGGGGGTGCTCAAGCACCAGGACTACGTGGTCGACGCGGAATGGGACCACGCCGTCGCGATGGCCGCCGGCCTCGGCAAGCCGTCCGGCGGCGAACAGGGTCTGCTCTTCGGGGACTTCGGATTCCCCGGAAAGCCGTGAAGGCCCCCTTCCCGGCTTCTTGAGCCGGTAAGGAGGCCTTCACGGAACTTCTGGCTAGCTCAGCCTCACTCGGAGGCCTTGCGGCGGAACTTCAGCAGCGCGAGCAGGCCGCCACCGCCGAGGATCAGCAGGGCCGCGATCCAGACCAGCCACATGTTGTCGAAACCGGTGTTGGCCAGGCCGCCGCCGGTGCCGGACTCGTTGCCCGCCGGCACGACGGCCGCCCCGGTGGTGCTGGTCGGCGCGACCGAGGTGTCCGAGGTCGCCGGAGCGCTCGGCTTGGTGGTTTCGGTCGGCTGGGACGGCTTCGTCGGAGCGGTGCTGGTCTCCGGCGGGGTGTCCTTCTTGGTGCCGCAGGCGAACCAGTGGCTGATGGCCGGGACGTTCTTGAAGTCCTTGCCGACCATCGGGGCGTGCAGCTTCTCCCACGGCGGCGTGGCCGACAGGCCCTTCTTGCCCGGCCGGTAGGTGTTGTACTCGTTGCCGCCCTTGACCACGATCGCCGCGACCGTGACGCCCTTGGGGACGCTGTCGACGGTCAGGTACTGGTCCTTCGTCGTGCCACCGGTGACCTCGAGGAGGTCGCTCACGTCGATGGCCTTGCCCAGACCGACGTCGGAGCACTTCGTGGCGTTGCCGACGGTGCCTTCGGCACGGTCGTCACCGGGGACGCACGCCAGCGCGGAGCCGGCGGTGCCGATGAGAGCAGCGGTGGTCAGCGCCATGATCGCGACGGCGCCGCGGAAGGTACGTCTGCGCATTCAGAACTCCTGTACCGGCGGGAAGAGAGCACTTGCAAAATCTGGGGGTCGCGAAACCACGGAACGCGCGAATCACGCTGCTGTAATTCACCCGTCAGTGGTGCGCGAAGGATCGAAAGGTATCGCACGTCACTTCCCCCGCTACACGGGGTCCCCTTTTAAGCACGAAACGCAAGATCGTCCGATGTGAAGTCCCCCGAAAAAGCCCCGCCGACCTGCGCGAACGCGGGGCGGCGGGGCATCACGAACGAGTGGGTGACGCTAGGCCTCCGGAGCCTTGACGGGCTCGTCGAGGCCGCCGGACTGCCGCTTGCCCAGCAGCGAGTGCCGCCGGCTGTAGCCGAAGTAGATCAGCACCCCGAGCACCATCCAGGCGACGAACCGCAGCCACGTCAGCACGGTCAGGTTCAGCATCAGCCACAGGCACGCGAGGATCGCCAGGATCGGGATCAGCGGCACCAGCGGCACCTTGAACGCGCGCGGCAGGTCGGGGCGCGTCCGGCGCAGGATCAGCACGCCCGCCGAGACCAGCACGAACGCGAACAGCGTGCCGACGTTGACCATCTCTTCGAGCTTGTCCGCCGGGAAGAAGCCGGCCGCGAGCGCGACCAGGCCGCCGACGATCAGCGTCGCGCCCTTCGGCGT
This sequence comes from Amycolatopsis sp. NPDC028719, assembly GCF_055565395.1. Classification (NCBI taxonomy): domain Bacteria; kingdom Bacillati; phylum Actinomycetota; class Actinomycetes; order Pseudonocardiales; family Pseudonocardiaceae; genus Amycolatopsis; species Amycolatopsis sp. NPDC028719. Next base: position 944,474 of record NZ_JBVHUL010000004.1, read on the forward strand.
GCCGTGCTCACCCGTCTTCGCCAGCTTGCGCGGCATCAGGCCGTCGCGCGACATCGCGTAGATGATCCGGACCTGGCCCAGCATCAGCACCATGACGACGGTGGTCAGGCCGGCCAGCGCGCCGAAGGAGATGATGTTGGCCGCCCAGTCGACGCCGTTCGCGGAGAACGCCGTGGCGAGGGTCTTGTGGCTGCCGTCGCCGGCCGAGGTGGCCAGGTCCTTGTACGACGTCATGCCGACGACCACCAGCGAAACCGCGACGTACAGCACGGTGACGATCGCCAGCGAGCCCATGATCCCGCGCGGGACCGCCTTCTGCGGGTTCTTCGTCTCCTCGGCGGTGGTCGCGACGATGTCGAAGCCGATGAACGCGAAGAACACCAGCGAAGCGCCGGCCAGCAGGCCGTAGACGCCGAACGAGCTGCTCGCACCGCCCGCGATCAGCGAGAACAGCGACTGGTCGACGCCCGTCTGGCCCGAGCCGCCGGTCGAGCCCGGCGGGATGTAGGGCGAGTAGTTGGCGCCCTTGATGTAGAAGAGGCCGAGGATGATCACGAACAGCACGACGGCGACCTTGATGCCGGTGATCACCATCGAGACCCGCGAAGACAGCTTCGTGCCGACGACCAGCAGCGTCGTCAGGATCGCGACGACGAGCAGGGCACCCCAGTCGACGGTGACGCTGCCGATGTCGAACGTCGTCTTGGTGCCCTTGCCGAAGAGGTAGCCGAGCACCGTCTCGAGGTAGACCGACCAGCCCTTGGACACCGCGGCCGCGCCGACGGCCAGTTCGAGGATCAGGTCCCAGCCGATGATCCACGCCATGAACTCGCCGAACGTGGCGTAGGAGAACGTGTACGCGCTGCCCGCGACCGGCACGGTCGAGGCGAACTCGGCGTAGCACAGCGCGGCCAGCGCGCAGGCGATCGCGGCGAAGACGAACGCCAGCGAGACCGACGGGCCGGCGTAGTCACCGGCCGTGCGCGCGGTGAGCGTGAAGATGCCGGCACCGATGACGACCGCGACGCCGAACACCGTGAGATCCCACGCACTCAGGTTCCGCCGGAGCTTGGTGTCCGGCTCGTCGGTGTCCGCAATGGACTGTTCGATCGATTTAGTGCGCCACAATCCCGTTCCGGGCACCGTTGACCTCCTGCGGCTGGCCTGCGTGTATCGCGGTAGGTCACCCTATCGGGTCAAGCGCGTGACGGCTCGCCGAGCGATCGGGCCTACTTCGCGAGACTGCGGTCGAGGTCCGGTTCGAGGTAGATCAGCCGGGCGACGGGCACCTTGGCGCGGACACGTGCCTCGGCGTCGTCGATGGCCGAGGCCAGTTCGGCGGTGTCGAGGCCGGGCACCATCGCCAGCTTCGCCGCGACGAGCAGCTCGTCCGGGCCCATGTACTGGGTGCGGATGTGGATGACCCGCTCGACCTTGCCCGCGGCGAGCTCGTCGACGATCGTCGCGAGCACCGGCTCGGTGGCGCCTTCGCCGATGAGCAGGCTCTTCATCTCGATGATCAGGATGATCGCGATGACACCGAGCAGCGCGCCGATCGCGAGAGTGCCGAGGCCGTCCCAGACGGGGTTGCCGGTGATGACGGACAACCCGACGCCGAGCAGCGCCAGGACGAGACCGAGCAGCGCGCCGGCGTCTTCCAGGAGGACGACGGGGAGCTCGGGCTCCTTGGCCTGGCGGATGAAGCCCCACCAGCTGGCGTCGCCCTTGATCTTCTTCGACTCGCCGATGGCGGTGTAGAAGCTGTAGCCCTCCAGGCCGACGGCCACGAGCAGGATGATCACGGCGACGATCGGCGATTCCAGCGGTTCGGGGTGGCCGACCTTGTGGACCCCTTCGTAGATCGCGAAGGCGGACCCGAGGGTGAAGAGCATCAGCGCGACGATGAAGGAGTAGAAGTACCGGTCGCGGCCGTAGCCGAAGGGGTGTTCCTTGTCGGCCGCGCGCTTCGACGTCTTCTGGCCGAGCAGCAGCAGGCCCTGGTTGGTGGTGTCGGCCAGCGAGTGCACGGACTCGGCCAGCATCGACGACGACCCGGTGACGAGGAAGCCGACGAACTTCGCGGCCGCGATCCCGGCGTTCGCCCCGAGCGCGGCGATGATCGCCTTGGTTCCGCCTCCAGCTGACACGACCGCTCCCCTGGTTGGTCCTGAATGTCCGGGTGGAGCGTAATAGGGGCGGCGGTGCCGGGTCGCCACCGGCCGGGGGTTCACTCAGGCGATGGCCGCGATGTCGCCGTCGTCGAAGTAGATCGCCTGGTGCAACCGGCCACCCAAAGCCGCGGCGTAACGGGCGAGCACCTCCAGGCCGGAGATCTTGCCCTGTTCGATCTGGGACACCCGTCCTTTGGTGACCCCCATCCGCTCGGCCAGGTGCTGCTGGGTCAGGCCCCGGCTGCGGCGGATCTCGGCGAGGCGGTGCCCCTGGACCGTGGCGAGCAGCTCCTGCTTGCCGGCTTCGACCGCTTCCTCACCACCGGCCCGCTCGACGTGCGTCGCACGGACGTCCTTCCAGCGCGTGTACCCCGTCACAGTCGTCCCTCCTCTGCCTGACGTTCCTTCGGATAGTGGTCGTACCGGTCTTCGGCCAACGGGATCGCCTCCCGGTACCAGGCGTTCCACTGTCCGGCTTTGTCCCCGGCGACGAGCCGGACACTGGACCGCCAAGGGTCGAAGACGAACAAGATGCGGACCGTGCCCGGCCGCAGTTCCTTCAGGTTCTGGATCTTCGACCCGACGATCGTGTCGACCAGCGGCCGCCCCAAGCCGGGACCACCTTCCGCCAGCGCGTCGATCGCCTGGACGACGCGAGCGTGCGTCGCATCGTCGAGTTGCTCGACCCACTCGAGGACTTCGTCGACGACATGGATTTCCCAGTCCTGGCCGGCCATCACGCGAGTATAGTGATTACTATACCCACACGAACGGGCGAACACCAGGTCGGACTGTCGCCTTCGGTGGACCTCCCCGGCCGCCGGTTTCTGTCGTACCCCTCCGCTACCGTGACTTTCCCTGCTCCCCAGCCTGGGAAAGGTGGACATGGCTCACTTCGGCGTGCTCGGGGCGCTCGCCATCGAAAGCCCGCCGGGGCACTGGGTCGCGCTGCGCGGCGATCGGCAGCGCACCCTGCTGGCCGTGCTGCTGCTCAACGCCAACCAGCACGTCCACGTCGACGTGCTGGTCGAAGCGCTGTGGCCGGAGCGGCCGCCGAAGTCCTACGCCTCGAACCTGCACACCTACCTCTCGCGGCTGCGCGAGCGGATCGACGGCCTGCGCGTCGAACACGGGCCGCTCGGCTACCGGCTGTGCGTCGAGCCGGACGAGCTGGACCTGCTCGTCTTCCGGTCGGCCGTCGCCGAGGGGCAGCGGGCCGGGGATGCCCTCGCCGCGTCGGGGCACTACCGGCGGGCGCTCGCGCAGTGGCGGGGGCCGGTGCTGGCCGGGCTGCACGTCCCGCGGCTCGACGCCGACGTCGCGCGGCTGGAGTCCGAACGGCTCGCCGTGTTCGAGGACTGCGTGGACGCCGAGCTCACCGCCGGGCGCCACGGCGAACTGACCGGCGAGCTGCAGGCCATGATCACCGAGCACCCGCTGCGGGAACGGCTGGCCGCGCAGCTGATGATCGCGCTGCACCGGGCCGGGCGGCAGGGCGACTCCCTGGAGATCTACCGGCGGCTGCGGACCACGCTGATCGAGGAGCTCGGCGTCGAACCGGGCGCCGAAGTGCGTCGCGTGCACGCCGCCGTCCTGCGGGGCGAGGACCCCGTCCCGCGCATGCCGCCGCCGGTCTGGCCGGTGTGCCAGCTGCCGCCGGACATCGCGGACTTCACCGGCCGCGAGGCCGAGCTCGCCGAGCTGACCGCCGTGCTGGGCAGCGGCGCCGGCGTCCCGCTCGCCGTGCTCAGCGGCGAACCCGGCGCGGGCAAGAGCACCCTGGCCGTGCGCGCGGCGCATCGGCTGCGGGCGCGGTTCCCGGACGGCCAGCTGTACGTGCCGCTGGGGCGCGACGTCGGCGAGGTGCTGGCCGACCTGCTGCGCGCCCTCGGCGTGCCCGGACCGGCGGTCCCGGACGACGCCCGCGCCCGCGCGGCGGTGTTCCGCGGCCGGCTGACCGACCGGCGGGTGCTGGTGGTGCTCGACGACGCCGGCGACCCCGAGCACGTCCGCGCCCTCCTGCCGGGCACGCCGGGCTGCGCGGTGCTCGTGACGAGCCGGCAGCGCCTGAGCGGGCTGGCCGGCGCGCACCGGCTGTCCCTCGGCCCGCTGTCCGACGCCGAAGCCACCGAGCTGCTGAACCGGCTCGCCGGGGCGCGGGTGGCCCGCGAGCGCGCCGAGGCCGGCCGGATCGTCGCGGCGTGCGCGCGGCTGCCCCTGGCCCTGCGGATCGCGGGCAGCCGCCTGGCCATCCGCCCGCACCTGCGGCTCGGCGAGCTGGCCGATCGCCTGGAGGACGAGGTTCGCCGGCTCGACGAGCTGACCGTGAGCGACCTCGCCGTCCGGAGCAGCATCGCGCTGAGCCACGAAGGACTCCGGCCCCCGGCGCGGCGCGCGTTCCAGCTGCTCGGGCGGTGCAAGCTCGTCGACCTGCCGGCGTGGGCGGTCACGACGCTCATCGGCGAACCGGACGCGGACGAGGCGGTCGAGGAGCTCGTCGAAGCGAGCTTGCTGGAGGCGCGCGAACCGGACGCGACCGGCGAGGGCCGTTACCGGATGCACGACCTCGTCCGGCTGTACGCGGCGGAAGGGCCATCCGTCGAGGGCGGTGCTTCGACGGTGCTCGCGGCGACCCTCGCGCTGGCCGACGCGGCGGCGGCCCGCCTGCCGCGCACGGTGCCGATGCCGGCGATGGCCCACGAGCCGTTCCCGCAGCCGTTGCCGGCCGCGCTGGTCGAGCGGCTGCTGGAGCGTCCGGAGGAGTGGTTCGCGGCCGAGCGCGCGAACCTCGTGCGGCTCATCGGGTCGCTGGGCGCGCGGGAAGCGTTGCTGCTGCTGGACAAGCTGAGCGTGTACCTGTACCTGCACGGGCACTACGCCGACATGAGAGCGGCGTACGAAACGGTCCTGGCGGCGACGGACGACCGCCCGTCGGCGGCGATCGCCGAGGCCAACCTGGCGCTGCTGCGGCACGCGCGCGGGCAGTACGAGGAGGCCGCGGCCGCGTACCGCGAATGCGCGAAGGAGCTGGACGCCCACGGCGACCACCGCACGCACGCGTGGGTTTCGGCGAACCTGGCGCACTGCCTGATCGGGTTGGGCCGCGCCGAAGAGGCGTTGCAGACCGCGCGCGCGTTGTCTGTTTCGGACGACCAACCGGAGGCGCTCCTGGTCTGGGAGGCGGAGTCGGCGGCGCTGCTGCGGCTGGGCCGGGTGGCGGACGCCCACGAAGCCGACCTGCTGGCGCTGGCCTCGGCCCGCGCCGGCGGCGACCCGCGCCGGATCGGCACGGCGCTGCACGGGTTCGCGTGGTCGTCCCTGCTGACGGGCGACGACGAGGAGGCGGAAGCGGCGATCGCGGAGTCGGTGGAGCTGCTGCGCGGCACGATGGCGCGTTCGGCGCTGGCGAAGTCGTTGCGCACGCTGGGCGCGATCTCGGCGGCGACGGGTGCGCGCGACCGCGCGACGGCGGCGTTCGAGGAGGCCCGCGCCCTCGCGCGCGACCTGGACGAGCGGCCCCGCGAGCTGTCGTGCACCCGGGCGATCGCGGCGAGCTGGATCGGCGAAGGCCGCGCGGCGCAGGCGATCCCGGTGCTGCGGGCGTGCCTCGACGAGTTCCGCGAGATGGGCGGCCGATCCGCGACCGGCTTGACGTGGCTCGTGCTGAGCCGGGCGTGCGAAGCGGCGGGTTTCCCGGAGGAAGCCGCTTCGGCGACCGCCGAAGCGGCGAGCTTGGCGGATCCGCGCGACGCGAGCGCGGCAGCGCTGCGGCGGGCGCTGCTGGCCCTCACGGAACCCGCCTGACGTCCCGGCCTTCCCACCCGACCGGCCGTGTCGCCCCTCCATCACGCGTGATGCCCCTCGAATCACGCGAGATGCCCCTCCAATCACGCGAGATGCCCCTTCAATCACGCGAGATCCGTCCTCGATCACCCGAGTTGTGTCCCCGATCACGCCGGATCCGCCTCCGGACCAGCGATGAGCGGGGTGGTGCCGCCCCCTCGCGGCACCACCCTCAGCCCATGGGCGCCGGGCGTTGCCGACCGGCGCCACCCCCAGCGGACCGGCTGCGCGCGTCGCCGCACCAGGGTCCCCCCTTGGGGTCAATAGTCGCCGATGTCGCCACACGGAACGCACACAGAAACGACCAATCCTCAGAACGACCGCACGCGAAACGACGAAGGCCACCACCGGCGCCCCGGTGGTGGCCTTCGGGCATACCCCGTCAGTCCTCGCAGTTTCCCGCGGTCGCGCGGAACAGCTGGGCCCGCGCACCGTCCAGCGGGCGCACGCGCACCGGCGGGTCCGCCGCCGGCAGCCACACCGACTGACCCCGGCGCAGCTCGACCTTCTCGCCGTCGTCGGCCGTCACGAGCAGGTCGCCGGCCGTGCACAGCAGGATCTGCGGGCCCACGCTGTCGACCGAGATCTCGTCGTCCTCACCGGCAGCCCACTCGACGCGCGAAAGCTCGAACTCCGGCGCGTCCGTGCGGTACACCGAAAGACGGTCTTCGCTGTCGCCGCACTGGACCGGCATCTCGCCGCACGCGAAGTCGACCACGCGCAGCAGCTCCGGGACGTCCACGTGCTTCGGCGTCAGGCCGCACCGCAGGATGTTGTCCGAGTTCGCCAGGATCTCCACGGCCGTGCCGTGCAGGTAGAGGTGCAGGTTGCCGGCGGGCAGGTAGATCGCCTCGCCCGCGCGCAGCGTCAGCCGGTTCAGCAGCAACGCCGCCAGCACGCCCGCGTCCCGCGGGTGCGTTTCCCCGAGCTCGAGGATGGTCCGGCACTCGACCGCGAACTCGCCGTGCTCCTGGACGTGCTTCACGCACGAGTCGAGCACCTCCGGCAGCAGCCGGTCGAGCGACGACTGCGGCAGCGTGATCCACGTCGTGAACAGCGCCCGCAGCCCGGACGGGTCAAGCTGGGCCTCCAGCAGCCCGGTGTACTTCGCCAGCCCCGGCGTCTCGATCGCCTTCAGCAGCTTGACGGTGCGCTCCGGCTCGCGGAAACCGGCCAGCGCGTGGAACTCCGTCAGCGCGCAGACCAGCTCCGGTTTCGCCGTCGGGTCCGGGTAGTTGCGGTTCGCCGCGTCGCGCGGGATGCCCAGCCGCTCCTCGCGGGCGTGCCCCTCCGCGGCCTGCGCCGCCGACGGGTGGGCCTGCATCGACAGCGGCTCCTCCGCGGCGAGGATCTTCAGCAGGAACGGCAGCCGCCCACCCCACCGCTTCGCGCACCGCTCGCCGAGCTGCCGCACCGGGTCGGCGTCGACGAGCTCGAGCAGGCTCCGCTCGGTCCCGTCGGGACCGATGACGTGCGACGGGTCACCCGGGTGGGCGCCCATCCACAGCTCGGCCTCGGGGTGCGGCGCGGGTACCGGACGGCCCAGCAGCTCGGGGATCGCCGTCCGCGATCCCCAGGCGTAGGGCCGCACCGCGTTGCGCAGCAGCTCCACTGTCACCTCAACTCCACTCCTTCGGCACCGGCCGCTACCGGTACTCGGCGGGTCTCACGCCGTCACGGGCTCGAAGCGGCCCGCGCCGCCGATGCTGCCCGCCGCCAGCCCGAGATAGACCGCCGCCAGTTCGAACCGCAGCGCCAGCACCGCGGCCCGCACGATTTCGTCCGCCTCGATCTCCTCGGCCGGGGCGATGACGTCCGCACCGGGCAGCAGGTCCTCGACTTGGTAGCGCGCCGCGTCCGTGGCCGGACCGGTCCGCACCGAGAGGAGCAGCACCCGGGTCGGGATGTCACCTGAGGGATCGTCCGGATCGGCGAAGATGTCACGCTCCGCGCCACTCGATTGCGCTGCCCGCCGCAACGCGGGGCGCGCCAGTGCCTGACGATAGTCCTCGACGTCGCACACAGTAGCCGCGTGGGCGGCGAAAGCGTGCGCAGCGTGTTCGCCGACGGCGACCGCGACCGGGTCCAGCCCCCACAGCAACGGCACGCGGTCGGCGACCCGCAGGGCGAGCGCCTTGGCCGGGTTCTCGAACGAATCCCGGGCCAGGTAGTCCTTCCCGGCCTCCAGGTCGAGCTGGTCGGCCAGCGTCTGGACGTCGGCGACCAGCAGGCCCAGCGCGTTCGCGGTGAGCAGCCCCGCGGCCAGGCCCCGGGGGAACGCCAGCTCCGGCGGCACCGGGACGCGCGGCGTCAGGAGCACGCCCTTGCCCGCCACGGCGGCCGGGACCGGACCTTCGGCCGGCGCGGAGAGCACCACCGAAGCGCCGAAGCGCGCGGCGCGTTCCAGCGACGCGGCGAGCTCGCGGTCGCCGGGGTCGTCGGTGTGCGCGAAGACGACGTCGAGCGCGCCGATCCAGCTCGGCACCACTTCGGCCACGACGACCGGCACCGGGCACGACGGCGCCAGCAGCGCCGCGAGCAGCCGGGTGAGCGTCCGGCTCACGCCCGGCCGGTCGATCAGCACGACGGCACGCGGCCGGCCCACGTCGAGCCGGTCGGACAGCTCCAGTTCGGCGGCCAGCTCGGCGGTCGCCCGCACCTGCGCGCCGGCCATCGCGGCCGCCCGGAGGAGCCCCGCGCTGTCGGCCTCGGCCAGCCGCGCGGGGTCGTCGAGCAGCGAGTCGTCAAGCACTGTCGGCATCGGACGTTCCGGTGTCACCGGGCAAGGTCGCCTCGTCGAGGAGCAGCACCGGGATCCCGTCACGGACCGGGTACACCCGGCCGCACTCGGTGCACGTCAGTGCGTCGGCCTCGGGGTCGTCCGGTGCCCCGGGGCGCAGTGGGGCGTGATCGGGCGACGGGCACGCCAGGATCTCGAGGAGCTGGGCGTCGAGCGTGATGGCCATGGTTCCTCCATACCACGCGATGAGGTGTGGTGAAGGGCACCTTCCGGACACAGTTGGCCCCGGAAGCCCCTCCACGGGGACGGGTCAGCTGCGGATGATCGCGAGTACTTCGTCCACCAGCCCCTGCACGGCCTCGGCGTTCGCGGCCTCGACGTTGAGCCGCAGCAGCGGTTCGGTGTTCGACGGGCGCAGGTTGAACCAGGCACCGCCCGGCAGCTGGACGGTCAGCCCGTCCAGCTCGTCGAGCTCGACGCCGGAGCGGGTCCCGAAGCTGTCCTTGACCGCCATCATCTTCGCGACCTGGTCGTCCACCGTCGAGTTGATCTCGCCGGAGGCCGCGTAGCGCGAGTACGCGCTGGTCAGGTCGGACAGCGGGCCGGTCTGCTCGCCGAGGGCGGCGAGCACGTGCAGCGCCGCCAGCATGCCGGTGTCGGCGCGCCAGAAGTCGCGGAAGTAGTAGTGCGCGGAGTGCTCGCCGCCGAAGATGGCGCCGGTGCGGGCCATCTCGGCCTTGATGAACGAGTGCCCGACGCGGGTGCGGACCGGCTTGCCGCCGTGCTCGGCGACGATCTCCGGGACGCCCTTGGACGTGATCAGGTTGTGGATGATCGTGCCGCCCGGGTCCTTCGCCAGCTCGCGGACCGCGACCAGCGCCGTGATCGCGCTCGGCGAAACCGGCTCGCCACGCTCGTCGACGATGAAGCAGCGGTCGGCGTCGCCGTCGAAGGCCACGCCCGCGTCCGCGCCGACCTCGCGCACCTTCGCCTGCAGGTCGACGATGTTGGCCGGGTCCAGCGGGTTGGCCTCGTGGTTCGGGAAGCTGCCGTCGAGCTCGAAGTACATCGGGACGACCTCGATCGGCAGGCCGTCGAAGACCGTGGGGACGGTGTGCCCGCCCATGCCGTTGCCGGCGTCGACGACGATCTTCAGCGGCCGGCTGCCGGACAGGTCGACGAGGTTGCGCAGGTAGGCGGCGTAGTCGGCGAGCACGTCCCGCTCGCTCGTGGTGCCCCGCTGGCCCTCGAACTCCGGCACGCCCTGCTCGACGGTGTCGCGGATCTCGGCGAGCCCGGTGTCCTGCCCGACCGGGGAGGCGCCGGCGCGGCACATCTTGATGCCGTTGTACTTGGCCGGGTTGTGGCTCGCGGTGAACATCGCGCCCGGCAGGTTCAGCGAACCCGAGGCGAAGTAGAGCTGGTCGGTGCTGGCCAGCCCGATGCTCACGACGTCCAGCCCCTGGGACGTGACACCGTCGGCGAAGGCCGCCGCCAGGCCGGGCGACGAGTCACGCATGTCGTGCCCGATCACCACCGCCGGCGCTTCCGGCTTGATGAGCAGGGCGAACGCGGCGCCGAAGTCGCGGACGAGCGCCGCGTCGAGCTGCTCGCCGACCACGCCGCGAATGTCGTAGGCCTTCACGATGCCCGAAAGGTCTGGCACGCCGTCTCCCCGCGAATAGTCGTCCCGGCGCCCGCTGCGCCGCGCGGAAAGCCTACCGGCGAGGTGAGTGGGTTACGCGTTCAGGCGCGACCGGGGAGGACCCGCAGGTGCCCGCGGCGCCCGGAAGGGCCTTCGGGCTCGGGCGCGGGGGCCGGTTTGCCGGGGCGGCCGGCCTCGCGCACGGCCTCGGCCAGCGCCGTCAGCTCGTCGGCCGACGGGTCCGGTGCGGCGAAGGCGCCTTCGTGCCGGACGACTTCCCAGCCCTTGGGGACGGTCAGCCGCAGCGCGTGGGCTTCGCAGAGGTCGTAGGAGTGCGGCTCGGAAGCGGTGGCCAGGGGGCCGACGACGGCGGTGGAGTCGCTGTAGGCATACGTCAGCGTGGCCACAGCCGGCTCGAGACAGCCGGTACGCGAACACTTCCGTACGCTCCGCACGATTCGAAACGATAGCGCGTCGCCGCAAGGTAGGAGGAGCGACACGCGCTGGGACGTGCCGACCGCATAGACTTCCGGGGTGGCGACGGCTCGTGACTACCGACAGCGGCGGCGCTCGCGACGGGACCGGCACGGCCGGGGCCTGCGCGGGACGCTGTACCCGGCGACCCTGCCCGCCGCCGCGAGCCGCGCGGAGCGGTTCGACGCGCTGGTGCTCGACGCGCTCGAACCGATCGAGGCGCGGTGGCGCCACGAGCTGACGAAGCTGGACGTCGCGGTGGACGACGTGCCCGAAGTCCGCGAGAACGGCCGGGCGCCGTCCGACGGCGTGCTGCACGACGGCTCGGTGCCGTTGTCGCGGCTGGTACCGGCGGGCGTGGACCGGACCGGCATGCCGACGCGGGCGCGGATCGTGCTGTACCGGCGGCCGCTGGAGGCGCGGGCGAAGGATCCGTCCGAGCTGGCGGATCTGGTGCACGACGTGCTGGTCGAGCAGGTGGCGGGCTACCTCGGCGTGGAACCGGACGTCATCGAAGGCGAGTAGCGGGGCGCGTCTCGAGCGTCCCAATGTGGCGTTCGGTGCGTCCCACGCACCCAATGCCACATTGGGGCGCTACGGGCGGCGCCGGGCCGGGACCGCCGTCAGGAGCGTGAACAGCACCGCCGCCAGCTGGGCCAGCAACAGCAGGTTCCGTTCCGTCCCCGGGAACTCGACCGTCACCTCGGACGACGCCGGCGGCACCGACACCGCCACCTGGTGCCCCCAGGCCGGCACGATCGGGACGCTCTTGCCGCCCACCGACGCCTTCCAGCCCGCTTCCTGCTCCGCCGCGAGCACCAGCAGCCGCCCGGTCGGCCCGTCGGACACCCGGACCCGCACGTCCGGCAGCCCTGCCTGGACCGGCGCCACGCCCGGCGCGTTCCCGGGCGCGCCGCCACCCGTCACCGCCGCTTTCGCCTGCTCCGGGGAGATCAAGATCACCTGTCCGGCCGGCGGGAGCAGGCGCAGCACGCCTCGGCCGTCGGACGTCGGCGCGGCCACCGAAACCAGGTCCTTCGCCAGCGGCACGTACGCCCGCGGGTCGACTCCCGCCGGCAGCACCACGAACTGCACGCCCGAGGCGGCCGCGGCGGCGAACGCGCGCTGGACCGCCGGCGCGTCGCCCTGGCCGAGGTCGCGGCGCCACGCCGCCAGCCGGGCCGGGGTGCCGGGCGTCGGGGCCAGTTCGTCGTCGCCGTAGTGGGGCAGGCGGCCGCCGATCTGGCGGGTCGCGTCCGACGCGAGGTCGAGCACCGACCGGCCGGACGCCGACACCTCCGCCGACACCTCGGGCGCGAGCGCGGGCCGTTCGCCGGCGCGAAGCGGTCCCTGACCGCCGACGACCACCGCGCCGGCCGCCAGCGCGAGGAAGACTCCGACCCCGGCGACCGCGAACACCTTGGGCAGCCACGGCGACGGCACCCCGGCCGAACCTCCGCGCTGCCACGAGCCGAGCACGACCCACAGCAGCCCGGCGCCGACGATCAGCAGCGGCACGCCGGCGTGGCCGTGCGCCGGTGATCCACCCTGCATCGGCGTCGCCGTCACCAGCCGCACCAGCACCAGGCCGCCGGCCCCCAGCGCGGCCAGCGCGAGCCCGCCCGCCGCGAGCTTCGTCGGGCGGACGACGATCGCGATCAGGGCCGCCGCGATCACCGCGACACCGATCGGCCAGGCACCCGGCCCGCCCGGGTCGAGCCCGGCCAGGTCGGTGCCGGACACCGCCGAAGCCGCGCCGCCGAGACCCTGCACCAGCAGTTCCGGGTGCCGCAGCAGCACGGTCGGCCACGGCAGCAGCAACGCCAGCGGCAGCAGGACCACGATGCCGACCGACGCGATCCGCCGCGCCAGCCCGGTCGGCGCGGGCAGCACGACGAACCCGATCAGCAGCCCGGCGAGCGCGAGCCCGTGCGCCAGCGGGGAGAACGCGCCGAGCAGCGCCACCCCGAACGCCGAGAGCGCGGACACGTGCAGCCACCGCGTGTCCGCCCGCACCAGCAGCCCGGCGATGCCCGCGGCCACGAGCGGCAGCACGAGGTGCACCACGACGACGTCGAGCCGCCCCTGCGCCACTCCGGCGGTCGCCGCGGGCAGCAGCGCGTAGGTCGCGGCGACGACCGCGCGGACCCAGCGGCGCACGCGCAGCCGTCGCGTCGCCGCGTACGCGCTCAGCGCGGCCAGCGGGATGTCGCCGAGGAGCAGGATCGCCACCAGCGCGGCCGGGCCGCCGATCGGGGCGAACACCGCGCCGAGCGTGCCGAGCACCGGCAGGGTGGCCGACGCGGGCGCGCCGGTGCCGCCGGCGATCGCGTGCCACGGCGTCAGGTACGACGACCAGAGTTCGCCGAGCCCGCCGACCGGCAGCAGCTTGCCGCCGAAGACGTCGAGGCCGAGCCGGGCGCGGTTGACCACCAGCCCCAGCGCGGTCATCACGACGAGCAGCACCACCGGGGGCGCGAAGATCGTCGCCGCGAGCACGCGCCGGCGGTTCACCTCGACGAAGACGAGCTCCGGCTCTTCCGAGACGGCTTCGGTGACTTCGGTGGCTGCCGGGTCTTCGGTGGCGGAGACCGGTTCGGGCGCCGCGGTTTCCGGCAGTGCGACGGCGACGAGCGTGCCCGGTTTGCGCAGCCCGTTCCCGCGCGAGCTGAGCCCCCGCAGGGCGCCGGCGGGCAGCGCGTCCGGCCCGACCGGGCGGGTCTCGCGCGCGTCGAGTGCTTCGGGCGTGATCCACGCCGACTCGGTCTCGACGGTCTCGGGGATGCGGCCGAGCGCGACGTCTTCCTCGACGCCGCGGCGGACCAGCCCGACGACGCCGGCGCGGACGGCGTTGCGCAAGCGCGTCCCGCGGCCGGTGAAGAGCCCGCGAACCGTGCCCGGCCGCGGATTCCGCCGCCGGCGGGCGCGGGCGGCGCGCAATCCGCCGCGTCCACTGAGGAGGTACGTCGCGGCGGCGAACTCGGCCCGCGCTTCGCCGGTGCGGCGCAGCAGGACGAAGGCCAGCGCGCGCAGGACGGAGAGCAGCGGGAGCCGGATCATCCCCAGCCAGAAGGAAAACGACGAGCAGTTCACGAGGAACACCCGCAGCCCGTGAGCGCGGTTCGCGGCCGCGAGCGGGGTGGTGAGGGCGTCCGCCGCGCGTTGCCCGGTGGTGACGGCCCGCGCGTGCCGCACCCGCGCGGACGGCACGGAGAGGACGAGGCCGCCGGCGGCGTTCGCGCGCCAGCCGAAGTCGAGATCCTCGCGCAGCAAGGGGAAGTCGGGGTCGAAGCCGCCGAGCTCGTCCCAGGCGTCGCGGCGCACGAGGGAGCCGGCGCTGGGCACGGCGAGCACCTCGGCGGGCTCTTCGCCGAGCGCGGCCACCTGCTGGCGGTGCCCGGAGGCGTCGGTGGACAGGCCGGCTTCGACGATCAGCCGCGGGTCGGTCCAGTCGAGGCCGAGCGAGCCGAGCACGGTCGCCGACGGGGTTTTCGTGGCGACGCGCAGCAGTTCGTCGAGGCAGCCGGGCTCGGGCGCGCAGTCGTCGTGCAGCAGCCACAGCCACGAACCGGGGTCGCCCCAGCGCTCGGTGGCGTGCTCGACGGCTCCGGCGACCGCGGCGGCGAAGCCGGTGTCACCGGAAAGGGTGATGACGCCGGAGAGGACGGGCGCGGAGTCCGGGCCGGGATCGGCGGCCGCCTCGGCGAGCAGCCGCGGGGTCGCGTCGGTGGAACCGGTGTCCACGGCGAGCACGTGCCGGGGCCGGACGGTGCTGCGGCGCAACGAAGAAAGCGCCAGCGGCAGCCAGTTCTCGCCGTTGTGACAGACCACAATGGCCAGAACGGGCGCGGTGCGCAGGACGGGCGGCGCGGCGGTGCGGGGCAACGAACGCTCCAGATCAGGCGGCGGATCGGTGCGGCCACCCTACGGCCCCGGTCCGTCACCCGATGGTGAACCCACGCCGTGCGCCCACGCAGTGGAACCGCGTGGGCGAACGATCAAGACAACTGCCGAAGCCGAAGCTGCGCGCTCAACGCGACCACGGCGGGGGTCCGGGGGCTTGCCCCCGGGCGGGGTCTGGGGGTTGCACCCCCAGAAGGCACTGAAACGAGCGATCATGGTTCGCGCGTTCCGCGAACACACCTCTCCCTAGATCGCTCGTTTCTTCAGCTTCCGGCGCTCCCGCTCGGACAGACCGCCCCAGATGCCGAAGCGTTCGTCCTTGGCCAGCGCGTACTCAAGGCACTCGTCCTTGACCTCGCAGCCCAGGCAGATCCGCTTGGCTTCACGGGTGGAGCCGCCCTTCTCGGGGAAGAACGCCTCCGGGTCCGTCTGCGCGCACAGGGCGCGCTCCTGCCAATCCTGCTCTTCCTCGGTGGCATCGATGAGCTCGGTGAGATCTCCCAGAGCCTGCTCCGGGATCTCGCCCCAACTCATGACGTGCCCCCATTCCTTACCATCGGCTTCCAACCGCACGTCCGCCTCCTCGCTCCCTAGCACTCCCCAGGCTGGCGGTGGTGAAACGACACTCGCTGTCCCCTCGACAACGAATGACATCACTGTGATTACACCCGTGTAGTGCGGTCAGGTCAAGCGGAGTAGCGAGTTCGGGGGACGTTCGGGCCCGACCGCGCAAGGGGACACGCCGGTAACTTCACACCGGGCATACGGAAGACTGGAAGCGTGCAGAAGTCAGCAGTGCGTCCCAGCCCGGTCTTCCTCGGCATCCTCGCGCTCACCGTCGCCGGTGGCGCGATGGCCGCGTTCGGTGACATCAACACCGTTTTCGTCCGCGACCGCGACCCGCTGCTCATCGCCGGGGTCGTGATCTTCGTCGCCGCCGGCTGGGTGGCGTCGCTGTCGCTGCACGAGTTCGGCCACGCGATGGTCGCCTACCGCGGCGGTGACTACAGCGTCGCCCACAAGGGTTACCTGACGCTGGACGTGCGGAAGTACACCGACCCCGTCCTGTCGATCATCCTGCCGCTGATCTTCCTGATCATCGGCGGCATCCCGCTCCCCGGCGGCGCGGTCTGGATCAACCGCGGCGCGCTGAAGTCCCGCGGGACGTCGTCGTGGGTGTCGCTGGCCGGGCCGCTGAGCAACCTCGCGGTCGGCGCGGCGCTGGCCCTGGTGGTGTCGCTGGTCCCGATGGCGGGCGGCCTGGTGATCGCGATGTCCTACCTGGCGCTGCTCCAGATCGTGACGTTCCTGTTGAACATCCTCCCGATCCCGGGCCTCGACGGCTGGGGCGCGATCGAGCCGTACCTCCCGCCGCGGGCCCGCGAACTCGGCGCCAAGGTGCGCCCGTGGGCGCCGATCATCCTGTTCGCGGTCCTGTGGTTCTTCCGCCCGGCGAACACGGCCCTGTGGGAAGGCTCGTACGCGATCTTCGGCGCCTTCGGCGGCTACGTGGACGGTGCCCAGATCGGGTTCAGCGTCTTCCAGTTCTGGAACTGAGGCGCGGACCGGGCACCGCGCGGGATCACGTGCGGTGCTCGGTCAGCCACGCGTGCGCCCGCTTCCAGACCACGCGCAGCCCCGAGCGCTCCCCGAGGTAGTCCCCCGCCGCACCCACGACCGGCAGCAGGCCGAGCGCCCGGTGGAACAGGTTGCCGCGCGGGCGCTTCTCGAGCTCCTCCGTGATCCCGAGCAGTCCGCGGCCGAGCCGCCACAGCGTGCGGCCTGCCGCCTTCACCGTCGCCTTGCCGTGCTTCTTCTCCGACGCCGTCAGCTCTTCGGTGAGCCTCGCCGCTTCGTCTGCCTCCGCCGCTTCGTCGTGCTCCGGGTGCTTGCCCGCCGCGAGGTCGGCGTCGATCTCGCGCTCGAACAGCACCCACGCGATCAGCCGGACCCGCGTGCCCACGTCCGTCACGCCGTACTCGCCGGCGATCGCGCACAGCAGCAGCCCTTGCGAGGCCGCGCCGAGCGTGTCCTGCACCGGCAGCCGGTCGGCCAGCGCGCCGCCCAGGCCCGGGATCGACGTCAGCAGCGCCGTGAACCGGCCGACGCGGTTCATCCACCAGCTCGACCGGTCGTAGCCCGTCATGCGCGCCCACGCCGCCGTGCCCGGCACCTTCACCGACGTCACGCCGTGGATCAGCTTCGCCTTCAGCCCGGACTCGACCTCGGCGAGGTCGTCGGCCGCGCGTGCCTGCAGGCCGAACGGGTCGGACTCGCGCAGCGCGTCGAGCATCGGCCCGCACGCCCGCACGAACGGCCGCAGCACGGCCACGACCTGACGGTCGGAGATCGCTTCACCCACGTTCCGGACTCCTTCCCGCGGCGGCGCGGCCCAGCCCGCCGCCGAGCACCAGCGCGCCCGGCAGCGCACTCGCGCCGAGCAGGACCAGCGCCCGCCAGTCCTGGATCAGCACCAGGTCACCGCCCGGGCCCAGCAGGCCGACGCCGAACACGACGACCACCCACACCGCCAGGGGTACCCACGAAAGCCCGGGCCGCACCAGCTTCGCCGTCGTCGACACCAGCCACGGCGTGGTGACGGCGCCGACGACGACCATCAGCGGCAGCGGCACGACGCCGATCCGCAGCGGCAGGAAGAACAGCTCCAGCACGCCCAGCAGCACCGTGTCGAGGGCGAGCAGCAGCAGGAACAGCCTCTGCTCCCCGGTCAGCGGCTCGGGCACCGTCACAGCCCGCCGAACAGGTCGTCCGCCGCGCCGTCGGCCGGGCCGTGGGCCAGCACGAAGGAGTCGCGCGCCGGGATCGGCTGGGCGAGCTCGTTCGTCAGCGCGAAGTACGGGACGTCGCCCTCGACCACGGCCAGCTGCGTCGCGTGCGCACGGAGGGCGGCCAGCTTCGCCGGGACGTACGCGGCGACGTCGAGCGTCGTCGTGATCTCCTCGTCCGGCGTCACGGGCAGCTCGTCGTCGGCCGGCACGGGATACGCGGTCTCGCCGGACCGCAGCGTGGCCAGCCCGGTGCGCATCGCGTCACTCGACGTGACGACGTGGAACACCCGCGCCACCGACTCCGCGCGCGGGGCCGCGGCCATGGTGATCTCGTGGGCGCGGATGTGGTCGGGGTGGCCGTAGCCGCCGAAGGAGTCGTACGTGACGACGACCTGGGGTCGCACCTCGTCGAGGATCTCCGCCAGCTGCGCGGCCTGCTCCTCGGCGCTCCCCCCGGTGAACGCCCGCGGGTGCGCGGCCGACGGCGTGCCCGCCATGCCCGAATCGCGCCACCGGCCGATCCCGCCCAGATAACGATGCCGTGACACCCCCAGCGCGGCGCACGCGGCCTTCAGCTCGGCGACGCGGTAGCCGCCCAGCTGGTCGGCCGCCCAGGCGCCCAGCCCGGCCAGCTCCGGCAGACCGGCCATGATCTCGCCCTCTTCGCCGAGCGTGCAGGTCACGACGGTCACTTCGGCACCTTCGGCGGCGTATCGTGCGATCGTGGCGCCGGTGGTGATGCTCTCGTCGTCGGGATGGGCGTGGACGAGCAGCAGCCTGCGCGGTACCGGGGAGATCACGGGTTGAGCGTAATTCCCGTGCTCCGACCTTCGTCGGGGACACCCTCGGTTATCCTCGCGCGAGTCGCGACCGCCGCGTCGCGATCGTCTGTACCCCCACGAAGGGCATCTTGGTGAGCACTGAAGCAACTTCGGCGGACGTCGCCGGCGTGTCCGGTTCGGTCCTGTCGATCTCCGACCTCAGCGTGTCGTTCCAGACCGAGGACGGTGTCGTCGACGCCGTCAAGGGCATCGGGTTCGACGTGCAGCCCGGCGAGATCGTCGCCGTGGTCGGGGAGTCCGGGTCCGGCAAGTCCGTCACGTCGATGTCGGTGCTGGGCCTGCTGCCCAAGACCAGCCGGATCGCCGGCGAGCTGCGCCTCGGCGAGCGCAACCTGGCGGACCTCAAAGAAAAGGACATGCAGAAGATCCGCGGCAACCAGGTCGCGATGATCTTCCAGGAGCCGATGACCGCGCTGAACCCGGTCTACACGATCGGCTGGCAGCTGCGCGAGGCCCTGCGCTCGCACCTGGACATCTCCAAGGCCGCCGCGGACAAGCGCGCGGTCGAGCTGCTCGACATGGTCGGCATCCCGAACCCGGAGCTGCGGTTCAAGCAGTACCCGCACCAGCTCTCGGGCGGTCTTCGCCAGCGCGTCGTGATCGCCATGGCGATCTCCTGCGACCCGAAGGTGATCATCGCCGACGAGCCGACCACCGCGCTCGACGTCACCGTGCAGGCGGAGATCCTCGGCCTGCTGCGCAAGCTGCGGGACACCCTCGACACGGCGATCGTGCTGATCACCCACGACATGGGCGTCGTCGCCGACATGGCCGACCGCGTCATCGTGATGTACCAGGGCGAGATCGTCGAAGAGGCCCCGTCGCGCGAGCTGTTCGCGTCGCCGAAGGAGGACTACACCCGGCGGCTGCTGGCCGCGGTGCCGGTGCTCGGCCAGCGCCCCGAGGGGCGCCGTCTGCTCGACGACTCCGGGATCGCCTCCGACAGCACCGAGGCGGCCAAGATCGCCGAGGAGATCCGGCTGGCCGACGCCGAGCTCGAGGCCGTGATCGAGGAGGCCGCGCCGGCCCTCGAGATCAAGAACCTGGTGCTCGAGTACCCGGGCCGTCGCGGTCAGGGCAAGAACCGCGCGGTGGACGACGTCTCGCTGAGCATCGCCAAGGGCGAGATCGTCGGCCTGGTGGGCGAGTCCGGCTCGGGCAAGACGACCGTCGGCCGCTGCGCCGTCGGCCTGCTCCAGGCCACCGAGGGCACCATCGCGATCGCCGGCAAGGACATCACGAAGATGTCGGCGAAGGAGCTTCGCCCGCTTCGCCGGTACTTCTCGATCGTGTTCCAGGACCCGGCGTCCACTCTGGACCCGAAGATGACGATCGGCGAGTCGATCGCCGAGCCGATGGTGCTGCACAAGGTGCTGGCCGGCAAGGAGCTGTCGGCCCGCGTGCGGTCGCTGCTCGACAAGGTCGAGCTGGGCGGGCACTACATGAACCGCTACCCGCACGAGCTTTCCGGCGGCCAGCGCCAGCGCGTGGCCATCGCCCGGGCGCTGTCCCTGGACCCGGCGCTGCTCATCGCGGACGAGCCGACGTCGGCGCTGGACGTGTCGGTGCAGGCCCGCGTGCTGGACCTGTTCCTCGACCTGCAGCAGTCGCTGCAGTTCGCGTGCCTGTTCATCAGCCACGACCTGGCGGTGGTCGACCTGCTCGCCGACCGCGTCGCGGTGATGCAGCACGGCAAGCTGGTCGAGATCGGCACGCGCGACCAGGTGCTGCACTCGCCGCAGCAGGACTACACGCGCCGCCTGCTGTCGGCGGCGCCGGTCGCGGACCCGGTGCTGCAGGCCGAGCGCCGCGCGGCCTGGGAGGCCGGCAAGCTGGCCCCCGTCGCCGACTGACCCCTCTTCACGCGAAGGGCCCCACCCGAGCGCCGGATGGGGCCCTTCCGCGTTCCAGGGCCCCAAGCGCCCCAATGTGGCGTTCGGTGCGTCTGACGCACCGAACGCCACATTGGGTGCGTCTGACGCAACCAACGCCACATTGGGGCGCTTTCAGCCCACGCGGATGCGGGGATCCAGGATGCCGTACATCAGGTCGGCCACCAGGTTCGCCACCACGACGCTCGCCGCGATCACCACCAGCCAGCCCATCAGCACCTGGGGGTCGTTCTTGTTGACCGCCTCCACCAGCAGCGTGCCCATGCCGTGCCAGTTGAAGACCGTCTCCGTGATGATCGCGCCGGTCACCGTGGCGCCGAAGTTGACCGAAAACAGCGTCATCACCGGGATCAGCGCGTTGCGGAAGGCGTGCCGCCAGATCACGCGGCTGTTCGAGACGCCCTTGGCGCGCGCCGTGCGGACGTAGTCGGCGCCCAGGACCTCCAGCATCGACGCCCGCTGGAACCGGCTGTAGGCGGCGAACGTGATGGCCATGATGGACAGGGTCGGCAACAGGAACGCGCCGACGTACTTCGCGAGCGCGTCGCCGACGCCGGTCGCCGAGAGGCTCTCCGGGCTCGTCGTGCGCAGCCACGGGTCGCCGAGGACGTCGGCCAGGCCCAGCTGCCGCACCCAGCCGTTGAGGCGGATCGCGTAACCCTTGAGGACGATGGCGATGCAGAAGATCGGCATCGAGAACATCAGGAACGCCAGCGTCGTCGCGAGGTAGTCCCAGATCGAGTACTGCTTGACCGCCGCGAGGACCCCGACCAGCACGCCGAAGACCAGGGCCAGGATCGACGCCGCCAGCACCAGCTCGAGCGTCACCTTGAAGGCCGCCAGCACCTTCGGCGCCACCGGCTGGAAGGCGTTGCCCTGCGCGACGGAGATACCCCAGTCGCCGCTGAGGAAGTGGCCGAGCCAGGTGAAGTACCGCGCGACGACGCTCTGGTCGAGCCCCAGCTGGTGCTCGGTTTCGGCGATGGCCTGGGGATTGATCCCCGGCTTGTTGCGCAGCTCCCCGAGCGGGTCGCCGGTGTTGGCCACCATGACGAAGCAGAGGAACGTGCCGAGCAGCAGGACCGGGACGGAGATGGCCAGCCGGCGGAGCACGTAGAGCACGAGATTCATCCGAAACCCCCAGGTCCGGCGATCCCTCGCGCAAACGGACGCGGGGGCGACCGGAACCGGTCACCCCCGCGTCGGCGTTCAGGCCTTCATTCTCCGCTGTCGCGGGTCGAAGGCGTCGCGAAGACCGTCACCGATGAAGTTGATCGTCAGTGAAATCAGCACGAGCACGACGAACGGCCCGAAGAACAGCGCCGGCCGCGTCTGCAGCTGGGCGTAGTTCTCCAGGATGACGCGGCCGAGCGAGGTGTCCGGCAGCTGGACACCGAGGCCGATGAACGACAGCGCGGCTTCCGCCAGCACGGCCTGCGCGACCGCGAGGGTCGCGTTGACCGTGATGCTGCCGACCATGTTCGGCACCAGGTGCTTGAAGATGATCCGGAACGTGCCGGCACCCGAAGCGCGAGCCGCGTCGACGAACTCGCGCTGGGACAGCGACATCGCTTCGGCGCGGGTGATCCGGGCGATCTGCATCCAGCCGAACGCCGCCAGCACCAGCGCGACGATGTACCAGGAGCCGCTCCCGAACACCTTCGCCAGGATCGCCGCCGCGGCGATCTGCGGGATGATCAGGAACAGGTCCGTCACCCGCGAGACCGCCGAGTCGGTGAACCGGCGCAGGTAGCCGGCCAGCGCGCCGAGCACCACGCCGACCACGGTCGACAGGATCGACACCGTGAGCGCGATGAGCAGCGAGAACTGGGTGCCGCGCAGGATCTGCGACACCATGTCCTTGCCGACCTGCGTGGTGCCGAGCGGGAAGTCGCCGTTCGGCTTGGCGAAGGACGGGAAGGAGCTGTCCTCGTAGCTGTGCTTCCAGAAGATCGGCAGGATGATGCTGAGCAGGATGATCAGCACCAGCACCGCGGTCGACGCCATCGCCAGCTTGTGGTGCAGGAACTTCCGGAGCACCAGCTTGCCCTGGCTCCGGGGTTCCGGCAGCGCTTCCGGCGGGAGGGTGCCGTCCTTGGTCGCGGTTTCGCTCGCGAGAAGGGAGTTCAAGTCAGCCAACGCGAATCCTCGGGTCCAGGATGCCGTACACCAGGTCGGCGATCAGGTTGGCGACGATCACGCTGGTGGCGATGACCACGAGCCAGCCCATCATCACCTGGGTGTCGTTCTTGTTGACGGCTTCCACCAGCAACGTGCCCATACCGTGCCAGTTGAACACCGTTTCGGTGATGATCGCGCCGGCGAGGACCGACCCGAAGTTCACCGAGAACAGCGTGGTCACGGGGATCAGGGCGTTGCGGAACGCGTGCCGGAAGATGACCCGGCCGTTCGCGAGGCCCTTGGCCCGGGCGGTGCGCACGTAGTCGGAGTTCATCACTTCGAGCATCGAGGCCCGCTGGAACCGGCTGTACGCGGCGAAGCTGATCGCCATGATCGACAGCGTCGGCAGCAGGTAGGCACCGATCGTGCTCGTTATGAAGTCCCCGACGCCGTCCGTTTTCAGCTGTTCCGGGCTGGTCGTGCGTAGCCATGGATTGCCGAGGACGTCCTGCAGGCCGAGGTCCCGGACCCAGCCGTTGATCTCGATCGCGTAGTTCTTCAGCACGATCGCGATGCAGAAGATCGGCATCGAGAACAGCAGGAAGGCCAGCGTCGTGGCGAGGTAGTCGACGATCGAGTACTGCTTCACCGCGGCGAGCACGCCGACGATGATGCCGATGATCAGCGCGAGGATCTCGGCCCCGACGACCAGCTTGAACGTGACGCCGAACGCCGCCAGGACCTTCGGCGCGACCGGCTGCAGCGCGTTGCCCTGCGCGATGGACGTGCCCCAGTCACCCGACAGGAAGTCCCCGAGCCAGCTGAAGTAGCGCGGCACGATGCCCTGGTCCAGCCCGAGCTTGTGGGAGAGCGCGTCGATCGCGTCCTTGCTCAGCTGCGGGTTGTTGCGGAGCTCGCCCAGCGGGTCACCGGTGGCGGCGACCATCACGAACGACAAAAAGGTCCCGACCAGCAGGACGGGAATCGATATCGCCAGACGGCGAAGGATGTAGATCACCAGGTTCAACGAACTGCTCCTCATCCGGGCCTGGTCTTCAGAAGTGCGCTGGACCGCTACCCGGTTGTCTACCGTAGTGGGGGTAACCCTACGGTCAACAGCTACTTCCGGTGGGTACCGGGGCCCGGCTCGTGGCCGGGCCCCGGTACCTCCCAGGTCATCTGGAACGAGGGGAAAGAAGCTGCGGGGCTAGGCCCTGCTTACTTCTTTTCCCACTCGCCGGCGTTCCACAGGACACCGTTGTAGGACTGCATGTACACGCGGTCGATGCCCTTGAACGCCCACATGCTCGGCGTCTGGAACAGCGGCATGGTCGCGTACTTGTCCGCGATCGCCTTGTCGGCGGCCTGGTAGCTCTGCGTCTTGACGGACTCGTCGGTCGCCTTCACCGCGGCGTTGAACGACTCGTCGATCTTCGGGTCGCAGAGGTTCTGGTAGTTCTGGTCGCCACCCTTGTCCGGGCAGACGTAGATCGACCGCGACTGCGACTTGAACGGCGCCGAGGACCAGCCGAACAGCGCGATGTCGTAGTCACCGGTCGAGACGCGGCCACCCTTGAGGAAGTTGGCGTCGGTCTCGTCCTTGACCTCGATACCGGCCGCCTTGGCCTGCGAGATGATGATCTCGACGGTCTGGCTGCGGCGGGCGTTCTGGTTGTGCGTGATCTTGAACGAAGCCCGCTGGCCGCCCTTGGCGAAGATGCCGTCGGCGCCCTTGGCCCAGCCCGCGTCGGTCAGCGTCTTCGCCGCCGCCTCGGCACCCAGGCCGGCCTTGCTGCCGTAGAGGTCGGTGTAGCCCTCTTCACCCTGGAAGAACACGATCGAGTTCAGCGGGGCCGCGTCGGCCTGGACTTCCTTGAGCAGCTTGTCGGTGATCGCCTTGCGGTCGACGACCTCGAAGAACGCCTTGCGGAGCGCGTCGTCCTTGAACATGCGGTTGAACTGCAGGTCGAGGTGCTCGTAGGTCAGCTGCGCGGCCGAACCGTAGGTCACGCCCTGCGCCGCGAGGCCCTTCATCGTGGTGGCCGCGGTGGCGTCCGGCTGGGTCGACGCCGCGACGTCGATCTCACCGTTCTGCAGCGCGGTCGCCATCGCCTTGGTGTCTTCCATGGCGCGGACCACGATCTTGGCCGGGCCGCCCTTGCCGCCCGCCCAGTTCGGGTTCTTCACGAGCGTGACGGACTTCTGGTTGGCGTCGAACGAGTCGATCATGTACGGGCCGGAGGCCGGCATGAGGGCCTTGTCGAAGCCCTTCCACTTGTTCGTCCAGAAGTCGCCGGCCTTGGACAGCAGGGCCGGGTCGCCGGTCGGCGCCAGCTTGGTGATGTCCGGGATGCCGGTCTGCTTCTCGAGGATGTGCGCCGGCAGGATCGAGACGCCGCTGAACAGGCCCTTGTAGTCGAGGTACGGCTCGCTGTAGTCCGTCTCGAAGGTCAGGTTGTCCTTGCAGGTGGCGGTCTTGATCTTGTCGTAACCGGTGGTCGAAGCGGCGTTGAACGGGTTCTTGCCGTCCGTGCCCTTCGCCTGGCCGCTCTGCGACAGCCAGTTCAGGTACAGGTCCTTGCAGTCGAACGCCTCGTTGTCCGACCACTTGAGGTTGGGCCGGATCTTGTAGGTGACGACCTGCGGGTCCTTGGAGGTCACGTCGACCGAGTCGAACATGTCCTTGTTGAGCAGCACCTTGTTGTTGCCGTCGAGGACGAACGAGTCTTCGAGGACAGTGGTCAAGATGTAGGTGTTGTACGAGCTGTTGGTGTCCGGGGTGTTGTTGTTGTACCCGGAGTACCCGTCGTCGATCCCGACCGTGACCGTGCCGTCCCAGCCCTTGACGTCCGCGAGCTTGAACGAGTCACCCTGCTCGGCCTTGCCGACCGCCATCGACTTGACGTCGGACGACGACCCGTTCTGGTCGGTGCTGCCCGAGCCCGAGTCGCCACCGCTGCAGGCACTCAGCAGCAGCGAGGCGCCTGCGACGAGCGACAAGGCGGAGACTGCTTTGGTTCTCCTCATGAAGTGTGCCCTCCTAGCACTGAGCCCTTGAATTGTGACAAGGACCCACACCGCTCCGGTTTGGTGCCGGAGCCTACGACACGCCAAGCGACACTCAACTGGCGCACTGCGGGTGCACGCTAGAAAGGAAAAGCACCGACAGTCACCAGTTCAGGGTCGATCGTGACCAAAGGGTGACTTCCAGCCGACATCCAGAAATACGACGGTTACCTCACGGATTCATCCGGTCCCACTCGAAGGCGTGCGTCAAGATCACCCGGTAGTACTGAATGCGTAGCCGAGCGATTACTTCGGGCCGCGAGTCCAGTTCACCGCCGACCCGAACGGGCCCACCATCGGTGGACCAGGGGTTACGCCCGAGATGCCCGAACCGATCGCCAGGGTGTCAGCCAATTGGAACAGCGGCAGCACCACGTTCTGGCGCCAAAGTTCAGGCTCAAGAGTGGTCAGCGCTTCGGCGATCGGGGTCGACCCGGACAGCACCGCGTCGATCGACGGCTGCAGCGCCGGGTCGCAGAAACCCGCCGAATTGCCCGGAACGACGGGTTTCGCCGGGTCCGCCCCCGACGCCGTCTGCTCGGGACGGCAGCCGAAGGTCGACGCGAGCACCGAAGCCGTGTCGCCGCCGACCTCCTGCGGCACGACCGCGATGTCGATGCCGACGCTGCCCGCCGAATCGCCGGTCGGCTGCTGGACCCCGGCGGCGACCGGCATCGCGAGCAGGCCGCTGAACAGGTCGCGCGGCTGCGGCGTGATCGCGTTGACCTCGACGCCCTGCGCGACGAGCTGGCCGGTGAGCTCCTTGGCGATCGTCGCGTACGGCTCCTGGGTGCCCGGCGAGGCGATGACCAGCGAGAGCGCCTTGCCGTTCTTGCGCCAGGTGCCCGCGGTCTTGGCGTAGCCGGCCGCCTTCAGGGACTCCTCGGCCTTCGCGACGTCGGGCGCGGTGGGCGGGCCGGGCGGGATGGTCGCGGTGTAGCCCTTCACCGACGGGGCCGTCACCTGCGCGTCGGCGTGCAGCTGCGACGACGGGCCGCCGTTGACGCCTTCGGTGATCAGCTTGCCCCGGTCGATCAGCGCGGCGATCCCCGCGCGGACCTGCGTGTCGTGCAGCGTCGCGCTGACCGGGCGCAGCAGCACGTCGGCGACCAGCGGCCGGGCCACGGTGTGCAGCTGCACGGCCGGGCCGAGGTCGCCGAGCCGCTTGAGCTCGTCGCCGGTCGTCCGGGCCAGCGCGAACTGGTCGTTGCCGCTCTGCAGCGCGGCCAGCAGGGTGTTCTGGTCCGAGCGGCGCAGGACGATCCGGTCGATCGCCGCGGGCTTTTCCCAGTAGCGCTCGTTGCGCTCGAGGATCACCTCGCCGCGGGCGATGTCGAGGCTCTTGATCGAGAACGGGCCGGCGATGGCCGGGAAGTTCGAGGCCAGGGCCCCGCGCCAGCCGTCGGGCGCGTCCTTGAGCAGGTGGGCGGGCAGCAGGTCGGAGAACAGCGTCTGCCAGCCGGGGTACGGCTTGGCGAAGGTGACCTCGACGCGCTTGCCGCCTTCGCGGGACTGCAGGTCGGTGATCTGCCGGTAGCCCGCCGGCCCGATCACGCCGGGCTGGTCGCGCATCTGGGTGCGCAGGTAGTCGAAGTCCTCGGCGGCGATGGGGGCGCCGTCGGACCAGGAGGCGTCCGGGCGGATCTCGTAGGCGACCACGAACGGCTGCTGGGAGACCACCTCGGCGGACTTCATCAGGTTCTTGTCGAGCTGGGTGCTGCCGTCGTCCTTCTGCCGGAACACCGAGGGCAGCAGCAGCTGCGACAGCGCGGACGTAACCTGCGAGGAGTCGGCCAGGTTGTGCGGGTTGTACCCGCCGAGCACGTCGTCGACCCCGACGACGATCTGCGACGGCGTCTTCCCGGTGGTCGAGGCGGGCGGGACCGACGAGGACACCACCGGCGGTGGCGGGGTGTTCGAGCAGGCGGAGACCAGCACGGCCGCGAGCGCCAGCACCGGCACCGCCTTGCGATTCACCCGCACGCCCCGTTCCTCCCAGAATCTCCCCGATCGGGTCAGCCATGCTCCCACGACCGGGTCCGCGGCCGGAACCGGGATTCCCGTACCCGGATCGGGCGGGCCCGGCGCCCCACGGTGCCGCTATGGAAAAGGACGCGCGGAACACCGTCCGGGTTCCCGGACCGTTCCGGAACGGCGGAACGAACACGCGCGGGACACGGGACGGGATCGACCCGGTGGTGAACACCAGGCGCCGAATCCCCGAATGCCCCTATAAAGATATAAGGAGGAGAACCGTCGAATTCGTGACTTCGCGTCGGTCGATTATCCACCGAGGGTGACGGGCACGCAATGCAAAAACCTCCCGGCGTGGTACGCCGGGAGGTCTTTACGCGATTTCTGCCGATTCAGCCGTTGTCGCGGCTCTTCGCGCGCGAACGCTCCTTCGCGCGGGTGTTGATGTCGAGGGTGACCTTGCGGACCCGGACGACCTCCGGCGCGACCTCGACGCACTCGTCGACCGAGCAGAACTCCAGCGCCTCTTCCAGGCCCATCTTGCGCGGCCGGGCCAGCGTCTCCATCACGTCGGCGGAGGACTGACGCATGTTGGTCAGCTTCTTCTCCTTGGTGATGTTGATGTCGAGGTCCTCGAAGCGCGGGTTCTCGCCCACGACCATGCCCTCGTACACGTCGGCGCCCGGCTCGACGAAGAACGAGCCGCGGTCGGCCAGCTGGATCATCGCGTACGCGGTGACCGGACCGGTGCGGTCGGCGACCAGCGAGCCGCTGTGCCGGGTGCGGATCTCGCCCGCCCACGGGAAGTAGCCCTCGAACACGTGGTTCGCGATGCCGGTGCCGCGGGTCTCGGTGAGGAAGTCGGTGCGGAAGCTGATCAGGCCGCGCGACGGGAGCACGTACTCCAGCTTGATCCGGCCGGTGCCGTTGCCGCTCATGTCCTCCATGCGGCCCTTGCGCGCGGCCAGGAGCTGGGTGATCGCGCCGAGGTGCTCCTCCGGCGAGTCGATGTAGAGGCGCTCGAACGGCTCGTGCAGCTTGCCGTCGATCGTGCGCAGCACCACCTGCGGCTTGCCGACGGTCAGCTCGAAGCCCTCGCGGCGCATCTGCTCGACCAGGATGGCCAGCGCCAGCTCGCCACGGCCCTGGACCTCCCAGGTGTCGGGGCGCTCGGTCGGCAGGACGCGGATGCTGACGTTACCGATCAGCTCCTGGTCGAGGCGGGCCTTGACCAGCCGCGCGGTGACCTTGTCGCCACCGTTGCGCCCGGCCAGCGGCGAGGTGTTGACGCCGATGGTCATCGAGATCGCGGGCTCGTCGACGGTGATCCGGGGCAGCGCCACCGGGTTGTCCGCGTCGGCGAGGGTGTCGCCGATCGTGATCTCGGGGATGCCGGCGATGGCGACGAGCTCGCCCGCGCTGGCCTCGGTCGCCGGGACGCGGGTGAGCGCCTCGGTGACCAGCAGCTCGGAGATGCGGACGTTCTGCACGGTGCCGTCTTCGCGCATCCAGGCCACGGTCTGGCCCTTGCGGAGCTTGCCGGCGTGGATGCGGATCAGCGCGATGCGGCCGAGGAAGTTCGACGCGTCGAGGTTGGTGACCAGCGCCTGCAGCGGCGCGTCGAGGTCGGCCGCGGGCGGCGGCACGTGCCGGAGCAGCGTGTCGAACAGCGGGTCGAGGTTCTCGCTCTCGGGGATCTCCCCGTCGGCGGGCTGCTCCAGGCTCGCCTTGCCGGCGCGCGCGGACGCGTAGACGACCGGGAGGTCGAGGATCGCGTCGTGGTCGGCGTCTTCGATGTCGCTGGCCAGCTCGAGCAGCAGGTCGTGGGTCTCCTCGACGACCTCGGCGATCCGGGCGTCGGGGCGGTCGGTCTTGTTGACCAGCAGGATCACCGGCAGGCCGGCTTCGAGGGTCTTGCGCAGCACGAAGCGGGTCTGCGGGAGCGGGCCCTCGCTGGCGTCGACCAGCAGGACGACACCGTCGACCATGGCCAGGCCGCGCTCGACCTCGCCGCCGAAGTCGGCGTGGCCGGGGGTGTCGATGACGTTGATGGTCACCGAGCCCTCGGGCGTCTGGCGGTGGATCGAGGTGTTCTTCGCCAGGATCGTGATGCCCTTTTCGCGCTCGAGCTCGCCCGAGTCCATCACCCGGTCGACGAGCTCGGCCCGCTCGGCGAAGGCGCCGGACTGGCGCAGCATCGCGTCGACGAGGGTCGTCTTGCCGTGGTCGACGTGGGCGACGATCGCGACGTTGCGCAGGTCGGGCCGGGTCTTACCGGTCGGCCGGCCGGTTTCGACGGTAGCGCTGGCTGCGGGCACGCGAGAACTCCTGAACTTCAAGGGTTGGATGGCCCGCGCAAGCCGTCAGGCATCCCGTGACCGGCTCTGGTCACACGCGGACCTCACCCAGGATACCTGCCACCCCATTGTGAGCGGCCCCACGCCCCCACGTCGGTTAGGCTGACCTAACGTGGGAACCCGGTGAACGTCGCCGATCCGGAAGGTGCGTGCGCGTGGGCAAGAAGCCGAAAGACCCGCGGAAGGTCGTGCGCAAGCTGATGAAGGCCGGCAAGGTCAAGAAGAAGTGCTGCCGGTCGAAGCCGCGGTGCAAGAAGTGCCCGGTGCTGGCGCTCAAGAAGGCGAAGCTCGACCTCGCGGCCTAGTCTCACGGCCCGGCTGTCCGGAACCTCAGTGCGGGATGGCTTCGTTGATCTCCCGCAGCGCGGGCGCGGTCTTGGTCGGCGAGAACTGGATGACCTCGTACTTCGCGAGGTGCCGCACCGCGAACGGGTCGCTCGCCAGGATGGCGTCCAGCTTCCCCTGGGACATCGGGCGCGTGATGATCACGCCGCCGACCCGCGGCTTCCGCGCCCCGGAGGCGAGGAAGAGGCCCCGCTCGTACTGCCGGTCCAGCCACTCGACGTGATCCGGCAGCGCCAGGTCGACCTCTTCGATCGGTGCGGTGTAGGTCAGCAGCACGACGAACATGGTTACGACCGTAACTCCGCGAGTGCGTTCCCGCGTCCGGACGATGCCAAGTGGTGACGTGCGTGGGCTAGGATGGTGCGCATGCACGCGCAGACTTCCAACTGGTGGCCGCCCTCGGCGGCCGTCTAGTCCTGCGCTGATCACCAGCGGCCGCCCCGGACGGGCGGCCTTTTTCATGCCTTTTCCGGGGTGGTCCCCCCTCGGAAAGGAAGACCATGAGCAAGCTGTCGGGCATCACGCCCTCCGGTCACGTCCACCTCGGCAACTACCTCGGTGCCGTGCGGCGCTGGGCTCGTGAGGGCAGCGCGGACGACCTGTACTTCGTCGCCGACCTGCACGGCATGACGACCCCGCACAACCCGGCGAAACTCCGATCCCTGGCGAGGGAGCAGCTCGCCGTGCTGATCGCCGCCGGGATCGACCCGGAGCGGGTGTTCGTCCAGTCCGACCTGGCCCGCGAGCTGGGCGCGCTGACCTGGGTCCTGGAGTGCACCTGCAACTACGGCGAGGCCGCGCGGATGATCCAGTTCAAAGAAAAATCAGCGGCGCGCAGCGCCTCCGTTGAGGGCGGTGGCGGGGGCATGGATGGAAAGTCCAAGGGGCAGGCCGGGGTGCGGCTGTCGCTGCTGACCTACCCGGCGCTGATGGCCGCGGACATCCTGCTGCAGGGCGCGGACGAGGTGCCGGTCGGCGAGGACCAGCGCCAGCACGTCGAGCTGACGCGGACGCTGGCCAAGCGGTTCAACGGCACCTACGGCGACGTGTTCACCGTCCCCCGGGCGGTGCTCCCGCCGGCGGGGGCGCGCGTCAAGGACCTCGCCGACCCGGCGCGCAAGATGTCGAAGTCGGCGCGTGACGCGGTGGGCGTGGTGTTCGCGCTCGACGAGCCCGACCAGATCCGCCGCAAGATCCGCCGCGCGGTCACCGACGGCGGCACGGTGCCGGTGCACGCCCCGGACACCCGCCCGGGGCTGGCGAACCTGCTGGAGATCCTGGCCGCGTGCCGGGGTGGCGCGCCGGCGGACCTGGCGGAGGAGTTCTCGTCGTACGGAGCGGTGAAGGACGCCGTCGCCGACGCCGTGATCGAGGAGCTGCGCCCCCTGCGTGAACGAGCGTTAACTCTGCTCGACGACGTCGCGGAGCTGGACCGGGTCCGCAAGGCGGGCGCGGAGCGGGCCCGGGAGCGCGGCTCGCACCGGCTCGACGCGGCGTTGCGGATGATCGGCGCCTGTTGAAGGGCCGTGAATGTCGCATTGAGGGACTTGAAGTCCCTCAATGCGACATTCACGGCTTCGGGTCGAGCAGCGCGCGCAGGGCGGGAAGCAGGATGCGGTCGGCGGGCAGCCAGTCGACGTCGTCGAGGTCGTCGGGCCCGAGCCACCGCACGGCGGTGTGTTCGACGGCTCGCGGTTCTTCACCGGGTGAGACGAGCTCCGCGGCGTAGATGCGGAGGACCTTCTCGCCGGGCAGCGGGACGTCCTCCCCCACGCGCGCCCCGACCTCGATGACGACGTCGAGCTCTTCGCTGCACTCGCGGGCCAGCGCGAAGGCCTCGGACTCGCCTTCCTCGACCCGGCCACCGGGCAGCTCCCACTGCCCAGTGTGCTTCGGCGGCCAGGCCCGCTGCTGGGCGAGCAGCTTGCCGTCCCGCACCAGGGCGGCACCCACGATCACACCGTTCACAGCCCCGGAATCTACCCGGAAGCCCCACTTCCGGCCGCGCCCCGCCGCCCCAATGTGGCCTTGGTTGCGTTCAACGCACCGAAGGCCGCCTTGGGTGCGTTGAACGCACCGAAGGCCACATTGGGGCGCTTGCCCCGAGCCCTCAGCCGTCGCCGCCCGCGGCCGTGCGCCAGACGACCACGAACCGCGCTCCGCCGTCCGGGGACTCGCCCACCTGCACGCGCCCTCCCCGCCGTCGCACCGTCTCGGCCACCATCGCCAGCCCCAGTCCCGTCCCGCCGGACGACCGCGCCCGGTCGTCCGCGATGCGGTAGAACCGGTCGAACACCTTCTCGCGGTGCTCCGGCGCGATGCCCGGGCCGTCGTCGTCGACCACCACCCGGACCGACGACCGCGAAGCCAGCACCGACACCACGATCGCGCCGCGCGCGTAGCGGCACGCGTTGCGCAGCAGGTTGTCCAGCACCAGCTCCACCTCGGCGTGCGCGGACGACGCCCACGCCTGCGCGACCGCGTTGCTCACCCGCGTCTGAGGTGCCCCCGCCGGGAGCCGGGCGACCGCCGCGCGGACCTCGCTCACCAGCTCCACCGGGGACGCCGGCGGCACCTCCCCCGCGTCCGACCGGGCCAGCGACAACAGCCCGTCCAGCAGCGACGAAAGCCGCTCGGCCTCCGTCAGGATGTCCGACAGCGTCTCTTGGGACAGCTCCGGATCCGGGTTCGTCACCGCCACCTCGGCCTGCACCCGGATGGACGCGACCGGCGACCGCAGCTCGTGCGCCGCGTCGCCGGTGAAGCGCCGGAGCCGGTCGCTGGCCTGCTCCTGCCGCTCCAGCAGTGCGTTGAACTCCTCCGCCAGCGCGCGCAGCTCGTCGTGGGAGTCCGGCAGCGCCAGCCGCGCCCCCGGCGGCAGCGCGCGCACCGAACCCCGCATGCGCGCCACCGGCCGCAGCGACAGCCGCACCACCAGCCACGTCGCGAGCCCCGCCACCAGCGCCCCGACCGACGCGACGACCACCAGCCAGACGCCGCCGTAGTGCACCGCGGCGGAGAACCCGACCAGGCCCGCGCCGGCCACGACCAGCCGTTGCGACCCGTCGGGCGCGCTGACGACCGTGCCCAGGTACCGCGCGCCGTCGCGCTGGACCGGCTGGCCGGCCTTGAGCGTCGAGACGTCCGCCGGGGAGAGCCCCGCCGGGGTCCCGCCGTCGACCGGTGCGCCCGCGGTGTCGAGCACCCGCAACGTCACCGGCGCCGCGCCGGATAGGGGCCGCCCGGCGCCCACCTCGGCGCCCGCCGGGCCGAGGGCGCCGGAAAGCTCGCGGTCGACCGAGCCGATGAGCAGCGGTGACAGCTTCGCCGCCGCGAGTGTGGCCAGCCCCAGCAGGCAGGCCAGGGTGATCGTCGCGGCCAGCACCGTGATCCGGACCTGCAGGGACCGGCTCCGCCACCACGGGATCACGGGGTGATGACCTCGTCGAGCTGCGCGTCGGAGGCCAGGTAGCCGTGCCCGCGCACCGTCCGCAGCAACGCGCCGGCGCCGACCGCGTCGAGCTTGCGCCGCACGTACCCGACGTAGACCTCGACGAGGTTGCGCGTCACGGCCTGCTCCTCACCCCAGACCGCGCGCAGCAGCTCGTCCTTCGTGACGACCGTGCCGGCCCGGCCGACGAGCACCTCGAGCAGCGCGAACTCCCGCGGGCTGAGCCCGACCTCCTCGTCGTTCCAGCGCACCTGACGCAGCCCGCGGTCGACCTCCAGCGCGCCGAGCCGCAGCGTCCCCCGGCCGGCCTCCGGCCCGGCGCGGCGCAGCGTCGCCCGGACCTGCGCGACCAGCACGACGAAGGAGAACGGCTTGACGAGGTAGCCATCGGCGCCGAGGTCGAGGCCGTCGGCCTGGTCGATCTCGCCGTCCTTGGCCGAGACGAGCAGCACCGGCGTCATGACGCCGTCCTTGCGCAGCCGCTCCAGCACGCGGTAGCCGGACAGGCCCGGCAGCATGATGTCGAGCAGGATGACGTCGAAGGATCCCGTGCTCGCCAGCTGCAGCCCGGTGGGGCCGTCCGCGGCGGTGACCACGTCCATGTCCTCCGCGCGCAGCCCGCGTTGCAGCGCCTTGCGCACGCCCGGTTCGTCGTCGACCACCAGCACCCGAGGTTTCACGAGGTTCATCATGGCCGGTTTCCGCAGGTCGCGTGTCAGCTCTCAGCACGATCTCAGCCGGGGAGGGAGAACCTTCAGGGGTATCTCAGCCTCGAGAGGGAAGCGTCGTGGCCAGGGAGCCGGGCACACTCGAGCCCGGGACACCACAGGGAGAGACGCATGAAACCGAAGACGAAGGGCATCACCGCCGCGGTCGTCGGCACGGCGCTCGGTGCGGGCGGGCTCGCGTTCATCGCGATGCCGGCCAGCGCCGACGACAAGCCGGCGCTGCCGCAGGTGAGCGCCGAAGACCTGGTGCAGTCGGTCATGAAGGCGAAGCCCGGGGCGTTCGACGGCACGGTCAAGGTCAGCAACGACCTGGGCCTGCCGTCGGTGGGGAACGCGCTGCCGGGGGCGTCGGCGCTGAACATCGACTCGGCGCACATCTTCAGCGACGGCGCCGGCAAGAGCCGCTTGGCCGCCACGCAGGGTGCGAGCCAGGAGACCGTGGTCCACGACGGCACGACCGTCTGGGACTACAGCTCCAAGACGAACACCGCGACGAAGGTGACCATCCCGGCCGACGTGGCCAAGCAGAAGGGCGCGGGCAGCGAGAAGACGCCCGACCCGGTCACCGCGAGCACCGAGCTGCTGGCGAAGGTCCGCGAGAGCAGCACCGTGTCGGTCGACGGCACCGCGACCGTCGCCGACCGCCCGGCCTACGAGCTGGTGCTGACGCCGAAGCCGGACGAGCGGACGCTGCTGCGCGAGATCCGCGTCGCGGTCGATTCGCAGACGCGGATGCCGCTGCGGGTGTCGGTGCTGAGCAACGGCACGTCGACGCCGGCGCTCGAGGTCGCGTTCAGCGAGATCCACTTCACCCCGCAGCCGGCCGACCTCTTCACCTTCACCCCGCCGAAGGGCGCCAAGGTGGAGGAGAAGACGCCGACCGTCGACGACAAGGACAAGGCCCTCGCCGAGCAGGCGAAGGACGACGTCAAGGTCGTCGGCGACGGCTGGGACACCGTCGTCACGGGCAAGGTGCCGGCCGACGCGCTGAACGCGGCGCCGAAGGCCTCCGGCGAGCGCAAGGGCAACGCCGACCCGAAGGCGCTGCTCGAGCGGTTCGCCAAGAAGGTCAACGGCGCGTGGGGCAGCGGCTACCTCGTCACCACGAAGGTGGGCACCGCGGTGCTGACCGACGACGGCCGCTTCGCCGCCGGCGCGGTGCCGGAGCAGGTCCTTTACGAAGCGCTGGGCCAGAAGTGACCAGCACGACTGTCGAGTCCGGGGCGGACGTCTCTTCGGAGACGTCCGCCCCGGCGGTTCCCCTGGCCGCGCGCACCCGGGGGCTGCGCAAGGTCTACGGCAGCACCGTCGCGGTGGACCACGTCGACCTCGACATCCCGGAGGGCGCGGTCGTCGGGATGCTCGGGCCGAACGGCTCGGGCAAGACGACCACGATCCGGATGCTGCTCGGCCTGGTCCGGCCGACCGAGGGCGAGGTCGAGCTGCTCGGCCGCAAGATGCCCGACGCCGCCGCGCACGCGCTGCCGGACGTCGGCGCGCTGGTCGAGGGGCCGGGCTTCCACCCGTTCCTCTCCGGACGCGACAACCTGCTGCGCTTCGCCGCGGCCGAGCCGCGGCTGACGTCGTCGGGGATTCCCTCGGCGGTGGACTCCGCGCTCGAGCGCGTCGGGCTGACCGTCGCGGCGCGCCGGCGCTACAAGGGCTACTCGCTCGGCATGAAGCAGCGGCTCGGGCTCGCTTCGGCGTTGCTCGTGCCGCGGAAGATGGTCGTGCTCGACGAGCCGACCAACGGTCTCGATCCTGCGGGTACCAGGGAGATCCGCAGGATCGTGGCCGAGCTGCACGCCGCCGGGGTCACCGTGCTCGTGTCGTCGCACCTGCTGGCCGAGGTGGAGGCGACGTGCACGCACGTCGCCGTGCTGCAGGCCGGCAACGTCGTCGCGCAGGGCGAGCTGACCGAGCTGCTGGAGTCGGGGAACGCGGCGCTGCTGGTCCGCACGCCGGACGCGGAACAGGCGCTGGAGGTGCTGCGGGAGAACCGGATCGGCGCCCGGCTCACGCCGGACGGCGTCCGGGCCGACCTCACGGCGACGGAAGCACCGCGGGTGCTGCAGGTCCTGGTGGGCGCGGGGGTCGCGGTCCACGAGGCGACGCGGGCCCGCACGGGCTTGGAAGACCTGTTCGCCCGGCTGACGGAATCCACTGGGGAGGGATCGGAATGACGGCCGTCCTCGAGGCACCGGCGGCCCGCACGGGCCACGACACGGTGCCGCTGACCCGCTTGCTGGCCGCGGAGCTGCGCTGGATCTTCCGGCGGCCGCGGACGTTGGCCGTGCTCGGGCTCCTGGCGCTGATCCCGGTGATCATCGGCATCGGCCTGACGCTGGTCGACGACACCCCGTCCGGTGGCGGCGGCCCGGACGACGGCGGCGGTGCGCTGCTGGCGTCCGCGGTCAACAACGCGTTCGTGCTCCCGATCGCGGCGGTCGTGATGTCGCTGGCGCTGCTGCTCCCGCTGGCTTCGGCGATGGCCGGGGCGGACGCGATCGCGGGCGAGACGGCGCACGGCACGTTGCGCGGCTGGCTGATCGCGCCGGTCGGCCGGGGCCGGTTGCTGGCGGTCAAGGCGTTCGGCGTCGCGACGGTGTCGGTGGTCTCGGTGCTGGCGATGTGCGTCACCGGCGTGGTGACCGGGCTGGTCATCAACGGAACGGACTCGCTGTTCACGCTGTCCGGCACGACGCTGTCCCTGGGCGGCGCGCTGGCCCGCATCCTGCTGATGGCGGGCTGGGTGGTGCTCCAGCTGTGGGCGGTCGGCGCGGTGGCGCTGGCGATCTCCAGCTGGACCGAGCACCCGATGCTGGTGGTGGCGTCGGTCCTGGCGGCCGACATCGTGTTCACGATCCTCGGGTTCCTGACGTCGCTGGACTGGCTGCACCCGTTCCTGCTGACGAAGGACTGGTCGATGGCGCCGGCGGAGGTCCTGCAGGACCCGATGGGCACTCAGATGCTGGGCGAGGGCGCTTTGCGCGCGGCTTGCTACATCGTGATCGGGCTGTCGCTGGCCTACGCCCGCCTCTCGACCCGCGACGGCTGAGCCGACTTGCGCTAGCCCACCAAGGCCACACCGTCCGGGTCCAACTCCAGCTTCACCGAGTCCCCGGCGCGCAGGTCCGAAGCCGCCGGGGCTACCGCGTCCACAGTGGACTCCGTCAGCCGCACCACCAGCCGCACGTGCTCGCGCCGGTGTACCGCGGCCACCACTTCCCCGTCCACTCCGGAAGCAGCGACCCGCAGCGCGTGCGGCCGCAACCCCAGCCGCACCGGGCCGTCGGCGACGTCCGGCAGCGCGACGTCACCCAGCGACGTGTGCGCCACCCCGCCTGCCACCACGCCGTCCGCGAACGTCGTCACGCCGAGGAACCGGGCCACGTCGTCGTTCGCCGGGTTGCGCCACACGCGCCGGACCGCGCCCTCCTGGCGGACCTCGCCCGCGTCGAGGACCGCGACGCGATCAGCCAGCGTGAACGCCTCCTCCTGGTCGTGCGTCACCAGCAGCGCCGTGATCTTGCTGCGCCGCAACAGGTCCGCCAGGTCGATCGCCAGCTGCTCGCGCAACCCCGCGTCCAAGCCGGACAGTGGTTCGTCGAGCAGCAGCAGCCGCGGCTTCGGTGCCAGCGCGCGAGCCAAGGCCACGCGCTGGGCCTGACCGCCCGAAAGCTCCGTCACCCGGCGCCGTTCGAAGCCGGCCAGGCCCACCAAGTCCAGCAGCTCGGCGACGCGCGGGCCCCACGAAGACCGCGGCACGCCGTGCATCCGCAGGCCGAACGCGATGTTCGCGGCGACGTCGCGGTGGCCGAACAGCTGGCCGTCCTGGAACACCAGCCCGAACCCGCGCCGGTGCACCGGCACCGCGCCGAGGTCGTCGCCGTCCCAGCTCACCGACCCGCGCGCCGACGGCTCCAGGCCGGTGATCGCGCGCAGCAGCGTCGACTTCCCCGACCCCGACGGGCCGAGCAGCGCCAGCACCTCGCCGTCGGCGATGTCCAGCCGGACGTCGCGGACCGCCGCGAACGATCCGTAGTGGACGGTCAGGTCCCGCACCGACAGCGCCATCAGAACTCTCCCACCCGGCCGCGCGCGGCCCCGAGCCGGTCGATCAGCGCGACCGCCAGCACCGTCACGAGCATCAGCAGCGCGCACGCGGCGTACGCCATCTGGTTGTTCAGCTCACCCGGACGTCCCATCAGCGACGCGATCGCGACCGGCAGCGTCGGCGCCGTCGGCCGCGCGAGGAAGCTCGTCGCGCCGAACTCGCCGAGCGCCACGACGAACCCGAACCCAGCCGCCGCGACCAGCGGGCGCAGGGCCAGCGGCAGGTCGATCTCCCGCCACACCCGCAGCGGGCTCGCGCCGAGCGTCGACGCGGCCTGCCGCAACCGGACGTCGACCGAGCGCAGCACCGGCAGCACCATCCGCACGATCAGCGGGATGATCACCAGCGCCTGGGCCAGCGGCACCAGGTACGGCGACGTCCGGAGGTCGCCGGGCAGCGCGTCGAGCGTCACCAGGTAGCCGAACCCGACGGTCACCGCGGACACCCCGAGCGGCAGCATCAGCACGGCGTCCATCGTTTCGCCGAGCCCCCGCGCGGATCTCGCGGGCGAGCGCCGCAGCGCCACCAGCACGACGGCCGCGAGCACGCCGACGGCCAGCGCGAGCAGCGTCGCGTCGACGGCCACCTTCAGCGAGTTCACCGCGGCGTCCCAGCCGGACACCTGCAGCGCGCCTTTCTCACCGGTGCTCGCGAGGGCCCGGTACCCGGCGAGGCTCCAGCCGTCCGAAGTGGACACCGATTCGACGAGCAGGGCGACGATCGGCGTGAGCAGGAGGGCCAGCACCACGCCCGCGGCGCCGACGACCGTCCATTCACCGCCACGCGGGCGGCGGGTCTTCGCGGCACCGATCCGGGCGCCGTCCTTGCGCCGCCGGGCCAGCCCGCCGAGCACCAGCGCGGCGACCACGGCCGTGAACTGGATCAGCGAAAGCGCCGCCGCGCCCGAGAGGTCCAGCAGGTCGACGGTCCGCAGGTAGATCTCGGTTTCCAGCGTCCGGTACTTCGCGCCGCCGAGGATGAGGACGACGCCGAAACTGGTGGCGCAGAACAGGAACACCACGGCCGCCGCGGACGCGATCGCCGGCGCCAGCGCGGGCAGCGTCACCGAGCGGAACGCCCGCCACGGCGACGCACCCAGCGCGCGGGCGGCGTCGGTCGTGCGCGAATCCAGCCGCGCCCAGAGCCCGGCGACGGTCCGCGCGACGACGGCGACGTTGAAGAACGCGTTGGCCAGGACGATCGGCAGCACGCCGCCGTCCGGCCACAGCGCCCGGAACGCCAGGCCGACGACGACGGTCGGCAGCACGAACGGCACCAGCACCAGCGTCCGCGCGAGGCCGACACCGGGCAGCTTCACCCGGCCCAGCAGGAACGCCACCGGCAGCCCGGCGAGCACGGCCACCAGCGTCGACGCGGCCGCGCTCGCCACCGTGAAGCCGGCCAGCTGCCAGGTCCGCGCGTCGCCGAGGACGACGTCGAGCCCGCCCGCGGCGAACCCGCGGCCGATGATCGCCAGCACCGGCCAGGCGAAGAACACCACCAGGAACCCGATCGGGGCCAGCCCGAGCAGCGCCAAGCCGAGCCCGCGGGCGGTCCGCGGTGGGGTCAGCGCTTTCCGGGTGGCGGTGTCCCCGGGCGTCACTGCACGAGCGTGCGCCATTCGCCGATCCACTTCTCGCGGCCGGCCTGGACCTGGTCCGCCGTCAGCGCCTGCGGCTTCTGCGGCAGCGGCGCCACCTGCGCCCAGCCCGCGGGCAGGTCGACGCCCTGGCGCGCCGGGTAGACGTACATGTTGGCCGCGACGGTCGCCTGGAACTGCTGGGAAAGCAGGAAGTCGACGACCTTGCGCGCGCTCTCGACCTGCTTGCCGTTCGCGAGCACACCCGCGTACTCGACCTGGCGGTAACAGGTGTCGAGCAGCGCCTTGGTGCGCGGCTTGCCGTCGTCGCCGACCTCAGCAGCCGGCGAAGAGGCGTACGAGACGACGATCGGCCGCGGCCCCTTGCCGGACGAGCCGGAGAAGTCCTTGGTGTAGGCCTCTTCCCAGCCGCTGACCACCTTGAGCCCGTTGGCCTTCAGCTTCGTCCAGTACTCCTTCCAGCCGGCCTCGCCGTACTTCGCGATGGTGCCGAGCAGGAACGCGAGCCCGGGTGAGGCCGTCGCCGGGTCCTCGGCGACCAGCAGGTCCTTGTACTTCGGGTCGGCCAGGTCCTCGTAGGTTTCCGGCGCCGGGAGGCCCTTGGCGGTGAAGTAGTTCGTGTCGACGTTGACGCAGACGTCCCCGACGTCGACCGCGGAGAGCCGGTGCTCGGGGTCGACCGCGTAACGCTGCGGCCCGCGATCGGCCTCCGGGCTGGTGTACGGCTCGAAGACACCCTCCTTGAGCGCGCGCGAAGCGAAGGTCGAGTCGACGCCGTACGCGACGTCGCCGATCGGGTTGGCCTTCGTCAGCACGAGCTTGTTGGTCAGCGAACCGGCGTCGCCCTGCTTGAGCACGGAGACCTTGATGCCCGACTGCTTCTGGAAGGCGTCGAGCA
The DNA here is from genome assembly GCF_055565395.1 of Amycolatopsis sp. NPDC028719. Classification (NCBI taxonomy): domain Bacteria; kingdom Bacillati; phylum Actinomycetota; class Actinomycetes; order Pseudonocardiales; family Pseudonocardiaceae; genus Amycolatopsis; species Amycolatopsis sp. NPDC028719. The sequence goes on from NZ_JBVHUL010000004.1 coordinate 985,430, forward strand.
CCTCCTGCGGCGCCAGGAAGGAGTCGTGCGTCACGAGGGTGACGGTGGGCGTCTGCTGCGTGCCACCGTCACCGTCCGACAGCGAGCACCCAGCGGCGACGACACTGACGGCGGCGATGGCCGTCGCGGCGCGCACAGCCCTGCTTTTCATCTACCCTCCTGCACTTCACCGGACGAGGAGGGAAAGCCCTCCCTTCGCCGGCATGATCCGGTCAGGTGCGAACGGTCGCGGGTGACCCCGCCTCTCAGCCCGGCTCACCGGACTCCCGTGGCAACCGTGCAGCGTAGTCCAGGACGTTGGACGATGGAGCCATGACGGAAATCTTGAGCGACTCCGAGGCCGACGGACGACTGGGCGCCGGCTGGACGCGTTCCGGAGCGGTGATCTCCCGCGAGGTCGAGCTGGCGAGCTTCCCGCAGGCGATCGAGGTGGTGGACCGCGTCGCGGTGCTGGCCGAGGCGGCCGATCACCACCCCGACATCGACATCCGCTGGCGCACGCTGACGTTCCGGCTGTCGACGCATTCGGCGGGTGGTCTGACGGCGAAGGACTTCTCGCTGGCGGCCGAGATCGACTCGGTGCTCGCCGATCTGTGATCTCGGTAACGCTGAGTGCACCTTTGCGGCGGTTTGGCGTCTCTCGGTTACCAGACCCTCGGGAGGGAGACGAGATGACTCAGGCAATCGTGGTCGGTACGGCAGCGTTCGCGACGATGGTCGCGGCAGCGGGAGGTGTGCTGTGGTTCACGGTCCGCTCCCGCCGTCACCCGGACGGCTGAGCGCCGTCGGTGAGTTCGCTCACAGCAGCTAACGAACACCAAGATCAGCGCGCTGAGCAGGGCGGAAGCATCGGTTTCGGCCCTAGGAAACGCCATGAACAGCACCGCCGCCCTCACGCCCGCCCAGCGCGCCTGGATCAACGCCCTCGCCCCCGCCGTGGTGCTGATCACGATCGCGTTGATGGGCCTCCTCGGCTAGTTGTATTGACCACGGAGGTTGGGTACGGGCGACACGTGATCGGATGATCTTGGTGTGAGGGAGGGCCTCCGGGTTCGGTGTGGATTGCGACATCTG
>NZ_JBVHUL010000005.1:0-7635 GCF_055565395.1 Amycolatopsis sp. NPDC028719
ACCGGATCTCGCGTGACTGGCACCGGATCTCGCGTGATTGAAGCCGGAACTCACCGCCGTTGCCCGGCCCAGCCTGTGCTTGGCCGGGCATCTCGCGTGATCGAGGGGGCATCTCACGTGACTGGACGGGCATCAGGCGTGATTGGAGGGGCATCACGTGTGATTGGAAGGACGACACGCGTATCTGGAGGGTCGGGTCGTGGGGCGGGAGGGGCGGGTGGGATGGAGAAGGGGCCGGGAGCGGAGCTCCCGGCCCCTGGGGGTACGGACGAAGTGAGCTGACGAAGTGGGTTGCTGAGGTGGGTTACTTCAGGGCGGAGCCGGCCTGCCAGTCGGCCCAGGACTTGGACCAGTCGCCGTACAGGTCCCACACCGGGAGCTGCGGGCCGCCGGAGTTCGTCACCTCGACGACGTCGCCGAGGCCCATGTTCTGGAAGAACCACTCGGCGTTCGCCGCGTTCAGGTTGATGCAGCCGTGCGAGACGTTCGAACTTCCCTGCTGCCCCACGCTGTTCGGGTTCTCGTGGACGAACTCGCCGTCGTTGGAGATCCGCTCCGAGAACTTCTCGTTCGAGCGGTACGCCTTCGGGTCCGGCGGGCAGACGCCGTACGTGCACGAGTCCATCGTGTAATTCGCCTGTTTGTCCGAAATGACGTGCGCGCCCAAATGTGTCGGGGTCGCGTCCTTGCCCATCGAAATCGGCATGGACTTCACCATCGCGCCGTTGTGGAAGATCTGCATCTGCTCGGTGTTCCCGTCCGCCTTCGCGATCCAGGAATCGTGCACCTTGTACGTCTCCGTGCGGTCCTCCGCGCCGAAGACCCCGTTGCCGAAATCGACGCCGTAGATCTTCGCCGTCACCTTCAGCGTCGTGCCGGCCTTCCAGTACTCCTTCGGCCGGTAGTGGACGTTCGAGTCGTCGATCCAGTACCAGCTGCCGTCCTGCTTCGGCGTCGACTCGACCGTCAGGGCCTTCTCCACCGCCGCCTTGTTCTTCACGGCGATCTTCCCGAAGCTGAACACGATCGGCTGCCCGACGCCGACGCCGGTGCTCGCCACCGCGGACGGTGCCGGGATCAGGTTGGCGTTCGCCTGCTTCTTCGGCGCGATCGTGCTGATCTGGTTGTCCTGCTCGACCGCCTTGCCGTCGGCGCCTTGGGCGTGCGCGACGATCTTGTACGTCACGCCGTAGCCGAGCGGCTCGGTGGACGTCCAGCTCGCGCCGTCGCCGGCCAGCTTGCCGCCGACCTTGTTCCCCTTCGCGGTGTTGGTCACCGTGACGTCGAGGAGCTTCCCGTTGGCGGCCTTGACGACGATGGGCGTCGCCGGGTTCACCCCCGTGCCGCCCGCGGGCTCGAACGACACGGCGACCGGGGTCGCCGAAGCCGACGCGGAACCGGACACGGGCGCCCCACCGCCGGGTGAGCCGCCGTCGTCACCGGATGAGCAAGCGGAAAGCACCAGTGCTCCGGCGAGGATTCCGGCCACCGAAAGTAAAGTCTTCTTGGGAGGCATATTGTCTCTTTTTTGGGAATTGGGGTCGGCGGGCATTCATCATCAAAACTACGCGATAGCGATGACGTTCTTCCCGGCGGATCGGTGCATCCGCGTGACGCGGATCACGTGACGACGAGGCCCGGTGCCCCGTAGAGTCCCGGCCCGCTCACCGAAATCCCGTCCAGGAACTCCCGTGCGGCCGAGTACGCCTCTTCCGCCAGTGCTTCGGTGTGCCCGAAATCGAGCGGGTTCACACGTACCGGTGCCGGCCCCGGCAGGTACACCACGGGCACCTTCGAGGCCGCGAGCGGCGCTTCCAGCACGGCCTGGTTCCGCATGCTGATCATCGCGGTGAACATCATCACCTCGGCGAACGTCCGCGGCGCGCCCGGCAGCTTGCCCGGGAACGCGCAGTCGAGCACCACCAGCGACCGCGCGCCCATCGCCAGCGCCTGCCGCATCGGCACGTTCGCGACGAGCCCGCCGTCGTAGAGCAGGCGCCCTTCATGCTCCACCGGCGGGAAGATCCCCGGGATCGCGCAGCTCGCCAGCAACGGCTCGAGCAGCCGGCCGGTCCGGATCAGCAACGGCTCGGCCGTGTCGACCTGCGTCGTGACGACGCCGAGCGGCAGCGCCAGGTCCTCGAAGCGGGTTTCGGCGCCGAGGTGGTCGGCGATGATCGTCGTCAGGCCGCTGTTGGGGAACAGGTGCGTCTTGCTCTGCGTCAGCGTCCGGACGCGGCTCAGCACGCCGCCGGGGAACGCCTCGGTGCGCGTCATGTGCGCCCAGATTCCATGGAGGCGCGCCAGTGCGTCGTCGCCGGGCAGGGCCAGCACCGCCGCGTTGAGCGAGCCGACCGACGTGCCCGCCACGAGGTCCGGCGTGAGGCCGGCTTCGGTGAGCGCGCGCAGCATGCCGACCTGCATGGCACCGAGGCTGCCGCCCCCGCCGAGGACGAACCCGATCGGCCGGGGAAGATCCGCGAGACTCATACCGCCGAATGTAGTAAGCCCGGCTGTCGCAGGTCGTGCCGCCCGGGACGACGGCGTCGAGGCCGGGAGACGTCGCGAATGACTCGTTCGGGACGGGGGAGGCCGCGAATGAGTCATTCGCGACGCTCGGGTCAGGGGATCCGCTCGGGCTCGCGTTCCGGCTCGGCGGCCAAAACCTTCCGCTTCTTCATGCGCAGCAGGAAGAACACCCCGGCCGCCGCGAGCACGCCGACCGCGATCAGGCCGCCCGTGCTCACCGCGCCTTCGATCCGCTTCGCCGCCTCGCCCAGGGCTGCGCCGATGCTGATGTGGAGCAGGGACCAGCAGAACGCCCCGGCGGCGGCCGCGGGGAGGAAGCGCCGGAACGGCAGTCCGGACGTTCCCGCCGCGGCCGGGGTCAGCGTGCGGATCACCGGCAGGAAGCGGGCGAAGAACACCGCCCACGCGCCCCGGCGCTCGAGGACCGAGGTCGCCTTGTCCCACGCTTCGAGGCCGTACTTGCGGATCAGCTTCGTCTCGCGCAGCCGGGGGCCGAACCGCCGGCCGATCAGGTAGCCGAGGGCGTCGCCCGCCGTCGCGCAGAGCGTGACCACCAGCCACAGGACCAGGAACCGGGGGAGGGTGTTCGCCGTCGTCGCGGCGACGAGCAGCCCGGACTCGCCGGGGGCCAGAAAACCCAGCCCGATCGTGCACTCGGCGAAGACCAGCCCGCCGGTCGCCGCGACGAGCCCCGGTTCCGGGAGTCCTTGCAACCAGCTGAGGAGGTCCGAAACCAGGGCCATACGGCCACTTTACCGATCCTTTAAGGATGGTGGGGTGACGTGCGTCACCGCGCCAGCAGCGACGCGGCTTCCTGCGCGGCCGGGCCTTCGGCGGCGAGGTGCGCCAGGTTCTCCGGCAGCTCCTCCCCACGGTAACCCTTGGTCTGGGCGTAGAGCCGTCCCGCGCGGTACGACGACCGGACCAGCGGCCCCGCCATCACCCCCGCAAAACCCATCGCCTCCGCAGCCTGCGAGTGCACGACGAACTCCTCCGGCTTCACCCACCGATCCACCGGGTGATGCCGCGGCGACGGACGCAAATACTGCGTGATCGTCAAAATCTCGCAGCCCGCATCGACCAGGTCCCGCATCGCCGGAGCCACCTCATCCGGCGTCTCACCCATGCCCAAGATCAGGTTCGACTTCGTCACCAAACCCGCTTCACGCGCCGCAGTGATGACCTCCAGCGAACGCGCGTACCGGAACCCGGGACGGATCCGCTTGAAAATCCGCGGCACCGTCTCCACGTTGTGCGCCAACACCTCCGGCCGCGAACCGAACACCTCAGCAAGCTGCGCCGGGTCAGCGTTGAAGTCCGGGATCAACAACTCGACCCCGGTACCCGGGTTCAGTGCGTGAATCTGCCGAACCGTCTCGGCGTACAACCACGCACCGCCATCCTCGAGATCATCCCGAGCGACACCGGTGACCGTCGAATACCGCAGACCCATCGCCTGCACCGACTCCGCGACCTTCCGCGGCTCAGTCCGGTCCAGCTCAGCAGGCTTACCCGTGTCGATCTGACAGAAGTCACACCGGCGGGTGCACTGGTCCCCACCGATCAGGAACGTCGCCTCCCGGTCTTCCCAGCACTCGTAGATGTTGGGACAACCGGCCTCTTCACACACCGTGTGCAAGCCCTCGCGGCGCACGAGACCCTTGAGTTCGGTGAACTCCGGCCCCATCCGCACCCGCGTCTTGATCCACGGCGGCTTCTTCTCGATCGGCGTCTCACTGTTGCGGACTTCCAGACGCAGCAGCTTCCGGCCTTCAGGCGCAGCACTCACGTCCTCAACCGTACGCCCGTCCGGGCTACGCGGGATCGGGGGTGACCTGGGTCAACTTCGCCGTCAGCTCCCACAGCGCGGACCCCAGCGACTCGCTGCGCGCGGCGGCCACCGTGCGCACCCTGACCGGGTAGCCGCGCAGGTTTCCGAGGCCGCGCGGGGCGAAATAGGCGCCGCCTTCGACGCCGTCCGCCGTCGCCGCGTAGAGCTGGGGGAGGGCGCCGATCCGCGGCCCCTGGGCGAACAGGACCTCGCCGAGGCGGTGGCCGCCGGCAATGAGGGACCGGACCACCGGGTTCGAATACGACCGCGCCATGCCGCTGCCGAGCCCGGTCGCGGTGTACCCGGGGTGCGCGGCGACACTCAGGATGTCCGAGCCCGCCGCGCGCAGCCGACGGTCCAGCTCGACCGCGAACACCTGGTCGGCGAGCTTCGACTGGCCGTACGCGGCGGCCGCGTTGTAGCGGCGGTGCTCGGCGTTCGGGTCGTCGAGGTGGATTCGCGCGCCGGTGGCGGCGAGGCTCGACAACGTGACGACGCGGGCGTGCCGTCCGCCGCGCAGGGCGGGCATCAGCAGCCAGGTCAGCGCTGCGTGCCCCAGGTAGTTGGTGCCGAACTGCAGCTCGAAGCCGTCGGCGGTGCGGCCGCGGGCGGTCGCCATCACGCCGGCGTTGTTGACCAGGACGTCCAGCTTGTCGCCGGTCAGCTCCCGGGCCGACGCGGCGGCCGCGCGCACCGAGGCGAGCTCGCTCAGGTCCAGTGGGATGAGCTCGGGCCCGGCGCCCGCGGCGGCTGCTTTGACGAGGTCCAGTGCCTTCGCCCCGCGTTCGGCGGAGCGGCAGGCGAGGAGCACGCGGGCCCCCTTGCCCGCGAGCACCTCGGCGGTGCGCAGCCCGAGCCCCGAGTTCGCCCCGGTGACCAGCACGGTCCGGCCGGTCTGGTCGGGGATGTCGGCGTCGGTCCAGCGCTCCGTCATGCGTGTACTAAACCGTGTTCACGCACTCGGCGCGAGCAGGCGCCGCAGGTGTCCCATGACGGGACGGCGGCGAGCGGGCTCGTCGCGGCTCGTGCGCAGCAGCGCCTCGAGCGCGTGACCCACCTTGACGATCTCTTCGGCCGGCTCGCGCGGGTCGGCCAGCCCGGCCGTGACGGCGAGCATCCGCAGCTCGCCTTCGTGCATCCGGCGCAGCGACGCGTGCCGCTCGTAGCCGCCGTCGAGCACCGCGCGCAGCGTCTCGTGCTCTTCGACGGACGCGCGCCAGGCGCGGGTGACGGCGTCGACGTGGTCGCCGAGGCCGTCGGCGTCGTCCGGGTCGGTGACCTCGGCGCGCAGGCGGCCGCTCAGCGTCCTCGTCCACTGGTACTGCAGCGCCAGGAGGACGTTCTCCTCGGTGCCGAAGTGCTCTTCGGCACCGGGAACCTCGTCGAGCGCCAGCGGCGCGGCCGGGTTGCGGCCCGCCAAGCGGACGACCGCTTCGAGGATTTCCTGACGTCGGTAGAAGTCTGTCCAGCTCATCGTGGGCTCCCCTTCCGTGGCCCGGGTCATACCGCCGGTCTGCGGCATACTCCCGGTACGGACCTGACGAGGCGAACATACCATGAGTATGGAGAGATCCTCCGGGCGTAAGGTTGTGAAGGTGGCGACAATGAGGTCCAGACGACTCGACTACTCGGAGTCGACGCGGTCGGCGCTGGTCGACAGCGCGGTGGAACTGTTCACCAAACGCGGTTACGCGGGTACCTCGCTCGACGAGATCGCCAAACGCGCCCGCGTCACGAAGGGCGCGCTCTACCACCACTTCAGCGGCAAGCAAGCCCTCTTCGAAGCCGCGTTCGACCAGGTCGAAAGCCTCGTCTACGACCGTCTCGACAAGATCATGACCGGTGAGGGCACGCCGTGGGAGCGGGCCCTCGGCGGGCTCAACGCGTTCATCCGCGCGTGCCTCGACCCGGCCTACCAGCGGATCGCCATCCACGAGGCCCCGGTCGTCATGGGCTGGGAGCGCTGGCGCGAAGCCGAGGAGCGGTGCAGCTTCGGGCTCGTCCGCTCCGGCCTGCAGTCGCTGATCGACGCGGGCGAGGTCGAGCCCGTGCCGGTCGAGGTCACCGCGCGGCTGCTGTTCGGCGCGCTCTCGAGCGCGGCGACCGAAATCGCCAGCTCGCCGGATCCGAAGAAGGTCGGCGCCGAGATCGAGGACGTCATTGTCCGCATGCTGGTACGGCTGCGGCGCGCGGAGCCCGACGTCTCTATAGGCTGACTTTCGTGGACTTGAGGATCTTCACCGAGCCCCAGCAAGGGGCCAGCTACGACGAACTCCTGCGCGTCGCCAAGGCGACCGAAGCCGCCGGCTACGACGCCTTCTTCCGCAGCGATCACTACCTGAAGATGGGCTCGGCCGACGGCCTGCCCGGCCCGACCGACGCCTGGATCACCCTGGCCGGCCTGGCCCGGGAGACCAGCCGGATCCGGCTCGGCACGCTCGTCACCGCGGCGACGTTCCGGTACCCGGGTCCGCTGGCCATCTCGGTCGCCCAGGTCGACCAGATGTCCGGCGGGCGCGTCGAGTTCGGTCTCGGCTCAGGCTGGTACGACGCCGAGCACGAGGCGTACGGCCTCACGCTGCCGCCGCTGAAGGAGCGCTTCGACCGCTACGCCGAGCAGCTCGAGATCATCACCGGGCTGTGGAAGACACCGGCGGGCTCGACGTTCTCGTTCAAGGGCGAGTACTACTCCCTGTCGGAGTCGCCGGGCCTCCCGAAGCCGGCGCAGTCCCCGGCGCCGCCGGTGATCATCGGCGGCCAGGGCAAGAAGCGCACGCCGGCCCTGGCGGCCCGGTTCGCGGACGAGTTCAACCTGCCGTTCGTGGACGCCGACACCGCGGCCGCGCAGTTCGCTCGCGTAGACGCCGCGGCCGAGGAGATCGGCCGCGACCCCAAGGAGATCCTGCGCTCGGTGGCGCTGACCATCGCCGTCGGCCGCTCCGACGCGGAGGTCGCGCAGCGGGCGTCGGCCGTCGGCCGGGACGAGGCCGAGCTGCGGGCGAACGGCCTGGCCGGGACGCCCGCCGAGGTCGTCGACCGGATCGGGCAGTGGCGGGAGAAGACCGGGATCACCCGGGTCTACCTGCAGCTGCTGGACCTGTCCGATCTGGACCAGATCGAGCTGATCGCGGCCGAGGTCGCACCGCAGCTGGACTAGCGCCCCAATGTGGCGGTCGGGGGGGGCCACACACCAAAAACCACCACGGGGGGGGCCCACACCACCCACAAACCAACGGGGGGAGGGGTCGTTTTTGGGGGGGGAGGGGGCGCCCGGC
>NZ_JBVHUL010000005.1:7645-355216 GCF_055565395.1 Amycolatopsis sp. NPDC028719
GTTCACACCGCGGGTGAACTAACTCCCCACTGTGTTGTTCGTCCCCCCCCACCCCCCCAACGCCACATTGGGTGCGTCCCACGCACCCAACGCCACATTGGGGCGCTGGTCAGTTCTGGAGGGCGAAGGTGACGCCTGGCGCCTGAGGGGCCTCCGGACGCGGGAGCCAGCGGTCTTCGCTCACCGGGAGCTCGCCTTCGAGGGCGGCCAGGACGGCGTCGCGCGCCAGCGGGAGCACCGCTTCCACGCTCACGTCCCGCTGCAGCTCGTACGACAGCGACGTCACCCCCGCGTCGCGGATGCCGCACGGCACGATCGAGTCGAACGCCGAGAGGTCCGCGTTGCAGTTGAGCTCGAAGCCGTGCATCGTCACGCCGCGCTGGACGCGGATGCCGATCGCCGCGATCTTGCGCTCGATGCCGCGCTCGTCGGCCGGGATCCAGACGCCGCTGCGGCCTTCGACGCGGCCGCTGCGCACGCCCAGCTGGTCGCACACGTGGATCAGCGCCTCCTCGAGCCGCCGCACGTAGTGCACGACGTCGATCGGATCGCCGAGCTTCACGATCGGGTAGCCGACCAGCTGGCCCGGGCCGTGCCAGGTGATCTTGCCGCCGCGGTCGACGTCGATCACCGGCGTGCCGTCGACCGGGCGGTCGGCCGGCTCCGTGCGCTTGCCCGCGGTGTACACCGACGGGTGCTGCAGCAGGAACATCGTGTCCGGCGCGGTGCCGTCGGCGCGGGCGGTGAGCCGGCTCCGCTGGAGCTCCCAGGCTTCGGTGTAGTCGATCGTGCCGAGCTCCCGGACGTCGACGGGCTCGGTGGTGGCGCGGCAGGAAATGCGGGAAGAACTCACCCGTCGAGGCTACGCCCGTCACCCGGGGGAAGCAGCCGCAAGGCGCACGCTGAGAGCAGCCCGACACCCGTCACCGCGAGCACTGCCCCGATCGTGTCGGTGACCCAGTGCACGCCCAGCACGACGCGGCAGGCGGCGCCCAGCACGACGGCCATGACGACCGCCGCCGCGACCCGGCGGACCAGCCGCGGCCACAGCCACGCGCACAGCAGGAGCAGCACGAACCCCGTGCTCGCCACCGACACCACGTGCCCGCTCGGGTAGCTCAGGTCCGGGTAGTCACGCGGGCGTTCGCGCAGGAAGAGCGGCTTGAACACCAGGCTCGTCAGCCGGCACAGCACCAGCACGACGGCCAGCCGCACGCACAGCCCGACGTGCTCGCGCCGCCGCAGCGCCAGCGCGAGCAGCGCGGCGCCGAGGACGAAGGGCAGCACCGGCCCGAGCAGGTCGCTCCCGGCCTGCGCCACCCGGCCGAGCGGCTCCGCGTACACGCCGTGCAACGCGTTCGCGACTTCGACGTCGAGGGTGAGCGGCTGCCGCGTCACGCTCAGGCCGAGCACGACGAACGCGACCGAGAGCACGGCGCCGACGACGAGCCAGCGCTGCAGCGGGACGCTCATGCCGCGGCGAGCGCGCTGTCCAGGGTGGGGTGCCGGAACTCGTAGCCGGACCGCTTCAGCGCGGCCGGGACGGCCCGCTGCCCGAACAGCGCCATCTCCTCGCCGGCCTGGCCGAGCACGGTCTGGAGCGCGATCCCGGGCACCCACCACGGCGCGGGGCGGTGCAGGGCCCGCCCCACCGCCCGGGTGAACTCGGCGTTGGTCACCGGGGCCGGGCCGGTGAGGTTGACCGGGCCGGACAGGTCGTCGTGCGTGAGGGCGTGGACGATCGCGCCGACCTCGTCCTCGAGGGAGATCCACGGCATGAACTGGCGGCCGTCGCCGAGCCGCCCGCCCAGGCACAGCCGGAAGAGCGGGCGCAGCGTGCCGTAGAGCCCGCCCTTCGCCGAAAGGACCAGCCCGGTCCGGATGGTGACGACGCGCGCGTCACCCGCACCCGCCGTCGCCGCTTCCCAGGCTTCGCAGAGCTCGGCGAGGAAACCGCGGCCACGAGGTGCCGATTCGTCCACAGTGGACTCATGGGTCTGGCCGTAGTACCCGACGGCGGAAGCGTTGACGAGCACACCCACGCCGTGTTCGGAAACGGCTTCGGCGAGCACCTCGGTCGGCTCGATCCGGCTGTCGGTGAGCTCCTGCTTGCGCGCCGCACTCCACCGGCCCGGGAACAGCGGCTTGCCGCCCAGGTTCACAACGGCGTCCACGCCTTCGAAGGCGCCGTCCGCGATGGTGCCCGACGGCGGGTCCCAGCGGAACTCGCCGCCTTCGCTCGCCTCGCGCCGCACCAGCCGGCGGACTTCGTGGCCCTCCCGCCGCAGGCGGTCGACCAGCGCCGACCCGATCAAGCCGCTCGCTCCGGCGATCAGTACTCGCATGCTCCGATCGTTGCGCATCCGCTGCGCGCCCGCACGCCCAGGTCCCGTGCGAAACCGGGCAGGTCGGCGAGGATCGCCAGGCCCAGATCAGCGAGCGGGACCTCGGGAAAGTCCGTACCGGTGAAGAACATCGCCACCGTCCCACCGGGTGCGGAGAGGCCGAAACCGCGGCTGCGCGGCAGTGCGCCGCCCTTGTAGCGCACGTCCCGGCCGAGTTTGCGGCGCGCGAGAGCGACGGCGGGAGTGTCGGCGGTGGCGAGGTGGCGGTGGAAGGCGAAGAGCCGCGCGGCCGTGCCGTGCGCGGTCTCCTGTGCCCAAGCCCACTCGGCTTCCATGGAGACCGGCTCGCCTCGGACGCGTTCGAAGACCTCTCGCCGGAACGCGGGTTCCCCGGTGAAACGCATGGTGAGGTCCGGTTCGCCGGGATAAAACGAGCGAAGGGTCTCGCCGCAGAACCAGCGGAGGTCCGCGTCCGCCCAGCCGCCGTCGGCCGCGGCGGCTCGCACCGCCCGGTCGCCGAGCCGGACGCGGAGGTAGTCGGGGGCCGCGTTGTCGCTTTCGGTGATCATCGCCGTGGCGATCGCGTCGACCGGGACGAGCCGGCCGGGATCGTGGGCGACGCCGTACTCGTCGCAGGCGACGCCCAGCGACGTCAGCGCCCGGTGGTGGGCGCCGGCGCCGAGGGGACCGTCGCCGTCGAAGGGGTGGAACGCGTCCCAGTCACCGACCGGAACCGGTTCGGCCGGATCGAGCGCGCCGCCGGCGACTGCGGTGGCGTAGGCCAGCAGGGGGATGACCTTGATCGTCGAGGCCACCACGCGCGGCACCTCGGCGTGGTGTGCCAGGTGGTGCCGGCCGTCTTCCGCCACGACCGAGATGGCGTCGCGATGCGCGGCCAGCCAGGTCCGGAACGCCGTGAAGGGCCCCTCACCCGCGGATGAGGAGCCCTTCACGGTCAGGCACTCAGACGATCAGAGGCCGAGTTCGCCCTCGAAGTTGCCTTCTTCCAGGCGCTGCTTGATCGTCGTCAGGAAGCGGCCCGCGTCGGCCCCGTCCACCAGGCGGTGGTCGTAGGTCAGCGGCAGGTACGCCATCGACCGGACGGCGATCGTGTCGTTGCCGTCGGCGTCCGCGACGACCACCGGGCGCTTGACGACCGCGCCGGTGCCGAGGATGCCCGACTGCGGCTGCACGATGATCGGCGTGTCGAACAGCGCGCCGACGCTGCCGATGTTCGTGATCGAGAACGTGCCGCCCGACAGCTCGTCCGGCTTGATCTGGCCCGACCGCGCGCGGCCCGCCAGGTCGGCGATCCGGTGCGCGAGACCGGCCAGGCTCAGCTCGCCCGCGTCGTGGATCACGACCGAGAGCAGCCCGCGCTCGGTGTCCACCGCGATGCCCAGGTGCACGGCGCCGTGGTAGGTGATCTCCTTCGTGTCCTCGTTGTAGGACGCGTTGACGTTCGGGTGCTGCTTGAGCGCCTCGACCGTGGCCTTCGCGAAGAACGGCAGGAACGTCAGGTTGACGCCCTCGCGCTCCTTGAAGGCCGCCTTCGCGCGCTGGCGCAGCTTGGCGATCTTCGTGACGTCGACCTCCTGGACCTGCGTGAGCTGCGCGGCGATCTGCAGCGACTCGCGGGTCTTGGTGGCCGTGATCTGGCGGATCCGGCTGGCCTTCTGGACCGTGCCGCGCAGCGCCGCCAGCTCCGGCGACACCGGGGCCGCGGGACGCGCGGCGGGCGCCGACGGAGCGGCCGCGGCGGCGGGAGCAGCCGCGGGCGCCGGGGCAGCGGCCGCCTTCTGCTTCTCCTCGGCCGCGGCCAGGACGTCCTGCTTGCGGATCCGGCCGCCGACGCCGCTGCCGGTCAGCGACGAGAGGTCGATGCCGTGCTCGGACGCCAGCTTGCGGACCAGCGGCGTGACGTACGGGCCGTCCGCCGAACCGTCCTTCGCCGCCGCGGCCGGGGCCGCCTCGGCCGCCTTCGCCGCGGGCGCGGCCTGCGGCTCGGGCTTCGGCTCCGGCTTGGACTCCTGGACCGGCTCCGGCTTGGGCTCGGGCTTCGGCTCCGGCTTGGGTTCCGGCTTCGGCTCGGGCTTGGGCTCCGGCTTGGCCTCGGCCTTCGGCGCCGCGTTCGCGTCACCGATCACGGCCAGGACGCCGCCGACCTCGACGGTCTCGTCCTCGCCCGCACGGATCTCCAGCACCGTGCCGGCGACCGGCGACGGCACCTCGGTGTCGACCTTGTCGGTGGAGATCTCGAGCAGCGGCTCGTCGACCTCGACCGAGTCGCCGACCTGCTTCAGCCAGCGCGTGACGGTGCCTTCGGTGACGCTCTCGCCCAGCTCGGGCAGCTTCACCTCGGTGCCTTCACCACCGGCGGCCGGCGCGGTGTCCGGCTTGCTCGGCGCACTCTCCTGAGCCTGCGGCTCCGGCTCGGCCGCCTGCTCGGGCTCGGGCTTCTGCTCTTCCTGCGCCGGGGCGGAGGACTCGGGCGCGCCACCGGAGCCGTCGTCGATCACGGCGAGCTCGGCGCCGACCTCGACGGTCTCGTCTTCGGCGGCGCTGATCTTCACGACCGTGCCCGCCACCGGGGAGGGCACCTCGGTGTCGACCTTGTCGGTCGAGATCTCGAGCAACGGCTCGTCGACCTCGACGGTGTCGCCCTCCTGCTTAAGCCACCGGGTGACGGTGCCTTCGGTGACGCTCTCCCCGAGCTCCGGCAATGTGACGGAGTAGGCCATCGTTCGCTGACTCCTCTTCCAAGTTCTGCGTGGTCTGGATTCTGCTGGTGGGACGTCAGCTGTGCACGTGCAGCGGCTTCCCCGCGAGGGCGAGGAACGCTTCACCGAGGGCCTCGGTCTGGGTGGGGTGCGCGTGGATGAGCGGCGCGACGTCTTCGGGGAAAGCCTCCCAGCTGTAGATCAGCTGCGCTTCGCCGATCAGCTCGCCGACGCGGTCGCCGACCATGTGGACCCCGACGACCGGGCCGTCCGGGGCCTTGACCAGCTTGACCCCGCCGGAGGTCTTGAGAATCTGGCTCTTGCCGTTGCCGCCCAGGTCGTAGGTGAACGTCGTGACGTCCGAGCCGTACTTGTCCTTCGCCTGCGACTCGGTCAGCCCGACCGACGCGACCTCCGGGTGGGAGTAGGTGACGCGGGGGATGCCGCTCTCGTCGATCACGCGCGGGTTCTGCCCGGCGATCTCCTCGGCGACGAAGATGCCCTGCTGGAAGCCGCGGTGCGCGAGCTGCAGGCCGGGGACGATGTCGCCGACGGCGTAGACGTTCGGCAGGTTGGTGCGCAGCCGCTCGTCGGTGATGACGAAGCCGCGCTCGATCTTGACGCCGGCCTCCTCGTAGCCGTGGCCCGCCGAGTTCGGCCCGCGGCCGACGGCGACCAGCAGCAGGTCGGCTTCGATGGTCTCGCCGGACTCCAGCGAGACGCTGACGCCGTTCTCGTCCTGCTTCGCGCCGGTGAACTTCACGCCGGTCTTGAAGGCGATCTTGCGACGGCGGAAAGCGCGCTCGAGCTGCTTGGACGCGAACTCGTCCTCGTTCGGGACCAGCCGCGGCAGCGCTTCCACGATGGTGACGTCGACGCCGAAAGAGGCCCAGACGCTCGCGAACTCGACGCCGATCACGCCGCCCCCGAGGACGACGACCTTCTTGGGGACGTAGTCGAGGGACAGGGCCTGCTCGCTGGCGATCACGCGGCCGCCCAGCTCCAGGCCGGGCAGGGTGCGCGAGTACGAACCAGTGGCGAGGATGACGTTCTTGCCGGTGTAGCGGGTGCCGTCCACCTCGACGGTCGTACCGCCGACGAACGTGCCGCTGCCCTCGACGAGGTTCACCTTGTGCGCCTTGGCCAGGCCCTGCAGGCCCTTGTACAGCCGGGAGACGATCCCGTCCTTGTACTTGTTGACCCCGGCGATGTCGATGCCCTCGAAGACGGCTTTGACGCCGACCGCTTCGGCCTCGCGGGTTTCGTCGGCGACCTCGGCGGCGTGGAGCAGGGCCTTGGTCGGGATGCAGCCCCGGTGGAGGCAGGTCCCGCCCAGCTTGTCCTTCTCGATCAGGGTGACGGAAAGGCCCAGCTCGGCCGCGCGGAACGCCGCGGCGTAGCCGCCCGATCCGCCTCCCAGGATCACGAGGTCGGCGGAGGTGTCGGTCACTTCAATAGCTCCTCGGCAAGCAGTGGGGTGGTGCTCTGTCGTCGCCCGTGCCCGGTATAACCGCGCGCGCGACACCCGCCATCTTGTCACTACGCCGGACGAGGCTGCGAGCTAGCCGGGTGTGCGACACCGACCACACGCGGACATCGGGATAATGAGTGGGGAATGTCTCGGGAGGGAAGGTGGTCGCGGTGGGGTTGTTCGACTCCCTGCGCAGGCGCGCCAAGGGCGGGCAGAAGACCGGCACGCTGCGGAAAGCCAGTTCCGAGGACACCCATCACCTGGACGAGTGGGCGGCCTCGCGCCGGGGTGTCGAGGCCTTCGTCGAGCCGAAGACGAACGTCACCGAGACCACTGTGGTGTTGATCGCCCACGACGGCGAGTGGACCCGGCGCCGGATCGGCAGCCTGGAGGCGGCCCAGCAGTTCGGCCACCGCCGGTCGATCCCGGTCTACGAGGTCGCGCGCGTCGGCTACCCGAAGCGCATGCGCGAGTACACCGAGCGGAAGAAGCGCGGCCAGGTCTAGAGGGCGATCCGGCCGACCACCTCGCCGTTGAAGGTCTGCCCGGTCGGGCGGAAGCCCAGCTTGAGGTAGAAGTCCTCCGGACCGCCCTCGGCCGGCAGCCACAGCACGGTCGCAGCCTTTTCGCCGCGCCGGCGCGCCTCTTCGAGCACGGTTTCGACGGCGAACCGGCCGTGACCGCGGCCCTGGACGCCGGCGCCGACGTTGAGCCGCCAGACCCCGCAGCGGAAGAAGTCGAGCTCCGCGCCGGGGTTGAAGCCGCCCATCACGAAGGCGACCGGTTCCCCGTCGTCGAGGATCAGCCTCGGCCAGGCGATCTCCGGCTGGGTGTAGGCCTCGGCGAGCGAGACGGCGACCGGCGCGACGAAGTTCTTCTGGTGCGGCTCGACGGCCAGCTGGCAAGCGGCGGCGACGTTGTCCGGGGTGATCTTCTCCACGGTGAGGGTGGTCACCGTGCCCAAGCTAGCCTGCCTGGGCGAGCAACGTGGCGTGCCGGACCAGCGCCGCGCGGAACGACGGGTGCACCGTCGTGCCCAGCACGGGGTCGACCTCGACCACGTGCGACGCCGAAAGCAGCAGCACCGCCGGCTCGGCGAGGATCACCACTCCGTTCTCGGCGCGCAGCTCGGCCGTGCCCAGCAAGCGGGGGAAGACCACGTCCGCGGGCAGGCCGTCGCAGGTGCGCAGGAACTCGCGGTGGTCTTCGGGCAGCGTGACACCCAGCCGCAGTTCCGCCGAGCGGATCGCCGCTTCCGACGCCGGGGGTGGGAGCGTGGTGCGACCGCGCAGGAGCGCTGCTTCCGCCGAGCCGCGCAGCCGCATGATCTCCGCGATCAGCTCGGGCCAGGTCCCCAGGCTCGGCGGGTAGCGCTCGTGCAGGGCTGCGACCAGCGCGCCCGCGCAGGCCGGCGCCCAGTCGCGCAGGCCCAGCGGGTCCGCCCCGGCCACCAGCGCCGGGGCCAGCGCGCGCGTCGCCGCCAGCGTCGCCACGTCCGGCCGGTGCCCGGCCAGCGACGCCCACAGCGTGAGGTCGCCGTCGGCGAGTGCCGCGCGGACGCGGTCCGGGCGTGCCGGCGCGACGTGCTTGACCACCTCGGCGAGCGGTCCCGGCGGGAGGACGCCGTCGAGGTCGGACACCGGACGGCGCAGGGAGGCCGTGTGCGCGCGTTCTTCGGCATCGAGGTCGAGCGGCGTCAAGCCCTCGGCCCACTCCGGCCGGCCGCCGCGGGCTTCGAAGAGCATCGCCCACGCGCGGGCCCGCACCGGGTCGGGCGCCAGCGCGGTCACCGGCCGTTCGGTGCGGGCCGACCAGTGCCCGGCCAGCCGGTCGGCCTCGGCGAGCGCGCCGCTGACCGCGAGCAGCAGGGCGGCGTACCAGGCCTGGTCGTCGACGCCCGGTTCGGCGGCGGTCAGGACGTCCCGGACCGCCGTCTCGAGGTACTCGCCGGCGTCCACGAACCGACCCTAGGGGTCAGCCGAGTGCCTGCTTGGCCCCGGGGTGCAGCGGGACCGGCTCGGTCCGCGGGGCCAGCTGCTTCGTGATCTCCTTCGCCGCCGGGTGGACCTTCGCCAGCTCCGCCTGCTTGTCGAAGAGCAGCTTGGTGAGCGCGCACGCGTTGTTCGCCGGGAAGTCCTCGCGCACCAGCAGCAGGTTGGGCACGACGACCGTCGGCACGTCGGCCGGCTGCCCGTACGCCGCCGCCGGGATGACGGCCCGGTCGTAGACGTCGTTGACCTGCTTGAGCTTCGGCAGCAGCGGCGTGATGTCGAGGAACTTCACCTTGTCCTTCAACGCCGTGGTGATGTCGGTGATCTGCGCGGTCGGCAGGCCACCGGACCAGACGAGCCCGTCGAGCGTGCCGGACTTCATGCCGTCCGCGGTCTTGGCCAGGTCGAGCCGCTGCGCCTGGACATCGGTGTCCGGCTTGAGGCCCGCCGCCTGCAGCAGGCGGTTCGCGATCACCTCGGTACCCGACTTCGGCGAGCCCGTCGAGATCCGCTTGCCCTTCATGTCCGCGACGGAGTTGATGCCCGAGTCGGTGCGCACCAGCACCTGCGTCGAGTTCGGGTAGATCCTCGACAGCGCCTGGATCTTCTGCGGCTTGCCCTCGAAGGATCCCTTGCCGCGCACCGCGTCCGCCGCGGTGTCCGCCAGGGAGAACGCGACGTCGTAGTTCCCGGCGACCAGCTGCTGGATGTTCTGCACCGACGCGCCGGTCTCCGCGGCCGTCGCGCGCAGCTTGGTGTTGTTGCTGATCAGCTGGGCCAGCCCGCCGCCGAGCACGTAGTAGACGCCGCCGCTGTTGCCGGTGGCGATGGTGATCCGGCCTTCGCCTGCTTCGCAGGACTGCCCGCCACCACCTTGGGCGGGCTGATCGGTCTGCTGTTTGCCGCCGCAGCCCGTGACGGCCAGAGCGAGTACCGCGGCAGCGGCCAGTGCGCGTTTCATGCTGTCCTCCTCTTGAGCACGGTGTGAGCGAGTACGGCGACGACACCGAACGCGGCGCCGACCGCGATCGGCACCGGCTCCAGGTAGAGCAGGCAGAGGGCGGCCGGGACGAACAGCAGCCGCACGGGCAGGCTGACCGGGCCGAACAGCCAGCCCCCGGTCACCACGGCCAGCGCGGCGACGGCCACCGCCGACACCACCGCCACCCACAGCACGGTGAGCACATCGGACTGCAGCAGCAGCGCGGCGCCGTTGTCGGTGAGCACGAAGGCGATCGGCACCAGGAACGCGGGCAGCGTGTACTTCCAGCACTGCCACATGGTGCCGAGCACCGACCCGCCGGTGATGGCCGCCGACGCGACGGCGGCGAGCGCGGTCGGCGGCGTGACCTCCGAAAGCACGGCGTAGTAGAAGATGAACATCGCGCGCTCGGCGTCGGCGACCCCCAGCGTCTCCAGGGCCGGGCCGATCACGACCCACGCGATGATGAAGCTCGCGGTGACCGGCACCGCGAGCCCGAGCACGCCGACCGCGATCGCCGAGAGCAGCACGGTCAGGATCAGGATCACGGTGCCGTTGTCGCTGAGGGCGCCGGCCAGTTCCACCAGCGCGTCGGCGAGTTCGAGGCCGAGCCCGGTCTTGGTGATGGTCGAGGTGATCACGCCGGCCGCCGCGCACACCGCGATCACCGGCAGCGCCCCGCGGACCCCGGCGGAGAGTGCGTCCACCATGTCCTTGGCCCAGCCCTTGACGTCCCGGCGCCGGGCGATGAGCGCGAAGAGCGCGGCGACGCCGGTGGCGTAGACGACCGCGGCGAACGGCGGGATGTCCAAGGCCAGGAACACGACGATGATCGCCAGCGACAGGAAGTGGTAGCCGCCTTGGCGCAGGAGCTGCCACGGGTTGCCGTGCGGGACGTCGACCGGCTCGGCCTCGAAGCGCCGCGCGTCGGCCTCCATCGCGAACACGATACCGAGGTAGTAGAGCAGCGTCGGGACGGTCGCCCAGATCAGCACGGTCAGGTACGACGTCTGCAGGTACTCGGCGATGATGAACGCGGCGGCGCCCAGCGTCGGCGGCGAGAGGATCGCGCCGATGCCGGACGCGGCGAGCAGCCCGCCCGCGTTTTCCCTGGGGTAACCGGCTTTCTTGAGGATCGGCCAGGTGATCGAGCCGAGGCTGACCGCCGTCGCGGTGCCCGAACCGGAGACCGTGCCGAGCAGGAAGCCCGACAGGACGGTGGTCCGGCCCGGCGCCGTCCGGGACTTGCGGAAGGCGGCGAAGGAGATGTCCACGAAGAACCGTCCGGCGCCGGAGGCGTTGAGGACGGCGCCGTAGAGCGTGAACAGCACGATGTAGCTGGCCGCGACGTCGAGCGGAGTGCCGTAGAAGCCGCTCGCGTCGTTGTAGAGCGCGTTGACGATCTGGCTGAAGTCGATGCCGGCGTGCGCGATGCCCCAGTTCTGCGGGAGGTAGCCACCGTAGTAGGCGTAGGCGAGGAAGAGCAGGCAGACGATCGGCAGCACCAGCCCGGTGGTGCGGCGGGTGGCTTCGAGGATCAGCACCAGCAGCAGCGCGCCGGCGACGATGTCCAGCGGGGACAGGATGCCCTGGCGGTTCAGGAAGTCGTCGTAGCCGATGAGCACGGGGTAGAGGCCGACGGCCAGGGCGATCGCGGCGAGGGCCCAGTCGGTCCAGCCGGGGTCGTCGCGGCCGCGCAGCCGCGGGCGGTAGCAGAGGAAGACCAGCGGGAGCGTCACGCCGAGGAAGAGCACGAGGTAGAACTGGTTGCCCTTGGCGAAGGGGAAGAAGACCTGCTTGAGCACGAGAACCGCGACCGCGAGGGCGACGAAGTAGACGACGCGGTCGGGAACGCGGGAGAGGGTGCGCGCCGGCCGTTCTTCGTCGTGCTCGGCGGCGATCGCGGCGGGAGAGTCGCGTTCCACCGGCTCGGTCGTCACCCGGCCACGGTACGGTGTCGCGGATCACACCGAAAGCGGCAAATCGATCACCGGCCCCCAGCGCCCCAATGTGGCGTTGGTTGCGTCAGACGCACCCAATGTGGCGTTCGGTGCGTCAGACGCACCGAACGCCACATTGGGGCGCAGGGGAACTCGGGTGGGCTCAGCCGTTGGCGGCGATGTCCGCCAGCACCGCGGCGATCGACCGCACCGGGACGCCCGTGCCGCCCTTGCCGGTGTAGCCCCACGGCGAACCCGTGTTGAACGACGGGCCCGCGATGTCGATGTGGACCCAGTCGAGGCCGTCGGCGACGAACTCGCGCAGGAAGATCCCGGCGGCGAGCATGCCGCCCCAGCGGTGGCCCGTCACGTTGGCCAGGTCGGCCAGGCGCGAGTCGAGGTCGGCGCGCAGCTCCTCCGGCAGGGGCATCGCCCAGCCGTTCTCGCCGGTGGCCTGCATGACCGCGGCGACGCGGTCGCGGAAGTCGTCCGAGCCCATCACGCCGGCGGTGCGGTTGCCGAGCGCGACGACCTGGGCGCCGGTCAGCGTCGAGGTCTCGATGAGGTAGTCCGGGTTCTCCTCGGCCGCGCGGACCATCGCGTCGACCAGCACGAGCCGGCCTTCGGCGTCGGTGTTGAGGACCTCGACGGTCTTGCCGCCGTACATGGTCAGCACGTCACCCGGGCGGTACGACGTCCCCGACGGCAGGTTCTCCGCCAGCGGGATGTGCGCGACGACTTCTAGGGGGTACTTCAGCTTCGCCGCCAGCACCACCGAAGCGAGCACGCCGGCCGCGCCGGACATGTCCGAGGTCATGTGGTCCATGTTCGCGGCGGGCTTGAGCGAGATGCCGCCCGAGTCGAACGTGATGCCCTTGCCGACCAGCGCGACCTTCTTGACGGCCTTGGCCGGCTTGTAGGCGATGCGCACCAGGCGCGGCTGGCGCGCGGAACCGCCGCCCACCCCGAGGATGCCGCCGAAGCCCTTGCGCTTGAGGGCCTTCTCGTCGAGGACCTCGAACTCGAGGCCGTTGTCCTCGGCCAGCTTCTTCGCGCGGTCGGCGAAGGAGGCCGGGTAGAGGTCGTTCGGCGGGGTGTTGATCAGGTCGCGGGCGGTGAGCACGGCCTCGGCGATGCTCGTCGCGGCCTTCAGCGTCGCCTTGTGCTCGCGGGCGGTCCCGGTGGCCGGGCTCGCGAAGTCGACCTTCGCGACCGGCGCGTCACCCTTCTCGGAGCGGTAGGCGGTGAAGACGTAGGAGCCGAGGACGGTGCCCTCGACGGCGGCCTGCAGGTCGAGCTCCGACAGCGTCACGAACGCGCGGTCGGTGCCGGCCAGCGCGCGCCCGGCGGCCCCGGCGGCGCGGCGGACCTGCTCGGGGGTGACGCCGTCGCCCTCCTTGCCCAGGCCGACGGCGAGCACGACGCCCGCCGCGAGCTTGCCCAGCGTGGGGATCTTGACGACCTCTTCGGCCTTGCCGCTGGCACCGAGGGTGGCGAGCAGTCCGGCGAGACGGCCGTCGAAGGCGGCGTCCACGGCGGCGGCGCCCGCGGCGAGCAGCGGGCCGTCCTCGCCGGCCAGGGTGCCGATGACGATCACGTCGGCGCGCGTCTTGGCCAGTGCCTCCCCGGTGTTGTCGGACAGGGCGAGCTTAGGCACGGTCACTTCTGGCTCCTCGCGCGTTCTCGGTGGTACCGGGCGCCGGCCCGGTCGGGATCGTGAGCCATGCTAATGACGACCGGACCACAGGTGAACGGCGGGAGAGGGAGGGCCGCGTGCGGCTGGGCGGTGGGCTGCTGGTGGCGCTGGCGGCCGGAGCGGCGGGCGCGGGCTGGTGGCTGCTCGCCGGGCTGGTGCTGGCGGCGATCGCCGCGGGGGTGACGGCCCGCGTCCCGGAACCGGGGGACGCCCAGGTCGACCGGGTCGTGGTGGCCGTCGCGCGGCTTGCCGAAGTGACCGTCTACGCGATCGCGTTCGGCGCCTACGTCTTTCCCGCGCACCGCGAGCTCGCCGCCGCCGCGTTCGCCGTCGTGGTGACCGGCGCCGGGTTCGCCGGGCTGAAGATCCCGACGATCGTCGTACGGGTCGCGGGCGGGCTGCTGCTCGCCGCGGGGCTCGTGCTCGTCGTGGTCTGCGTGGCCGTGGCGCCGGTGTCGACGGCCGGGGGCGGCCTGCAGACGCCGGACTTCGCGGGGGTGCTCGTCGCCGCGGTGGTCTTCCTGCCGTTTCTCCGCCCGGGCGGGCGTGAAGGCGCGGGGTGGCGAGTGCTGCTCCTCGGCGCGGTCGCCGTGCTGGCCGCCTTCGCCGCGCTGTACCAGCTCGGCGCGGTCCGGCTCGGGCTGTCGCTGACGTCGTTGCGCGACTTGCTTTCCGCCGCCGACGCGGACTCGCTGCAGCCGGTGCTCACCGTCGTCGCCGTGGTCGCGACCGTGGTGCCAGCGCTGGCCGCGGGCGCCGAAGTCCGGGCGCGGGCCGGCGTGCCGGGACTCGCGGGGATCGCCGTCGCCGCGGTGGCCGCGTACTTCCTGCCGGCGCTGCCCGTGCTCGTCGTCGCGGGGCTGGTGACCGTGATCGAGCTGCTACTGGGCGTACGCGCGCGCCGGTACAGTGAAGAACGTGAGTGATCGACGCTGGCGGCCGGGGGAGACCGTGGTCGAACGGTTCCACCGCCCCGACGGCTCGATCGGCCAGGTCCACCCGCTGCGCGTGCTCGCCGACGACGGCCGCGTCCTGCTCGCCTGGCTGCCGGCCGGCACCCCGATCGTCGGCAGCCGGCTGGTGGACGGCCGGCACATGGCGGACGCGCCGCTGCACCAGCGGTTCCGCATCCCGCGGATGCCCGTGCCGGACTTCTGGCACCGCACGTCCACGCTGCGGCGCATCGCCGACGACGAATGGTCGTCCGTGTGGTGGTTCTTCGACGCCGCCGGGCGGTTCACGAACTGGTACGTCAACCTCGAGGTGCCGCTCGGCCGGACCCCGGCCGGGGTCGACCGCATCGACGGCGTGCTCGACGTCGTCGTCGAGCGGGACGGCACCTGGCGCTGGGACGACGAGGACGAGGCCGAGGTCGCGATCGACGCCGGGCGCCTGACGCACGAGCAGCTCGACCGGCTGCGCGCGGAGGGCGAGCGGATCGGCGCGCTGGCCGAGCGCGGCGCCTACCCGTTCGACGGGACGGACACCGACTTCCGCCCGGACCCGGGCTGGCCGGCGCCCGCACTGCCGCCGGGACTGCTCGAGGAGCTCAGCCCGCGGTCAGGAAGAGGATCAGCGTCAGCACCGCGTTGACGACCGCGAGGATGACGACCGACTTCGTCGGGAGCACCTGCGGGAACGCCTTGCCGTGGATCTTCCGCCACCACACGACGCCGAAGACGCCCGCGACGAGGCCGAGGAAGCCGCCGAAGCCGCTGCTGAGCACGGCCCAGCCGACCATGCCGAGCAGGCCGACGCCGAAGGTCAGCAGCACCGCGGTGACGAACGTCTTGACGTCGGCCCCGCCGGTCTTGGGCCGGGGGACCGGCTCCGTGGAGTGGTAGGTCACGCCGTCATCCTAGAGTCATCACGGCGCGGCCGCGGGCAGGACGCGGGAAGGGCGTCGGGAGAGCACGGAACAGCCGGAACAGTGGGACATCCGACTAACGCGCCTCCGACCAAACGGTATCGTGTAGCCATGACCACCTCGACGCAGTTCGCCCATGTCCCGCACCCGAGTCCTGCGAGCGCGGACCGTGTCGCGGAGGTACTCGAGAAGCCCGGTTTCGGGCTCTACTTCACCGACCACATGGTGACCGTCAAGTGGTCGAAGGCCGACGGCTGGCACGAGGCCCAGGTCGGCCCCTACGCCCCGTTCACGCTCGACCCGGCGACGTCGGTGCTGCACTACGGCCAGGCCATCTTCGAGGGCCTCAAGGCCTACCGCCAGCCGGACGGCACGATCGCGTCGTTCCGCCCGGACGCCAACGCCGCGCGGTTCCGGCAGTCGGCCGAGCGGCTCGCGATGCCGCAGCTGCCCGACGAGGTCTTCGTCGAGTCGCTGCGCGAGCTCATCGCCGTCGACAGCCGGTGGGTGCCCACCCGCCAGGGTGATTCCCTCTACCTGCGGCCGTTCATGATCTCGACGTCCACCGGGCTCGGCGTCAACAGCCCGGCCGCCGACTACGTGTACACGGTCATCGCGTCCCCGGCGGGCTCGTACTTCTCCGGCGGCGTGAAGCCGGTGAGCGTCTGGCTGTCGACGGAGTACGTGCGCGCGGCGCCCGGCGGCACCGGCGCGGCGAAGTGCGCCGGCAACTACGCGGCGTCGTTCGTCGCGCAGGCGCAGGCCGTGGAGAAGGGCTGCGACCAGGTCGTGTGGCTCGACGCGGTGGAGCGGCGCTGGGTCGAAGAGATGGGCGGGATGAACCTGTTCTTCGTCTTCGGCTCGGGCGAGAACGCCCGGGTGGTCACCCCCGAGCTGACCGGCTCGCTGCTGCCCGGCGTCACGCGGAAGTCACTGCTGCAACTGGCTTCGCGGCTCGGCTACAAGGTCGAGGAGCGGCGCATCTCCACCGAGGAGTGGGAGAAGGCGGCGGCGTCGGGTGAGCTGACCGAGACGTTCGCCTGCGGCACGGCGGCGGTGATCACCCCGGTCGGGCACGTCAAGCACGCCGGCGGCGAGTTCACCATCGCCGACGGGCAGCCCGGCACCCTCACCATGAAGCTGCGCGAGGAGCTGACCGGAATCCAGGAGGGCACCCGCCCCGACACCGACCACTGGATGGTCCCGCTCGGCTGACGTCCCAGTCCGTGAAGGCCTCCTTACCGGCATCTTGAGCCGGTAAGGAGGCCTTCACGGCTTTTCGGGGTCTACGTGGCCGTGGCCGGGATGAGCGGGCCGGAGACGCCGGCCTGCTCGTGCGTCGCGGTTTCGGCCAGGACGCGGGCGGCCATCATCAGCAGCGGCAACGCCGTCACCGCGCCGGTGCCTTCGCCGAGGCGGACGTCCAGCTCCAGCAGCGGGCCGAGGTCGAGGTGCTCCAGCGCGATCGAATGCGCGGGTTCGGCGGTCCGCTGCCCGGCCACCCACCAGCGTCGCGCACCCGGCGCGAGGTCCTCGGCGACCAGCGCCGCGGCGCACGCGACGAGCCCGTCCAGCACCACCGGCGTCCGGCGGGCCGCGGCCTGGGCCAGGAACCCGGCCATCGCCGCGATGTCCGCGCCGGCCGTGGTGCGCAGCAGGTCGACGGGGTTCGCGAGGACCGCGCGGGCCCGGCGCAGCGCGTCGCGCACCGCCGCCGCCTTGCGCATCCAGGCGTCGTCGTCGATGCCGGAGCCGCGGCCGACCACCGCGACCGGCTCGGTGCCGGTCAGCGCCGCGACGAGCACCGACGCCGGCGTGCTGTTGCCGATCCCGAGGTCGCCGGGAATGAGCAGGTCCGCGCCGCCGTCGACCTCGGCGTCGGCGATCGCGATCCCGGCGCGGATCGCCGCCTTGACCTCGTCGGCGGTCAGGGCGTCCTCGACGTCGATGGACCCGGACCCGCGGCGGACCTTGTACTCGCCGATCGAGCGGGTCGCCGGCGCTTCGGTGTCCACGGCCATGTCGACCACGCGGACGCTCGCCCCCGCGGCGGCGGCCAGGACGTTGATCGCGGCGCCGCCGGTCAGCATCGTGCCCAGCAGCTGCGCGGTGACCTCGGCGGGATAGGCCGAGACCCCCTTCGCGGCGATGCCGTGGTCACCGGCGAACACGATGACGCGCGGCCGGGTGAACGGCCGCGGCGGCGACTGGCCCTGGCAGGCCGCGATCCAGACACCCAGCTCCTCGAGCCTGCCCAGCGACCCGGCCGGCTTCACCAGCTTGTCGTGCAGGGCGATCGCGTCGGACCGGGCGTGGTCGTCGGGCGGGGTGATCTCGGGGAACTCGCTGTCTTCCGGCTCCACACCAGGCCCTTTCTCGTCCACGGCAGCGCTCATGACAACGCCGTGGCCAACCTACCGGTGAACCGGCCCCGGTAGTCTCGCGGCTCGTGGAGACGACGGCGGCCGCGGTGGTGCTGGCCAGCGGCGCGGGCACCCGCGTCGGCGCGAAGCTGAACAAGGTCTACCTGTCCCTGGCCGGCCGGCGGGTGGTCGCCTGGTCGCTGGACGCCTTCAAGCGCGTCCCGGGCATCGGTGTCCTCGTGCTGGTGATCCGGCCGCAGGACCGGGAACTCGCCGAAGAGGTCGTCGACGACACCGTCGAAATCGTGCACGGCGGGGACACGCGCCAGGCGTCCGAACTCAACGCGCTGCGCCACCTCGCCCCGCGCATAAGAGGCGGCCGGGTCGACGCCGTGCTGCTGCACGACGCGGCCCGGCCGCTGGTCCACCCCGAACTGGTCGGTGCGGTGTTGGCCCGGACACGCGAGGACGGGGGGGCTGTGCCGGGCCTGGCCGCGGACGACGTCGTCGAGGTGGATGCCGGGCACCTGGTCGCCCAGGTGCCCGGCGCGATCCGCGTCCAGACGCCTCAGGGCTTCCGGGCCGGACCGCTGCTCGAGGCCTACGAACAGGCCGAGCGCGAAGGCTTCTTGGGGACGGACACTTCGTCGTGCATGGAGCGGTTCTCCTCCCTGCCGATCCGGTGGGTCCCGGGGGCTCCCGAGAACCTCAAGATCACCTACCCCCACGACCTGGTGGTCGCGGAGCGGCTGCTCGCCCGCCGAGCCTGATGCCCGCTAGGCGCACGCGGGCGGGCCGCCACCGTCGCCCCCTTCGCGCTCGGGCTCGGGCGTGGTGCTCGTCGGCCGGACCGTCACGTCGTGGCGCAGCTCCGGCGGGATGTGGCACTGCGGCTGTGGCCGCAGCGCCTGCAGCGGCGCACCCGGGGTGCCGGGCTCCGCCAGGGTGAGCACCGCTCGCAGCGTCCACACCGGGGTGGCGTGGTACTGCCAGGTCACCACCCGCGGGCTGAACACGTCGGTGCCCGGGAACAGCGGTACGCGGTAGGCGCTCGCACGGTGCTCGTCCCGGAGGATGATGACGTCCGCGCAGGTCGGCCACGTGTGGACCGCGGCGTAGATCTCCGGCGCCTCGCGGCCGCCGAACAGGTGCAGTACCCACTTGCGGCGCCGGAGCTCCTCGAGGAGTTCCTCGAGGCCCGAGCCGCTGGATCCGTTGTGTGCTGTGGGCGGGGACACACTTTCGAGGGTAACTTGCGTACTAGAGCGCAGTCCAGCTTGTGTACTAGTACACCTGGGTGGTTCTGAACAGGCCTTTGTCGGAGACACTCCGGCGTGCTAGAACACTTGTGCGCGTTGTCCCCGTGAGGAGCCGCCTTGCCCACCCTCGATCGTCCTGAGCCGCCGTACCTGCAGATCGCGGGCCGGATCCGGGAAGACATCCTGTCCGGCCGGCTGCAGGAGGGCGACGCGGTGCCGTCCGCCCGCGAGATCGCGCGCACCTGGGCCGTCGCCATGGCGACGGCCACCAAGGTCCTCGCCACCCTCCGCTCGCAAGGGCTCGTGCGCCCGGTGCGCGGCGTCGGCACGGTCGTCGACCGCGGCGGCCTGCACCGCACGGCCCGCGACCGCGCCACCGCTTCGACGCGGACGGGCCGGATCTACCCGCCCGGCCACTACGCCGTGATCCGGTCGGCCGGCCTCGAGCAGGCGCCCGAACGCGCCGCGGCCGCGTTGGGCCTGGAGGAGGGCGCCCCGGCGATCCGGCGGCGCCGTACCACCTACGGGCCCGACTCCCGGCCGCTGTCGACGTCGACGTCGTGGTTCGACGGCACGCTGTCGGCCAAGGCACCCGCGCTGCTGGTGCCCGAGCGGATCGTCGAGGGCACCTCGGCGCACGCGGCCGCGCGGCTCGGCACGAAGGTCGCGACGACGCAGGAACGGCACGCGGCGGGGCGCGCGAGCGAGGAGGAGGCGGCCGAACTGGGGCTGCCCGCCGGGGCGCCGGTGCTGCTGGGCCGGAGCACCTTCCTGGCGGCCGACGGCACGGTCGTCGAGTACGGTGAATCGGCCGCCTTGCCCGACCACTGGGTTTTCTACGAGTACACGACTGAGGACGGCGAATGAAGCACATCCACGCGGGCAAGGTCCGCGACCTGTACGAGCTCGACGGCGGGGACATCCTGCTCGTCGCGTCCGACCGGGTCTCGGTCTACGACGTCTCGCTGCCGACGCCGATCCCCGACAAGGGTGCGCTGCTCAACCAGCTGTCGGCGTGGTGGTTCGAGCGGACGTCCGGCGTGGTCCCGAACCACATCGTCTCGACGACGGACGTCCCGGAAGAGTTCGCCGGCCGCGCGATGCGCTGCAAGCCGCTGAAGATGGTCCAGGTCGAGTGCATCGCGCGCGGCTACTTGGCCGGCCTCGGGCTGCGCGAGTACCAGCGCGACGGGAAGATCTCCGGTGTCGCGCTGCCGCCGGGGCTGGTCGAGGGCGACAAGCTGCCGGAGCCGATCTTCACGCCGACGACGAAGATCTCCGACACCGGGCACGACGAGTTCATGACCTTCGACGAGGTGCTGAACGAGATCGGCGAAGACACCGCGAAGCGGCTTCGCGAGCTGACGCTGGAGATCTACGCGAAGGGCGCCGAGCACGCTGCCGCGCAGGGCGTGATCATCGCGGACACGAAGCTGGAGTTCGGTTTCGACGCCGACGGCACGCTGACCCTCGGCGACGAGGTCCTGACGTCGGACTCGTCGCGGTTCTGGCCCGCCGACGAGTGGGAGCCGGGCCGTCCGCAGCACGCGTTCGACAAGCAGTTCGTGCGCGACTGGTCGCTGACGACCGGCTGGGACAAGACCCCGCCCGGGCCGGAGATCCCGGCGGAGATCGTCGAGCAGACGCGGCAGCGCTACACCGAGGTCTACGAACGGATCACGGGGAAGACCTGGGTCCGTGGGTGACTGCGACCCGTACCAGCTGATCGACGACGTCGAGACGCTGCTGACCTCGCGCGGGCTCGCCCCCGAGCGGGTGCCCGGGCGCGGAGGCGACCGGCTGGCCGGCGCCAGCCGCCTCCTGCGGGGGTTCGGCCTGGAGCCCCGGATGGCCCCGGAGGACGCCTTCGACGTCGGGGTGCCGTTCCAGGGCCGGATCAACCAGGACTGAGGGCCGTGAATGTCGCATTGAGGGACTTCAAGTCCCTCAATGCGACATTCACGGCTTTGCTCTAGGGGCTCTTCGTCAGGCTTGCGTCGCGCTCGACGACGTCGCCCAGGACGTCGTCGATGGCGGTCAGCAGGTCGGCGTCGAGCTTCTTGCCGGCGGCCTTGACGTTCTCGTGCACCTGCTCCGGGCGCGAAGCCCCGATGATCGCCGAGGCGACGTTCGGGTTCTGCAGCACCCACGCGACGGCCAGCTGCGCCAGCGACAGGTCCGCCTGCTTCGCGAGCGGCTCCAGCTCGGCGACGCGCTTGAGGACGTTCTCGTCGAGGAAGCGGGCGACCATGTTGGCGCCGCCCTTCTCGTCGGTGGCGCGCGAGCCGGCGGGGTAGTCCTGGCCCGGCTTGTACTTGCCGGTGAGCACGCCCTGCGCGATCGGCGACCAGACGATCTGGCTCAGGCCTTCGCGCTCGGAAGCGGGGATGACCTGGTCTTCGATGACGCGCCAGAGCATGTTGTACTGCGGCTGGTTGGAGACGAAGGGGATCTTCAGCTCGCGGGCGAGGGCGGCCCCGCGGCTGATCTGCTCGGCGGTCCACTCGGAGACGCCGACGTAGAGCACCTTGCCCTGGCGGACGAGGTCGGCGAAGGCGAGCATGGTCTCTTCGAGCGGAACGGTCCGGTCGAACCGGTGCGCCTGGTAGAGGTCGACGTAGTCGGTGCCGAGCCGCTCGAGGGAGGCGTTGGCCGACTCCATGATGTGCTTGCGGGACAGGCCCTTGTCGTTGGGGCCCTTGGGGCCGGTGGGCCAGAAGACCTTGGTGAAGATCTCCAGGCTTTCCCGCCGCTGCCCCTTGAGGCCGCGCCCGAGCACGGACTCGGCGGCGGTGTTGGCGTAGGCGTCGGCGGTGTCGAAGGTGGTGATGCCGGCGTCGAGGGCGGCCTTGATGCAGGCGTGGGCCTGGTCCTCCTCGACCTGGGAACCGTGGGTGAGCCAGTTCCCGTACGAGATCTCACTGACGTTGAGGCCGCTGCGGCCGAGACGACGAAACTCCATGGGTGCCAGCCTAGGCGGTAATCGTTTGCTTAGCTAACGACCCTGGAGTGACTCCAGCCTCGCTCGGGCGGCTCCGGGGTGTCTTGAATGAGTCATTCAGGACCTCCCGAGACCTGAATGACTCATTCAAGACCTTTGCGGCAGCGCGCCGGCCTCGGTGCCGGGTCGCGGACGGCAAGAAGCCGGGTGGAGGCTCGCTCCACCCGGCTTCTCGGAACCGGCTCAGTTCGGGATCGGGTCCCCGGGCTTCAGCCGCGGCTTCGGCACCCGCAGCTTGCGGATCTGGGACGCCCGGACGAACGCGTACCAGCCGATCGACCGGCCGCTCACCGCTTCCTTCGGGAACTTCTCCCGCACCAGCTTCGCGATCTTGCGCCCGTTGACGAAGCCCTCGATCGCCATCACCAGCAGCATCGCGGTGCAGAACAGGGTGATGTACGACTGCACCTGGGGCAGCGGCACCAGCAGCGCCAGGAACACCAGGATCGCCAGCGGCATGAACAGGCCGAGCAGGTTGCGGCGCGAGTCGACCAGGTCGCGGACGTACGCCTTGACCGGCCCGCGGTCGCGCGGGAGCAGGGCCTTGTCGTCGCCCCGCATCATCGCTTCGCGGCGGGCCTTCGCCGCCGCCCGGCGGTCTTCCTTGGTCTGCGGGTTCGCCTTGCGCAACTCCTTGTTGCGCTTCATCGCCTCGCGCATGGTGGTCGGCGGCGGGGCCACCGGCCCGCGCTTCTTCGCCTCCGCCTCCCGGCGCTTCGGCGTAGCCTTGCCCTTACCGGGCGTGTACGCCTTACCGGCGACGTCGACGGCTTCCGCCGTCTCCGGCTCGTCGGCGGCGGTGTCTGTGGTGCTTCGGCGCAGGAACCTCACCTCACCAGGGTATTGCAGGCGTCACGCCGCCGTTCACCAGGTCGATCGATGTGCGACCATGGTGGGGAACAGATCGGGCGCTCCGGGTGTTGAAGACGTCAGCACGAGGAGTATCCGCAGTGAGTTCGAACTTAGAGGGAGTGCCATGACGACCGCTGAGCACGCCGGCGCGACGCAGGCCGAGACCGCCGAAGAAACCCACGGCGTCACGCTGACCGACGCCGCGGCTTCCAAGGCGAAGGCCCTGCTCGAGCAGGAGGGCCGCGACGACATGCACCTGCGCATCGCCGTCCAGCCCGGTGGCTGCGCGGGCTTGCGCTACCAGCTGTTCTTCGACGAGCGCTCGCTCGACGGCGACCTGTTCCGCGACTTCGACGGCCTCAAGGTCGCCGTCGACCGGATGAGCGCGCCGTACGTGTCGGAAGCCGTCATCGACTTCGTGGACACGATCGAGAAGCAGGGCTTCACGATCGACAACCCGAACGCCACCGGCTCCTGCGCCTGCGGCGACTCGTTCCACTGAGTCCAGAACAGCAGGCCACGTGAAAGGCCCCGCTCTCCGTTCGGAGGGCGGGGCCTTTTCACGTCTGCGGGGGCCTACACGTAGGCGTCGAGCTCGGCGACCTGGGCGTGGCACGCCTCGTCGACCTCCCACGGCTCGGCCGCGGAGCGGGGCAGGGGCAGGTTCTCCGCCTGCAGCGTCGCCGGGATGAGCGCGCAGTCGGCGATCAGCTCGGACAGGGTCTCGGGTTCGGTGACGGCGTTCACGATTCGTAACGCTATTGATCCGCTGTCGACTGGTGAAGGAGTACCAGCCGGTAGTGTCGGCTGGGCGTGCGCGAACTACCCGGACGGGTCATGACCCGGGGGTAACTTCGTGCCTTTTGCCGTGAGGTCGACCACATAAGGAGCAGCCGGTGGCAGCCAAAGCCAGGATCGCGGTGTCCGGCAGTATCGCGACCGACCACCTCATGCATTTCCCGGGCAGGTTCGCCGAGCAGCTGGTCGCCGAGCAGCTGCACCGCGTTTCGCTGAGCTTCCTCGCCGACGACCTCGTGGTCCGGCGCGGCGGCATCGGCGCGAACATCGCCTTCGGTCTCGGGGTGCTCGGCGTGCAGCCGGTGCTCGTGGGCGCCGTGGGCGCCGACTTCGCGGACTACCGCTCCTGGCTGGAGCGCCACGGCGTCGACACGTCCGGGGTGCACGTCTCGGAGGTCGCGCACACCGCGCGGTTCGTCTGCACGACCGACGAGGACCTCTGCCAGATCGCGACGTTCTACGCCGGCGCGATGGCCGAGTCCCGCAACATCGAGCTGCAGCCGATCGCCGAGCGCGCCGGCGGGCTCGGCCTGGTGCTGATCAGCCCCGACGACCCGGAGGGCATGGTCCGCCACGCCGAGGAGTGCCGCCAGCGCGGATACGCCTTCGCCGTCGACCCGTCGCAGCAGCTGGCCCGGATGACCGGTGCGCAGGCGCGCGAGTTCGTGGCCGGCGCGAAGTACCTGTTCAGCAACGACTACGAGTGGGAGCTGCTGCTCCAGAAGACCGGCTGGACCGAGGCCGACGTGCTCGACCAGGTCGGTCTCCGGATCACGACGCTGGGGGAGAAGGGCGTCGAGATCGTCGGCAAGGAAGGCGTCGCCCTGCAGATCGGCGCGGTCCCCGAGCGCGCGAAGGCCGACCCGACGGGCGTCGGCGACGGCTTCCGCGCGGGCTTCCTGGCGGGTCTCGACGGCGGCTTGGACGTCGAGCGCGCGGCCCAGCTCGGCTCGCTGATCGCGGTGCTGGTGCTGGAGACGATCGGCACGCAGGAGTGGACGCTCGAGCGCGCCGACGCGCTGGCCCGCATCGAAGAGGCCTTCGGCCCGGAGGCGGCCGCGGAGATCTCGGCGGTCCTGCCCGCGGCCTAGTCCGCCGAAGCCGTGAAGGCCTCCTTACCGGCGTCTATGACCGGCAAGGAGGCCTTCACGGCTTTCGACGGGCTCTCAGAGCTTGACCGGGTACACCGGCTCCGGGATCTCGGGCTTGATCCGGTGCTCGACGAAGATGCCGTGCCACAGCATGAACACGATCAGCGCCCACAGCTGGCGGCTGCGGTCCAGCTGGCCCGCCTTGTGCTCCTCCAGCAGCGCCAGGATCGCCTTCTTGTCCAGCAGCTCCTCGGTCTTCGAGTCGCTGATGATGCCCTTGGCCCAGTCGTACATCTCGTTGCGCAGCCACAGCCGGATCGGCACCGGGAAGCCGAGCTTGCGGCGGTTCAGCACGTGCGCCGGGATGATCTTGGCCAGCGCCTGGCGCAGCGCGTACTTGGTCGTGCCGTGGGCCAGCTTCTGGTCCAGCGGGATCGACGCGGCGACCTTGAACACCTCGGCGTCCAGGAACGGCACCCGCAGTTCCAGGGAGTTCGCCATGGTCACCTTGTCGGCCTTGACCAGGATGTCGCCGCGCAGCCACGTGTAGAGGTCGACGTGCTGCATGCGGGCCACCGGGTCCCAGCCGCGCGAGACGTCGTACCAGGGCGCGGTGACGTCCTTGAAGCCGACGCCTTCCTGGTAGGTCTTCAAAACGTTGCGCAGCTGGTCGTCGCGGAAGTTGCGGGCGTTGCCGTAGTAGCGGTCCTCCAGCGGCAGCGCGCCGCGGCGCAGCAGGTCCTTGCCGCGGGTGCCTTCCGGGATCTTCGTCGACACCTTGCCGATCAGCTTCCGCATGCCGCCCGGGATCTTCTCGAACGGCGCCAGCGAGATCGGCTCGTTGTAGATCGTGTAGCCGCCGAACAGCTCGTCGGCGCCTTCGCCGGACAGCACCGCCTTGACGTGCTTGCGGGCCTCGCGGGCGATGAACCACAGCGGGACCAGCGCCGGGTCGGCCACCGGGTCGTCGAGGTACCAGACGATGAGCGGCAGCACCTCCATCATCTCGTCCGCCGTCACCGTCCGGACCACGTGCTTCACGCCGATCGCGGCGGCCGACTCGGCGGCGACGTCGACCTCGGAGTAGCCCTCGCGCTCGAACCCGGTGGTGAACGCGATCAGGTTCGGGTTGTGCTCCTTGGCCAGCGTCGCGGTGGCGGTGGAGTCGATGCCGCCCGAGAGGAAGGCGCCCACGGTGACGTCGGGGTCGGAGATCATGTGCTTGCCGACCGAGTCGCGCATCACATCGGCGATGCGCTCGTACAGCGCTTCGGCCTCGGCGGGGCCGTTGACCGGCTTCGTCGCGAACTGCGGGTGGAAGTAGCGGGTGAACTTCACCTCACCACCGGGCACCACCTCGAACGACGTCCCGGACTCGACGCGGCGGATCGCGGTGTGCAGCGACTCGGGCTCGGGCACGTACTGCAGGACCAGGTAGTGCTGCAGCGCCTTGCGGTCCAGCTCCTGCGCGACGCCGAGCGTGTCCGACAACTCCAGCAGGCTCTTCTTCTCGCTGGAGAACGCGACCCCGCCGGGGCCGGCCGAGTAGAACAGCGGCTTGATCCCGAACGGGTCGCGCGCACCGAAGACGCGCTTCTCCTGGGAGTCCCAGATCATGAAGGCGAACATGCCGCGCAGGCGCTTCACCCAGTCGGCGCCGAGGTAGTGGAAGCCAGCGACGATGGCCTCGCCGTCACCCTCGGTCTCGAACTTCGCCCCGTGCTGCCCGGCCAGCTCGGCCCGCAGCTCCAGGTAGTTGTAGATCTCGCCGTTGAAGTTCATCGTGTAGCGGCCCGGCGCCTCCGGCGGGCCCCACACCAGCGGCTGGTGGGCGTGCTCGACGTCGATGAAGGCGAGCCGGTTGAAGCCGTAGACGACCTCGGCGTCGGCCCACGTGTCCTGCTCGTCGGGGCCGCGGTGACGCTGGCAGCGCATGGCCGCGCCGACGGCGTCACGCGCGTTCGCCGCGCCGGTCTCGGTCGCGCAGATCAGTCCAAGCAGGCCGCACACGGGTACTCACACACCTTCAGGGGTATTCGCGGGGCTGGGGAGCGCCCAGTATGCCGGGCGGCCCGTGGCGTGTACCACGCGCGTCGATGGTTACCCCTTGGTCAGCGCGGAGCGTGAACTCGGCTAGGCTCCGGCCTGTCACAAAGATCTGTCGTAGGAGGCTCTGGGTGAAAGGGCGAGGCGCAGTGGGACAACCCAAGCGCACCCTGGGGAAGCGGACCGTGCGCGTCGCCGCGCTGGCCGTGCTGGTCGCGCTGACGGCGACGGGCTGCTCCGGCGACGAGATCCTGCGGTTCGGCTGGCCCGTGGGTGTCACGCGGCAGGCGAACGAGATGCGCACGCTGTGGACCTGGACCGTGGTGGCCGCGCTGGTCGTCGGCGCCATCGTGTGGGCCCTGATCTTCTGGACCGCGGCGTTCCACCGCAAGAAGAAGACCGCCGACGGCGAGCCGGAGGAGCTGCCCCGGCAGTTCCAGTACAACATCCCGCTCGAGCTGTTCACGGTCGTCGTCCCGACGATCATGGTCTGCGTCCTGTTCTTCTTCACCGCGACGACGGAGTCGAAGGTCCTGGACAAGATCCCGAACCCGGACGTCAAGGTCCAGGTCGTGGCCTTCCAGTGGAACTGGGAGTTCAAGTACGAGGACGCCAACGCGGCGAAGCCCGACGGCAGCGGCCAGGTCAGCACGGTCGGCTCGTCCGGCGAGATCCCGCTGCTGGTGCTCCCGGTCGGCAAGGTCATCCAGTACGACCTGATCTCCACCGACGTCATCCACTCCTTCTGGGTGCCTGAGTTCCACTTCAAGCGGGACGTCATGCCGAACCCGGACAAGAACAACCAGGACAGCTCCTTCCAGAACACGATCGACCGCGAAGGGTCCTTCGTCGGCCGGTGCGCGGAGCTGTGCGGCACCTACCACTCGGTGATGAACTTCGAGGTCCGCGCGCTGTCGCCGGACAAGTACGACGCGTACATCGCGCTGCGCAAGCAGGTGAACCCGGCCACCGGCCAGACCTTCACCGCGTCCGAGGCGCTTTCGAAGATGAACTGCG
This sequence comes from Amycolatopsis sp. NPDC028719, assembly GCF_055565395.1. Classification (NCBI taxonomy): domain Bacteria; kingdom Bacillati; phylum Actinomycetota; class Actinomycetes; order Pseudonocardiales; family Pseudonocardiaceae; genus Amycolatopsis; species Amycolatopsis sp. NPDC028719. The sequence goes on from NZ_JBVHUL010000005.1 coordinate 35,085, forward strand.
GCGAGCTGTGCACCCCGCACGCGGTGACCACCCAGCCGTTCAACACCGACCGCACGGCGCGGACCGCGTCCAACTGACGCCCTCGCGAAAACAGGAGTAGGAAAAGACCATGAAGGTCGAAGCCCGCATCTTCTTCATCGTGGCGATCTTCGCCGTGTTCATGGCGGCCGTGTACTGGGTGTGGACGGCGCTGGCCGCCACCCACGGTCCCGAGCCGGTGGGCATCGTCTCGCTGTTCCTGACCGGTGGCCTGGCGTTCCTCGCGGGCAGCTACATGCAGTTCGTCTCCCGCCGCATCGAACCGCGTCCGGAAGACCGAGAGGACGCCGAGATCAGCGACGGCTCCGGTGAGCTGGGCTTCTTCAGCCCGGGCAGCTACTGGCCGATCGCCATGGCGGCCACCGCGGCTCTCGCCGCGCTGGCCCTGGCGTTCTTCCACATCTGGCTGCTCGTGATGGCGCTGGTCGCGCTGCTGATCACGATCGGCGGACTGGTGTTCGAGTACCACACGGGTCCGTCGCACGACTGACCTCGGGTTTTCCTGACTGGCCGCTGCGCTGTGGACTCAGCGCGGCGGCCAGTACTGCGAGCATCCCCAGTGCCTCCGGCCAGGTCGGGCGGTGGCCGTAGAAGGCGACGTCCACCAGCACCGCGACCACCGGGTAGAGGTAGGACAGCAGCGCCACCGTCGTGGTCGGCAGCTTGCCGATGCTCGCGTACATCAGCACGTACATCAGCGCGGTGTGGACGGTGCCCAGCAGCACGAGCCAGAGCAGCTCGCGCGGGGCCGTCGGCAACGGCGTGACGAGCAACACGGGCGCCAGCAGGACCGCGCCCACCGTCGTCTGCACGGCCGCGAGCAAGTGCGGCCGGATGTGCTTCAGCTGCTTCGCGACGAAGGACGCGCCGGCGTAGAGCAGGGCCGCGCCGAGCGCGAGCCCGATCCCGGCGAGCTGGACGGGCTTGCCGTCCTCGCCGTGCGCGGACAGGGAGATCAGGGTCACGCCGCCGAACGCGATCGCGGCCCGGGCCAGGTGGCTCTTGGCGACCTTCTCGCCGAGGAACGCCGCCGCCAGGCCGACCAGGATGAGCGGCTGGGTGTGGTAGACGACCGTGCTGACCGAGATCGACGACAGCGCGTAGGACGCGAACAGCAGCACCCAGTTGCCGACGAGGAACAGGCCGCCGAGGACGGCCAGCCCGAGGTCGCGCTTCGAGGGCCGCCAGGCGGGCAGCCAGCCGCGGGCGAGGCACCAGAGCACCAGCAGCGCCCCGCCGACGAAGCAGCGGGCGAAGGCCACGGCCGGCGCGGCCGCGCCGCTCTCGAGGACGACGGCGCCGATCGTGCCGGACATCGCCATCGCCGCGGACCACTGGAGCAGCGGGCGGGTTTCGGAGTTCGTCATGGCGTCCAGGTTCGTCCGGTCGTCCTGGAGCGACCAGTGTCAGAGATGACAACGGACGCAAAACTTGTGACATGCTGGCCGGCATGGACGTCAACCGGGTCGCGGTCGTGCTCGCGGACCACGTTTCGCCGTTCGAGCTGGGGGTCGCGTGCGAGGTCTTCGGCACCGACCGCAGCGCCGACGGCATCGAAGGCTGGGAGTTCGGGGTCTGTTCGCCCGCCGGGGCCCCGGTCTCGAGCTGGTCGGGCTTCGGGCTGACCGGGCTCCACGGCTTGGACTTCGCGGCGTCGGCCGACCTGCTGATCGTGCCGACGTGCGCGCCCCGGACGGTGGCGCCGCCTGCGCCGGTGCTGGACGTCCTGCGCGACGCCGCGGCCCGGGGCGCGTGGGTGGCGGGGTTCTGCGCGGGCGTGTTCACGCTGGGCTACGCGGGCCTGCTCGACGGCCGGCGCTGCACGGTCCACTGGGTGTACGAGGCGGAGTTCCGCGCCCGGTTCCCGACGGCGGCCGTGGACACCCAGGCGCTGTACGCGGACGACGGCGGCGTGCTGACGAGCGCGGGCACGGTGGCGGCGGTGGACCTGTGCCTGCACCTGGTCCGGCGGCTGCGCGGCGTGACGGCGGCGACAACGCTGGCGCGCCGGATGGTGGCGGCGCCGTTCCGGGCGGGCGGTCAGGCGCAGTTCGTCCAGGCGCCGGTGCCCGCGGTCCCGGACGACTCGGTGGTGGCGGAGGCGCTGGAGTGGGTGGAGCGGCGGTTGGACCAGCCGTTCACGGTGGCCGAACTGGCCCGGCGGAGCGGACTGGGGGAGCGAACGTTCCTGCGCCGCTTTTCGGCGGCGACGGGCACGACGCCGCACCGGTGGTTGACGGAGCGGCGCTTGGACCGGGCCCAGGCGTTGCTGGAGGAGGGGCGCCTGTCGGTGGAGGACATCGCCGTCGCGTGCGGCTACGCCTCGGCGGCGGCGCTGAGGCACCAGTTCAGCCGGCTGCGGGGGACGAGCCCGACGTCGTACCGGACGGCTTTCCGCGGGTGACCCGAGCGCCCCAAGGTGGCCTTCGGTGCGTTGAACGCACCCAAGGTGGCCTTCGGTGCGTCTGACGCACCCAAGGCCACATTGGGGTGCCGGCAGCTTGTCAAGCGGGTATCGGCGGCGAGGGCCGAGTTGTCCACATCGGTGCCGGTTGTCCACAGATTCCGCGAACGGCGGTTGCGGGCTCCCAGCGCCGATAGACTGGACAAGGGCACGCCCCCCAGGAGGAGGGCGGGGGCGCGACCTCGGTCAGGCGAAGGCGATCCAGCGGTCCAAAACCGCCGCTGCCGCGCCGGAATCGATGGCCTCCGCCGCGCGGCTCAGCCCGGTGCGCAGGTCGTCCTCCAGGGATCCCGAGAACCCGGTGAACGCCGCCAAAGCCGCAGCCGCGTTGATCAGCACCGCGTCCCGTACCGGCCCCGGCTTCCCGCCCACCAGCTCGCGGACCACCTCGGCGTTCGCCGCCGCGTCGCCGCCGCGCAGGTCCGAAGCCGTCGCGCGAGGGATGCCCAGCACAGCCGGGTCGAAAGAGCGCGAAGTCACCTTTCCGTCCGACACCACCCACACCGTCGACGTGGTCGTCGTCGTGATCTCGTCCAGGCCGTCGTCGCCGCGGACCACCAGGGCCGTCGTCCCGCGGCGGGCGAACACCTCCGCCAGCACGTGCGTCTTGTCCTCGTACGCGCAGCCGATCAGCGCGCTTCCCGGCTGGGCCGGGTTGGTCAGCGGGCCGAGCAGGTTGAACGTCGTCGGGATGCCGAGCTCGCCGCGGACCGGGCCCGCGTGCCGCAGGGCCGGGTGGAACGCCGACGCCAGGAAGAACCCCACGCCCACCTCGGTGAGGCTGCGCTGGACCTCCTCCGGGGGCAGCGAAATCGTGACGCCGAGCGCCTCCAGGACGTCCGCCGCGCCGGACTTCGACGACGCGCTGCGGTTGCCGTGCTTGGCCACCGGGGCGCCGGCCGCCGCCGTGACGATCGTCGCCATCGTCGAGATGTTCACCGAGTTCGAGCCGTCGCCGCCGGTGCCGACGATGTCGACGGCCGGGCGGTCCAGCTCGACCCGGCGGGCGTGCGCCAGCATCGTGGCCGCCATCCCGGCGATCTCCGCAGGCGTTTCGCCCTTCGAACGCAGCGCCACCGCGAACCCGGCGATCCGGGCCGGGCTCGCCGCGCCGCTCATGATCTGGTCCATCGCCCACGCCGTGTCCTCCTCGGACAGGTCGACGCGTGCGACGAGCTGCTTGAGCAGCGGCGGCCAGGTGCGGGGGACCGGGGTGGTCACCGGGCTCAGCCGTTCACGACGGGGACCCGTCGCGCGCGCAGCACGTCGGCGACGGTCTCCGCGGCGGTCAGCGGGTCCAGCGGGTGCACCAGCACGGCGTCCGCCTGCGACCACGTCGCCAGCCACCGGTCGTCGCGCCGCCGCACCGCCACGACGATCGGCGGGCACTCGGCGATCTCGGCCTTGAGCTGGCGGCAGAGGCCGATGCCGCCGGTCGGCTGCGCTTCGCCGTCGAGGATCGCCAGGTCGACGTTGCCGGCGTCCACCTCGGACAGGACGTCGGCGATGCCGTCGGCCTCGACGTAGTCCACGCGGGCCAGGTCGGCGGCAGGCCGCCGGCCGACCGCGTTCACGATCGCCTCGCGCACCTCCGCCTTGTGGCTGAACACCAGGACCCGCATCGACTGCTCGGCCATTTGAGCTGCCTCCGTCTCATCACCCGCACGTCTGCCGCCCGATCGTATCGGCCGAGACCGACATCACGCGGGCGCCTCCGGCTGGAGTGCCTCCCAGCCGGGCGCGTCGCCGCCCAGCCGCTGCGCGAGACCGGCCATCCGGGACCGTTCCTGGGCGCAGTGGAGCGCGTCGAGCACCTGGACGCGGACCGCGTGGACCCGCACGAGGCCCCCTTCGGGTGACTCTTCTCGCAGCTCGTAGCCGTCCTGGGCGAGGATCGACGCCGCTTCGGCCAGCCGGCTCGGCGGAAGCAGCAGGTGGTGGCGCAGGACGGCCGGTGCCGTGCTGACCCAGGCGGGTGAACCGGCGAGCACGGCGGAATCCGCGACAGCGGGGTCGAAGGCCTCGGCGACGATCTTCAACCCGGGCGTATCAGGCGTCAGACCGGCGGTTTCGTCCTTCTTGAGCAGGTCACGCAGCCGGTCGAGTAAACCCATGAGTAGCTCTCACCTTCCCGGGCATCCGGTGTGATCGGTTACGCAGACGACCCGCCGTGGACCCACCCGGCGGAGCGGTGGTGCGAGAGGACATAATGCGACGCGTGACAACGGCAGCTCCCACCATCAGTCAGCGGGTTCACTCGCTGAACCGGCCGAACATGGTCAGTGTCGGCACCATCGTGTGGCTGTCCAGCGAACTGATGTTCTTCGCCGGGCTCTTCGCGATGTTCTTCACCGTCAAGGCGCAGAACTCCTCCGGCCAGTGGCCGCCGCCGCTGCACGGTGAAGAGTTCCACCTCAACGTGGCGTACGCGATCCCGTTCACGGTGATCCTCGTGCTGTCCTCGCTGACCTGCCAGTTCGGCGTGTTCGCCGCCGAACGCGGCGACGTCTACGGACTCCGCCGCTGGTACATCATCACGTTGATCATGGGCGCCATCTTCGTCGGCGGCCAGGCCAACGAGTACCACAACCTCGTCGAAGAGGGGATGACGATCCCGTCCGGCCCGTTCGGCACGGTCTTCTACCTCGCGACCGGGTTCCACGGCCTGCACGTCATCGGCGGGCTCATCGCCTTCGTGTACCTGCTCATCCGCACGAAACTGAGCAAGTTCACGCCCGCCCAGGCCACGTCGGCGATCGTCGTGTCCTACTACTGGCACTTCGTCGACATCGTGTGGGTCGGCCTCTTCGGTGTGATCTACCTCCTCCCGTGAGGGCTTCACGCCCAGCCGCCACCACCTTCACCATCGGCCTGAACTGACAGCAAGGGTTGCCGCAAGATGACCACCAGCACCAAATCCTCGGAGCGCCGGTACCGCGCGCGGTCGAAGCTGCGGAGGCGGTTCGCCGGCCTGCTCGCGCTCGGCATCGCGCTGGTGGGCGCCGGCGCCCTGTACGCCGTGTTCGCCCCGGAGCCGCAGACCGCGCAGGCCCAGGGCACGCCGGCGCAGCTGCGCCTCGGCGAGCAGGTCTACAACAACACCTGCATCGCGTGCCACGGCGCGAACCTCGAGGGCGTGCAGGACCGCGGTCCGAGCCTGATCGGCATCGGCGACGCCGCGGTGTACTTCCAGACTTCTTCGGGCCGCATGCCCGCCGCGCGCCAGGAGGCGCAGGTCGAGCGCAAGCCGCCGAAGCTGACCGAGGCCGAGATCGACGCGGTCGGCGCCTACATCCAGGCGCACGGCGGCGGCGTCCAGCGCCCCGCCGAGAAGGGCGAGGCCCTGCGCGGCTCCGACCCGGCCCGCGGTGGCGAGCTGTTCCGCCTCAACTGCGCGTCGTGCCACAACTTCACCGGCCGCGGCGGCGCGCTGTCCGCCGGCAAGTACGCGCCGAACCTGGACCCGGCCAGCGAAGAGCAGATCTACACGGCCATGCTCACCGGGCCGCAGAACATGCCGAAGTTCTCCGACCGGCAGCTCTCGCCGGAGGAGAAGAAGGACATCGTCGCCTACGTGAAGTCGGTGTCGGACGGCAACAATGACCCGGGTGGTAACGGCCTCGGCGGGGTCGGCCCCGCTTCGGAGGGCGTCATCGCCTTTATCGTCGGGATCGCCGCGCTGATCGGCGTGACGTTGTGGATTGGATCGAAGGCATGAGTGCCGAGGGGCCGAAGCCGCCGACGGAGGCGGAGCTGGCGGAGATGGACCGGGACCAGCTGCTGAAGCTGGGCGGTGAGCTCGACGGCGTCGAGATCGTCGAGTACCCGACGCCGTGGCCCGTGGAGGGCACCCGCGCGGAGAAGCGGGCCGAGCGCCTGGTGGCGTTCTGGTTCGGCCTGTCCGCGCTGGCCGGGATCGGGTTCGTCGTCTCGCTCATCTGGTGGCCGTGGCAGTACGAGGCGCCGGACAACGAGAGCGGCCACTTCTGGTACAGCCTCTACACCCCGATGCTCGGCATCACGCTCGGCCTGGCCATCCTCGGCCTGGGCATCGGCGTGATCCTGTACACGAAGAAGTTCGTGCCCGCCGAGGTCGCGGTGCAGGAGCGCCACGACGGCGACGGCGAGGGATCGCCCGAGGTCGACCGCGCGACGTTCCTCGCGCACCTGGCCGACGCCGGGAACCGCAGCACGATCGCCCGCCGGTCGCTGATCAAGCGCTCGGCGATCGCCGGGGCCGGTGCGCTGGGCCTCGCGGCCGCGGCGCTGCCGCTGGCGTCCTTCATCAAGAACCCGTGGAAGGACACCGACAACCGGGCGTCGCTCTGGCACACCGGCTGGCAGCCGAACTTCCCGGGCGAGAAGGTCTACCTGCGCCGCAACACCGGCAAGCCGGTCGAGGTGGAGCACGGCAAGCAGACCGAGATCGCGCTGGTCAAGGCCGAGGACCTCGACGCCGGGGCGATGGAGACCGTCTTCCCGTTCCGCGAGTCCGAGCGGAACGACGCGGAGGCACTGGCGGCCGCGCTGACCCGGATCGACAACCCGGTCATGCTGATCCGCCTGCGCCCGACCGACGCCGCCAAGGTGGTCAAGCGGGCCGGCCAGGAGGACTTCAACTTCGGCGACCTGTACGCGTACACGAAGATCTGCAGCCACGTCGGCTGCCCGACCTCCCTGTACGAGCAGCGGACCAACCGGATCCTGTGCCCGTGCCACCAGTCGCAGTTCGACGCCCTCCACTACGGCAAGCCGATTTTCGGCCCGGCGACGCGTCCGCTGGCCCAGCTACCGATCACGGTGGACGAAGAGGGATACTTGATCGCGCGAGGCGACTTCATCGAGGCCATCGGTCCGGCCTTTTGGGAGCGTAAGTCATGAGTTCACTCACCACGCCGACCAAGGGCGCGAGTGCCGTGGAACGGCACCTGGGCGAGGCCGCGAACAACGCGGACCAGCGGTACCACGCGGCCAAGGGCCTGCGGCACCAGATGAACAAGGTGTTCCCGACCCACTGGTCGTTCCTGCTGGGCGAGATCGCGCTCTACAGCTTCATCATCCTGCTGCTCACGGGCGTGTACCTGACGCTGTTCTTCGACCCCTCCATGCAGGAGGTCGTCTACCACGGCAGCTTCAAGAACATGCAGGGCCTGGAGATGTCGCGGGCCTTCGCCACCACGCTCGACCTGTCGTTCGACGTGCGCGGTGGCCTCTTCATGCGGCAGCTGCACCACTGGGCCGCGCTGATCTTCGTCGCGGCGATGGCCGTGCACATGCTGCGCATCTTCTTCACCGGCGCGTTCCGGCGCCCGCGTGAGGCCAACTGGGTGATCGGCGGCCTGCTGCTGATCCTGGGCTGCTTCGAGGGTTTCTTCGGCTACTCGCTGCCGGACGACCTGCTCTCCGGTACCGGTATCCGCGCGACGCTCTCGGGCATCGTGCTCTCGGTGCCGGTGATCGGCACCTGGATCCACTGGGCGCTGTTCGGCGGGGAGTTCCCCGGCGACCAGATCATCCCGCGCCTGTACACGCTGCACATCCTGCTGCTGCCGGGCATCATGCTCGCCCTGGTCGGGGCGCACCTGGCGCTGGTCTGGTACCAGAAGCACACGCAGTTCCCGGGCGTGCGCCGCAAGGAGACCAACGTCGTCGGCGTCCGGATCATGCCGTACTTCGCGCTGAAGGGCGGGGCGTTCTTCACGCTGGTCATCGGCGTGCTGGCGCTGATGTCGGGCCTGTTCCAGATCAACCCGGTGTGGAACTTCGGCCCGTACAACCCGGCGCAGGTGTCGGCGGGCTCGCAGCCCGACTGGTACATGGCCTGGGCCGACGGCATGCTCCGGATCTGGCCGGCCTGGGAGGTCTACCTCGGGAACTACACGATCCCGGCGGTGTTCTTCCCCGGCGCGATCGGCATGCCGATCCTGTTCGGCCTGCTGCTGGGCTACCCGTTCATCGAGCGGAAGCTGTCCAAGGACACCGCGCACCACAACCTGCTCCAGCGGCCCCGGGACGCACCGGTCCGCACGGCGCTGGGCGCGATGGCGCTGGGCTTCTTCATGGTCATCGAGCTGTCGGGCTTCAACGACATCATCGCCGACAGCTTCGACATCTCCCTGAACGCGACGACGTGGGCGGGCCGCATCGGCGTGCTGATCGTGCCGCCGCTGGCGTACTACTTCACCTACCGCATCTGCCTGGGCCTGCAGCGGGCCGACCGCGAGGTGCTGGAGCACGGCGTCGAGACGGGCATCATCAAGCGGCTGCCGCACGGTGAGTTCATCGAGATCCACCAGCCACTCGGTGGTGTCGACAGCCACGGCCACGCGGTCCCGCTCGAGTACCAGGGCGCCTCGGTGCCGAAGAAGATGAACAAGCTGGGCTCGGCCGGGCACGCCGTTCCGGGCACGTTCTGGTCGCCGGACCCCGCCGAGGAGACGGTCGCGCTGGAGCGGGCCCACGGCAACGGGCACGGCAACGGGCACTCGATCACCCAGGGTGAACCGGGCGAGTTCGAGAGCGTCGAGACCGCCAAGGGCTCGGACCACTAGCTCCATCCACGAAGAAGGCCACCTCCCCGCGGAGGTGGCCTTCTTCGTGTCCCGGGGGTGTCCGGCGCCCGCTGGAGGCGGGCACGGCCGTCTGAGAGGCAGCCAGGGGCCTCGGACGCGGCCTCGCTCAGTCCTCGGCGCCGATCGCGAAGGCCTGTTCGGTGTCGGCGCGGGAGTACGACCGGAACGCGATGTGCGTGACGGTGTCCAGCACCCCCGGCACCTTCCCGATCCGGCCGGGGATCAGGTCGGCCAGCTCCTCGTGCGCGGACACCTTGACGGTGGCGATGAGGTCGACGTCCCCGGCGCACGAGTAGACCTCGCCGACGCCGTCGATGTCGGCGATCGCCTGCGCCGCGTCCGGGATCGCGTCCGCCTCAACCTGGATCAACACGATCGCGGTGATCACCTGGGTCCTCCAAGACTCGTCTGCGGGTGTCGCCCGCGATCCTAGGCCGCGGTGTGCGCCAGCCAATGGTCAGCCAGGGCCCGGTCACCGGTGATGGTGACGTCCCCGGCGGGCCGTCGCCGGGTGAGGACGAGCAGCAGGTCCTGGACGGGGCCGGTCAGCGTGACGTCGGCGGGGCTCGTCTCCCGGGTCCACCGGACGCCGCCGGGTTCGCGGGTGATCAGCCAGCCCCTGCCCTGTTCGGGGCGGAGCTGGAGGGTCTGGCCGGTGCCGCACAGCTCGGCGAAGCCGGGCCGGAGGCTCGCCGTGACCGGGTCGGACAGTACTTCGAGCCACTCGCTGATCGCGTCGGCCGCGAGGTCCGGGGCCACTTCGACGGCGGTTCCGGTGGTCAGCGCGGCGTCGGCGTGGTGGATCGTGGTGTCGTGGAGCATCCGGCGCAGCCAGAACCTGGCCGGTTGCTCGCCGAAGAACGTCCAGACCGGCGTTTCGCCCGCGTCCAGGACGGTCTTGGCGAGGTCGTCGGCGCCCTGGCGGAGCCAGTCGGCCCAGCTTTCCGGGGTGCCGGGGTCGGCGTCGAGCGGGTCGGGGACCGGCGACGGGCCGGACCGGACGATGTCGGCCGCCCAGCGGTGGGCCTGGCCGATGTGGCCGACGAGCACGCGCAGCGGCCAGTCCGGGCAGGTGGGGACGCGGGCCTCCGGGTCGGCGCCGGTGACGGTCTCCGCGAAGGCGGCGGTGCGGGCGTGCAGTGCCTCGGCGAGGCTGGTGGTGTCCATGGCCGTACCGTAGGAATTCCACCCGGCTGGAGGTTCGACCGAAGGTGACCGAAGACACACTCGGGATCGGCGACCTCGCGCGGCGGACGGGGGTGCCCGTCCGCACGATCCGCTTCTACTGCGACGAGGGGTTGCTGGAGCCCGCACGCAGCGTCGGCGGCCATCGCCGGTTCGGCTTCGGGGCGGTCGACCGCCTGGTGCTGGTCCGGCGGCTGCGCGGGCTCGGGCTGGGCCTGCGGTCGATCACCGAGGTCCTGGCGGGCCACCGGTCGCTGGACGAGGCCGTGGCCGCCGAACGCGCGGCGCTGGACCGCGAGGTCGCGACGCTGGCCTGGCGGCGTTCGGTGCTGCGCGCGGTGGAGGAGTCGTCGCCGGCGGACCGGGCGGCCCGGCTCGAGCTGCTGTCGGCGGTGCAGGACGGGTTCGCGGCGCACGAGGCGCTGGTCCGGCTGTGGCACCCGATGACGACGGGCCCGATCCCGCCGGACACGGCCCGGATGTTCCTCGACGTCAGCGCGCCGCGGCCGCCCGAGCAGCCGTCGACGGGTCAGGTGGTGGCGTACGCGTCGCTGGTGGTGCTGGCGGCGGACCGGACGCTGGCCGGGCACCTTCGGGCGAGCACACTGGCCGGCCACGAGCGGATCGCGGACCTCGGTGCGCTCCACGCGGAGGTGGGGGAGGCGTGTTCGCTGGCGTTCCCCGCGGTGGCCTCCGGGGCGACGCCGGGGCCCGGGGCGGCACTGGACCGGTTCGTGGCGGCCCACGCGGCGGCGGTCGGAGTGGGGGACACGCCTTCGTTCCGCCGGGCGTTGAACGTCCGGACGGCACCGGACCGGGATCCCAGGGTGCGGCGGTATTGGCACCTTGCGGGGGAGGTCACGGGAGAGGCGGCGCCGATGGGGGTCACGCACACGTGGTTGCTGGACGCCTTGGACCGCTCGGTCGCCTGAGCCCGGGACCGAGCCGGGTTTCGGCGGGTCTGGCGCCTGCCTGGACCGCCCGGTCGCCTGAGCTCGGGGAGCGGAGGCCGGTCCCCGCGGACGCGATCGCGGCTGCAACTCGCGAGTTCCGGCTTGGATCACGCGAGTTCGGGCCCCCGTCACGCGAGATGCGGTTCGGATCACGCGAGTTCCGGCCCCCGTCACGCGAGATGCGACTCGGGTCACGCGAGTTCCGGCGCCGATCATGCGAGATCCGGCCTGCCCGGCGCTGCCCCGGTCACCCTCAGCCCACGTGCTCCAGGGAATGCGCGGTCGAGACCAGATCCAGCCATCCCCGCCACCCGGCCACCGCGGCCGGCTCCGCCCACGGCCGCGTCGTCCGCACCAACCGGACCCCCGGGCGGGCCAGCCAGCGCAGCAGCACCCCCACCTCCTCCGGGGGCGCGCCGTTCAGCGGCCCCGGGTCGGGCAGCACCGTCTCCGCCGAGGCCACCAGCGCCTCCACCACCGGCATCGGCGGCACTCCGCGCCGGGCCACGCCGGCCGAGGCCAGGCGGCCGTAGCGGATCACCGACAGCTCCCAGCCGCCGGTGCCGTCCGGGGCCGCCGCGATCAGCTCCGCTATCGACGCCAGCGCCGCCTGCCGGTGCGCGCGCCCCAGCGCGCGGATCAGGCCGGCCAGCTCGTCGCGGTGGCGGGCCGCCTGCTCGTAGTGGTGGTTCTCCGCCAAGCGCTCGACCTGGGCCGCCGCGACGTGCAGGGGACGGCCGTCGAGACCCGCGATGAGCCCCGACACCGACTCGACCGCCGGGACGTACGCCTCCACGCTCTGCCGCCCCGCGCACGGCGCTCCGCAGCGCCCCAGCTCCGCCAGCACGCACGGGGTCCCGTTCGCCGAACGCGGCGAGATCCGCTGCGTGCACGTCCGCAGCCCCGACGCCCCGGCCAGCGTGTCCGCCGTGGCCTTCGCGTCCGCCTGGTTGCGGAACGGGCCCAGCACCCCCGGCCGCGGCAGCCGGACCACCGACAGCCGCGGGAACGCCTCCTCCGTCAGCCCGATCCACCAGCCCTGGTGCCGGTTCTTCGACCGCCGGTTGTACGCGGGCCGGTGGACCGCGATCAGCCGCAGCTCACGCACCTCGGCCTCCAGCGCGTGCGCGCACACCACGTGGTCGACGCGCTCGGCCAGCGCGACCATCTCGCGGATCCGGCTCCGCCCCTCCGAGCCCGTGAAGTACGTCCGCACGCGCCGCCGCAGGTCCTTCGCCGTGCCGACGTACAGGACCTCCTCCTTCGGCCCCTTGAACAGGTAGACGCCCGGCGCCGACGGCAGGTCGGCCGCCAGGTGCCGCTTCGCCCGCTGCGCCACCGTGACCTCGGGGAGGTACCCCATCAGCTCCTCGAGCGAATGGACGCCCAGGTTGCCGACGCGCTCCAGCAGCCCGTGCAGCACGTCGACCGTCGCCCGCGCGTCGTCGAGCGCCCGGTGCGTCGGCCGCGTCCGCGCCCCGAACAGCATCGCCAGCGCCGTGAGGTTGTACCGGCCCACCTCGTCGCGCGGCACCACCCGCCGGGCCAGCCGGACCGTGCAGACGACGGTCAGCTTCGGCCAGACGTACCCGTGGCCCTCGCAGGCCGCCCGCATGTGGGACGTGTCGAAGCCCGAGTTGTGCGCCACCAGCACCGAACCCTCGATGAACTCGAGGAACGCCGGCAGCACCTCCTGGATCGGCGGCGCGTCGTAGACCATCGCCTGCGTGATGCCCGTCAGCGAGACGATCTGCGGCGGGATCGGCATCCCCGGGTTCACGAGCGTCGCGAACTCGCCCAGCACCTCGCCCGCGCGGACCTTCACCGCGCCGATCTCCGTGATCCCCGACGGCCCCGGCGCGGCCCCGGTCGTCTCGAGGTCGAACACCACGAAAGTCGTGTCCCGCAAGGGAGTTCCGAGCTCGTCGAACGCGAGCTGTGCCTGGATCGAACGCATGTGCGGGAGACTAGGGGCACCCACCGACACTTTTGCCCGCCGGGGAGCCCGGCCGCTGGTCGGGACGCGGTCCGTGTGGCGCGCGGCGCGTGATGCGGGGGCGGGGCCTACCCTGGACCAATGCACCCGCAGCCGCTCGTGCCGGAGCCGCCCGAGGACCCCGCCGGTCCGTCGGGTGTCGCGCCACGGCCCGTGCAGGCCGAGGAGCCCGGGGAGCGGCCTGATCCGGCCACCTGGCCCGCGCTCCCGGAGCCGGTCCGCGACCGGATCGCCGAGCTTTCGGCGGCCGCCGTCGCCAAGCTGCCCGCCACCGACGTGCCCCGCCAGCTGCGGCCCGTCGCCAAGTTCGCCCCGGCCAAGCGGGCCAAGCTCGGCGGCGCCGCGCTGCTCGCCGCGCTCGGCGAGTCGTCCCAGTTCCGCACCGCGGTCATCGAATGGCTGCGCGAGCACCGCACCGACGCGCTCGACCCCAACGCCACGGACTCGGTCGCCGCGGCGGCGGCCGCCGTGCTGCTCGGCGAGTCCGGCGCCGCCGGGCGCGTCCGGCTGGTCGCCAAGAACACCGAGGAAAACGCCCTGCGCGCCGAACGTGACGCCGCGCTGGCCCGCAGCCAGCGCCTCGAAGGCGAACTCATGCAACTACGCGTGGAGCTCGCCGAAGCCAAGAAAGCGGCTGAGAGCGCGCGGGGCGAGCGCGAGGGCGAAGTCGAGAAGCTCTTGAAGCGCCTGCGCGAGCAAGGCGTCCAGCTCCGCCAGGCCCGGGACGCGGCCGAAGCGGCGTCCGCCGAGACCGCGCGCGGGTCCGCCGCCCGCGCCGAGGAGATCGCCGCCCTCACCGCCCAGCTGGCGCGCGAACGCCAGCGCGTCGCCACCGAACGCGCCCGTGCCGAACGCGCGGTGGGCGACGCCGAAGTCGCCCGCCAGTCCGCCCGGGAGGCCCGCGAGGCCGACGAGGTGCGGCTGGCGCTGCTCATCGACACGATCGACGGCGCGGTCACCGGCCTGCGCCGCGAGCTCGCCCTCGGTGCCCGCGGCGCGCGGCCCGCCGACATGGTCCGCGGCGCCAGCACCGGCAGCGGCCAGGGCGGCAAGATCGCCGACGTCTCCACGCTGGACCGCTACCTGGCGCTGCCGAACGTGCACCTGATCGTCGACGGCTACAACGTCACCAAGACCGGCTACCCCGAGCTGGCGCTGGCCGACCAGCGCGACCGGCTGATCCACCAGCTCTCCGCCCTGGCGGCGCGCACTTCGGCCGAGGTGACGGTCGTCTTCGACGGCGCGGGCGTGCTGTCGGTCCCGGCGTCGGTGCCCCGCGGGGTGCGGGTGCTGTTCTCCGACCGCGGGGTCCTGGCGGACGACGTGATCCGCAACATCGTGGCGGCCGAGCCCGCCGGCCGGCCCATGGTCGTGGCGACGTCCGACCGCGCGGTGGCGGACTCCGTGCGCAGTGGCGGAGCCCATCCGACCCCGTCTGCGGTGCTGGTCAGCCGGCTCTCCCGGGTCTGACCTGGGGCTTTCGGGGGTTTCGGGTGGCGGAGCCCCCGGCCCGAGGCGGAGCCTCGGTACATCACCGACGGAAATTGTCGGTGGTGGCGCCTACCGTCCTCCTCAGTCAGTCCCGACGTGAGGAGGAGCACATGAACGACACCCCCGAGCTGTCCGAAGTGGACGTCTCGCACATTTCGGTTTCGGACATCGAAAGCGTGGTGGTCGACTGCGACCGCTGCGTCGTCCGGGGCATCTCCTGCCACGACTGCGTGGTCACCGTGCTGCTGGGCGCGCCGCCCGCCGTGTGGGACGCCGACGAGCGGCGCGCCCTGGACGCGTTCGCCGACGCGGGCATGGTTCCGCGGCTGCGGCTGGTCGAGGGACCCGTTCCGCGCACGGCCTGACTTGCCCGTTTCGTGTCGGCGCGCCGAGTGGTCGTTCGGGTCAGGTGAACGGTAGGTAGTCGAATCGAGTGCGAAGAAACCCCAGCGTGTAACGCCCATCACAAGTCTTCTCCCATGCTGGTCCGATGGTGTTTCCGGGCGCTACGGAGAGTTTTTGCCTTCGAGGTGGTGGACGTGGTGGCGGTCTTTTCGTAACCTGTCCGAGATCTCGTGGCCCCTGGCCGTCGATGAGGCGGCGACGCGGGATCGCCGCCGGACGCAGCTTTGTCGGGAAGCTGGGAACCGGAACCACCACCGCTCGCTTCACCTGGTGCGGGAGAACGCGCGGTGCGGGACAAGCGGCGAAGAGGAACCCCCCGACCTCTTCGTGCCCCGGTCCCCCTCGGCGGCCGAGACGCAAAGGAGACCCGCGCGACCGTGCAGTCGCATCCAGTAAGGCGCGTGGTTTCAGGTGCCCTCGCCGCGGCTTCGGTGATCACCCTCGTCACCGTGGCGCAGCCGACGGCCACCGCCGCCCCCATCCCCGTCCTCCAGGCCCCGCCGACCGGTTCGGACGCCCTGGCCAAGTACCGCGACCTCGCGGCCCAAGCCGAAAAGCTCAACGAAGACCTGCTCAAGGCCCAGGACGACCTGAAGGCCAAGCAGGGTGAGCTCGACAAGGCCACCGGCGACGTCAACGCGGCGAAGGACCAGGCCGCCCAGGCCGCCGAGAACCAGAAGAAGTACCAGACCGAGGTCGACAAGTTCGCCGGCGCGTCGTTCACCAGCGGCGTCCAGCTGAACAAGCTGTCGGCGCTGCTGGCCGGGACGTCCACTCAGGACTTCCTCGACCGCTCCTCGGCGCTGGAGGTCATCGCGACCGAGAAGAACGGCGCGATGGGCAACCTCACCGGCGCCGTCCAGCAGGCCACCGATGCCACGAACAAGGCTTCCGACGCGGCGAAGCGCGCCACTGAAGCGCGCGACGCGGCGGCGAAGCTGACCGATGACATCAGGGGCAAGCAGAAGGCGCTGAACGACCAGATCGACCAGCTCAAGGCGGCCAACAAGAGCCTGAGTGCGCTCGACCGGGCCGCGCAGGGTGACAAGGGCGGTTCGCCCACCGGCCTCAAGGCGCCCACCGCCGCCGCCCAGATCGCGCTGGACGCGGCGCTGAGCAAGCGAGGCAGCGCGTACGTCTGGGGCGCCACCGGGCCGAGCACGTTCGACTGCTCGGGCCTGATGCTGTGGGCCTACAAGCAGGCCGGCCTCACGCTGCCCCGGTCGAGCCGCGAGCAGTCCACCTTCGGCGCCGCGGTGCCGCGGGACCAGCTCCAGCCGGGCGACCTGGTGTTCTACTACTCGCCCGTTTCGCACGTCGGCATGTACATCGGCGACGGCAAGATGGTCCACGCGCCCGACAGCGGTGACGTCGTGAAGATCTCGCCGCTGCAGAGCCAGTACGCGGGAGCGCGACGCCCGACGTCGTGACCCACGCAGCACTGTCGGCTCTTCGAAGGGGCGGTACCGCACACGCGGTGCCGCCCCTCCGCCGTATGCGGTGGCCGCTAGCCTCTGGGGCGTGCTCAAGACCCTGCTCGTGACCAACGACTTCCCGCCGCGGCCCGGAGGGATCCAGAACTACCTGAACTCCCTCGCCACCCGGCTGCCGGCGGACGACCTGGTCGTCTACGCGCCGTCGTGGGAGTCGCACACGGGGTCGCACGAGGAGTTCGACGCCGAGGCGCCGTTCGAGGTCGTCCGGCACCCGACGTCGCTGATGCTGCCGACGCCGGACGTCCTTCGCCGAGCGAAGCAGATCATGCGGGCGCGCGACTGCGAAGCCGTCTGGTTCGGCGCCGCCGCGCCGCTCGCGCTGCTGGGGCATTCGCTGCGCCAGGCCGGTGCGCGCCGCGTCGTGGCGTCCACGCACGGCCACGAAGTCGGCTGGTCCATGCTCCCGGGCTCGCGGCAGGCGTTGCGGCGCATCGGGGACACCGTGGACGTTGTCACCTACGTCAGCCGCTACACCCGCGGCCGGTTCGCCGCCGCGTTCGGCCCGATGGCCGGGCTGGAGCTGCTGCCGTCCGGAGTGGACACCGAACTGTACAAACCGGACCCGGCCGGCCGCGCGGAAATCCGGGCGCGGCACGGGTTAGCCGACCGCCCCACGATCGTTTGCGTGTCCCGGCTCGTCCCGCGCAAGGGGCAGGACCAGCTGATCCGCGCGCTGCCGGGGATCCGCGAACGCGTGCCGGACGCGGCGCTGCTGATCGTCGGCGGCGGCCCGTACCGCAAGACGCTCACCGGGCTGGTCGCCGAACTGGGGCTCGAGCGCGACGTCGTGCTCACCGGGTCGGTGCCGTGGGCCGAGCTGCCCGCGCACTACGCCGCGGGCGACGTCTTCGCGATGCCGGCCCGCACCCGGGGCAAGGGGCTCGACGTCGAAGGGCTCGGGATCGTCTACCTGGAGGCCTCGGCGACGGGCCTGCCGGTGGTCGCGGGCAACTCCGGCGGCGCGCCCGAGACGGTGCTCGACGAGGTCACCGGGCACGTCGTCGAGGGCCGGGACGCCGGCCAGCTGGCCGAGACCCTCTCCAGCCTGCTCGCGGACCCCGTGCGCGCCCGCCGGATGGGCGAGGCCGGCCGGGCCTGGGTGGCGGAGAACTGGCGCTGGGACACGATGGCCGGGCGGCTGGCCGGCCTCCTGGACGGCGACCCGGTGGCCGTCGTCCGCTAAGGCGTGTAGAGCGCCGGGTGCCGCGGATCGTCGACGCGCACGACGACGTCGGCGAGCGAGCTGGGATCGACTTCCGCCTCGTACCGCTCGTAGGCCGGGACCGCCCAGGCGTCCGGCACCCGGCGGCGCAGGGCGGCGGGGGAGAGCCACAGGTGCACGGCCAGGTCGAAGGCCAGACCGGCCCCCAGCAGCAGTTCGCCGTCGAGGAGCACGACCCCGCCTTCGGGCAGCGGCACCCGCTCGGCGCGGGTCGCGCGGTCACGTTCGGCGTCCCACAGTGACGGCAGGACCTCGCCGGACCCGGTTTCCCCCAGCGGGTCGAGGACCTCGCGGCGGAGGGCGCCGAGGTCGAGCCAGTCGGTGTAGCGCGCGTCGGGGTCGGTGCGGCCGTGCTCGAAGCGCAGGGACGCGGGCCGCAGGAAGTCGCGCGCCGAGACGCGCAGGGCCGCGCGGCCGCGCAGGCGCAGCGGGTCGACCAAGGCGTCGGCGAGTTCGGTGGTTTCCGTCGCACCCGCCGCGCCGTCGACGGCGACCGCGATCCGCCGCCGCCCGGTGAGCGCGTCGATGCGGTCGGTCAGTTCTTCGGCCAGTACGGCGGGGGAAATGGGGCGGTAGCGCACGGTTGACGATCCTGCACCCGGGCCGGGGACCGGTTTTGTCGTACCCCGGTGGGAGGATGGTTCCATGACTTCTTCAGTGGGGAAGACGGCCGATGTGGGGTGGAACATCGGGGTTTCGCGGACCTTGCCGTACGCGGCCGCGACGGTGTGGGACTTCCTGGTCAGCCGGGACGGCGTCGCGATCTGGCTGGGGCCGGGCGTCGAGCTGCCGCGGGAGCCGGGCGCGGAGTACGAGACGGCGAACGGCACGGTCGGGGAGATCCGCAGCTTCGCCGAGGGCGACCGGGTGCGGCTGACGTGGCGGCCGAGCGACTGGGACCACGACTCGACGGTCCAGGTCCGGCTCAGCGGCTCGGGCGCGAAGACCACGCTGCGGTTCCACCAGGAATGGCTTTCGGACGCGGAAGAACGCGAGGAACAGCGGGCATACTGGCAGGACGTGACCGAGCGCGTGGTGGCGGCACTCGCCGAGCGCTGAGGCTGACTGCGGGGGCGGCAATGACGACGACCGAAGCGGCGGAGGATTTCGCTCAGGACGCGCACCTGTTCGCGGAGATGCTCCGCGCGGGCGGGCCGGTGCGCCGGGTCCGGATGCCGCGCGGCCTGGACTGCTACATCGTCACGGACTTCGCGCAGGCGCGGGCGCTGCTGGCGGATTCGCGGCTGCACAAGGACAACCGGCGCGCGTACGAGCTGTTCGAGGCGAAGCTCCCGGCCGGGGCGACGAACCAGGGCGGCTTCGGCGAAGCGCTCGGGCGGCACATGCTCAACACCGACCCGCCGGACCACTCGCGGCTGCGCAAGCTCGTGAACAAGGCGTTCACCGGGCGGACGGTGGCCCGGCTGCGGCCGCGGATCGAGGAGATCACCACCGAGCTGCTCGACGCGCTGGCCGGGCAGGAGCGGGCGGACCTGCTGCGGTCGTTCGCCGCGCCGCTCCCGATCACGGTGATCTGCGAGCTGCTGGGCGTCGCTCCGGAGGACCGGACCGAGTTTTCCGCGTGGTCGAAGACCCTGCTGAGCTCGTCGACGCCGGAAGACGCGCAGCACGCGGCGCAGAGCATGCTCACCTACCTCACCGGCCTGGTCGAGCAGAAGCGCGCCAAGCCGGCCGAAGACCTGCTGTCGGACCTGGTGCACGCGAGCGACGACGGCGACTCGCTGTCGCAGGACGAGCTGATCTCCATGGCGTTCCTGCTGCTGGTGGCCGGGCACGAAACCACGGTGAACCTGATCGCCAACAGCGTCTTGGCGCTGCTGCGCGAGCCGGAGCAGCTGGCGCTGCTGCGCGCCGATCCGTCCCTGATGCCGGGTGCGGTCGAGGAGTTCCTCCGCTTCGACGGCCCGATCCACCTGGCCACGCTGCGCTTCACCGCGGAAGCGGTCGAAGCGGGCGACGTGACGATCCCGGAAGGCGAGTTCGTGCTGATTTCGCTGCTGGGCGCGAACCGGGACGGGGAGCGGTTCCCGGACCCGGGGCGCCTCGACGTCACGCGCGCGGCCGGCGGGCACCTGGCCTTCGGACACGGCATCCACTACTGCGTCGGCGCGCCCCTGGCCCGGCTGGAGGCCGAGATCGCCCTGGCCGGCCTGCTGGCGCGGTTCCCGAACCTCGCGCTGGACGCCAAGCCGGACGAGCTGGTCTACCGGTCCAGCTCCCTGGTGCACGGGCTGGAGGTGCTGCCGGTCCGGCTGTGAGCTGCGTCACTCGATGGTGGCCGAAAGGCCCCTTCACGCGTGAAAGCTCCGAAGCCCGCGCGGAGGGGTGCGGGCCGGAGGTGAGGGGGAGTCACCTTGGGGATTCGACGCGCACTGGTGACGTCGGCCGCGGTGCTCGTGGCGATCGTGGGGTTCGCGGTCCCGGCGAGTGCGGAGGACTACGACCTGCGGGGCACGGCCGTGGTCGAAGGCGGGCCGTACCTGCCCGGGGAGCCGGTCACCGTGAAGTACACCGTGACCAACGCCGGCACCCGCGGGGTCTACTACTCCCACGGCATCGCCGACCACCTGGGCGGCACGCGCTTCTGGGTGGACTCGGGCTGGGGCGACCTCGGGCCGGGCGGGTTCGGCGCGAGCTTCGTGCCCGGCGAGACCCGGGAGTACCTGCTGACCGGTTACCTCACGGGCCCGCTCGACGGCGACTCCCGGTTCCGGCTGTCGGTGTCGCTACTGGACGGCGTGACCCCGCCGCTCGCGCCGGCCGAGGTGACCGTGCGGGCGGCGTCGGGAACGACGACGATCGGCGGCCAGGCATACGCCGACGCGGACGAAGACGGCGTGGCCGACCCGGGTGAAGCGCTCGCCGGCGCGGAGGTCCGGCTGTACGGGGCCGATCTTCCCGAGACCCGCACCACCGGCGCCGACGGCCGGTACTCGTTCGCCGACCTGCCGCCGGGGCAGTACGGCATCTACGCGGCCGGCGCACCCGGCGGGTGGATCCTGGGCGGCGGGACGAGCGTGCGGGCCGACGGCTCCACGCCGGTCGTCGACGTACCGCTGCGGGCGCTGCGCCCGCTGTCCGAGACGCTGCACGGGAAGGTGACGCTGGACCGGGACACCTACCGCGTGGGCGACCCGGCCGTGCTGACGGTGGAGCTGGCCAACACCGGCTCCCGCGTCGTCTCGGGGGTTTACGGCGCTTGCGACCGCGGCGACACCGGCCGCGCCGCCGACATCACCGAGGCCGGGTGGGGCGAGCTGGCCTACGGCGGGCCCGGCGCGACGATCCGGCCGGGGGAGACCCGGACGTTCCGGGTGCCCGGCACGGTCACCGAGCGGCCCGCGAGGTGGGGCTTTCTCGAGCAGTCCTGCGACTTCACCCGCGACGAGGCGTACCACGACGGCGTGCCCGAAGCCCGCGACACGGCGAAGGTGCTCGGCCAGGACGGCACGAGCACCGGCCGGATCGTCACCGAGGCCGGGGAGGGCGTCGCGGGACAGCGGGTCGACGCCACCGACCTCGACACCGGCCGGACGATCCACGGGACGACCGGCGCGGACGGGAGCCTGACGATCGCCGGGCCCGCGGGCCGGTACCGGCTGTCGGTTTCCGGTCCGTGGGTGCTGACGGGGGACCAGCCGGTGCACGTCGTGGCCGAGCCCCTGAACCAGGACGGCTGGGTGCTCACGCGGAAGCCCTGCTGAGGTCACCTCCGCCTTCCGCCACCGCCCTCGGCGGCGGCGCCGCGCCCCTGTTTAATGCGGGGGTGGACTCCGCCGACCTGCTCGCCCTCGACGCCCAGCACGTTTGGCACCCCTACGCGCCCATGCCCGCGAAGGTGCCTTCGCTGCTGGTCGCCGAGGCGAGCGGGGTCCGGCTGAAGCTCGCCGACGGCCGGGAGCTGATCGACGGGATGTCGTCGTGGTGGTCGGCCGTCCACGGCTACCGGCACCCGGTCCTCGACGCCGCCCTCGCCGCGCAGGCCGGGCGGATGAGCCACGTCATGTTCGGCGGCCTGACCCACGAGCCCGCGATCACCCTCGCCAAGACCCTGGTCGACCTGACGCCCGAGGGCCTCGAGCACGTCTTCCTCTGCGACTCCGGTTCGGTGTCGGTCGAGGTCGCCGCGAAGATGTGCCTGCAGTACCAGCGCTCCCGCGGGCGGCCGGAGAAGCGCCGGCTGCTGACCTGGCGCGGTGGCTACCACGGCGACACGTTCACGCCGATGAGCGTGTGCGACCCCGACGGCGGCATGCACTCGCTGTGGCGCGGCGTGCTGCCCGAGCAGGTCTTCGTGCCGGCCCCGCCGGCCGGCTTCGACACCCCGCCCGACCAGTCCTATGTGGACACGCTGGCCGACGCGATCGGGGCCCACGCCGGGGAACTGGCCGCGGTGATCGTCGAACCGGTCGTGCAGGGTGCCGGCGGCATGCGCTTCCACCACCCCGCCTACCTGCGCGCGCTGCGGGAACTGACCGAGGCGCACGACGTCCTGCTGATCTTCGACGAGATCGCGACCGGCTTCGGCCGCACGGGCGCGTTCTTCGCCGCCGAGCACGCGGGCGTGACGCCGGACGTGCTCTGCCTCGGCAAGGCGTTGACCGGCGGCTACCTGAGCATGGCGGCGACGCTGTGCACGCCGGAGGTCGCGGCGGGCATCTCCCGCGGCGCGCTGCCGGTCCTCGCGCACGGGCCGACGTTCATGGGCAACCCGCTCGCGTCGGCGGTGGCGAACGCCTCGCTGGGGCTCCTGGCCGGCGGCGCGTGGCGGCAGGACGTCAGCCGGCTCGAGAAGGGCCTGCTGGACGGCTTGGCGCCGGCGCGCGACCTCGGCTCGGTGGTGGACGTCCGGGTCCTCGGCGGCATCGGCGTGCTGCAGCTCGACCACTCCGTCGACATGGCGGTGGCCACCGACGTCGTCACCGGGCAGGGCGTCTGGCTGCGGCCGTTCCGGGACCTCGTCTACGCGATGCCGCCGTACGTTTCGACTGACGACGATCTGGCCGCGATCACCCGCGCGATGCTTGCCGTGGCGGAAAAGGCGTGAATTCAGCACATCGGGTGTGACCACGCGCACACCGAGACCCGAAGGTTCCTCGTCGTCGCGCTGCGTGCCGGTGCGCGATCGACACCACGCGATCGGCGGAGGTTCCCGGGCGCTGTTCGCCTGAAAGTTCCGGGAAACCGAACCGGTCCGTACCGGGACAAACGCGAGAAATGCTTGCGTAACAGACTTTTCGCGCGGTTTCGGCGATCCTGCGTCCATGATCGAGATCGTTCGTGGTGAACACGACACCGGACCGCCGTCCCCGAAGAACCTCCGCCAGCTCGAGAACCTCAAACACGACGTCCTCGCGTCGATCGTCGTCTTCCTCGTCGCCGTTCCTCTCTCCCTCGGCGTGGCCTTCGCCGCCGGGGCGCCGCTGCTCTCGGGCCTGATCTCCGCCGTCGTCGGCGGGCTGGTCGCGAGCCTCTTCGGCGGATCGCCGCTGCAGGTCAGCGGCCCGTCCGCCGCTCTCACCGTGGTGCTGGCCGACACGATCGCCACCCACGGCTGGCCGGTCACCTGCGCGATCACCGTCGCCGCGGGCCTGCTCCAGATCCTCTTCGGCCTGACCCGCCTCGCCCGCGCCGCGCTGGCCGTGTCGCCGGCCATCGTCCACGGCCTGCTCGCCGGCATCGGCGTCACGCTGGTGCTCGGCCAGCTGCACGTCGTGCTCGGCGGCTCGGCGCAGGGTTCCGCACTGGCCAACGTCCTCGCGTTGCCGCGGCAGATCGCCGCGCACCACGACCAGGCCGTGCTGATCGGCGTCGTCACCCTCGCGGTGCTGCTCGCGTGGCCGCGGCTGCCGAAGGCCGTCCGCCGCGTGCCCGCGCCGCTGGCCGCCGTCGCGCTGGCCACCGGCCTGTCCGTCGCGATCGGCATGTCCCTTCCGCGCGTCGACCTCCCGGCCGGGCTGCCCCCGCTGCACGTCGTGCCGCGGCTGCCCGACGGCGGATGGGCCGGCTTCGCGGCCGCCGCGCTCACCATCGCGCTGATCGCCGGCCTGGAGAGCCTGCTGTCCGCGGTCTCGGTGGACAAGCTCCGCGGGGGTCCGCGCACCGACCTCGACCGCGAGCTCATCGGGCAGGGCGCGGCGAACGTCGCCGCCGGCGCGCTCGGCGGGTTCCCGGTCACCGGCGTCATCGTGCGCAGCATGACGAACTACGAGGCGGGAGCGCGCACCCGCGCGTCGGCGATGCTGCACTGCGTCTGGATCCTCGCGGCCTGCCTCCTGTTCACCG
The DNA here is from genome assembly GCF_055565395.1 of Amycolatopsis sp. NPDC028719. Taxonomy (NCBI): domain Bacteria; kingdom Bacillati; phylum Actinomycetota; class Actinomycetes; order Pseudonocardiales; family Pseudonocardiaceae; genus Amycolatopsis; species Amycolatopsis sp. NPDC028719. The sequence goes on from NZ_JBVHUL010000005.1 coordinate 59,214, forward strand.
GCTTCCTGCGGCTGATTCCGCTGGCGGCGCTCGCCGCGTTGCTGGTCTACGTCGGCGCGAAGCTCGTGAACCTCAACGGGCTCAAGGAAGTGCGGCGCCACGGCGACCTGCCGGTGTACGCCGTCACGCTCGCCGGCGCGGTCGCCGTCAACCTGCTGACCGGCGTCGCGGCCGGAATACTGCTCGCGCTCGCGATGATGCTCCGGCGGATGATCTTCTCCGGGATTCACGTGGAAAGGGACGGTGAGGGCCACCGCGTCGTCATCGAAGGCGCGCTGACGTTCCTGTCCGTGCCGCGGCTGACCCGGGTGCTCGCCGAGGTGCCGCCGCACGCCGAAGTCCGGCTGGAGCTGCTCGTCGACTACCTCGACCACGCCGCGTTCGACTGCCTGCGCGGCTGGCAGCAGGCGCACGCCGGGCCGGTGACGGTCGACGAGATCGGGCACCCGTGGTTCGAACGCGGCACCGCGGGTGCGCCGACCGTGCGCCGCAGCGTCGCCGCGCGCGTGGTGCCGCGGTGGCTCGCGCCGTGGTCGGAGTGGCAGGCCGAGCACGTCGTGCTGCCGGCCCAGCGCACGGCCAGCTCCCTGCTGTGCCGCGGTGCTTCCGAGTTCCACCGCCGCACGGCGCCCCTGCTGCGCGACACGTGGAGCGGGCTGGCGCACGGGCAGCAGCCGCACACGCTGTTCATCACCTGCGGGGACGCGCGGATCGTGCCGAACCTCATCACCACGAGCGGGCCGGGGGACCTGTTCACCGTGCGGAACATCGGCAACCTGGTGCCGCCGGCGGACGGGGACGACTCGTCGGTCGGCGCGGCGATCGAGTACGCCGTGGGGGTGCTCGGCGTCGCGGAGATCGTGGTGTGCGGGCATTCCGGCTGTGGGGCGATGAAGGCGTTGCTCGGCCAGGCGCCGGACGGCTTGGTGCAGCTGGGCAGCTGGCTGCGACACGGCGAGGCGACGCTGCGGCGGCGGAGTCGTGAGGCGCCGTTGCTGCTCGGTGGGGAACGGCCTGCTGCCGAAGCCGACCAGCTCGCGCTGCAGAACGTGGTGCAGCAGCTGGAAACGCTGCGGGGCTACCCGGTGGTGGCGGAGGCGCTGGCGCGGGGCGGGCTGCGGTTGACCGGGATGTACTTCGACGTCGGCGCCGCGCAAGTGTCCCTTTTGGACGATGCGGCGCGCGGGTTCGTGCCGGCGGGTGCCCTGGAGCACTGACCCGAAGCGCCCCAATGTGGCCTTCGGTGCGTCAGACGCACCGAAGGCCACCTTGGGTGCGTCAGACGCAACCAAGGCCACATTGGGGCGCTTGTGCCGCTGGCCGGGAACCCTTGTGTAGTACGGGATTCAACTGTCATCTGACAGAAATGATCTTGTGAACGGCACGTTAACGACCTGTCCGTTTTGTGACGTTCGGGCTAAATGTGGCCAGTTGTTCACTCGATCGGGTGGTGCATAGCGGACATTTCACACGATTTCCGGTTGCATGGTGATCATGAGACCCCTCGCCGTGCTCCGCCACGACCTGCCGGCCTCACTGGTCGTCTTCCTCGTCGCAGTCCCCCTGTCCCTCGGCATCGCCCTCGCTTCGGGCGCGCCGGTCGCCGCCGGGCTCGTCGCCGCCGTCGTCGGTGGCATCGTCGCCGGTGCCCTCGGCGGCTCCGCGCTCCAAGTCAGCGGGCCGGCCGCCGGCCTGACCGTCGTCATGGCCGAAACCATCCAGACGTTCGGCTGGGCCGTCACATGTGCCATCACCGTCGCCGCCGGCGCGCTGCAGATCCTGCTGGGGCTGAGCCGGATCGCCCGCGCCGCGCTGGCCATCTCGCCGGCCATCGTGCACGGCATGCTGGCCGGCATCGGCGTCACGATCGTGCTCGGCCAGCTGCACGTCATCCTCGGCGGGAAGGCCCAGAGCTCGGCGGTGGAGAACATCGCCGAGCTGCCCGGCCAGATCGTCGCCCACCACGACTCCGCCACCCTGATCGGCCTGCTCACCATCGCGATCCTGCTGCTCTGGCCCAAGCTCCCGGCCGCCGTCCGCAAGGTGCCCGGGCCGCTGGCGGCGATCGCCGCCGCCACGGTCGTGTCGGTGGTCGCCGGGATGACGCTGCCCCGCGTCGAACTGCCCGGTGACCTGCTCGACATCCACCTGGTCCCGCAGCTGCCGGACGGCGGCTGGGGCGGGTTCGCGCTCGCCGTCGTCACCATCGCCCTGATCGCCAGCGTGGAAAGCCTGCTTTCGGCGGTCGCGGTCGACCGCCTGCACACCGGCCCGCGGACCAACCTCAACCGCGAACTCGTCGGCCAGGGCGCGGCCAACATGCTCTCCGGGGCGGTGGGCGGGCTGCCGGTCACCGGCGTCATCGTCCGCAGCTCCACGAACGTCGCCGCCGGCGCGAAAACGCGGGCGTCGGCGGTGCTGCACGGCGTCTGGGTGCTGCTGTTCGTCGTCCTGCTGGCCGGGCTGATCCAGAGCATCCCGCTGGCCGCACTCGCCGGTCTGCTGGTGCACGTCGGCGCGAAACTGGTCAACCCCGGGCACATGAGGACCGTCCTCGCCCACGGAGACCTGCCCGTCTACCTGCTCACCCTCGGCGGCGTCGTCGTGGTCGACCTGCTCACCGGCGTCCTCGCCGGGATCGGGCTCTCGCTGGTGCTGATGCTGCGCCGCACGTTGTGGTCCGGCATCCACGTCGAAAGGGAAAGCACAGGGGCGGAAGGCGACAGCCGGCGCGTGGTCGTCGAAGGCGTCCTGACGTTCCTGTCGGTGCCGCGGCTGTCGAAGGTGCTCGGCGCCATCCCCGCCGGGGTGCCGGTGCGGCTCGAGCTGGTCGTCGACTACCTCGACCACGCGGCGTTCGAAAGCCTCACCACGTGGCAGCAGGCGCACGAGCGCGCCGGCGGCACGGTGGACGTCGACGAGGTCGGCCACCCGTGGTTCGGCGAGGGCAAGGCGGGCCGTCCGACGCGGTCGCGGCTGGCCGCGAGCCGGGCGGTGCCGCGCTGGCTCGCGCCGTGGTCGGAATGGCAGGCGGTGGAAGGGATCCCGGCCCAGCAGACCCGCCGCGGCGCGACGGAGTTCCACCGCCGCGCGGCCCCGCTGCTGCGTGACACGCTGTCCGGCCTCGCCGACGGTCAGCGCCCGCGCACCCTGTTCATCACCTGCGGCGACTCCCGGATCGTGCCGAACCTGATCACCACCAGCGGCCCGGGCGACCTGTTCACGATCCGCAACATCGGCAACCTCGTCCCGCCCGGCCAGGCCGACCCGTCGATGAACGCGTCGATCGAGTACGCGGTGGGCGTGCTGGGCGTCGAGGAGATCGTGGTGTGCGGCCATTCGGGCTGCGGCGCGATGGCGGCCCTGGCCGACGGCCCACCGCCGGGCCCGCTGGCGGTCTGGCTCCGGCACGCGGAGCCGAGCGCGCACCGCACGGGCTCGGCCACCCTGGACGGCGGTGTCCCGGAGCGCGAAGGGGACAGGTTGGCGCTGCACAACGTGCTGCAGCAGCTGGAGCACCTGCGGGAGTACCCGTCGGTCGCGGCCGCCGAGGCGGCGGGGAAGGTGCAGCTGACCGGGATGTACTTCGCGGTGGGGACGGCCCAGGTGTACCTGTTCGACTCGGCGGAGCGGACGTTCCGCCCGGCCGGGGCCCAGGTGGTGGTGCCGGGCGCGTGAGGTCGGCGCGGGCCGGGTCCACCGGGGCCCGGCCCGCGCGGGCCGCTGTAGGCCCGGCTCCGCCGCCCGCCGCCGAGCCGACCGCCTGGGTGCGCGAGCCGACTCTCCGGGTACGCGAGCCGACCGCCTGGGTACGCGAGCCGACCCCCCGCGGCCCGGCCTGACCCGAATTGGCCGGTCCGGCCCTACTTGCTCTGCCCGGGGCAGAGCCCCGGCGTCGCACGCGGATTGCTGGGCGTGAGTCCGGTTCCGTCGGCGAGTTGCGACCGGCGCCGTCGAGCCGGTGCGGCCGCGTTGCGGTGCGCCTCCGGTCGAGCCGGGTCCCGTGGCCGACTCACCCGTGGCCGGCCCCGGCGCGCCCCCCGGTCGGAGATTCGTCGCCCGGGGCCACACCTGGGCCAGGCCTCACCGTCCACGACCCGGAACCGTCGCCGACCAGGGCATCTTCCTCCGTCGCCCCGGCTCATCCGGTGCCCGCGGTGCGCACTCCCTCCCGCAGTCACTAAGTTGATGGCCCGTGACCATGCTGGTGATGACGGGGACCGGGACCGGGGTCGGCAAGACGATCACCACGGCGGCCATCGCCGCCTTGGCGGTGGCCGGTGGGCAGCGGGTGGCCGTCCTGAAGCCCGCGCAGACCGGTGTCGGCCCCGATGAGGCCGGTGACCTGCAGGACGTCGTGCGGCTCGCCGGGGACCGCGTCACCACCCGGGAGCTGCGGCGCTACCCCGACCCCCTGTCGCCGGAGGCCGCCGCGCGGCGCAGTGGCCTTCCCTCGCTCGATCCCGGGGAGATCGCGCGGGCCGCGTCCGACCTGGACACCGACCACGACCTCACCCTGATCGAAGGCGCCGGTGGCCTGCTCGTGCGCTTCGACAAAGCCGGCTCCAGCCTCGCCGACGTCGCGTGGTCGCTGGGCTCGCTCGTGATCATCGTCGCGGAGGCCGGCCTCGGCACGCTCAACGCCACCGCGCTCACCGCCGAGGTCGCCACCAAGCGCGGCCTGACCGTCGCCGGCGTCATCATCGGCTCGTGGCCGGCCGAACCGGACCTCGCGGCGCTGTCCAACCTCGAAGACCTGCCGGTCGCGGCCGGGGCGCCGCTGCTCGGCGTGCTGCCGGCCGGGCTCGGCGAGGCTTCGCCCGAGGAGTTCCTGTCCGCCGCGCGGGCCGGGCTCTCGCCGTGGTTCGGCGGCGAATTCGACCCCGAGCTCTTCGCCGGCTGCGCTTCCGCCGGGAAGTGACCTGCGTCGCTGTCGTCCCGCCGTGCCTTCGTGCACGATGAGGGACGCTTCCACCACGACCAAGGAGACGCCGTGACCGCAGTCCCGGACACCGATGTCCTCGCCTACGCGCGCGAGCACGTCCTCGAAAACGGCGTCGGCCTGGGTGAAGCCGAAGTCCTGGAGGTGCTGCGGCTGCCGGACGACCGGCTGCCCGACCTGCTCGCGCTGGCGCACGACGTGCGGATGCGCTGGTGCGGCCCCGAGGTCGAGGTCGAGGGCATCATCAGCCTCAAGACCGGCGGCTGCCCCGAGGACTGCCACTTCTGCTCGCAGTCCGGCCGCTTCCCGACGCCGGTGCGCTCGGCGTGGCTGGACATCCCGAACCTGGTCAAGGCCGCCCGGCAGACCGCCGAGACCGGCGCGACGGAGTTCTGCATCGTCGCCGCCGTCCGAGGCCCGGACAAGCGGCTGCTTTCGCAGGTCCGCGAGGGCGTGAAGGCCATCCGTGCGGACGGCAACGACATCCAGATCGCCTGCTCGCTCGGCATGCTCACGCAGGAGCAGGTCGACGAGCTCGTCGAGATGGGCGTGCACCGCTACAACCACAACCTCGAGACGGCGCGCTCGCACTTCCCTTCGGTCGTCACGACGCACACGTGGGAAGAGCGCTGGGACACGCTGCGGATGGTCGCCGACGCGGGCATGGAGGTCTGCTGCGGCGGCATCATCGGCATGGGGGAGACGGTCGAGCAGCGCGCGGAGTTCGCGGTGCAGCTGGCCGAGCTGAGCCCGCACGAGGTGCCGATGAACTTCCTCATCCCGCAGCCGGGCACGCCGTACGAGCACTACGAAATCGTCGAGGGCAAGGACGCCCTGCGGACGGTCGCGGCGTTCCGGCTCGCGATGCCGCGCACGATGCTGCGCTTCGCCGGCGGCCGTGAGCTGACGCTGGGCGACCTCGGCGCGGAGCAGGGCATGCTCGGCGGCGTCAACGCGATCATCGTCGGCAACTACCTGACCAACCTGGGTCGCCCGGCTTCGGCGGACCTGGAGATGCTCGACGAGCTCAAGATGCCCATCAAGGCGCTCAGTGACAGCCTCTGACGCTGCATTTTGCGTCCACTGTGGACAAGAGTCGGACGGCGGTGCCGACCACCCGGCGTGCCACAACCCCCGGACGGCGCTGGAGCCGCCGCGCTACTGCGCGTTCTGCGCGCGGCGGCTGGTGGTCCAGGTGAGCCCGCTCGGCTGGACGGCCCGCTGCAGCCGCCACGGCGAGACGGCGAGCGGCTGACGTCCGGACGTCATGAACGACTCTTTCATGACGTCCGGCTCCGCGACACGGCCAGCGGCTCACCGCGCTCACGCACCGACCGGTTACGCTCGGTCGCACTGTCGCAGGAGGGAGTCCGGGTGAGTGAGTCGTCGGGGCCCGCGCACCGGCCGTCGGCCGTCGCCGGCCCGTGGTCGGTGCCCGTGCTGTTCCGGGAGCGGCGGCCGCGGGTCGTCGTCAAGGCCGACCTGCTGCCCGCCGTGAGCGTGCTCGGCACCCTCAGCCTGCTGAGCTTCCCGCTCGCCTTCGCGTGGTCGCGCCTCGCGCCGCCGGAGCGCGTGCGCATCATCGGCTCCGACGGCACCCAGGGCGCCCTCGAGCTGGAGAGCTGGCACCGCTTCGACGACCTCGCCGTCTTCGGGCTCATGACGCTCGGGCTGGGGATCGTCGTCGGCGTCGTCGTCTGGCTGCTGCGCGAGCGCCGCGGACCGGTCGTGTTCCTCGCCGCGGTCCTCGGCGTCGCCCTCGCGAGCGCCCTGGCCATGCTGCTCGGCGTCGGCTGGGCGAACAGCCACTACGCCATCTCCAGCCCGCCCGCGCTCGGCTCGGTGATCGAACTGGCGCCCCGCCTGGAGTCGTGGTGGGTGCTGCTCACCGGTCCGCTCGGCGTGACGCTGGTGTACAGCCTGCTCGCCACCTGGAACGGCCGCGACGACCTCGGCCGCCGTCTGGGCTGAAGCGGTCTCCCCCTAAGCTGGTCGCTTCGATCACAGGGGGTTCAGTGACTGAAGACATCGAGGTCTCGCGGCACCACGCCGTCCGTTTCCCGGGCATCAGCCCGCGCGCCTACGAGCACCCGGTCGACCGCGGCGCGCTCGCCACGCTGCGAGCCGTGCCGGGGTTCGCCCAGGTCGTCAAGACCGTTTCGGGGTTCTACAACGAGCGCGGCGAGCGGCTGATGGCGCTGGCGTCGTCGATCCGCGTCGGGCCCAAGCAGTACCCGGAGCTCGACCGGCTGCGCCACGAGTGCGCCGAGACGCTCGACCTGCCGTCGGTGCCGAACCTGTTCGTCTACCAGGACCCGCGCATCCAGGCGGAGGCGGTCGGCATGGACGAGCCGTTCATCCGCGTCACCACCGGGCTCGTCGAGCTGATGAGCCACGAGTCCCTGCGGTTCGTGCTCGGGCACGAAATGGGTCACGTGCTGTCCGGGCACGTGGTCTACCGCACGATCATGGTGCGCCTCATCGGCCTGCAGCTGGCGATGTCGTGGACGCCGGTCAGCGCGCTCGGCCTGCGGGCGATCATCGCGGCGCTGCGCGAGTGGTTCCGCAAGGCCGAGCTGTCGTGCGACCGCGCCGGGCTGCTGTGCGGCCAGGACCCGACGGCCGCGCTGCGCGCCCAGATCCAGATCGCGGGCGGCATCGACCCGGCCCGCATCGACATCCCGTCGTTCCTGCAGCAGGCGGCCGAGTACGAGTCGGTCGAGGACATCCGCGACAGCTTCCTCAAGCTCAAGTTCGTCGAGACGGAGTCGCACCCGTTCGCGGTGGTCCGCGCGGCGCAGCTGCAGAGGTGGGCGGCGTCGGAGCAGTACCGGGCGATCCTGGCGGGCGACTACCCGCGCCGCGACGACGACACGCCGACGTCCGACTGGAAGGACGACCTCAAGTCGGCGGCGAAGTCGTACAAGGACTCGTGGAACTCGTCGGCCGACCCGCTGACGAAGGTGTTCAGCGACGTCGGCGAAGCGGTTTCCAGCACGGCGGGCAAGGTGTGGAACAAGTTCGGCAGCGGGAACGGGAACGGCTCGGGCTCCGGCTCGGGGGAGTGACTTTCCCCAGGGTGATGCGGTTGTGGACAACCTCGGCGGAATTCGGCTTCGCGGCCGGTTTCGTCCGGGGGCGCCGATAGACTGGACCGGGGTCAGCCCCCCAGGGACGGGTGGGGTTTCGTCTGTGGGGGGCGGGTCAGTTCAGGCTGGCCGGCTTGCCGAGGTCGGTGAGTTCGCCCGGGGGCAGCGGTACCGCGCCCAGCGTGTCCAGGAAGCCCGCCTCCCGCGTCAGCAGGCGGCACGCGATGCGGAGCCGGCGCAGGGGGTGGCGTTCCTCCAGCAGCCGCTGGCGGTCCTCCAGGGGCAGCAGGCAGTCCGTGGCGAGCTGGTAGGCCAGGTCGGCCAGTTCGGTGTCCGCGTCCGGGGTGTTCCAGTCGTCGCTGCGCCACGCCGTTTCGCAGTACCGGCGGTGCGCCGTGCGGGCGACCACCGCCAGGCGCTCGGCCATGTCGCCGGCCGGGGCCACCGGGTCGTCGTCGACCCACTCCACCGACGCGATCAGGTACGGCGCCGACACGCAGTCGAGGTCGGTCAGCCGGAAGCGGCGCTGGGCCTGCGTCACGACGTCGAACCGGCCGTCCGGCAGGCGCTTCGCCTCGCGCAGCACCGTGCTGCAGCCGATCTCGTACAGCTGGTCCAGACCACGCACCTCGCGGGTCAGGGACGACCGCAGGGCCACCACGCCGAACTCGCGCCCCGGCACGGTGCCGCTGACGAGGTCCGCGGTCAGCTGCCGGTACCGCGGTTCGAAGATGTGCAGCGGCAGCTTGGTCCCGGGGAGCAGAACCGTCTGCAGCGGGAACAACGGCAGCAAGGTCGTCGTCGCGTCGCTTTCCGATTCCGGCTCGGTCACGGGTCAACCGTAAGGGCAGCGCCCCGGGACCGCAGGATGGTCACCGGTTCGGCGGCTTGAACACCGCGAACGGATCGGTGATCTGCATGCCCTTGCCGGCGAAGGAGAACAACGCCGCCGGACGCCCGCCCGCGCGGCCCGGCGCGGCCGTGTGGCCGGTGGGAACCAGCAGGCCGCGGCGGGAGAGCACCCGTTGCAGGTTCGTCGCCGAGACGCGGTAGCCCAGCGCCGCCGAGTACAGCCCGCGCAGCGCGGAGATCGTGAACTCCTCGGGCGCGAGCGCGAACCCGAGGTTGGTGTAGGAGAGCTTCGAGCGCAGCCGGTCGCGGGCGCGCAGCACGATCGCCTCGTGGTCGAACGCCGTGCGCGGCAGCTTCGCGACGTCGTGCCACTCGGTGTCCTCGGGCACCTCGGGGTCGGCGTCGGACGGGACCAGCGCCAGGAACGCCGTCGCCACCACGCGCGGCCCGGGCACCCGGTGCGGGTCGCTGAACACCGCGAGCTGCTCGACGTGCTCGATCCGGCGGACGTCGACCTTCTCCTTGAGCTGGCGCCGGACCGACGTCTCGACGTCCTCGTCGGGCCGCAGCCGGCCGCCCGGAAGCGACCAGCGGCCGAGGTGCGGGTCGAGCGCCCGGCGCCAGAGGAGGACCCGCAGTGTGTCCGAGCGCACTTGAAGGACCGCGCCCAAAACCTCGTGGGCCAGGGGGGCCTGGGTGTTAAGATGACTTCGCACGGTTTTCGATTATAAGGCGAAAACTGGAGACAGGTCCAGGAGGGCCAGATGACCAGCACGTTGGTTCCGGAAGGCCTCACCCCGTTCGGCGGGGTCGAGGCGAACGCGGCCTGGGCGGAGGAGGTGCGGCGCCTGGCGAAGCAGCGCGACGCCGTCCTGCTCGCGCACAATTACCAGGTCCCGGAGATCCAGGACATCGCCGACCACACCGGCGACTCCCTCGCGCTCAGCCGCATCGCGGCGAGCAGCGACGCCTCCACCATCGTCTTCTGCGGCGTGCACTTCATGGCCGAGACCGCGAAGATCCTCGCGCCGGAGAAGACCGTCCTGATCCCGGACGCGCGGGCCGGCTGCTCGCTGGCCGACTCCATCACCGGCGCCGAGCTGCGCGCCTGGAAGGCCGAGCACCCGGGCGCGGTGGTCGTTTCCTACGTCAACACCACGGCCGAGGTGAAGGCCGAAACGGACATCTGCTGCACGTCCTCGAACGCGGTCGACGTCGTCGCGTCCATCCCCGCTGACCAGGAGGTTCTCTTCCTGCCGGACCAGTTCCTCGGCGCGCACGTCAAGCGCGTGACCGGCCGGGACAACATCCACGTCTGGGCCGGGGAGTGCCACGTCCACGCCGGGATCAACGGCGCCGAGCTGGCCGAGCGCGCGGCCGAAGACCCGGACGCCGACCTCTTCATCCACCCCGAGTGCGGGTGCGCGACGTCGGCGCTCTACCTGGCCGGCGAGGGCGCCGTGGCGCCGGACCGGGTCAAGATCCTCTCGACCGGCGACATGGTCCACGAGGCTCGCGACACCAAGGCCAAGAGCGTCCTGGTGGCCACCGAGATCGGCATGATCCACCAGCTCCGCAAGGCCGCGCCGGACATCGACTTCCGCGCGGTGAACGACCGGGCGTCCTGCCGGTACATGAAGATGATCACGCCCGCCGCCCTGCTGCGGTGCCTGCGTGACGGTCTCGACGAGGTCCACGTCGACCTCGAAACGGCGTCGAAAGCGCGTGCCTCGGTGCAGCGGATGATCGAGATCGGGCAGCCTGGCGGCGGGGAATGACCACGCCGGTTAATGACCCACGGGCGAAAACCCCGGTTTGGGAAGCTCGCGCGGACCTGGTCGTGATCGGCAGCGGCGTCGCGGGGCTGACCGCGGCGCTCCGTGCCCAGAGTCTCGGGCTGCACGTCCTGGTGATCACCAAGGCGGCGGTCGAAGACGGCAACACGCGCTGGGCCCAGGGCGGCGTCGCCGTGGTCCTGGAAGACGAGCACGACCTCGACGACTCGGTCGCCAAGCACGCGGAGGACACCTTCACCGCGGGCGCCGGGCTGGTCGACGAGGCCGCCGCCCGCTCGATCCTCGACGGCGGCCCGGCCGCGATCGCCCGGCTGCGGGCGGACGGCGCCACGTTCGACTCTTCGGGTGACGGCCTGCTGGCCCGGACCCGCGAGGGCGGGCACAGCGCGTTCCGCGTCATCCACGCGGGCGGCGACGCCACCGGCGCCGAGGTCGAACGCGCCCTGGTCGCGCAGGCCGGGCAGGCGCGGGTGCCGGTGCTGGAGCACCACATCGCCGTCGACGCGCTGCGCACGCCGGGCGGGCGGGTCGCGGGCGTCACCGTGCTCGACCGGAACGGCGTTCCCGGCGTCGTCCGCGCACCGGCCGTGCTGCTGGCCAGCGGCGGGATCGGGCAGCTCTACCAGGCGACGTCGAACCCGGAGATCGCCACCGGCGACGGGCTCGCGCTCGCGCTGCGGGCCGGGGCGACCGTGGCGGACATCGAATTCGTCCAGTTCCACCCGACCGTGCTGTACACCCCGGGCGCGCGGGGACGCTGCCCGCTGGTCACCGAGGCCGTCCGCGGCGAAGGCGCGACGCTGGTCGACGGCGCCGGGCGGGCGGTCATGGCGGGCGTGCACCCGCTCGGCGACCTGGCGCCCCGTGACGTCGTCGCGGCGGCGATCACGCGCCGGATGGCTTCCGCGCCCGGTGGGGTCGACGACCACGTCTTCCTGGACGCGACGTCGATCGCGGGGTTCGCCCAGCGGTTCCCGACGGTCTTCGCGGCGTGTGCGGCGCTGGGTCTCGACCCGGCTTCGGACCCGATCCCGGTGACGCCGGCGGCGCACTTCTCGTGCGGCGGCGTGGTGACCTCTGTGGACGGTCGCTCGTCCGTGCCCGGGCTGTACGCCGCCGGCGAGGTGGCGCGGACCGGGCTGCACGGGGCGAACCGGTTGGCGTCCAACAGCTTGCTCGAAGGGCTGGTCGTCGGGCAGCGCGTCGCGGAGGCCGTTTCGGCGGACCTCGCGGCCGGGCTGCTGGCCGATCCTTCGCGCGGCCGGCTGCCGTCGTGGACTGCCGCGCCGGCCGCCGGTCGAGACGCGCTGCAGCGCGTGATGAGCCGGTACGCGGCGATCGGCCGGGACGCCGACGGCCTGGCGGCAGCGGTTTCCGTGCTCGACCTGTCGACTCAGGACAGTCCGTTGTGGACGCACGCGGCAGTGGAGGACGCGGCGTTGACCGTGGTGGCGCAGGCATTGCTCGCCGCGGCCGTCCGGCGCACCGAGTCGCGTGGCTGTCACGTGCGGACCGACTTCCCCGCGCCGTCCGAAACCTGGCGGCGCAGCCAGCTCATCCGGCTCAGCCCGTCCGGCCAGCCGGTGCTGGCCGACCCGATTCCCCTGGAGGGCGTGGCATGACTTTCCCGATTTCCGAATCAGTCCGGCGGCTCATCGCGGCTTCGGGTCTCGACGTCGAGGACGTGACGCGGGTGGTTTCCACCGCGCTGGGCGAGGACCTGCGCTACGGGCCGGACGCGACGACCGCCTCGACGGTTCCGGCCGACGCGACCGCGGTCGCCGAGCTGACCCCGCGCGTGGACGGCGTCGTCGCCGGGCTGCCGGTCGCGCTGGCCGTGTTCGACATGGTGCTGGGCAACAATTACGAGGTGCTGGCCGGGCGTGAGGACGGCGAGCGGCTGGTCGCGGGGGAGCCCGCGCTGGTGCTGCGCGGTCCCGTGCGCGGGCTGCTCACGGCCGAGCGCACGGCGCTGAACCTGCTGTGCCACCTCTCCGGCGTCGCCACCGCGACCGCCGCATGGGTGTCCGAAGTGGACGGTACCGGCTGCGCGATCCGGGACTCCCGCAAGACGTTGCCGGGGCTGCGGCTGCTGCAGAAGTACGCCGTCCGGTGCGGCGGCGGCGTGAACCACCGGCTCGGGCTGGGCGACGCGGTGCTGATCAAGGACAACCACGTCGTCGCCGCGGGTTCGGTGACCGCGGCGCTGGCCGCGGCCCGGGCGCACGCGCCGGAACTGGCCTGCGAGGTGGAGGTCGACACCCTGGCCCAGCTGGAGGAAGCGCTGGCGGCCGCGGCGGACGAGGTGCTGCTGGACAACTTCACGCCGGACGAGTGCCGGCAAGCGGTGGCGCGCCGCGACGAAGTCTCCCCGAAGACGCGGCTGGAATCCTCTGGTGGGCTCACCCTCGACCGTGGTAGGGCCTACGCCGAGTCCGGTGTGGACTATCTTTCGGTGGGCGGGCTGACCCACTCTTCACCCGCGTTGGATCTGGGCATGGACCTTCGCTGAACGGGCTTTCCCGGGTAAACTGGCGGTGGCGGAAGTTGTTTTCCGCCACCGTCTTTTCGTTCGGGGGTTCGGGTGCGGTTACCGGCGTTGCTTACGGTCGCGGGTCTCGTGGCAGGCACCGCCGTGTCCGGCGCGCCGGCGGCGTTCGCCCAAGGCCAGTGCGCGAACCCGTCCGGCACCTACACCGGCGAGGTCCCGTGGGGCCAGCGGCTGGTCGACCCGGCGCGGCTCTGGCCGCTGACCCGGGGTGAGGGCCAGCTGGTGGCCGTGCTCGGCACCGGCGTCGACGGGCAGAACACGCAGTTCGCGCCCGGGCAGCTCGAAGGCGGGGCCGGCACCGAACGGTCGGACTGCGACGGCCGCGGCACGATCGCGGCCGGGATCGTCGGTGCGCAGCCGAACGCGTCGACGACGTTCGCCGGCGTCGCGCCCGGCGCCCACCTGCTGCCGATCCGGTACACCGAAGGCTCGGGCTCGTCGGCGTCCGACGGCGGTGGCGATCCGGGCGCGCTGGCCGAGGCTGTCGACACGGCGGTCGACCGGCACGCGAGCGTGATCCTGATCGCGGTGCCCGCGGCGTTCGACAGCCCGGCGTTGTCCGGCGCGGTCGCGCGAGCGCGTTCCCAAGACGTGGTGGTGGTTTCGGCGGCGTCGGCGACCCAGCAGGGCGCGCGGTCGTACCCGACGGCGACGCCCGGAGTGCTGTCCGTCGGGTCGGTGAACCCCGCGGGCGAGCCGGTGCAGACGGAGGCGGGGGACTACGTCGGCGTCGCCGCGCCGGGAGCGGAGCTGGTCAGCACGTCGGCGGGGGCGGGCGGTGCGGTGGCGCACCGCTGGCCGGTGACCGACCCGGGCCTGGCGGCGGCGTACGTCGCCGGCGTCGCGGCGCTGGTCCGGGCGTACCACCCGAACCTGACCGGCGGCCAGGTCGTCACGCGGCTCGAGCTCACGGCGCACCGCGCGGGTTCGGGCGGCCACGACCCGCGGCTGGGCTGGGGAGTGCTGGACGCGTACGCGGCGGTGTCCTCGACGTTGCCGGCCGACGTCCCGCCGCCGGGCGCGGTGCCCGTCTCGGGTTCGGCTCCGGCGGTGGTCCCGGCGGCGGCTCCGACGCCGGCGCCGTCCGACATCGCGGCGGGCACGATCGCCCTGGCCGGCGTGGCTCTCGCGGCGGCCGCCGGAGTGGCGGTGGCGGCGGTCCGCCGGGCCCGGCGCCGCGGCTGGCGCCCCTCCCGCTTCACCCCCTGACCGACCCTCCAGGTACGCGAACCGACCCTCCGGATACGCGAGATGCCCGTTCAAACACGAATGATGCCCGCCCAATCACGCGAGATGCCCCTCTGACCACACGAGTTCCGCGCCCAATCACGCGAGTTACGCGCTCAATCACGCGAGTTCGGTGTACCGGAACGGCGAACTCGCGTACCTGGAGGGTCGGCTCGCGTACCTGGAGGGTCGGTTCGGCGGAACTCGCGTGCTGGAAACCGGGACTCGCGTGATTGGAGGCGGAACTCGCGTGATCAGGGAGCGATCTCGCGTGACTGAAGGGGCATCTCGCGTGACTGGAGGGGCATCTCGCGTGATTGGAGGGGCATCACTCGTGACTGGAGGGGCATCTCGCGTCAGGCGGGGACTGGGCGGGTCGAGCCGATTATCGCCACCGCGTGGCTCGCGCGGGCCACGTGGATGGTGAAGTCCGCGCCGTCGCGGCTGAAGCGGGCGATCAGCTCGCGCGGCGTGCTGCGGTCGTGAGCCTGCCAGCCCTGGCCGGCCAAAGTGGGGAGGACGACCTCGGTCAGGCTGCGCTCCGGGTCGCCCGGGTGCTCCAGGCGGATGCCGTACTGCCAGCACAGGAGCCGGCCGGGCCGGGTGGGGTCGCAGTCCAGCTCGCCGTTCACCGTCTGGTCCGCCGAGTCGCCGAACGCCGCCGCGACGTCGTCGATCACCTCGGTCAGCTCGCCCGCCAGGCGATCCAGCTCCGAAGGCTCCGAAGGCGAAGAAGTCATCGCAGCACACCCCCGTCGTTGAGGAACTCGACGCCGTTCTCAAGGATGCCATGCGGGTCGAAGGTGCCGTCGGCCGTGGTGGGCCCGGAGGTGAGCACGCGGTACATGTTCGTCCACGACTCCGAACCCGGCTTCAGCACGTCACTGTGCGAGGAGAGACCCCACAACTGCGAGCCGTCCGCGTCCCGCCCGGTCTCCAGCTCCGTGACGCCCGGGAACGTGTCCGGGTCCGCGCCGTGCCCGATGCCGGTCCACTCCAGGCCCCACGCGTTGCCCTGGGCGATCTCGATCGGGTCGAGCGGCGCCGTCATCGAGAACCGCTGCACCCCCGCCTGGCTCGGCGGCAGGTCCGCCGGCGACCAGACGCCGTGGCCCATGCCCGCCGACTCGACGTGCAGGACGCGGTCGACGTCGAGGCCCTGCGTTTCGGCCAGCCCGACCGTCGCGCCGCCGTAGCTGTGCCCGATCGCCGTCAGCGTGACGTCGGAGCCCGCGTGGCTCGCGATCTCGCCGCGCAGGTCGTCGGTGAAGTTCTTGAGATCGGGCGCCATCGTCTGCGCGTAGCTCGCGTCCGGGCCCTGGACCACCGGGTTCTGCGGGAACACGCCGTCGGCCCAGACGACCATCGCGGTGCGCCCGGTCGGGTCCGCGGCCACCAGGCTGCGCCCGAGGCCGGCGTAGGCGTCGAAGTTGGACATCTGCGTGTTGACGCCGGGCACGAACAGCCCGACGTTGCGCGTCCCCGGCTCGATGTGCCCGACCAGCTCGGCGATCCGGCCGTTGCCCGACGGGTCGAACTTCAGGATCTGGCGTTCGTTCGCGAGGATGTCTTCGTACAGCTTGATCCGTGACCGCGACCGCGCGATCTCGTCGGCGCCGGTCAGGGCGGCGAGCCGGGTGCGCTCGGCCGTCAAAGCGTCGGCGACCTTCACGCGGTTCTGCTCGATCGCCCGCGCCCACGCGCCGGTGTCGGCCGAACCGCCGATCCCGGCGGGGTTTCCGGCCGACGGCAGGGGATCCTCCGGCAGGAGCGCCCGGTACATCGCGGCGACCTGCGCGTCGGCCCGCCGGTACCCCACGGCCGAGGACGTCAGTCCACTTTGGAGCCTACGGAGAAGCGTCACGTCGGAGCCGAGCTTCGAACCCAGCTCCGTCATCGTCTTCTCGAACGTCTTGGCCGCCGCGGCGGACGCGCTGACGTGGCCGAACGCGGCAGCCGGGACCTTCTCGCCCGCGATCGCCGACTGCGCCGAGGAAAGCGTGTCCGCCCGCGTGCCGAACTCGCCCGCCACGGTGTCGAGGCGGGCCGGGGCGACGCGATAGCCGGCAGCCGTCACGGCCCGCCTCCGTTCTCCGTGAGCCAGAGTGATCGAGAGTGCTTCAGTACGCTTCCGGCTCTTCGCCGATCACGGGGGGCGCGACCGGGGCCGACTGGCCCCAGACGTTCTCCGTCTCCACCAGCCACGCCGGGATCCGGCGCCCGGACCCCATGTCGCCGCCCCCGCCCATGCCCATCGGCATCATGGGCATCATCGGCATCGCGCCCTTGGCCGCCGCCGCGCCCGCGGCTCCGGCCGCGCCGCCGGCGAGCCCGGACAGGGCGTTGCCCGCGCCGCCGTCGCCGGCCAGGCCGGAGTGCGCCGCCGGGGCGTCCGCGCCGCCGCCGCCGATGCCGGCCCCGCCGGGGATGCCGCCGGCGCCACCCAGCGAGGGTGCGTCACCTCCGCCGATCGGGATGCCGCCACCGGCACCGCCCTCGACACCGGCTCCGCCGCCGCCGAGCTTCGTGCCCGGTGCTTCTTCCTTGTTTTCCTTGGGGTCCTTGCCGGTCGCCCACGACGGCACCTTCGGCATGATCGAGCCGAACCGGCCGAACGCGGCGGCCGAAGCCGCGGCGAGCCCGGCGGTGAACATGTCGCCGAACAGCGGGTTCGACGTCGGCACGGTGCCCGGCTGCTGCTGCGGCGTGCCCGTCGAGGGCAGCGGGTGCCCGTCGGTCGGGGTGACGACGACGCCGGGATCGGTGACGCCGTTGCCGACGAGCCCGGGCGAACCCGCGCTCCCGGCGCCGCCACCGCCGGCGGGCGGGGCGGTGGGCGTCTGCACGGCGTTCGGCGAGGCCGGGATCGACTCTTCCGCGACGGAGTACTCGCCGGCCAGCTCGGTCATCACGACGATCGCCTTGCCGTGCGCCGAGCCGGCCGCGTTGGCCGCGGACTGCTGGGCTTCGACGTTCGCGATGGCCTGCTGGCGCTGTTGCGCCGCGGCCTGGGCGACGGCGGGGGAGGAGTCCGGCGGCAGCAGCGGCGGGTTCACCGCGAGCGCGACGTCGGCGGGGGAGACGTCCGGGACCGAAACCGGCGGCGGCATCTCCTTCTTGGCCTTCACCAGCGCGTCGGCGGCGTCGTCGAGCATCACGTTCATCGCTTCGGCGGTCTTCGCCACCTTGGAGATGCCGTTCGCGAGGTCGACGATCATGTGCTGGTACTGGTCGGCGGCGCCGCCGGTCCACTGGTCCTTGAACTCGGTGAGCTCCGAGTTGAGGTTGTGGGCCTGCTCGTGCAGGTGCAGCGCGGCGGACTTCCACTTGTCGGCGGCGTGCCGCGCGCTGTTCGGGTCGCCCGCCTGAAGCATCGCGTACAGCTGCTGGTGGCTGTACGCGGCGAAGTTCGTGTGCGCGGTGTTCTTCGTCATCCCTTGCGGCTCCCGTCCGAGTCACCGAGGCCCAGCAGGCCCAGTACGGGGTCGAGCAGGTTCGTGACCGCGCCCGAGTGGTGGAGGTCCCCGGCGACCGCCTCGTCGGCGTTCTGGTAGCCGTCGGCGACCGTGGTGGTGACGTCCTGCGCGAACCCGATCGCGCTGCGGACCTGGTCGAGCAGGCCCTGCATCTCCGAGACGGCGGCTCGGTGGGCGTCGGCCAGCGACCCGGCCTCGCCGAACTCGCCGAACAGCAGCGGCTCTTCGCCGAGGGTCAGCAGGAAGTCGTTCGGTTTGGCCATCGCGTGGATCTGGGTTTCCAGCTCCCGCACGAAGTCCTTCAGCGATTCCAGGTGGACGTAGTACGACTGGTCGTGCATCGGGTCCCGGCTCTCTCGTCGCACGTAGGAGGGAAAGCCGGTCGGCCGGTGCGAGCGGGGGGTTTCCCGCACCGGCCGACCGACATCTGGGCGCGGTTCAGCCCGCGAACAGCCCCTGGTTGCGGTTCTCCAGCGACTGCTGGAGGTCGTGGGCCTCGCCGACCTTGCCACCGAACTGCGCGATGATGGCGACGATGTCGGCGGTGGCCTGGCGCAGCCGGGTCTCCGACTGGCGAGCGGCGTCACCGGCGGAGCTGCCGGAGGCGTACCAGGTCGCGGTGATGGGCTGGAGGTTCTGGTGCAGCTGCTCCAGCTGCGAGGTGAGCGCCTTGGCCTTGGCGGCCAGGGACGCCGAGCTGTGCTGCAGCGCGGCGAAGTTGATTTCGACGACGTCGGCCATCGGTACGTCCTCTCGGATCAGGGGTTGAGGCGGGGGATCACGCCCGAGCCCTCGAGGGAGTTGCCGACCCCCTGGAAGCTCTGGTGGACGTCGGCGTCGCCGCGGCCGTAGTTCTGGTGGCTGGTGTGGACGAGCTGCGACATGGTGTCGAGCTCCTTCACGGCCACGGTCATCTTCTCCTGGAGCCGGCGCTGCAGGTCCCAGAACGCGACGGCCTGGTCACCCTTGTAGTTGCGGAGCGCCTCGGTCAGCTCGGACTCCAAGCTGGCCATCGTGGACTTGGCGTTCGTCGCGGTTTCCTCGAAACCCTGGACGGCGCGCGTCATGGCAGCGGAATCTGCCTGGAATCCCGGACTGGACATGGACGGGCCACCTCCTTCCTGAAGCGAATACCCCTGGCGCGGTGGTCCGCGCGGTGTGAAAGTCACGCTAGAAAAGAGCCTGGTCCGGTCAAACGGCACAACTGCCGGTCGTACTGACGGCACTTATACCCACAGGGGTCGCCCCGGCCGCCCGTCTGCGGGGGCAGACGGGGAAAAGCGCTGGTCAGGACCATTCTGCCGAAATTCTGAGATCCGCCCGGTAGACCCGGACACCCCGGGCGAAAGGCGGTCGAGATGGTCCACCCGCAGGCACTGCTGGACGAGCTGGGGCGCGCCCCGGAGGTTCCCGCGTTCGACCACGGCTCGCGCGTCACGTCGCGCGGCGAGCTGCGGGAGCTGACCGGCCGGTTCACCGCGGGCCTGCGGGCGGCCGGGCTGGGGCCGGGTGACGGCGTCGGCATCGCCACCGCCGTCACGCCGGAGGGGTTCGCCGCGATCGTCGCCGCGCAGGTGCTCGGCTGCCGGGTCGTCGGGGTGCGGCCGGGCCTGCCGGTGCCGCAGCTGCGCCACGTCGTGAGCGACATCGACGCCCTGGTCGTCGACGCCGCGTCCGAGACCCCGGAGCTGCTCGGCACGGTCGCCGGCCTGCCGATCCTGCGGGTCGGGCCCGAGCTGCTCGCGGCGTACGAAGAGCCGGTGCCGCAAGGACGTCCGGACGACATCGCGACGGTCGTGTACACCAGCGGCAGCACCGGCGTGCCGAAGGGCGTCGCCTACGACTACCGCGCCTTGACCGAAGGCCGGGTGTGGCGGGCGCCGGTGCCCGGCTCGGCCCACGAGCGGTTCGGCGCCGGGTTCGAGCGGTTCCTGCTGTTCGGCACGCTCACCAGCGCGGTGATGCTCGAGCAGCTGGGCGTGTGCCTGCTCGCCGGCGGGACCGCGGTCGTCCCGGAGGAGCTGCCGGACTTCCCGTGGGTGCTGCCGCGGCTGCGGATCACCGCGGCGCTGATGACCGTGCCGCGGCTGCACCAGGTCCTGGACGTGCTGCGCGCCGAGGACGTCGACCTGAGCGGCCTGCGGACGCTGGTCGTGGCCGGCTCGCCCGTGCCGCCGCACAAGCTGGCCGAGGCGGCCGAGCTGATCGGGCCGGCGATGCACCACGCGTACGGGCAGACCGAGACGGGGATGCTGACGATCTGCGGCGCCGGCGAGGGCGCCGGGTCCGTCGGGAAGGCCTGCGACACCGTCGAAATCGAGGTCCGCGACGCCGCGGGCACGCCCCTGCCGGCCGGCTCGGAGGGCGAGGTCTGGGTGCGGACGCCGTCGGCGCTGGCCGGGTACTGGCGCGACGAGGTCACCACCGCGGACGTGCTGCGCGACGGCTGGGTGCGCACGCAGGACCTCGGTTCGCTGGACGCCGCGGGGTACCTGCACCTGTCCGGCCGGGCGCGGGACGTCGTGATCGTCAACGCGGTCATCCACTACACCGGCCCGATCGAGCGGGCGATCGCCGCGCACCCGGACGTGGACCAGGCGTACGTGGTTCCGGTGCCCGACGAGCAGACCGGCGAGGCGGCGCACGCGTTCGTGGTCCCGGTCCCGGGGCGCGAGCCGAACCTCGACGCGGTGCGCAAGGCCGTGGCGGCCGAGCTGGGGGAGGCGGCGGTGCCCGCGCGGTTCAGCTTCGTGGGCGCGGTTCCGATCGCCCCGTCGGGGAAGCCGGACAAGGCGGCGCTGCGGGCGTCCGTCGTGGACTAGAAATGGGTGCGGACCCCGAAGGCCTCGCGGAGGGCGCGCATGTCCGCGAGGTCGTGGTCCGCGGGCGCGTACCCCTGGTGGAAGAAGACCTGCTGGGCCACGGAAACACAGGGCACTTCGACGCCGTCGACGCGGCCGGTGACGAAACAGCTTGCCGGGTAAGGGAAAGTCGCGCCCTCGTCGTCGGCCTGCTGGGTGGCCGAGCCGTCGCCGGCGAAGACGAGCGGGTGCAGGTCGAGTTCGCCCGCGCCGTCGGAAAGCACGAACCGGACCGGGCGGAGGTCGAGGGTTTCGCGGTAGCCGAGGCGGCTCAGCGCCGCGAGCACGGCGGGTTCCTCCTCGAGGCGGTGCAGCAGGTCCAGGTCGCGGTGGTCGCGCGTCCGGCGACCCAGCAGGGCGTCGATGCCCCAGCCGCCGGCCAGCCACACCTCGGCCGGGCGGACCGCGTCGAGCACGCGCAGGACCGTGCCCGCGTCCATCACGTCCCGGCGCGCAGGTCGGTGATCACCTTGGCGACGCGCCGCTGCCGGGTCTCTTCGGTCTTCGCCTGGCCGATCGGGAGCACGAACCGCTGTTTCCCGCTGTAGGACAGGGATTCGAACCGCTCCCGGGCGACCTCGTCGGCCGCGAGCGCCTCCGCCAGGTCCGGCGGGATCTCCAGTTCGCGCGGTGCCGTGTCGAGGGCGACCTCGACGTCGACCTCGTCGCCCGCGGCGACGCCGGCCTTCTCCCGGTTCTCCGCGCTCAGCGGCAGCAGGTACTGCCCGCCGCGGCTCGCGATCGTCGAGCGGTAGGTGTGCCCGCCGAGCGTCACGGTGACCGCGGGCTTCTTGCCGGCGCCGAGTGCTTCGACGACGGCGTCCGGGACCGGCAGCCCGGTCGCGGTCTTGCCGCCGAGCAGGACGGTGGTGCGGAACTCCATGGCGCGAGTATGCCCCGGGAACCGCCGTGCGGGCCTCCCGGGCGGAGAGGCCCGCACGGCGTTCGCCTCAGACGCCGGCGGTCTGCTGGATCCAGGCGCGGCTCGACGCGACGCTCGCGTAGTTCTGCGTGCCCTGCGGGTTCGAACCGGAGTTGCTCCCCGTGGAGCACACCCCGACCTGGACGCCGTTGGCGAGCTGCGGCCCGCCCGAATCACCGTGCCACGCCGCGCCGTTGACCCCCACGCTGGCGATCGCCCGGCCGCCGAACGCGTCCGTGCTGGTGCCGGTGACGCGGACGTTGGCGGTCTTGAGGGTGCTCGACGGCGGGCTGGTGCCCTGCGTGCGGCCCCAGCCGTAGATCTGGTTGGTCGATCCGGTCGGCGGGTTCGCGGTGCCGAGCTTCATGTACGTCGTGTTCACCGCCGTCGTCAGGTGCAGCAGCGCGATGTCGCCGTTGGGCGAGGCCTTCTGCTGGTCGACGTTGGCGTTCGTGCCCTGCTGGAGCGTCACGTTGCCGACCTTGACGTGCATGCCGGGCGAGTTCAGGCAGTGCTGCGCGGTGAGCACCCACTGCGGGGCGATGATCGTCCCCGAGCACTCGAACCCGCCGTAGGTGGTGACGTTGTTCCAGTAGATCTGGGCGCCCCACGGCGCGGAGGAGACGGTGCTCCCGCCGATGATGTCCTGCTGGGCGTCCGCAACCCCCGCTGAGACCAGGCTCAGCGCCGCGGCGGCCGCTCCGACCGCGGCAACAGCCCTCGACATTCGCATGAAAATGCCCTTCGGCCAGGTGATCCGGATGTCCGACCCGAATTCGGGCGACGAGCACAAAGTAAGTTCCGTGGGAGGTTTTTCGGAACCTACCGAAGTCGGTAACTTGCCGACGGTAACCGGTTTCTTCGCTCACCCAGCCGATGGCTAGAGTGCCGGGCGAGGGGGAACGATGTCCGCACCACACCACGATCCTGAGCTGTTCGACGAGCTGATGCGCGAGGAACGGCGCCGACGGCCGGTCAACCGCTACGCGGCCGCGGCGGTCGTCTTCGGCCTGCTGGTCGTCGGCGTGCTCATCTTCCGGGCCCCCACCAGGACGGCGCCCGGCGACCAGCTGCCCGCGGGCGAAGCGCACGGGCTCGACGTCACCGCGGGCCAGTGCTTCTGGTCCCCGACCGGCACCGGCGAGGTCGACGTGCTGCTGACGTCCTGCACCGGCGGCCACACCGCGGAGGCGTTCGCGGTGCTCCCGCTCGCCGACGGGGCGATGTCCGGCGTCGACGAGCCCTACCAGCGAACGCTGGACCGCTGCACCGCCGCCGCCCACCCGATCCCGGGTGCGCGCGTCCAGGTCATGACGCCGAACAGCTGGACCGGCGGCAAGCAGCGGGCGGTCTGCTACTACCGCTTCGCGACCGAAATGACCGCGCCCGCAAGCTGAGCCGCGGCGGAAGGCGAGCTGTGTCGGGAAACCTCGTGCTGCCGGACGGGCGGTGGTGGACCGCCTCCAGCGGCGTCTACCACTGGGTCCTCGACCACCTCGCGGGCGCTGTCACCGATCCGGCGGTCGCGGAAAGCTTCCGGCTGGCCTCGAAGCACGGCTTCCGCACCATCGACCTGGGCGACCTCGCACCGGCCGCGCGCGACGAGGTGCTGGCGCTGCTGCGGGGTCCGCTGCTGCCGGCCGTGGAGGCGCGGTTCCCCGGACCGGACGGCGAGGCCGTGCGCGCGTTCGTCGCCGAGCTGAGGGACCTGGCGCGCCCCTAGGACTCCGCCGGCTTGGTCCACGCCACCTGGACCAACCCCGTGCCGTGCCGCCGCGAGACCAGCGTTCCCCGGCCCGGCGGCTGCGGGGACGGCTTGACGTCCGCCAGCAGCGCGCCTTCGTCCTTCGTGCCCGACATGATCAGACCCGGCGAGCCCAGCTCCCGCAGCCGCTGCAGCACCGGCTCGAACAACGCCCGCCCGGCGCCACCGGATCCTCGCACGATGATCACGTGCAAGCCGATGTCCCGGGCCTGCGGCAAGAACTCGAGCAGCGGCTGCAACGGGTTCCGGCCCACTGTCGCCACCAGCTCGTAGTCGTCCACCAGCACGAACAGCTCCGGCCCGCGCCACCACGAGCGGTTGCGCAGCTGCTCCGGGGTCACCGACGGGCCCGGCAGCCGGTTGCGCATCGCCGTCGCGCACTCGGTGATCAGCTCCGTCAGCTTGCCCTCCGCGCCCGCGTACCCCAGCAGGTGCGGCTCGGACACCGCGCCGAGGAGGCCGCGGCGGTAGTCCGCGACGATGATCGCCGCCTCGTCCGGCGTGTACGCCGACGTGATGCCCTGGGCCAAAGCACGCAGCAGCGAAGACTTGCCCGACTCGACGTCGCCGAAGGCCACGAAGTGCGGGTCCGCCGCGAAGTCCAGGTACACCGGCCGCAACGTCGACTCCGCGATGCCCAGCGTGACCTGCTTGCCGGGGGCCGCGGGCAACCCGTCCAGGGGTACCTCGGGCGGCAGCAGCCGGACCTGCGGCGCGCGCGGTCCCTTCCAGGCCTCCGAAACCCGGCGCACCAGGTCGACACCGCCGGCGCCGACCGTCTCCGGGCGCTGGTCGCCGTCGATGCGGGGGAGTGCCGCGAGGAAGTGCAGCTTCTCCGCCGTGATGCCGCGCCCCGGCCGGTCGGCGGGGACGTTCACCGCGACCTTGCGGTCGATCGAAGAGTCCATCGGGTCGCCCAGGCGCAGCTCGAAGCGCGTGCCGATCGCGTCGCGCAGCTGGGCGCGGACGCCGATCCACTGGTTGAGCGAGACGATCACGTGGATGCCGAACCCGAGCCCGCGCGCGGCCAGCCCGGTGATCTGCTCCTCCAGCTGCTCGTACTCCTGCCGGATCGTGGTCCAGTTGTCCACGAACAGGAACACGTCGCCGAATTCGCGCCCGTCGGTGCTCTCGGTGAACTCCGCGCGGCGCTGGCGGAACGTCGTGATCGACTCGATCCCGTTGGCGGAGAAGAACTCCTCGCGCTGTTCGAGCAACGTCGTCAGCTCGGCGACGACCCGGCGGCAGCGTTGCGCGTCGCGGCGGGTGGCGTAGCCGGACGTGTGCGGCAGCCCCGCGATCGGCGCCAGCGCGCCACCGCCCATGTCGAGCACGAACAGCTGCACCTCGGCCGGGGTGTGCGTCAGCGCGAGCATGCCCGCGATGTCCTTCATCAGCGTCGACTTGCCGCTCTGCGGGGCGCCGACGATCAGCGCGTGCCCGCCCGCGCCGGAGAAGTCGGCCCACAGCATGTCGCGACGCTGTTCGAACGGCTTGTCCACCAGCGCCACCGGGATGGTCAGCTTGCCGTTGCCGCCCCAGCCGAGCGGGCACAGGCCACGCGCGGCGTCCTCGCCCAGCGGCGGCAGCAGCTGCTCCAGCGTCGGCGGCTCGTTCAGCGGCGGCAGCCAGATCTGGTGCGCGGCCGGCCCGCGGCCCTCCAGGCGCGAGAGCATCGCGTGGATGATCGTCTCGCCGGTGCCGTCCGGCGCGGCCGGGGCTTCCGAGATCTCGGTCGTCACCGGAATCTCGACCGGGGCCAGGGAAAACGGCAGGACGCCGAGCTCCTGCCCGTCCTCGCGCACCACCGTGCTGCGCGGCGGCAGCTCCCCGGAGACGTACGCGGCCTTGAGCCGGATCAGCGTTTCGGTGTCGGACTTCAGGTACGCCGACCCCGGCACCGGTGGCAGGTGGTAGGCGTCGGCGACCCCCAGCACGGTCCGGCTTTCCGACGCCGAGAACGTCCGCAGGCCGATCCGGTACGACAGGTGCGAGTCGAGCCCGCGCAGCCGGCCTTCTTCGAGCCGCTGCGACGCCAGCAGCAGGTGGATGCCCAGCGAGCGCCCGAGCCGGCCGATCGCGACGAACAGGTCGATGAACTCCGGCCGCGCGGACAGCAGCTCGCTGAACTCGTCGATGATCACCAGCAGCGACGGCAACGGGTCGAGAGCGACGCCGTCCGCACGCGCCTTCTCGTAGTCGCGCACCGACGCGTAGTTCCCGGCCGCGTGCAGCAGTTCCTGGCGCCGCAGCAGCTCGCCGTTGAGCGCGTCGGCCATGCGGTCGACCAGCGCGAGGTCGTCGGAGAGGTTCGTGATGACGGCGCAGGTGTGCGGCAGATCGGTCATCCCGGCGAAGGTCGCGCCGCCCTTGAAGTCGATCAGCGCGAGGTTCAGCGTCTCCGACGAGTGCATCACCGCCAGCGCCGTCACCAGCGTCCGCAGCAGCTCGCTCTTGCCGGACCCGGTCGCGCCGATGACCAGGCCGTGCGGGCCCATCCCGCCCTCGGCCGACTCCTTGAGGTCCAGCTCGACCGGCCGGCCCTCCGGGTTGACGCCCAGCGGGATCCGCAGCCGGTCGCGCGCCGCGCGCGGCGCCCACGTCACGGTGGTGTCGGTGTCGCGGGGATCGCCGATGCCGAGCAGGCCGGCCAGGCCGAACGTCGACGACATCGGCTTGTCGCCGACGACGGCGGCCGGGGTGTGCAACGGCGTCAGCATGCGGGCCAGCGCCTCCGCGGCGCCGCGGTCCAGGATGTCCGGGCGGCCGAGGAACCCGAGCCGCTGCTCGGTGGCGTCGCCGACGACCATGCCCAGCGAGTCGGGCGTGGTGTGCAGGCTCAGCAGCCGCTCGGTCGAGTACGTCCGCGGGTGTTCCTGCCCGATTTCGATCACGGTGACGCCGAGCCGGCCGTCTTCGCCGATCAGCCGGGGCTCGCCGTGGGCGTTGCCGCCGTCGACGAGGACCACCAGGTGCGGCAGGTCGAGCTCGGCCGCCGCGCGCCGGCTGAACGCCGGGCGTTCGCCGAGGTCCGCGCCGAGCAGCTCGGCCAGGCCGGCCGCCGAGTCGGCGGCCAGGCGCCGGGAGCCGACGGCGTCGGTCGCGCCGGCCGCGGTCGCGTGCGGCAGCCACTTCGCCCATTCCCAGTCGTGCTGCCGGTCCGGCGGCACGCACAGCGCGACCCGCAGGTCCGCCGGGGAGTGGAAGGTGACGAGCTGGCACAGCAGCGACCGCACCAGGCCGAGCACGTCCGGGCGCCGCCCGGCCACGGTGACCGCGGCGAACGACCGCAGCGACAAGGCCACCGGCAGGCCGTCGACCGTCGAGTAGGTGCGGATGAAGTACTTGAGGCTGGTGGAGGACACCGGGTCCAGGTCCTCCAGGGGCACGGTCTGCGGCGCCTTCAGCGGCGTCGCCAGCCGCTGCGGCCCGGTGCCCGCGCGCACCTGCGCGAACTGGCCGTCGGTGCGCCGCCGGTCCCACAGCTTCCCGGTCTCGACGTAGGCCCAGAGGTCGGCGGGGTCGGGCTGGACGGCGATCATCGCGGCGCGCTGGCCGTCGGCGATGTCCCGGACCTGGGCGCGCAGGCCGGAGAGGTAGCGCTGGTAATCACGGCGCTCGTCGTTGATCTGCGCCTTCTTCGCCATGCCCCCGCGGCCCAGGGACATCACGACCATGCCGCCCATGGCGCAGATGAAGAGCGCACCGAAGATGTAGGTCATCACGCCGCCGTCGCGTCCGATGTAGACGAACGACATCGCGCCCATGCCGAGCATCATCGGCAGGAACATCATCAGCTGCACCATCCCGCCGGACGAGCTCTTCGGGAGCATCGGCGGCGACTGCAGCACGATCTCGGTCGGGCGCTCGGGCGAGAGGCTCACAACGTCACCTCGCTGGCGCTCGGTGAACGCATTCGCGAGGGCGCTGTGTTTGATGATTCACTCGCAGGCTCGCTCATGGAGTAAGGCTCCAGCAGATCGGGGTGGCTCTCACCGGTATTTTGGCCACTTGCCGACACGGCGCGGTGGGTACTTTTGCCGTCCGCCCGCTTCCGGGGCCGAACTTACGCTCTGCCGAGCAGCCACCCGCGGAAGGAGAGCCATGGCCGGCGAGTACCGGGCTGAGCCCGAGGCGATGCGCTCGTCCGTCGGCAACGTCGGAGGAATCATCGCCCACGGCATCAACGCCGTGGCCGACCTCGAGCGGCTCGTCGTGCAGCCGATGTCGTTCGCGGGCTTCGGCAGCGCGGTCGCCGCCGCGAACGCCGCCCTGCACTCCAGCCAGGTCACCGCCGTCCGCACGCTCCTGCAGCTGCTGCAGCAGGTCAACGGGCTGGTCAAGGCCAGTGCCGACGCCTACCAGGCGGCGGACCGGGCCGCGGCCGCCGGCTACGGCGGCGGGCACGACGGCTCCACGGCGCCCACGTCGTCCATCTGGGGGAGCTCGCACGCCTCGGAGCTCGCCACCCTCGCGATCAACGACAGCGCGGGCGCCCACGGCGAGCCGTCGTCGGTCGGGAACGTGCTGCGCTACCTGGGGGACGCGCGGCTCGGCCGGCTCGGGGAGCACCCGATCACGGACACGCGCTTCCACGGCGTCGCCGACTTCAACGACTGGCTGGCCGGCGACGCCGACAACCAGGCGCGCATCGGGCTCATCGAGGTCTACGCGGGCACCGCGCGCACCTTCTCCGACGTGCCCGGCGGCGTGCACAGCGGGGACGTCGTGGTCGTCGAGCCGCTGCTGTTCTCCGACCGCCAGCCGGTCATCGGCGTCGCCGGCGACGGCGGCCGCCTCTACAACCACGGGCTCCTCGACGCCCGCATCGGCGGTCTGGCGAAGGTCAGCGTCTACCGGCCCGCCTCCGTCGTCTGATCGTCCTGTCTGGCACTACAGAACCTTGTGAGGTCCGATGCTGACTTTCCCGAACTCCAGCGCGATGGACGCGACCTCGTCCTCGGGCGGGCCGATCACCATCCTGCCGCAGATCGTCACCGGCCAGCCGGAGCAGATCGCGCAGCACGTGGCCGACCTGATCAAGAAGGCCGAGCAGTTCCTGAGCATGTACACCGAGCTCAGCAAGGCCGCCGACCAGCTCGGCAAGATCTGGTCGGGCGCGGCGAGCGAGTCGGCGCTGAAGAAGATCGGCGACTCCCTGAAGCAGCTCGAGACGATCATCGACGTCGTGCAGAAGGGCGCTCAGCTGCTCGGCGTGTCCGGCACGCTGATCAAGACGGCGCAGCAGGCCTACCGCTCGGTGGTGGCCGCGGTGAACCCGACGGTCGCCTCGCTGATGTCGAACCCGTGGACCTACGGCGCGGCGGTCGCTTTGTCGACCGCGACGAGCGCGTCGCTGCGGGCGTTCATCACCTCGATCGGCGCGCTGCTGAAGGCGCTCGGCGCAGGTGACCTCGCCCAGCAGGTCACCCAGCTCGCGCAGGTGATCGGCGCGATCGAGAAGCTCTTCCACCACGACTCCGGCAGCTCGGGCGCGACGACGCCGTCGATCGGGAACACCCCGGTGACGGCGCCCCAGGCCCCGCCGCCGGTGGCGAGCCCGGCCGGGCAGCAGGCAGCGTCGTCAGGAAATCCCACCCCCGGCGGTGAGGGGATCCCGCAGCAGCCTTCGTTCACCGACTACACCCCGCCGGCGCTCGCCACCGGCGGCGGTTCCAGTGCCACCGGCGGGGTCCCGGTGACCGGCAACGGCACGCCGCTGAACCCGTCGAACAGCTGGATCGCCGTGGACCCCGCGCAGCACGGCGCCACGGTGCCGACACAGCCGGCCCCGGTCACCCAGCCCGCCCCGGTCGCCGGCGGTTCAGGTGCGACCGGCGGCGCGAACGAGGTCATCATCCACACCGACCTCACCACCGGTGAGTCCACTGTGGAGGCTCCGGGCGGCCGGGACTTCGACCTCGACATCGACCTGGACTTCGACGGCAAGCACTTCAGCCAGCACGTCGGCTACGACGCGGCCGGGAACTAGCCCATGTGGGGCTCGGGGGTCGTCGACGCGTCGGGGGTGGTCAGCTCCGTGCTGTCCGGCTACCGGCAGGTCCTGGTCGAGTGCCGGAGACGGGTCACCGGTGACCCCGGTGCGCTCAGCGCCGCGTCGCAGCGGGTCGCCACCCAGGCCTCGACGGTCTCGGGCAAGGCCCGCGAAATCGACGAGTCCGCGAAGACCCTGCACGCGGACTGGGACGGCGACGCCTACACGGCGTTCGCGACCGCCGCCGGGAAACTGGGCGAGGAGCTGACGGACGCCGCCACGAAGCTCGACGACCAGGCGAAGCGGCTCTCGACGGCCGCCCAGCTCGTGCAGTCGGCGAAGGCCGCGGTCGACTCGGTCCTCGCGCAGTTCGACCAGTACGCCCAGCAGCTGACCGCGCAGGCGCGCGCGGTGAACTCCGGCTCGGTCGGCGCGTTCATCCAGGCCGCCCGGCAGCTCGGCGAACAGAGCGTCCAGGCCGCCCGCCAGGTCGTCGACGAGTTTTCCGAAGCGCTCGCCGAGCTGTTCCCGCCCGCCGGCACCCAGCGGCTGGAGCACAAGCTGGGCAAGAAGACCGCCGGCCCGCTGGGCTGGCTCAACGGCAGCCCGCTCGACGGGCGCAAGCGGCCGCGGGACGCGCCGTCGTGGTTCAAGAACTCGGGCTGGAAGAAGCTCACCTGGGACGGCCTGGAGGGCACCCGCGCGCCGAAGAAGGCGGACACGCCGTTCGGGCAGCCGAAGCCCGAGGGGCTCAAGGACAAGCTCGGCAACAACACGGAGATCACCTACTACAAGTTCAAGCACGAGCAGGACGGGCTGACCCCGGAGTACGACGGGAAGATCACGTCGAAGGGCTGGGACGTCGGCGCGTCCGGGCACACCGAGCTGGCCGCGGTGAAGGAAGAGCTCGAAACCAAGGGTCACTGGGGCGTCGCCGACGCGCACGCCAAGGGCACGGTGTTCGCCGGCGGCGAGGCGAGCGCGTCCGGCACGATCGGTGCGCACGGCGTGGGCGCGCACGCGAACGTCTTCGCCGGCGGGAAGATCGAGGGCGAGGTCGCCGCGGACGTCGCCGGGATCGGTGTCGGCGCGAACGGCACGCTGCAGTACGGCATCGGCGCGCAGCTCGACGCCCAGGCCGTCTACGACGCCGGGCACCTCAAGGTCAACTTCAAGGCGGGCGCCGCGCTCGGCCTCGGCGCCGGGGTCGGTGCGAAGATCGACATCGACCTGCCGAAGCTCGGCCACACCATCACCGAGTACGGCGGCGCGGCCGCGGACTACGTCGGGACCGCGGCCCACGATGCCGCGGACGCCGTCGGATCCGCTTGGGACGACGCCGTTTCCTCCGTGGGGCTGTGATGACCCTTCCCCTGGACTTCGTCATCCCGGACGGCTGGACGGCCGTCGCCCCGGGTGACTCGGGTGCGGTGTTCGTCGCCGTGCACGACGCTTCGCCGGGCGAGTTCGTGCCGAACATCACGGTCAGCGTCCAGCAGCGGCCGGACGAGGCGTCGATCGACGCCATCGCCACCGAAGCCGTCGAACGCCTTTCGCTGACGCTGGCCGGGCTCGAAGTGCTGAGCCGCCGCGACGTCGGCGCCCCGGCCGCGCCCGGCGTCATGCAGCTGCTGCGCCTGCGCACCGGCGAAGGCGAAGAGCTGATCCAGACCCAGGTGCACCTGACGGTTCCCGGCGCGGTGCCGGCGGACCGGCTGGTGCTCGAGCTCGCCTGCACGGCCGCGCCCGCGACCGCGCGGCGGCTTTCACCCGGTTTCCAGCGGTTCGTGGGCAGTGTCCGCGTCCGCCAGCACGAAGGGATGCAACAGTGACCGATCCGTACGCGGTGCCGGACATGGACGAACTGCTCGCGCAGGTGCGCAAGCAGACCGAAGAGGTCCAGCGGATCCAGCGCACGGTCGAGGCGATGGAGGTCAAGGCGCACTCGCGGCAGAACGAGGTCACCGTCACCCTCCGCGGCGACGGGCGCTTCACCTCGATCGACATCGACCCCCGCGCGATCCGCGAGTACGACGCCCGCAACCTCTCGGAGATCGTCCTCGAGGCGGTGAACGCGGGGCTCTCGAAGCTCGCGGAGGCGTCGAACGCGAAGTTCGCCCCGGTGATCTCGGCCGCGAAGAACGTCGGATGACCGCCGACGTATTTCCTCCCGCGGAGGCGGCATGAGCACCGCTTCTCTGACAGGCACGACGCGGCGGGTCACGGTGGTCACGCCGAGGGCCCGGGTGGACGTCGCGCTGCCGCAGCAGTCGACGTTCGCCGAGCTGGTGCCGCAGCTGGTGCGGCTGGCCGGAGCGTCCGGGCAGGCGTCGGCCGAGCATCCGGGCTGGGTGCTCTCCCGGCTCGGCGGCGCGCCCCTGGCCTTGGGCCTGAGCGTCGCGGCCGCCCAGATCCGGGACGGCGAAGTGCTCCACCTGACCCCGCGGGAACGCCCGCGGGGTCCGTTGCTGTTCGACGACGTCGTCGATTCGATCGCCAGCGTCGCCGATTCCTCCGGTGGGTGGGGGCCGTCGGTCGCGCGGCGGTCCGGTCTGGTGGCCGCGGTGGTGCTGCTGCTGGCCGGCGGGCTGCTGGTGCAGGCGGCGGCGTCCGGCAGCGTCCTGGCGCCGATCGGGACGGGGCTGCTGGCCCTGGTGCTGCTCCTGGGCGGCGGCGCGCTGAGCCGCGCGTACGGCGACGCCGAGGCGGGCGCGGCCGGAGCGGTGGCCGGCGTCGGCGTCGCGCTGCTGGCCGGGATGTCCATCCTGGCACCGCATCCGCTGTTCTCGCTGTCGGCGGGACCACTGGCGGCGGGACTGGCGGCGGTGACGGTGTACGGCGTGCTGGCGGCGGTTTCGGTGGCCGACCGCCTGCCGTGGTTCGTGGCGATCACGAGCGCGGCGGGCTTCGGCGCGGTGACGACGGGCGTGGTGCTGCTGGCCGGCGTCTCTTCCCTGTCGGCGGCGTCGGTGGTGGCGGTGTTGTGCACGGCGCTGGCGGCGGTGGCCCCGATGCTGTCGCTGCGCCTGGCCCGGCTGCCGCTGCCCCGGGTGCCGGACGACATGGAGGCGTTCCGCGCGGACGAACAGCCGTCGCTGGGCACGGAGATGATCGGCCGGACGTCCCGGGCGCAGGCCGTGCTGACCGGGTTGCTGGTGGGCCTGGGCCTGGTGGTGCTGGCCGCTTCGGTCGTGCTTTCCACGGGCGGGCCGTGGGAAGCCGGCCTGGCGGCGCTGCTCGGTGTGGCGTGGATCCTGCGGTCCCGGTCGTACGCGGGCCGCGTCCAGCGCCTGGTCCTGATCGGCTTCGGCGTGCTTTCCCTGGTGTGCGCCGGGGTGTGGCTGGTGGCGTCGGGCAACCGGACGGTGGTGTTCGCGGCGGGCTGCGCGGTCGTGTCGGCGGCGGTGGTGTGCCTGGTGTACGCGACGCGGGTCGCGCGCGGGCTGCGTTCGCCTTACTGGTCGAGGCTTTTGGACGTCTCGGAGTTCCTGGTGCTGCTTTCGCTGGTGCCTTTCGTCGGCATGATCGCGGGGGTTTACGAAGCCGTCCGTGGCTGAGCTTTCCCCAAGTCCGTGAATGTCGCATTGAGGGACTTCAAGTCCCTCAATGCGACATTCACGGACCTCAGCTGTCCAAGGCGAGGGGGAGGGTCTGCCGCACCGCGGCACCGTGCCGCCCGTGCAGCGGAACCGCCCCACCCGGGGCCGGCACCGGAGCACCCGGCCGAGCCCCCACCCGCACCGTCACCTCGGCCTTCTCCCGCCCACCCGCGGTCCGCGTCAGCGTGTACGACGTCGCCGTGAAAGCCGCTCCCGGCACCGCGAAATCCACCGTCCGGGCCGACCGCGGGCGGAAGCACATCTGGGCCGCGTCGCCCCACGTCCACGACTTCCAGCGGTCCGGCGGGGTGGACGCGGGCCCCTGGACGCCCAACGCGACCCGAAGCTCCTTCGCCAGTTCCCCGGCCTCCAGCACCGTGCTCTGGTACCCGGCTTCGGCCAGCGCGCCCATCAGGCTCAGCGCCGCCGACGCCGTGCTCCGCAACGCCCCGAGGTCGCCGCCGCCCCGGGCCAGTGCCGCGATCGGCGCGAGGTCCGGCCGGTAGCGGACCGCCAGCCAGCGGACCCGCAGCACCTGGTCGCCGCGGGGGATCGCCCACGTCAGCAGCTGCGCCGACGCGAGGGGGACGTCGGTCCGCCGGTAGGCCGAGCGCACCGCCTCCACCAGCGGGCCCGGCGCCGACGGACCCTGCGTCAGCCGCACCAGCGCGCTCCACCCGCCGTCGACCTCGGCGACGCCGAAGCGGTTGCCCGCGCGGTCGACGTGCTGGCGCACCTTCACCGTCCCGGCCACGCTCAGCAGCGGGTCGGGGCTGTCGCGGCGCGTGTCGTGCCGCCGCAGCCGGAACGCCGTCCAGGTCAGGGCCCAGCCCGCCAGGTGCCGCCCGGCGAAGCGCGCGGATGTCAGCAGCACCACGAGCCCGGCCGCCACGCTGACCCCGATCCGCACCGGCTGAGAGACGGTGTCGACCATCCACGCGAGCAGGACGGCGATCGCCGCCACTTCCCACAGCGCGGCCTGCAGCGGCCGGATCGGCAGCAGCCAGGGCAGCGGCGTGGACGCGGGCCGCGGCGGTGCCGGGCGCACGGCGCCGGCGGTTTCGACGGACACGGGCTCCCCTTTCCCCGGGTCTGCGACGCTACTGCTTACCCGGATAGCGCGTGGGCGTAAAAATTACCCTCGCCGCCCCCGCGGGCGCGCCCCTAGCATCGGGCACTCGGGAGGAAGACGCACACAGCCGGGGGCACAGCGCGTGTGGACGCAGCGGGACCAGATCCAGGCGTACCAGTTCCTCCGCCGCAGGCTCGTTTCCGCCCTCGTCGCGGCCGACGCCAACCACCCCGTCTCGCCCAGCCGCCGGCTCGTGCTCGGCACCGTGCTGGGACTCGTGGCCGCGCTGCTCGTCACCGCCGTCTTCGGGATCATCGGCCTGCTCAGCCCGTCCGGCGGCAAAGACTGGCTGGCCGGCGGCAAGGTGATCGTCGAGGAGGGCACCGGCGCCCGGTTCGTGCTCGGTGCCGACGGCGTCCTGCACCCGGTCCTCAACTACGCCTCCGCGCGGCTGCTGGCCGGCGGCGCCGGTGACGCGACCGTGTCCGTCTCCTCGGAAAACCTCGGCAAGGCCGGCCGCGGCACCCCGATCGGCATCCCGGGCGCGCCCGACTCGGTGCCCGCCGCCGGCGCGCTCGTCACGACGCCGTGGACGACCTGCAGCCGCACGACCCAGGACGCGCCCGCGTCGGCCGAGCCGCGCACCGCCGTCCTGCTCGCCGCGCCCGCGTCCGGCGTCGAGCTGCCGCGCGACCAGGGCGTGATCGTGCGGCTGCCCGGGGACGACCGGTTCCTGCTCACCGGCGGCCGCCGCTACAAGCTCTCCGACGAGGCCGCGACCGCGCTGCAGTTCGACAGCTACCCGACGATCGCGGTGTCCGCGCGGTGGATCGACACCGTCCCGGCCGGGCGGGACCTGACCGCGCTGCCGGTCGACGGCGCCGGTGACCGCGGCCCCACGGTGGGCGGCCGCGACACCCGGGTCGGCGAGGTCCTCGCCGTCGTGGACGCGATGGCCGCGCCCGGCTCCGCGACGTCGTACTACCTTGTGCGCCGGGACGGGCTCGAGCCGGTCGGGCAGACCGAGGCGAGCCTTCTGGTCACCACCGAGGCCAACGCCGCCGCGTATGAGGGGACGCCGAAGCCGGTCGACGTCCGCGCGGCCGACGTCGCCGCCGCGCCGAAGGTCGCCGCGCCCCGCGCCGGCGGTGCCGACCCCGCGGCGTTCCCCGACCGCATCCCGGGCAAGGCACCGATCACCGGCAACTCCGTCGCGTTGTGCATCCAGGGCAGCCGGTTGCTCGTTTCGGCCGAATTTCCGCTTTCCCCTGGCGCCAAAGCAATCCAGGTCACCACGAGAACCGAAGCACGGGTGGCGGACGAGGTGTGGGTACCTCCGTCGGGGGGAGCCGTCGTCGTCGAATCCGGCTCGGCCACCACGTACCTGGTGACCGATACGGGCCGGAAGTACCCGGTGGTGAACGCGCAGGCATTGGCCTCGCTCGGCTACGGAAGCGTGGCGAAATCACCGGTCACAGGTAGTTTGCTGGCATTGGTGCCGATGGGCCCCGCGCTGGACCCGGCCACGGCCGGACGGCCGGCCCCGTCGGGTGGAACGGGGTGAAAGTCGTGCACATGACAGAAGAGCGCTCGGCCGACGACGATCTGGACCGGGGCCGGGTCCGGGTCGCGGTCATCGAGGACCACCCGCTGTACCGCGTGTCGGTGGAGCGGGTGCTGGCCGAAGCCGAATTCATCGAGCTCGGGGCGGTGGTCGACTCGGTGGCGCGGTTCCACGTCCACCGGCAGCCACCGGGCAGCGTGGTGCTGCTGGACCTCGGCCTCCCGGGCGTCGCCGGGGCGGCGGCGGTCCTGGAGGTCTGCGAACTCGGGCACCACGTGCTCGTGGTCTCCGCGCAGGCGGAGCCCGAAGTCGTGCTGGGGGCGATCGCCGCGGGAGCGCGCGGCTTCCTCTCCAAGGACGTCGACGCGGACGAGTTGCTGATCGCGATCAAGACGGTGGCCGGCGGCGGGGCGTACGTCTCCGCGGTGGTCGCCGGGATGATCATGAAGGACAACGCGGACCGGCCGGCGGTCTCGGCCGACGTCGAGCTGTCGCCGCGCGAGGAACAGGTGCTGCGGCTGGTGGCGGCGGGGGAGCGCGACGTCGACATCGCGCTGATCCTCGGCATCGGCGTCCGGACCGTGCGGGGCTACCTGGACCGCATCCGCGACAAGACCGGCGAACGCCGCCGGCCGGGCCTGGTCAAGGAAGCCATCCGGCGGGGCCTGATCGGCGGCTCCGGCCCGCGGCGCGGCGGCCGCAAATGAGCGACGACGAGCAGGCGGCGGCCAAGGCGCCCCGGCGGATCCACGTCGGGGTCATCGAGGACCACCCGCTCTACCGGTACGCGCTCACCCGCGTGCTCACCGAGGCGCCGGACATCGAGCTCGGCGCGGTCGCCGACTCGGTGGCCCGGTTCGCGGTCCAGGACCAGCCGGCGGGCAGCGTCGTGGTCCTCGACCTGAAGCTCCGGGGCGTCCAGGACGCGGCCGCGGTCCTGGAAGTGGGGCAGATGGGGCACAAGGTGCTGGTGGTGTCCGCGCACGCGGAACAGCCGGAGGTGCTCGGGGCGATGCAGGCGGGCGCGAAGGGTTTCCTGTCGAAGGACGTCGACGGCGACGAGCTCCTGCGCGCGATCCGCACGATCGCCGACGACAACGCGTACGTCTCGCCGACGCTGGCCGGGATGATCATCCAGGACAGCGAAGAGCGGCACGCGGGCCCGAAGATCGTGCTGTCGGAGCGCGAGAAGCAGGTGCTCCGACTGGTGGCGGCGGGGGAGCGCGACGTCGACGTGGCGGAGATCCTCAACATCAGCGTCCGGACGGTCCGGTCGTACCTCGACCGGATCCGCGACAAGACGGGCGAACGCCGCCGCGCGGGCTTCGTCCGGGTCGCGATCCGCGAAGGCCTGCTCCGCTAAGGCGCCACTTTCTCCAGGAAAGATGCGTCCGAGGGGGCCCCAGACGCATCTTTCCTAGGGAAAGCTCGACTTTGAAACGCAAAGCCGCACTTTCACGTGAAAGTGCGGCTAGAGGCGGCGGTTGGCCAGGGCTCCGGTTGCCGTGCGGGCCTGGGCCGGCAGCGCCGGGTCGACGTCCACCAGGAGCGTCTCCGGCCCCGCCCCCGCGGCGGCGTGCACTCGGCCGAAGCCGTCGGCGGCCAGCGAGTACCCGATGCCCGTCGGCGCCTTCGGGTTCACCGTGAGGCCCGTCGCCGCCGGGTCGGCCTGGCCGCAGGCCAGCACCCAGCAGCCCGAGTCCAGCGCCCGCGCGCGCACCAGCACCTCCCACTGCTCGCGCTTGCCCTCGCCGGCGCCCCAGGATGCCGGCAGCAGCACGACGTCGGCGCCGTCGTCGGCCAGGGCCCGGAACAGCTCCGGGAACCGCACGTCGTAGCACGTCGCGACGCCGTAGACGACGCCCTCGAACTCGAAGGTCACCGGGGCCGTGCCCGGCGCGACCGTGTCGGACTCGGCGAAGCCGAACGCGTCGTAGAGGTGGATCTTGTCGTAGCCGCGGTGCTGCCCGCCGCCGGTGACCAGCAGGGTGTTGCGCACGCGGCCCTCGTCCGCCGGGGTGAACATCCCGGCGACGACCACCACGTCGTGCTCCGCGGCCACCGAAGCGACCGCCGTCGCCCAGGGCCCGTCCAGCTCCTCGGCCACCGGCTCCAGCGGGCGCCCGAAGCGGGCCATCGCCGCTTCGGGGAACACGACGATCCGCGCGCCGTCCGCCACCGCGGCCTCCACCCCGGAGCGAATCAGCTTCAGGTTCGCCTCCGGGTCGTCACCCGAGTTGACCTGGCACAACGCGATTCGCGTCACCGTTGCCTCCTGCATGCTGGGATCCGCCGTCACCGGGGAGTATCGCCGACGAGTGTCCCAGTGTGACCTCGTACCCTTGAGGGCATGTTGAACCGCACCGACCTGCGCGGGCAGGTCCCGACCGCCGCCGAACTGCGCGCCACGCTGCCGCGTGCCGAATACGACGTGGACGCGGCGCTGCATCACGTGCGCCCGGTGGTCGAGGCGGTCCGTGACCGCGGTGTCGAAGCCGTCCTCGAGTACACCGAGAAGTTCGACAAGGTCCGTCCGGACGCGGTGCGCGTGCCGCGGGCGAAGCTGTCCGAAGCACTCGCGCAGCTCGACCCGCAGGTGCGCGCCGCGCTGGAGGAGTCGATCACCCGCGCCCGCAAGGTGCACGCCGAGCAGCGCCGCACCGACGTCACGACGACCGTCGTCGACGGCGGCACGGTCACCGAGAAGTGGGTGCCGGTCGAGCGCGTCGGCCTCTACGCCCCGGGCGGGCTGGCCGTGTACCCCTCGACCGTGGTGATGAACGTCGTCCCGGCGCAGATCGCCGGCGTCGGTTCGCTGGTCGTCTGCTCGCCGCCGCAGGCCGCGTTCGGCGGCCTGCCGCACCCGACCATCCTCGCCGCGGCCGAGCTCCTCGGCGTCGACGAGGTGTGGGCGGCCGGCGGCGCGCAGGCCGTCGCGCTGCTGGCGTACGGCGGCACGGACACCGACGGCGCCGAGCTCGCCCCGGTCGACGTCGTCACCGGGCCGGGCAACATCTACCTGACCGCGGCGAAGCGGATGCTGCGCGGCCTGATCGGGATCGACTCCGAAGCCGGCCCGACCGAGATCGCGATCCTCGCCGACGAGACGGCCGACCCGGTGCACGTCGCCGCCGACCTGGTCAGCCAGGCCGAGCACGACCCCCTGGCCGCCAGCGTGCTGGTGACGACGTCGGTCGAGCTGGCCGACGCCGTCGACAAGGAACTGGTGCACCGCGTCGCGGCGACGAAGCACGCCGAGCGCGTCGCCGAAGCGCTGGGCGGCAAGCAGTCCGGCGTCATCCTGGTGTCCACAGTGGACGACGGCCTGCGCGTCGTCGACGCCTACGCCGCCGAACACCTGGAGATCCAGACGGCGGACGCGCGGGAGGTCGCCGCCCGGGTCCGCAACGCGGGCGCGATCTTCGTCGGCGCGTACGCCCCGGTGTCGCTCGGCGACTACTGCGCCGGGTCCAACCACGTGCTGCCCACCGGCGGGTTCGCCCGCCACTCCTCGGGCCTGTCCGTGCAGAGCTTCCTCAAGGGCATCCACGTCGTGGACTACTCCGAGGAGGCGCTGCGCGAGGTCGCCGGCCGCGTCGTCGCGCTGGCCAACGCCGAGGACCTGCCCGCGCACGGCGAGGCCGTCGCCGCGCGCTTCGGAGGTTCGGTCCGATGACGATCGGCGAAGAAGTCACCCTGGACGCGCTGCCGCTGCGCGACGACCTGCGCGGCAAGACCCCGTACGGCGCGCCGCAGCTGGACGTCCCCGTCCGGCTCAACACCAACGAAAACCCGTACCCGCCGCCGCCCGAGCTGGTCGCGGACGTCGCGGAGGCGGTCCGCGCGGAAGCCGCCGAGCTGCACCGCTACCCGGACCGCGACGCGGTGGCGCTGCGGCAGGACCTGGCCGACTACCTGAGCGTGTCGACGCGGGTGGTGCTGTCGGAGGCGAACGTCTGGGCCGCCAACGGGTCCAACGAGGTGCTGCAGCAGATCCTGCAGGCGTTCGGCGGTCCCGGGCGCAGCGCGCTCGGGTTCGAGCCGTCGTACTCGATGCACCCGATCATCTCCTCCGGCACGCGCACCGAGTGGATCCCGGCGCCGCGCCGCGCCGACTTCACGCTCGACACGGCCGCGGCGGCGTCGGTCATCGCGGAACGGCGTCCGGACATCGTGTTCGTCACCAGCCCGAACAACCCGACCGGTGGTTCGATCCCCCTTTCCGAGCTGCGTGCGATCCTGGACGCGGCCACCGGGATCGTGGTGGTCGACGAGGCGTACGCGGAGTTTTCGCCGCAGCCCAGCGCGGTCGGGCTGCTGGCCGACTACCCGGCGCGGCTGATCGTGTCGCGCACGATGAGCAAGGCGTTCGCCTTCGCGGGCGGGAGGCTGGGCTACCTGGCGGCGGCCCCGGCGGTCGTCGACGCGCTGCAGCTGGTGCGGCTGCCGTACCACCTTTCGCGGCTGACCCAGGCGGCCGCGCGGGCGGCGCTGCGCCACGCGGACGCCACGCTGGCCAGTGTGCACAAGCTGGCGGCGGAACGCGACCGCGTCGTGGAAGCGTTGGCGGGCTTGGGTTACGACCCGGTGCCGAGCGATTCGAACTTCGTCCTCTTCGGACGGTTCAGCGACCCGCACGCGGCCTGGCAGTCCTATTTGGACAAGGGCGTGCTGATCCGCGATCCCGGCATCGCGGGGCACCTGCGCGTGAGCATCGGCACCCCGGAAGAGAACGACGCGTTCCTCGAGGCGAGTAAGGAAGTTTCCCGATGACCCGGATCGGCAAGGTCGAGCGGACCACCAAGGAGTCCTCGATCTTCGTGCAGCTGGACCTCGACGGCACGGGCGAGGTCGAAATCTCGACCGGCGTGCCGTTCTACGACCACATGCTGACGGCGTTCGGCGTCCACGGCTCCCTGGACCTCAAGGTCGAGGCGACCGGCGACACCCACATCGACGCGCACCACACGGTGGAGGACACGGCGATCGTGCTGGGCCAGGCGATCCGCCAGGCCCTGGGCGACAAGAGCGGCATCCGCCGCTTCGGCGACGCGTGGATCCCGATGGACGAGACCCTGGCCCACGCGGCGATCGACGTGTCGGGGCGCCCGTACTGCGTGCACGTGGGCGAGCCGGAGCAGTTCACCACCTTCACGATCGGCAACAACTACCCGTTCGTCCTGACGCGGCACGTGTTCGACTCACTGTCGTTCCACGCGCAGATCGCGCTGCACGTCCGGGTGATCCACGGCCGCGACCCGCACCACATCGCGGAGGCGGAGTACAAGGCGGTGGCCCGTGCCCTGCGCGCGGCGACCGAGTCGGACCCCCGCGCGGGCGGCATCCCCTCCACGAAGGGCGTTCTGTGAGCAAGGAAGTAGTCGGAGTCCTGTTGCTCGCCCTGGGCGGTTTCCTGGTGGGCGGCGTGTACTCGACCTGGAAGACGGCGAAGTTCATGGCGGGAGTACTGGGCGTGGCGGCCCTGCTCGCCATCGGCGGCGCGATCTTCTGGTTCATGAGCTGACCCCGTAAAGCCGTGAAGGCCTCCTTACCGGCTCTCATGGCCGGTAAGGAGGCCTTCACGGACCTCACCTAGCGGCTCGCGCCGACCAGTTCGCGCTCGTCGTCGTCCGGCGCCGAGTCGAGGTGCTTCGTGAGCTTCTCGCCCTCGACGTCGACGTCGGGCAGGATGCGGTCGAGCCACTTCGGCAGCCACCACGCGCCGCGGCCGAGCAGGGACATCACCGCCGGCACCAGCGTCATGCGGACCACGAACGCGTCCACCAGCACTCCGAACGCCAGCGCGAAGCCGATCGACTGGATCAGCGTCGACTCGGCCAGCACGAACCCGGCGAACACGCTGATCATGATCAGCGCCGCCGCGACGACCACCCGCGCGCCGTGGCGGAAGCCGGTGACCATCGCCTCCTGCGGCTCCGCGCCGTGGACGTGCTCCTCGCGCATCCGCGTCACCAGGAACACCTGGTAGTCCATCGCCAGCCCGAACAGCACGCCGATCAGCAGGATCGGCAGCATGCTCATGATCGGCCCGGTCGACTCGACGCCGAGCAGATCGGTCAGCCAGCCCCACTGGAACACCGCGACCACCGCGCCGAACGTCGCCGCGACCGAGCCGAGGAAGCCGATCGTCGCCTTCAGCGGCACCACGACCGAGCGGAACACCAGCATCAGCAGCACGAACGCCAGGCCGACGATCAGCGCGAGGTAGGGCAGCATCGCGTCGGACAGCTTTTCCGAGACGTCGATGTTCGCGGCGGTCTGCCCGGTGACGGCCAGCTTCGCGCCGGTCGCGTTCTCCAGCACGCCGGATTCGGCGCGGATCGCGGACACCAGGTCTTCGGTCTGAGTGCTGCTCGGCCCGCTCTTCGGGATCACCGTGAGCAATGCCGTGTCGCCCGTCTGGTTGACCTTCGGCGGGGTGACGGCGGCGACGTCGGGCAGCTTCTGGATGTCGGCCGCGGCCTGGCCGAGCGCGGCCTGCCGGTCGGTGCTCGCGCCGGTGTCGACGACGACCAGCAGCGGCCCGTTGGAACCCTCGCCGAAGCTGCGGCTGGCGATCTCGTACGCCTTGTGCTGCGTGGACTCCGGCGCGGCGGTGGCGTCGTTGGGCAGGCCGAGCTGCATGCCGAGGGCGGGCAGCGCAACCACGGCCATCCCGGCCACCGCGACGAGCAGCACCGGCCACCGGTGGCGGGCGACGAACCGCGCCCAGCGCTCGCCGTGCGTCGTCTCGACCGGCTTGCGGCGCAGGCGGATCCGTTCGCCGGCGACCCGGGGGCCGGCGAAGCCGAGGATCGCGGGCAGCAGCGTCAGGGCGATGACGACGGCGACCGCCACGGTCACCGCGGCGGCCACGCCCATCTGGCCGAGGAACGGGATGCCGATGACGGTCAGGCCGGCCAGGGCGATGATCACCGTGAGCCCGGCGAAGACGACGGCCGAGCCGGCGGTGCCGGTGGCGCGACCAGCGGCCTCTTCGGGGTCGCGGCCGAGGCCGAGTTCGTGCCGGTAGCGCGAGACGATGAACAGCGCGTAGTCGATGCCGACGGCCAGCCCGATCATCAGCGCCAGGATCGGTGTGTTCGAGTTCAGCTCCAGGAAGCCGGAGGCGAGGAAGATGCCGCCCATCCCGGTGCCGACGCCGATCAGCGCGGTCAGCAGCGGGATCCCGGCGGCGATCAGCGAGCCGAAGGTGATGATCAACACGACGGCCGCGACCGCGACACCCAGTCCCTCGGTCGCGCCGGTTTCGGGGATGCCCTGCACGGCGTCGCCGCCGAACTCGACGGTGAAACCGGCGTCGCGGGTGGCGTCGGCCGCGTCGAGC
The DNA here is from genome assembly GCF_055565395.1 of Amycolatopsis sp. NPDC028719. Lineage (NCBI taxonomy): Bacteria > Bacillati > Actinomycetota > Actinomycetes > Pseudonocardiales > Pseudonocardiaceae > Amycolatopsis > Amycolatopsis sp. NPDC028719. The sequence goes on from NZ_JBVHUL010000005.1 coordinate 102,273, forward strand.
AGCGCCTGGCGGTCACCGTCGGTGAGCTCGTACGCCTTCGCGCCGTAGCTGACCTGGGCGAGGGCGACGCGCTTGTCGGGCGAGATCGACTGCGCCTGGAACGGGTCCACGACGGCGGCGACCTTCGGTGCCGTCTTCAGCCGGCCGACCAGGGACTCGACGGCGGCCTTGCCCTTCGCGTCGGCGATGGTGGTCCCCGCCGGCGTCTCGATGACGACGCGCGCGGTGGCGCCCCCGGCGTTGGCCTGCGGGAACTTCGCGGTCAGCTGGTCGATCGCCCGCTGCGACTCGGTGCCGGGGATCGTCACCGAGTTCGACAGCTGGCCGGACAGCGTGAGGGCGCCCAGCCCGAGCGCCACGAGGACGGCCGCCCAGACGACGGCGACCAGCGCCCGCCGTCGGAAGGACAACCGGCCGAGCCGGTACAGGAAGGTCGCCACGCGTCAGCTCCGTTTCCCCCGAACGGGGTCGGTTCACTCGATCTGGTTCTAACCCAAGCTAGCCGATCGGCAAGGAGACCTCCAAGCCGATCGGCAAGTATGTGACTTGCCGAACAGCAAGGTTTATCCCAGCCGATCGGCTAGTGGACGGTTTGCCGATCGACAGGGAGTGACGTACGCTCCGACGGCTCGCTGAGGAGGAAGAATGACCGCCGGCCCGGACGGGGACACCCGGACCCGACTGCTGCAGACCGCGTTGCGGCTGTTCACCGAACACGGGGTCGAAGGCACGTCGCTGCAGATGATCGCGGACGCGCTCGGCGTGACGAAGGCGGCGGTCTACTACCACTTCAAGACGAAGGCGGAGATCACCGAGGCGGTGGCCGAGCCCGGGGTGCGCGACCTGGACGAGCTGGTGCTCCGCGCCGCCGCGCAGAAGCGCCGCGGCGCGCAGGTCGATCTGCTGCTGGAGGGGTTCGTCGACCTGGTGATCCGGCACCGCGCGCTGGTGGCGCTGTTCTCCAGCGACCCGGGCCTGGTGCGGGCGATCGAGAAGTCGGCGCACGGCGGCATGGAGGGCTTCGGCCAGGCGCTGCTGGGCATCCTGTCGGGCCCGGACCCGACCCCGGCGGCGCGGGTCAACGCGATGGTGACGCTGACGGGCATCGCGATGGCCGGCGGTTCCCCGGACCTGGCCCGCCTGAGCGACGACGAGCTGCGCACGGAACTGCTGGACGTGGGCCGCCGCCTCCTGGGCCGCCCCCGCCGCCGCCTCACCACCCCCGTGTCGACCGCCTGATCACGAGTGATGCCCCTCCAATCACGCGAGATGCCTCCCCAGTCACGCGAGATGCCTCCCCAGTCACGCGAGATGCCTCCCTAGTCACGCGAGTTCCGTCTCTGATCACGCGAGATACGCGCTCGATCAGGCGAGAACCGGCTTCGAGCACGCGTGTCGTCCACCCAAGTACGCGAGCCGACTGTCCAGGCTCGTGAGTCGACCGTCCGGGTGCGTGAGCCGACCGGCTGGGTACGTGAGCCGGCCGCTGGCTCGCGCGTCAGCCGATGCGGTGGAGGTACTCCGGGGGCACCGAGGCCGTCAGCCACACGCCGTTCGCGCTCACTTGGAACGCGTGACCGGCCGCAGCCATTCTCGCGGCGTCGACCCGGAGGAGCACCGGCTTGCCGCGGCGGGCGCCGACCGTCCGGGCCGTGTCGAGCGTCGGCGAGAGGTGAACCGCGTGGCGCTTCATCGGGCGCAGCCCATCGCGGAAGATCGCGTCAAGGAACTTCGCCACCGTGCCGTGGTAGAGCACGTCCGGCGGCGCCGCGTCCGCGAGGCCGAGGTCGACCGAAACGCTGTGGCCCTGGCTCGCGCGGATGCGCGTGCCGGTCTCGTCGAAGGCGAACCGGCGCTTGTTGTTCGTCTCGACGACTTCGTCGAGCTGTTCGCGGGTGATCTTCAATGCCCGCAGCAGGGTGCCGACGTCGACCCAGCCGTCGGGGGAGAGGGTGAGGCCGGCGGCGGCGGGATCGTGACGCAGGTGCAGCGCCAGCCGCTTCGAAATGCGGATTGTTTCTTTTTCGTTCATTGCTTCCCCAGGATCCCGCGACGGGCAAGCGATTAAATACCGCCTTCGACCGCCGGACGCAGTTTGCTCGCTCCCGGCCCGAAGCGCGCCAGCGCGTCATCGTTGTTGTAGAGCGCGCAGCTGCGCAGCGACAGGCACCCGCAGCCGACGCAGCCGGTGAGCCGGTCGCGAAGCCGTTGCAGGGCGTCGATCCGCGCGTCGAGCTCGTGTTGCCAGTCGCGCGACAACCGCGCCCAGTCGGCCTTCGTCGGCGCGTGGTCGGCGGGCAGCGAGGTCAGCGCCGCGCTGATGTCCTCCAGGGAGAGGCCGACCCGTTGCGCCGCGCGGATGAACGCGATCCGCCGCAGCACCGACCGCGGGTAGCGGCGCTGGTTGCCCGCCGACCGCTCCGAGCTGATCAGCCCTTTCTCCTCGTAGAACCGCAGTGCCGTGTGCGGCACCCCGCTGCGGTCCGCCACCTGTCCGATGCTGAGATGTTCAGCGAGCCTTGTCACCAGCTCAGGCTATCCTTGACTTCGAGTTTAGTCGAGGTTGCATCGTCGGAGCATGACCACTGCGACCGAACCGGGCTACGCCGAGCTCCCGCGACTGATCTCGCTGATGACCGGCGACGACAAGCACCACGCCGCCGCGGAGTCCACTGTGGACGTGCTGTGGGTGCTCTACGACCGCGTGCTCGACGTTACGCCGTCGAACTTCCGTTCGCCGGACCGCGACCGCTTCTTGCTGTCCAAAGGACACGGTCCGATGGCGTATTACGCCGTGCTGACGGTGAAGGGCTTTCTCGACGAGGCGGAGTTGCCGACGTGGTCCAACGCGCTGTCGCGCCTCGGTCACCACCCCGACCGCCGGCGCGTCCCTGGCGTCGAGATTTCGAGCGGTTCCCTGGGCCACGGCCTGCCGATCGCGTTCGGCACGGCGCTGGGCCTGCGCGCCCGCGGGCTGACGTCGAAAGTCGTGACGCTCATCGGCGACGCCGAGCTGGACGAGGGGTCGAACCACGAGGCGATCGTCGTCGCGGCGCGGTCCGGCCTGGAAAACCTGACGACGGTGGTGATCGACAACCGGTCGTCGACGCGCGGCTGGCCGGGAGGCATCGCGCGCCGCTTCGAGGTGGAGGGCTGGGAGACGCGCACGGTGTCCGGCCGCGACCATTCGGCGCTGTACTCGGCGTTCACTGCCCCGCATCCCGGCCGGCCGCTGGCCGTGGTCGCCGTCGTCGAACCGAAGGGTTGAGTGTCGTGAGAGAGACGTTTTTGCGTGTCACGGAGGAGATCCTGGACGCGGACCCGGACGTGGCGGTGGTGCTGGCCGACATTTCGGCGGCCCAGCTGGCCGGCGCGGCCCGGCGGCACCCGGACCGGGTGATCAACGTGGGGATCCGCGAGCAGCTGCTGGTCAGCGCGGGCGCGGGCCTGGCCCTGGCGGGGCTGCGGCCGATCGTGCACACGTTCCCGTCGTTCCTGGTGGAGCGCGCGTTCGAGCAGATCAAGCTGGACTTCTCGCACCAGGAGGTGGGCGGGGTCCTGGTGTCGTACGGGGCTTCGTACGACATGTCGGCCGAGGGGCGGACGCACCAGTCGCCGGGTGACGTGGCTTTGATCGATTCGCTGCCGGGGTGGACGGTGCACGTTCCCGGTCACGCTTCCGAGGCTCGTCGGTTGCTGTTGGAGTCGATTCCCGGGGATGGGCGGGTTTACCTGCGGCTTTCGGCTCAGGCCAATGCTTCGCCTCATCTCGGGGTCGGGTTCACCCGGCTGCGGTTTGGTTCGTCGGGGGTTGTGGTGGCGGTGGGGCCCGTGCTGGATCGGGTGCTGCGGGCGTGTGCGGGACTTGATGTGACGGTTTTGTACGCGTCGACTGTCCGGCCTTTCGATGCGGCCGGGTTGCGGTCGGCTGTGCTTTCGGCTTCGCCTTCCGTGGTTCTCGTCGAGCCTTACTTGGCGGGGACTTCGGCTTACTGGGTTTCGGAAGCGCTGTCGGATTTGCCGCATCGGCTGAAGTCGTTGGGGGTGCGGCGGGATGTGGAGGTGCGGACTTATGGGGAGATCGCGGACCATGATCTGGCTCATGGACTGGATGCTGGGTCGTTGAGGCTGTCGATCAAGGATTTCCTGGGGCAGTAGGTGGAGTAGTACCGGGCTCGGGGTGTTTGTAGCGGATGCTGACCTTCAGGTCCTGGTCCATCAGCCTCATGAGCTTCTCGTTGTTCCAGCGTTCTTCCACGGTGTTTCTCGGCAGCTTCACGTGCATATTTTCATAGAGCCTGAAGCGATTGAGGTCGAGAACCGTTCCCGCGATGGCCATGTAGTAGTCGGCAGCGGCCACCGAAGCACGGTAAGCGATGCCCGCCAGGCAATACGGCCCGAGTGCGACGAGCAGCCACCACCCGTCGGTTAGGAGACAGCTGACACCCTCGACGGCGGCGACCAGCGCCACAACGCACAGGCGGACCGTCGTGTCCAGTTGCTGCCGGGCGTCCTGGAGGTAGTTCACGTGTTCGGCGGGGGCGATCAGCGCGATGTGTGGCGCGGTCAGGATCGCGTCGAGTCCGTACTGTTTGCCGATCGAATCTTCGGCCGAGCGAAGGGCGTTCCCGAGTCGCGTCGGCATGACTCGGGCCGCTTCCGGGTAACGTGCGAACGCGATGTCCGCGGCGGCGGAAGCGGCGTGCAGGCCGCTGACGGGATGTGCCTGGTCACTCGCCAAGCGCCCGGACAAAGCTGCGTCCTGCCGGACCTGGTCCCAGTCACGCGGGTCGCCCCTGTGCTTCGCGCCGTTCGCCAGCGCGGCTTCGTATTTGGCCACCAATTGTTCCAGCAGAAAACGATTGCGCGCCTTTTCGAGTTCCGCATGGCGTTCGGCCAGTTTCGCCCGCCGCTTGCGGTGGTGTGTGATCCTTCGCCGAAGGACGAACTGTGAGAACCTGGAACTTCCCCAGTAACCCTCGAGGAGCCGCGTCATACCGAGCTGCAGCGGGTGGAGGAACAACGCGAAGATGGTGGTCGTCAGGAGCAGCCATGCCGCTCCCGCAAGGTTGATACCGCCCAGCCGCCGCACCATCAGCTGCAAGTCCGGTGCCGTTTTCCACGCGTCGCTGGTGACCAGGGCCGTCGTCCATGCGGTCAGGAAGATCGCCGGCACCATGCTCACGATGCTGAAGTACCGACCTATCCGCCCGGCGAGGTCGAGTGCTGCGGCCGGAGGTGAGGGGGTCGCCACGACGGCCTAGCCACGCATCTCGTCGACATACTCGTCGCAGACCGGGCACCACTCGCGACGTCCTTCCGGGCGGACCGGGTTGCCGCACTGCGGACACGTCCTCGCGTTCCGGCGCTTGCGATGTCCGGGGAATGTCGGCGGCGGGTTGACCGTCAGCTGCGCGAGGCGGCGGACGAAACGCAGAGACCGCATCCGCCTCACCCCGCCCTCCAGGATTCGACCATGTTAGGCCAGCATTCAGGCCTAGTCGACAAGTCCGGGCGAGGTGGTGATGGGGGTTTCGCCCTGGGTGGTGCCCGCTGTGGGGATCGTCGTGGTGGCCGTGGCCGGGGTGTTCGGGCCGCTGTGGGCGTGGCTTGCCGCCGGAGTTCTGCTGGCCGCCGGGGTGGGTGGGCTCGCTTGGGGTGTCCTGAGGGAACCGCGGACCGATAGCGTGACCTCCATGGGGTCCACTATTCGGCCGATCGCGCTCGGCCTGATCCGGCGGCGCGAACAGATCCTGGTCTTCGAAGGGCGCGATGACGTCAAGGGTGAGACCTACTACCGGCCGCTCGGGGGTGGGGTCGAGTTCGGTGAGCGCAGCGAGGACGCCCTCGTGCGCGAGTTCCGTGAAGAGCTCGATGCCGAGATCGTCGTCAAAGAGCGGCTCGGGGTTCTTGAGAACGTCTACGCCTACCGTGGCAACCCCGGGCACGAGATCGCCTTCCTCTACGAAGCCGAGTTCGTCGACGCCTCTCTGTACGCCAAAGAAGAGATGAAGATCCTCGACGATCCCGCCACCGCCCGCTGGGTCGACCTCCAGGACTTCCGCAACGGCAGCAAGATCCTGTACCCCGCCGGGCTTATCGAACTGCTCTCATCGGAGCACTGAACGGGACGTCGGCAACAGCTCCTCGGAGGAATCCGAAGGCGAACGACTGAACCACACCGACACCGGCCCGTCCGTGTGGACCGGCAGCTGGGGGAAGTTGTTCGGCGACGGCTCCGTCTCGAACACCGCGAAGGCCGACGGCGACGCCTCGAAGGAGACGTACACCCCCGAGCCCGGCGGAGGAGAAGCCAGCCCGCGACGGACCGGACGCAGCAGGTGCACGTCGTCCGAATCCACCATCGTCGCGTTCGCCGCGTCGCGATGGGCCTTCCAGACCGGGCCGGAGTAGAACTCGGAAAGGGCGTCCGCGCGGGCGGCGAGAGACCGGAAACCCCGCAGCCACACGAACTGGTCCGGCGATGAAGGCACCCGGAACAGCCCGAACAGGTGCGCCCCCGAAGCCTCCTGAGGCTCGACGAACTCGCGCTCGAACAACGAAATCAGCTCGTCACGCCGACCCGGGTGCAGCGTGTAGCGCCGTAGCTCGAGCACCGTCTCGAACGAAGAAAAGTCCACGCCCCGCACACTAGAGACCACCACCGACAAAAACGGATCAGCGGAACGCCGCCAGCCCCGTCACCGCCTGGCCCAGCGACAGCGCGTGCATCTCCTCCGTGCCCTCGTACGTCAGCACCGTCTCGAGGTTCGCCATGTGCCGCATCACCGGGTACTCCAGCGAAATCCCGTTCGCGCCCAGCATCGTTCGCGCCGAGCGCGCCGCGTCCAAGGCCGAGCGGACGTTCGCCATCTTGCCGAAGCTCACGTGGTTGTGGTGCAGCGTCCCGGCGTCCTTGAGGCGGCCGATCTGCAGCGCCACCAGTCCCGCCCGGTTGACCTCCACCAGCAGGTCGGCCAGCTTGCGCTGGGTCAGCTGGAAGCCGGCCAGCGGCTTGCCGAACTGCGACCGCGACAGCGTGTACTCCAGCGCCGCCTCGTAACAAGCGCGGGCCGCTCCGACGACGCCGAACAAGATTCCGTAGCGGGCTTCGTTCAGGCACGACAGGGGCCCGCGCAAGCCGCGGACCTCGGGAAACGCCGCCGACGAAGGCAGCCGGACGCCGTCCAGGACCAGCTCCGCCGTCAGTGACGCCCGCAGGGACAGCTTGTGCTTGACCTCGTTGGCCGTGAACCCCGGCGTCGACGTCGGGACGACGAACCCGCGGATCCCGTCGTCGGTCTGGGCCCAGACGACCGCGACGTCGGCGACCGTTCCGTTGGTGATCCACATCTTCGTGCCCGAGAGCACCCAGTCGGACCCGTCGCGCACCGCCCGCGTCCGCATCGCGCCCGGGTCGCTGCCCGCGTCCGGCTCGGTCAGCCCGAAGCAGCCCAGCGCGTCGCCGGTGGCCATCCGCGGCAGCCACTCCTGCCGCTGCTCCTCGCTGCCCCACTTGTGGATCGCGTACATCGCCAGCGAACCCTGCACCGAGACGAAGCTCCGCAGTCCCGAGTCGACGGCTTCGAGCTCACGGCACGCGATGCCGTACGCGACCGCGCTCGTGCCGGCGCAGCCGTACCCCTCCAGGTGCATGCCCAGCAGCCCCAGCGACCCGAAGCCCTTGGCCAGCTCGGCGGCCGGCAGCACGCCCGATTCGTACCAGTCCGCGACGTGGTCGAGCAGGTTGTCCTTCGCGTACGCGCGCACGGCGTCGCGGATCGCGCGCTCCTCCTCGGCGAGCCCGGCGTCGAGGTCGAGGAAGTCGTGCGGGTCAGGGGTGCGGCTGCTCATGGGGGCTCCCGGGGGACGCGTCGATGCGGCCCCCGCAGGAAACCACAGTCAGGCGTCTGTCCTCCGCATGGCGTTCGTCACGCGGGCAGCAGACGCGGACGGCGAACACCGCGGCCGGATCTGCTGGCGGGGGATCAGCAGCTCGCCGAACTGCGGGAACGGCACGCTTTCGATGTCTTCACGCCAGGCATGCAGCATCTGGGACAGCAGATCGTCCTCGGACATCTCTTCGCCTCCCTGGCGTCCGGTCGTGCCGGGGTCAGCCCACACGATCGAGTCACCTAGTACCCGGTGGCCGGGAGGCTCAAACGTCCTTCTCCAAGATTGTTCCGACCGACGACTCCTCCGTCGCAGGATCGCCGGCGCCGTGACGGACGTCTATTCGGTCGAACCGCGCCGAGGGCGACGGCTACGCTGGGTGGCGTGTCTCGTGTGGTGATCCTCGACTACGGTTCCGGCAACCTCCGCTCCGCCGAACGCGCCGTGGCGCGCGCCGGTGCCGACGTCGAGGTCACCGCCGACCCGCATGCCGCGATCGAGGCCGACGGCCTGGTCGTGCCCGGCGTCGGCGCGTACTCGGCGTGCATGGCGGGGCTGCTGGAGGTCAAGGGCCACCGGATCATCGGCAAGCGCCTCGCCGGCGGCCGTCCCGTGCTCGGCATCTGCGTCGGCATGCAGATCCTCTTCTCCCGCGGCGTCGAGCACGGCGAGGAGACCGAGGGCACGGGGGAGTGGCCCGGTGTCGTCGACCGGCTGAACGCCGACGTCCTGCCGCACATGGGCTGGAACACCGTGCGCGCGCCCGCGGACACGCAGCTCTTCGCCGGCCTCGACCCGGACGAGCGGTTCTACTTCGTCCACTCCTACGCGGCGCGCAAGTGGGAGCTGGAATCGGGGATCGGCCAGGACCCCAAGGTCACCTGGGCCAACCACGGCGAGGACTTCGTCGCGGCGGTCGAGAACGGGCCGCTCTGGGCCACCCAGTTCCACCCGGAGAAGTCCGGCGACGCCGGCGCGCGGCTGCTGAAGAACTGGCTCGCGACCCTCTGACCGGGTGACGCGGGTCTCCGCCCTAGAGTTACCGGCGTGACTTTCACGCTGCTTCCCGCCGTTGATGTGGCCGATGGCCAGGCCGTGCGACTCGTCCAGGGCGAGGCCGGCACCGAGACCTCCTATGGCAGCCCGCTCGAAGCGGCGCTCGCCTGGGAGCGCGACGGCGCCGAGTGGATCCACCTGGTCGACCTCGACGCCGCCTTCGGCAAGGGCAGCAACCGCGAGCTGCTCGCCGACGTCGTCGGCCGCCTCGACGTGCAGGTCGAGCTCTCCGGCGGCATCCGCGACGACGCGTCGCTGAAGGCCGCACTGGCCACCGGCGCCCGCCGGGTCAACCTCGGCACCGCCGCGCTCGAGGATCCCGAGTGGACGGCGCGGGTGATCGGCGAGTACGGCGACCGCGTCGCGATCGGCCTCGACGTGCGGATCACCGAGGCCGGCCACCGCCTCTCGGCCCGCGGCTGGACGTCCGACGGCGGTGACCTGTGGGAGGTCTTGGAGCGTCTGGACCGCGACGGCGCGTCCCGCTACGTCGTGACGGACGTGAGCAAGGACGGCACCCTGCGCGGCCCGAACCTCGACCTGCTGCGCGACGTCGTGGCCCGCACCGACGCGCCGGTGATCGCCTCCGGCGGGGTGTCCAGTGTGGACGACCTCGTCGCGCTGGCCGGCCTGGCGTCGGACGGCGTCGAGGGCTCGATCGTCGGCAAGGCGCTCTACGCGGGGGCGTTCACGCTGCCCGAGGCCCTCGCCGCCGTCGCGAAGGTCTAGTCGAGCGCCGCACCCGGAGCGGCGGGTGCCGGCCGACGAGGCGACCCGCACGGCGCCGGCATTACCTCCGGCGTAATCGACGCGGTGCGCGAGAGGCGTCAGGATTCCTTTCACGACGACGAAAGGATCGCCATGACCGCCTACGGACTCGCCCACCTGCGCCCGCCCGCCGTGCTGCCCGAGGACGTCTTCCGGTACCTGGAGCGGATCCAGGCGACGCTCGACCCCTTCGGCGGCAAGTTCGTCGTCCACGGCTCACCGGTGGAGGTCATGGAGGGCGAATGGCCCGGCGGGCTCGTGATCATCGAGTTCCCGAGCCTCGCCGCGGCACACGAGTGGTACGACTCGCCCGCCTACCGGGAGATCCTGCGGTTGCGCGCCGACCACATCCCGGGTGACCTGGTGCTCGTCGAAGGCTGCGGCCCGGACCACGACTCGGCCGCCATGGCCGCGGCACTGCGCGCGGCGAGCCCGGACCCGATAAGGGGCTGACAGCGGACCCCGGGACCCGTAGGTTGCCGCAGTGGAGGAGATCGTCACCGAGCTCGAAATGACCGCCGCCGAACAACTCAACCCCGCGCCGGTCGTCGACGGCGTCGCGCTCGAACCCGTCGGGGCGGGGCCGGTGATCCGCGATCTGCACGTCCGGATCGGCACGCCCTACCGGTGGCCGAGTGTGTCCAGGACGGACGAAGAGTGGGAAAGCTGGCTCGCCGCACCGCACCGGCAGTACCGGCTCGTCGAGTACCGCGGCGACGTCGCGGGCGCAGCCGACATCGAGCCGCAGGCCGGCGGTGACGTCGAGATCACCACCTTCGGCCTGCTGCCGGAGTTCGTCGGCAAGGGGCTCGGCGGCTACGCGCTCACCCTCGTCGTGGCCGACGCGTGGGCGCTGCCCGGCGCACGCCGCGTCTGGCTGCACACCTCGACCCTCGATCACCCGAACGCGCTGCCGAACTACCTGAGACGCGGGTTCCGCAGCTTCAGCCGTCGAGCTTGACGGCGATCCCGACCGTCCGGTCGGCCGGGCCGCGCAGCTTCGAGAAGAACATCGTGACGCGCCCGACGATGCCGTACTTGCGGCCGATCACCCGACGGACCCGCTCGGTCTCCGCGAGGTCCAGCAGCCGGGCCTGCCCGGAGACGACCGCGCCGTGCGTCTTCTGCCCGCGCAGGTCGCACGCCTGGACCTCGACGCGCCCGCTGTTGCGGATGCGCTTGACCTTCCCGGCCTTGCGTTCCGACCAGAACACCAGCTCGCCGTCGTCGCCCGCCACCCAGATCGGGGTCGGCACCGCGCGCCCGTCACGGCGGAACGTGGTCAGCAGGACGTAGCGCTCGGCCGCGAGCCGGTCCGTTTCGGATGCCATACGACCACGGTAGTCACGGCGTCCGGCGCCGCAGCGTCGCCGCGCCGAGCACCAGCGCCAGCAGCGCGCAGCAGGCCACGACCAGCAGGTTCCGCAGGATCACCGCGTCCACCGCCGACGACGCCGTGACGCGGGACAGTGCCTCGACCGCGTACGACAGCGGCATGACGTCGGAAAGCCACCGCAGCAGCCAGCCCATGTCCTCGCGCGGCACGAACAGCCCGCACAGCAGGATCTGCGGCAGCACGAACACCGGCATGAACTGGATGGCCTGGAACTCGGTGCGGGCGAACGCGCTGACGAACAGCCCGAGCGCCATGCCCAGCAGCGCGTCCAGGACGGCGATCACCAGCAGCAGCACGACCGACCCCGCGAGGTCGAGGCCGAGCCACCACAGCGAGACGCCCGCCGCGAGCGCCACCTGGACGACGGCGATCGAGCCGAACGCCAGCGCGTAGCCGAAGAGCAGGTCCAGCCGGCCGATGGGCAGCGTCATCAGGCGTTCGAGGGTGGCCGTGGTCCGCTCCCGCAGCGTCGTGATCGACGCGATGAGGAACATGATCAGGAACGGGAACACGCCGAGCAGCGCGGGCGCGACGTGGCTGAACACCAGCGCCGAGTTGAACACGTACCGCAGCAGGATCATCAGCAGCGTCGGCACCAGGACCAGCATCACGACGGTGCGCGGGTCGTGCCGCAGCTGGGTGAGGATGCGCCGCGTGGTCGCGAGCGTCAACGCGGGGTTCACGAGGCGGCCCGCACCAGGTGAAGGAAGGCCTGCTCGAGGTCGGCGGTGCCGGTGCGCTCGCGCAGGGCGAGCGGCGCGTCGTCGGCCAGGAGGGTGCCTTCGCGCATGAGCAGGAGGCGGTCGCAGCGCGCGGCTTCGTCCATGACGTGGCTGGACACCAGCAGCGTGGCGCCGCCGTCGGCGAGCCGGCGGAACAGCGCCCAGAGCTCGTCGCGCAGCAGCGGGTCGAGCCCGACGGTCGGTTCGTCGAGCACCAGCAGCTCCGGCTTCCCGAGCAGGGCGACGGCGAGGTTCGCGCGGTTGTGCTGCCCGCCCGACAGCGACCCGACGAGCTTGCCGGCGTGGTCTTCCAGGCCCACGCCGGCGAGCACTCTGTCCACATCGGACGCCGGCGCGCGCAGCACCGCGGCGAAGTACCGCAGGGCTTCCCGCACGGTGAGGTCGGCGTAGATCGCCGGGTTCTGGGTGGCGTACCCGATCCGGCGCCGCAGCGGCGGGCTGCCGGCGGGCAGGCCCAGGACGGTGACGGTGCCGCCCTCGACGATCTGCACGCCGACGATCGCCCGCATCAGCGTGGTCTTGCCGCAGCCGCTGGGGCCGAGCAGCCCGGTGACCGCGCCGCGCGGCACCGCGAAGCTCACGTCCCGCACCACCGGCCGGCCACCGCGCCGGACCCGCAGGCCGGTGACCTCGAGGGCAGAATTAGTCATGTGTTTAATTCTGTGCCCGGTGAGTTCCGGCGTCAAGAGGGCCGAAATACCTAGTCCGATCGCCGCGCGAACCCCACACGACCGGCGGAAGCGTTTCAACCCCCGTGTCTGAAACGCTTTGCGAGCTGGGGTTTCCCTGACTCGGAGGGACATGTCGATGGCCGTCACACAGCAGGTACCGGTTCATCCGCAAGCACAGTTCTTCGGCGCGGGGCCGTATCCCACGCGCCGGGCCGCGATCGCCGTCGTCGCGGTCCTCGCCGGCTTCGCGCTGACCGCGCTGTGGTCCGCGCCGTTCGTCGACTCCGTCATCGGCGACAGCGTCGCGAACGGGCTGCTCGGCCACGACGCGAAAGCCACGCCGATCAGCGGTGTCCTCGCCGGGACGCTCTTCGCGTTCGTCTCCGGCCTCGCGGGGTCCTTCACCGCCTGCAACATCGCCGCGTTCGGCGCGGTCGCCCCGCTGGTCGGCGGCCAGGCCGGGGAGAAGCCGCGCTTCGCCGCAACGCTCAAGCCGCTGGGCTGGATCGCCGCGGGCATGCTCGCCGTGTCCATCGTCTACGGCGTCATCGTCGCCCTGGTCGGCACGCGGATGCCGCAGTTCTCCACCGCACAGACGTCCGGCCTCAGCCCGCGCAGCATCCAGTCCATGGTCGCGTTCGGCGTCGTCGGCCTCGTCTTCCTGGTCATGGGCCTGATCGCGCTCGGCATCCTCCGGAACCCGTTCGCCGGGTTCGTCGCCCGGCACCCCGCGGCGCCGCTGGTCCTGATGGGCGCGCTCATCGGCGGGTTCCTCATCGGCCGGCCCTACCCGCTGTTCCGGATCATGTTCCGCAGCGCCGCCGAACAGCACGATGTCTTCTACGGCGCGGCCGCGTTCGCCCTGCAGTCACTCGGCAACATCGTGCTCATGGGCGTGCTGTTCCTCGTCCTGACGCACGCCACGGGCGGGCGCGTGCAGCGCTGGCTCGCCGCGAAACCCGCCCGGATCGCCACGGTGACCGGCGCGGCGCTGCTCGTCGGTGGCACGTTCACGCTGCTCTACTGGGACGTCCGCGTGCTCGGCCGGCTCGGGATCATCTGGTTCCCGATGGTCAGCTGGTAGCCCGCCCGAGCCACCGGTAGTCGGGTGCGGGGTCGAGCTGGACGCCGTCCGCGACGGCGACCAGCTCGGCCTCCGGCCGCGGACCCGCCACCGTCAGCCAGCGTCCCGACGGCAGCCGGACCGCGACCATCGCCTGCTCGCCGTTCCTCGGGGCCACGAAGAACCCCTGGCCGCCGCGCACGGTGACGGCGGCGGCGCCGTTCACGCCGGGGGAGCCCGCGCTCGCCGTGACGCGGACCGCGGGAACCGACGGCCGCGCGGGATCGGCGGCGGTCAGCTCGGTGCTCGCGTCGGCCGGGCCGGTGCCCTTGACCGCCGCCGACCGTTCGGCCAGGCCCGCGGGGAGGGTGCCGAACCGCAGTTCGCCGCGGACGCCGACCGCCTCGGGGACGACGTCTTCGGCGATCCGCTGGGCGACCGCGCGGGCGTCCGGCACCCCGCCGACCCGCACGGTGAGCACGTGGTCGTCGTCGGCCAGCCAGGTGAGCAGCGCGGCGCCGCCGGTGTCGCCGGTGACCATGGCGACCCGGCCGTGCACCAGGATCTGGTCGCGGATCGACGCGATCCGCAGCGCCGTCTGCGACCACTCGGGGTCGGCGGTGGAGTATGCCGACAGCGCGATCTCGGCCGGGCCCGCGAACCACCGCCGGACCTGCGGCGCGATGCCCGGCCCGCCCTCGCGGTACTGCTCGGTGAAGCCGCCGGGCAGCCAGGCCGGGCTGTAGCCGAGCACCGGCCGGCCCGCCGCCGGGTCCAGGTCGGCCGTCGTGAACGCCCGCGTGCCCGCGATGACCCCCGCCACCAGCACGACCACCGCGGCGGCCACCAGCGCGAGCCGGGCCGCGGGCCGGGGCTTGCGACCGGCTCTGGCCAGCGCGTCGCGGACCGCCTCGCCGTCCGGGGCGCGGGCGGCGAGGCGGTCGAGGCTGTCCCGGATCAGCGTCTCGGTCTCGTGCTCGCTGCGGGTCATTCGGGGGCTCCGGTGAGGGTCGTGGCGTGCGGGGCCTGGCGGAGGGTCGCGAGGGCGCGGGAGATCTGGCTGCGCACGGTGGAGGTGCCGCAGCGCAGGACGGTGGCGATTTCGGCGTCGGAGTAGTTCTCGTAGTAGCGCAGGACGATCGCCGCGCGCTGCTTGCGGGGCAGCGTTTCCAGGAGGCCGAGCATGGCGTCCCGCTCGTCGTAGGCGGCCGCCGGGTCGGCTTCCGGCGGGCCGAGCGCGTCGAGGACGTCGTGGCTGCTCGGCACCATCCGCCGCACCGCCCGCCGGCGCCAGGAGAGGTACTCGTTGGTGATCATCCGCCGGACGTAGGCCGGCGGGGCGTCGATGCCGGCCCAGCGCTGCTGCGCGCGCAGCAGCACGTCCTGGACGATGTCCTGGGCCAGGTGCGGGTCGTTCGTCAGGACGGTGGCGTAGCGCAGCAGCCCGTCCAGCCGCTCCGCCACGAACTCTTCAAAGCGCACACGCGTCCCTTCCGTCCTCCCTTGGACGCGCGGGCGGGCCGGGGTGATGCACGCGGGGGAAAAGTTCTTCGGGTGAGTTCCGTCAACACTGCGGGGTCACGCCGTCGAAGGACGCGCAGTCGTCCTGGTTCCACGGCTCGTTCTGCCACTGCGCCGGGCCGAGGGTGCGGGAGGTGTCGCCGGCGACGAACGTCCACGGGCCGACGTAGTCGTTGCTGTAGAAGTAGTTGTCCTGGTCGTGGGTGATCGCCTCCTGCACCAGGGTGCCCCGGTACGGGGACCAGGCCGGGTAGGTGCCGTAGTTGGACAGCACCGCCATCCGGCCGCACAGGCCGGCGCAGCCGGGCCGGGCGGGGTCGAAGCGGAAGGTGTTCGAGTGGATCTCGACCCGCTGGGTCCGCCAGCGGCAGTCGTCGTAGAGCGGCCGGGACTCGATGGCCGGCGCCGCGCACCTCGTCCGGTCGGTGACGAGCTTGGTGCAGCTCGAGGTGGACGTGTTCGCCGGGCTGTTGCAGAAGCGGTCCGCGTTCTCCCACAGCGTGATGGCGGACCAGTTGTCGTCGAAGTCGTTGCCGTAGATGTCGATGATGTCGGTGCGGGCCGGCACCCGGGGGTCGCCGCCGGACTCGGAGAGGTACACCGCCGCCGTCGGGAAGTTGTCGCCGCGGGCCGCGCGCCTGCTGCCGGCCACCACGTTGTTGCGGCGGATGGCGTTGTGGCGGATGACGAGGTTGTAGCTGATTTCGTAGAAGATCGCTTCGGCGTCGTTGTCCTCGATGACGTTGTCTTCGATCAGGAAATCGTTGTCGTTCGTGTCGGCCCACAGGCCGGCGCCGCGGTTGTGGTGTACCCAGTTTCCCCGGATGTCGGCGCCGTTCACGGCCCAGAACTTGATTCCCCCGCTGCACCCGCAGCCGGGATTGCGCGTTTCCCAGTCGTCGACGTTGTTGCCCGTGATTTCGTTGCCTTCGACGAGCAGCCCGGTGATCGCGTTGTCGGGACGGTAGGCGTTCATCCCGTACTGCCCGTTGTCGCGCAGGCAGTTCGCCCGCACTTCCTGCCGGTCGCCGGCCATCAGCGCGGCGCCCCCGTTGCCCTGGATGGTGTTGTGTTCGAGCACCCAGTGCTCGCCGGAGTCGTGGTTGACCACGCCCTGGTCCTGCGGGGCGACGAAGTGCTCGATGGTGAGGCCGCGGATGACGACGTCCTTGGCCTGCTGGGTGAAGGCGGCCCGGTTGAGCCCGCGGCCGTCGAGCACGGCGCCGGGAGCGCCGAGGTAGACGTCGCCGTCCTTGGGGATGACCTGCCCGAAGCCGTCCGCGGCCAGCCGGTGCGTGCCGGGCGGCAGCCAGAAGGTGGTCCCGGGCGGCGCGGCCTGCGTCCGGACGCTGAGGTCGCCCTCGACGGCCGGATCGATGACGACGGCACCGGGTGGGGCTTCGGTGTTCAAGGCGGGCTGGCGGTCGCACACGGCCCCCGTCCCGCCGACGTCGGTGACGCTCGCGGCGGCCGGGAAAACGGGGGTGACCAGGGCGGCGGCGAGCAGGACGACAAGCGCGGAATGGGGGCGCGGCATGCGGTAAACGTACGTGGCGCCGATCCTGGGGATACCGCCATCGGTGCAGACTTGACCCCTGGTGGGTGATTCGAATGGCTGGTTATCCGGTCGCCCGTCCTGGGTAAAGAATCACCGGTTCGGGTAAAGGACAACTGCGCGACAATGAGAATCCCCACGAAGATCGCGCTTTCTGCGACCGATCTACCGCGGGATGACGGTCGTCGAACCGCCCGCCCGGCCCCGCCGGGGCCGGCGAAGCCGGGGTGGCGCGGCAGGGCGCGGCGGCGGACGTCTTGAATGACTCATTCCTGGCGTCGGATGAGGTGAATGGGTCATTCACGACGCCAGAACCGCGCGGTCGCGCCCTCCGGCCGGCACGCCCGAGTACCGCCAGGGCCTTGAGCCGGCCACGCGCACGCGCCGCGAACCAGGCGAATCGGGTGGCCGCGAAGTGACCACGCCGCGTCGAGCAGCCCCCGAATTCCAGCTTACGGCGGGCCGCCGACGGTTTCGCGGCCTTCGAGGTAGTACTGCGCCACCGGGGCCAGCAGGGCCACGATCTCCTCGTCGTCCGCCTCGGCCAGCGGGGGGAGCTTGATCACGTAGCGCAGCAGCGCGGTCCCCATCATCTGCGCCGCGATCCCCGCGACCCGGATCCTCGGCACGTCCAGGGCGCGCGCCACCTCGGCCAGCACCGTGCGTTCGATGAACTGGCGCATCATCAGCGCGACCTGCTCGTTCGTCGCCGCGGCGCGCAGCATCGCGACGAACGGCGTCCGCCCCTCGGGCGTGGCCCAGACCGCGAGGAACGCGCGCACCAGCCGTTCGCCCAGGCCCGCGCGGGGCCCGGCCAAGATCGCGGGGACCAGCGACGCCGGGTTCACCGGCAGGTTCATCGCCGCCGCGAACAGGGCCTGCTTGCTGCCGAAGAAGTGGTGCAGCAAGGCCGCGTTCACGCCCGCGTCGGCGGCGATCCCGCGGACCGTCGCGCCGTCGTACCCCAGCTCGGCGAACCGGTGCCGGGCCGCGTCGAGGATCTTCTCGCGCGTCTCCGTCTGCCCTGGTCGCCGCCCCGCCCGTGCCATTGGCCGAGCTTAGAACGGCCTTGACTACGCTGGTGGGCATGTCTGTCGCGGTGCGGGTGATCCCCTGTCTCGACGTCGACGCGGGCCGGGTCGTCAAGGGCGTCAACTTCGCCGGCCTCCGCGACGCCGGCGACCCCGTCGAGCTGGCCCGGCGCTACGACGCCGAGGGAGCCGACGAACTGACGTTCCTCGACGTCACGGCGTCCTCCGGCGACCGCGAGACCACCTACGACGTGGTCCGCCGCACCGCCGAGCAGGTGTTCATCCCGCTCACCGTCGGGGGCGGTGTCCGCAGCAACGACGACGTCAACCGGCTCCTGCGCACCGGCGCGGACAAGGTGAGCATCAACACCGCCGCGATCGCCCGGCCGGAGTTCCTCCACGAGGCTTCCCGCCGGTTCGGCGCCCAGTGCATCGTCCTGTCGGTCGACGCGCGCCGCGTGCCCGAGGGCGGCGAGCCCACCGCGTCCGGCTTCGAGGTGACCACCCACGGCGGCCGCCGAGGCACCGGCATCGACGCCGTCGAGTGGGCCGCGCGCGGCGAGGAGCTCGGCGTCGGCGAGATCCTGCTCAACTCCATGGACGCCGACGGCACCAAGAACGGCTTCGACCTCGAGCTCATCGGGCTGGTCCGCAAGGCCGTCCGGGTGCCGGTGATCGCCAGCGGGGGAGCGGGCGCGGTCGAGCACTTCCTGCCCGCGGTCCGCACCGGCGCCGACGCGGTCCTCGCGGCCAGCGTGTTCCACTTCGGACAGCTCAAGATCGGCGACGTCAAGGACGCGCTGCGCGAAGGCGGGGTCGAGGTCCGGTGAAGTCCTGGCAGGCACCCGTCGAGGTCAAGGTCTGCGCCGCCCTGCTGGTCGGGCTGCCGGTCGCCTGGGCGCTGCTCGACCTGATCCCGGTGCTCGGGGCCGGCTCGAGCCTGGCGATCTTCCGGATCCCCGCGCTCGCGCTCATCCTCGGCGGGGTCGTGACGACCGGGCTCGTGCTCAAGCTGGGCAGCGCCCGGATCGGCGGGCTCGTCATCACCGTGGTGTTCGCGCTGCTGCACGCGTTCCTGCTGCTCGGCGCCGCGCTGTGGTGGAACAAGCTGTTCTCCGGCCTGTCCTTCGCCGGGTACGGCTACGCGTTCGTCCTGTTCAACTCGATGCCGCTGAAGCGGCACATCCTGGGAGTACGGGCATGACCCTGGACGCGGCCGTCTCGGCGCGCCTCAAGCGCAACGCCGACGGCCTGATCGCCGCGGTCGTCGTCGAGCACGCCACTTCGGACGTGCTGATGATGGCCTGGATGAACGACGACGCGCTCGCCGCCACCCTCACCACCCGCCGCGGCACGTACTGGTCGCGCAGCCGGGAGAAGCTGTGGGTCAAGGGCGAGACGTCCGGCCACTACCAGCACGTCCGCGAAGTGCGCATCGACTGCGACGGCGATACCGTCCTGCTGCGTGTCGACCAGACCGGCCCCGCCTGTCACACCGGCACGCACACCTGTTTCGACACCGAGGAGCGCCTGCTCCTGGCCGATGAGAAAGAGCTGGCGTGACAATCGTCGCCGACGTCCTGGTCGGGCTGGTCGCCCTGATCCACGTCTACATCGTCGTCCTGGAGATGTTCCTCTGGACGACGCCCCGGGCCCGCGCGGCCTTCGGCACCACCGAGGAGTTCGCCGAGGAGTCCAAGACGCTGGCCGCGAACCAGGGGCTGTACAACGGCTTCCTCGCGCTGGCCCTCGTCTGGGGCCTGGTCGCCGGCCAGTTCCAGCTCCAGCTGTACGGCCTGGTGTGCGTGATCGTCGCCGGCCTCTACGGCGCGGCGACGGCCAGCAAGCGGATCCTGTTCGTGCAGGTGCTGCCAGGGGTGCTCGCCCTCGTCGCGCTCCTGCTGGCCCGGTAATCTCGCTCCCGCCGGGGAGGGGGCCGTCATGCGGCTGCGCCGGGGAGTCCGGGTGCCGGCCGTGCTGGTGGCCCGGCCGGGTGCGGGGCAGCCGGCCTTGCCGTCGGCGGCTCTGTCGTTCGTGTGTGCGCGCCCGACGCCGTGGCCGAGGGCCCGGCCGTGAAGGCTCGCCGCGACCTACCGCCGGCGGCCCTGACCGGTCAGCACCGCGAGGACGGACCGCCAGGCGGCGGACGACACGGTGAGCTGACCGGCACTCCGGGCCTTGGTGTCCCGCACGCCCACGACCGGCCCCAGCGCCACCTCGACACAGTTGTCCTCGTGGCCGCTATACGTTGACTTGCGCCAAACGATCGAGCCCACCATCGCCTCCGTTACCGGGCCGCCTCCCAGAGCAGGCTCCGTGAAGCTTCTTCGCTCAGAGCCAATTCCTTGAGCAGCTTAGCAACTTGCCGGTGGCCCGCGGTCTGCTCGTGCTCGTGGAGGAAGGCGGTCGAGTGGACGTGCTCGACCGAGGTGATCGGTGGTGCGTCGGCGAAGTCGTAGATGTCGAACGGGCCGATCAGACCGGGGTGGTAACCGATCCCGGCGGGCACGACGCGCAAGGTGATGTTCTGGCGCTGTGACATTTCGACCAGGTGATCGACCTGGTCGGACATGATTCCGTCACCGCCGAAGTTCTCGTGGAGTGCTCGTTCGCCGATCAGGGCACTGAACCGGACCGGATCCCGGCGCGTGAGGATTCGCTGCCGGTCCAGCCTCACTCGCAGCCGTTTGTCGGCCTGCTCGACGGTCACCGGGGAATTCTCCATGATCGAGCGGATGTAGTCCGGGGTCTGCAGCAATCCGGGCACGAGCAGGGGCGACCACGTGGTGATGGCGGTCGCGGTGCTTTCGAGATTCAGTCGCGTGGTGAGCGCGAAAGGAAGGTCCGAGTTGCTCGACGCGAGCCAGTTCGGCTCGCGCGCGTGCCGGGCCAACGTCCGGATCCGGTCGCGCTTTTCCCCGGTCACGCCGAGCAGCGCGAGGATCGCCGACACGTCCTCGACGCTCGGCAACCGCTGCCCCTTTTCCCACAACGACAGCACCTGCGGCAGGACTCCCAATTTCTCCGCGAGCCGGCGAAGGCCGACATTGCGCGCTTCGCGTTCTTCGCGCAGCGAAGCGGCGAGCGTTCTCGCCGCCGGGCTTGAAGACGTTGGCTTCACGGACGAAGCATACGAATCCCGTCGATTCCCCGAATGCGCGAACGGTGTCAGCGAAATGTGACGCCTGCTCACTTGCACGCACGGGAAGGCCGCCGGGTTGCCTCGGCGTCCTGTGCCGTTTCTCGCAGCATCCACGCAGGTCAACAGCCCTACGATCACTCCATGCGGGCATTCTGGGTGGGCGTCTTCGTCGTCTTTTCGCTCCTCTCCACGCTCTTCGCCGGGGCCACGGTGTACTCGCTCTTCTCCGGCGACGACGACCTGCCGGGCAACGCGATCCTCCTGACCGGTTCCCTCGCTTTCGCCGCCCTCGGCTGGTACGCGCTGCGGCTTCTGGACCGCAGCGCGCTGGCCGCCGCCGTGGACTTCGGCCGGTGGCTGCCCGCGGCGGATCCCGCCGACGGTGACCGCCCGCACCTGAACGCCCGCCTGCGCCGGGCTTCCCGCCGCGCGACGGGCTTCGTCGTGGGCTGGGCGGTGGTGTTCGCGGCCGGGTTCACCTGCGTCGCCCTGGCCGGTGCGGCCGCCGACGACCTGCTCGCCACCGGCTTCCACGAGCCCGGTGTGGTCGTCGACGTGGTCGCCCGCGCCAGGGGCACGTCGTACATCTGGGTGCGCCACGGGGACCGGACCGACGGGATCATCTGGGAATCGGACCACGACTACCACATCGGCGAGCAGGTGGTCGTCATCTACGACCCGGCCGACCCGGCGCGCGTGCGCACCGCCGACGAACAGAACGAGAACCAGGTCCTGCTCGGCTCCGGCGTGGTCCCCGTGCTGGCCGCCCTGTTCGGCCTGCCGTTCTCGATCGGGCTGGCGGCCGGCTGGCGGCGCCGGATCCGGGCCGTCGAGCGCACCGGGTGGCGGCGGGCCGGCGTGACCGACGACCAGCCGGGAGGGAGCCAAGGGCGGTACCTGGACGCGGAGTTCCGCGACGGGACGGCGGTCGCCCTCCGCCGCTCCTGGGCGCTCCTCCGGCTGTCGCCGTCGGCCGGCTGGAAGAACAAGCAGGCCTGGGTCGGCGGCTGGGGCAAGGCGATGGTCGTGGGAACCGTGGACAGCCCGTACGTCCTGGCCGTCCACGCGATCCGGGAGCGGGTCAGCCGATCTCCCCGGTGAGGTAGCGCTGCAGGTTCGGCGCCACCGCCCGCACCAGCACCTCGACCTCCTCGGTGGCGAACGGCTCGAACTTCGCCACGTACCGGATCATGCCCATGCCGACCATCTGGGACGCGCAGAGCGTCATGCGCAGCGGGATGTCGTCCGAGCCGATCGAGGAGATCAGCGCGGTGAAGAACTTCTGGAAGAAGTCGCGCAGCACGTGCCCGGCCTGCTCGTGGCCGGTGATGCTGCGGATGAGCGCCACGAACACCCCGCCGCCCGCGCCGTCCCAGCGGGTGATGAAGGTGCGGACGATCCGCTCGCCGAGTTCGTCGTCGGGGCCGTCGCGGAGGACCTGCAGGAGCTCGAGCGGGTCGAACGGCAGCTTGAGCACCGCCTGGGCGAACAGGCCCTCCTTGCCGCCGAACCAGTGGTTGACCATGGCCGCGTCGACGCCCGCGCGGGTGGCGATCGCGCGCACGGTGGCCCCGTCGTAGCCGTTTTCGGCGAACACGGCCCGCGCGGCTTCGATCAGTGCCGTGCGGGTGTCCTGGCCGGCGGGGCGCCGTCCGCGGCGTCGCGAAGTAGGCTCGGTGGTGCTCACGTCCCCATCATGACGCACGGCCCCCTCGAATTCAACATTCATTGAATTAAGGGTCTGGGAAAACCCCTTCCCGGGGGTGCAGCACAATGAGGGTCATGGTCAGCACCTCGAGCAGCAAGTCCGGCCCCGGCTCGGTCAGCCCGTCCCGTGCGGACTTCCGCGCCCTCGCCGAGAGCCGCCGCGTCATCCCGGTCGTGCGCCGGGTCCTCGCCGACGGCGAGACGCCGATCGGGGTCTACCGCAAGCTCGCCGCCGACCGGCCGGGCACGTTCCTGTTCGAGTCCGCGGAGAACGGTGCCTCCTGGACGCGCTGGTCGTTCATCGGCGTCCGCAGCCCGGCCGCGCTCACCGTCCGCGACGGGAAGGCGGTCTGGACCGGGACCCCGCCGGTCGGCCTGCCGTCCGAAGGCAACCCGCTCACCGTGCTACGCGAAACGATCGAAGCGTTGCACACCGAGCCGTTGCCCGGATTGCCGCCGCTGACCGGCGGCATGGTCGGCTACATCGGCTACGACTCCGTGCGCTGGCTGGAACGGTTGCCGGAGCTGGCCGAGCGCGACCTCGACATCCCCGAGCTGACGATGCTCCTGGCCACCGACCTCGCGGCGTTCGACCACCACGAGGGCACGGTCACGCTCATCGCGAACGCCGTCAACTGGGACGACTCGCCCGAGCGCGTCGACGCAGCCTACGACGACGCCGTCGCCCGGCTGAGCGCGATGACCGAGCAGCTGCAGGTCCCCGCGCCGGCGACGGTCGCCGCGTTCGAGCGGCCCGAGCCGGAGTTCACGCGCAAGCGGTCCAAGGCGGACTTCCACGCGGCAGTCGAGAAGGCCGTCGAGGCGATCAAGGCCGGCGAAGCGTTCCAGATCGTGCCGTCGCAACGGTTCGAGATCCCGACCGCCGCCGACGCGCTCGACATCTACCGCGTGCTGCGGACGTCCAACCCGAGCCCGTACATGTACCTGCTGCGGCTCGAAGGCTTCGACATCGTCGGCTCCAGCCCCGAATCGCTCGTCACCGTGCGGGACGGCAAGGCGACCACCCACCCGATCGCGGGCACGCGCTGGCGCGGCGCCGACCCGGAAGAGGACGCGCAGCTGGCCAAGGACCTCCTCGCCGACGAAAAGGAGCGCGCCGAGCACCTGATGCTCGTCGACCTCGGCCGCAACGACCTCGGCAAGGTCTGCAAGCCGGGCACCGTGCGCGTCGTCGACTTCTTCCAGATCGAGCGCTACAGCCACGTCATGCACATCGTGTCGACCGTCACCGGCGAGCTGGCCGAGGGCAAGACGGCGTTCGACGCGGTCACGGCGTGCTTCCCGGCCGGGACGCTCTCGGGCGCGCCCAAGGTCCGCGCGATGCAGCTGATCGAAGAGCTCGAGCCGGTCCGCCGCGCGCTGTACGGCGGCGTCGTCGGCTACCTCGACTTCGCGGGCGACGCGGACACGGCGATCGCGATCCGCACGGCGCTGGTCAAGGACGGGATCGCGCACGTCCAGGCCGGCGGCGGCGTCGTCGCCGACTCGGTGCCGGACTACGAGGACACCGAGTCGCTGAACAAGGCCCGCACGGTGCTGTCGGCGGTGGCCGCCGCGCAGACGATGGTGGCGGCGGGCGTCCTCGACCCGGCCGCGGACTCCGCTCATGTCTGAGGCCGCCGAGACCGCTGCGGCCGCCAAGCCGTCCCGGCGTCCACTGTGGATGATCGTGGTCGCGCTCCTGCTCGGCGCGCTCGCGCTGTGGGGTGCGTCACGGCTGACGTGGTTCGCCGAGTTCCGCGACGGCGGCGTGCGCGGCACCGTGCTCCACCGCGAGACCGGCGAGCAGCGCGCGACGGCGCTCGTGCCGCTGGCCCTGCTCGCCCTGGCCGGCGTGGCCGGGCTGATCGCGACCGGCGGCTGGGCGCGGCGCGTGCTGGGTGTCGTGCTCGCGCTGGCCGGCGTCGCCGCGGTGTGGTCCGGCGTGGCCGGCGTCCGGTTCTCCGGCTACGCGGACGGGCTGCCCGTCACCGAGATGCTGCTCGGCCGCGGCCTGGCCGTGCTGGGGGGAATTCTCGTCGCGGCCGGTGGGTTGGCAGCCGTCAAGGGCGCCGGGCGGGCCGCCCGGCTCGGGGCCCGGTACGCGGCTCCGGCCACGCGCAAGAAGGCGCGTGATCCGGACGCGGAGCTGTGGGAAGCGCTGTCGGAGGGAGAGGATCCGACCGACGTCCGGGCGAGGCATTCGGAGTAACGCGCGCACCCGGAACCGGGCGCTCCAGATGCGGGGGTTAGCATCGTTTCGGCGGGAAGGGGAAGGTTTTTGTGAGCGACCTTGCGAATGAATCCGTGAGCGCGTACCCGGGCGGGGGCGCCCGGTGACCGTGCTCGAAGACATCGTCGCCGGCGTGCGCGAGGACCTCGCGGCACGCGAGTCCGTGCTGCCGTTCGACGAGCTGAAGATCCGCGCGGCGGCCGCCCCGGCGCCCCGCGACGTGATGTCCGCGCTGCGCGAGTCCGGCATCGGCGTGATCGCCGAGGTGAAGCGGCGCAGCCCCTCCAAGGGCGACCTGGCCGACATTCCCGACCCCGCGGCGCTGGCGAAGGACTACGAAGACGGCGGCGCGCGCGTGATCAGCGTGCTCACCGAGCAGCGCCGCTTCGGCGGTTCGCTGGCCGACCTGGACGCGGTGCGCGCGGCGGTCGACATCCCGATCCTGCGCAAGGACTTCATCGTCAGCCCCTACCAGGTGCACGAGGCCCGCCTGCACGGCGCCGACATGGTGCTGCTGATCGTCGCCGCGCTGGAGCAGAACGCGCTCGCCGCGCTGCTCGACCGCGTCGAGTCGCTCGGGATGACCGCGCTGGTGGAGATCCACAACGCCGAGGAGGCCGACAAGGCCCTCGAGGCGGGCGCCAAGGTCATCGGCGTCAACGCGCGGAACCTGCACACCCTCGAGGTGGACCGCGACGTCTTCTCGCGGCTGGCCCCCGGCCTGCCGATGGACGTCTACAAGGTCGCCGAGTCGGGCGTCCGCGGGCCGGGCGACCTGATGTCGTACGCCGGCCACGGCGCCGACGCGGTGCTGGTCGGCGAGGGGCTCGTCGCCTCCGGTGACCCGAAGGGCGCCCTGGTCAAGCTGGTCACCGCCGGATCGCACCCCGCCTGCCCGAGGCCGTCGCGGTGACGGAAAAGCACGACGAGCACGACCCGGACGAGCGGGGCTACTACGGCCCGTACGGCGGCCGGTTCATGCCGGAGGCGCTGATCGGCGTCGTCGACGAGGTCGCCACCGAGTACGAGAAGGCCCGGCACGACCCGGAGTTCCTGAACGAGTTCAACCGCCTGCTCCGCGATTACGCGGGTCGCCCGTCGCTGCTCACCGAGGCCAAGCGCTTCGGCGAGCACGCCGGCGGCGCGCGGGTGTTCCTCAAGCGCGAAGACCTGAACCACACCGGCTCGCACAAGATCAACAACGTGCTGGGCCAGGCGCTGCTCACCAAGCGGATGGGCAAGAAGCGCGTGATCGCCGAGACCGGCGCGGGCCAGCACGGCGTCGCGACGGCCACCGCGTGCGCGCTGCTCGACCTCGACTGCGTCGTCTACATGGGCGAGGTCGACACCGAGCGCCAGGCGCTGAACGTGGCCCGCATGCGGCTGCTCGGCGCCGAGGTCATCCCGGTCAAGACCGGCTCGCGGACGCTGAAGGACGCGATCAACGAGGCGCTGCGCGACTGGGTCACCAACGCCGACACCACGCACTACCTGTTCGGCACGGCGGCCGGTCCGGCGCCGTTCCCGACGATGGTCCGCAACTTCCACCACGTCATCGGCACCGAGGCCCGCGAGCAGATCCTCGAGCAGGCCGGCCGCCTGCCCGACGTCGTCGCGGCCTGCGTCGGCGGCGGGTCGAACGCGATCGGCATCTTCTCGGGCTTCTACGACGACCCGTCCGTGCGGCTGGTCGGCCTGGAGCCGGGCGGCGAGGGCATCGAGGGCAACCGCCACGGCGCGACGCTCACGAAGGGCACGCCGGGCAACCTGCACGGCGCGATGACGTACCTGCTGCAGGACGAAGACGGCCAGACGGTCGAGTCGCACTCGATCTCGGCCGGGCTCGACTACCCGGGCGTCGGCCCGGAGCACGCGTGGCTGAAGGACACCGGCCGCGCCGAGTACCGCCCGGTCACCGACGCGGAGGCGATGGACGCGTTCCAGCTGCTCTCGCGCACCGAAGGCATCATCCCGGCGATCGAGTCGGCGCACGCGCTGGCCGGTGCGCTGGTGATCGGCCGCGAGCTGGGGCCCGACGGCCTGATCGTCGTGAACCTGTCGGGTCGCGGCGACAAGGACATGGACACGGCGGCGAAGTGGTTCGGGCTGGTGAACGGATGAGCGGGCTGGACGACCTCTTCGCGACGACGCGCGCGGAGGGCCGCGGCGCGCTGATCGGCTACCTCCCGGCGGGATTTCCCACGGTCGCGGGGTCCAAGGACCTCATCGCGGCGTGCGTCGACGGCGGCGCCGACCTGATCGAGGTCGGCGTCCCGTATTCGGACCCGGTGATGGACGGCCCGACCATCCAGGCCGCGTCGGTGACCGCGCTGGACAACGGCTTCCGCCTCAAGAACCTGTTCGAGGTGGTCGAGTCGGTGTCGGCACGCGGCGGCCGCGCGGTCGTCATGACGTACTGGAACCCGGTGAACCGCTACGGCGTGGACCGCTTCGCGCGCGACCTCGCTTCGGCCGGCGGCCTCGGCCTGATCACGCCGGACCTGATCCCCGACGAAGCCGGTGCTTGGCTTTCCGCCTCGAAGGAACACGGCTTGGACCGGACGTTCCTGGTGGCGCCTTCGTCGTCGGAGGAGCGGCTCGCCCTCACGGCGGCGGCGTCTTCGGGGTTCATCTACGCGACGGCGGTGATGGGCGTGACGGGCGCGCGCGACCAGGTGGGCGCGGGCGCGGAGACGCTGGTCCGCCGCACCCGGGCGCACACGGACCTCCCGATCGGCGTGGGCCTGGGCGTGCGCTCGGGCGAGCAGGCGGCCCAGGTGGCGTCGTTCGCGGACGCGGTGATCGTGGGGTCAGCCCTGGTCACGGCGGCGGCCGAGGGCCCTACCGGCGTTCGCGCGCTGTCCGCCGAGCTGGCCGAGGGCGTGCGCCGGGCGGTCGCCACCGCTTGACCTGGAGTGCACTCCAGGTGTCACTCTGGGTTCGTGACCTCCTACACCCCGGCCCAGGTGACCGAAAAGACCGGTTTCACGATCGACACCCTGCGGTACTACGAGCGCATCGGCCTGCTGCACCACGTCAACCGCACAGCCGGCGGCCGGCGCACGTTCACCGACCAGGACGTGGAGTTCCTGCAGCTGCTGCGCTGCCTGCGCTACACGGGCATGCCGGTGGCGGAGATGCTGCGGTTCGTGGAGCTGCTGCGCTCCGGCGAGGCGACGCGCGAAGAGCGGGTGGACGTCCTGCGCGAGCACGAGGCCAGGGTGGCGTCGCAGATCGAGCGGCTGCGGGAGCACCAGGAACACATCCAGTTCAAGATCCGGCTGTACAGCGGCGCGGGCCAGCTGGCGTCCGCGGGCTGAAGGTGTGTCGCAGCCGTGTGACGCCCTCACCTGATCCAGAACTGTCGGTGGCGGGCCGCATACTCCTCGTGTGATGATCCACAACGAGGGGGCCGACCGGACATGCCACACTGGAACAGACCTGCGGCGATCGGCTGGAGCGG
This sequence comes from Amycolatopsis sp. NPDC028719, assembly GCF_055565395.1. NCBI lineage: Bacteria > Bacillati > Actinomycetota > Actinomycetes > Pseudonocardiales > Pseudonocardiaceae > Amycolatopsis > Amycolatopsis sp. NPDC028719. Next base: position 130,515 of record NZ_JBVHUL010000005.1, read on the forward strand.
AGGTGAAGCGCAATGGCAGCACCGGTTGAACCCGGGGCCGAGTTCCACATCCCGCCACGGCCGGACGGCTGGACCGTCGATGAAGTTCTCGCTCTGCCCGAGGCTCAGACCTCACTGCAGCGGATCGAACTCGTGGACGGAGCTCTCCTCGTGAGTCCGTGGCCGAGACTGGAACACCAGCGACTGGTCCGTGTGCTCACCGGGCAGCTCAGCGAGGGAGCGGAGCCTGCGTTCGAGGTGTTCCCCGGCGCGAATCTGGTGCTGGGCAACCGCGGTGACCGCCTGGTGATACCCGATCTGGTAGTGACCGATGAGCCTGGGCTGGAGGGCGTGAGCCTGACCGAGAAACAGGTGGTGCTCTTGGCCGAGATCGTCTCACCGTCGACCAAGGCGCAGGACCGGATTCTCAAGCGAGCCATCTACGCCGAGGCGCTGATCCCCTTCTACCTCCTGGTGGAGCCCGGCGAACAGAACACCGCGACCCTGTTCGAACTCCAAGGTGGCGAGTACGAGCCCGTCGCGAGGAGTGAGAACGGCAAGCTTCACCTGACCCGTCCCTTCGAGGCCACCCTGCGCCTCTGAGGAACGTTTGTACGAAAGCTGTACAGCGCCGCGGGAGAGTCCAGGCTATGGACCTCGCACCCCTCCCGCGGCGCACCTTCCTCCGCGGCGCCGCCGGCCTGGCCGTCGCGGGCGCTACCGGGCTCCTGCTCCCCGAAGCCGCCCGAGCGGCAACCGAACCGCGGATCTACAGCTGCGCCGAGTGGGGTGCCCGGCCGCCCGCCGATGCGCTCACCACCCTCGACCACCCCGCGAACCGCGTTCTCATCCACCACATCGCCTGCCCCAACAGCACCGACTACTCCCTCGCGCACGCCTTCCAGGTCGCGCGCGACGACCAGCACGACCACATGGACAACAACGGCTGGTCCGACACCGGGCAGCACTTCACCGTCAGCCGCGGCGGGTACCGGCTCGAAGGGCGGCACGGGAGCCTCGACGCCCTGCGCGGCCGCACCACCATGGTCCAGGGCGCGCACTGCCCCGGCCAGAACACCAACGCCATCGGCATCGAGAACGAAGGCACCTACACCAGCGTCGAGCCGCCCGAAGCCCAGTGGGCGTCGCTCGTGATCTTCTGCGCCTACATCTGCCGCCAGTACGGCATTCCCGTCGAGGAGATCGTGGGCCATCGCGACTTTTACAACACCGAATGCCCGGGCGACGCCCTCTACGTCAAACTCCCACAGCTGCGCGACGAAGTGGCAGCCTCAATGTAGGTACCGCATGAGCGAGCAGAGCTCGGCAGGCGGCAGGGAACCGAGCCGCGCGATCTCCCCGCGTCGCACGTCCATCAGCGTCGTCGCGAACTCCGTGCCGAACGCCGAGGTCAACGCCGAGTCCGCTTCGAACGCCGTCACCGCGTCCGCGAGCGACGTCGGCAGGCGCGTAGCCGCCGGCAGTGTCCCCGGGTCGACGTCCACCGGCTCGGGCAGCGACTCCTCCCCGGAAAGGCCGGCCAGGCCCGCGAACAGCAGCGCCGCCACCACCAGGTACGGGTTCGCGGTCAGGTCGAAGCACTTGACCTCGAAGTTGGCCGCCCGGTCGCGCTGCCCCGCCGGGCCCTGCACCAGCCGCAGCGGCGCCTCGCGGTTCTCCAGGCCCCACACCGAAAACACCCCGGCCCAGTGGTGCGGCTCGAGGCGCAGGTAGCTGACCACCGACGGCGCGCCGATCGCCAGCAACGCCGGCAGCCTCGAGAAGATCCCGGCGCCGAACGCCTCCGCCGTCGAGGTCAGGCCGAAGTGGCCGTCGCCGCCGGAGCACAGGTTGTGGTCGCCGTCCCAGAGGCTCAGGTGGACGTGGCCGCCGTTGCCCACGCCGTCCGGCGAGAACTTCGGGGTGAACGACGCGCGCAACCCGTGCTGAGCACTCACCATCCGGATCGTCTCGCGCGTCAGCACCGCGATGTCCGCCGCGCGCACCGGGTCTTCCGGTGCCACCGACAGCTCGAACTGCCCGGCCGCGTACTCCGGGTGGATCTGCTCCACCACCACGCCCTGGGCGGACAAAGCGGACACCAGCGTGCGCAGGTAGCCCGCCTGCGCGGAAAGCCGCGCGAAGCCGTAGGCGGGGCCCGCCGTGGCCGAACGCGGGTCGTCCGGGGCGTCCTCCGCCGTGATCACCCACTCGATCTCGAAGGCCGTCCGCACGTTGTAGCCCAGCTCCGCGAGCCGGGCCGTCGCGGTCGCCGCCAGCGCCCGCGCGTCCTGCGGGTGCGGCTCGCCTTCCTGGTCGTACTTCCGGACCGGCGCCCACGCCCAGCCCGGCTGCGCGGCCAGCGGCACGAGCGCGTCGAGGTCGGGGTGCAGCCGCAGGTCACCGACCGGGCCGCGGGAGTACTTGCCGTCGGTGATGTCGTCGGTGGCCAGGAAGAAGTCGAACGAGTTCGACGCGCCGACGCCCCACGCCGCCGCCGACCACAGCCGGTCGACGGGGACGGCCTTGACCCGCGCGATGCCGCTGTTGTCCACGAAGGTCAGCGCGACGAGCTCGACGCCGGCCGCGCGCAGGCCGTCGGCCCGGAGTGCGCCCTGCTGTGCGAGTTCGGCCCGATCGAGCTGGCTCATCCTGCTCCCGTCGATGTGCACTGGATACGTCCGGAAAAGAGGGGGAGATCGTGTCAGAGACCGCCGAAACCCGTCCAGGGCGCCGTTCCTCCCCGTCGCTCGTAGGGTGGGGAAGAGGCTGACCGACCCGGACGGAGGCGCATGACCGACCTGCTGCCGTTCGTCGCGGACCTGCCGCTGGTGGACCACCACTGCCACGGCCTCGGCACCGGGGACGTGGCCCGCGCGGACTTCGAGGCGATGCTGACCGAGGCGGACACGACGTCGCCGCTCGGCACGAGCCTGTTCGACTCGCTCATCGGGCTGGCCGTGCGCGAACGCTGCGCGCCCGTGCTCGACCTGCCCCGGCACGCCCCGGCCGACGTCTACCTCGAACGCCGCGCCGAGCTTGGCCCGGCCGAGGTGGCGCGGCGGTTCCTGCGCGCCACCGGCACCACCGACTTCCTGCTGGACGGCGGGTTCCGGCCGGACGCGCTGACCACGACCGGGGAGTTCGCGGCCCTCGCTGCCGGCCGCGCACACGACGTCGTCCGGCTGGAGCAGGTCGCCGAAGCCGTGATCCGCGGATCGACGGCCGCCGGGTTCGCCGCGGACTTCGCCGCCGAGCTGGGGAAACGCGCCGAGACCGCGGCCGGGTTCAAGTCGATCGCGGCCTACCGCGTCGGCCTCGAACTGGCGGGGGAGCGGCCCTCCCCGGCCGAGGTCGAAGCCGCCGCGGGACGCTGGCTCGCCGCGGGCGGCACCCGGCTGGCCGACGAGGTCCTGCACCGGTTCCTCGTGTTCACCGGCCTCGACCTCGGCCTGCCGGTGCAGTTCCACGTCGGCTACGGCGACTCCGACGTCGACCTGCACCGCTGCGACCCGCTGCGGCTCACCGGGCTGCTGCGGGCCACGCGCGATCTCGGCGTGCCGATCCTGCTGCTGCACAACTACCCGTTCCACCGCAACGCCGCCTACCTGGCGCAGGTCTTCGAGCACGTGTTCGTGGACGTCGGGCTCGCCACCCACAACGCGGGGTTCCGCGCGCCGGCGATCCTGGCCGAGCTGCTGGAGATCGCGCCCTTCGGGAAGGTCCTCTTCTCCACCGACGCCTTCGGCCTGGCCGAGCTGTACCACCTGGGCACGGCGCTGTTCCGCCAGGGGCTTTCGGACTTCCTGCGCGCCGGGCTCGACGCCGGTGCGCTGTCCGAAGTGGACGCCGTCCGGCTGTGTGCTTTGGTGGGACACGAGAACGCGAAGAGGATCTACCGCTTGGAGCACGGGTGAACGACCTTTGGGACCGGTGGACACGGGCGATCGAGGACGAGCTGCCCGCCGCGATCGAGCTGCGGCACGCGGTGCACGCCGACCCGCGCGGCTCCGGCGACGAGGAGGACACCGCCCGGCTGGTGGCCGGCGCGCTCGGCGCGGGCGAGGGCACCCGCGTCGCCAAGACCGGCCGCGCGATCACGCTGCCCGGCGGAGACGGCCCGGTCGTTGCGCTGCGCGCGGAGCTCGACGCCCTCCCGGTGCTGGAGGGCACCCGCGTGCCGTGGGCGTCGGAGAACGGCCTGATGCACGCGTGCGGCCACGACGTCCACCTCGCCGCGCTGGTCGCGGTCGGCCGTGCGGCGGTGCGCGTCGGCGTCCCGCGGCCGATCCTCGCGCTGCTGCAGCCGCGCGAGGAGACGTCGCCGCCCGGCGCGTTCGACGTCGTCGAGTCCGGGGTGCTGGCCGAGGCCGGGGTCGACGCGGTGATCGGCGCGCACGTCCAGCCGCGGATCCCCCACGGCGTCGTCGCGGCGGTGCCGGGCCCGGTGAACGCCTCCACCGACGAGTTCGAGGTGACCATGCACGGGCAGGGCGGCCACGCCGGCTACCCGCAGCTGCTGCGCGACCCGATCCTGGCGATCTCGCAGCTGGTCGTGAGCCTGCAGCAGCTCGCGTCGCGGCGGATCGACCCGGTGTTCGGCGCGGTCTGCTCGATCGGCCGGATCCAGGGCGGCGCGGCGGCCAACGTCGTCCCGGCCAGCGCGAGCGCGTTCGGCTCGCTGCGCGTGATGCGGGAGAAGGATCGCGAGCGCGCGCTGGAGGCGCTCGCGGACATCGTGCACGGCACGGCGAAGGCGCACGGCTGCACCGCCGAGCTGGAGATCAGCCCGTGCGAGCCGGTGCTGGCCAACGACCCGGCGCTGGCGGCGGGCGCGCGGCGCTGGCTGAGCCACGCGGGCTTCGACGTCGACGACCAGTTCCGCTCGTTCGGCGCCGACGACTTCGCCCACTACTGCGGCGGGGCGACGCGGGGCCTGATGCTGTTCGTCGGCCTCGGCGACACCGCGGGCGTCCCCAGCCTCCACGACGAACGGTTCCTCCCGCGCGATGGAGCCATCAGCCAGGTGGCGCACGCGCTGGTGGCGGGGTACCTGGCCGCCGTGGAGACTTCAGCGCGGTAGCGCTACGGTGGCCGCGTGATGAGCGCCTACCTCGCGACGATCCCGAGCCCGGACCAGGGGGTCTGGCACCTGGGGCCGATCCCGGTCCGTGCGTACGCCCTGTGCATCATCGCCGGCATCATCGTGGCGATCTGGTGGGGGGAGCGGCGCTGGGCCGCCCGCGGCGGCACCAAGGGCACGGTGGTCGACATGGCCGTGTTCGCCGTGCCGTTCGGCCTGGTCGGCGGCCGGCTGTACCACGTGATCACCGACCCCGAGCTGTACTTCACCGAGGGCAAGAACCCCTGGAACGCGTTCGCGATCTGGGACGGCGGCCTCGGCATCTGGGGCGCCATCGCCCTCGGCGCGGTGGGCGCGCTCATCGCGTGCCGCCGCAAGGGTGTCCCGCTGCCGGCGATGGCGGACGCGATCGCCCCGGGCATCGTCGTCGCGCAGGCCATCGGCCGCATCGGCAACTACTTCAACCAGGAGCTCTACGGCGCGCACACGGACCTGCCGTGGGGTCTCGAGGTATACCAGCGCTTCAACCCGGAGGACCCGGACAACCTCCTGAACGGCGTCGCGACGGGGCACATCCCGCTGCCGGAGAGCCCGGTCCACCCGACGTTCCTGTACGAGCTGATCTGGAACCTGCTGGTCGCGCTGCTGGTGGTGTGGGCGGACCGCCGCTTCAAGCTCGGCCACGGGCGCGTGTTCGCGCTGTACGTCGCGGGCTACACGGTCGGTCGCGGCTGGATCGAGATGATGCGGACCGACACGGCGAACCACATCCTCGGCCTGCGGGTCAACGTGTGGACGTCGATCCTGCTGTTCATCGCGGCGGTGGTGTACTTCGTGCTGGCCGGGAAGCGGGGGCCGCGGGAGGCTCCGGAGACTCTGCGGAGCAAGGACGCGCCGGGTCCCGATGAGGCGCCGGTGGATTCCCCGGACTCGGACCCGGCTGCGGACTCGGCTGCGGATTCGGCTTCGGTGGCGGAGCCTGAGCACGCGAAGGTCGCCGCCGAGGCGCCGGCTTCGGCTTCGGCTTCGGCGGAGCAGCCCGCGGTGGACAGCCCGGCTGCCGAAGAGCCGAAGAAGTCCGACGAGAGCTGACGGCGTAAGCCTCTGAAGGCCACCATCAGGGCACTGGATGCCCTGATGGTGGCCTTCAGAGCATCCGGGCCCGGGTTCCCGGCTCGCGTCTGGCTCGGTCCCGAGCGCCCCAATGTGGCCTTGGTTGCGTCTGACGCACCCAAGGTGGCCTTCGGTGCGTGGGACGCACCGAAGGCCACCTTGGGGCGCTGGCAGGTTGCCAACGAGCGTCGCGAGCTTTCGGGGCGCCGGCTAGGTTTCGAAGTCCGGTAGAGAGCGCCCCAATGTGGCATTGGGTGCGTGGGACGCACCGAACGCCACATTGGGTGCGTGGGACGCACCGAACGCCACATTGGGGCGCTGGCGACCGGCCAACAACATCGGAGCCGCGCCGAGCAGCCCCGTTTTCCACGCTACCGGGAGGGACCGACAGTCCCGGGCCGGCGAAAGGCCGGCCGCGAGAAATCCGGCGTCACGAAAGGTCGGGCAGGCCCAGCTCCAGGCTCGGTGCCTGCAACCCGCCGTCGACCTCGAGGATCTTCCCGGTGATGTACCCGCCCGCCCGCGACGCCAAGAAGACCACTGTCGCCGCGATGTCCTCTGCCTCGCCGATGCGGCCCAAGGGCGTCGCCGACTCCATCTTCTCCTTCAGCTCCGGGTTGCCCACCACGATCTCCAGCGCCGACGTCGCCACCGAACCCACCGAGATCGCGTTCACCCGCACCCTCGGCGCCAGGTCCGCCGCCGCCAGCCGCGTGTAGTGAGCCAGGGCCGCCTTCGCCGTTCCGTACGCCGCGAAGCCGCGGCCGGACAGCCGGCCCATCACCGAGGAGATGTTGACGATCGAGCCGCCCGACTCCACCAGGGACGGCGCCGCCGCCACCGTCAGCGCGTGGGCCGTCGCCACGTTGAAGCGGAACGCTTCCTCCATGAAGTCCACCGAAGACTCCAGCAGGGGCCGCGGGTACGTGCCGCCGACGTTGTTCACCACCAGGTCGAGGCGGCCGAACTCCGCCACCGCCGTCGCGGCCAGTGCCGCCGCGGCGTCGGGCGAAGACAGGTCCATCGGCACCTCGTGAGCGCGGCGGCCAACAGCCGAAACGCGCGAAGCGACCTCGGAAAGCTGGGAAGCCGTGCGCGAGGCGATGACCACGTCGGCGCCCGCTTCGGCGAGGGCCACGGCGGTGGCCGCGCCGATGCCGCGGCCGGCGCCGGTGATCACCGCGACCTGGTCGGTGAGCTTGAACCGATCGAGGATCATGCGGCAAAATGTAACACGTTCTAGTGAGCGGGGACACATTTTCGCTGCGCCGCGTCGGGCCGGTCACGTTAGGCTTGACGGGAGTTTCCGGGCCGTATACTTAGCAGAACGAACTACCGGGAACCCATCAGGAACTACGTCGTTCCGCGCAGCCAGATCGTTACCGTCCGACGTCGCTCGGGGCGCTCTGAACAGGTGCTGGCATGTTTCCCAGGTGTTAAAGTCGCGCTAACAAGCGGGCCATCGTCGTCCCGTGCGCTCCCCGGCCGGTAGCCCGGCCCCGCACGACAAGACGACGAAGGAGGTCCCTTCATGATCTTCTCCGCCATTCCCGGCAAGCAGGGTCTCTACGACCCGGAGACCGAACAGGACTCCTGCGGTGTGGCCATGGTGGCCGACATCCGCGGGCGCCGCTCCCACGGAATCGTCACCGACGGCCTGGCCGCGCTGACCAACCTCGACCACCGCGGCGCCGCCGGCGCCGAACCCACCAGCGGCGACGGCGCCGGCATCCTGCTGCAGCTGCCCGACAAGCTGCTGCGTGCCGAAGCCGGCTTCGCGCTTCCCGAACCCGACGAGCGCGGTCACCACGCCTACGCCGCCGGCATCGCCTTCCTGCCCCAAGACGCCGAGCAGCGCCGCAAGGCCGTCGAGCTGGCCGGCCGCATCGCCGTCGAAGAAGGCCTGGAGGTCCTCGGCTGGCGCGAGGTACCCGTCGACGCCGACCGCGCGGACATCGGCCCGACCGCCCGCTCGGTCATGCCGCACTTCGCCATGCTTTTCGTGGCCGCGGACGGAAAAGCGGGCCTCGAGCTCGACCGCCTGGCCTTCTGCCTGCGCAAGCGCGTCGAGCACGAAAGCGCGAACTCCGGCTGTGGCACCTACTTCCCGTCGCTGTCCTCGCGGACGATCGTCTACAAGGGCATGGTGACGCCGGAGCAGCTGCCCGCGTTCTTCGCCGACCTGCGTGACGAGCGGCTGGAAAGCGCCATCGCGCTGGTGCACTCCCGCTTCTCCACCAACACGTTCCCGTCGTGGCCGCTCGCCCACCCCTTTCGGTTCGTGGCCCACAACGGCGAGATCAACACCATCCGCGGCAACCGCAACCGCATGCGGGCCCGCGAGGCGCTGCTGGAGTCCGACGTCCTCGAGGGCGACCTGTCGCGGCTGTTCCCGATCTGCTCGCCGGACGCGTCCGACTCCGCGTCCTTCGACGAGGTCCTCGAGCTGCTGCACCTCGGCGGCCGGTCGCTGCCGCACGCCGTGCTGATGATGATCCCGGAGGCGTGGGAAAACCACGCCACCATGAAGCCCGAGCGCCGCGCTTTCTACCAGTTCCACGCGAGTCTCATGGAGCCGTGGGACGGCCCGGCGTGCGTCACCTTCACCGACGGCACCCTGGTCGGCGCGGTGCTGGACCGCAACGGCCTGCGCCCCGCGCGCTGGTGGCGCACGGCCGACGACCGCGTCGTGCTCGCCAGCGAGGCCGGCGTCCTGGACGTTGCGCCGAAGGACGTCGTGGCCAAGGGGCGGCTCAAGCCCGGCCGGATGTTCCTCGTGGACACCGAAGCCGGCCGGATCGTGGACGACGAAGAGGTCAAGTCCGAGCTGGCCGGGAAGCTCCCGTACGAGGGCTGGCTGCACGCCGGCCTGCTGAAGATCGCCGAGCTGCCCGACCGCGACCACGTCGTGCAGAGCCACGACTCGGTGCTGCGCCGCCAGCTTTCCTTCGGCTACACCGAAGAAGAGCTCAAGATCCTGCTCGCGCCGATGGCGGAGAAGGGCGCCGAGCCGATCGGCTCGATGGGCTCGGACACCCCGCCCGCGGTGCTGTCGAAGCGATCCCGGCTGCTCTACGACTACTTCAAGCAGAACTTCGCCCAGGTCACGAACCCGCCGCTGGACGCGATCCGCGAGGAGCTCGTCACCTGCATGGCGCGGATCATGGGCCCGGAGCGCAACCTCCTGGCCCCCGGCCCGGCGTCCTGCCGGCACCTCAAGCTGCCGTACCCGGTGATCGACAACGACGAGCTCGCCAAGCTCATCCACATCAACGACGACGGCGACCTCCCCGGGTTCGCCTGCAGCGTCCTTTCCGGACTGTACGAAGTGGACGGCGGTGCCGAGGCGCTGGCGTCGGCGATCGAGCGCGTCCGGCGTGAGGCGTCCGAGGCGATCGCGGCCGGCGCGCGCACGCTCGTGCTGTCCGACCGCGACTCCGACCACCGGATGGCGCCGATCCCGTCGCTGCTGCTGGTTTCCGCGGTGCACCACCACCTCGTCCGCACCAAGGAACGCCTGCGCGTCGCGCTCGTCGTCGAATCCGGCGACGCGCGCGAGGTGCACCACATCGCGCTGCTGCTGGGCTACGGCGCCGCAGCGGTCAACCCGTACCTGGCCTTCGAGACCATCGAAGACATGATCGGGCAGGGCGCCGTCACCGGCATCGAGCCCCGCAAGGCGATCCGCAACTACGTGCAGGCGCTGGTCAAGGGCGTCCTGAAGATCATGTCCAAGATGGGCATCTCGACGGTCGGCGCGTACACCGCTGCCCAGGTCTTCGAATCCCTCGGCCTGGCCCAGGACCTGCTCGACGAGTACTTCACCGGGACGTCGTCGAAGCTCGGCGGCGTCGGCCTCGAGGTGCTCGCCGAAGAGGTCGCCGTCCGGCACCGCCGCGCGTACCCGGACAACCCGACCGAGCGCGTCCACCGTGGACTCGACACCGGCGGCGAGTACGCCTACCGCCGCGAGGGCGAGCTGCACCTGTTCACGCCGGAGACGGTGTTCCTGCTGCAGCACGCGTCCAAGACCGGCCGCGAAGAGGTGTACCGCAAGTACACCGACGAGGTGCACCGCCTCTACCGCGAGGGCGGCACGCTGCGCGGGCTGTTCTCCTTCCGCGACGGCGTCCGCGAACCGATCCCGCTCGACGAGGTCGAACCCGCCGAGGCGATCTTCAAGCGCTTCAACACGGGCGCGATGTCCTACGGCTCGATTTCGGCCGAGGCCCACGAAACCCTGGCCATCGCGATGAACCGGCTCGGCGGCCGGTCCAACACCGGCGAGGGCGGCGAGGACCCGGAACGGCTCTACGACCCCGAACGCCGCAGCGCGATCAAGCAGGTCGCGAGTGGACGGTTCGGCGTCACCAGCGAATACCTCGTCAACGCCGACGACATCCAGATCAAGATGGCGCAGGGCGCGAAGCCCGGCGAGGGCGGCCAGCTGCCGCCGAACAAGGTGTACCCGTGGATCGCGCGGACCCGGCACTCCACGCCGGGCGTCGGTCTCATTTCCCCGCCGCCGCACCACGACATCTACTCCATCGAGGACCTCGCCCAGCTGATCCACGACCTCAAGAACGCCAACGAGCACGCCCGCATCCACGTGAAGCTGGTGTCCTCGCTGGGCGTCGGCACGGTCGCGGCGGGCGTGTCCAAGGCGCACGCGGACGTCGTGCTCATCTCGGGCCACGACGGCGGCACCGGCGCGTCCCCGATGAACTCGCTCAAGCACGCGGGCACGCCGTGGGAGATCGGCCTCGCCGAGACCCAGCAGACGTTGCTGCTCAACGGCTTGCGCGACCGGATCACCGTGCAGGTGGACGGCGCCATGAAGACCGGGCGCGACGTCGTCATCGCGGCGCTGCTCGGCGCCGAGGAGTACGGCTTCGCGACGGCCCCCCTCGTCGTCGCGGGCTGCATCATGATGCGCGTCTGCCACCTCGACACCTGCCCGGTCGGCGTCGCCACGCAGAGCCCGGAGCTGCGCAAGCGCTACACCGGCCAGGTCGAGCACGTCGTCAACTTCTTCAAGTTCGTCGCCGAGGAGGTCCGGGAAACCCTGGCCTCCCTGGGTTTCCGGACGCTCGACGAAGCGATCGGGCACGCCGAGCTGCTGAACACCGACGAGGCCGTCGACCACTGGAAGGCGTCCGGGCTGAACCTCGCACCGATCTTCGAGATGCCGACCGAGACGCCGTACGGCGGCGCGAAGCGGCGCACCCGCGGCCAGGACCACGGCCTCGAGCACGCCCTGGACCGCACGCTCATCCAGCTCGCCGAGGCGGCGCTGGAAGACGCGCACCCGGTGCGGCTCGAACTGCCGGTGCGCAACGTGAACCGGACCGTCGGCACGCTGCTCGGGTCGGAGATCACCCGCCGCTACGGCGGTGACGGCCTGCCCGAGGGCACGATCCACGTGCTGCTCACCGGCTCGGCGGGCCAGTCGCTCGGCGCGTTCCTGCCGCGCGGCATCACCCTCGACATGGTCGGCGACGCGAACGACTACGTCGGCAAGGGCTTGTCCGGCGGGCGGATCATCGTCCGTCCGGACCCGGAGGCGTCCTTCGCCGCCGAGGCGCAGACGATCGCGGGCAACACGATCGCCTACGGCGCGACGGCCGGCGAGATCTTCCTGCGCGGCCAGGTCGGCGAACGCTTCTGCGTCCGCAACTCCGGCGCCACCGTCGTCGCCGAAGGCGTCGGCGACCACGCCTTCGAGTACATGACCGGCGGCCGCGCGGTAGTGCTCGGCCCGACCGGGCGCAACCTGGCGGCCGGCATGTCCGGTGGCATGGCGTTCGTGCTCGACGTCGACCGCAAGAAGGTCAACCAGGACATGGTGGACCTGCTCAAGCCGACCGCGGACGACCTGGCCTGGCTCAAGAAAACGGTGCAGCAGCACCACGATCTCACCCGCTCCGCGGTGGCGGCCTCGCTGCTCGGCGACTGGCCGCGCCGCTCCGTGGCGTTCACCAAGGTGATGCCGCGTGACTACCAGCGGGTCCTGGACGCGGCGAAGGCGGCGAAAGCTGCCGGCCGCGACGTCGACGAGGCGATCATGGAGGCCGCTCGTGGCTGACCCGACCGGTTTTCTCAAGTATGAGCGCGAAGAGCCGAAGAAGAAGCCCAAAGAGGAGCGCCTGCACTCGTGGGGCGAGGTCTACGCGGACGTCGACCCGGCCGAGCGCAACGAAAAAGTGCGCAAGCAGGCGTCGCGCTGCATGGACTGCGGCATCCCGTTCTGCCACTCCGGCGGCTCCGGCTGCCCGCTCGGCAACCTGATCCCGGAGTGGAACGACCTGGTCCGCCGCGGCGACTGGGCCGCGGCGAGCGACCGCCTGCACGCCACCAACAACTTCCCCGAGTTCACCGGGAAGCTGTGCCCGGCACCGTGCGAGGCGGGCTGCGTCCTGTCGATCTCGCCGGCCTCGGGCGGGCCGGTGGCGATCAAGCGCGTCGAGCAGACGATCGCCGACCAGTCCTGGGAAGCGGGCTACGTCCAGCCGCAGGTGTCCGAAGTGGCCAGTGGGCAGCGGGTCGCCGTGGTCGGCTCGGGCCCGGCCGGGCTCGCCGCCGCCCAGCAGCTGACGCGCGCCGGCCACGAAGTCACGGTGTTCGAGCGCGACGACCGCCTCGGCGGCCTGCTGCGCTACGGCATCCCCGAATTCAAGATGGAGAAGAAGGTCCTCGACCGGCGCCTCGCGCAGCTGCGCAAGGAGGGCACCCGGTTCGTCACCGGCTGCGAGGTCGGCGTCGACCTTTCGGTGGAGGACCTGCGCGCGCAGTACGACGCGGTGGTGCTCGCGGTCGGCGCGCTGCGCGGCCGCGACGACACGACGACGCCGGGCCGCGAGCTGGCCGGCGTCCACCTGGCGATGGAACACCTGGTGCCGGCCAACAAGTTCGTCGAGGGCGACGGCCCGCCGTCGGTCGACGCGCGCGGCAAGCACGTGGTGATCATCGGCGGCGGCGACACCGGCGCCGACTCGTACGGCACCGCGACCCGCCAGGGCGCGCTTTCGGTGACGCAGCTGGACCAGTACCCGACGCCACCGTCCGCCCGGGACGACGAGCGTTCGCCGTGGCCGACCTGGCCGTACATCCTCCGCACCTACCCGGCGCACGAGGAGGCGGGCGAGCGGAAGTTCGCGGTCGCGGTCAAGAGGTTCGTGGGTGACTCCGAGGGCCGCGTGACGGCGGTAGAGCTGCAGCAGGTGAAGGTCCGGAAGGACCCGTCGACGGGCCGCCGCGAGGTCATCCCCGTCACCGACGAGATCGAGACCCTGCCGGCCGACCTGGTCCTGCTGGCCATCGGCTTCGAGGGCGTCGAGGAGATGCCGCTGCTGGACGGTCTCGGCCTGTCCCTGACCCGCCGCGGCACGCTGTCGTGCGGCGCGGACTGGCAGACGGAGTCCCCGGGGGTGTTCGTCTGCGGCGACGCCCACCGCGGCGCGTCCCTGGTGGTGTGGGCGATCGCGGAGGGCCGCTCGGTGGCGAACGCGGTCGACGCGTTCCTGACGGGCGCGTCGGACCTCCCGGCCCCGGTCCACCCGACGGCACTGCCGCTGGCGGTCGTCTGACGTTCGTTCGTCCGAAGGCCCCTCGCCCCCTGGTGAGGGGCCTTCGCCGTTCATCGCCGCGGCGGCGGCTCGGTCGAACGCAGTGAATGACTCATTCCTGGCGCTGGACGCCAGGAATGAGTCATTCACTGCACCGGAGGTCCCCCTCGCGAGGTCACCGCCGGCTCCCGCGCTTCGGGGTCAGCCGGGGCTCGGGAGCCCTGCGCGTCGGAAGCCGTGCCGCTGGTGAGGCGGCCTTCGACGGTTTCGCTTTTGGGCCGAACGGTGGCTGTGCCCTGTGCACACGGGCAACTACTTTCGAGTAACTGTGCCGGTTTCGCGGCAATTCACCTCGGCGGAAGGTGGGCGTCTTGAAGCACACGGCTCTCCGGACAGCGGTCGTCACCGCGGTCCTCTCCCTCGCGTTCGCCCTGGTCGGCGCGCCCGCCCAGGCCGCGCCGAAACCCTTCTGGACGCCCGACGCCATGCGGGCGGCCGTCCCGATGGACAACCTCGTCAAAGCGCCGGCCTTCACGCCCAGAGACGTGGCCAGAGGGCAGAGCGCGATCATCCGGAGCATTCCGAACGGCGGCGGTGCCTGGACCGGCGGCGGCCAGGTCACGCACACCGCCGGGCGCGTGTTCTTCGTCTTCAACGGCCAGAACGCCTCCTGCTCCGGGGACGCCGTCACGAGCACCAACGGCAGCGTCGTCGTCACCGCCGGGCACTGCGTCAAGTACCAGGGCACCTGGCACACGCAGTGGACGTTCGTCCCCGGCTACGACAACGGCAACGCGCCCTACGGCCAGTGGGCGGCCAAGACCACGCTCACCACGCCGCAGTGGGAAGCCAGTGAGGACATGAACTACGACGTCGGCATGGCCGTGGTGAACCCGCTGAACGGCCAGCGGCTCACCGACGTCGTCGGCGCGCAGGGCATCGCCTTCAACCAGCCGAAGAACCAGAGCATGTACACCTTCGGTTACCCGGCCGCGGCGCCGTACGACGGCACGAAGCTGATCTACTGCAGCGGCAGCACGTTCACGGACTTCCTGCTGACCCAGGACCACGGCATGCGGTGCGACATGACCGGCGGCTCCAGCGGCGGGCCGTGGTTCCTGTCGTTCGACGAGGGCACCGGATCCGGCGTCCAGGCTTCGGTGAACAGCTTCGGCTACACCTTCCTGCCCGGGTACATGTTCGGGCCGTACTTCGGCACCGACGCGCAGAACCTGTACAACCGCGCGCAAGCCGCGTGACCGCCGTCAGCCCGGGGGAGGACCCGAGGGTCCGGCCTCCGGGCTGACGTCCGCGCGCTCCCGCCGGGCCAGGGTCGGGGTATGCGAAAACTCCTGGTACTCCTGGCTTTCTTGCCCCTGCTCGCCGCGCCGCCGGCGAACGCGTCACCGCGTCTCGCGTGGACGACGCCCTGCCCGGACTACGGCATGTCGCCGTCGCCCACGGCCGGGCTCGAGTGCGCGAGACTGCGCGTGCCCCTCGACTACGCCCATCCCGGGCGCACCATCGAGCTGACCCTGTCCCGGCACGCCGGCACTCCGGGCAAGCGCCGCGGCGTGCTGCTGATGAACCCCGGCGGCCCGGGCAGCCCCGGGCTCGCCATGCCCGCCCAGCTGCTGCAGCGGATGGGCGGATCCGGCCTGCCGGACGCCTACGACGTCATCGGCTTCGACCCGCGCGGCACCGGCTACAGCACCCCGGTGACGTGCGCCATGACGGCCGAGCAGCGTGGCGCCGTGCTCGGCCCCTACGCGGACGGCCCGCGTGACGTCGTGACCACTGCGGCGAAAGCGCGTGTCGTCGCGAAGCAGTGCGGCGAGGCGGCGACGGCGGACCTGCTGCCGCACATGACGACCGCGAACACCGCGCGTGACCTCGACCGCGTCCGGGAAGCGCTGGGGGAGAAGAAGATCTCCTACTACGGGCTCTCGTACGGCAGCTACCTCGGCGCCGCCTACGCGTCGATGTTCCCCGCCCGCGGCGACCGGATCGTGCTCGACAGCGTCCTCGGCCCGCGCGGCCTCGACGTACGCGCCAACCAGGGCTTCGCCGAAGGGTTCGACGACCGGTTCCCCGACTTCGCCGCATGGGCCGCCGCCCGCGACGACACCTACCACCTGGGGCGGACCCCGGCGGCGGTGACGGCGAAGTTCTTCGAGCTGGCCGCCGTCCGCGGACCGGAGTTCCGGTCGAACACGTGGAACGGGCTCTACGACGACGCGTCCTTCCCAGCGCTGGCCGCCGAGTGGGCGGGCACCGCGCGCGTCGCGGCCGGACCGCTCGACGGCGACACGCGGGCGTCGCTGCAGCTCCAGGTGATCTGCAACGACTCCGACTGGCCCGAGCGGATCGGTTTCTACCAGCGCGCGGTCGAGCGTGAGCGAGCGTGGCACCCGATGTTCGGCCCGGCCGCGGCGAACGTGAACCCGTGCGCGTTCTGGCCCGTCGAGCGCACCGAACCGCCGGTGCGCGTCGGCGGCCCCGGGCCGGCGAACGTCCTGCTGGTGCAGAACCTGCGCGACCCGGCGACCCCGCTTTCGGGAGCGCGCGAAACGCGGGCGGCGTTCGGGAACCGGGCGCGGATGGTGACCGTCGACGCGGGCGGCCACGGCGTCTTCACGCGGGAGAACGCGTGCGGGAACGCCGTGGTGCTGGGCTATCTACGCGACGGGGTCTTCCCCGCGGCGGACGGCTCCTGCCGATCTGCTCGGTGAGGGAGTCGGTTTCCCTCTCCGGGGTTCTCGCGCCGTGCGGATCCCGGCCGCCGAGCTGGGCACGAGTTCCCAGCTCGGCGGCGAGAACCGGGTGCGTCCCGGGCCACACTTCGAGGGATCCGCCAGTCCCGTGGCGAACCGGGCGAAGAGGAGCGGGGCGCGAACCCTATCCTGGTGTTCGTGAACTGGACTGTGGACGTCCCCGTCGACACCCTGCCCGAACTGCCGCCGCTGCCGCCCGAGCTGCGGGCGCGGCTCGACAAGGCGCTGGCCCTGCCCGCGGCGCAACAGCCGGAGTGGCCCGACCCGGACGCGACCCGGCGGGTCCGCGGCGTGCTGGAGAGCGTGCCGCCGATCACGGTCCCGGCCGAGATCGACCGCCTCAAGGGCCGGCTCGCGATGGTCGCCCGCGGCGAGGCCTTCCTCCTGCAGGGCGGTGACTGCGCGGAGACGTTCGAGTCCAACACCGAGCCGCACATCCGCGCCAACCTGCGCACGCTGCTGCAGATGGCGGTCGTGCTGACCTACGGTGCGAGCCTGCCGGTGGTCAAGGTCGGGCGCATCGCCGGCCAGTACGCGAAGCCGCGCTCGGCCGCGACGGACGCCCTGGGCCTGCCGGTCTACCGCGGCGACATCATCAACTCGCTGGTCGCGAAGCCCGAGCTGCGCGTGCCGGACCCCGGCCGGATGATCCGCGCCTACGCGAACGCGGGCGCGGCGATGAACCTGGTCCGCGCCCTCACCGGCGCCGGCATGGCCGACCTGCACCAGGTGCACGACTGGAACAAGGACTTCGTCTCGGCGTCGCCGGCGGCGCAGCGCTTCGAGGCGCTGGCCAACGAGATCGACCGCGGCCTGCGGTTCATGTCGGCCTGCGGGGTGACGGACACGTCGCTGCAGTCCACCGAGATCTTCGCCAGCCACGAAGCGCTGCTGCTCGACTACGAGCGTTCGATGCTGCGCCTGGACAACGCCGACGCGGCGAACCCGAAGCTGTACAACCTGTCGTCGCACTTCCTCTGGATCGGCGAGCGGACCCGGCAGCTGGACGGCGCGCACATCGCGTTCGCCGAGCTGCTGGCCAACCCGATCGGGTTGAAGATCGGCCCGACGACCACGCCGGAGCAGGCCGCGGAGTACGTCGAGCGGCTCGACCCGCGCAACGAGCCGGGCCGGCTGACGCTGATCGCGCGGATGGGCAACGGCAACGTCCGCGAGGTGCTGCCGGGCATCGTCGAGCGGGTCGAGGCGTCCGGGCACAAGGTCATCTGGCAGTGCGACCCGATGCACGGCAACACGCACGAGTCGTCCACCGGCTACAAGACCCGCCACTTCGACCGGATCGTCGACGAGGTCCAGGGCTTCTTCGAGGTCCACAACCAGCTGGGCACCTACCCGGGCGGCATCCACGTGGAGCTGACGGGCGAGGACGTCACGGAGTGCCTGGGCGGCGCCCAGGAGATCTCGGACATCGACCTGTCGGGCCGCTATGAGACGGCCTGCGACCCGCGCCTGAACACCCAGCAGTCACTGGAGCTGGCGTTCCTGGTCGCGGAGATGCTCCGCGGCTGAGTCTCAAGCGCCCCAATGTGGCCTTCGGTGCGTTGAACGCACCCAATGTGGCCTTCGGTGCGTTGGACGCACCCAAGGCCACATTGGGGCGCTGGGGTCAGGAGGCGTCGAGCAGGCGGTCCGCGGCCTTCAGCACCGCGTCGCGCAGGGAGCCGACGTCCGGGACCGCTTCGCCGTTGACCTGCAGTCCGATGTGGACCGAATCGCGGTACGTCGCCACCGCGATGCCGACCGCGTGCCGCGGGGCCAGCGGGACGAACGGGTAGAGCTCCGCCAGGTGGGCGCCGCCGAGGGACAGGCGGGCCGGGGGCACCGGGACCGTCGTGATCACCAGGTCGAACAGCATCGGCGCGGCCAGCCCCGCCGTGCGCGTGCCCAGCCGGTGCAGCAGCGGCGGGACACGGTCGGCCAGCAGCGGGAGCGCGCCCGCGCCGCGGCTCGGGCCCGCCGCCTTGTTGCGGGTCATCGCCCGGCGGACCACCCGCAGCCGCTCGGCCGGGTCGTCCTCGCCGACCGGGAGGTCGCACAGGTACCCCGACAGCTTGTTGCCGCCGACCTGGCCGCCCGCCCGCCCGCGCACGCTCACCGGGATCAGCGCGCGCAGCGTGCGGCCGTCGGCGCGGTGGCCGCGGTTGACCAGCCATTCGCGCAGTGCGCCGGAAAGCACCGCCAGCACGACGTCGTTGGTCGTGCCGCCGTGGGCCTTGCGCACCTGGCGCAGGTCCGCGAGCGGGAGCCGGACGAACCCGAGCCGTCGTTCGGCCGACGTCGGCGCCGACACCGGCGACAGCGGTGGCCGCGCGGCACGCACCAGGGAGGACGCGATCCCGGCCGTCTCGTTCGCCTGGCCCCAGACGGTGCCCAGCGCGTCCTTCACCGTGTCCAAAGTGGACCGCGGCGCCGGGATCGGCCGCGGCGCCGGGATCCGCTCCGGCAGTTCGACGCCGTCGAGCAGGCCGGCCGCGACCGCGTAGGCGCCGGCACCGTCGGTGAGCGCGTGGTGTAGCTTCAGCAGCAGCGCGAACTTCCCGTCCGGCAGGCCGGTGACCAGGGTGAGGTGCCACAGCGGCCGGGACGTGTCGAGCGGCTCGGCGATCCACCGCGACGCGTACGCGGTCAGGGGGTCCGGTTCGTACAGCGAACTGAGGGTCGCGTGGTGGATGTGGTCCGCCGCAACGAATCCCGGGTCGTCGGCCCAGCTCGCCGACCCCGGCGGGAACAGCTCGGCGCGGGCCCGCTGGCGCAGTTTCGGCATCCGGGCGGCACGTTCGGCCAGCAGGGCGGTCACCGCGGCGGGGTCGACCGGACGGCGGCCGGCGAAAGTGACCACCGCCCCCATGTGCATCGGGGAGGTCTCGCTTTCCAGGCACAGGAAAGCGACGTCGAGCGCGCTGAGCGGAGAGCCTGCCATGGGCGACCTTTCCGGGTTCGCGAGTGTGCACGGCCACGTGCGTCGGAAGGGGAGAACCGGCGTCTTTCGGGGGTCCGGGTGGCGGAGCCCCCGGCCCGGGGCGGCGCCCCGGTGACAGCACTGCACCAGCCCGACATGACGGCCGGGTGGTCGAAGTGTTTCCACGACGCTAACTACCCACCCCGTTCATCCATTCGAGATACCCCGGGTGCCGGTGCGCGGGGTCACAGAGCACGGAACGCGCTACTCCGCGGGGGTGGACCCGGGTTCTTCCGCCCGCACCACCGGCGTCCCCCATTCGGGGGTGAGCGCCACCTGCTTGCCGACGCGGCGCACCGGCAGGCCGTTCGCCTGCCGCTTGCCCAGCCCCGGCCAGATCTCCGCGGCGTCCTTCGCGGCGGCCCGGATCGCGCCGCCGTCGAGCGTCGTGCGCGTCTCGGCGATCTCGCGGTCCGTCCACTGCACGACCAGCTTCAGCGGGCCGGCCGGCGGGAGCGGCCACAGGAACACTTCGTGCTCGACGGCGAAGCGCGTGCCGCCGACGGGCTGCGCCCGCAGCACCGGTTCTTCCGGTTCGGACGCCGACGGCACCGAGATCGTCTCGGAGCTCGCCCGGCTGCCGTCGGCGTAGAGCACGCCGATGAGCAGCCCGTTGTAGTCGGGCTTGCGCCGGTGGTCGATCAGGCCCTCGGCGGGGTCGTCGACCAGGCTGTCCCGGGAGTACACCGTGATGCGCAGCGTGAGCGACTGCGGCCAGACCTCGACGGCCCGCAGCGCGACGATCGTGCGTTCGGACCGGCCCAGCGGCTGCGCCAGCGGCAGCACCGCCGGGACGATGTGCTCGCGCGGGGGATCGGTCCAGTGCCGGCCGTTGAAGGCGTAGAGCTCCTGCTCAGGCACGGGGAACAGGGGACGCTCGCGGGGACCGCCGGTGAAGAAGCTCATCGGGCGGCCCGCGACCCGCTGTCCGGCACCATGCGCCCACGGTAGGACAACCGCCCGGGAATTGCCGCCCCCGAACGGGCGTACGGCCCCTGCCTCCCGTGATCCGGGACACAAGGGCCGTACGCAGCGTCACTCACCGGTCGCTCGATTCGAGTTCCTAGTCGGTCAGCTTCAGTTCGCCGTTGGAGACGGCCTTCTTCTCGAGTTCCTTCTCGGTCGGCTTGGCCATCGCGTCCATCAGCTGCCGGGCCAGGCCGAGACCGGTCCCGCCGAGCGACAGCGCCTTCGCGAACATGTCGGACATGCCCTCGGCGCCGTTGAGCACGACCATGTGGTCGACGTTGCCGAACGCGCTCGCGCCCGCCTCGACGATCTCCGGCCAGCGCTCGGCCAGCTGCTGCGCGACGACGGCTTCCTGGTTCTCGGCCAGCGCCGCGGCGCGCGCCTTGATGGCGTCCGCCTCGGCCAGGCCCTTCGCCCGGGCCGACTCCGCTTCGGCGAGACCCTTCGCCTTCGCGGCTTCCGCCTCCGCGAGACCGCGGGCCTTGGCCGCGGCCGCCTCGGCTTCACCGGTCGCCCGGGTCGCGCCCGCCATCGCCTCGGCACGCGCCTTCGTGGCCTGCGCCTCGGCCTCGGCGGCCGTCTTCACGCGGGTCGCGTCCGCCGCGGCCCGCAGCTCGGTCTCCTTCGCCTCGGCCTGGGCCTTGGCGATCGAAGCGTCACGGGCGGCGTCCGCCGCGGTCCGCGTGTCGTACGCCTTCGCGTCGGCCGGCTTGCGCACCTGCGACTGCAGCCGCTGCTCGGCCAGCGCCGCTTCCAGCTCGGCCGCCCGGGTCTCCTGGAC
This sequence comes from Amycolatopsis sp. NPDC028719, assembly GCF_055565395.1. NCBI lineage: Bacteria > Bacillati > Actinomycetota > Actinomycetes > Pseudonocardiales > Pseudonocardiaceae > Amycolatopsis > Amycolatopsis sp. NPDC028719. The sequence continues at coordinate 151,759 of NZ_JBVHUL010000005.1, forward strand.
GACGACCTCCTGGCGCGCGGTCGCCTCGGCCAGCGGACCCGACTGGGACATCTTCGCCCGCGCCTGGTCGACCTCGGCCTGGTAGCCGGCCTGCTGGATCTGGCTTTCGCGGACCGCGGCCGCCTTCTTCGCCGCGGACATCTGCTCGACCTCGGCGGCTTCCTGGTCGCGCTGCGCCTCCGCGATACGAGCCGACGCGGCGATCGCGGCGGCGTGCGGCTTGCCGAGGTTGTTGATGTAGCCCGACTCGTCGTCGATCTCCTGGATCTGCAGCGAGTCGACGATCAGCCCCAGCTTGATCATCTCCGTGGCCGAGGACTGGCGCACCTCACCGGTGAGCGCGTCCCGGTTGTGGATCATCTCCTCGATGGTCAGCCCGCCCACGATCGAGCGCAGGTGCCCGGAGAACAGCTCGTGGATCGTGTCGTTCATGCCCTTTTGCTGGTCCAGGAACCGGCGGGCGGCGTTGGCGATCGACGCGAAGTCGTCCCCGACCTTGTAGATGACGACGGCCCGCACGGTGACGGGCAGGCCCTGCTTGGTCACGCACGAAACCTGCAGGTTGACCCCGCGCGTGTCCAGCGACAGGCGCCGCGCGGTCTGGAACCCGGGGATCACGTTCACCCCGCGGCCGGTGATGATCTTGAATCCCAGGCTGTCCGCGGTGTCCGCGCGGTCGACCCGCACGCCCAGCCCGGAGATGATCAGCGCTTCGTTCGGCTCGGCGACCTTGTACAGCAGCCGCAGGACCCCGAAGACCACGATCAGCACGACGATGAGCCCACCCGCCGCGTACAGCAGGACTTCGACGAGACTCATGGCACCGACCCCCTCGTTTTCTGTTGTCAGGTTGTGTTGGTGCCTCTTCGACGCCGTCAGCGGCCCAGCGGTTGCCACCGCTCGACATAAACCGTGCGCGGGGGTTCGAAGTCGACCACGAGCACCTGGGTGCCGGAGGAGAAGGTCGCGTCCGGGTCGGCCGGGTAGGCGTAGAACGCCTCCGTGCCGCCCCGGACGTTGAGGAGCACCTCGCCGATGAGGCCGGGGCCGATCGTGCCGGTCACGCGGCCTCGGCTGCCGATCATCCCCCGAAGCCCTTCAGCTTGACCTTGCTGCCCTTCTGCACGAACGTGCCCGGCTGCGGGTCCTGCTGGAAGACGAAGTCGAACCCGCCGCCCCCACCACCGGGCCCGCCGCGGCCCCGGCCGCCGTCGCGGTCGGCCTTCAGCCCGGCCTGCTCGAGGATCTTCTGGGCGTCGTCGAACGAGCGGAACCGGACGTCCGGCACCTGGACCGCGTTGTTGACGAAGACGCCGATCCGCTTCTCCTTGGCCTGCGAGTTGGCCGGGGGGTCGGTGCGGGTGACGGCCCCGCCCGGGACCTCCTGCTTGAACTCCTCGCCCGCCTGGAACGGCTCGAAGCCGGCCTGCTGCAGCAGCTGGAACGCCTCGTCCTTGTTCCGGCCGCTGACGTCCGGGACCGGCGGCAGCGGGATCGGGCCCTTCGACACGATGAGCGTGACCTGGCCGCCGATGTTCAGCTGGCTGCCGGCGCCCGGCGTGGTGCGGATGACCGCGCCCTGCGGGACCTCGGCGTCGTAGTCGTCGGTGCCGCGGACCGGCGTCAGCTGCGCGGTCTTGATCGCCTGCTCGGCGTCGGGCAGCGCGGTGCCCGGCCGGATGTCCGGCACCGCCGGGCGGCCCTTCGACAGCACGACCGACACCGTCGAGTTCGGCGCCAGCGGCGTGCCCTCCGCGGGCTCGGCCCGCAGCACGGTGTTCGACGGCACCGAGTTGTCGTACTCCTGGCTGAACTGCGGGGTCAGCTTCACCGCCCGCAGCGCGTCACCCGCCGCGGCCTGGTTCAGCCCGACCAGCTTCGGCACGGACGCGGTCTTGTCGCCGCCGGTGTCGGTGACCATGAAGATGAACGCCGTGAGCAGCCCGCCGAACAGCAGCACCGCGCCGGCGATGATGGCGATCCGCTTCCGGTTGTCCGCCGGCTTGTCCGGCTCGGGCTCGCTCCGGCGCCGCGGCACCGGCGGCCGCACGGGCGGGATCTGCTGGGTGATGCCCGGGGGCGGGGTGCCCGGGTGGCTCAGCGCCCGCGTCGCGTTCGGGCGGTGCACCGGCATCGTCTTCTCGGTGTCCGGCAGCACCTGCGGGATCCGCGGCAGCGTGCGCTCGGTGTCGGCGAGGTCGCCCTGGCCGTGGGACACGGGGACCGGCACGGTCACCGGCAGCAGGCCCAGCTGCGCGCGCACCGCCGTCAGCTCGGTGAGGAAGTCCCCGGCGTCGGCGGGGCGCAGCGCCGGGTCCCGCCGGGTCGCGCGGGTGATCAGCTCGTCCAGCGCGGGCGGCAGGTCGGGGCGCAGCTCGCTCGGCCGCGGGACGTCGTCGTTCACGTGCCGGTACGCCACCGAAATCGCGGTGTCGCCGGTGTAGGGCACCTGCCCGGTGAGCATTTCGTAGAGCAGGATGCCGGCCGAGTAGACGTCACCCCGTGCGGACGCCGAGCCGGTCGCGACCTGCTCCGGCGACAGGTAGGCGACCGTGCCCAGGATGACGCTCGAGCTCGTCGTGCCCGCGCTCGCCACGGCCCGCACCAGGCCGAAGTCGGCGACCTTCACGACGCCGCCGGTGTGCGGCCCGGACCGGCCGATCAGCACGTTCTCCGGCTTGACGTCCCGGTGCACCAGGCCCGCCCGGTGCGCGGAGGCCAGCGCCGAGAGCACCGGCTCCGCGACGCTCAGCGCCAGCGCGACGTCCAGCGGGCCCTTGTCCTCCAGGAGGTCGCGCAGCGTCCCGCCGTCGACCAGTTCCATGACCAGGAACGCGAGCCCGGACTCGGCGCCCTGGGGCAGGTCGAAGCCCTGGTCGTGCACCGCCACCACGTGCGGGTGGTGCAACTGCGCCGCCGACTGCGCCTCCCGGACGAACCGGTCCACGAACGACCGGTCGTCGGCGAACCGCGGGTCCATGATCTTGATCGCGACCGGACGGTCCAGCCGGGTGTCGGTCCCCCGGTAGACGGAAGACATCCCCCCGTGGGCGAGCAGCCGGTCCACCCGGTAGCGCTGCTCGAGGAGCGTGCCGACCAGGCCGGGTTGGGTGCGAGTCACGAGTATGGATCGTACGGAACCGCACACGGTTGGTGGAGGAGACCTGGCGGGTCACCCGTGCGCACTAACGGGCGTGAGTGCGGAATGTGGCAGAGTGTCACGTGTGAGTGGGATTCCTGTCGCCGACGACGTCCTCGACACCGCCATCGCGGTCCTCCCGTTGGGAGAGGTCGCGAACGTCCTCGGGACCTCCGCCAACAAGGTCCGCCAGATGCTGCGTGACGGGCAGCTGATCGCCTTCAAGCGCGGCGGTGACCTGTGCGTTCCCGGCGCCTTCTTCGTCAAGGACGGGATCGTGAAGGGTCTCGCCGGGACGATCACGGTGCTCGCGGACTCCGGGTTCTCCCGGACCGAGATGCTGCGGTGGCTCTTCGAGACCGACGAGAGCCTGCCGGGCAGCACCCCGATCAACGCCCTGCGCACGAGCCACGGCACCGAGGTGAAGCGGCGCGCCCAGGCGATGGCCTTCTGACCTGCGCAGACAGACCGCCGCGGCACTGAGCTGGACAGCCGCGGCGGCGATCAAGCACGCCGGGAGCGACCAGGTCGCGAGGGGCCCGGCGGCGGCCGCCCCGGCCGCGAGACCGGTGATCTTCACGCTCGCCGCCGTTGTGAACACCTGCGCCCGGACGTGCTCCGGCGCTTCGCGGTGGCGGATCGCGAACAACGCCGTGAGCTGCGGTCCTTCGCCGACCCCGGCGATCGCGGCCGCCGCGACCAGTCCGGGGACGCCGGGCGCGAGCGCGGCCACGGTGCAGCTCAGGGCCAGGACCAGCGTGCTCAGCCAGACCGTCCGGTCGGGGGACCACGGCAGCGGGTGCCGCGCGAAGACCGCGTTGGCCAGCAGGGACGCGGTCGCCAGCACCGTCAGCAGCAGGGCGCCGTCGGCCGGGCCGCGCAGGTGCTCCGCGCCCAGCAGGGGATAACAGACGGTGACCATCCCGATGCCCGCGCAGGAGATCGTCGACGCGCACGTCGCCCGCCTCAGCGGGGCGTTGCGCACGAGAACCGTGAAGCCGTCCTTGAGGCGGGTCCTGGTCGTGCGGCGTTTGCGGGGGAGGGCCCACGCCACCGGGACGGCGGCGGCGACCAGGACGACGGCGGTGGCGAGCCCGGCCGGACCGCCGAGGAGTCCCGCGAGCCCGGGACCGGCCAGGGCGGCGGCGGTGAACGTCGGCGCGTCGAGGCGGCTGGCCTTCTGGAGCCTCGGCCCGGCGACGGCGGGCAGTTGAGCGGTCCAGCCGCCGGCGATGGCCGGGTTGAGCAGGCCGGTCACCATCGCCACCCCGACCACGGCTTCGAGCGGCAGGTGCCCGAAGGCGGCGCTGACGAGGGCGATCCCGCCCGCGTAGCCCAGCAGGGCGGTGGCGAGCAGCCGCCCCGGCGCCGGGCTGCGGTCGAGGAAGGCCCCGAAGACGGGCCCGCCCACCGCGGCGGCCACGGTCAGGCCGGCGAGCAGCGCGGAACCGGCGTGCGGGCCTTCTCGGAGGCCGAGCAGCAGGAGGGCGGGGCCGGACAGCTCGTCGCCGGTCCTCGCCAGCGTCGCCCCGACCAGGTAACGCCTTATCATTCACAAGACGTTACAGTGGGGCATGGCCTTTCCGCACCGGGATTCCGTGCAGCGCGCGGTCGACCTGCTGGGTGTTCTGCTCTTCGACGCGGAGCCTTCCGCGATCACCCGCGTCTTGCGGTCCCACGGAGAACCGGACGTCCGGCTGTCTTCAGAAGACGTGGCGGAGCTGCGCGCGGCGGCGGTGGAGCTGCGGGCGGTGTTCGCGGCACCCGACGCGGCTTCGGCGGCGGCGGTGCTCAATCGGCTCTTCGCCGCTTACGCGAGTCCCCCGCGCCTGACGGACCACGAAGAGGGCTACGGCTGGCACCTGCACGCGGACGCGGCGGACGACGGCCCGTGGGGAGCGTGGCTGGTGACGTCGTCGGCGCTGGGGCTGGCGGCGCTGCTGGCCGAGCGCCAGGACGTGCCGGGAGGGCTGTGCGCTTCGGCGTCGTGCGGGAAGCCGTTCGCCCACACCGGCGGCGGCAGTCCGCGCCGCTACTGCTCGCCCCGCTGCGCTACGCGGGAGCGGGTCGCCGCCCACCGGGCCCAAAAGCCGTGAATGTCGCATTGAGGGACTCTGAGTCCCTCAATGCGACATTCACGGACCGAGGTCAGGCGCCGGTCTTGTCGCGCCAGGCGATCCACGACTTGAGGGCGCCCAGGTCGTAGTCCGGGCCGCCCACGCCGACCGTGAACGTCGTGACGCCCAGGCTCAGCAGCTTCGGGCCCAGCTCGTCCGGCTCGCCCTGGACGCCGCACGACCGCTCGATCTCGGCCGGGTCGCGGCCGACGTCCCCGCAGTGCTGGTCGAGGATCTTCACCTTGCGCTCGACGACCTCCGGGTCGCCGAAGCCGTGCCAGATGTCGCCGTGCTTGGCGACCAGCTTGAGGGTCTTCTTCTCGCCGCCGCCGCCGATGAGGACCGGGATCTTGCGGGTCGGCGCCGGGTTCAGCTTGCCGAGGCGCGACTCGATGCGCGGCAGCGACTCGGCCAGGTCGTCGAGGCGGCCGCCCGCGGTGCCGAACTCGTAGCCGTACTCGTCGTAGTCCTTCTCGAACCAGCCCGAGCCGATGCCGAGGATGAGCCGCCCGCCGGAGATGTGGTCGACCGTGCGGGCCATGTCGGCCAGCAGCTCGGGGTTGCGGTAGCTGTTGCAGGTCACCAGCGCGCCGATCTCCACGCGGGACGTCGACTCCGCCCACGCGCCGAGCATCGTCCAGCACTCGAAGTGCGCGCCGTCGGGATCGCCGTACAGCGGGTAGAAGTGGTCCCAGTTGAAGACGATGTCGGCGCCGAGGTCCTCGGCGGCCGAGGCGGTGCGCCGGATGGTGTCGTAGTCGGCGTGCTGCGGCTGGAGCTGCAGGCCGATCCGGATGCGTCGTTCGGTCATGACCGCAGCCTACGACCGCCCCGGAACGTCTCGCGCGCCCAAACCGTGGCCAAGGGGGGTAGCGCGACCACCAGCCTGCGGGACTTCGGCACCACCGCCCGCCTGGTGAGGATGTCGTAGTCCAGGGCCACGATCTCGTCCAGGATCCCCTCGTACAGCGTCAACGCCGTCCGCACGCACGGCCGCGATTCCGGGCGCAGCAGCGAAACCCCGGCCTCGGCCCGCCGGTACACCGCCCGCGTCCGCGCGACGAAGTACGCCAGGGCCGCGCGGATCCGCGGGTCCGGCCGCCGCTCCTCCAGCAACGCTCGCGAGACGCCGAAGGCCGCCAGCTCCGCCCGAGGCAGGTACAGCCGGCCGCGGTCGAGGTCCTCGCCGACGTCGCGCAGGAAGTTCGTCAGCTGGAACGCCTCGCCCAGCGCGATCGCACCCGGCTCGGCGTCCGCCAAGGCGCCGACCGTGCCGAACACCGGCAGCATCTGCAGCCCGATCACCGCGGCCGAGCCGTACATGTACTCGCCCAGCTCGGCGAACGTCGTGTACTCGACCGGCGAAAGGTCCATCCGCATGGACTTCAGGAACGCGTCGAACAGGCCGCGTTCGATGCCGTACCGGCGCACCGTGTCGGCCAGCGCCGCGAGCACCGGGTCGGCCGGGGTTCCGCCGTCGAAGACGACGTCGACCAGCGCGCCCACCCGGTCCAGCTCGGTCGCCGGGTCACTGCCCGGGGAAGGGTTGTCGACCAGTTCGTCGGCCATCCGCGCGAACCCGTAGAGCGTGTGCGCGGCAGGCCGGGCCCGCGCCGGCAGCAGCCGGGTGGCCAGGAAGAACGTGCGCCCGTGGTGGGCGTTGATGCGGCGGCACTCGGTGTAGGCGGCGCGCAGCGCGGGCTCGGTGATGCCCGCGGCGTCGAGTTCGTTCACCGGCCGGTGATCCTTTCCGCAGCCAGTCGTCCGGAGATGAGCACGGGCGGGATGCCGACGCCGGGGGTCGTGCCGCAGCCGGCGAGCACCACGTTGCCGGCCGCGCGCACCAGGTTCGCCGGCCGGAACGGGCCGGTCTGCGCGAACGTGTGCGCCAGCGAGAACGGCGTCCCGGCGGCGAGCCCGCGCGCCGCCCAGTCCGCCGGGGTGATGGTCTCGTCGACGGTGAACTCGTCGCCGAACCCGGTCAGCCCCCGCGCTTCGAGCGTGCGAAGGAGCTCTTCGCGGTACGGCTCGCGTACGCGCTCCCAATCGATCGGCCCGCGACGCAGGTTCGGGGCCGGCGCGAGCACCGAGACGATCTCGCCGCCGCGCCCGGCCAGCCCCGGGTCGGTCGCCGTCGGGCGCGTGACCAGCAGCGACGGGTCGCTCATGAGCTTCCCCTCGCGGATGATCTCCGCGAACGTGCGCTCCCAGGCGTCGCCGAAGTAGATCGTGTGGTGCCCGAGGTCCCACGCCCGCGTCGCCCGGCCGTGCAGGACGACGGCCGACGGCGAGTACCGCAGCGGCACCGGCCGGCGGGGCCGAGCGCCGATGAGCCGGTAGGCCGCGCTCAGCTCGGTGGCGAGCACGACGGCGTCGCAGGCGATCCGCTCGCCCGAGCGCGTGCGGACTGCGCGCACCCGCGAATTCACCCGCTCGAGCCACGCGGCTTCGGTGCCGAACCGTACGTCCGCGCCCGCCCGGGTCGCCGCGCCGGTCATCGCCCGGCCGATCTCGCCCATCCCGCCTTCGGGGTAGTAGACGCCGCCGACGGTGTCCATGTACGCGATGACGCCGTACGCGCCGATCGCGGTCGCCGGGTCGAGACCGGCGTAGAGCGCCTGGAAGGTGAACAGCCGCCGGACCCGCTCGTCGAGCAGGTAGCGGCCGACCCGCGGGCCGAGCCGGCCGAACCCGCCCAGCGCCGCGAGCTTCGCCAGCTCGGGGCGGGCCAGGTCGAACGGCGAGTCGAAGTTCGTCGCCAGGAACCGGTCCTTCTGCGCGGCGTACAGCTCGGTCAGCCAGCGTCGCAGCGCCCGGTAACCCGCCGCCTCGCGGCCGCCCGCGAAGGCGCGGATCTCGGCCTCCATGGCGTCGCCGTCGGTGTGCAGGGCCAGCTCGCGGCCGTCGGCGAACCGTGCCCGGTACGCCGGGTCGAGCCGGGTCAGGCGCAGGTTCTTGGCCAGGGGCTCGCCGACCGCGGCGAACGCCTCTTCGAGCAGCTCGGGCATGGTCAGCACGCTCGCGCCGGTGTCCACGGCGTTGCCGTCGAAGGTCTCCTGCCCGGCGCGCCCGCCCGGGGCGCCCGCCTGTTCCAGCAGCGTGACGCGCCGTCCGGCGCCGAGCAGGTGCAGGGTCGCCGAAAGCCCGGCCAGCCCGGCGCCGATCACGACGACGTGGTCGGCCGCCCCGATGGATCTATTGTTCGTGCGCACGTCAGTACGTCCGCTGGGTGGCCTTGACGACCAGCCGGGTCAGCGCCTCCGGCGCGGGCTCGGCCAGGTGCGCGCGCTCGAGGGCGGCCATCGCCGCGGTGGTCAGCTCGTCGATCCGCCGCTCGACCGCGTCGACCGCGCCGACCTGCTGCAACGCCATCCGGACGGTTTCCACGCCCTCGTCGGAGAGGTCCGCGTCGCCGATCGCGTCCGCGATCACGGTGGCCGCGGCCGTCTCGCCCTTCTCGGCGGCGAGCTGCAGGCCGAGCGCGACGAGCAGCGTGCGCTTGCCTTCGCGCAGGTCGTCGCCGGCGGGCTTGCCGGTGACCGACGGGTCGCCGAACACGCCCAGCAGGTCGTCGCGCAGCTGGAACGCGATGCCGACCTCGCCGCCGAACTCCAGCAGCGTGGTGATCAGCTCGGGGGAGGCCCCGCCGAGCGCGGCGCCGAGGTGCAGCGGCCGCTGCACGGTGTAGGCGGCCGTCTTGAGCCGGTCGATCTTCAGCGCGGCCTCGACGGAGGCGTCGCCGGTGGCCTGCGTGCGGACGTCGAGGTACTGCCCGGCGAGCACCTCGGTGCGCATCGCGCGCCACGCGGGCCGGGCCGCGGCCAGGGTCGCCGCGGGCAGCGGCGCTTCGGCGAACATGTCGTCCGCCCAGGCCAGGGCCAGGTCGCCGACGAGCACCGCGGTGGCCAGGCCGAACGCCGCGGGGGAGCCGAGCCAGCCCTGGTCGGCGTGCAGCTTCGCGCCCGCGATGTGCACGGTCGGGAAACCGCGGCGGGAGTCGGAGGAGTCGATCAGGTCGTCGTGGATCAGCGCGCACGCCTGGATCAGCTCGAGGCTGGACACGGCCTGCAGCACGCCCTCGGCGTCCGGCCCCGCCGGGTCGCCGCCCGCGCCGCGCCAGCCCCACCAGGCGAACGTGGGACGCAAGCGTTTGCCGCCGGTCAGCACGAACCCGCTCAGCGCGTCGATCCCGGCCTTCACGGTCGGCTCGGTCGCCACGATTTCCGCGCTCGCCCGGCCGAGGAACCCGGCCAGCGCGCGCTCTACGTGGGCGGGCAGGGCGGCGTCGGAAACGGGCGCGTTCATACCGTCATCCTCGCGGAACCGGCGGGGGCGCGGGGTGCCGGGGCACCCGGATGTGGCGAATCAGACTCGGGCCGGGGCCGCCCAGAACGGCCCGGTCAGGCCCGTTTCGGCGAAGTACGCGACGGCGCTGTCCGGTTCCCGCCGCCGGTAGCCGCGTTCGAGCCGGCCCTCGTACCAGCCGCGGGCGAGCCGCCAGAGCGTGACCAGGTCCATCACGTACCCCTTGGCCCGCCCGGTCGCCGCCAGCCAGGCGTCCACACAGGACTCGTCGCAGAACAGCCGCTGGTGGCCGCAGGTGTGCAGCACGTCGTCCCACATCCGCGCGGCGGGCACGAGGAAGTGCGCCACCTGCGCGCCCTCGGGCGGCGCGGTGCGCGCCACGACCAGGGCGTGCGGCTGACCGCAGCCGGGGCAGCGGGTCGCGACGAGCACGTCCGGCTCCCCGGCCACCAGGTGCGGGATGGCGAAGGAGTCCCACGCGCAGCCGCCCCACCACAGCGTGTGCGTGCCCATCACCGAGAACCCGAGCGACTTCGCCGCGAACGGGTGGGCCAGCACGACGTGCTCGCACTCGTCGAGCACCAGGTGGTGGGCCGCGGCGAGGCGGTGCAGCGCCTGCTTGGCGACGGCCAGGGAGCCGCCCGCCGCGTCGGCCAGCTCCGGCGCCGACGGCGCGCGGCCACGGGCGGCGAAGGCGCGGTAGACGGCGAGGCGCACGTCCTCGTCCCAGCTCGCGTCGTCATCCCGCATGGCTCACTCCCGTGACCAGTTTAGTCCCGGAGACCTTTAACATTCGGGTATGACGTCGGTGATCGAGCGGTTGCGAGGAGAAGGGCCGAAGTTCTCCATCGAGTTCTTCCCGCCCCGGGACGCGGCGGACGAGGCCGTCCTCTGGAAGGCGATCCGGGAGCTCGAGCCGTACGACCCGGCCTACATGTCGATCACCTACGGCGCCGGCGGCTCCAGCCGGGACGGCACGGTCCGCAGCATCGCGCGCGTCGCCACCGAGACCACGCTGGTGCCGATGGCGCACCTGACCGCCGTCAACCACACCGTCGCCGAGCTGCGGAACGTGATCGGCTGGTACGCCTCGGTCGGCGTCCGCAACATCCTCGCGCTGCGCGGCGACCCGCCGGGCGACGTCTACGGCGACTGGATCCCGCACCCCGAGGGCCTCACCTACGCCGAAGAGCTGGTGCAGCTGGTCCGTGAACTGGGCGACTTCTGCGTCGGCGTCTCGGCGTACACCTACGGCCACCCGCGCTCGGCCGACCTGGAGTCGGACACGAAGTACCTGGTCCGCAAGCTGCGGGCGGGCGCGGACTTCGCGATCGCGCAGCTGTTCCACGACCCCGAGGACTTCCTGCGCCTGCGCGACCGGGTCGCCGCGACCGGCTGCGAGGTCCCGGTGCTGCCCGGTGTCATGCCGCTGACGACGATGCGGACCCTGCAGACGACGATCAAGCTGTCCGGCGCCCCGGCGCCCCGCAAGCTCCTGGACCGGCTCGAACCGCTGGCCGACGACCCCAAGGCGTTCCGCGCGGCGGGCATCGACGTCACCACCGAGCTGTGCGAGAAGCTGATCGCCGAGGGCGTGCCGAACCTGCACTTCTACACGTTCAACCGGTCGAAGGCGACCCGCGAGGTCATCGCGCGGCTGGGGCTCGTCCCGGCCCGTGCTTAAGTCCGTACCGCGGGCCATGACTGGTTCGGTAGCGTGCGGCGCATGGCTTCTACTGCTTCCGATGGCGTGCACGGGATCTGTGACCGCTACGTCGACGAATACGCGGCCGCCGACCCGGTCGCGGCGACCGCCTACGGCATCAAGGGTCACGACCACCGCCTGACCGACTACTCGGCGGACGGGTTCGCCGAGCGCGCCGGCCTGGCTTCGCGGGCGCACGCCGCCGTCACGGCCGCCGAGCCCCGGGACGCCGCCGAGCGCGCCGCGAAGGCCGTGTTCACCGAGCGCGTCGGCCTGGAGCTGGAGATCCACGAGGCCGGCCTCGACGTGGCGAGCCTCAACGTCATCTCCAGCCCGGTGCAGGAGCTGCGGATGGCGTTCGACCTGATGCCGCTCGACACCGAGGAGGACTGGTCGGTCGTCTCGGCCCGGCTCGGCGAGGTCCCGCAGGCGCTCGCGAACGTCCGCAACGGCCTGCTCACGGCGGCCGACGCGGGGCGCGTCGCGGCGCTGCGGCAGGTCGGCAAGGTGGCGGAGCAGTGCGAGACGTGGGCGGGGCTGAAGGACGAGACGGGGTACTTCAGCCGGCTCGTCGGCGGCGCGTCTTCACAGGGTGAAGCGCTCAGGGGAGACCTTGCGCACGGCGCGCGGGCCGCCGAGGAGGCGTTCGCGGAGTTCGCCGGGTTCCTGCGGGCCGAGCTGGCGCCCAAGGCCCCGGTCAAGGACGCCGTCGGCGAGGACGTCTACCGCCTGTGGTCGCGGTACTTCGTCGGCGCGGCGCTGGACCTGCGCGAAGCCTACGAGTGGGGCTGGGCGGAGTTCGCCCGGATCGAGTCCGAGATGCGCGCGGTCGCGAACCGCGTCAAGGCCGGTGCTTCCCTGACGGAGGCCGCGGCGGTGCTGGACGCGGACCCCCGCTACCGCGTCCGCGGCCGCACGGAGTTCGAGGCGTGGATGCAGCACCTCTCCGACGAGGCGCTGAAGTCGTTGCGCGGCAAGCACTTCGAGATTTCGGATCGCGTGATGGCGCTGGAGTGCAAGATCGCGCCGCCGGGTGGTGGAGTGGGCGCGTACTACACGGGCCCGAGCGAGGACTTCACCCGCCCGGGCCGGATGTGGTGGTCCCTGCCGGCCGGCCGCGACGAGTTCGTCACGTGGCGCGAGACGAGCACGGTGTACCACGAGGGAGCGCCGGGCCACCACCTCCAGATCGCGACGGCGGTGGACCAGTCCGAGGGGCTGAACAAGTACCGGCGCCTGATGGCGTTCACGTCGGGGCACGCGGAGGGCTGGGCGCTGTACTCGGAGCGCCTGATGGAGGAGCTGGGCTACCTCTCCGACGACGGCGACCTGCTGGGAATGCTGTCGGAGCAGCTCTTCCGCGCGGCGCGGGTGGTGGTCGACCTGGGCATGCACCTGGAGCTCCCGATCCCGGCCGGAACGGGCTTCCACGAGGGCGCGCGGTGGACCCCGGAGCTGGGCCTGGAGTTCATGCTGACCCGCACGATCACCGACGAAGCACACGTCCGCGACGAGATCGACCGGTACCTGGGCTGGCCGGGCCAGGCCCCGGCGTACAAGATCGGCGAGCGGCTGTGGCTGGCGGCCCGTTCGGAGGCCCAGGCCCGCGCGGGTGGAGCGTTCGACATCAAGCGGTTCCACATGGAGGCGCTGCGGCTGGGCGGGATGGGGCTGGACACCCTGCGGGAGCAGCTGGCCCAGCTGGACTGAGGTGTGCGCGGCCCCGCCCGATCCGCGGCGGGGCCCCGCCCTCCCTGGGGGGGGCGTCCCACGTCCAGTTTATCGGCCCCTCCCGACAAAACCTGCCGGAGAGCCGGGCCCGGGCCCGGCTGTCCACAATGCCGCCACCCTGTGGAAAACCCGTCGCGCCCATACAGCCTCGCCGTTAAGTTCGCCCCGTGCGCCGAATTCTCTTCGTCACCCCACCGCCCCGCGCCTGAGCGGGGTGGTCCCCAGCCGCGTGGCCTCCAGGGCCCGCGGCTGATTCGTCTTGTGCACCGCCCCGCGTCGTCGAACTCCCTTTTCCTTCGACGCAGGAGCGTTCCTTTGGCAACCCTGTCCACGCGCGCCCGGTCCTCGGCCGCGCTCGTTCTCGCCGGTGTCCTCTGGGGCACCGGCGGCCTCGCCGGCTCGCTGCTCGGGCAGCTCGCCGGCCTGCACCCGCTCGCCGTCGCCGCGTACCGGCTGCTCGTCGGCGGCGGTGTCGCGACCCTCTTCGTCCTGCTGAAAGGCGGCGCCTTCCCCCGCACCGCCGAAGCGGCGAAGCGGCTTCTCACCGTCGGCGCGCTGTTCGCCCTCTTCCAGGCGAGCTACTTCGCCGCGGTGTCGCTCAGCTCGGTCAGCATCGCCACGATGACCACCATCGGCGCCGCACCCGTCGTCGTCACGCTCGCGGTGGTGCGCAGGCCCCACCGCTGGACGGTGCTCTCCCTCGCCGGCACGCTCGCCGGCCTGGTGCTGCTCCGCTGGTCACCGGACGAACCCGCCCACCTCGTCGGAGGCCTCGGCTTCGCGCTCCTCGCCGCGGCGGGCTTCGCGACCCTGACGCTGCTCACCGCGAAGCCGGTCGAAGGCCTCGACCCGCTGGCCACGACGGCGTTCGGCTGCCTGACCGGTGGTCTCCTGCTCACCCCCGTGGCGAGCTGGACGGGCATGGCGCTGCCGCTGCACGCGGACGTCCTCGCGGCCGCCTGCTACCTCGGCGCGGTGCCGACCGCCCTCGCCTACGCCGCCTACCTGCGTGGCCTGGCGACGGCGCACCCCGTCCTCGGGGCGCTGTCCGCGGTGCTCGAGCCGTTGACGGCCGCGGTGCTGTCCGCCGCGCTCTTCGGGGAACGGCTCGGCGTCACGGCCTGGTGCGGCGCCGCCGTCCTGGTCGCGGCGCTGGGGATCGGGTACTGGCGCCCCGAACCGCGCTGACCGGTGCTGCTCCTCGGCTCAGCGCGAGTCGAGGGGCAGCGCCCGCCCGAGGATCGCGAACGGCCGCGGGTCACCGGCGAAGTGGTAGTCGCGCAGGACGTCGACGAACCCGGTGCGCCGGTAGAGCTTCCACGCCCGGCTGGTGCCCTCGGGCGTCGACAGCAGGACGTTCGCGCTCGGCACGCCGTCCAGCAGCGCGCGTAGCAGGTCCTCGCCGATCTGGTGACCCTGGTTCTCCGGCTTGACGTGGATCTCGGTCAGCTCGAAGTAGTCCGACAGCCAGCGCTCCGCCGCTTCGGGCCCGAAGCGGCGGCTCAGGCCGTGGCGCACCTGCTCGTGCCACCACTGCCCGGCCCGGCCGCGGTAGCCGTAGGCGAGCCCGAGCAGGACGTCGTCGGCGTCGAGCGCGGCCATGCAGCGCCAGCCCTCACGCAGCGCGTGGGTGAGCCACATCGGCGCGCGTTGCTCGGCGGTGCCTGCCGGGTACCGCATCGCCCGGACGTAGATGTCCAGCGCCTCGGGCAGGCGGGCGCGGAACTCGTCCGAGGAGAGCTGGACGTAGCGGGAGCAGCCGGCGGGCATCGCGGTCACGGCTGGCCATTCTCCTCCGCGCCGGCGAGCGCGCCCGGGGTGCCCCCGGTCAACGCCACCAGCTCGGCGAAGGTCGTGGGAAACACCGTCTTCGGGTGCCCGGCCGCGGCCCACACGACGTCGTGGGCGCGCAGCGCGGTGTCGACGAGCGTCGGCAGCGGCTCGGGGTGCCCGACCGGGGCGACGCCGCCGATCGGCTGCCCGGTGTGCGCCCGCACGAAATCGGCGTCGGCCTTGCCGATTCCGGCCCCGGCCAGCCGCTCGAGAGTGGCCGGATCCGCGCGGTGGGCGCCCGAGGTGAGCGCGAGGAGCGCTTTTTTGTCGGACCCCAGGCGGAAGATGAGGCTGTTGGCGATGGCCCCCACGGGCACGCCGAGCGCTTCGGCCGCCTGCGCGGCGGTCCGGACCTCGGCGGGCAGCACGCGGATGCCCTCGGCGGCGGCGTGCTGCCCGGCTTCGGCCAGCGCGGCCGCCACCTTGGCGACGGCGGGGTGGTCCAGCGAACTCATGAACCTATGAGATCACGCCACCGACCTGGTGTCCCGCACCACGTCCGGGGATTCCACCCGTGGGGTTGAGCGGACACCGGGTCGGGGTTACTCTGGAAATTGTTCGAACAAGCGTTCGACATCGGTGAGCGCGCACCGGTCAGGTGCCCGGCGGCGGGGCGGGGGAAGCGTCCTGCCGCCGGGTGCTCGATCGGGCTCACCCCGCGCAGGAGGAGGGTCGTCATGTCCGTCAAGGTCGTGTCCCCCACGGAGTCCGGGCAGCCGCAGCTGCCCATGCCGCTGCGCCCGCCGGTCACCCCGGCCGCGGCCGGCACCCACCACGGCCGCCCCCGCCGAACCCGCCCGGCACCCGACGGCGAGGGCCGCCCGCGCCCGCCCGCGGCGGTCGACCCGGGGCAGCCTGAGCTGCCGATGTCCCTGCGCCCGCCGGCCGCTGATGGGGAGCTTGAGCAGGCTTCGTCGGTGCCGGCTGACTCGGAGCAGCCTGAGCTGCCGGCCTCGCTGCGCCCACCCATCGCGGACTCCCCGCAAGCCCAGCTCCCCGAATCCCTGCGCCCGCCCACTCCGCCCGCCGCCGGTGTGCAGACCGAGCCGCCCGCCGACCCTGAGCGCAGCCAGTCCGAGCTGCCCATGTCCCTGCGGCCGCCCGCGGCGCCCGTTGCCGCCGGCCTGCTCGCCCAAGCCCGGCGCGGGCTCGCCGAGGCCGAGCGGGAGACCGCTCCCGCCGAGCGCTTCATCGGTGCCTACCTCGCCGCGCTGCGTGGCGCCGCCGCCGTGCTCGCCGCCCGGGGACGGCCGCACCGGGGCCGCGCGCGGCCGGCCAGCACCTGGGTGCTGCTCGACTCCGTCGCCCCCGAACTGCGGGAGTGGTCGGCTTTCTTCGCGGGCAACTCGGCCACGCGCGCCGCCGCGCAGGCCGGGATCACCGGCAAGGTCACCGCGGAGTCGGCCGCCGAACTGGTGCGCGCCGCCACGCCGTTCCTCGAACTGGTCCGCCGCCTGGTGCACGGCCTCCCGATCACCGGGGAAGCCCATGTCGCGTGAGCACGGCCCGGTCGACCGCGGGCGGCTGCTCACGGCGCTGGGGATCGAAGGCCGCGTGCTGGCCGAAGCCGTCCACGCGGCGCCCGCCGAAGCGCCGGTGCCCGCCTGCCCGGGCTGGTCGGCCGCCGAGGTGGCCCGGCACGTCGGGAGTCTCTACCGGATGGTCCGGCGCCGGCTGGCCGACGGCCGCAACCCCGAAGACTGGCAGCGCGACCCCGAGCCGGGCCAGAGCCTGGCGGCGTATCTGGAGACCGGCCTGGCCGAACTGCTCGACGAGCTGGCCGCGCACGACCCGGAAGAGCGCGCCGACACGTGGTGGCCGGCCGATCCGACGTACGGGTTCTGGCGGCGGCGGATGCTGCACGAGACGCTGGTCCACCGCGTCGACGTCGAGCAGGCGGCGGGCGCGGAGCAGCGCGGCGTCGCCGAGGACCTGGCGATCGACGGCATCGACGAGGCGCTGACCCTCTGGTTCGGGCAGAAGCTGCCGATGCTGGGGCTGACCGGCACGAAGGCGGGCTCGGTCGGCGTGCGCGCCGGCGCGCACAGCTGGATCGCGCGGGCCGGACCCGAGGCCACCGAGGCCTGGCGCTGTTCGGCCGAGGAGGCCGAGGCCGCGGACGACGTCGTCACGGCCGCCGAACCCGGGCGGCTCTACCTGTGGTTGTGGGGCCGGTCGTCCCTGACCTCGGTGACCGTCCGGGGCGTGCACGACCAGGCGGCCCAGCTCTGGGCGCTGCTGCGGCTCGCGACCCGATGATCCGGCCGGTGGGGAAGCCGAACCGGAACTGTCGGAGGTGGCGGTTAGCCTGCGGCGCATGAACACGCGCCTGGTGAACCTGGTGATCGACGCGGCGCGGCCGAGGGTCCTGGCGGACTTCTGGGCCGCGCTGCTCGGCTGGCGCGTCGCGGTCGACGAGCCGGACGAGGTCGACGTGCGCGCCCCGGACACCGACGGCTGGGAGCTCGACCTCGTTTTCGTACCCGTGCCCGAGCCCAAGGAGGTGAAGAACCGGATCCACCTGGACCTGGCGAGCACGTCGCTCCCGCACCAGGCAGAGCTGGTGTCGCGCGCCTTGGCGCTCGGCGGCCGCCGGGTCGACCTCGGACAGGGCGCGGTGCCGTGGGTCGTGCTGGCCGACCCGGAGGGCAACGAGTTCTGCGTCCTCGAACCCCGTGGCCGGTACGCGGGGTCGGGCGCGGTGGCCTCGATCGTGGTCGACGCCCACGATCCGGAGCGCCTGGCGGACTTCTGGGCGCGGATCACGGGTCTGCCGGTCAGCGCCCGCGAGGGCGACGTCCTGGTGGGGCTGCGCGCGCCTTCGGGCCGCGGGCCGTGGCTCGAGTTCCTTCGCAACGACGACGTGAAGCGGGTCAAGAACCGGGTGCACCTCGATGTCGCGCCACGGTCGGGTACCGAGCACGCGGAGGTCGTGTCGGATGTCGTGGCGGCGGGTGCGGCGCCCGCCGACCTCGTCGGCCCGGCGCTGCCGTGGCGCGTGCTGATGGACCCGGAGGGCAACGAGTTCTGCGTACTGACCCCGCGCTGACCTAGCTTGGAAGCATGGAGACCTTCGAGTGGCAGGGGCGCCGGATCGCCTGGGACCGGGCCGGATCCGGCCCCGCGGTGGTGTTCTGCCACGGCACACCGTGGTCGTCGGCGTTGTGGCGGCCCTTCGCCAAAGCGCTGAGCGAAGACTTCACCGTGTACCTCTGGGACATGCCGGGCTACGGCCGGTCCTCGAAGGACGCGGACCACCCGGTCGGCTTCGGCGTCCAGGCCGAGGCCTTCCAGGCGCTGCTCGCGCACTGGGGTCTCGAACGGCCGCACATCGTCGCCCACGACTACGGCGGTGCCGTGTCGCTGCGCGCCCACCTGGTCCACGGCGTGCCGTACGCGTCGCTGCTGATGGCCGACGCCGTGGTCATCCCGCCGTCGGGCTCGCCGTTCTTCCAGCTCGTCAAGGAGCACCCGGACGTGCTCGCCCGGGTGCCGCCGTACATCCACGAGGCGCTGGTCCGGGCCTACATCGGCAACGCGAGCTTCCGCGAACTGCGGGAGGCCGACCTCGCGGAGCTCGCCGCGCCGTGGCTCGGCGAGGAAGGCCAGCCGGCGTTCTACCGCCAGATCGCCGCGTACGACGAGCGCTACCTGGCCGAGAACGAGGCAGAACTGGACCGGGTGGATTTCCCGGTGCGCGTGCTCTGGGGTGCCGAGGACACGTGGATCCCGGTCCCGATCGGCGAGCGGCTGGCCGCGGGCATCCGCGGCGCGACGTTCACCCCGGTCGCCGGCGCCGGTCACCTCATCCAGCTGGACGCCCCGGTCGCCCTGGCGACCGAGCTGCGGTCCTGGCTGACGAGTGTTTCGGCCGGGTTGCCGGGCCCCGGCCAACGCTGACCTGAGCGAAACACCGGCGTCCTGGCCCGGCAACAACCGCGCGGGACCGTGGAGGACATGGAGACCTCCAGAGCGTTGCCCCAGGCCGGCCCGGCGGCCGCCGTCGAGGTGGCGGACACGCCGTCCGCGTGGCGGGTCCGGATCCGGATGCACGACCACCCCGGCACCCTCGCCCGCATCGCGATCCGGCTCGCCGACCTCGAGTGCAACATCCTCGGCCTGGCCGTGCTGCCCGTGCCCGGCGGCGTGCTCGACGAGATCGTCCTGCGCCCGGCGACCGGCCTGCCCCGGCGGCACCTGGCCGACGCCATCCGCGCCGAGGGCTGCGAGTGCACGGCGATCATCGACGCCGACGTCCACGAACTGGTCGACCCGGCGTCGTCGACGCTGCTCGCGGCCCGTCGCGCGGTCGACGACCCGGCCCGCCTCGCCGAGGTGCTGAAGGACGTGCTGGCCGCGGACGTGGTCACCCGCGTCCCCACGGCCGAGGCGAACCCGGCCCGCACCGAGAGCGGGCACCGGGCGGTGTTCGCGCTGGGCGATGGAGACGCGCTGGTGGCGCGGCGCCAGTGGGCGCCGTTCGTGCAGCTGGAGCTCACCCGCGCCGAAGCGCTGGTCACGTTGCTGACCGCGGCGGCCCGGAACGCCGCGGGCCCGGTGGTGCTGAACCGCCCGGACGGCGCGGCGATCGTCCTGCGCAAGGGCGTTCCCGCCGACGCCGAAGCGGTGGCCGACCTGCACCGCCGCTGCTCGACGGCGACGCTCTTCCGGCGCTACCACACGGGAGTCCGGACGGTTCCGCGCCGCTGGCTGCACCGGCTGCTGGTGCCACCGCGCGGCACGAGCGTGCTCGCGGTCTTCGGCCGCGAGGTGATCGGCCTGGCCCAGCTGATCCCGTCCGCGACGGGCGGCGCCGAGATCTCCCTGCTGGTGGAGGACGACTGGCAGCGCCAGGGCATCGGCACGGCCCTGCTGTCCAGGGTGGCGGCGCTCGCGGGAACTCAGGGCATCACGGAGCTGAGGGCGGACTGCCTTTCGGGCGACGACGTGTTGCCCCGTACGGCGGCCCGGGCGGGGCTGCGCACGGAACGCTCCCTCGAGGAGGGCACCCAGCTGCGGATGTTCCTGCCGGCTTGAGGCCGGGCCTGATCAGCGCTTCCAGAACCAGTCCTTGTCGCGTGCTTCGCGCAGGGCCGTCTTCTTGCGCTCGGCCGTGAGGCGGTCGAGGTAGAGCACGCCGTCGAGGTGGTCGGTTTCGTGCTGGAGGCACTGGGCCAGCACGTCCTCGCCTTCGACCTCGATCGGCTCGTTGTGGATGTCGACGCCTCGCACCTTCGCGTGCTTGGCCCGCTTCGTCGGGAACCACAGCTCCGGCACCGACAGGCAGCCCTCGTCGATCTCGTGCGTCTCCTCGGACAGCTCCACGATCTCCGGGTTGACGACGTACCCGGCGAGCCCGGCGACGTCGTAGCTGAAGATGCGCAGCCCGACCCCGATCTGCGGCGCGGCCAGCCCGGCGCGCCCGGCCGGCTTCACCGAGTCGACCAGGTCCCGCACGAGCGCCTCGAGCTTCTCGTCGAACACGGTGACCGGGTCGCAGACGGACTTGAGGATCGGGTCCCCGAAATAGCGCAGCTCGCGCATGGCCATGAGCAGAACATCCTTCGTGCGTGTCGGACTGGCAGCTTAGGCCCGGAGGCGCAGACCCGAGGGCGTGGCCCGGAAACCGGCCTCCCGCAGGACCTCCGCCAGCTCGGACGTCAGCGCCTGCTCGCCGTCCGCGCGCTGGACCGCCAGCTGGCCCAGCCAGCCCTCCCGGACCGCGGCCGACAGCGCCTGCGCGGCGTCCGCCAGGGGTTGCCGTTCCTCGGTGAAGCTCAGCAGTGACCTTCCTCCTCGCTCGACGTACAGCGCCGGAACTCCGTCCACCAGCACCGCCAGGGCCCCGGCCTTGCGGGCCGGACGGTGCTTGGTGTCGCCCGTCGCGGCCGGCCAGGGCAGGGCCGCGCCGTACGGCTGGGCCGGGTCCGCCGCCGCCAGCACCACCGCGCGGCCGGGCGCCGGACGGCCCGGACCCGACAGCGCGCGCAGCCGGTCCACCGCTCCCTTCGCCGCGAACTGGGCCGCGCCCAGCCCCTCCACGACGTAACCGCGGATCACCTGGCCGGTGTCCTCCATGCCGCGCAGCACCTTGTAGATCCCCGAGAACCCGCCGGTGACGCGTTCGGTGTCGAGCGCGCCGCGGGTCAGGACGCCGTGGCGCTCCAGGAACGCCTCCGTCCGCGCGTGGGCGCGCCGGGTCGCGTCGGTTTCGCGGGACGGCGTCAGCGCCCAGCGGCCGGCGACCGTCGGTGGTCCCGACCGCGACGGCATCTGCGGCCGCCCCGCCCGCAACCGCGCGTACCGGCCGCGGGGCGCCTGCCGCCGCGGCTTGTGCGCGCCGTGCCCGGCCACCTGGGCCCGCAGCGGTCCCAGCGTGTCGCCGGTGACCAGCCCGGCCCACACCAGGTCCCACAGCGCGGCCACGACTTCGGCGTCCCCCGGCGCCTTCTCCACCAGCACGGTCGCGCGGTCCACCAGCTGGCGGAAGAACAGCGCGCCACCCTCCAAAGTGGACAGGAGCGCGTCGTGCAGGGGGCCGGTCGGGATGTCCTCGACGACTTCCGGCAGCAGCAGGTCGGCGACGTCGGTGGGGGCGAGCGCGATCCAGCCGTCCCCGCCGGACAGCGCGCCGCAGCCCGCCCACGTGACCTCGCCCGCGGTCGTCAGTTCGTCCAGCAACGCGGGGGAGTAGCCCGGCAGCCGGCCGGGCAGGATCAGCGACTCCACCGCGCTCGCCGGCAACGGCGCCCCGGCGAGCTGCTCGACCACCGACAGCACGTCGTCCGCCGTCGGCGCGGCCCGGACGCGGCCGCCGAACCCGTGCCACGCCGGCAGGAACCGGCCCAGCGCCGCCGGCTCGACCGGCTCCACCTCGGCCCGCAGCTTCGCCAGCGACGCCCGCCGCAGCCGGCGCAGCACCGCGGAGTCGCAGTACTCGACCCCCACACCGTGGGTGTCCGGATGCCCGACGGGACTCAGCTCGCCGCGCACCAGGCGGCCTTCCCCGGTCATCCGGTCGAGGACGCCGGTGACGACCGCCATGCCCAGTCCGAACCGCGCCGCCACCATCGCCGCGGCGAACGGCCCGCGGCTGCGGGCGTAGCGCGAGAGCAGGTCGCCGAGCGGGTCCGCGACCGGTTCGGTGAACGCCTCGGGCACCCCCACCGGCAGCGCGGTGCCCAGCGCGTCACGGACCCGGCCGGAGTCCTCGATCGCCAGGAACCGTTCCGTGCCGCCGATCCGCACCCGGATCGCCCGCCGCGCCGCCTCCAGTTCGGTGAGCCACTCCGCCTGGATCCCGCGTTCGGCGGCCTCTTCGACGGTCAGGTCGCCGAGGAAGCGCAACAGGTCGGCGGCGTCCTCCGCCGAGCGCGCGTGCCGGTCGGGGTCGAGCCGCTGCAGCGACCGCTCCACCTCGCGCACGGCTTCCGGGTCGAGCAGCTCGCGGATCGCCTCGGTGCCCAGGAGCTCGGCCAGCAGCGCCGAATCGAGCGACAGCGCCGCCGCGCGCCGCTCGGCCAGCGGCGCGTCGGTCTCGTACAGGAACATCCCGACGTAGCCGAACAGCAGGCTGCGCGCGAACGGCGACGCCGCCGGCGTCTCGACCTCCACCAGCCGGACCTTGCGGGCCCGGACGTCGGCCATCAGCTCGCGCAGCCCGCTCACGTCGTAGACGTCCTGCAGGACCTCCCGCATCGCTTCGAGGACGACCGGGAACCGCTCGTACTTCGACGCGACCGACAGCAGCTGTGACGCGCGTTGCCGTTGCTGCCACAGGGGAGTGCGCCGCCGCGGATCCCGGCGCGGCAGCAGCAGCGAGCGCGCCGCGCACTCGCGGAACCGCGCCGCGAACACGGCCGAACCGCCGACCTCCGCGACGATCAGCTGCTCGACCTCCTCGGGGTCGAGCAGGATGTCGTCCGCGCCGATCGTGACGTCGCCGCCCTCGGCGTCGAGCGCGTCCGGCAGTCGCAGCACGATGCCGTCGTCGGAGTGCGCGACCTGCGCGTCGACCCCGCGGTTCTCCCGCAGCCGCGCCGCGATGGCCAGCGCCCACGGCGCGTTCACCTGCGCGCCGAACGGCGAATGCACGATGATCCGCCAGTCGCCCAGCTCGTCGCGGTAGCGCTCCAGCAGGATCGTCCGGTCGTTCGGCACGTGCCGGGTGGCCGCCTTCTGTTCGCTCAGGTACGCGAGGAGGTTGTCGCACGCCCGCTCGTCGAGCCCCGCCGCCGCGGCCCGCTCCCGGGCCTTCTGATCGTCCGCTGTGGACAGTTCGCGGACGAATTTCCCCAGCGCCCGGCCGAGTTCCAGTGGACGGCCCGGCGCGTCGCCCTTCCAGAACGGCATCCGCGCCGGTTCGCCGGGAGCCGGCACCACGATGACCCGGTCGTGCGTGATGTCGGTGATCCGCCACGACGACGTGCCGAGCAGGATGGTGTCCCCGACGCGCGACTCGTAGACCATCTCCTCGTCGAACTCGCCGACGCGCGAACCGGGCTTGTCGTCCCCGCCCGGGGTCATCACGGTGAACAGGCCGCGGTCGGGGATGGTGCCGCCGGAGGTGACGGCCAGCCGCTGCGAGCCGGGGCGCCCGCGCAGCTCGCCGGCGATGCGGTCCCAGGTGATCCGGGCCCGCAGCTCGCCGAACTCCTCGCTCGGGTACCGGCCGGCGAGCATGTCGAGCACCGCGTGCAGCGCGTCGTCCGGCAGCGACGCGAACGGTGCGGCCCGCCGCACCAGCGACGCCAGGTCCGGCACCGTCCACGGCTCGAGCGCCACCATCGCGACGACGTGCTGCGCCAGGACGTCCAGGGGGTTGCGCGGGTAGCGGACCGCCTCGATCGCGCCGCTCGCCATCCGTTCGGCGACCACCGCGCAGGAGACGAGGTCACCGCGGAACTTGGGGAACATCACCCCAGAGGAGACCGCGCCGACCTGGTGACCGGCCCGGCCGACGCGCTGCAGCCCGGACGCCACGGTCGGCGGCGCTTCGATCTGGATCACCAGGTCGACCGCACCCATGTCGATGCCCAGCTCCAGTGACGACGTCGCCACCACGCACGGCAGCCGCCCGGACTTGAGGTCTTCCTCGACGTGCGTGCGCTGCTCCCGCGACATCGACCCGTGGTGCGCCCGGGCGATCACCGGCGGCGCGCCGGTGCTCACCCCGGACTGCCCGACGGCCTCGGCCGGGAACGCGTCTTCGGGGGTGAGCTCGGTCTGCTCGGCGGCCAGCTCGTTCAGCCGGGCTGTCATCCGCTCGGTGAGCCGGCGCGAGTTGGCGAACACGATGGTCGAGCGGTGGTCGCGGATGAGGGCCAGCACCCGTTCCTCGACCGCCGGCCAGATCGACGGCCGCTGCACCGGGTTGCCGGCGATCTCCTCCAGCGTGCCGAGGCCACCCGGCGCGATGTCTCCGGGCGGGAACGCCTCGGTCAATGACTCCAGTGCATCGAGCGGGCTCGGCGCGGGGCCGCCGCGCGGAGCGTCGAGGTTGCCCATGTCCTCGACCGGGACCTCGACCCGCACCTCGATGGTCTTCGCCAGCTTCGGCTGGACCACCCGCACCGGACGGCCGCCGGCCAGGAACGCGCTCACTTCGTCCACCGGGCGGACCGTCGCCGACAGGCCGATCCGCTGCGCCGGCTTCGGCAGCAGCGAGTCCAGGCGCTCCAGCGACAACGCGAGGTGCGCGCCGCGCTTGCCGCCGGCGACCGCGTGCACCTCGTCGACGATCACGGTCTCGACGCCGCGCAGCGACTCCCGCGCCGATGACGTGAGGATCAGGAACAGCGATTCCGGCGTGGTCACCAGGACGTCCGGCGGGGTCTTGCCGAACGAGCGGCGCTCGGCCGCGGTGGTGTCGCCGGTGCGCATGCCGACTTCGATCTCCGGCACCGGGAGCCCGAGCCGCCGCGAGGCCTGCGAGATGCCGGCGAGCGGGGCGCGCAGGTTCCGCTGGACGTCGACGGCGAGCGCCTTCAGCGGGGAGACGTAGAGGATCCGGCAGCGTTTCGTGGCCTCCGCGGGCGGTGGCTCCACCGACAGCCGGTCCAGCGCCCAGAGGAACGCCGACAGCGTCTTGCCGGAGCCGGTCGGCGCGACGACAAGGGCGTGCTCGCCCGCGTGCGCCGCCCGCCAGGCTCCTTCCTGCGCCGCGGTCGGCGCGGCGAAGGCCCCCGCGAACCAGTCGCGGGTCGCGGGGGAGAAGAGGTCGAGCACGTCAGTTGCCACGTCGTCCATGATGCGCGGCACCACCGACAGTTTCGGGATCGCTCGCCAGGATCACGCTCTGGGCGAACTGCGGATACGTGACGTCGACCTTCGGTTCGTCGGTGATCAACCGGTACTCGCGGTCGAGCGGTGCCCAATACGAAAAGGGCGCCTGGCCCAGCTTGGAGTGGTCGGCCAGCACGTACGCTTCGCCGCCGGCGTGCAGCATCGCGTGCTTGACGACCGACTGCTCGAGTGAGGGGCAGCACAGGCCCCGGTCGGCCACCAGGCCGTCCGCGCCCAGGAACACCCGGTCGGGTGAGATGTGTCGCAGCTGGGCCAGCACGCTCTCGCCGAGGATCGCTTCGTCGGGGTGCCGCAGCCGGCCGCCGAGGACGATCAAGTCGATCCCGGCGAAGCCCGCCAGCTCACGGATGGCGTTGACGCCGTTCGTGACGACGGTCAGCCCGTCGCGGTGGGCGAGGTGGCGGGCGAGCCTGCCCGTGGTCGTGCCGGCGTCGAGCAGCACGACCTCGCCGTCGCGCACCAGCGCGGCGGCTTCCCGGGCGATGGCGTCCTTCGCCGCCGCGTGCTCGCGGTCCTTCTCGAGCGGGCCGCGTTCGGTGTCGAGCGCGCCGCCGTAGGTGCGGACCACGTGCCCGGCTCCGGCGAGCGAGGCGAGGTCACGGCGGATCGTCGACTCCGAAACACCGAACTCCTCGGCCAGTTCCGCGATGCCGCCCGAGCCGTCGCGGACGGCCTCCAGGAGCATCGCGCGCCGGTCACGGGTGCCTGGTCGCGGCTGGGACATGCGCCGAGTCTTCCACGACGGACGGTTTCAGCCCGGAGAACGCCAGCCCGGCGGCCACGGCGAGGAACGCGGCCAGGACGACGAAGCCGGTGGTCGCGCTGCCGGTGACGTCGGTGAGCCAGCCGACCAGGTAGGGCCCGGCGAACCCGCCGAGGTTGCCCAGCGCGTTGATCAGGCCCATCGCCACGGCCACGACCTCGATGCCGAGGATCCGGCTGGGGATGGCCCAGAACGGCCCGTACGGCATGTAGACGCCGGTCGCGACGACGCAGAGCAGCACCAGCTGCACCGCCGCCGGCCAGCGCACGAGGTTGCCGAGCAGCAGCCCGGCGATCGCGGCGACCAGGGGGACGGTGATCGCGAGCCGCCGGTTGCCGGTCCGGTCCGACCAGTGCGCGCACGTGACCATCCCCGCCAGCGCCAGGACGTACGGGATGGCCGAGAGGAGGCCCACGGACGTCGCCGAGCCGCCCGTCATCGTCTTCACCACCGACGGCAGCCACAACGAGAAGCCGTAGAAGCCTGTCGTCCAGAAGAAGTAGACGCCTACCAGCAGCAGGACCTGCCGGTTCGCCAGCGCCTGCCGGTAACCCTGCTTCGCGAACGCCGGCTTCGCGTCTTCTTCGGCTTTCAGGGTGCTTTCGAGGTACTCGCGTTCTTCCGCGGAGATCCAGCGGGCCTGCGCCGGCCGGTCCGCCACCGCGAACCACCAGACGACCGCCCACAGCAGCGGCGGCAGGCCCTGGAGCACGAACACCCAGCGCCAGGACATGTGGTCGAGCATCAGCCCGGACAGCGGCGACATGATGATCGCCGAGATCGGCAGGCAGGTCATCCACAGCGCGTTCGCCCGGGCGCGTTCCGCCTGCGGGAACCACGACGCCAGCAGGATCAGCACGGCCGGCCAGACGCCGCCTTCGAACAGGCCGAGCAGCAGCCGCGCGAGGTGCAGCTGGGTCTCGTTCTGCACAAGTCCGCACAGGACGGCTGCGACCGCCCACGCGATCATCAGCACCAGCACCGTCTTGCGGGCACTCCACTTCACCGCCAGCACGGCCGCCGGGATCTGCAGGATCAGGTAGCCGAGGAAGAAGATGCCGCTCGCCAGCCCCTTCGCGCTGGCGGACAACGGGAAGTCGTCGCCGATGTAGGGCAGGATCACCGCGACGTTCGTGCGGTCGAGGTAGGCCAGCATGTACATGACCACCGCGACCGGGATGACGTACGCCCACCGCTTGCGGGGCACCCCCGCCGGCACCGCCGTCATCGGCTCGGTGGGTAGATGGCGGGCAGTTTCCGCGCGTACGGCGCCAGCGTCGCCGCCGCCTTGAACGCCGCGACCATCGTGCCGTGCGACGCCCGGCCGGTGCCGGCGATGTCGAACGCCGTGCCGTGGTCGACCGACGTGCGCAGGATCGGCAAGCCGACCGTCACCGAGACCGTGCCGTCGAAGTCGTACGTCTTCGACGCGATGTGCCCTTGGTCGTGGTAGAGCGAGAGCACGCCGTCGAACCGGCCCTGGATCCCTTGGTGGAACACCGAATCCGCGGGGACCGGGCCGACCACGTCCAGCCCGGCGACCCGCGCGGCGGCCACCGCGGGCGCGATCGCGATGATCTCCTCGTCGCCGAACTTGCCGTTTTCGCCGCCGTGCGGGTTCAGCGCCGCCACGGCGAGTCTCGGTTTCTCCGTGCCGAACACCTCCAGCGCGGTGTACGCCTCGCGGATCGCGTGCTCGATGTTCTCCCGGGTGATCTGGTCGATCGCTTGGCGCAGCGAGAGGTGCCGGGTGGCGAAGAAGATCTTCAGGCCCGAGACCCAGAACATCGTGTTGAAGCGGGTCGACCCGGTCAGCTCGCCGAGCATCTCGGTGTGCCCGAGGTGCCGCGAGCCCGCCGCCCAGATCGCCTCCTTGTTGATCGGCGCGGTGACGACCGCGTCGACCTCGCCGGCCAGCGCGAGCCGGGTGGCCACTTCGATCGCGCCCACCGCGGCGGCGCCCGCGGTCGCGTTGACCTCGCCCCACGGCAGGTCTTCGCGGACGACGCCGAGGTTGAGGATGTCGATCACGCCCGTGGTGAAGCGCGCGTCGGCGACCGTGGCGATCGGGTTGATCTCCAGGTTCAGGCCGAGGTGCCGGACCAGGCGTTCCAGCACGATCGCGTCGCCGACCGCGACCCCGCGCGCCAGCTGCAGGGACTCGGGCTCGGCGAGCGTCTTGAGGGTGATCTCGGGTCCGATGCCCACGGGGTCGCCGAGGGTGACGGCGAGGATGGGGAGGTCGCTCACGGATTCTTCCTTCCGGTGGCCGGCACGTGGTTCAGGTGTTCCAGGCAGGCGACTGTGCCTCGGGCCGGGGCTTGCCCGCACCGCCTGTGCGGCGTGTGGTGGCGAAGCGTGGCGGGTACCCAGGTTGATCAGCAGCGCGTCGATCCCGCTTTCCGCGCGGAAGCAGGGCGCGCCGGACGAGTAGCTCTGGCATCCGACGCTCCCTTGCGCGATCTGAGCAACTCGGATGACCGAACTGCGCAACTATCGTGCACTGTGATCACCGTCGAAGTCAAGGAGCGGCGACTTTCGCGGGTCCGCACGCACGGTGACCGCGCGCATGGCAGCATCACGGCGAACGCCGTCAAGGCGGGCTTTTCGTGAAGGGGAGTGCAGTGCGGATCCTGTCGGTGGACCTCGGGACGTCCAACACCGTCGCCGTCCTTTCGGCGCACGGCATGCCGCCCCGGGTCGTCGAGGTGGACGGCTCGGCCAACATGCCGTCGGCGGTGTTCGCGACCGAAGAGGGCACGATCATGGTCGGCCGTGACGCCGAGCGCCGCGCCCGCCTCGACCCGACGCGCTTCGAGCCGAACCCCAAGCGCCGCATCGACGAACAGACCCTGCTGCTCGGCACCGACGTCGTCCCGGTGACCGACGCGCTGGCCGCCATCCTGCGCCGCGTGCTCGAAGAAACCTCTCGTCAGCTCGGCGGCGAGCAGCCCGACGAGGTCCGGCTGACCCACCCCGCGCAGTGGGGCCAGACCCGCCGCAACGTCCTGATGTCCGCCGCCCGGCTCGCCGGGATGGGCCAGAACATCCTGCTGGTGCCCGAACCCGTCGCCGCGGCGGCGCACTTCGCGTCGTTCCCCGGCAAGTCGCTGGCTCCCGGCCAGGCGCTCGCGGTCTACGACCTCGGGGCGGGCACCTTCGACGTCGCCGTCGTCGGCGCCACGCAGAACGGGTTCACCGTGCTCGCCGAGGACGGCCTGCCCGACCTCGGCGGCCTCGACGTCGACCAGGCGCTGATGGTGCACGTCGGGCGCGAGGTCTCGCACTCCGACCCGCAGCGCTGGCAGCGGCTGCTGCGTCCCGAGTCCACCGGCGACCGGCGCACCCGGCGTGCGCTGCAGGAGGACGTCAAGGCGGCCAAGGAGGCGCTGTCGCGGCACCCGCAGACCGAGGTGCCGATGCCCGAGCCGTTCAAGGACGTCCTCGTCACGCGCGGCGAGCTGGAAGGCCTGGTCCGGCCGGCCATGCTGCGCAGCGTCGAACTGCTCTCGCGGACGCTGCGCTCGTCCGGGCTGACTCCGGACCGGCTCGCGGGCATCTACCTCGTCGGCGGGTCGAGCCGGCTGCCGCTGGTCGGCACGATGATCGCGGAGAAGCTCGGTGTCGTGCCGGGCAGTCTCGACCAGCCGGAGACCGCGGTCGCGCTCGGGGCGCAGCACGTCGCCCGCGACGGCCTGGGGATGCGCACGCAGAACGTCGAAGGGGCGGTGGCCGCCGGTGCGCCGCACCGCCCGCAGTACGCGCCGCCGCCCCAGTACCCGGCCTACGCGCCGGCGAACTTCCCGCCCAGCGGCCCGCAGCCGGTGCCGTCCAACTTCCCCGCGTACTCGCCCGCCGCCGCGGATAAGGCGGCGCCTCGCGGGAAGAAGAAGCTGCTCATCGGCATCGCGGTCGCGGTCGTCGTGGTGCTCGCGGCCGGGCTGACCTTCTTCCTGACGTCGTCCTCCTCGACGACCACCTACACCGCCGACCAGTGCAGGACGCCGGGCCAGGCGGACGACAAGGGCCTCACCGGCTGCCTGCGCCAGCTCGCCGGGAAGATCGCCGACACCGGCGACTGCAAACCGGGCATGGGCAACGGCCCGGCGGCGCCGGCGGAGAACCTCGGGGTGGCCTCGACCTGCTCCGCGCCGGGCCGGGCGGGCACGCAGGTCACCTACGTCCAGGGCGCGAGCGCCGACACGCTCAAGCAGTACACGGACGGCCTGCTCACCTCGGCGGGCGGCGACCGCACCGAGGCCGACTGGGGCGGCAACGGGCTCAAGGGCCACTACTCGTCGGCCGCGGGCAAGACGGCGGCGGTTCTCGTATTCACGGTGTCGGACCGGCCGCTCGCCGGGTTCATCTACCAGCTGAACTCGAGCGACCAGGCCGAGGCGACGACGCCGGACACCCTGGCCAACTACTTCGAGGCGAGCGTCCAGCCGGGCGGGTAGGCAGTGGCCGGCAAGACGCCGCCAGGGAGGGTTCCGGCCTGCGTCGCCGAAGAGATCCGCCGGGGAGCCTCGACTTGCCGGGACCTCGGCTTCGGACGAGGTGAACGAGTCGTTCACGGCCTCCGGCGGCACGAGCCCCGCTTCGGGCGGCCTGGCGGGTAGCGAACGGACCGTTCGCGCCGTCCGGATAGAGTGGGTTCGATGCGGATCACGGTTTTCCGGCGGCTGATGGCCGAGGAGTTCGGCCCCGGGCGAGCCCAGGTGCTGGCCAGGGACCACGTGCTCAGCGCGCTCGGCGGCCGCACGGTCGACCAGGCGCTGACCGCGGGAATTCCGGCCAAAGAGGTCTGGCGCGAGGTCTGCGACGCCTTCGACGTCCCGCCCGAACGGCGCTGACCTGGGCGGATGTGCGCGATCCTGACCCGGGCGGGCGAAAATCATAGCGCAAGGGTGTGTCGCTGCCGACCTCGAACAGGTGTTCGTCTAAGGTGTTGTCCACATCGGGTCCAGCGATCCACAGATTGGGCGCCGCGCCTGGAATTGTCGGACCCCGCCGCTAGCGTCGGACCGGACAGCTGAAGAACAGACACAGAGAGCCCTCGACGGGGCTCGGACCAGCGAGGTGGACTTCCATGCCTGCAGCACCCGACAAGGACAAGGCGCTCGAGCTCGCGCTCGCGCAGATCGACAAGCAGTACGGCAAGGGCTCGGTCATGCGCCTCGGCGAAGAGGGCCGCGCGCCCATCGCCGTGATCCCCACCGGGGCGATCGCCCTCGACGTCGCGCTCGGCATCGGTGGCCTGCCCCGCGGCCGGGTCATCGAGGTCTACGGCCCGGAGTCCTCCGGTAAGACCACGGTCGCCCTGCACGCGGTGGCGAACGCGCAGCGCAACGGCGGCATCGCGGCGTTCATCGACGCGGAGCACGCGCTGGACCCCGACTACGCCAAGAAGCTCGGCGTGGACACCGACGCGCTGCTCGTGTCCCAGCCGGACACCGGTGAGCAGGCGCTGGAGATCGCGGACATGCTGATCCGCTCCGGCGCGCTCGACATCCTGGTCATCGACTCCGTGGCCGCGCTCGTGCCGCGCGCCGAGATCGAGGGCGAGATGGGCGACTCGCACGTCGGCCTCCAGGCCCGCCTGATGAGCCAGGCGCTGCGCAAGATCACCGGTGCCATGAACAACTCCGGCACCACCGCGATCTTCATCAACCAGCTGCGCGAGAAGATCGGCGTCATGTTCGGCTCCCCGGAGACCACGACCGGTGGCAAGGCGCTGAAGTTCTACGCCTCGATCCGGCTCGACGTGCGCCGCATCGAGACGCTCAAGGACGGCGGCGAGCCGGTCGGCAACCGCACCCGCGTCAAGGTCGTGAAGAACAAGATGGCCCCGCCCTTCAAGCAGGCCGAGTTCGACATCCTGTACGGCCAGGGCATCTCCCGCGAGGGTTCGCTCATCGACATGGGTGTCGACCAGGCGATCGTGCGCAAGTCCGGTGCCTGGTACACCTACGAGGGCGACCAGCTCGGCCAGGGCAAGGAGAACGCGCGGAAGTTCCTGCGCGAAAACCCGGACATCGCCAACGAGATCGAGAAGCGGATCAAGGAGAAGCTCGGCATCGGCGCGCAGGTCGACGCCGAAGCCGTCGAAGCCGTACCGGCGCCGGTCGACTTCTGAGGGGGAGACGACGGGATCGGGTGAGGTGTGCTCGCGGAGTGCGCTCGCCGTGATCCCTTCGCCGTGTCCTCCGGGGGTCGAACCCCCGGACCCCGCCAGGGGGCAAGCCCCCTGGACCCCCGCCGTGGCTGGGTTGCGCTGTGATGCTTGAGCTTTGAGGGCTCTGCGTGAACGAGGAGTGATCGAGGGTGGCGAGGGCGCCGAAGATTCCGCCGGCCGAGCTGCCTCCCGAGGAGCGGTACAAGAAGGCCAAGGAGATCTGTTACGACCTCCTGGCCGTGCGTGCGCGTACTCAGGAGGAGCTCCGGCAGGCCTTGCACCGCAAAGGGTTCGACGAGGAGACCAGCGAAACCCTGCTCGGCAAGCTCGACCGGGCAGGGCTGGTGAACGACGCGGAGTTCGCCGAGCTGTGGGTGAAGTCCCGGCACGAGACCCAGGGGCTGTCCCGCACCGCGCTCCTGGCCGAACTGCGGCGCAAGGGCGTCGACGACGAAGTCGCGGCGCAGGCGGCCGGTGAGGTCGATCGCGAGTCCGAGGAGCAGATGGCCAGGGAACTGGTCCGCAAGCGCCTCGGGTCGCTGGGCAACGTCGACGAGCAGACGGCGCTGCGCCGGCTGCTCGGCTTCCTGGCCCGCAAGGGCTACCCCCAGGGGCTGGCGTACACGGTGATCAAGGAGGAACTCCGCGAGTACGGCGCGGAGTCCACCCTCCTCGACGACGCCTACATCGACTGACCCCGAGCGACAATCTGGCCCGGGTCACCGCGGCGAAGGCTGCGAAAATGCCGAGTGTGCCGGTGCCGGCCGCGTTCGTCAGGCGGAGTTCGCGGACACCGCCTCCCGTGCCACCGGCCGCCGGCGGTCCGAGCGGTGCTTGCGGACCGTCAGTAACAGCACCGCGAGCAACCCCATCACCACGCACGTGACCACCGCCGACAGCACCAGGAACTCGTTCAGCTGCCCGGCCGCCAGGTACGCGCCCAAGGCCACCGCCACCAGGGCGCACACCGCGCGGTCCACGATGGACTCCATCGACAGCAGCGTCGCGCGGTAGCGGGAGTCCGGGATCGAGTCGTTCAGCAGCTGCTTCTGCACCGGGAACGAAATTCCCGTGGCCACCGCGAAGACGCACAACACCAGCACCGTCGGGAAGGAGCCCACGAACACGATCACGCCGAGGCAGAGCGCCATCACGATCGTCAGCGTGAACACCGTCCCCACCGGGCCGATCGCCCGGCGGAGCCGGTGTGGGCGGGCCGCGCCCAGGGCCTCGAAGACCGTCATCGCGGCCAGCGCCGCGCCGTACCAGTTCACCGACAGCGACTTCGACTCCAGGATCGGCTGGAACAGGTTCACCTGACAGATCCTGACCAGTGTGAACATCGCGATGCCCTGCACCATCAGCAGCATCAGCCACCGGGACGAGCGCAGCGCAGACAGCGCGCCGCCGACGCCCGCGACCAGTGAGGCCGTTTTACCGGCCACCTGGCGGCCGCCGGGGATCGCGGGGAGCTTCACCGCGAACGCCAGCGCCACCGCCGCGTTGATCGCCGTCAGCCAGTACGGTGACGGCAGGTTCCACGCCATCAGCAGGCCGATCACCGGCCAGTACACGATCTTGCCGACCAGGCTGTACGCGCGGCCGACGCCTTCGACCCGCAGATAGTGTTCCCCTGAGCCGGAGGCGTGCAGGTACTCGTACAGGTACGCGCTCTGCGCGCCGGACACCAGCGACCGCGCCAGCGCGATCAGGATGAAGTGCACCAGGAACCCGGTGTAGGAGCCGAGGAACACCGGCACCAGGTTCGCCGCCATCAGCACGCCGGCGCCGGCCGCCAGCGAAGTGCGGTAGTCGAACCGGTCGGCGATCATCCCGGTCGGGATCTCCAGCAGGCAGAACACGATGTAGTAGATGCTCTGGATGCCGAAGATCTCGCCGTCGGACAGGCCGGCGAGCTTCTGGTACTGGTAGAAGATCGGCACCCACAGCAGCAGGCCGAAGAAGAACTGGAACCCGTAGGTCAGCCGCACGGTGCGGCGGACGGCGGGGTTCGCGGGCAGGCGAAGGCCCAGCATGGTCGTGTCTCCCGGAAGATCAAACAGAATACGGACGCAGCTGCACGAGGTGGAGGTGCTCGCCGTC
Source organism: Amycolatopsis sp. NPDC028719 (assembly GCF_055565395.1). Taxonomy (NCBI): domain Bacteria; kingdom Bacillati; phylum Actinomycetota; class Actinomycetes; order Pseudonocardiales; family Pseudonocardiaceae; genus Amycolatopsis; species Amycolatopsis sp. NPDC028719. The sequence goes on from NZ_JBVHUL010000005.1 coordinate 185,935, forward strand.
GGCGAGCCACTCGACGTCCACCGGCGAGCCGAACGTGTAGTCGGGCGAGAAGTGTCCCTGCAGCAGGCGGCCGGCGATGGCGAGCCGCTGCAGCTGGTCGTGCGCCCGCGAGTCGAGGTCCGACGTGGCGTCGCCGAGCGACACCGTGCGGCCGCCGCCCTCGACCGTCGAATACAGGTACTGCATGGGCAACGCCGAACCGTCGACGACGTCGGTCACGCGAGGCGACACGTTGACGTACACCGTGCGGAAGTCCGCGCGGTTCATCGGGTTCGTCGTCACCAGCACGCCGCCGAAGTCCGCCGCGACCTGCTCCTGGATCACCACGCCCATGTAGCACTCGTCGAGGGAGATGCCGGCCTGCCGGCGCAGCCGGACGCTGCGCACCGACACCAGCGAAGCCCAGACTTCCTTGACACTGGCGAAGATCCGTTCGGCTGTGGTGACGTGGTTGAGCGACTCGTAGATCCCGGCCGCCGAGAAGCCGGCCAGATCTTCGGCGTTCGACGAACTACGCACCACGAACGTCCGCACGCCGGCCAGCTGTGACACCAGCGCGGAGTCGATCTCCCCGGCCAGCGCGCCCGGCAGCCGCGCCGACCGGATCAGGCTCTGCAGCTCGACGCACAGCGGCTCGATCTCCCGCGCGTCCAGTTCCAGCGCCATCTTCAGCTTGCCGATCGCCTGCTGGATCCGCGGCGACGACTCCAGGAACCGCCGCTGCAGCGAGAACGGCAGCGCGATGCCGCGGGGCACGCGGACGTGGTCGTCGAGCAGCCGGCGGGCGGCGGCGCCCAGATCAGCGTCAAGAGGGACGTCCAGCAGCCGGGCCAGGTACGGCAGCAGGTTCTCCCGCGGCGGCCGCGGCACCTGGTAGAAGCCGAGCAACCGCTGCGACCCGTGCGCCAGCACGTGGTGCAGCTCGCCGAGGTTGGCCGCCTTGGTGCCGTAGCGGTACCGGTCGGCCGCGCGCAGCCGCGCCAGGTTCACGATCGGGCTGCGTTCGGACTCCGGTTCCTCCAGCGTGACGCGCTGGGCGTACCACTTCGGCGGCTCGGTCGAGGCCGGCTCGGCGATCTCCCGCAGCGAGAGCCCCTGAGCGTCCACTGTGTACTCGACCCACTTGCCGTCCAGCCCACGGCGGTCGATGTCGGCCAGCGCGCCGAGCTGGACGGCGTTCGGGATCTGCCAGCCGGTGGCGAGGACGTTGGTGTGCGACAACGGCGTCGTGTGCCGGGCGTTGACGATGCCCGACAGTCGCGGGATGTCGTCGGGCACGCGGTCCATCACGATGATGTCCGACCAGTCCAGCGTGGCGGCCCGGTAGTCGGCCTCGCTGCGGAACGCGCGCAGCCGGCCCGTGGCCGTGCCGGGGTTCAGCGCGACGAACGGCGCCGTCGAGAACAGCTCGTGCGCGAACACGCAGGGCAGCTCGCCCGGCGGGATCTCCCGGACGATCCGCTCCTGCAGCTGGTTGGCCGGCTTGAACACCAGCGGCAGCGCCGGGTCGACGTACCGCGCGACGAAGGCGTGGAACTCGCGGATCAGCGCGGCCGGCATGGTGTCGACCTCGACCGTCTCCAGCGAGAGCATCTGCGGGTGCCGGGCCAGGATGCCGAGCAGGAACCGGCGGTCCGGCGCGTGGTAGAAGTCCTGGTTGTAGACGTCGATCTCGGCGCGCACCCGTTCCCCGGGGACGCCGAGGATCTCTTCCCCGATATAGATCGCGTGAAAGGAATGGCGCGCGTCGTTCAGGAAGTGGATCACCGCGTTTTCGCGGTCCACCACGACCTTGACGAAGGAATAGCCGCCGAGGGTGCCGCCCAGCTGGTGGAGGGCGGACAGCGAAAGGCGTTCGCCGACGAGTGCGGCGACGTTCTCGGGGGCAGGACTGGGGGCGACCACATCGGTCAGGGACACCGGATCTCCTCGCTCGAAACAGCGAGGGGGAACGATAACAGGCCGGTAAATCACCCACTGGCGCCGCGAATGCTCCATTCAGTGGCACGGCCGGGCCATTCATGACCGCCGCCACACCCGCTCGGAGCACCGTTCCAGAAAGCTGGAACGGTGCTCCCGGTATGCGGACGCGCATTCCGCCGTTCGGGCGCGGCGATGACGCGGGGTGATCTCCGCTACAGCCGCGCGGCTTCCGCGGCCAGCTTCTCGATCGTCGCGACGTCGAGCGAGGCCGTCAGCCACGAGCCGCCGATGCAGCCGACGTTCGGCAGCGCCAGGTACGAAGGCGCCGAGGCCACCGTGATCCCGCCCGTCGGGCAGAACCTGAGCGAAGGCAACGGGCCCGCGATCGCCTTCAGGAACGCGACGCCACCGGACGCCTCCGCCGGGAAGAACTTCATCGCCGACAGCCCGCGTTCGCCCAGCCGCATCGCCTCCGACACCGTGCTCGCGCCGGGCAGGAACGGCAGCCCGGTTTCGAAGCACGCGTCGACGACGGCGTCGGTGCAGCCCGGCGTCACGAGGAACTTCGCGCCCGCGTCGGCGGCCTGCTTCGCGTGCTCGGGCGCGGTGACGGTGCCGGCGCCGACGACGATGTCCGGCACCTCGGCCGCGACGCGCTCGATCGCGGACAGCGCCGCCGGGGTGCGCAGGGTCAGCTCGATGACCCCGATCCCGCCGGCGAGCAGGGCCCGGGCCGTGGGCACGGCGTCGGCGGCGTCGTCGATCACCACGACGGGCATCACGGGGGACAGTTCGAGCAGGTCCTGACCGGTGGTCACTGACCGACCTCCTGGGTTTCCAGAGCGGGCATTCCGAAGTGCTCCGGCGTCAAGCCTCCGAACACCGAAGCGCCCTGGTCGGCGGGGCCGACGGCACGGCGCAACGGGGCGAACAGCTCTCGGCCGGTGCCGGTCCAGGATGCTTCGGACGGTGGGGAGTCCACAAGCTCACGGAGGGCGAGTTCTTCGTCACCGACCAGCACGTCGAGCGAGCCCGAGGAGGCGTCGAGCCGGATGACGTCGCCGTCGGCGATGCGCGCGATCGGGCCGCCCGCCGCGGCTTCCGGCGTCACCTGGATGGCCGCCGGGATCTTGCCCGACGCGCCCGACATCCGGCCGTCGGTGAGCAACGCCACGGCGTGCCCGCGGTCCATCAGCACACCCAGCGCGGGGGTGAGGCCGTGCAGCTCCGGCATGCCGTTCGCCCGCGGGCCCTGCTGCCGGACCACCACGACGACGTCGCGGTCCAGCTCGCCCGCTTCGAACGCGGCCGTGAACGCCTCCTGCGTCGTGAAGACCCGCGCCGGCGCCTGCACGACCCGGTGCTCGGGCGCCACCGCGGACACCTTGACCACCGCGCGGCCCAGGTTGCCCTCGACCATCCGCAGCCCGCCGTCCGCGGCGAAGGGCCGCCACGCCGGGCGCAGCACCTCTTCGTCGAGGCTGCGGGTGGGCACGTCGCGCCAGACCAGCTCGCCGTCGGACAGGATCGGCTCGGCCCGGTAGCGGTGCAGGCCGAACCCGGCCACGGTGTGCACGTCCTCGTGCAGCAGCCCGGCGTCGAGCAGCGTGCCGACCAGGAACTGGATGCCGCCGGCGGCGTGGAAGTGGTTGATGTCGGCGCTGCCGTTCGGGTAGACCCGCGCCAGCAGCGGCACGACAGCCGAGAGGTCGGAGAAGTCGTCCCAGGTCAGCTGGATACCCGCGGCCGCGGCGATCGCGACCAGGTGCATCGTGTGGTTGGTCGAGCCGCCCGTGGCGAGCAGCGCGATCACGCCGTTGACGAACGCCTTCTCGTCGAGGATCCGCGAGACCGGCGTGTACTCCTCGCCCCGCGAGATCGCGACGACGCGCCGGCCGGCCTCTTCGGTCAGGGCCTGACGCAGGGCCGAACCCGGCTGGACGAAGCTGGCGCCGGGCAGGTGCAGGCCCATCACCTCGACGACCATCTGGTTGGAGTTGGCCGTGCCGTAGAAGGTGCAGGTGCCGGCCGAGTGGTACGACGCCGCTTCGGCGTCGAGGAGGTCTTCGCGGGTCGCGAGACCCTCGGCGTACAGCTGGCGGACGCGGGCCTTCTCCTTGTTCGGCAGCCCGGAGTTCATCGGCCCGGCGGGCACGAGGATCGCCGGCAGGTGGCCGAAGGACAGCGCGCCGATCAGCAGACCCGGCACGATCTTGTCGCAGACGCCCAGCAGCAGCGATGCGTCGAACATGTCGTGGGACAGCGCGATCGCCGTCGACATCGCGATGACCTCGCGGCTGAACAGGGACAGCTCCATGCCCGCGCGGCCCTGGGTGATGCCGTCGCACATGGCCGGCACGCCGCCGGCGAACTGGGCGACACCTCCGGCGGAGCGCACCGACTTCTTCAGCCAGGCCGGGTACTCCTGCATCGGCTGGTGCGCCGAGAGCATGTCGTTGTAGGAAGACACGATCGCGACGCCGGGGGCGCGCGCGGCCCGCAGCGCCTCCTTGTCGACGCCGTCCATGGCGGCGAAGCCGTGGGCGAGGTTGCTGCAGGCGAGACCGCGGCGGACCGGGCCTTCCGCGTGCGCGGCGGCCGTGCGGTCGAGGTGAGCAGTGCGCGTCGCGGCACTGCGCGCGGCGATGCGGGCGGTGACTTCGGCGACGACTGGGTGCAGCGTGGTGGGAGTGGGGCTCATGTCCGGCTCCGGATCACTGGTGTGTGGTGGTCCGCGGGACGGCAGCGCTGGCGCCTCTGGGTCGTGACACTGGCCACAGTACCTCGTGAAAACGCCGAATCAAAATCGATTCAGAAGATCGACCCGCGTGACCCCGATCACCCCCAGAACCGTTAGTGTGCTAGTTGTCACACTGCACGACGCACGGTAAAGCCGTAGGGCGAGTGATCGTCCCTCCGGCTTCCGCCGGCCCCACCACACCCGGGAGGAATGATGTCCACCTCCGAGATCGCCGAGCTGCGGCGAACCATCGGCCAGCTCAGGCAGTGCGTCGGCGCACTGCGCTCGCGTTACGGCGACGCTTCGGCGGTCCGCCGGCTCGCCAACGACGTGGAGCGCCTCGACATCGACACCGCGGACCTCGACGGCATGCCGCTCGCGGTGCCGGCCCAGGCGAAGGCCGCGGAGCGTGTCCAAGTTCCCGACACGCCCTACGACCCGGCGCTCTGGCACGGCGCTGATGACGAAGGCGTCGGCGGCTACCAGCGCGACCAGCGGTGAGCGCTCCCGCTGACAACGGCGTCGGCACCGGCGTCCGGGCCCCCAAGCGGGCCCGGATCGCCGAGCGCACCCTCCGCACGGACCGGTGGTGGCTCCAGCCGCTGCTGACCGTGCTCGGACTGTCGGCGTTCATCATCTACGCGACGGTCCGGTCGTTCGTGCGCACCGCGTACTGGGTACCCGACTACCACTACCTGACGCCGTTCTACTCACCCTGCCTGTCGACGTCCTGCGTCGAGGGCTCGAGCCACTTCGGCCACTGGTTCGGCGACCTGCCCGGGTTCATCCCGCTCGGGTTCGTCGTGCTGCCGTTCCTGCTCGGGTTCCGCCTGACGTGCTACTACTACCGCAAGGCCTACTACCGGGCCGTCTGGTTCTCCCCGCCCGCCTGCGCGGTCGCGGAACCGCACGCGAAGTACACCGGCGAGACCCGGCTGCCGCTCATCATCCAGAACGTCCACCGCTACTTCTTCTACGTCGCGCTGATCGTCTCGCTGGTCAACACCTACGACGCGATCACGGCGTTCCACGGGAAGACCGGCGGCTTCGGCTTCGGGCTGGGCAACATCGTCCTGCTCGGCAACGTGATCCTGCTGTGGGCGTACACGCTTTCCTGCCACTCGTGCCGGCACGTGACCGGGGGCAGGCTGAAGCACTTCTCCAAGCACCCGGTGCGGTACTGGATCTGGACGCAGGTCACGAAGCTCAACACCCGCCACATGGCGCTGGCCTGGACGACGCTCGGCACGCTGGTGCTGACCGACTTCTACGTCATGCTCGTGGCCAGTGGAGCCATCGCGGACCTGAGATTCGTCAACTAGCGCGTCCCCTCTCCCGACAGTGCTCTCCCGACAAAGACGTCCCCAGTTCCGAGGTGGAATTCTTCTATGACCGAGGTCGAACGCCACAGCTACGACGTGGTGGTGATCGGGGCCGGCGGCGCCGGTCTGCGCGCCGTGATCGAAGCCCGCGAGCGCGGTTTCCGCGTGGCCGTCGTGTGCAAGTCCCTGTTCGGCAAGGCGCACACGGTGATGGCCGAGGGCGGGTGCGCGGCGTCGATGGGCAACGCGAACTCGAACGACAACTGGCAGGTCCACTTCCGCGACACCATGCGCGGCGGGAAGTTCCTCAACAACTGGCGGATGGCCGAGCTGCACGCCAAGGAGGCCCCCGACCGCGTCTGGGAGCTGGAGACCTACGGCGCGCTGTTCGACCGCACCGCCGACGGCCGGATCAGCCAGCGCAACTTCGGCGGGCACACCTACCCGCGGCTGGCGCACGTCGGTGACCGGACCGGGCTCGAGCTGATCCGCACGATGCAGCAGAAGATCGTTTCGCTGCAGCAGGAGGACTTCGCCGAAACCGGGGACTACGAGGCGAAGATCAAGGTCTTCGCCGAGTGCACGGTCACCGAGCTGCTCACCACGGACGGGAAGATCGCCGGCGCGTTCGGCTACTGGCGCGAGAGCGGCCGGTTCATCCTGTTCGAGGCGCCGGCGGTCGTGCTCGCCACCGGCGGCATCGGCAAGTCGTTCAAGGTGACGTCGAACTCGTGGGAGTACACCGGGGACGGCCACGCGCTGGCCCTGCGCGCGGGCGCGAAGCTGATCAACATGGAGTTCGTCCAGTTCCACCCGACCGGGATGGTCTGGCCGCCGAGCGTCAAGGGCATCCTCGTCACCGAGGGCGTGCGCGGCGACGGCGGCGTGCTCAAGAACTCCGACGGCAAGCGGTTCATGTTCGAGTACGTGCCCGAGGTCTTCAAGGGCCAGTACGCCGAAAGCGAAGAGGAAGCCGACCGCTGGTACGCCGACGCGGACAACAACCGGCGCACGCCGGACCTGCTGCCCCGCGACGAGGTCGCCCGCGCGATCAACTCCGAGGTCAAGGAGGGGCGCGGCTCCCCGCACGGCGGCGTCTTCCTCGACATCGCCAGCCGGCTGCCGACCGAGGAGATCAAGAAGCGGCTGCCGTCGATGTACCACCAGTTCAAGGAGCTGGCGGACGTCGACATCACGGCGGAGCCGATGGAGGTCGGCCCGACCTGCCACTACGTCATGGGCGGCATCGAGGTCGACCCGGACACGGCCGCGGCGAGCGTGCCCGGCCTGTTCGCGGCCGGCGAATGCTCGGGTGGCATGCACGGGTCCAACCGGCTCGGCGGCAACTCGCTGTCGGACCTGCTGGTGTTCGGCCGCCGCGCGGGACTCGGCGCCGCCGAGTACGTGCTCGGCCTCGACGGCCGGCCCGCGGTCGCGCAGTCCGATGTGGACGCGGCGGCGAAGATGGCGCTCGCGCCGTTCGACCCGCCCGAGGGCGCGACAGCCGAGAACCCGTACACCCTGCACACCGAGCTGCAGCAGTCGATGAACGACCTGGTCGGCATCATCCGCAAGGCCGGGGAGATCGAGCAGGCGCTGGAGAAGCTGGGCGAGCTGCGGCAGCGGATCCTGCGCGTCACGGTCGAAGGGCACCGGCAGTTCAACCCCGGCTGGCACCTCGCGATCGACCTGCGCAACATGCTGATGGTCAGCGAGTGCGTCGCGAAGGCCGCGTTGACGCGGACCGAGAGCCGCGGCGGGCACACGCGGGACGACTTCCCGGGCATGGACGCCGAGTGGCGGCACAAGCTGCTGGTGTGCTCGTCGTCGCCGGGTGACAACCCCGTTGTCCCGGACATCGACGTCGTGGTGAAGGAGCAGGTCCCGCTGCGGCAGGACCTGCTGGAGCTGTTCGAGTTCGGCGAGCTCGGGAAGTACTACACCGACGACGAGCTCGAAGCGCACCCCGGGAGCAAGGCATGAGCGAGCTTGCGAATGAATCATTCACCACAGCGCTTCCGGCTCAGGCGGCACCGAGCGCCAGCGAGGTGTGCGCATGAGCTACAAGGCGAGCTTCCGCGTCTGGCGCGGCGACGACACCGGCGGCGGGCTGCAGGACTTCACGGTGGAGGTCAACGAGGGCGAGGTCGTCCTCGACATCATCCACCGGCTGCAGGCCACCCAGGCGTCGGACCTCGCCGTGCGCTGGAACTGCAAGGCGGGCAAGTGCGGTTCGTGCTCGGCGGAGATCAACGGCAAGCCGCGGCTGCTGTGCATGACGCGGATGTCGACGTTCACCGAGGAAGAGGTGATCACGGTGACGCCGATGCGGACGTTCCCGGTGATCCGCGACCTCGTCACCGACGTGTCGTTCAACTACACGAAGGCGCGGGAGATCCCGTCGTTCACCCCGCCCGCGGACCTGAAGCCCGGTGAGTACCGGATGCAGCAGGTGGACGTCGAGCGGTCGCAGGAGTTCCGGAAGTGCATCGAGTGCTTCCTGTGCCAGAACACCTGCCACGTCGTGCGCGACCACGAGGAGAACAAGGAGTCCTTCGCCGGGCCGCGGTACCTGATGCGCATCGCCGAGCTGGAGATGCACCCGCTCGACGTCGCGGACCGCCGTGACGCGGCGCAGGAGGAGCACGGCCTCGGCTACTGCAACATCACCAAGTGCTGTAGCGAGGTCTGCCCGGAAGGCATCCACATCACCGACAACGCGCTCATCCCGATGAAGGAGCGCGTCGCCGACCGCAAGTACGACCCGATCGTGTGGCTGGGCAACAAGCTCTTCCGCCGGGACAAGTAGGACTTTTCCCCGACGCTCGCGAACCGCGCCCAAGCCGGTTCGCGAGCGTCTTTTTCGCCCGTGCCAGAGTGGGGGCATGGAGATCGAGCTGCTGCCGCCGTCCGCCGGTGCCGCGGTGATCGCGCGGATCACCGCGCTGGTCAACCAGGTCTACGCCGAGTCCGACAAGGGGCTGTGGCGGGGGAGCATCGATCGGACGTCGGTCGACGAGGTCACGGGGTTTGTCCGGGCGGGAGAAATCGCCGTCGCTCTCGTGGACGGTGACCTCGCCGGCTCGGTCCGGCTTCGGCGGCTCGACGCTGCGACCGGCGAGTTCGGCATGCTCGCGGCCGACCCCGCGCGGCGCGGGCTCGGCATCGGACGCGAACTGGTCGCCTTCGCCGAGCGGGCGAGCCGGGACGCGGGCTGCCGCGAAATGCAGCTGGAACTGCTCGTGCCGCGCGAGTGGACGCATCCGGCGAAGCAGTTCCTCGCCGAGTGGTACGACCGGCTCGGCTACCGCGTGACGCGCCGCGCCGACCTCGCCGAGGACTACCCGCACCTCGTGCCGTCGCTGGCCACGCCGTGCGATTTCCTCAGCTACCGCAAGGAACTCGCGTGACGCTGCTCGCCGGGGCGCGCGTGTTCGACCCGGAGACCGGCGAGACGACCCGCGCCGACGTCCGGCTGGACGGCTCGCGGATCGCCGAGGTCGGGCCGGGCCTCGACGGTGACAAGCGCGTCGACTGTTCCGGCGGGCTGCTGATCCCGGGGCTCATCGACTGCCACGTGCACGTCGCGTTCCGGCGGCCCGAGTCCTTGCCGCGAAGCGCGCGCATCCTCGAAGCCGTGCCGGTGCTGCGCCGGTTGCTGACGCGCGGAATCACCACCGTGCGTGACGCCTGGGGCGCCGACGCCGGCTTCAAGCACGCCCTGCGGGAAGGCTGGATCACGGGACCGGATCTGCTGGTCAGCCTGCGTCAGCTGGGGCCGACCGGCGGGCTCGGCGACGTCTGGGACCCGGCCACGGGCGCCGTCGACAACTACGGCGACCCGTCGCTGCCGGACCCGCTGTTCGACGGGCCGGACGCCGGCCGTGCCGCCGTCCGCCGGATGGTGCGCGCGGGCGCCGACTGGATCAAGGTCGGCGCGAGCGGGTCGATGCGCGCGGTTCGCGCCGGCGTGGACGTCCGCCCGACCGACGACGAGCTCGCCGCCGTGGTCGACGAGGCCGGCCGCTGCGGCCGCGATGTCCTGGCCCACGCGCACACCGCTTCGGCGGTGATGTCGGCGGCCCGCGCCGGGGTGCGCAGCATCGAGCACGGCACCTTCCTCGACGACGACGCCGTCGCGGCCCTGGCGAACGCCTGGTACGTACCGACCCTGTCGCCGATGAGCGACACCGAGTTCGCCGGCACGCACCGGCGTTCGCTGCGCCTCGCGGTGGAGGCTGGCGTCCGGATCGCCGCCGGATCCGACCTCGCCCCGCGTCCCCATATCGACTTGACGACCGAGCTGCGCCTGCTGGCCGAGGTCCTCGGCGACGCGGCGGCCCTCAAGGCAGCCACCTCGGAAGCGGCCCGCCTGCTCCGGCTCGACGACGACCGTGGCCGCCTCGAGCCGGGCCTGCGCGCGGACCTCGTCCTGCTCGACGGCACGCACCTGGACGTGATGGACCTGCCCGGCAGGATCCGCGCCGTCTGGCACCACGGCGACCGGGTCGGTGCACTCAATTCGCCATGAGATCGAACTCCTCGGCCAGCCGGACCAGGAACTCCCGGGATTCTCGTTCGGACAGGGCAGCCTGCTCCAGCCGGGTGCGCAGGACGTAGAAGGCTTCGACCGCCACGCGTTCGTCGATGAACAACCCGGCGGTGAAGGTCTCTTCGTAGGCCACCGGTGGATGTTCGGCGAACTCGAGGATCGTGAACCGGCTGCCGACCAGGTGGTACGGCGGCGCGGACGCGGGGACGACCCGGATGGTGCAGTGTGGGAGGTTGGTGGCCAGCACCAGGTACTGCAGCTGTTCGTGCATCAGGGCCGGGTCGCGCAGGATCGATCTCAGGGTGTGCTCGTAGACGAAGTAGAGGCACTGCGGTGGGTTCCGGCGCTGCAGCAGCCGTTGCCGATCGATCCTCGCCTGGACGAGCAGCTTCAGCCGGTCCGTGGTGTACCGCCCGGACAGCTCGTAGACGGTCCGCACGTAGTCTTCGGTCTGGAGCATGCCGGGCAGGGCCATCGGGCTGTTCGAGATCACCGCCGTCGCGAGGTTTTCCTGGATGATGAGGGACTTCATCGGGTCGACGAGCCGGTCGAAGTACGGCCGCACCCAGTACAGCTCGCTCGGTGGCCCGGTCAGGTGCAGCAGCCGCTCGCGTTCGGCGGCCTCGGTTCCGCAGTGCGCGAGGTAGATCGCCGCGTCAATCGGCGAGATCCGGCGGCCGTTCTCCCAGCCGGACACCTTCGACGCCGACCAGTGGGCGCGCCGGGCCACCTCGCGCAGCGACATCTGCTTGGCCTCGCGCTGGGACTTCAGTTCGACGCCCATCTCCCGGGTGCGCACCGTGCTCTTTTCGGTCATGCCCGCACGCTAAAGGCAACCACCGACAAAACGGCCCGTGCCGCGCAGGGGTTCACCGGAACGGATGTTGCTGTTCTGCCTGTGCGACAACGGATTCCGCGCGCGAAGCGCTGCGAAGCACCTTCAGATAATGAAGCGCGCTTCGCACCTTTCGCGAGTCACAATGGCGTTCATGACGTTCATTCCCGGAATCGAACTGAGCCGCCGCTTCTACACCGAAGCCGTCGCGCCCGTCGTCGGCGGGCCGCACAGCGCCGCGCTGGTCGGGCCCGGTTCGGAAGTCCTCGGCTTCGACACCGGCCGTTCCACCGACCACGACTGGACCGCCCGCGTCTTCCTCTTCCTCCCGGAACCGCGCCAACTTCCGATGCCGGCCACTTTCCTCGGGCATCCGGTGAAGCTGGTCGTCGGGACGCTCGACGGCTGGACGCGCGGCTTCCTCGGCTTCGACCCGCGGCACCCGGCGCCGCGCGACTGGCTCGCCACCCCGGCCCAGGTCTTCGCCGAGTTCACCGGAGGCGCCGTCTTCCACGACGACCTCGGGTTCGAGCGGCTCAGGCAGCGCGTCGCCTGGTACCCGGACGACGTCTGGCGCTACGTCCTCGCCTGCCAGTGGCAGCGGATCGGCCAGGAAGAGGCCTTCGTCGGACGCTGCGGGGAGGTCGGCGACGAACTGGGGTCGGCCGTCGTCGCGGCGCGGCTCGTGCGGGACCTCATGCGGCTGTGCCTGCTGATGGCCCGCCGGTACCCGCCGTACGGCAAGTGGCTCGGCAGCGCCTTCGCGCGGCTGCCCGCGGCCGCCACGCTGTCGCCGCACCTCACCGGCGCCCTCGCGGCGACGACGTGGCCGGAGCGCGAACGGCACCTCGTCGCGGCCTGGGAGTACGTCGCCGGGTTGCACAACGCGCTCGGCCTGACCGACCGGGTGGACCCGCGGGCCAGGCCGTTCTTCGACCGGCCGTTCCAGGTCATCGACGCGGGACGGTTCGTCACGCCGCTGCTGGCCGGGACCTCCGTGATGTACCCGATCGGGGCGATCGACCAGTTCGTGGACAGCACCGACGCGCTCGGGCACCGCGAGCTGACCCGCGCGGTGGTTGACTGCGTACATGGCTGAACCGAAACGGCGGGACCTGGCCGCCCTGCTGCTGGCGCTGACCGTCGTGACCGGCGTCGTCGACGCGGTCAGCTTCCTCGGGCTGGGCCGGGTGTTCGTGGCCAACATGACCGGGAACGTCGTCTTCCTCGGGTTCGCGGCGGCGGGGGAGTCGACGCTGTCGGTGCTCGCGTCGCTGACCGCGGTGCTGGCGTTCCTGGCGGGCGCGCTCGCCGGCGGGCGGCTGGCCCGGCGCGAAGACGACTACGACACCCTTCGCCAGGCGACCGCGGTCCAGGCGGCGCTGATCGCGGTGGCGGTCGTGCTGTCCGCGACCCTCGGCAGCGGCACGCGGCTCGGGAGCGAGCTGCTGATCGTCGCGCTGGGCGTGGCGATGGGCCTGCAGAACGCGGCGGTCCGCCGGATCGGCGCGCCCGACCTGACGACGACGGTCCTGACGATGACGCTGACGGGCTTCGCGGCGGACTCGAAGGCGGCCGGCGGGCCGGGGTCGCACCCGCTGCGGAAGGTGGTCGCCGTGGCCGCGATGCTGGTGGGCGCCTTCGCGGGTGGCCTGCTGCAGCTGCACGTCGCGATGTGGACGGCGCTCACGCTGGCCCTGGTGCTCGTGCTCGGGGTGCTGGTGGTGCTGCAGGTCGCCCGGCGGCCGGCCGCCGGATGATCAGCCGAGCGCGCGGCCGCCGTCGACCAGGAGGCGCTGGCCGGTGATGAAGCCCGTGTCCTTCGAGGCGAAGAAGCTCACCGCCGCGGCGACGTCCTCCGGGGTCCCCAGCCGGCCCGCCGGCACGCCCGCCAGATAGGCCTCGCGCTCGGCTTGCGGGACGTCCGCGTGGCGCTCCACCGGCACGAAACCCGGGGCCACCGAGTTGACCGTGATGCCGTCCGGGGCCAGTTCGCGGGCCCATGACCGGGCCAGGCCGACCTGGGCCGCCTTGGCCGTCGCGTACGCCGAACGGCCGGGTGGCGGGCGCTCGGCGACCTCCGAATCGATGTGGATGATCCGGCCGTAGCCGCGGGCGCGCATGCCCGGGAGCACCGCGTGCCCCAGCAGCACCGGCGAACGCACGAAGAAGTCCAGGTGCCCCAGGTGATCCGACCAGTCCACATCGGACAGCAGGACGTCCGGCTGCGGGCCCGTCGCGTTGAGCACCAGCACGGTGATCGAGCCCAGCAACGCCGTCACCGCGTCGACCAGTTCGCCGACCTGGTGCCGGTCGGTGACGTCGGCGGCGAAGGCGGCGGCCTTGCCGCCCTCGGCGAGGACGCCCTCCGCGGCGGTCTCGAGGTCGGGGTCGTCGTGCAGCGCGTTCACCGCCACCGCGAACCCGTCGCGGGCCAGCCGCCGGGCGATCGTCCGGCCCAGTCCTCGGGAACTTCCGGTCACCAGTGCGACGCCCATGGCCCCGACGCTAGGGGAGACCCCCGGGTACGACAACCCCGGCGAGCCTCGATCGGGCAAAAAGAAGCGGGTGAGCGCGCTGCTGCGCACTCACCCGCTCCGGGTACCGAAGGTCAGAGCGCACGCCCGGTGTTGAAGTCGGTCTCGTCCACGATCGACGACGGTGCCTCCTCGAGCGGCTTCGCGCCGCGGGGAGCCTTCTTCCGGCGGGCCAGCTTCCGCTCCAGGTACGACGCGAGCCGCGTCAGGAGCAGGTTCAGCACGATGAAGATGATCGCGATGACGATCAGCGTCGGGATCGTGTTGTTGAAGTTGCCGGTGATCGGCCCGGAACCCCGGATCAGCTCGTCGTAGCCGATGGTCAGCTGACCGGCCAGAGCCGTGTCCTTCAGGATGACCACCAGCTGGCTCACCAAGGCCGGCAGCATCAGCGTGACGGCCTGGGGGAGCAGGACGTTGGTCATCGTCTGGGTCTTGCGCAGGCCGAGAGCCGACGCGGCTTCGCTCTGCCCCTTCGGCAGGGACAGGATGCCCGCGCGGAACACCTCCGCCATCACCGAGCCGTTGTAGAGCACCAGGCCCGTGACGGCGGCGAACAGCGGACGGGTGTCGGCTTCGATGCCGGTGTAGTACGCGTAGAAGGACGCCGCGAACACCATCAGCAGCAGCACCGGGATGGCCCGGAAGAACTCGACCACCGCGCCGACCGGGATCCGGACCCATTTGTGCTCGGACAGCCGGCCGATGCCCAGCAGGGCGCCGATCGGCAGCGCGATCACGATCGACAGCGCCGCCGCCTTGAGCGTGTTCACCAGGCCCGGCAGCAGGAACTGGGTCCAGGTCGACCCGTCGATGAAGGGCTTCCAGAGGGCGCCCGCCCACTGGCCCTTCTCTCCGAAGCCGTTGTAGACGAACCACGCCACCAGAAGCAGCACCAGGACGAACAGCACGCTGTAGATCCAGTTGCGTGCGCGCGCCTTCGGGCCGGGCGCGTCGTAGAGGACGGACTGCGTGCTCATCGCTTGACCTCGGCTTTCTTGGCGACCCAGCCGAGCAGCAGGCCGAGCGGCAGGACCAGGGCGACGAACACCGCGGCGAACAGGATGAACACCAGGAACAACGAGTCGGACTCGTTCTCGATCATCGACGACATCAGTAGCGAGGCCTCGGCGACGCCGATCACCGAAGCCACCGTGGTGTTCTTCAGCAGCGCGATCAGGACGTTCGCCAGCGGCGCGATCACCGCGCGGAACGCCTGCGGCAGGATGATCAGGCTGAGCACCTGCACGAAGTTGAGGCCCAGCGCACGCGCCGCCTCCGCCTGGCCGACCGGGACGGTGTTGATGCCCGAACGCAGCGACTCGCACACGAACGTCGCCGTGTAGACGACGAAGCCCAGCACGGCCAGCCGGAACGCGTTGTCGGCCAGCGAGGTGGGCGAGTCCGACGCGGCCAGGTTGATGCCCAGTGTCGACGAGAGACCCAGCGACGTGAAGATGATGATCACGGTCAGTGGGGTGTTCCGGAAGATGTTGACGTAGACCGTCGCGAAGCCGCGCATGATCGGCACCGGGCTCACCCGCATCGCGACGAGGATGGTGCCCCAGACGAGCGCGCCGATCGCGGAGAAGAACGTCAGCTGGATCGTCGTCCAGAACGCGCCGACGAGGTCGTAGTCAGGGTTGTTGAGGAAATCGAACACGGTTGTCCAACCTGGCCTCGGTAACGGGAACGGTGCGCCGCTTGCACGGCGCACCGTTCGACTTCAGAACCGGATATCAGGGAGCGATCGCCGGCGCGGCCGGGATCTTGTAGCCCGACGGGCCGACGTTGCTCTCCAGCGACTTCTGCCAGGAACCGTCCTGCTCCATGGCCTGGATGGCCTTGTTGACGGCGGCCTTGCCGTCCGCGTCGTCCTTCTTCAGGCCGACGCCGTAGTTCTCGTCGGTGAAGCCCTTGCCGACCAGCTTCAGCTTGCCGGGCTGCTGAGCCGCGTAGCCGGCCAGGATGACGTCGTCGGTGGTCATGGCGTCGACGGTGCCGTTGAGGAGCGCGGTCACGCAGTCGGTGTACTTGCCCACCTCCTGCAGCTGCACCTCCTTGGCGTACTTCGTCTTGACGTTCTGCGCCGGGGTGGAGCCCTTGACCGAGCAGAGCTTCTTGTTGCCGGTCAGCGACTCGGGACCGGTGATGTCGGTGTTGTCCGACCGCACGAGCAGGTCCTGGTGCGCGATGAAGTACGGGCCGCCGAAGGAGACGTCGTTCTTGCGCTTGTCGGTGATCGAGTAGGTGGCGACGATGAAGTCGACCTCACCCTTCTTGATCAGGTCCTCGCGCTGCGCCGACTGCGCTTCCTTCCAGGTGATCCCCGACTCTTCGACGCCGAGCTGCTTCGCGATGTACTTCGCGACGTCGACGTCGAAGCCGGCGTAGGTGCCGTCCGGCTTCTTCAGGCCGAGGCCCGGCTGGTCGAACTTGATGCCGATGGTCAGCTTCTTGTTGTCCTTGGCCCGCTGGACCAGGTTCTTGTCGCCGCTCGCGCCGCTGCCGCTGCCGGAGCCGCCGCCGCAGGCCGTCAGGGTCAGCCCGGCGGCCAGCACGACCGCGCCGACCTGCAGAACTCGGTTCAACCGCATCGTCTCTCAGGTTCCTTCCGAATCTCGCCCGGCCACGCGGGCCGGGGAAAAGTGTTCAGTGAGTCAGGATCTTGCCGAGGAAGTCCTTCGCGCGCTCGCTCTTGGGCGCGGTGAAGAACTCTTCGGGTGTCGTGTCCTCGACGATCTCGCCGTCGGCCATGAAGATCACCCGATCGGCTGCCCGGCGGGCGAAGCCCATCTCGTGGGTGACGACCAGCATCGTCATGCCGTCCTTGGCCAGGCCGGTCATGACGTCGAGGACCTCCTGGACCATCTCCGGGTCCAGCGCCGAGGTCGGCTCGTCGAACAGCATGACCTTGGGCCGCATCGCCAGCGCCCGCGCGATCGCGACGCGCTGCTGCTGGCCGCCCGAAAGCTGCGCCGGGTACTTGTCGGCCTGGTTGGCGATGCCGACGCGCTCCAGCAGTTCCATCGCCGTCTTGCGCGCTTCGTCCTTCGAGGCCTTGCGGACCTTCATCGGCGCCAGCATGACGTTCTCGACGATCGTCTTGTGCGCGAAGAGGTTGAACGACTGGAACACCATGCCGACGTCGGCGCGCAACGCCGCCAGGGCCTTGCCCTCCGCGGGCAGCGGGACACCGTCGACGGCGATCTCGCCCGAGTTGATCGGCTCGAGGCGGTTGATCGCCCGGCACAGGGTCGACTTGCCCGACCCCGACGGGCCCAGCACCACCAGGACCTGGCCGCGAGGTACCTCGAGCGTGATCTCCCTGAGCACGTGCAGGTCGCCGAAGTACTTGTTCACGGCGGACGCCTTGATCATCGGCGCCGCCACCTCCGCGGTCATCTGGCCTCCAGGGTCGTTCGAATGCGGCGTGGGTCACCCGCGATGGCGAGAACCTACCGTTGCTGCACCGGCTGGCAAGCCGAGTTGAGCAATACTTAGGGTTTCAACTGCGTATCGATGTCCATTTTGCGGTGATCAGGGGTACTGTAGCCCCCTGATCACCGAGCGTGACTGCTCGGGTGGCTCGTGCGCGCAGGGCCGCGTGGTCACTAGAGTTCGGCGCTACCGGCCGGTGGAGCAGGTCACCATGGGAGGCGGACGGGTGCGGGTGCTGCTGGTGGAGGACGACGACCGGGTCGCGGGTGCGCTCATCCCGGCGCTGGCCCGCCGCGGCCTGGCGATCGCCCGGCTCGCCACCGGCGCCGGCGTCCTCGAGCGCGTCCACGAGGTCGACGTCATCCTCCTCGACCTCGGCCTGCCGGACATCGACGGCGTGACGCTGTGCACCCAGATCCGCGCGGTCAGCGACGTCGCGATCATCGTGGTGTCGGCCCGCGGCGAGGTCGACGACCGGATCCGGGGCCTGCGCGCGGGCGCCGACGACTACCTGGTCAAGCCCTACGACGTCGAGGAGCTGCTCGCCCGCGTCGAGGCGGTGCGCCGGCGGCGCCCGGAACACGCGGTCAGCGAGCCCGTCGTCATCGAGGTCGGGGACGTCAGCGTCGACCTGGCCCGGCACGAGGTGCTGGTCGACGGGAACGCGATCGCGTTGTCCCGCAAGGAGTTCCAGGTGCTCGCCCTCGTCGCGGGCGCGCGCGGCGCGGTGTGCTCGCGCGAGCAGGTACTCACCGAGGTGTGGGGGCACCGGGGTCCGGCGGAGAGCCGGTCGCTCGACGTCCACGTCGCGACCCTGCGGACGAAGCTGGGCCGCCCGGCGCTGATCGAGACGGTGCGCGGGGTCGGCTACCGGCTCGGCGGCCAGACCGCCCGGAGCTGACGGCGTGCGCGTCCGGCTGCAGGGCATCGTGCTGACCCTGGTCGCGCTGCTGGTGTTCGGCCTGGGCATCCCGCTGGCCATCTCGATCGCCGCCGGCGCGCAGCAGGACCTCTTCCTCGACCGGCTGACCGACACCGCCCGGTTCGCGTCGCTGGCACAGCGCCCGCTGCTGGACAACAAGCCGTACCTGATCGAGCCCGACGTGCGCCGCTACACCGAGGTGTACGGCGTCCGGGTGGTGGTCGTCGACCAGGACGGCAAACCGGTCGTCACCTCGCTCGGCCCGGCCGCGGCGCGGATCGACCTCCAGGACGAGCGGATCAGCGACCCCGTCCACGAAGCGCTGGCCGGCCGCCGTTCGCAGCCGGCCGGCGTGCTGATGCCGTGGGACTCGACGCCGCTGGTGCTGGCCGAACCGGTGCTCGCCGACGGCGAGGTGCGCGGGGCGGTGCTCACCGTGTCGGCCACCGACTCCGAGCGCGCCGCCGTGCTGTGGTGGTGGCTGCTGCTCGCCGCGGGCGGGATCCTCGCCTTCGTGCTCGCGCTGGCCGTGGCGATCCCGGTGGTCCGGTGGATCCTGAAGCCGGTGAAGCGGCTCGACGACGCGACCGGCGCGCTGGTGGCCTCGGTGGTCAGCGGGCGGGAGGCCGAGCCGGTGGGGGAGGGCGGCGGCCCGCCGGAGCTGCGGCAGCTCGGCCGCTCCTTCGACCGGATGGCCGAGAGCGTGTCGGGCGCGCTGGCCGCGCAGCGCGCGTTCGTCGCGGACGCCTCGCACCAGCTGCGCAACCCGCTGACCGCGTTGAAGATCCGGCTCGGGAACCTCGACGGCCACGTCGACGACGAGCCGGCCGCCGCCGACCTCGAGGCCGCGCGCGTCGACGCCGGGCGGCTGCACCAGATCCTGGACGGCCTGCTCTCGATGGCCCGCGCCGAGGCGTCCGGCGGCGAGCTGGACCCGGTGGTGCTGGACGAGGTCGTCGCCGAGCGGGTCGCCGACTGGTCGGTGGTCGGCGAAGCCCGGGACGTGCGGCTGGTCGTCGACGCCGCCGGCGACGGCGCCCGGGTCCGCATGCCGCCGCGCGGCGCCGAGACGATCCTGGACGCGCTGCTCGACAACGCGCTCAAGTTCACCGCGTCCGGCACCGAGATCCGGATCGCCGTCGAGCGCGACGGCGACCGGGTCCGGTTGTCGGTGCGCGACCACGGGCCGGGACTGCCGCCGGAGGAGCTCGACCGCGCGCTGGACCGGTTCTGGCGCAGCCCGGCGCACCAGAACGTGCCGGGGTCGGGGCTGGGCCTGGCGATCGTCAGCGAGCTGACCGCGCACTCCGACGGCGAGCTGACGCTGGACCTGCCCGAAGGCGGCGGCCTGCGGATCGCGATGACGTTCCCGGCGGCTTAGGTCTTCTTCGCCCGGTAGTAGCGCATCGCGCCGGGGTGCAGGGGGATCGGCTGGGTCTCGATGCCCGGGTGAACGTCGATCGACAGCGCTGCCGGATTGGCCATCGCGAGCTGCTGGCGGGCGTCGAACAGGCCGCTGACCAGCGCCTCGGCGACGTCGTCACTCATCGAGTTCGGGACGACGAGGAAGTTCGGCACCAGCAGCGTCGTCACCGGGCCCGGCTGGTTGTAGGTGGTGGCCGGGATGGACGCGGTGCCGTAGACCTGGTTGACCTCTTGCATCTTCGGCATCACGTCGGCGATGTCGAGCAGGCGCAGGGACTGCTTTTCGTTGTACTTCACCAGGCTCGGCGTCGGCAGGCCGCCGGACCAGAAGAACGCGTCGATGTCGCCGCCGAGCAGTGCCTTGATCGAGTCGTCGAGGCCGCGGGCGCTGGTGGTGACCGACCCGGTGAGCCCGGTGACCTCCAGCAGCCGGGTGGCGATGTACTCGACACCCGAAGACGGCGAGCCGATCGCGATCTTCCGGCCCCGCAGCTGCTCGACGGTCCGGATGTCGGAGTCGGTGCGCACGACGATGTGCAGGTAGTCGTCGTGGATCCGGGCGAGGGTGGCCAGCCGCGGGTCCTGCTTGTACCGGTCGGCGGCGACGTCCGCGGCGACGAACGCGACGTCGGCCTTCCCGGCGAGCACCTTGTCGAGGTTGTCGGGCGAACCCTGGGTCTGCAGCACGGCGGGCCGCTCGATGTCCAGGCCCGAGGCCCACGCCGTGGCCAGGGTCTGGGCGAGCTTGTCGTAGACCCCGCCGGGGTTGCCCGCGGCGATCCGCAGCTTGAGGTCGCCGAAGCCGGCACTGCAGGAAGCCAGCACCAGCAGCAGGGCGGCCGCCATCGCGAGCGCTCGCCCCCGCCGCGTCCTGGCCACGGCCCGATCGTGCCAGATCCGGCGCCCCGGTGGTTGGCGGTGGGCGATCCGGGCATTCTGCGGAGGACGGAGGGAGTGCGGCATGGACGTCGTCGTCGTGGGTGGCGGGCTGGCGGGGCTGAGCGCGGCGCGGCGGCTGTGCGGCGCCGGGGCGGAGGTCACGGTGCTGGAGGCGGGCGACGAGGTCGGCGGCCGGGTGCGCACCGACGTCGTCGGCGGCTTCCGCCTCGACCGCGGGTTCCAGGTGCTGCTGCCCGCCTACCCGGCGCTGCGGCGGCTGGCCGACGTCGGCGCATTGCGGCCGCGCCCGTTCACGCGCGGCACGATCGCGATGACCGCTTCCGGGCGCCGCTGGCTCGCCGGCCCGTGGCACGGCCTGCCCGCGGTGCGCGGCGCCGCGGAGTTCGTCGCGGGCCGGCCCGCCGACGGCGCGCGGATGGCGGCGCTCGCGGCGCGTGACGTGCTGAAGGCCGACCGCGCCGACAACGGGCGCAGCACCGCCGAGGAGCTGCGACGCTGGGGGCTGACGCGGTCGACGGTCGAGGAGGTGCTGCGGCCGTTCCTCGCCGGGGTGTTCCTCGACCGGGATCTCGCGACGTCGAGCCGGCTGTTCCACCTGATCTGGCGCAGCTTCCTGCGCGGCGGGGGCGTGCTGCCGGCCGAGGGGATGCAGGCCCTGCCGCGTCAGCTGGCGGCCGGGGTGCCGGTCCGCACGGGCGTCGAGGTCGAGGCGATCACCGAGGACGGCGTGCGCACGCGCGACGGCGAAGACGTCCCCGCGCGGGCCGTGGTCGTGGCGACCGACGGGGACACGGCCGCGCGGCTGCTGCCCGGGGTCGAGGCGCCGGGCTGGCACGCGGTGACGACCTTCTACTACCGCGCCGGGGCAGCGCCACTGCGGTCGCCGACGCTGCTGGTCGACGGCCTCGACGAGCTGCTGGTGAACACGGCGGTGCTCAGCGAGGTGGCGCCGGGGTACGCCCCGCCCGGGTCGGCGCTGATCGCCGCTTCGGTGCCCGACCGGGCCGAGCCCGGCCTGGAGCCGCGGGTGCGCCGGCGGCTGGCGCGGATCTACGACACCGACACGCGGGAGTGGGAGCTGCTGCGGACGTACGCGATCCCGAAGGCGCTGCCGGTGTTCGGCCCCGGCGCTCCGCTGCGGCGTCCGGTGCGGGTCGCTCCCGGGCGGTACGTCTGCGGCGACCACCGGGACACGCCCTCGGTGCAGGGCGCGCTGGTGTCCGGGCAGCGAGCGGCCGCGGCGGTGCTGGCCGACCTCGTGGCTTGAGTCCACAGTGGACTGAATGGGCGCAGGGGTGCCGGGCGACGCCGTCGTTGCCGAGAATGGTCGCGACGGTCGTTCGAAGGGCACCGCTGGACATGGCTGACTCCCGGTGAGCCGGCCTCCGGGCGGGTGGCGGCGCCACGCAGAGGATTTCGAGGTGGAACCGGTTCCGAGGATCGCCCCGCGGCCCGAAACTGTCAAGGGTTGACAGGTCGGGGGCGGTGGTATGAACCTTTTCACCGTCGTCCCCCGCCGGCCCTCGAGGGCATCCGCCCGGCGCTCAGGGGGCGAGCCGGACGACGCCGTCCCCTGACCGGCGGCGGGTCCGTCCCTTTCCCGGCCAGGGAGGAACCCATGCCCTCGACCACCTTGCCGCGGCGCCTCCGCCGCGGCCCCGGAACCCGCTTGGCGACGCTCGCGGCGGCGCTGGCGGTCGCCGTGCTCGGCTTCGCCGCACCGTCGGCGAACGCGGCGGACAGCCTGATCTCGCAAGGAAAGGCCGCCACGGCGTCCTCGGTGGAGAACGCCGGGACACCCGCTTCCGCGGCCGTGGACGGCAGCACCGGCACCCGCTGGTCGTCGCAGTTCGGCGATCCACAGTGGATCCAGGTCGACCTCGGCGGTGCGGCGACCGTCAGCCGGGTGGTGCTGAACTGGGAGGCCGCCTACGCCACCGCCTACCAGATCCAGCTGTCCGACAACGGTTCCACCTGGTCCACTGTGTACCAGACGACGACCGGGACCGGCGGCACGCAGACGCTGACCGTGACCGGAGCCGGGCGGTACGTGCGCCTCGCCACGACCGCGCGGGCCACCCCGTACGGCGTCTCGCTGTGGGAGTTCCAGGTGTTCGGCAGCGGCGGCGGGACCACGCAACCCGGCGCGGGCACCCCGCCGGACTCGTTCTGGGGTGACACCGCGAGCATCCCGGCCGCGCGCAACGTGCTCACCGTGAAGGTGCTCAACCGGACCAACGGCAAGTACCCCGACAGCCAGGTGTACTGGAACTTCGGCGGCCAGACCCACTCGATCGCCGAGCAGCCCTACATCGACATGCCGGCCAACTCCGCCGGCCGGATGTACTTCTACCTCGGCACCCCGAACGGCCAGTACGCCGACTTCATCGAGTTCACCGTCGGCCCGGACGTGTTCAACGGCAACACCACCCGGGTGGACGCGTTCGCGCTGAAGCTGGCCATGCGGTTGCACGCGCACGACGGCTACGACGTCCAGGTGGGCGACGACTACGGGACCTTCCAGGAGGACCGGGCGGCCACCTTCGCCAGGTTCCAGGCCGAGGTGCCG
The DNA here is from genome assembly GCF_055565395.1 of Amycolatopsis sp. NPDC028719. Taxonomy (NCBI): domain Bacteria; kingdom Bacillati; phylum Actinomycetota; class Actinomycetes; order Pseudonocardiales; family Pseudonocardiaceae; genus Amycolatopsis; species Amycolatopsis sp. NPDC028719. The sequence goes on from NZ_JBVHUL010000005.1 coordinate 209,101, forward strand.
ACGGAGTTCAAGGGCCTGGCCACGGTGAACGCGCCGTACCGGATCCCGGCGCCGGGCAGCGCCCCGGACTTCCGCGCGGGCGGCCGGTACGCGAACTACTTCACCGCCTACGCGCAGTCGGTGGGCGTCAACGAGCCGACGTCGAACATCACCGGCTGCGCCGGCTCGCTGGCGGGGAACCCCACCATGTGCGCGGCGCTGAACCGGCACACGGCGCAGCTGCCGGCGTCGCAGCAGCAGGACCCGGCGAACTACTACCAGGCCGCTCCGGCGAACTACTACGCGAAGTACTGGCACGACCACGGCATCAACCACCTGGCGTACGGCTTCCCGTACGACGACGTGGCCGGCCAGTCCTCGTTCGTCTCCCACGGAGACCCGCAGTGGCTGCTGGTGGCCGTCGGCTGGTGACCGATCCTCGGTGTGGCGGCTCCCGGGCCGCCGCACCGAGGCTCAGCGCAGGGTGGCGATCCCGGCCAGGAAGATGTCGACGCCGGCGAGGAACTGGTCGCGGTCGTCGTGCTCGCGCAGCTGCGCCGACGCCTTGTGCACGAACGGATACCGCTCCGGATCGAGCTCCGCCCACTGCTGGGCGACCTTGCTCAGGAACACCGGTCGGTCCGCCTCGCCGGACTTCAGGAGCCGGGCGTTCGCGGCGTTCTGCCCGGCGACGCCGAGGACGTAGTTGACGAGCGCGCCCGCAGCGTCGAAGAGTGCTTGCCCGGGCACGCCGAGCGCGTCGAGCAGCCCGCCGATGCGTTCGTAGATCGCCAGCAGAGCGGGGCGCCACGGCTCCCGGGAGAGCTGCGCGCCGACCCAGGGGTGCGCGTCGATCGCGTCGAACAGGCCCAGCGCGACCATGCGCAGCGCTTCCCGCGGCTCCGCGTCGACGACGTCGCCGGTCAGGACGCTCGAGATGACGTCGTCGGTGGCCGCCGCGAGCAGGTCGCTCTTGTTCGCGACGTGGTGGTAGATCGCGCCGTAGCCGGTGCTCAGGTGGGTGGTGAGCGCCCGGAAGGTCAGCGCGGTCTCACCGCCGGCGTCGAGGAGCTCTTTCGCGGCCTCGACGATCAGCTCCGGGGACAGCCCGTCGGCGCGCCTCTTCGTCATGACCACATCATCGCATGGTTGGATCGCCGATCCAAACTCGTGCTAGCGTTGGTGGATCGACGATCCAATTTCGAGGAGAACCATGACGGTCACGATCATCGGCGCCGGCCTCGGCGGCCTGGTGCTGGCCCGCGTCCTGCACCGGCACGGCATTCCGGTCAGGGTTTACGAGGCGGAACCTTCGCCGGCCGCGCGCCGGCAGGGCGGGATGCTCGACATCCACCCGTGGAACGGCCGGCCGGCGCTCGAGGCGGCCGGGCTGACCGAAGGGTTCCGCGCGCTGGTCCTGCCGGGCCGCGAGTCGTACCGGGTCCTCGACCGGCACGGGACCGTGCTGGCCGACCGGCCCGACGACGGCACGGGCGAGCGCCCCGAGGTCCAGCGCGGCGAGCTGCGGCAGCTGCTGCTGGACTCCCTGCCGGACGGCGTCGTCCGGTGGGGGCACAAGGCCACCGGCGTGCGGGCGCTCGGCTCAGGACAGCACGAGGTGAGCCTGGCCGACGGGACGACGGTCGTGACGAGCCTGCTCGTCGGCGCGGACGGCGCGTGGTCGCGGGTGCGTCCGGTGCTTTCCGACGCGAGTCCTTCGTACGTCGGGTTCACGGTCGTCGAGACGTTCCTGTTCGACGGCGACACCCGCCATCCCGCCGCCGCGGAAGCGGTCGGCGCCGGATCGCTGTTCGCGCTCGCGCCGGGCAAGGGCATCCTGGCGCACCGGGAAAGCGGCGGGACCCTGCACGCGTACACGCAACTGCGGAAGCCGCCGGACTGGCTCGACGGCGTCGATCCCGCGCGGGTCATCGAGGAGTTCTCCGGCTGGGCTCCCGAGCTGACCGCGCTGATCACCGACAGCGACGTGCCGCCGGTCGTGCGTCGCCTGTTCACGCTGCCGCCGGGGCATCGCTGGGACCGCGTGCCGGGGGTGACGTTGCTCGGTGACGCGGCGCACCTCATGCCCCCGAACGGCGAAGGAGCCAACCTGGCCATGCTGGACGGCGCCGACCTCGGCCGGTCCCTCGCCGCGCACCCGGACGACGTCGAGGCGGCGCTCGCGGAGTACGAAAAGACGATGTTCGAGCGCGCGGCCGCGGAATCGGACGAGGAGGACATCTACGCGGTCATGTTCGGCGATGACGCGCCTCACAGCATGGCCGCGCTGCTGACCGGGGACGAGTAGCAGGTGGGAGCAGGTCTACCCTGATCGGTGATGACCGAGACACAGGCACCCAGGGCGTACCAGATCCGCACCTTCGGCTGCCAGATGAACGTGCACGACTCGGAGCGGCTCGCCGGGCAGCTCGAGGAAGCCGGGTACGCCCCTGTCGAAGACGGGGCCAAGCCCGACCTCATCGTGTTCAACACCTGTGCCGTCCGGGAGAACGCGGACAACAAGCTCTACGGCACCCTGGGCCACCTGCGGCCGGACAAGATCGCCAACCCGAACATGCAGATCGCCGTCGGCGGGTGCCTCGCGCAGAAGGACCGCGGGGAGATCGTCAAGCGGGCGCCCTGGGTCGACGTCGTCTTCGGGACGCACAACATCGGCTCGCTGCCGACGCTGCTGGAGCGCGCCCGGCACAACGCCGAGGCCGAGGTGGAGATCCTCGAATCGCTCGAGACCTTCCCCTCCACGCTGCCCGCGCGCCGCGAATCGTCCTACGCGAGCTGGGTGTCGGTTTCGGTCGGGTGCAACAACACCTGCACCTTCTGCATCGTGCCCGCCCTGCGCGGCAAGGAACGCGACCGGCGGCCCGGCGAGATCCTCGCCGAGGTCGAGGCGCTCGTCGCCGAGGGCGTGCTCGAAGTCACGCTGCTCGGCCAGAACGTGAACTCCTACGGCGTCGAATTCGGCGACCGGCTGGCCTTCGGGAAGCTGCTGCGCGCGACCGGCGCCATCGACGGCCTGGAGCGCGTGCGGTTCACTTCGCCGCACCCGGCCGCGTTCACCTCCGACGTCATCGAGGCCATGGCCGAGACGCCGAACGTCTGCCACCAACTGCACATGCCGCTGCAGTCCGGGTCCGACCGGGTGCTGCGCGAGATGAAGCGGTCCTACCGCTCGGCGCGCTTCCTGAAGATCCTCGACGAGGTCCGCGCGGCGATGCCGGACGCGGCCATCACCACCGACATCATCGTCGGCTTCCCCGGCGAGACGGAGGAGGACTTCCAGGCGACCCTGGACGTCGTGGCGCAGGCCCGCTTCTCCAGCGCGTTCACCTTCCAGTACTCGATCCGCCCCGGCACGCCGGCCGCGACGATGCCGGACCAGCTGCCCAAGGCCGTCGTGCAGGAGCGCTACGAGCGCCTGGTCGAACTGCAGAACGCGATCTCCTGGGAAGAGAACAAGAAGATCGTCGGCCGCCGGGTCGAGCTGCTCGTCGCCGCGGGCGAGGGCCGCAAGGACGCCGAGACGCACCGGATGAGCGGCCGCGCCCGTGACGGCCGCCTGGTGCACTTCACGCCGTCCGGTGCGGCGGTGGACCGAGGCGTCCGCCCCGGCGACGTCGTCGAGACGGTCGTGACCTACGGTGCCCCGCACCACCTGGTCGCCGACGGCGACCTGCTGTCCCACCGGCGGACGCGGGCCGGCGACAACGCGGAGGCGGGGCTCCGGCCGAAGACGAGCGGCGTCACGCTGGGCTTGCCGGGCTTCGGTGCGCCGGCCGCCCAGCCGGAGCCGGTGAGCGGGTGTGCGCTGTGACCGAGTCCAAGGGCAACGGCGAGCTGGCCGAGCTGGCCGCCGAGATCGACGAGGTGGGCGACCGCGCGTCGCGCACGGTGGAGCTGGGCCGGCGCGGGTTCACCATCGCCGTGTTCGCGTTCGTGCTGCTGATCTGCCTGCTCCTGCCGTGGGTCGGCGACCACGCGGGCTGGCAGGTGCTGGCCGGCGAGGGCGGCGGCATCCCGCAGCTGTTCGCGGCGACGTCGACCGCCGTCGGCATCCTCGCGTCGGCACTGGCGCTGGTGACGCGCCGCTGGTGGCTGGCCTGGGTGTGCGCCGCCGGCGGCTGGTTCGCTTCGGTGGACGGGCTGCTGGCGATCTGGTCGCAGCAGTCGTCGCACGCCAGCGGAGCCGCGGGCGGCGGACCCGGGTACGGCCTGATCATCGCCTGGATCGCGATGATCTGCCTCGCGGTGTCGTGGATGCGGACGGCGTTCTCGCGGAACTAGACCACCACGACGCTGAACACGCTGGAGACCGCGCTGACGTAGAGGTCGGTCTCCGGGTGGTAGACGCGCAGGCTCAGGGTGGCGCGCAGGCTGAAGCTGAGGCTGAACACGAAGTTCCCGTTCGGCCGGCAGGTGCCGGTGCTGAGGTTGACCCAGACGCCGGCCTGCAGCTGCTGCACGATCACCGGTTCGCCGCCGGCGACGCTCTCCTGCCCGCCGAGGTCGGCGAACGTGCCCTTGATCTTCGTCTCTTCACCGACCTTGACGCGGCTCTTGTCGGCTTTGGCCTCGACCTTGGCCTTGTGCTTCTTGCCTTGGACGGCGGCGTGGGCAGGGCCGGTGGCCGCCAGCGCGACGGTCGGGGCGGCGAGCGCGACGGTGCAGGCGATGACCAGTGCGGACACGAGGTTCGATGTCTTGCTCATGATCGAAGTGGAGCACCGGCGGGGCGGGAAAGCGCCCGGAAACCCCCGGCCGGGGAGCGCGTCACACCGCTTCGGGTGACGCGTTAACCGTCCGCTTGCCGAGCGGCCCCCGCCCTCCCTGGCAGGGTGCGGGCAAAGCCGTCTCCGCCTCCGTCTCGACAGAGCGCCGCCTCGACCGCCGCAGCCGAATTCGAATGTCCTGAAGAGTCCTTCAGGTCTTGCGAGGTCTTGAATGACTCATTCAAGACGTTGCCCAAGGCACTACGCCCGTCGACCTACGCCGGGGCAGGCAGGTCGGGCGACTTGGTCGGCCCCGTCCTCCCGGTGCGTCGGGTCGGCGCCGGCTCGGGTTTCGGGTGGGCGGTGCGTCTTCGGAGGCGTGGTTGCGGTGTCGTGAATGACTCATTCCCCTCGTCGGAGGACATGAATGAGTCATTCAAGACGTTCGGGCCGCGGCCGCCGAGGCGATCCAGTCGTGCTACTCGCCCTCGCCGACGCGGCCCCCGCCCTCCCTGGGGGGCGACCCCGCTACCAGCGTATCGGCACCCACCGACGGAACCACCGAAAACCAGCGCCGGGCGGCCGGCTTGTCCACATCACGGTGCCGCTGTGGACAAGCCGGGCCGGACTCAGCGATCCGCGATCGCCGCCTCCGCCGCCTGCAGCCACTCGCGCCACTGCGCCGCCTGCTCGTCGGCCTTCTTGGCCCGCCGCTCGTCCCCGGCGGCACGCGCCTTCTCCGCCTGGCTCTCGAACTGGGCCACGCGCTCGCGGAACTGCGCGGCGCGGGCCTGCGCCTCCGGGTCCGTGCGGCGCCACCGGGAGTCCTCGGCCGACTTCACCGCGTCCTGGACCGCCTTCAGCCGGCCGTCGAGCTCGCGGATCCGCTCGCGCGGGACCTTGCCGATCTCGTCCCACTGCTCCTGGATCTTGCGCAGCGCGTTCTTCGCGGCTTCCAGGTTCGCGGCCGCGTCGATCTTCTCGGCCTCGACCAGCAGCTCTTCCTTGCGGGTCGCGTTCTGCGTGAACTCCGCGTCACGCTCGGAGAACACCGCCGACCGGCGGGCGAAGAACTTGTCCTGCGCCGCGCGGAACCGCTGCCACAGCGCTTCGTCGCTGTCCTTGGGCGCGCGGCCGGCGGCCTTCCACTCGGTCATCAGGTCCTTGTAGCGGCCCGCGGTCTCGCCCCAGTCCTCGGACTCGCTGATGGCCTCGGCCTCGGCGATGAGCTCTTCCTTGCGCGTCTTGGCCGAGGCGCGCTGCTTGTCCAGCTCCGCGAAGTGCGACCCGCGACGGCGGTTGAACCCTTCCCGGGCCTTCGAGAACCGCTTCCACAGCTCGTCGTCGGTCTTGCGGTCGACGCCCTTGACCGTCTTCCACTCGTCGAGGATCGCGCGCAGCCGGTCGCCCGCCGCCTTCCACTGGGTGGAGTCGGCGGCGATCTTCTCGGCTTCTTCGGCCAGCTCCTGCTTCCGGGCGACGGCGGCCGCGCGGGCCACCTCTCGCTCCTGCTTCGCGCTGGCCAGCGCTTTCTCGGCGTGCCCGATGACGTACTCCAGCCGCGCGGCGAGCGCGGCCAGGTCGCCGACCACCGCGGCTTCGGCCAGGCCGTCCCGGATCTGGGTGGCGCTCGACAGCGCGTGCTTCGGGTCGCCGGCCCCGGAAGCCAGCCGGGTCTCCAGCAGCTCGACCTCGGTGCGCAGGTCGTCGAAGCGGCGGGCGTAGTGCACCAGGCCCTCGTCGGGGCTGCCCGCCTGCCAGACGCCGACCGCGCGTTCACCCTCGGCGGTGATGACGTAGACGGTGCCCTCTTCGTCGATGCGGCCCCAGGTGGACGGGGTGGTCTCGGCGAGCGGCACGGGCGGGGCGGCGTGCCCGGCGTGCAGCGCGTGCGGCACCGGGTGCGGGGCCGGGGTACCGGTGGAAGTGTTCTCCTGGGCCATCGCAGGCTCCTTATCGCCTGTACGCCCGCTGGTGCGGGCGCCCCGCCGCGGAAGCGGGGCCGGGTAGTGCGGTCGTCACGGGCCGTGCTCGGATGCTACGGCCCCACGCGGCATTCAAGCAGCTCAGCGCGCACCGTGGTACCGGATGGGCCACTCGAAGCTCGTGATCCTACTTCCGGTGGACGCTCTCGATCGGCCCGCAGGTATCGTCAGCCGCCGTGAGCAGCACGTCCGGACCCCGTCCCGTGGCGGTGGTCGGGCCGACGGCCACCGGCAAGACCGCGCTGGCCGTGGAGCTGGCCCTGGAGCTGGGCGGCGAGGTCGTCAACGCCGACGCGCTGCAGCTCTACCGGGGAATGGACATCGGCACCGCCAAGGCCACCGGCGCCGAGCGCCGCGGCGTCCCGCACCACCTCCTCGACGTCCTGGACGTGACCGAGACGGCGTCCGTCGCGGCCTACCAGCGCGACGCGCGCGCCGAGATCGAGCGGCTCCTGGCCGCCGGCAAGGTGCCGGTGCTGACCGGCGGGTCCGGTCTCTACGTCCAAGCCGTGCTCGACGACCTGCGGTTCCCGGGCACCGACCCCGCCGTGCGCGCCCGGCTGGACGCGGAGGCGGTCTCGCTCGGCACCCCCGCGTTGTACGCCCGCTTGGGTGAACGCGATCCGGTCGCCGCGGCCGCGATCCTCCCGACGAACACCCGCCGGATCGTGCGCGCGCTCGAGGTCATCGAGATCACCGGCGAGCCCTTCTCGGCGAACCTGCCGAAGCCCGGCCCGGCCCGCTACGGCACGGTCGTGATCGGCATCGACCGGCTGCCGGAGGAGCTCGACGAGCGCGTGAACGAGCGCGTCCGGCGGATGTTCGAGGCCGGACTGGTCGACGAAGTCCGCGGACTCGTGAAGGAGGGCCTGCGCGAAGGGAAGACGGCGTCGCGGGCGCTGGGCTACCAGCAGGTGCTCGCCGAGCTGGACGGCGAAGGCGACTTCGACGCGGCCGCCGCGGCGACGGCGCAGGCCACGCGGCGCTTCGTCCGGAAGCAACGGTCATGGTTCCGGCGCGACCAGCGGATCCACTGGTACGACGGCGCGGAGGCCGGGCTGGCCGACCGCGTCCTGGATACCCTGGGGCGGTAATCTGCCCCTATGGGCGGAATCGAGTTCCTCAAGGGGCACGGCACGCAGAACGACTTCGTGCTGCTCCCCGACGCGGCGGGCCGCCTCGACCTGACCGAGGCGAGGGTCGCCGCGCTGTGCGACCGCCACCGCGGCCTCGGGGCCGACGGCGTGCTGCGCGTCGTCCGCGCCGCGGCGCTGGACATCCCGTCCGCGGGCGAGTGGTTCATGGACTACCGCAACGCCGACGGGTCGATCGCCGAGATGTGCGGCAACGGCACCCGCGTGTTCGCCCGCTACCTCGTCGAATCGGGCCTGGAGACCGAGGGCGAGTTCGTCATCGGCACCCGCGCCGGCGACCGCCCGGTGGTGGTGCACCCGGATCGCTCGGTGACGGTCCGGATGGGACCGGCCGCGATCACCGGCACCTCGGTGACGGTGGTGGCCGGCCGGCCGTTTTCCGGCGTGGCGGTGAACGTCGGCAACCCGCACCTGGTGTCGCTGCTCGACGACGACGTCGCGGAGCTCGACCTGCGCGACCAGCCCGACTTCGACCACGACGTCTTCCCGCACGGGGTGAACCTCGAGTTCGTCAACCGCCTCGGCGAGGGGGCGCTGCGGATGCGCGTGCACGAGCGCGGGGTGGGGGAGACCCGGGCGTGCGGAACGGGCACGGTGGCCGCGGTGGCGGCGGCGCTGCACCTGGCGGGCACGGACACGGGAGCGTCCACGGTGGACGTTCCCGGCGGCCGCGTCGAGGTGACGGTGTCCCGCGGCGATTCGACGCTGTCGGGCCCCGCGGAGATCGTGGCGCGCGGCGAGCTCGACGAAGCCTGGTGGGCCGCCGCCGGTTCCTGACACCCCGGCTCAAGCGCCCCAATGTGGCCTTCGGTGCGTCAGACGCACCGAAGGCCACATTGGGTGCGTCTGACGCACCCAAGGCCACATTGGGGCGCTAGGCCGGGGCGCCGACCTTCGCTTGGAGCGCGAAGTCGCCTTCCCGTGTCTCCACCGAAGCGATCGTCCCGGCGACGCGGATGTCCGGCTCGATCGCCGTGAACCGCGCCAGCACCTCGGGCGGGCCGGTCACCGTCAGCGTCTCCACCGCCGAGCGCATCGACACCTTCGCGTCCGTCTTCGCCCGGCGCACCGCCGCGATCACCTCGCCCGCCAGCGTCAGCAGCTCCGGATCACCGTCGGACGCCGCCACCGTGGGCCAGGAAGCCCGGTGCACCGATCCCCGCTGCCACCACGACCAGACCTCCTCGGTCGCGAACGGCAGGAACGGCGCGAACAGCCGCAGCACCGCCGACAACGCCGTCACCAGCGCCGCCTGGGCCGACGAAGCTCCTTCGGGACCGCTGTCGCCGTACGCGCGGCCCTTCACCAGCTCGACGTAGTCGTCGCAGAACGTCCAGAAGAACGTCTCCGTCACCTGCAGCGCCCGCGCGTAGTCCAGCGCCTCCAACGCCGCCGTCGCCTGCTCGACGACGACGGCCAGCGACGCCAGCAGCGCCTGATCCAGTGGCTCGATCGCCACGGCAGACGGAGACGGCACACCGAGGCCCAGCACGAACCGGCTCGCGTTGAGCAGCTTCGTCGCCAGCCGGCGGCCGACCTTCATCTGGCCTTCGTCCACCGCCGTGTCGACGCCGGGGCGCGCGCTCGCCGCCCAGTAGCGGACCGCGTCCGAGCCGAAGCGCTCCAGCAGGTCCACCGGCGTCGTCACGTTGCCCTTGGACTTCGACATCTTCTTGCGGTCCGGGTCGAGCACCCAGCCCGCGATCGACGCCTCCCGCCACGGCAGCACGCCGTGCTCCAGCTCCGCGCGCACCGCCGTCGAGAACAGCCAGGTGCGGATGATCTCGTGCGCCTGCGGCCGCAGGTCCATCGGGAAAACCCGCTCGAACAGGTCGTCGTCGAGGCTCCACCGGCCGACGATCTGCGGCGTGAGCGACGACGTCGCCCACGTGTCCATCACGTCGGCTTCGGCGACGAACCCACCCGGGACACCTCGCTGTTCTTCGCTGAAGCCGGGCGGGACGTCGCTGCTCGGGTCGACCGGCAAGTCGTCCGGCAGCAGCCGCGCGTCGTAGTCCGGCTCGCCGTGCGCGTCGAGCCGGTACCACAACGGGATCGGCACGCCGAAGAACCGCTGACGGCTGACCAGCCAGTCGCCGGCCAGGTTCTCGACCCACGACGAATAGCGCACCTTCATGTGCTTCGGCACCCAGTTCAGTTCCTCGCCCCGGGCCAGCATGCGCGCCCGGAACGCCTCGTCGTTCCCGCCGTTGCGCAGGTACCACTGCCGGCTCGCGACGATCTCCAAGGGCTTGTCGCCCTTTTCGTAGAACTTCACCGAGTGCGTGATCGGCCGCGGGTCTCCGTGCAGGGCACCGCCTTCGCGCAGCAGGCGGACCATGATCTCGCGTCCCGTGTGGACAGTCTTGCCCACCAGCGGCGCATACGCCTCGGCCGACACGCCGTGCGGCGCGTCGGGCAGGAACCGGCCGTCGCGGCCCAGTACCACCCGCGTCGCCAAGCGCAGCTCCCGCCACCATGTGACGTCGGTGGTGTCGCCGAAGGTGCACACCATCGCGATGCCGCGGCACTTCTCCGGATCCGCCAGGTGGTGCGCCACCACAGGCACCTCGACGCCGAACACCGGCGTCCGCACCGTTTTCCCGAAGAGTGGCTTGAACCGCTCGTCGTCCGGGTGCGCGACCAGCGCGACGCACGCGGGCAGCAGCTCCGGCCGCGTCGTCGCGATCACGACGTCGGCGCCGTCGGGACCGGTGAACGCGAGGTCGTGGAACGCGCCCGGGCGTTCGCGGTCTTCCAGCTCGGCCTGCGCCACCGCCGTCCGGAAGGTGACGTCCCAGAGCGTCGGCGCTTCGGCCTGGTAGGCCTCGCCGCGGGCGAGGTTGCGCAGGAACGCGCGCTGTGAGATCAGCCGCGAGTCGTGCCCGATCGTCTGGTAGGTCATCGTCCAGTCGACCGACAGCCCGAGCCGCCGCCACAGCTCCTCGAAGACCTTCTCGTCGGTCTCGGTCAGGGTCTCGCACAGCTCGACGAAGTTCCGGCGCGAAATCGCCACGACGTCCTTGCCCGGCTTCTCCGGCGGCCGGAAGTCCGGGTCGTAGGGCAGCGAAGGCTCGCAGCGGACGCCGAAGTGGTTCTGCACCCGGCGTTCGGTCGGCAGGCCGTTGTCGTCCCAGCCCATCGGGTAGAACACCTCGAGCCCGCGCATCCGCTTGAACCGCGCGAGGACGTCGGTGTGGGTGTAGGAGAAGACGTGCCCGATGTGCAGCGACCCGCTGACCGTCGGCGGCGGGGTGTCGATCGAGTAGACCTCGTCGCGGGTTTTCGTGCGGTCGAAGCGGTAGGCGCCGGTGGATTCCCATACGGGTACCCACTTGGCCTCCAGACCGTCGACACCGACCTTGTCCGGGACTCTCGGGCGCTCGTATGGGGTACTCATGAAGCAACTCTAGGCGGCCGGAGAACCGGCTTTCGCCTCGGTCGGCAGATCGCGCATGCGCCGCAACGGCGAGCAGACCACCCAGAGCACCGCGGCGGCTTCGCCGGTGACCGCGACCCACAGCGCGCCGCGCAGCCCGAGCCCTTCGCCGAGCGCGCCGCCCAGCAGCCCGCCGAGCGGGATCACGCCCCAGACGACGAACCGCACGCTGGCGTTCATCCGGCCGAGCAGCCGGTCCGGGCAGATCGCCTGGCGGTAGGAGACCGCCGCGACGTTGTAGATGATGATCCCGAACCAGCCGACGGCCGCGCCGAACCCGGCGAGCCCGAGCCGCCAGCCCGGCGCGGCGAGCGGGAGCAGCAGGTGGCCGGGCAACGCGCACAGCGGAACCAGCCAGATGGCCCGCGCCTGGCCGATCCGGCGGGTGAGCGCACCGGAGCAGAGCGCGCCGAGGATGCCGCCGGCGCCGCCGACCGCCAGCAGGATGCCGACCGCGGCCGGCGCCAGCCCGACGGTTCGCGTCAGGAACAGCACGTACACGGCGTTGAAGGCGCCACCGAAGAAGTTCGCCGTGCCCGTCGTGCCCACGATCGCCCGCAGTGGCTTGTCGGAGAAGACGAACCTGAGTCCTTCCCCGATCTGCGGGAGCAGCCGGGCGTGGGCGCGGCGGTCCGGCTCGGGTTCTCTCGCGCGGATGCGCAGCAGGAACAACGCCGACGTCAGGTAGCCGAGGCCGGTGATCAGCACGGTGCTGGCGGCGTTGACCAGCTGGACCAGCACACCGGCGGCGCTCGGCCCGGCGATCTGCGCGACCGACTGGACGGCCTGCAGCTTGGCGTTGCCCTCCAGCAGGTGCTCCCGGCCGACGAGCGAGGGCAGGTACGACTGGTAGGCGATGTCGAAGAACAGCGTCGCGATGCCCACGAGCAGCACGACGACCAGCAGCTGCGCGAGCGTCAGCACACCGGCCCACCAGGCGATCGGCACGCTCAGCAGCAGCGTGAAGCGCGTGAAGTCGGCGGTGAGCATGACCCGGCGGCGGCGCAGCCGGTCGACCCACACCCCGGCCGGCAGCCCCAGCAGCAGGAACGCGAGTGTTTCGGCCGCGGTCAGCAGGCCCATCTCGAACGGCGTCGCGGCCAGTGTCACGGCGGCGAGCAGCGGGACGGCGGTGTTGCCGACGAACGTGCCGAACTGGCTGGCCGTGTCGCCGGCCCACAGCCGCCTGAAGTCGGCGTGGAAGAAGAGTGATGACCCCCTGGGCATGGGATCGAGTCTGGCGCGAGTGATTGGAAAGTGTCAATCACTGTTCGCTCTAGGCTGTGCGCGTGCCTTCTGAGAAACGACGCGCCGCGACCGAAGCCGAGGCCGCCGCGCTGGCCTCCGGAATACGGCTGCGCATCATCCGGTTGACCTTCTCGGAGGCGCTGACGAACAAGGAGCTCGCCGAGCGGCTCGGGCGGGACCCGGCGACGACCCTGCACCACGTGCGCAAGCTCGTCGAAACCGGTTTCCTGGCCGCGCAGCCGCCGCGCCGCGGAGCCCGGGGCGCGAAGGAAATTCCGTATCTTTCGACGGGGCTTTCCTGGACACTCGACTCATGCGGTGATCAGGGTGTGAAACAGGCGGTGCTCGAGGCCTATCTGGCCGAGATCGCCGAAACCGGGTTCGAGGACGTGCAGCAGACGCGCCTCGTCGTCCAGGTGGCCCCTGAGGAGCGCGAAGAGCTGCAAGACCGGCTCGAATCGCTGCTCGAGGAGTTCCGCGCCCGCCCCCGCCGTCCCGGCGCGGAGCGCACCGCGATCTACCTCGCCACCTATCCCAGCACGTAAAAGTTCGGTTCCCGCGGCGAATCGTGGGAACATGGAGGCACGATGACAGAACTGACACACACCGAAGACCACGACGACGACCTGTACGACGGAGACCCGTCGACAGGCGAGATGGAGCTCGAGGACCGGGCGTCACTGCGCCGGGTCAGGGGACTGTCCACGGAGCTCGAGGACGTCACCGAGGTCGAGTACCGGCAACTGCGGCTGGAACGCGTCGTGCTGGTCGGCGTGTGGACCGAGGGCACGGCCCTGCAGTCCGAGGCGTCGCTGGCCGAGCTGGCGCGCCTGGCCGAGACGGCGGGCTCCGAAGTCCTCGAAGGCCTCATCCAGCGGCGGCCCAAGCCGGACCCGGCCACCTATATCGGCTCGGGCAAGGTCAAGGAGCTGCGGGACATCGTCGGGTCCACCGGCGCCGACACCGTGATCTGCGACGGCGAGCTCTCGCCGGGCCAGCTGCGGCAGCTCGAGGAGAAGGTCAAGGTCAAGGTCATCGACCGGACCGCCCTGATCCTCGACATCTTCGCCCAGCACGCCCGGTCCAAGGAGGGCAAGGCGCAGGTCGAGCTGGCCCAGCTGCAGTACCTGATCCCGCGCCTGCGCGGGTGGGGTGCGTCGCTGTCCCGGCAGGCCGGTGGCCGCGCGGGTGGCGCGAACGGCGGCGTGGGCCTGCGCGGTCCCGGTGAGACCAAGCTCGAGACCGACCGGCGGCGGATCAACAAGCGCGTGGCGAAGCTGCGTCGCGAGATCGCCGCCATGGACACCATCCGCGAGACCAAGCGCGGGCGGCGGCTGGCCAACGAGGTGCCCAGCGTGGCGATCGTCGGCTACACCAACGCCGGCAAGTCGAGCCTGCTCAACGCGCTGACCGGGGCCGGGGTGCTGGTGGAGGACGCGCTGTTCGCCACCCTCGACCCGACCACGCGGCGCGCGCAGACCGCGGACGGGCGCGGCTACACGCTGACCGACACCGTCGGGTTCGTGCGGCACCTGCCGCACCAGCTGGTGGACGCGTTCCGCTCGACGCTCGAAGAGGCCGCGGACGCGGATCTGCTGGTGCACGTGGTCGACGGGTCCGACCCGGCGCCGGAGGAGCAGGTCAGCGCGGTGCGCGAGGTGCTCGGCGAGATCACGCGCAAGCGCAAGGAGCCGCTCCCGCCGGAGCTGCTGGTGATCAACAAGATCGACGCGTCCGACGAGGTCAGCCTCGCCCGGCTGCGGCACGCGCTGGCCGGCTCGGTGCCGGTCTCGGCGCGGACCGGAGCGGGCATCGCGGAGCTCGTCGAGGTGATCGCCGACCGCCTGCCGCGGCCGGAGGTCACCGTCGAGGTCCTCGTGCCCTACACGCGCGGCGAGCTGGTCGCGCGAGCGCACGCGGACGGCGAAGTACTCGAAGAGGAGCACGTCGAGGACGGCACGCGCCTGCTGGTGCGGGTCCGCCCGGACTTCGCGGCGGCTTTGCGCGAGTACGAGACCAACGCCAGCCGGGCCTGAGACGTCTACATTCCAGTGTGCGATCAAGCGGATCGCACACTGGAATGTTCTCGGAGGTGGCTGGGTGCGCTGGGTGGTCGCGTTTGCGGCAGTGTCTTTGGGCGTGCTCGGTGGGCCGGTTCCGGCTTCCGCGGCTCCGGCCGCTCCGGAGCCGCTGTGCGCGATGAAGGACTCGCGGATCGGCGAGCTGTCCGGCCTGGCCTCCGACGGATCGAAGCTCTACGCGATCAACGACGGCGGCACCAAGGTCCAGGTGTTCGTGCTGGGGCGGGACTGCAAGGTCCAGAAGGTCTTCACCGACAAGACCGACCCCTTCGACGTCGAGGACCTGGCCCGGACCCCGGACGGCCGGCTGTGGCTGTCCGACACCGGGGACAACAAGAAGGGCCGGCTGACGGTCGCCCTGCTGGAGATGAGTCCCCAGGGCAAGCTCACGCTGCACCGGCTCACGTACCCGGACGGCCAGCACGACACCGAAGCGCTGATCGTGGACAAAGCGGGGACGCCGTACCTGATCACCAAGGACATCCTCGGCGAGGCCCGCGTGTACCGGCCCCAGGGACCGCTGGCCAGCCCCGGGCCGACCAACCTGGAGAAGGTCGGCACGGTGAAGATCCCGCAGACCGACACCCAGGGCGGCCCGGTGGGCTCGTTCGGCTCGGTGCTCGTGACGGGCGGCGCGACGTCGGCGGACGGAACCGTGGTGGCCCTGCGGACCTACACCGACGCTTACTTGTACGCGGCCCCGGACGGCGATGTGCCGGCGGCGTTGCAGCGGACGCCGATGCGGATCCCGTTGCCGGGGGAGAAGCAGGGCGAAGCGATCGCGTTCGACCCCGACGGGACTTTGTTGTCGGGCAGTGAAGGGGTCGGCGAGCCGATCCGCGCGGTGCCCGGAGCGGCGGCGTCGGCGGCCCAGTCGGCCGCGGCTTCGACGGACGGAAAGTCCGCTTCGACCGCGAACGGCGGCGGGGGATCGTCCGACGACGGGGGAGTGCCGGTCCTGCCGGCGGCGGGCATCGCGGTCGCCGTGGTGGGGCTCGGCTGGTTCGGGTTCAGCAGGCTGCGCCGCCGCCGAGGCTGACGAGTCACCGGTTCCGGCGGGGGTGGCCGTCCTTCGCGCGGTGCGGGGCGCGGCCGCTCAGGCCGCGCAGTCCTGCGCACCGCGCGAAGGAAACCTCGACCGGCGCGGCGGCGGACAGGGCCGGGCTTCCTGTCCACCCACCGCACCGCGGCCGGGTTGGCTCCCGATCTCGGCTCCCCACGGCCGAAGATCATCCGATCCGGTGAACCTCTCAGGCCGTGCGATAGCCCGCGAGACACCCCTCAAAGACGTCGCAGGACCGCCACGACCTTGCCGAGCACCGTCGCGTCGTCGCCGGGGATCGGGTCGTACGCCTCGTTGTGCGGCATCAGCCAGATGTGGCCGCCCTTGCGCTTGAACGTCTTGACCGTCGCTTCGCCGTCGATCATCGCCGCGACGATCTCGCCGTTGTCCGCGTCCGGCTGCTGCCGGACCACGACCCAGTCGCCGTCGGTGATGGCCGCGTCGATCATCGAGTCACCGGTGACCTTCAGCAGGAACAGCTCGCCCTCGCCGACGATCTCCCGCGGTAGCGGGAACACGTCCTCGATGGCCTGCTCGGCCAGCACCGGGCCACCCGCGGCGATCCGGCCGACCAGCGGCACGTACGCCGCCTTCGGCATGACCGGCTGCTGGTCCATCTCGATGCCCATGGGGTTGTCGTCGGTCGCCGAGAGCACACCGACCGCGCGGGGACGGTTCGCGTCCCGGCGCAGGTAACCCTTGCGCTGCAGGGCTCGCAGCTGGTGCGAGACCGACGACGTCGACGTCAGCCCGACCGCCTCGCCGATTTCGCGGACGCTCGGCGGGTAGCCGAACCGGCTCACCCACGAGCGGATCACGTCGAGCACCTGCTGCTGGCGGACGGTGAGGGTCTCGTCGACGTCGTACACCTCCGGCATGGAGTGCACACCGCCTCCGGGGGACCCACTGGTCCTGCCCGCCTTGTTCTCCTTCGCCACTGCGTCGCCTCCCAGACGTTCCTGCACGTATCGCACGCCGGCCGCCGCCCGCGGGTGCGGGCAGCCTCGCCGGCGGCATCTGCCCGGCAGATGCCCTGGTCACCGACGTTAGCCCCCGGGCACGACGATTTCAAACATCTGTTCGATCGACACGCCGTGTCCGCTCGATTTTGTCGGTGGTAGGTGGTAGACCTTCGCACGGGCGTTCGATAGAACGCCTGTTCGACCTTGATCCACGGGCCGGCACCGGCCCCGGAAAACGGGCGGACACCAGGGTTTCGAGGAGGTTCGGATGTCCATTCTGGCCGAACGCGGGCACGCCCGCCCGGCGACCCCGGTCCCGGCGCCACCCCGGCCCGTCCGCGTCCTGCGCGGGCGCCGCGGCGAGGTCCAGCGCCCGCCGACCCGTGCGCGGGTCGTCGCGGGCCGCCGTCCGGCCGGTGCCCCGTGCGCGGCGCCCCGCCGGGTGCCGGTGCGGTGGCCGTGGCTGGCCGCGCTCGCCGTCGCGAGCTGCCTCGTGGTCACCGGGCTGGGACTCTTCGGCGGCGGCGCCGCCGCGAACGCCCCGGTCCCGGAGCGGACCGCGACGGTGTCGGTCGGCCAGGGCGACACCCTTTCTTCGCTGGCCGCGCGGTTCGCGCCGGACAGCGACGCGAGCGCGGTCGTCGCCCGGATCAAGGAGCTCAACCGCCTGGACGAGGCCGTCCTGGTGGCCGGACTGCCGCTCACGGTCCCGGTCGCCGACGCCGTTCCCGCGCCGTGACGCCGCCTCGCCGATGACGTCCCGGCGAAAATCACCCGCTCCGGTGAAACCGCCGATCGCCCGGGAAGCGGTGTCCCGCCGCGCTCGCGCGCCGGTCCCCGCGGTGCTCGGCACTGCTCCACCAGGGTGACGCCGCCCCGGCTGCCGCGCCGCGGCGGTCCGGCCCCGGGCGGAGCGCGGCCCGGCCTTCGCGTGCCGGCCGCCCGGACCTCACCCGGGCGGGTCCCGCACCGGCCGTGCCGCTTGCGCCCGCCCCCTTCGAGTTCTACGCTCGCCCGCTATATGTAGTAGTTACACCGCTGTAGTTGGTCCACAGGTTGGGGTAGACTGGGCAGCAGTTGTCCACAGCTGGTCGGCGTTTACCCACCGGATGTCCACAAAACGATCACCAGGTGCAGGGGTGCATGGTGGCCGCGGGGACGTCGACCGGGGCGGCCGGCGATGAGGGGAAGGTGATCGGCGGATGAGGTGCCCGTTCTGCCGGCATGCGGACTCCCGGGTCGTCGACTCCCGAGAGGTGGATGAAGGCCAGGCGATCCGCAGGCGGCGCTCGTGCGCGTCCTGCGGACGGCGGTTCACGACGTCGGAGACGATGGTGCTCGCCGTCGTCAAGCGGTCCGGGGTCACCGAACAGTTCAGCCGGGACAAGGTCGTGAGCGGCGTCCGCCGCGCCTGCCAGGGCAGGCCGGTCGACGACGACGCGCTGCAGCAGCTCGCGCAGCGCGTGGAGGAGTCGATCCGCTCCGCCGGCTTGGCGGAGATCCCGAGTCACGAGGTCGGCCTGGCCATCCTGGGCCCGCTGCGTGAGCTCGACGGGGTCGCCTACCTCCGGTTCGCCAGTGTCTACCGCTCCTTCTCCTCGGTCGAAGACTTCGAGAAGGAGATAGCCGATCTTCGTGAGGCCATGGCGGGTTCTGCTGCCCCGGAGGACAGCGATCAGCGCGAAGACGGCGATTGACCGTCCCGCTGCGGGAGTGAGGGTTCGACCGATGACCGAAACCGTGGGAACCGGGGCCGGCACGGCCGCCGGCAAGAAGAGCAAGGCGGCCGGCGGGCTGAGCGTGAAGCGCGTCTTCACCACCGAGGGGAAGCACCCTTACGACCAGGTGACCTGGGAACAGCGCGACGTCGTGATGACGAACTGGCGCGACGGCTCGGTCAACTTCGAACAGCGCGGCGTGGAGTTCCCGTCGTCCTGGTCGGTCAACGCCACCAACATCGTCACCAGCAAGTACTTCCGCGGCGCCGTCGGCAGCCCGCAGCGCGAGCGCAGCCTCAAGCAGCTGATCGACCGAGTGGTGAAGACCTACGTCAAGGCCGCGGGCGACCACGGCTACTTCGCCACACCGCAGGACCTCGAGATCTTCGAGCACGAGCTCACCTGGATGCTGCTGCACCAGGTCTTCAGCTTCAACTCCCCGGTCTGGTTCAACGTCGGAACGTCGTCCAAACAGCAAGTCTCGGCGTGCTTCATCCTCGCCGTCGACGACACGATGGAGTCGATCCTCAACTGGTACCGCGAAGAGGGCCTGATCTTCAAGGGCGGCTCCGGCGCCGGCCTGAACCTCTCCCGCATCCGCTCCTCGAAGGAGCTGCTGACCTCCGGTGGCACCGCGTCCGGCCCGGTCTCGTTCATGCGCGGCGCCGACGCGTCCGCGGGCACCATCAAGTCCGGTGGCGCCACCCGGCGCGCGGCGAAGATGGTCGTGCTCGACATCGACCACCCGGACATCGAGGAGTTCGTCCAGACGAAGGCGCGCGAAGA
Organism: Amycolatopsis sp. NPDC028719; assembly: GCF_055565395.1. NCBI lineage: Bacteria > Bacillati > Actinomycetota > Actinomycetes > Pseudonocardiales > Pseudonocardiaceae > Amycolatopsis > Amycolatopsis sp. NPDC028719. Next base: position 228,243 of record NZ_JBVHUL010000005.1, read on the forward strand.
GGAGAAGATCAAGGTCCTGCGCGACGCCGGGTTCGACATGGACCTCTCCGGCGCGGACATCTCCTCGGTGCAGTACCAGAACGCGAACAACTCGGTCCGCGTGTCCGACGAGTTCATGCAGGCGGTCGAGAACGGCACCGAGTTCGGCCTGCGCGCCCGGCTCACCGGCGAGGTGATCGAGCGGACCGACGCGAAGAAGCTGTTCCGCAGCGTCGCCCAGGCCGCGTGGGAGTGCGCCGACCCCGGCATCCAGTACGACGGCACGATCAACGACTGGCACACCTGCCCGGAGTCCGGCCGGATCACCGCGTCGAACCCGTGCAGCGAGTACATGCACCTCGACAACTCGAGCTGCAACCTCGCCTCGCTGAACCTGCTCAAGTTCGTCACGCCCGAGGGCACGTTCGACGCGCCGCTGTTCGCGCGCGCCGTCGAGTTCGTGATCACGGCGATGGACGTCTCGATCTGCTTCGCGGACTTCCCGACCGAGCCGATCGCCGACACGACGCGGAAGTTCCGCCAGCTCGGCATCGGCTACGCGAACCTGGGCGCGCTGCTGATGGCGCTGGGCCACGCGTACGACTCCGACGGTGGCCGCGCGCTCGCGGCGGCGATCACGTCGCTGATGACCGGTGTGTCGTACCGGCGTTCGGCCGAGATGGCCCAGGCGGTCGGCGCGTACGAGGGCTACGCGCGCAACGCCGAATCGCACCAGCGCGTGATGCGCAAGCACGCGGCGGCGAACGAGCTCGTCCGCACCTACCACGCCAACGACGCCGCGGTCCGCGCGCTGGCGACGGAGGAGTGGAAGAAGGGCATCGACATCGGCGCGAAGCACGGCTGGCGCAACGCGCAGGCGTCGGTGCTCGCGCCCACCGGCACCATCGGCTTCATGATGGACTGCGACACCACCGGGATCGAGCCGGACTTCTCGCTGGTGAAGTTCAAGAAGCTCGTCGGCGGCGGCTCGATGCAGATCGTCAACCAGACGGTGCCGCGCGCGCTGACCGCGCTCGGCTACCAGGATGAGCAGGTCGAGGCGATCGTCGAGTACGTGGCGCAGAACGGCCACGTCGTCGACGCGCCGGGGCTGCGTCCCGAGCACTACGAGGTGTTCGACTGTGCGGTCGGCGAACGCTCGATCGCGCCGATGGGCCACGTCCGGATGATGGCCGCGGTGCAGCCGTTCCTCTCCGGTGCCATCTCGAAGACGGTCAACATGCCGGAGTCGGCGACGGTCGAAGAGGTCGAGGAGATCTACTTCCAGGGCTGGAAGCTCGGGCTCAAGGCCCTCGCGATCTACCGCGACAACTGCAAGGTCGGCCAGCCGCTGTCGACGGCCAAGAAGGACAAGGCCGTGGCGGAGCCGGAGAAGGTCGTCGAGTACCGGCCGGTGCGCAAGCGCCTGCCGAAGAAGCGCCCGAGCCAGACGGTGTCGTTCACCGTCGGCGGCGCGGAGGGCTACCTGACGGCGGGTTCGTACCCGGACGACGGCCTCGGCGAGATCTTCGTCAAGCTGGGCAAGCAGGGCTCGACCCTGGCCGGCGTGATGGACGCGTTCTCGATGTCGATCTCGGTCGGCCTGCAGCACGGCATCCCGCTCGAGTTCTACGTCTCGAAGTTCTCGAACCTGCGCTTCGAGCCGGCGGGCATGACCGACGACCCGGACATCCGGATCGCGACGAGCGTGATGGACTACCTGTTCCGCCGCCTGGCGCTGGACTACCTGCCGTACGAGAAGCGTTCGCAGCTGGGCATCCTGTCCGCGGACGAGCGCTCGGCGGAGGTGGAGGCCACCTACGGCGGCGGCGCGGGCGTCGACCTCGAAGCGCTGAGCTCCACGGTGGACTCCTCGCCCGAGCCGCACGCGGACGAACCGGAGCACCCGCACCGCGAAGCCCAGACGACGACGGAGCTGATGGAGCTGCGCCTCGGCAAGGCGGCGGACGCCCCGCTGTGCATGACGTGCGGAACGAAGATGCGCCCGGCAGGCTCGTGCTACGCGTGCGAGGGCTGCGGCGCGACGTCCGGGTGTAGCTGACGGCCGAGGCTGACCCGGGTGCGTGCCACCCGGGTCAGCCGAACGCCTGCTGCAGATCGGAAACCGGCGGCAGGTCGCCGACGAAGCCGAACCGGCCCGCGCGCATCTCCCGAGCACCGTCCATGAAGGACTTCAACGCGAGCCGGGACAGCGCCGCGCCGATGCTGACGCGGCGGACGCCGATCGCGGCCAGCTGCTCGAGGGTGATCGCCGGGTCCGCGAACCCCATCACGACGTTGACCGGCTTGTCCACCGACGACACCACCGCGCGCATCTCGTCGAGCGTCCGCAACCCCGGCGCGTACAGCACGTCGGCGCCCGCTTCGCCGAATGCCTGCAGGCGCTTGATCGTGTCGGCGAAGTCGTACGCGCCCCACAGCTGGTTCTCGGTGCGGGCCGTCAGCACCACCGAGCGCGCCCGGGCCGTCTCCACCGCCGCGCGGACCCGGTCGACCGCCAAGCCGAAGTCGTAGATCGGGCTGTCCGGGTCGCTCGACTGGTCCTCGATCGACGCGCCCACCGCGCCCGCGTCGGCCGCCGCGTCGATCATCTTCGCGGCTTCGGCCGGGTCGTCGGCGAAGCCGTTCTCGAGATCGGCGTTGACCGGCAGGGGCGTCGCCTCGGCGATCTCCCGGACGTTGGTCAGGACCTCCGCCCGGGTCGCGCGGGTCCGGCCCACCGCGTTGGCCACGCCGAGGCTCGTCGTGGCCAGGGCGTCGAAGCCGAGACCGGCGAGCAGCCGGGCCGTGCCGGCGTCCCACGGGTTCGGCAGCAGGAAGGGCTCGGGCCGCTCGTGCAGCGCCCGGAACTCGTCGGCGGTCGTCATGCGTCCACCTTCCTCCGCGGACGGCCGGCGGACAACGGTCAGCGGGCGAGGACGCGCGCCACCGCCCCGGCGAGCTCGTCCGGCCGTCCGCGCCAGGCGATGAAGTGGTCCGGGCGCACCAGCACCGCGCCGCCGTCCGAGGTCTCCGTGGCGCGCAGCCTTCGTCGTCCTCGACGACGTGGACGTCGAAATCACCCGTCCGTGGCCAGTCGCCGCCCGGCCCGGTCAGCAGTGTGAGCTTCCGCCCGACCAGGTCCGAAGTAGACAGATTGTCGGCGAGCCAGGCGTGGGGGAGCCGTGACCCGGGTGATCCGTCGAGCACGACGTCCTCGGTGGACGGCAGTCCGGGCCGCGCGCCGAGCACTGCGGCCGAGTCGTAGCGGTCGCGAGCCGCGACGACCTGCTGGACCTGATGATCGACGAGGTCAAGGGCGCCGAGGACACCGAACTCACCGGGGACTGGCGCGCGGACCTGGCGAGCGTCGCCCGGCAGGTCCGCGCGACGCTGCTGCGGCACCCGTGGCTGAGCGGCGAGATCCCGGCCGCCCGGCGCTGGGAGCGAATTCGCTGCGCCGCCACGGCGGCCCGCTGGGGGGCGACATCACGTTCGTCGCGGAGGAGGTGTTCGAGTTCGGCCTGGGCTGCGTGCTGGACGGCATCGCGGCCTGCTCGCCGCGCTGAGGCTTCAGCCCGCGGCGGGCACTCGGCGGCCGCGGATCGCGGACAGGACCGCGGCGGCGAGCATGATCACCGTCAAGGTGTAGAAGGCCGTGCTCAGCCCTTCGGTGAACACCGTCGCGAGTGGACCGTCCAGGGCCGCCGAGCCGACGAAGATCGCGAACGCCGTGCCGCGCGGGATCGCCTGGGCCGCCACCAGGATCGCCGTGGTGAACGAGAACACCATGCCGATGCTCGCGAACGTCCGCAGCACGCCCGAAGCGATCCCCAGCCGCTCGGGCGGGCAGGCCTTCATCACCGCCGAACTGTTGGCGGGGTAGAAGAAGCTGCCGCCGATCATGATCACGACATTGCCGAGCGCGGGCAGCCACAGGCTGCTGGTCGTGGTCATCCGGGCGAAGAGCACGAGTGCCACGACCGAAAGACCCAGCCCGGCGGTCGCGGGGAGCACCGGGCCGAGGCGGTCGGCGAGCCGTCCCGCGTACGGCCCCGCCGCCGCGCCCAGCACGTACCCCGGCAGGAGCAGCAGCGACGCGTCGATCGGGCTCAGGCCGCGCGGGCCCTGCAGGTACATGATCACCAGGAACAGCACCGCGAAGCTGCCGAGCCCCTGCAGCAGCGACGCCAGCAGCGACGGCGCGACCGCGGGGATCCGGAACAGCGACAGGTCCACCGTCGGGTCCGGGTGCCGCAGCTCGACGACCACGAAGACGCCGAGCAGCACCAGGCCGCCGGTCAGGTAGGCGAGGTGCGTCCAGCGCGGCGGTTCCGCGGCCAGCGACGTCATCGCCCACGAGATCCCGAACAGGCCCAGGCCGAGGGTGACCATGCCGGCGACGTCCAGCCGGCGGCGGTTCCGCCCGCCGCGGTCGTGCAGGACGCGCCCGGCCAGCACGAGCGCGGCCACGCGATCGGCAGGTTGATCCAGAAGATCCAGCGCCACGACACCGACGTCACGATGACGCCGCCGAGCAGTACGCCGACCACCGAGCCGACGGAGTAGCCGAGGGCGTTGAAGCCGTAGGCGCGGCCGCGCTCGGCCGGTGGGTACAGCTCGGAGATGATCGCGCCGCTGTTGGCCGCGATGAGTGCCGCGCCGAGGCCCTGCAGCAGCCGGAACGCGATGATCGTCGCCGCGTCCCAGGCCAGCGCGCACAGCACCGAGCCGGCGACGAACACCGCGAACCCGGCCCGGTACATCCGCACGCGGCCGAAGAGGTCGCCGAGCCGCCCCAGCTGCGTCGCGAGGACCGTGACGACCAGCAGGTAGCCGACGACCACCCAGGTGACCGCGGCGAGCGAGATGCCGAGGTCGTCCTGGATGGCGGGCAGCGCGAGCACGACGATGGTGCCGTCGACGGCCGCGATGAGCACGCCGATCATCACGACGAGCATCCCCAGCGAGCGTCGCACGTCAGCTCCCGGCCTGGAGGATCCATTCCCGCCCGTCCGGATCCCGGACGGTCATCTCGCGGGTCCCGAAGTGGGTGTCTTCGAACGGGGAGACGACCTCGACGTCGGGCGTCGCGTCGCCGGGGGTCTTGAGCACGAGCCGCATCCCGGTCGGCCGGCTTTCGGGGACCTCGGCGATGAACAGGTACGGCCCGTCGCCGTTGCGCAGCAGCCCCGAGTTGTGATCGGTCGCGAAGTCGATTTCGTAGCCGAGGGCCTGGAAGAACTTGGCCGTCTTCCCCCAGTTGTGCGTTTCGAGGTACACGGCGTCGATCCCGCTGGTGGTCATCACTTTTCTCCTTCGGTGGCGAGGTATTGGCGAAGCGCCTCGGTGACCAGCGCCGACAGCGACTGCCCGGTGTCGACGGCGTGGTGCTTGACCTCCCGGATCAGGTCGACCGGGAGGTACACGTTGAACTGCTTGACGTCCTTGTCCGCCATGACAGGATGCTAGCATCCTAACTTGGTAGCCGTCGACCTTCACCGGATCTCCACCGGAACCGCTCGGGAAATCCACGGCCGCACGGCAGGATCGGGCCCGATGAACTGGCTACGGGAATTCGAAGAGGAAGCCGAACGCCGACGCCGTCGCGAGGACCCGCCCTGGGCGCGCGGGGCCCGGCTGCATCCCGACGTCGCCAAGAGCGTGCAACGGTTCCAGGTCGGCGAAGCCGGGGACGGCGCCAACCTCATCGCGAAGGCCGGTGGCGGCGACTACCTCGCCGCCGTCGAGCTGTTCGTCGCCGAGGAGCAGAACCACGCGCGGATGCTCGCCGAACTCCTCCGAGCAGCTGAAGTGCCCACCATCGCGACGCACTGGTCCGACACCGTGTTCGTCCGGCTGCGGCGGGCGCTCGGGCTGCGGCTGGAACTGATGGTGCTGCTCATCGCCGAGGTCGTCGCGCTGCGGTACTACCGCGCCCTGCGCGACGGCGCCGGCGACCCGCTCGTCACGCAGGTCGCCGCCCGGATCCTCGCCGACGAGGAACGGCACGTGCCCTTCCACTGCCACCGGCTGCGGATCGGGTTCGCGGGCTTTTCCAAGCCGGCGCGCGCCGCGGTGTTCGGGGCCTGGCGGGTGCTGCTGCTCGGCGTCGCGGTGACGGTCGCCGCCGACCACGGGCCGGCGCTGCACCGGCTCGGCGTCGGACGGCTCGTCTTCGTCGCCGACGTCCTCACCGCCTTCGAAGCCGCCCTCGCGCTGATCCGCGGTGAGGAACCGAAAGCGAAGCCGAGGTACACGCCGAAGCGGGCCCGGCCACGCGGGCTCGTCTAAAGAAGCCCGGCCAGCTCCCGCAGCGACGCCGTGATGCGCTCCGGCGTCACGCCCCGCGCCCGCTGGTGCAGGTACAGCTCGGGCGCGAGGGGTGCCAGCAGGACGTCGGCCAGCACGTCGGGGTCAGGGGTGCCTGAAGCCAGGATCCGGACGTGCGTGCGCCAGAAGCCGTACGCGCCCGTCGTGAAGCGGGAGTGACCGACCTCCGTGCCCAGCACCAGGTGCGCGTGCCGCTCCAGCAGGTCCACCATCGCCGCGTAGAACGCCGCCAGCCGCTCGGCCGGCGGGGCGCCCGGGCCCAGTGGCGGGTCGCCGCGCAGCAGGGACTCCTGCAGTCGGCGTTCGTGCTCGTCCAGGAGAGCGACGGCGATCGCCGCGCGGTCCGGGTAGCGGCGGTAGAGCGTGCCGCGGCCGACGCCGGCCGCGCGGGCGATGTCCTCCATCGTCACGTCGGCCGCGCCGTGGGCGGTGAACAGCTCGTCGGCGGCCGCGAGGATCTTCGCGCGGTTGCGGGCCGCGTCGGCGCGTTCGGGCATGGCGGCAGCCTAGGGAATAAGCGGACGGGGCGTCCAGTTGACCTCAAGTGGACATCGTGTCCACTTGAGGAGGAACCGTGAGCCACCTGCTGCACCTCGACTCCAGTGCCCGCCGCACGTCGTTCACCCGCGAGCTGTCCGCTCGCTACGCCGCGAACTGGACCGGCACCCGCACCTACCGCGACCTCGCCGCCGACCCGGTTCCGGTGATCGGCGAGGCGTGGACCGAGATCTGCGACGCCCTGCTCACCGCGGGGATCACCGATCCCGCGCACTACGCCGACGTCGTCGAAACGCCTGCGCAAAAGCAGGCCTGGGCGATCGTCGAACCGCTGCTGGCCGAACTGCTCGAGGCCGACGTCGTCCTGATCGGCGCGCCGATGTACAACTTCTCGATCCCGGCCGCGCTCAAGACGTGGATCGACCAGGTGACGTTCCCGCGGATGTCCCTGCGCGGCAAGGCCTTCGTCATCGCCGGCGCCCGCGGCGGGACGTACGCGCCGGGGACGCCGCGAGCGCCGTTCGACCACCACGAGCGCTACCTGCGGGACTTCATCGCCGGGCACTACGACGTCGACGACGTCCGGTTCGTGCACGCCGAGCTGACCAACGCGCTGGTCGACCCGCACCTGGCCGCGCGCGAAGGCGAGCGGATCGCTTCGCGCGAAGCGGCCCTGAAGGCGCTCTGATGGGCTGGGTGACGCTCGTCTTCGCCGGACTCGTCGAGATCGCCTGGTCCCAGAGCATCAAACCGACGGAGAATTTCACGAAGCCGTGGCCGACACTGTTGTGCTTCGTGCTCGGCGCCGCCGCCGTCTACCTGCTTTCGCGGGCGATGGACACCGTCCCGGTGGGTACCGCCTACGCGGTGTTCACCGGGATCGGCGCCGTCGGCGCGATCGTGCTCGGCGTCGTCGTGACCAAGGACCCGCTGAGCGTCGGCCGGATGGCCGCGCTGGCCCTGATCGTCGGCGGCGTCGTGCTCGCCCGCGTCACTTCGTGAGCTGTTCCCACAGAAACTCGAAGACCAGCGCCCACTTGAACGCCAGCTGCTCGTTGTCGGCCGCGGCGCCGTGGCCGCCTTCGATGTTTTCGTGGTAGCGGACGTCGTGCCCCTGCTCACGCATGCGCGCCACCATCTTGCGGGCGTGGGCGGGGTGCACGCGGTCGTCGCGCGTCGACGTCACGAACAGCGACGGCGGGTACGCGCGTCCACTGTGGACGTTCTGGTACGGCGAGTACTTCGAGATGTACTCCCATTCCGCGCCTTCGTCCGGGTCGCCGTACTCGGCCATCCACGACGCGCCCGCCAGCAGCAGGTGGTAGCGGCGCATGTCGAGCAGCGGCACCTGGCTGACGATCGCGCCGAACCGCTCCGGGTAGCGCGTCAGCATGACGCCCATCAGCAGGCCGCCGTTGCTGCCGCCCTGGATGCCGAGCTTGTCCGGTGTCGTGATGCCGCGCTCGACCAGGTCCGCGGCTACGGCGGCGAAGTCCTCGTACACGCGGTGCCGGCGCGCCTTGATCGCCTGCGTGTGCCAGCTCGGCCCGTACTCGCCGCCGCCGCGGATGTTCGCGACGACGTACGTGCCGCCGCGCGCGAGCCAGCCGCGGCCGATCATCCCGCTGTAGGACGGCGTCAGCGAGACCTCGAAGCCGCCGTAACCGGTCAGCAGCGTCGGCCCGCCTTCGGCGCCGGACGGCCGGACGACGAAGTACGGGACCTTCGTGCCGTCCTCCGACGTCGCGAAGTACTGCGCGACGCTCATGCCCGAAGCGTCGAAGAACGCCGGCGCTTGTTTCAGCACTTCGACCTCTTCGCCGACGTGGCCGTAGCTCAACGTCGACGGCTGGAGGAACCCGCTGGAGTTGATCAGGTACTCGTCGCTGACGTCGGGATCGGTGTCGAAGATGTCCGCGCTGCCGAACTCCGGCCCGCCGGAGAGGGGCTCCTCGGCCCAGCCGTCCGGGCCCGGCGTGAGCGTGCGCAGCTCGGTGCGGACGTCGCGCAGCAGGCCGAGCAGCAGGTGGTGGCGCGTCCAGGCCCAGTAGTCGAGCGAGGTGTGCTCGTCGGGGGTGAACAGCGTGGTGAACGCCCGGTCGCCGCCCATGAAGTCGTCGAACCGGATGCCGATCAGCGACCCCGCCGGGTGCTCCGCGCCCTCGACGGTCCACGCCGTGCGCGGGCGCACCAGCAGCCATTCGCGGTGGACGGACGCGCTCGCGTCGTCCGGGACGTCGATCTTGACCAGCGCTTCGGGCGTCCGCAGGTACAGCTCGGAGCGGTAGAAGTCGATCGCGCGGCTGACGAAGTCGCGCTCGAAGCCTTCGGTCGGGTCGTGGGACGCGCCGATCGAGACGTCGTCGGGCTTGCCCTCGTAGACCGTCGTCGCGGCCTCGATCGGCGTGCCCCGGCGCCACTCCTTGGCCAGCCGCGGATACCCGGAGCTGGTCAGCGTGCCCTCGCCGAAGTCGGTGCCGACGTAGACGCGGTCTTCGTCGATCCAGCCGATCCGGGTCTTCGCCTCCGGCACGGTGAAGCCGCCCTCGATGAACTCGTGCGCGTCGAGGTCGAACTCGCGCACGACCGTGGCGTCCGCGCCGCCGCGGGACAGCTCGACGAGGCCGCGCCGGTAGCCCGGCCGCAGGACGGTGGCGCCCTGCCAGACCCAGTTCTCGCCCTCGGCCTCGGCCAGCGCGTCGACGTCGATCAGCAGCTCCCACTCGGGCTCGGCCCGCCGGTAGGACTCCAGCGTCGTGCGCCGCCACAGGCCGCGGGGGTGGCTCGCGTCCTGCCAGAAGTTGTAGAGGAGCTCGCCGCGGCGGCGCACGTACGGGATCCGGTCGTCGGCGTCGAGCACCTCGCGCAGCTCGGCACGCAGCTCGGCGAACCGGGCGCCGGTGGTCAGCTCGGCCAGCGTCTCGTCGTTGCGGGTGCGCACCCAGCCGAGCGCGTCATCGCCGGTCACGTCTTCCAGCCACAGGTACGGGTCCTCGACACTCATTCCGATAGTTTCGCCTGCTCGCGGTCCTGATGGCCACCGGGCGGTGTTTTCGTTTCGTGATCCACCCCTCTTCGGGCGTCCGTATGCTGGTGCCACTGAGCAGGGGGAGAACGTGACCGACACCGACGGCCCGGCTCCGCCGGGGCACTCCGGGCCGCCATCACCGCCGCCGATGGTGGCCCGGTCACCGGAACCCGCGTGGGTGCCCGAGCCGAACCCGTGGGCGCCGAACTGGGCCGCCGCGCCGCCCGTGCCGATCGCCCCGCCACGCAACCGGCTCTGGGGCGCCGTCGCCGGCGTCATGATCGTCGTGCTGGCGATCTCGCTGATCGCGGCCACCATCCCGCGCCGGGTCGACGGGCACGCGGTCGTGGCGCAGGGCGCCGACACCGGCCGCGCGTACAGCGGCGGTTCGGACGGGAAGCCCGTGCCGGAGCTCGCCCGCAACCCGCTGCTCTCCGACGCCATCACCCCCGGGCCCGCCACGTGCTCCCTGCCCGGCCTCGGCCGGGCCGCCGCGCAGCTCAAGGCCTACTACGGGGCACTCGTCGACTGCCTGGAGCAGTCCTGGCGCCCGGCGCTGCAGAAGGCGAACGAGCCCACGCTGACCGCGACCGTCTCGGTGACCCTGCCCGAGCACAGCGCGTGCGGCGAAGCGCCGACGGAGAACGAAGCCGTCGCCTACTACTGCGGCGGCGACACCGCGATCTACGCCCCGACCGACTGGATGCTGTCGGACGCCGGGCTCAACAAGGCCCGGCACATCGCGACGATCGCCCACGAGTACGGCCACCACGTCCAGCGGGAAAGCGGCATCCTGTCCGCGGCGGCCGACAAGATGACCTCGCCGGACGAGGACAGCGCGGCCGACAAGGAGGTCGTCCGCCGGATCGAGCTGCAGGCGAACTGCTTCGGCGCGCTGTTCCTGGCGGCGGTCGCCGGCTCGGGCTCGGTCAGCCGGTCGCTCGCGAACGCCGCCGTCGCCGACTACGGCCGCGCCAACGACAGCGACACCCACGGCTCGCGCGCTCACCAGCTGTCCTGGGCGAAGGCCGGCTACGACGTCAAGACGACGAAGGCGTGCGACACGTGGAGCGCCGCGCCCGCCGAGATCAGCTGACGGTCCACGCCGGGTCACGGCCGAGCAGGGCGAGGAACCGGTCGAGCTCGCCCGCGTCCGCTCCGGTTTCGACGCGGCGCGCGAACGAGCCGTTCTTCTCGCGGCCTTCGTCCGGGATGCGTTCGGCGAGCTGCAGCGCGGCGTGCACGGCTTCGGCGTCCGGCTCGTAGGGCAGGCCGAGCGCGCGGGCCAGGTCCCAGCCGTGCGCGACGGTGTCGACGAGGTGCATGTGCGCGGCGATCGTGCCGGGGAACGTGCCGAAGTGGTTGATCGTGAGCTGCCGGTCCAGCACGGCGTCGTCGGCCATGGCGGCCAGGAAGTCGTCGACGGACGCCCGGTACGCGGCGCGGGCGTCGTCGCCGAGGTCGCCGGCGTCCCAGTCCGGCGCCGAACCCTCGCGGGCCGCGGTCGCGAAGGCGTGGTTCTCGCTGACCTGGTGGCGGAGGAGATCGGCGAGGGTCCAGCCGGCACACGGCGTCGGGCGGGCGAGGTCGGCGGGCGTGGCGGCGGCGACGATCTTGTCGAGGACGAGCAGGCTGCGGCGGTCGAGTTCGCGGAGATCCATGCGTCGGACGCTAGGCGGGCCAGCGGACCACGAACAGTGCCAAAGCCGTGCCACTTCAGGTGTGCCAATCTTGAGTGGTGGACGTGCACATCGACCTGACCGGGACGCGCGGGCACCGCGACGCGATCTACCGGCAGCTGCGCGCGGCGATCCTGGACGGCCGGATCCGGCCCGGCGAAGCGCTGCCGCCGACACGGGAGCTCGCGCAGCGGCTGGCGGTCTCCCGCACGACGGTCAGCGCGGCCTACGACCGGCTCACCGCCGAGGGCTTCCTCGCCGGGCGCGTCGGCGCGGGCACGTTCGTCACGGCGTCGTCGGTGACCCGTCCCGCGCCGTCCTCGGTTTCGGGGGTCCGCCCGCTGCCGGAGTGGGACGCGGTGCCGTCGCCGCCCGCGCCGTTCGCCCCGGCGCCGGAGTTCGACTTCCGGCCCGGCGTCCCGGACCTGACGCGGTTCCCGTTCGACACCTGGCGCCGGCTCGTCACGCAGCGGCTGCGCGCGGGCCAGGCCGACCTGATGACCTACGGCGACCCGCAGGGTCTCGCTGCGCTGCGCGCCGAGATCGCGCGGCACGTCGGGGTCTCGCGGGACGTGCGGGCGAGCCCGGACCAGGTCGTCGTCACCGCCGGGGCCCAGCAGACGACCGATCTGGTCGGGCGCGTGCTGCTGCGAGCGGGTGACGTGGCCGCCGTCGAGGACCCCGGCTACCCGCCGCCGCGGCTGGTGCTGGCCGCGCGCGGCGTGCGGGTCGCGCCGGTGCCGGTGGACGCGTCCGGGATCGTCGTCCGGGCCATTCCGGCCGGGACGCGGCTGGTGTACGTGACGCCGTCGCACCAGTACCCGCTGGGGCTGTCGATGTCGCTGGAGCGGCGTCTCGAGCTGCTGGACTGGGCCGAGCGCAACGACGCCGTCCTCGTCGAAGACGACTACGACACCGAGTTCCGCTACACCGGACGGCCCCTGGAACCGTTGCACAGCTTGGATTCCCGGGGCCGGGTCGTGTACGTCGGCTCGTTCTCGAAGGTGCTTTCGCCCGCGCTGCGGCTGGGTTTCCTGATCGCGCCGCCGTCGCTGGTGCCGGCGTTGGTGAAGGCCCGGTACCTGACCGACTGGCACGCGCCGAACGTCGAGCAGGCGGCGCTGGCGGCGTTCATGGCCGAGGGCGGCTTCACGCGGCACGTCCGGCGGATGCGGAAGGTCTACCGCGCGCGGCACGAGCTGCTGTCGGGTTCGCTGGCCGCGTCGTTCGCCGATTTCTTGACACCGTTGCCGTCTTCCGCGGGCTTGCACTTGAGCGCCACTTCTCCGGCGGATCTTGCGGCCCTGGTCCGCCGCGCCCGGCACGCCGGTGTCCGGTTGTACTCGCTGGGGGACTTCGCCGTGGGGGAGCGGCGGCACGGGCTCGTGTTCGGCTACGGTGCGGTCGCGGCCGAGCGGATCGGGCCGGGGCTGGCCCGGCTGCGGGCGCTGGCGGACGAGGGAGTGGCATGACCGACGACGTGCTGGTGGCGATCGACGCGGGTCTGCGTCAGCACATCGGCGGCGACCGCGCGGGCGCGTACGCGACGTTCACGGCGTTGTGGGCGTCGATCGGCCCGGACGGCGACCCGCTGCACCGCGTCGCGCTGGCGCACCACATGGCCGACGTCTGCGACGACCCGGCGGAGGAGCTGGAGTGGGACCTGCGCGCCCTGGCGGCGGCGGGCGCGATGACCGACTCGGCGACCGCGCGCGGCTTCTACCCGTCACTGCACCTCAACCTGGGTGAGGACTACCGCAAACTGGGTGACGTGGAGGTGGCGCGCGAGCATTTGGCGCTGGCGCGGGCCCGCCTCGACGCCCTGGCCGACGACGACTACGCGACCGGCCTCCGCCTGGCCCTGGACGGCCTGGCCGAACGCCTCGGCTGAATCTTTTTCATACCACGAATTCGCCCCGTTTGCCGGACTTTCGCGCACGTCCCGGTGCCCTTACCCTGTGGTGATCCAGCTCACCGACGGGAAGGATCGCCATGCGGATTGCGGATCTGCTGCGCAAGAAGGGGTCGGCAGTCGCGACGGTCACCCCGGAGACCACGGTGACGGCGCTGCTGGCCGGCTTGGCCGAGCACAACGTGGGCGCGATGGTGGTGGTGTCCCCGGAAGGCTCGATAGCGGGCATCGTGTCCGAACGCGACGTGGTCCGCCGCTTGAACGAGCACGGCCCGGCCCTGCTGAACGGGCCGGTGTCGGAGATCATGACGAAGCTGGTGGCGAGCTGCGGCCCGGAGGACTCGGTGGACCAGCTGTCGGTGCTGATGACGGAGCGCCGGATCCGGCACGTGCCGGTACTGGCGGACGGGCGGTTGGCGGGGATCGTTTCCATCGGTGACGTGGTGAAGAACCGGATGGAGCAGCTGGAGAAGAGCCAGGAACAGCTGGAGGCCTACATCTCCCAGGGCTGAACAACGGCGGTGGTCCCGGGTTCGGGACCACCGCAGTCATTCCCGCCAGCCGGACAGTTCCACGCCCTTCGCGACATCCACCCGGTAAGACAGCGTCACCGTCTTGGTCTCACCCGCCGCCAGCGTCAGCTTCCACGTGTACTCGCCCAGCGCCGACGTCTCCACCGGCTCCGGCGACGTCTTCACGTCCTTCACCGTGACCGCGTCATCCCGCGAAACCGGTGCCTGGTCCAGCACGGTGATGTCCGCCGACCGAGGCCCGTGGTTACCAACGGAAATCCGATACTCGGCCTCACGTCGTTTCTGCCCCGACAAAGTCGCCTTCGAAGCCGTCCGACGAACCAGCTCCCGCTCGACCCGGATCCGGTCGTCGACTCCCAAAGCCAACTCGAGCTCTTCGCCGGGGGCCCAAGGCTCCAACCGGGTCGTGCCGACGAACTCCGCGTCGTGGAACACCGAAGCCCGTCCCGGCCGCAACGCAAAAGAGGACGAATTGACGACCGTCGCCCGCAGATAAGCCTCCTCGGCCAACACCGGCGCTGTCACGTAACCCAAAATCGCCGTCAGTGAAAGCTGAGCCAACGTGGTCCGATGCCCGGAAGCCCCCGACGGCACCGCCACCGGACGCGAAGGCCGGTACGTCACCGCCGTCGTCCCCTGCTCGACCGCGGCGAACTTCGGTGCCATGGCAGGAGCGGCCGCCGCGAACCGCATCCGCGAACCCTCCGGAATGCCACCCCCGGAACCGCCATAAGCCGCCGCCGGGGCCGGTGGGACCGGGTGGACGCGGTCCAGGTACCACGGCGAAAGCTCCGGCACGACCACCGAAACGGCCGGCCGCGCCGTCGACAATGCCAGCTCGCACTCCGGCCAGTCCTCGCCCGTGTGCTGGCTGACCAGCCCGTACGACATGACCGTCACGTCCGTGCCGCGGACCCGGATGTCGTACCCCGGCTCCCAGTTCGCACCCGGGACCACATAGGACAGTTCCAGTTCGGCGCTACCGGAAACATCCGAAATCTCCAGCTCCACCACCACCGACGTACTGTCCTCTTCGGACCGGGCACTGTGGGATTCGATCCGCCGATCCAAAGCAGCGAGGTCTTCGCGCAGCCGTGCGATCCGATCGGACAACACCCGGCGGGCCTTCAACGCCGTGGCCAGCCGCGCGCTCAGCGCGTCGGTCACTTCCGCGACCCGCGACGGCTCGGCGGTCCCGGCCGCCAGCGCCTTCGCGAAGCTGCCGCCGCTGCGCTTCGCGAGCGAAGTCAGCAGATCCACCTTCATCGCTTCAGCCGCTTCGTCGTCCACGACGCCGTCGAGCGTGGCCTGGTCCGCGCGTCGCTGCTCCACCAAAGCGCGTAACGCGGCATCGGCCGGTGAGGCGTGCCGCTCGGTGCGGACGTCGACGCCCGTGATCAGCGCCGGGCCGGTCCCGGTGACGCGCACCGAGCCTGGGTCGAGCGACAGGGGGAGCCCGGCGAACGTCAGGCGCGGCCCGCCGTCGAGCGGTGCCTTGCCCCGGCGGGTGATCCGGGCCTGCTGCGGGTAGACGGTCACGGCGGCGATCGGCGCTTCCACGGTCGGCATGCCTCCGACGTTAGTCTCTTGACACTCCCGAGGCCGGAGCGGAAGTCTCGACACTCGTCCGCTTCGCCCGGCTTGGGGGTTTGAGTGAAAGCCGCACGAACCGCAGTCCTGCTCCTCGCACTGGCCACCCTGCCGCTCACGGCGGTCACCGCCGAAGCCGCCGATCCGCCCGGCCCGGTCTTCACCGGCGGCCAGGCGCAACCGGTGTTCGACCCGGCCGACGTCGTCCGCGAGGACGTCTGGGTCACCGCGCCCGTCGACAGCGACCACGACGGCCAGGACGACCTCGTCCACGCCCAGGTCGTGCGCCCGCGCGCGACGCAGCAGGGCCTGAAGGTCCCCGTCGTCTACCAGGCCAGCCCGTACTACGCCGGCGGCAACGACATCGCGAACCACGACGTCGACGTCGAGCTCTACGCGCCCGGGTACGCCCGCGGCCCGGAAGGCCCGCGCGTCGCCGCGCACGGCGTCGGCCCGGCCGCCCCGATCACCTGGCGCTACCAGGACTACTTCACCGCGCGCGGGTTCGCCGTCGTCTACGGCGAGTCGCTCGGCTCCGGCCTCTCCACCGGCTGCCCTACCACCGGTGACGTCAACGAGACGATCGGCGCCCGCTCGGTCGTCGACTGGCTCAACGGCCGGACGCCCGCCCGCGACGCCGCCGGTGCCGCGGCGAAGGCGGACTGGAGCACCGGCAAGACCGGCATGATGGGCGTTTCCTACAACGGGACGCTGCCCAACGCCGTCGCGAGCACCGGCGTCGAAGGCCTCGAGACGATCGTGCCGATCGCGGCCATCTCCAGCTGGTACCAGTACTACCGCAACGACGGCGCCGTCGTCGCGGCCGGCGGCTTCCAGGGCGAGGACGCCGACGTGCTCGCCGAGTACGTCTACACGCGCGAAGACCGGCAGATCTGCCGTCCGGTGATCGACGGCCTGGCCCGCGACCAGGACCGCGTGACCGGCGACTACACGCCGTTCTGGGACGTCCGCAACTACCGCAACGACGTCGCGAAGGTGCACGCGTCGGTGCTCGCGGTGCACGGCCTCAACGACTGGAACGTCAAGACCGACCAGGTCGCGGAGTGGTACGACGCGCTGAAGGCGCACGGCGTCGAGCACAAGATCTGGCTGCACCAGTCCGGCCACGCCGACCCGTACTCGCTGCGGCGCGACGTCTGGCTCGCGACGCTGAACAAGTGGATGTCGCACTACCTCTACGGTGTCGACAACGGCATCCAGAACGAGCCGAAGGCGACGATCCAGCGCGAGGACCTTTCCTGGGTCGACGAAGCCGATTGGCCGGCGCCCACGACGGCCGACGTGCGCGTCTACCCGTGGCCCGGCGGCAAGGCGAAGGGCACCATCGACACCCGCAACCCGGTGCCGGGTACGGCGGCCGTCGAAACCCTCGCCGACGACTCGGCGAAGACGATCGAGCAGTTGGCCGGCCTGGCCTCGTCGGGCAACCGGCTGCTGTACGCGACTTCGGCGGCGAAGCAGTCCGTCCGGCTCTCGGGCACCGCGCGGGCCGACCTGGCGCTGGCGTTCGACCGGCCTGCGGCCAACGTTTCCGCGATCTTGCTCGACCGCGCCCCCGACGGCACGTCCCACGTGATCAGCCGCGGCTGGACCGATCCGCAGAACCGCACGTCACCGGCCCGGACCGAGCCGATCACCCCCGGCCGGACGTACAAGATCGGCGTCGAACTGATGCCGAAGGACTACGTCCTCGCGGCGGGGCACCGGCTGGAGTTCCTGCTGGCGTCCAGCGACCACGACTACACGCTGCGGCCGAAGCCGGGGGCGGGACTGGCGCTCGACCTGACCAAGACGTCGGTGACGCTGCCGGTCACGGGCGGCAAGCCGGCCCTGCGAGCCGCGTTCGGCTGATGCTGCCGGAGCGTCTCCAAGCCGACGTCCGCACACTGTGGGACTACCACGACCTGCGGCACGAGCCCCGGCGCTGCGACGCCGGGATCGGGCTGGGCAGCCGCGATCCCGGCGTCGCCGTGTACGCGGCGGAGCTGTTCCACGCCGGGCGGTTCCCGCTCGTCGTGTTCACCGGGGCCAACGCGCCGACGACGGTGGAGCGCTTCCCGCGCGGCGAAGCGGTCCACTACCGCGAGATCGCGCTGGAGCTCGGCGTGCCCGACGACGTGATCCTGGTCGAGCCCGCGGCACGCAACACGGGGGAGAACATCGTGTTCACCCGCCGGCTGCTCGCCGGGCGGGCGATCCGGTCCGTGACGCTGGTGACGCGGCCGTACCAGCAACGACGGGCCTACGCCACGGCGAAGCTGCTCTGGCCCGGCGTCGACATCGTCTGCGCGTCGAAGGCGGTGTCGTTCGAGGACCACCTGACCGGCGAAGAGGACGCCGACCGGGTGATCAGCATGCTCGTCGGCGAGACGCAGCGGATCATCGAGTACGCGGCGCGGGGCTTCGCGATCCCGCAGCACGTTCCGGACGGCGTCGAGCGCGCGTTCGGCCGGCTGGCCGCGGCGGGGTTCACGCACCGCATGCTGTGAGTCAGTCCGCGATGCCCGTCCGGTAGGCGAAGGCGACCGCCTGCGCGCGATCGCGCAGCCGGGCCTTGGTGAACAGGTGGTTCACGTGGGTCTTCACGGTCGCCTCACTCACCACGAGCGTGCGCGCGATCTCCGTGTTCGACAGGCCCGCCGCGATCAGCCGCAGTACCTCGATTTCGCGCGCGGTCAGGCCCTCGATCTCCTTGATCCGCTGGGGCGTGCTGCGGGTGGCGGCCTCGACGAGGCGGCGCTGCAGCTCTCCGTCCACTGTGGACTGACCGGCGGCCGCCGAGCGCAGCGCCCGGGCGATCGCCTCGGCGTCTGCGTCCTTCGTGAGGAACCCGCGGGCGCCGGCGCGCAACGCGGCCAGCAGCGACTCGTCGTCGGCGTACGTGGTCAGCACGACGACCTCGGTGCCCGGGTGCTCGGCGCGGATCCGCTCGGTGGTCTCGACGCCGTCGCAGCGCGGCATCCGCAGGTCCACGAGCACGACGTCGGGGTGGTGCTCGGCGACGAGCTCGAGAGCGGCCAGGCCGTCGGCGGCGGCGCCGACCACCTCGACGCCGGGCAGCAGCCCGAGCAGCGTGACCAGGCCTTCCCGGACCACCGCCTGGTCGTCGGCCAGCACGACGCGCAAGCTCACGCCGGCACCGTCAGGTGAATCCGCCATCCGTCCTCCCCCGGCCCGCTCTCGAACCGCCCGTCGAGCAGCGCGACCCGTTCGCTCATCCCGCGCAAACCGTAGCCTGCCGCCGGCGCGTCCGGCGGACGCCTGCCCTGCCGGTCGGCCACGGTCAGCGCGACGCTCCCGGAGCCGTAGTCCAGAGTGACGTCGACCTCGGCCCGCTCGGCGTGCTTGCGGGTGTTGGCCAGGGCCTCCTGCACCGCGCGGACCAGCGCCGTGCCGACCGCCGGGTCGAGCTCACGCGGCTCGCCCTCGATCGCCAGGTCCGCCCGGGCGCCGCTGTCCAGCCGGTAGGCGGCGAGGAGGTCGGCGATCGTGCGTTCGACCGGGACGGCGTCCTCGCGCAGCGCGGCGACGGCCTTGCGGGCTTCGGCGAGGCCTTCCGACGCCAGTTTCTGCGCCCGTTCGATCTGCGCGACGGCGTCCGGGCTCGCCCCGTCGCGCACCAGCATGAGCCGCGCGCCCTGCAGGTTGAGGGACAGCCCGGCCAGTGAGTGCGCCAGGACGTCGTGCACCTCGCGGGCGATGCGGGCGCGTTCGGCGAGGGCCGCCGCGCGGGCGTGCTCCTCCGTCGCCGTCTGCGCGCGGGCCAGCGCCAGTTCGGTCTGCTCGATCCGGGCCAGCCGGGTCCGCCGGTTCAGCCCGAGCAGCACGATCACGGCGACGATCGCGTACGTCGGCAGCGCGCCTTCCCAGGCGTGGTGGTAGCCCGCCCAGAAAGAGATCGCGGCCAGGTCGATGGTCACCGCGAGGATGATCGGCAGCTTCGGCTGCCAGAGCACGACGAAGAACGTGGTGCTGAACATCGTCACCGACGCCGAGCTGTTCGGCACGATCGCCCACAGGGTGCCCGCCGCCGTGATCACGGTGATCGTCACGACCGGCAGGAAGCGGTTCGCACCGGCGTTGAAGATCCACAACAGCGGAAGCGACAGAGCCAGGGTGATGCCGATCAGAACCCACGAGAGCGTGTTCGCGCGGGGCATCGCGGCGAACATCGGCACCGCGACGAACCCCCAGCGCACCCAGTCCTGGGCCTGGGGCAGCCCGGGTCGTCCGGCGATCATCTCAGGTGCCCTCCGCTGGGTGCTTGTACGGAAAATGTACCGACGCGGGCTTCCCTGGGTGTGTCGAGATGTCCCGTTCGAGCAGGAGGTTTCCCCATGTCCAGGTTGCGACGGCTCGCCGTGTTCGCCGCCGCCGCGGCGCTGCCCGCGCTCGGCCTCACCCTCGCCGGGTCGGCGACCGCGTCGGCCGCGCCGAACTTCCAGGTGCCGTTCAAGTGCGGGGTCACCGTGACCGCGGCGACGTTCAGCGGCCACAGCCCGGAGTACTCGGTCGACTTCCAGAAGTCGGGCATCACGGGCATGCCGGTGCTGGCCGCGGCGTCCGGCACGATCACGCGGGTCGCCGACGAGGGCAGCACGAGCTACGGCAAGTGGATCGAGGTGGACCACGGCAGCGGCTGGCGCACCCGGTACGCGCACCTGTCGGCCCAGGAGGTCTCCGTCGGGCAGTCGGTCGCCGGCGGCCGGGAAATCGGGAAAGCCGGCGCGACCGGCGGGGTCACCGGTCCGCATCTGCACTTCGAAGAGCGGCTGAACGGCGTGGTGCAGAAGGCGAAGCTGAACGGCGTCGCCGTGCCCTACTACGGGCACACGAACTTCACGAGCAAGAACAACTGCGGCGGCAACCCCTACTCGGCCGAAGAGGTCTGCGGCTCGGGCTTCTCCGTCATCGACCAGCAGGCGCTGGCCGGTTCGTCCGGCACGACCTACCTGCTCTACAACGCTTCCACCAAGGCGAACTGCGTGACGACGCTGAAGGTGACGTCGCTGGGCACGGCGAGCCCGGTCTCGGCGTTCCTCGAGGTCCAGGGTGCGGCGCGCGTGACCGACTCCGGCAGCTTCACCTACTACGCCGGGCCGGTGAAGAAGACCGCCGGAGCGACCTGCGTGAAGTGGGGCGGCTCGGTCGGCAGCAACACCTACACGAGCGGCTTCGAGCACTGCGGCTGAGCCGGACCGGTCGGTGGGCCGGGCAGCATAGCCCGCCCCACCGACAAGAAACCGCCGAGCGGCCGGCTCCCGGCCGATTCCGTCCACATCGGCCCCGGTTGTCCACAGATTTGCCGCCACCGCCCCCACCGGCCCCGTTTTGCCCCACCGTGGAGGCATGACCACTGCCACCCCGACCGGCCGGCCGCCGGTCGACCTCCGAAGCCCCGCGCAGCTGCTGGCCGCGCTCCCTTACCTGGTCGGGTTCCGGCCCGCGAACTCCGTCGTCCTGCTCGGCCACCGGGCACCCGAAGGCAACCGGCTGGGCCTGGTGCTGCGCGGCGACCTCCCTCGTCCCGAAGACCGGGCCCACCAGGCCCGGGCCCTCGCCCCTCGGTTCGCCCTGGCGCCGCACACGGGCGTGACGCTCGTGGTGGTCGGCGGCCGGCGAAGACCCGGCAGCCCACCGCCGCACGCGGAGTTCGTCGAGCTGCTGGGTGACGTCCTGGGCGAGCTCGGCCTCCCGGTGCTGCACGCGATGTGGGCCGCGGACATCGCCGAAGGGGCGCGGTGGGGTTGTTACGCGGACCCGGACTGCGGCGGCGAGCTGCCGGATCCCCGCGCGACCGTGGTGGCGGCGGTCGCGACGGGCGGCGGTTCGGTGGCGTTCGACAGCCGCGACGAGCTGGCGGCGCTGCTCGCCCCACGGTCGCCGGAAGCACTCGCCCGCCGGGCCGAATCCTTGGCGCGGCTGTCGTCTCCGCTCTGGCCGGACGCGACGTGCGTCTTCGAAGCGGCGTCGGCGATCCGAGCGGCGTTCGAGCGACAGCTGCGCGGCTCGGGGCCGCCGACGGACGAGGAAGCGGTCGCGCTCGCGAGCGCCCTGAAGCTCCCGGAGATCCGGGACGCGTGCCTGGGAATGGCGGTCCCACCCCACACCCCGGCCGCGTACGAGGCGGAACGCTTGTGGCTGACGCTGGTCCAGGAGCTCCCGGCCCCGGGACGCGCGGAAGCGGCGGCCTTGCTGGGGTACACGGCGTTCATGCGCGGAGACGGCACGTTCGCGGGCATGGCCCTGGAGGCCGCACTGGCGGCGAAGCCGGACCACGTGCTGGCCGGGCTGCTGAAGACGGTGCTGGACCACGGCATGCCCCCGGGGCAGCTGCTGGGCCTGGCGTTGACCGCGGACCCGGCGGGTCTGTCCGGCTTCGGCCTGGCGGCGGCGGATTTCGGCGAACCCGGTCCGTGCCTGCCGCTGGGTGTCGCGTGTGGACGGTCGGAGTTCGTCGTCGAGCCGGGGTGACCGGGCCGTGGGCGTCTGGCCGGTTTCGCGCTCGGCGGCGCCAGGCAGCGGAGTACCGCTGCCTGGCGCGGCCGGCGGCCTCAGCCCTGCCGAGCCTGCGTGAAGGTCCAGGCGTCGCGCACGATCCGGGTCAGCTCGGTCCGCTCCGGCTTCCAGCCCAGCTCTTCCCGGGCCCGGTCACTGGCCGCCACGAGCACCGACGGATCGCCCGCCCGCCGCGGGGCCACCTCGGCCGGGATCGCGTGGCCGGTGACCTCGCGGCACGCCTCGATCACCTCGAGCACGGAGAACCCCGTGCCACTGCCCAGGTTGTAGATGCGGTGCGCACCCGCCGTGGCGTGCTTCAGCGCCAGCAGGTGCGCGTCCGCGAGGTCTGCGACGTGGATGTAGTCGCGGATCGCCGTGTGGTCCGGCGTCGGGTAGTCGTCGCCGAAGATCTTGATCTGTTCGCGGTCGCCCGTGGCGACCTGGAGGACGAGGGGAATCAGATGGGTTTCCGTGGTGTGGCGCTCCCCGAACGCGCCGTACGCGCCCGCGACGTTGAAGTACCGCAGGCTCACCGCCGCCAGCCCGTGCGCGCCGGCGAAGCTGGTGATCGCGTGGTCGATGGCGAGCTTGGTCGCGCCGTAGGTGTTGGTCGGCCGGGCGGGCGCGGATTCCGGGATCGGCGACTGCTCCGGCTCGCCGTAGGTCGCCGCGGTCGAGGAGAACACCAGGCGCGGCGTGCCGTGCTCGCGCATGGCCTCGAGCAGCCGCAGCGACGTGACGACGTTGCCTTCCCAGTACTTCGCCGGCTCCGCCATCGACTCGCCGACCAGCGACTTGGCCGCGAAGTGCAGCACGCCGTCGAAGCCTTCGCGCAGCAGGCTGCCCGCCACCTCGGCGGCATCGCCCTCGACGAACCGCGCGTCCGGGTGGACGGCGTCGGCGTGGCCGGTCGACAGGTCGTCGACCACGGTGACCTGGTGCCCGGCCTCGATCAGCCGGGCGGCGCAGACACTGCCGACGTACCCGGCCCCGCCCGTGACGACCAGCTTCAGGGCGTTGCTCTGCTCGGACACATCCAGGCCTTCCTGCCGAGGGTGATGACTGTGCTGTCCAGTCTTCCCCCTCGGCGACGCGCGGGTCCGCGCGGGGGTTGCCCCGGACGGACCCGCGCGACCTCAGAGCTCGTCGCGCCCGGCGCCGCGGGAGGGCACGGCGGTGAACATCCGCGGCCGCCGGTAACCGGCCTTTTCGTACGCCGCTTCGACGGCCGCCTTGACCCCGTCCAGGTCGGCGTCGCGGACCAGCGCGATCGCCGAGCCGCCGAAGCCGCCGCCGGTCATCCGGGAGCCGAGGGCGCCGGCCTCCCGCGCCGAGTCGACCGCGAGGTCCAGCTCGGCCGTGGAGATCCGGTAGTCGTCGCGCATGCTGACGTGCGAGGCGTCCAGGTACGGGCCGATGTCGGCCAGCCGGCCGGCGCGCAGCAGCTCGACCACTTCGAGCACCCGCTGGTTCTCGGTGACGACGTGCCGCACGAGCGGCACGAGGTCGTCGGGCAGCCGGTCGAGGGCCGCGGACAGCCCCTCGACGGTGACGTCGCGCAGTGCCTTGACGCCGAGCAGCTCGGCGGCCCGCTCGGTGCCGCGGCGGCGCTCGCCGTACCCGCCCTCGGCGTGCGAGTGCTTCGTGCGGGTGTCCATGATCAGCACCTGCAGCCCGGCGTCGGCCAGGCCGAACGGAACCTGCTCCTGCTCGCCCGACCGGACGTCGAGGAACAGCACGTGCGACTCGGTGCAGCAGAGGGACGCCGTCTGGTCGAGCAGGCCGGTGGGCGCGCCGACGAAGTCGTTCTCCGAGCGCTGGACCCACCGGGCGACCTCGGGCCGCGTCGGGACGCGGTCGCCGGGCGCGCCCAGCTCCAGCCCGGCCAGGCCCAGCAACGCCAGCGACACCGCGCACTCGAGCGCGTGCGAGGAGGACAGACCCGCCCCCGACGGCACGTCCCCGGCGACGACCAGGTCGGCGCCGGCCGAAAAGCCCTGGTCGCGCAGGACCCAGGCGACTCCCGCCGGGTACGCGGCCCACCCGTCGACGGTGCCCGGTGCCAGGTCGGCGATCTTGAGCTCGCCGGAGCGCTGGAGCTGGCCGTCGTCGCCCAGGGTGGCCACGGACAGGATGCCGTCCTCGCGGGGTGACGCCGCCGCGGCCAGGCGGTGCGGCAGGGCGAACGGCAGCACGAAGCCGTCGTTGTAGTCGGTGTGCTCGCCGATCAGGTTGACGCGCCCCGGCGCGGACCACACGCCGGCGGGATCGCCGCCGTGCACCGTGCGGAACGCCGCCACGGCCTCCGAAGCGGGGCTCACCTGGCCTGCGCCAGGACGGCGTGCAGCGCGGAGCTGGCGACCTGGGCGGTGGTGTCCCCGCCGGTGACCTCGACGGTGCCGCCGTTGGCGCGGCCGATGGTGACCGTGCCGCCCGGCACGATGCCGACGGACTTGAGCTCGGTCATCAGCGACTCGTCCAGCTGGACGTGCTCGGCGATGCGCCGGATCTCGACGCGGCCGCCGCCGGTGCGGGCGAACTCGTCGAGCCGGACGAGGTCGGCCTCGGCGGGCGGTGCCGGGTCGCCGTCGCCCAGCTTGTCCAGCCCGGGGATCGGGTTGCCGTAGGGGGAGGTGGTCGGGTGGTCGAGCAGCTTCACCAGCTTGCGCTCGACGGCCTCGCTCATCACGTGCTCCCACCGGCACGCCTCGTTGTGCACGTGCTCCCATTCGAGCCCGATGACGTCGACGAGGAGGCGCTCCGCCAGACGGTGCTTGCGCATGACGGCGATGGCCAGTTCGCGGCCGTGGTCGGTCAGCTGGAGATGCCGGTCGTCGGCCACCACGACCAGTCCGTCACGCTCCATGCGGGCGACGGTCTGGCTCACGGTCGGGCCGCTCTGCTGCAGGCGCTCGGCGATGCGGGCGCGCAGTGGGACGACACCTTCTTCTTCGAGCTCGTAGATCGTACGCAAGTACATCTCGGTGGTGTCGATGAGATCGTTCACGCTGTCCCCTTCGTCCGCGTTGCTCATCGTAGTCGTTGACCCCGACAGCGGCGGCGGGCCTTGCCAATACCGCACCGATGGTTACCGCTCGATCCGGCAGCCAGGCGGCACCTCGCACCACCGGAGGTCGGCGGCGGTCCGTCTCCGCCCGCTTTGGCCGGATCGGTGACGACCCGCCGGTGACGGACATGTCCGCACCCCGGCGCGGCCGGGCGGGAGGCCGCTGGAAGATGGGAGGCATGCGTCCGCTGATCAGCACCACCGACCTCGCCGCCGCGCTGGCCGGCCCGGGCGGCGACCGGCCCGTCGTCCTCGACGTCCGCTGGCGGCTCGCCGGCCCGCCCGGCGCCGATTCCTACCGTGAAGGCCACGTGCCCGGCTCGGTCTTCACCGACCTCGACCGCGTGCTCGCGGGCGAGCCGGGCGAGGGCGGCCGGCACCCGCTGCCCGACCCGGCCGCCCTGCAGCGCGACCTGCGCGCGGCCGGCGTGCGGACGGGCGCGCCGGTGGTGGTCTACGACGACGCCGACGGCTCGGTGGCCGCGCGAGCGTGGTGGCTGCTGCGCTGGGCCGGGCACGACGAGGTGGCCGTGCTCGACGGTGGTTACGCTGCGTGGACCGCCGGCGGCCACCCGGTGAGTACGGAACCGGCGCGGCCGGAGCCCGGCGACCTCACGGTCCGCCCGGGCGGCATGCCGGTGCTGGACGCGGACGAAGCAGCGGCGCTGGCCCGCGACGGCCTGCTGCTCGACGCCCGAGCCACCCCGCGCTACACCGGCGAGACCGAGCCGGTCGACCCGCGGGCCGGGCACATCCCGGGTGCGGTGAACGCGCCGTTCGCGGCCCACACCGACGACGAGGGCCACTGGCGCGCCCCCGACGAGCTGGCCGCCCGGTTCGCGGACCTGGGGCTGCGCCCGGGCGAGCCGGTCGGCGCGTACTGCGGCTCGGGAGTGACGGCGAGCTCGGTGGTGCTGGCCCTCGAACTGGCCGGCCACCCGGGCGCGGGCCTGTACGCGGGCTCGTGGTCGCACTGGTCCCGAGACCCGAACCGCCCCGCGGCGACGGGCACCCTCCCGGGCTGAGGCCGGTCGCGACATCGGTGAGAAGCCGTGAAGGCCTTCTTACCGGCGCAAGATGCCGGTAAGGAGGCCTTCACGGCTTTCGGAGCAGCGAGGCCGCCACTTCCCAGGCCACGGATCTCCGCGATCGGCACTACAGTCGACCACATGGCGCCGGCTGTCGTTTGGGACTCCGCCCTGCTGGGTTACGACCTGGGCGGGGACCACCCGTTCAACCCCGTCCGGCTGGAACTGACCGTCCGGCTGGCCACCGAGCTCGGCGTGCTCAACGACGTCCCCTTGCTCGTCCCCACCAGCGCCGGGGACGAAGAGCTGCTTCGCGTCCACGCCCCCGAATACCTCGCCGCCGTGCGGGAGGCGCCGCTCGTCGGGTGGGATGTCGGGCACGGGCTCGGTACCTCCGACAACCCCGTCTTCCCCGACATGCACGACGCCTCCGCGCTGGTCGTCGGCTCGACGCTGCTCGCCGCCCGGAAGATCGCCGAAGGCGAGGCGACGCGCGCGGTCAACATCGCCGGTGGCCTGCACCACGCCATGCGCGACCAGGCGGCCGGCTTCTGCGTCTACAACGACTGCGCCGTCGCCATCTCGTGGCTGCTCGACCACGGCTTCGAGCGCATCGCCTACATCGACACCGACGTCCACCACGGCGACGGCGTCCAGGCCGCCTTCTACGACGACCCGCGCGTCCTCACCATCTCGATGCACCAGCACCCCTTCACGCTCTGGCCGGGCACCGGCTACTCCGCCGAGACCGGCCGCGGGAAGGCGGACGGCACCGCGGTCAACGTCCCCCTGCCGCCGCGGACCCGGGATCCCGGCTGGCTGCGCGCGTTCAACGCCGTCGTCCCGTCTCTCCTCGCCGACTTCGAGCCGCAGCTGCTGTTCACCCAGTGCGGCGTCGACTCGCACGAAGAGGACCCGCTGGCCGACCTTTCCCTCAGCGTCGACGGGCACCGCACCATCTACGCCACCCTCCGCGACCTCGCCGAGACGTACGCGGGCGGCAAGTGGATCGCCGTCGGCGGGGGCGGGTACCAGCTGATCCGGGTCGTCCCGCGGTCGTGGACGCACCTGATCGCCACCGTCCTCGACCGGGACGTCGCCCCGTCGACGCCGCTGCCGCCCGGCTGGGTCTCCACCGTCACCAAGGCCGCGCCGAACGCCGTGCTGCCGACGGCGATGACCGACGACCGTGAAACCGAGTTCAAGCCGTGGGGCGACGGCCAGGACGACCCGGTCGACATCGCCGTCCGGGACACCCGCCGGGCCGTCTTCCCCCTGCACGGCCTCGACCCGGACGACCCCAGGGACTGACGATGGCCGGCCGGGACCCCTTCGACTACCCCCGCGACTGGGAGGCCGACGTCGTGCTGTCCGACGGCGGCACCGTCCACCTGCGCCCGGTCGTCCCCACCGACGCCGACGGCCTCGTCGCCTTCCACGGCAAGCTGTCCGAGCGCACCCGCTACTTCCGCTACTTCGGCGCCTACCCGCGGATCCCCGAGCGGGACCTGAAGCGCTTCTCGACCGTCGACCACCACGACCGGGTCGCGTTCGCCGCCTTCCTGGGCGACGACATCGTCGCGGTCGGCCGGTACGAACGGCTCGACCACGGGCCGTCGGCGGAGGTCGCCTTCGTCGTCAGCGACGCGCACCAGGGCCGCGGGCTCGGCTCGATCCTCCTGGAACACCTCGCCGCGGCCGCGTCCGAATGCGGGCTGCGCCGGTTCGTCGCCGAGGTGCTCGCCGAGAACGCCGCCATGGTGCGGGTCTTCCGCGACGCCGGCTACCAGGTCAGCCGCGAGATCGAGGAAGGCGTGCTGCACCTGGAGTTCGACATCGACCCGACCGAGGAGTCCCTCGCCGTCGCGCGCTCCCGGGAACAGGCCGCCGAGGCGCGCAGCGTGCACAACCTGCTGCACCCGACGTCGGTCGCGGTGATCGGCGCGTCCGCGGAGCCGGGCAAGGTCGGGCACGTCGCCTTCGCGAACCTCCTGGCCGCCGCGTTCACCGGCACCGTCTACCCGGTCAACCCGGAGCACCACTCGGTTCGCGGCGTCCGCGCGTACGCCTCGGTGCTCGACATCCCGGACCAGGTCGACCTGGCCGTCGTCGCGGTGCCCGCCGAGGCCGTCGAGTCCGTTTTGGACGCTTGCCTCGCGAAGGGCGTCAAGACGCTGCTGATCCTTTCCAGCGGCTTCGCCGAAGCCGGGCCGCACGGTCTGCACGCCGAGCTGCGGCTGGTCGGCGAGGCCCGGGCGCACGGCATGCGCGTCGTCGGCCCGAACGCGCTCGGCGTGCTGAACACCGCGCCCGGCGTCCGGCTCAACGCCACCCTCGCGCCGCGCCTGCCGGTGCGCGGGCGCACCGGGTTCTTCTGCCAGTCCGGTGCGCTGGGCACCGCGATCCTCGCCGACGCCGAGTCGCGTGGCCTCGGGCTGTCGACGTTCGTCTCGGCCGGCAACCGCGCCGACGTCTCGGGCAACGACCTGCTCCAGTACTGGGAAACCGACCCGGACACCGATCTCGTGCTGCTGTACCTCGAGTCCTTCGGCAACCCGCGCAAGTTCGCGCGGCTGGCCAGGAGGCTCGCGCGGACGAAGCCGATCGTCGCGGTGAAGTCGGGGCGGCACGCGGTGCGCCCGCAGCTGGCCGCGACGTCGACGGAGATCGACGAAGCCAGTGTCCAGGCCCTGTTCGAACAGGCCGGCGTCGTGCGCGTCGAGTCACTGGCGCAGCTGTTCGACACCGCGCTCGTGTTCGCCCACCAGCCGCTGCCCGCCGGGCCGCGGGTCGCGATCGTCGGCAACTCCAGCGCGATCGGGCTCCTGGCCGCCGACACCGCGCGGATGCAGGGGCTGCGGCTCGCGTTCGACCCGGTGGACGTCGGCCCGCAGGCCGGGCCGGACGACTTCGCCAAGGCGGTCGGCGAAGCCCTCACCTCACCGGACACCGACGCGCTGGTCGTCGTGTTCGCGCCGCCGGTGGCGATCCCGGGCACCGCGTACGCCCGCGCGCTGCGCGAAACCGTGGTCGAACTCGGGCAGCGCAAGCCGATCGTCTCGACGTTCCTCGCCGCCGAAGGCGTCCCGGACGAACTCGCCGTCGTCGCCGAAGACGGTGTCCCGACGCGTGGCTCGATCCCGTCCTATCCGAGCCCGGAACGCGCGGTGACCGCCCTGGCCCGCGTCATCCGGTACGCCGCGTGGCGGCAGCGCCCGCAGGGCACGCTCGTGACGCCGGCCGGGATCCACACCGAACAGGCGCAGGTGATCGTGCGCGAGCTCTTGGAGAACGAGAACGGCCGGACGACGCTGCTTTCGGACACCGACGTCGTGCGGTTGCTGGGCTGCTACGGCATCGACGTCGTCCCGTTCCGCGTCGCGTCCACAGTGGACGAAGCCGTCGCGGCCGCGGCCGAGCTGGGCTACCCGGTGACGCTCAAGGCCGTCGACGAACGGCTGCGCGGCCGGCCCGACCTGGCCGGGGTGCGGCTCGACCTGGCCTCCGACGGAGCCGTGCGCACCGCCTACGAGACGCTGCGCGAGATCTCCGACGACGATGACGTGTACGTCCAGCGGATGGCCCCGAAGGGCCTGTCGTGCGTGATCGGGCTGCAGGACGACCCGTCGTTCGGCACGCTCGTGTCGTTCGGGCTGTCCGGGCTGGTCAGCACGCTGCTGGGCGACCGCGCCTACCGGGCGGTGCCGCTCACCGACGTCGACGCGGCCACGCTGCTGCGCGAGCCGCGGACGGCGCCGCTGCTCACGGGCTACCGCGGCGACGAGCCCGCCGACCTCGCCGCCCTGCAGGACATGGTGCTGCGCGTCGCCGCGCTGGCCGAGGACAACCCGGAGGTGCGGTCCCTGGTGCTCGACCCGATCCTGGCCTCGCCCGACGGCGCCTTCGTCGCCAACGCCCGCCTCGTGCTGGGGGCGCCGCCGTCGCGGCCCGACACCGGCCCGCGGCGCCTGCGTGCGATCAACCCCGTGGACTGAACCGTGCTGACCGAACTGCTGAAGCGGCACGCTTCGGACCTGCCCGGCGCGGTCGCCCTCGTCGCGCACGGCGACCAGGTCGAGGCGGCTGCGGTGGGCTCGGCCGACGCCGAAGGGACCGTGCCGATGGCGCGGGACTCGCTGTTCCGCGTCGCGTCGCTGACCAAGCCGATCACCGCCGCGGCGGTGATGCTGCTCGTCGACGACGGCGAGCTCGCCCTGGACGACCCGATCGCGCGGTGGCTGCCGGAGCTCGCCTCACCGGTGGTCGTGCGGACGCCGGCCGGGCCGGTCGACGACGTCGTGCCCGCCGTCCGCCCGATCACGGTGGCCGACCTCCTGACGTTCCGGTGCGGGTACGGCCTCGCGGCGGACATGACGCTGCCCGCGGTCGACCTGCTGCTGCAGGTGCTGGGCCACCCGGCGGCGGCACCGCGGGCACTGGCGCCGGACGAGTGGATGGCCGCGCTGGCGCAGGTGCCGCTGCTGCACCAGCCCGGGGAGGCGTGGCTCTACGACACCGCATCGGACATCCAGGGCGTGCTGATCGCGCGGGTGGCCGGCCGGCCGCTGCCGGAGTTCCTGGCGGAGCGGCTGTTCGAGCCGCTGGGCATGGCCGACACCGGGTTCTTCGTGCCGACGGTGGCGCTGGGCCGGTTCACCAGCGCGTACCGGCCGGGGGAGGCGGGGCCGCGGCTGATCGACTCGCCGGAGGGCCGGTGGAGTGCGCCGCCGCCGTTCCCGTCCGGTGCGGCGGGCCTGGTTTCGACGGCCGGCGACCTGCTCGCGTTCGGCCGGTTCCTGCTGGCCGAGGGGAGGGCCGGCGACCACCGGCTGCTGACGCCGGAGTCGGTGCACCGGATGACCACCGACCACCTGACGCCGGCCCAGCGCGCGGCCGGCCGGATGTTCCTGCAGGGACAGGGCTGGGGATACGGCGGTTCGGTGGACGTCGAGGCGGAGCAGCCGTGGCAGGTCCCGGGCCGCTACGGCTGGGTCGGCGGCGCGGGAACGGCCTGGCACGTGCTCCCGGCGACGGGCACGGTGACGATCCTGCTGACGCAGGTCGAGATGACGAGCCCGGAACCGACCCGGCTGATGCGCGAGTTCTGGACCTACGCGGCCGAGTAGGAAAGCCGTGAATGTCGCATTGAGAGACTTCAAGTCCCTCAATGCGACATTCACGGCTTTCGGGGTCAGGCGTCCGCGGCCAGCTCGTCGCCCAGGGCGAGGAGCTGGGTCGTTGCCGAGCCCAGCAGGAACTCCAGGCGCTTCGCGGCCGTGAAGTAGCGGTGGGCCTCGTGGTCCACGTCGATGCCGACGCCGCCGTGGATGTGGACCGTCGTGTGGGCCACCCGGTGGCCGGCCTCCGCCGCCCAGAACTTGGCCGTCGCCACCGCTTCCGCCGACGGGAGGTCCGAAGCCAGCCGCCAGGCCGCCTGCAGTGACGTCAGCCGGACCGCCTCCACGTCCACGTACGCGTCCGCCAGCCGCTGGCGGACCGCCTGGAACCCGCCGATCACGTGGTCGAACTGCTTCCGCTCGGCCGCGTACGCCGCCGTCAGCTCCAGCGCCCGCTCGACCACGCCGAGCTGCTGCGCGCACACCCCCACCGTCCCGCGCAGGCGCAGCCATTCGCCGATGTCGCCCAGCGAGGTCCCGGGCACGCCGGACAGTTCCAGCAGGCCGGCGTCCGCGTGGTCGGTCGTCTGCTGCGGCCGCACCGTCACGCCGGGCGCCGACGCGTCGACCAGGAAGACCTCGCCGGACGCCGCCACGAGAAACCCGTGGGCGAACGCGCCGAAGTGCACCGCGGACCGGGAGCCCGACAGCACTCCGTCCGACGCCGTGAAGCCGTCCAGTGCCACCGCTAGAACGCGTTCTCCTCGCAGCACCGGCAGCACCCAGCGGTCCACCAGCTCCGGCGTGCCGAACCCGGCCAGCGCCGACGCCGCCATCGTGATCGACGGCAGGTAGGGGACCGCCGCCACCGCGCGGCCGATCTCGGTGAGCACCGCGCACTGCTCCAGCAGCCCGAACCCGCCGCCGCCCAGCGAGGACGGCAATGCCGCGTCGAGCACGCCCGCCTGGCCCAGAGCGGTCCACAGTGGAGCGTCGAAGCCGCCGGTGCCGTGCGGGTCGTGGGTGACCTTGTCGGTGACGATCCGCCGGGTCAGCGCGGCGAGGTCGGCCGACGCCTCGGAGGGGGTGAAGTCCATGAGACGCTCCTAGCGCGTGACGGGCAGGCCGAGGGCGGTCGCGGCGATCATGTCCCGCTGGATCTCGTTGGTGCCGCCGCCGAAGGTCAGGATCAGCGCCGACCGGTGCAGCCGCTCGATCCGCCCGGCCAGCAGCGCGCCCGGCGAACCGTCGCGGACGACGGCCGCCGCGCCCAGCACCTCCATCAGCAGGCGGTAGGCCTCGATCGCGAACTCGGTGCCGTACACCTTCGTCGCCGACGCGTCCGCCGGGCCGAGCTCGCTCGCCGCGGCCGCCCAGGCGATCCGCCAGTTCCGCAGCTTCAGGTACTCCGCGCCGGCGTGCACCCGCGCGAGGTGCAGCCGCACCCACTCCTGGTCGATCGCGCCGGTCTCCTTCGCCCAATCAAGCACCGCCGTCAGGGCCTTGCGGACGGGCGCCGACGACGTCAGCGCGACGCGCTCGTGGTTGAGCTGGTTGGTGATCAGCGGCCAGCCCGCGTTCTCCTCGGCGACTCGCGCGGACACCGGCACGCGCACGCCGTCGTAGTACGTCGCGCTCGTCCCGGCGCCGGCGACCGTGCGCACCTTGGTCCACGAAAACCCGGGAGCCGACGTCGGCACGATCAGCATCGACAGGCCGCGGTGCTTCTTCGCGTCGGGGTCGGTCCGGACGGCGAGCCACACGTAGTCGGCGTACTCGATCAGGCTGGTCCACATCTTCTGCCCGGTGACGACGTACTCGTCGCCGTCGCGCACCGCGCGCGTCCGCAGCGACGCCAGGTCGGTGCCGGCCTCCGGTTCGGAGTAGCCGATCGAGAAGTGCAGCTCGCCGGCGGCGATCTTCGGCAGGTAGAACGCCTTCTGCTCGTCGGTGCCGTAACGCATGATGGTCGGCCCGACGGTGTTCACCGTGAGGAACGGGACCGGCACCCCGGCGACGGCCGCCTCGTCGGTGAAGATGAGCTGGTCGAGCATCGGCCGGCCCTGCCCGCCGTACTCCTTCGGCCAGCCGAGCGCCAGCCAGCCGTCCTTGCCCAGCTGCCGGACGATCTCCTTGTACGCCACGCCATCGCCGTACTCGTCGCCCGCGCGGAGGCTTTCGCGCCGCTCGGGCGTCATCAGTTCGGCGAAGTACTCCCGGAGCTCCGCGGCCAGTGCCCGCTGTTCCGGCGTGTAGTCGATCCGCACCCGTCACCTCGATCCGGCGTTATAGTAGAACCTGTTCTAGTTGTACCAGGACTCACGCGGCGGAGGAAGCATGGAGATCGGCGTCGATCGTTCGCTCTGCGAGGCGAACGCGGTGTGCGTGGGGTTCGCGCCGGACGTCTTCGACCTGGACGACGACGAAGAACTCGTCATCCAGCCGGGACCGGTTCCGGCCAATCGAGTAGAACATGTTACAGATGCCGTGAAGGGTTGCCCCAAGAATGCCCTGTTCATCGCCGGTTAGCGGTGTTCACTCAAGGGCTTGCCCTCGGCAAGAACAGATTCTAATGTAGGCCCGATCACCGGACTCGACGAGGAGGCCTCGCGTGAGCCTGACCGGCAGGACAGCGATCGTCACGGGCGCCGCCGCGGGCTTGGGCCGAGCCGAAGCGCTCGCCCTCGCCGCCCAGGGCGCCACGGTCGTCGTCAACGACATCGGCGAGCCGAAGGACGTCGTCGAGGAAATCGAAGCCGCCGGCGGCACTGCCGTCGCGGTCGCCGGTGACGTCGGCGAACGCGCCACGGCCGACGCGCTCGTGAGTGCCGCCCTCGACCTCGGCGGG
Organism: Amycolatopsis sp. NPDC028719; assembly: GCF_055565395.1. Lineage (NCBI taxonomy): Bacteria > Bacillati > Actinomycetota > Actinomycetes > Pseudonocardiales > Pseudonocardiaceae > Amycolatopsis > Amycolatopsis sp. NPDC028719. Next base: position 262,377 of record NZ_JBVHUL010000005.1, read on the forward strand.
CTCGACGTCGTCGTGAACAACGCGGGCGTGCTGCGCGACAAGATGCTGTTCTCGATGTCCGACGACGACTGGGACACGGTGCTGCGCGTGCACCTGCGCGGCCACTTCCTGTTGTCCCGCAACGCTGCCAAGTACTGGCGTGACAAGTCCAAAGAAGACGGTCAGCCGGTCTACGGGCGCCTGATCAACACCGCGTCCGAAGCCTTCCTCATCGGCTCGCCCGGCCAGCCCAACTACGCCGCCGCGAAGGCGGGCATCACCGCGCTCACCATGTCGGCCGCCCGCGGCCTGGCCAAGTACGGCGTCCGCGCCAACGCGATCTGCCCTCGCGCGCGGACGGCGATGACCGAGGGTGTGTTCGGCGCGGCTCCCGAAAACACCTCGGCGGGCGCCGATCCACTCTCGGTCGAGCACGTCGCCCCCTTCGTCGCCTACCTCGCTTCGCCCGCGGCCGAGCACGTCAACGGCCAGGTGTTCGTCGTCCACGGCGGCACGGTCGCCCTGGTCGAAGCGCCGCGGATCGAGCAACGCTGGCGCATCGACGAGCTCGAGACGTCGGTCAGCGCGTTCTTCGCCGAGCGCGACCCCGGCCGGATGTTCGCCGCCACCGAGATCCTGGGAGAGTCATGAGGCTGGACGGGAAGATCGCCCTCATCACCGGCGCCGCGCGCGGCCAGGGCGCGGCCGCCGCGCGCGCGTTCGTCGCCGAGGGCGCGAAGGTGCTGATCGCCGACATCCTGGACGACGAGGGCAAGCAGCTCGCCGCCGAACTCGGGGAGCAGGCCGTCTACCAGCACCTCGACGTCGGCGACGAGGACGGCTGGGTCACCGCGGTCGAGCGGGTCACCACCGAGTTCGGCGCGCCGAACGTGCTGGTCAACAACGCGGGCATCCTCCATTTCTCGGAACTGGGCAAGACGAAGCTGGCCGATTACGAACGCGTCATCCGGGTGAACCAGATCGGGGCGTTTCTCGGGATGCGCTCGGTCGTTGAACCGATGACCGCCGCCGGCGGTGGCTCCATCGTCAACGTGTCCTCTGTGGAGGGACTGGCCGGGATGCCCTACCTCGTCGCCTACACCGCGAGCAAGTTCGCCATCCGCGGGATGACCAAGGTCGCCGCGATGGAACTCGGCAAGAAGCACATCCGCGTCAACTCGGTCCACCCCGGCGCGATCGACACGCAGATGGTCGAGACCGCCGCCGGCGGGCAGAAAGTCGACATGTCGTACGTCGGGAAGAAGGTCGCGCTCGGCCGCGTCGGGCAGCCCGAGGACGTCGCGAAACTGGTGCTGTTCCTCGCCAGCGACGAAAGCGCGTACTGCACGGGTTCGGAGTTCGTCGCGGACGGCGGCGCCACGGCGTCGCACGCCCTCAACCTCAGCTTCTGATGCTTTGACGGAGATCAGTTAACACCGCTAACGAAAATCGGGCACCGGGTATGGAGAACACTCGGGGGTCAGCGACGACCTACTGGGAGGTGTGGTGAGCGAGAGCACGGGCACGCTCCCGGGAACCGCGGCCCTGACCCAGGTCGGGCGCCTCGCGACGCTCTCGTGGGAGGTCCTGCGCGCGATCTTCAAACGCCCGTTCCAGACCCGCGAGTGGATCCAGCAGTGCTGGTTCTTCGCCAGCGTCACGATCCTGCCGACCGCGCTGGTGGCCATCCCGTTCGGCGCGGTGATCGCGTTGCAGCTCGGCTCGCTGACCGCGCAGATCGGCGCCCAGTCGTTCACCGGCGCGGCGAGCGCGCTGGCCATCGTGCAGCAGGCCAGCCCGCTGATCACCGCGCTGCTCGTGGCGGGCGCCGGGGGCAGCGCGGTCTGCGCGGACATCGGCGCGCGCAAGATCCGCGAAGAGATCGACGCCATGGAGGTCCTCGGCGTCAACCCGATCCAGCGCCTCATCGTGCCACGCGTGCTCGCCGCCATGGTCGTTTCGGTGCTGCTCAACGGCTTGGTCAGCGTCGTCGGCGTGCTCGGCGGCTACTTCTTCAACGTCGTCCTCCAAGGCGGCACGCCCGGCGCGTACCTGGCCAGCTTCAACGCCCTGGCCCAGGTGCCGGACCTGTGGGTCAGCGAGATCAAGGCGCTGCTGTACGGCTTCGTCGCCGGGGTCGTCGCGGCGTTCCGCGGGCTGAACCCGCCGCCGGGCCCGAAGGGTGTCGGCGACGCGGTCAACCAGGCCGTCGTCATCACGTTCCTGCTGCTGTTCCTCATCAACGTCGTGCTCACCGCGATCTACCTGCGGATCGTCCCGCCGAAGGCCATGTGATGACGGCGGAGCCCCTCGACCACGACCGGACGCTCGAGTACATCGCGCGCCCGGGCCAGAGCCTGGAAGGCCTCGGCAAGCAGCTCGCCTTCGCGGCGAAGGCGCTCGCCTGGTCGCCGCGCACGATCCGCCGCTACAGCCGGGAAACGCTGCGGCTGCTCACCGAGGTCTGCTTCGGCACCGGCGGCCTCGCCGTCATCGGCGGCACGCTCGGCGTGATGATCGGGATGACGCTGTTCACCGGCCTGATCGTCGGGCTCCAGGGCTACTCCGCGCTGAACCAGCTGGGCACCGCCGCCCTCACCGGATTCATCTCCGCCTACTTCAACACACGCGAGGTCGCGCCGCTCTCGGCCGGGCTCGCGCTGAGCGCGACCGTCGGCTGCGGCTTCACCGCGCAGCTCGGCGCGATGCGGATCTCCGAGGAGATCGACGCGCTGGAAGTCATGGGCGTGCCGAGCATGCCGTACCTGGTGACCACGCGGGTGCTCGCCGGCGTCGCCGCGGTGATCCCGCTGTACGCGGTCGGCCTGCTTTCGAGCTACCTCGCGTCGCGGCAGATCACCATCTGGCTCTACGGCCAGTCCGCGGGCACCTACGACCACTACTTCACGCTCTTCTTGCCTCCCGGCGACGTCCTCTGGTCGTTCGGGAAGGTGATCGTGTTCAGCGTGCTCGTGATCCTTTCCCATTGCTATTACGGCTTCAACGCCAGCGGGGGCCCGGCCGGGGTCGGCGTGGCGGTCGGCCGCGCGGTGCGGACGTCGATCGTGCTGATCTCGGTGCTGGACTTCTTCCTGTCCCTCGCGATCTGGGGCGCGAACACCACGGTGAGGATCTCGGGATGAGGCGCGAGCTCTGGCAGCGGCTCCGGTACCAGGTGCTGGGGCTCGCCTTCCTGCTCGTGGCCGCGCTGTTCATCGCGCTCACGCTCGCCGTCTACAACAAGGCGTTCACACCGGTGACGCTCGTGAAGCTGGAGACCGACCGCGTCGGCAGCCAGCTCCGCACGGGTGGCGACGTCAAGGTCCGCGGCATGCTCGTCGGCGAGGTCCGGTCGGTGCTGGCGAAGGGCGACCACGCCGAGCTGGAGCTGGCCCTCGACCCGGACAAGACGCACGTCATCCCGAGGAACGTCTCGGCGCGGCTGCTGCCGAAGACGCTCTTCGGTGAGCGGTACGTTTCGCTGCAGCTGCCCGAGGCTCCCGGGCTCTCGCAAGGCCCGATCAAGGCCGGCGACGTCATCCCGCAGGACCGCAGCAGCACCGCGATCGAGCTGCAGAAGGTGCTCGACGACGTGATGCCGCTGCTGCAGGCGGTCCAGCCGGAGAAGCTGTCGAGCACGTTGACGGCGGTGTCGACCGCGCTCGAAGGCCGCGGCAAGCAGCTCGGCCAGACCCTCGTGCAGCTGTCGGACTACCTCGGCAAGCTCAACCCGTCGCTGCCGGACATCAAGGCCGACATCACCGGCCTCGCGAACGTCGCGAACACCTACGACCGGGCGGCGCCGGACCTGCTGCAGGCACTGTCCGACCTGACGACGACGAGCCGGACGATCGTCGACCAGCGCGACCGGCTGACCGACCTGTACGCCACCGTGGCGGCAGCGTCGATGGACCTCACGAGCTTCCTGCAGGTCAACAAGGACAACCTGATCCGGCTCACCACCGCGGTCCAGCCGACGCTGGACGTCCTCGCCAAGTACGCCCCCGAGTACCCGTGCCTGATGCGGCAGCTGGCGGAGTCCGTGCCGCGGGCGGAGCTGGCGTTCGGCAAGGGCACCGCGCACCCCGAGGTCAGCCGGGTCACCATCGAGTTCGCCGCCAGCCGCGGCAAGTACCTGCCCGGCGTCGACGAGCCGAAGTACGAGGACAAGCGCGGGCCGCGTTGTTACCCCTCGGTCCCGAAGCCGGGGGTGTGGCCGCAGTACCCGCCCGACGGCCCGATCGAGGACGGCTCCAGCAAGCCCGCGCCGCCGAAGTCGCCGTCCGGGGAACTGCCCGGCCCGTTCACCGCGGGCGGCGGCGCGATCGGCGGGTCCGGCAGCATCGTCGGCTCGGCCGACGAGTCGGACCTGATCGCGCTGCTGGCGTCGCCGGCGCTGGGCGCCCGGCCGGACCAGGTGCCCGGCTGGGCCGGCCTGCTCGTGGGGCCGCTCTACCGCGGGGCGGAGGTGGAGCTGAAGTGAGGAGTTTCGTCCCGTCCCTGGTCAAGCTCGCGGTGTTCGCCGTCGTCACCGTGCTGCTCACCGGCGTCCTCGCGGCCACCATCGCGAACACGAACTTCGGCGAGGCATCCGGCTACCTGGCGAAGTTCACCGACGCGTCCGGCCTCAAGGAAGGCGACGATGTCCGCATCGCCGGGGTCAAGGTCGGCCAGGTCGACGCGATCGCGGTCGTCGAAGGCGAGCGGAACCTCGCCGAGGTGCGGTTCGACGTCGAGCACACCTACCGGCTGCCGGAGACGGTGACCGCGACGATCAAGTACCGCAACCTCGTCGGCCAGCGCTACCTCGCCCTCGGCACCGACGTCCCGGGTGAGCGCGCGCTGCCGGAGGGCGGCACGATCCCGCCCGAGCGCACCAAGCCCGCGTTGAACCTCACCGTGCTGTTCAACGGATTCAAGCCGCTGTTCAAGGCGCTGAGCCCGAAGGACGTCAACCAGCTCTCGGCCGAGATCATCAGCGTCTTCCAGGGCGAGGGCGGCACGATCACCAGCCTGCTCCAGCACACCGCGTCGCTCACCACGGCGATCGCGAGCAAGGACCAGGTGATCGGGCAGGTCATCGCGAACCTCAACACCGTGCTCGGCACGGTCAACGCCCACGGCCCGCAGCTCGGCGACCTCATCGAGCAGACGCAGAAGCTCGTCAGCGGCTTGGCCGAGCAGCGCAAGCCGATCGGCGACGCGGTCAGCGCGCTCGGCGACCTCGCGGTGTCCACGACGGGCCTGCTCGCCGACGCGCGACCCGCGGTGAAGGACGACGTCGACCGGCTCGGCGTGCTGTCGCAGCACCTCGGCGACTCCGGCGTGCTGCTCGACCACCTGCTCGAAGTGCTGCCGGGCAACCTGCAGAAGTTCACCCGGACGCTGAGCTACGGCAGCTGGTTCAACTACTACCTGTGCGGGATCACCGGCACCATCGGCATTTCCTCGCTCGACATCACCCTGCCGATCATCCCGATCCCCGGCACCCAGCGCGCGGAAAGGTGTGGTCCGTGAAGCCGTTGAAGGATCGCAACCAGGCCGCGGTCGGCGCGGTCGCGCTCGTGCTGATCGTGCTCGTCACGGCCACGACGTACTTCTCCGACCAGCTCCCGTTCTTCGGCAACGGCACCACGTACTCGGCGTACTTCGGCGAGTCCGCCGGGCTGGCACCGGACAACGAGGTCGAGGTCGCCGGCGTCAAGGTCGGCACGGTGTCGTCCGTGACGCTCAAAGGCAAGCAGGTGCTCGTGCGCTTCCGCGTCAAGGACGTCCGGGTCGGTGACGCCACGACGGCGTCCATCGAGATCAAGACGCTGCTGGGGGAGAAGTACCTCGCGCTCGACCCGAAGGGCGGCGGCGCGCAGGAGCCGGACGCGACGATCCCGCAGAGTCGCACGCGCACGCCGTTCCAGTTGCAGGACGCCTTCGAACAGCTGTCGACGACGGTCGGCGACATCGACACGAAACAGCTCGCGGACAGCTTCAACGCGCTTTCCGACAGCCTCAAGGACAGCCCGCAGTACCTCAAGGACACGCTGACCGGCTTGTCTTCGCTGGCCAAGACCGTCTCCTCCCGCGACAACGACTTGCACACGCTCCTGGCCAACACGAGCCAGGTGTCCAAGACGCTGTCCGACCGCAACGCGCAGCTGCAGCGCGTGATCAGCGACGGCAACTTGCTGCTCACCGAACTGCAGAACCGCAAGACCGCCATCCACGCGCTCCTCACCGGCACCCAGCAGCTCTCGCAGCAGCTGTCCGGGCTCGTCGCGGACAACCGCGCGCAGCTCAAGCCGACGCTGGACAAGCTCGGGAAGGTGACCGACATCCTGCAGCGCAACCAGGGCAACCTCGACCAGAGCCTCAAGCTGATGGCGCCGTTCGCCCGCGTCGGCGCGAACGCCACCGGCAACGGCCGCTGGTTCGAGGGCTACCTGTGCGGGCTGCTGCCGCCGACGATCACCGCGGCCGGGCTGCACATCAACCCCGAAGGCTGCACCCCGCCGATCGCGGCGCCGAACCAGGGGGTGGGCGGCCGATGACCATCCGGACCTACCGCGGCCGCAGCCTCGTGACGTGGCTGGCCTTCGCCTGCATCGTGGCACTGGTCGTCACCGCCGGGCTGTGGCTGGTGTTCCGCGCCTCCACCGGCACGACGCTGTCGGCGTACTTCGGCAAGACCGTCGGGCTCTACGCGGGTTCGTCGGTGCGGGTGCTCGGCGTGCCGGTCGGGCAGGTCACCGACGTCACGCCACAGGGTGACGCGGTGCGCGTGGACATGCGGGTCGACGACGTGCCGCTGCCGGCCGGCGTCGGCGCGGTCGTCGTCGCGCCGAGCCTGGTCAGCGACCGGTACGTCCAGCTGACCCCGGCCTACGACAGCGGCCCGACCCTGGCCACCGGCACGGTGCTCGCGAAGGACCGGACGGCGACGCCGGTGGAGCTGGACGACCTGTACTCCAGCCTGGACAAGCTGTCGACGGCGCTCGGCCCGAACGGCGCCAACAAGGACGGCGCGCTGTCCGGCGTCCTGGACACCGCGGCGGACGCGCTGAAGGGCAACGGCGCCTCGCTGAACTCGACGGTCGGGCAGCTCGCCGACCTCGCGAAGACCCTCGACGGCTCGAAGGACGACCTGTTCTCGACCGTGCAGAACCTCAACTCCTTCACCGGCGCGCTGGCCCGGAGCGACCAGCAGCTCAACGAGTTCTACGGGCGCGTCGCCGACGTCAGCCAGTTCCTCGCCGCGGACTCCTCCGACGTCGGAGCGGCACTGCAGTCCCTCGGCGGGGCGCTCGGCGACGTCCAGCAGTTCGTCAACGACAACAAAGGCGCGCTGGAGTCCAATGTGGACAAGCTGGCGTCGCTCTCGAAGGTCCTGGTCGACCAGCGCGCGTCGCTCGCCGAGGTGCTCGACATCGCGCCGACCGGCGCGACCAACTTCATCAACTCCTACGATGCCGCGTCGGGCACGATCGCCGTCCGCGACAACCTCAACGAGCTCACCAACCCGCCGATCCTCACCGTGTGCCGGCTGATCGGCGCGGGCACCCCGAAGGAAGTCCCCGACACGCTGGGGAACGTCTGCAAGCAGCTCGCGCCGGTGCTGGACGGCGTGCTGAAGCTGCCGACGATCCCGCAGGTGCTCAACTCCCTGCAGAACGGCACCCTCCCGCCGTTGCCACTCCCGCTCGTCGACGTGATGGAGCAGCTTTCGGGGGGTGCGAAGTGAAGCGGCTCGCGGGAGTGCTCGCCGGGGTGCTGGTGCTGGCGGCCTGCAGCGACGGCGGGTTCAACGGCCTCTACGGCACGCCGCTGCCCGGCGGCGCGGACGTCGGCGACCACCCGTACCACGTCACCGCGCTGTTCACCGACGTGCTCGACCTCGTGCCGCAGTCCAGCGTCAAGGTCAACGACGTCGCGGTCGGGCGGGTCGACAAGATCACCCTGACGCCGGACACGCGGTCCGCGCTGGTGGCGATGACCGTCAACGGCGACATCGCGCTGCCCGCGAACGCCCGTGCCGAGCTGAAGCAGTCTTCACTGCTGGGGGAGAAGTTCGTCGAGCTGAGCGTGCCGGCCGCCGAGCCGGCCACCGGGAAGCTGGGGGACGGCGCGCAGATCCCGCTCGGGCGCACCAACCGCAACCCCGAGGTCGAGGAAGTGCTCGGCGCGCTGTCCCTGCTGCTCAACGGCGGCGGCGTCGAGCAGATCCAGAAGATCAGCCGCGAGCTGAACGACGCGCTGTCAGGCAACGAGCCGGAGATCCGCGCGCTGCTGTCGCGAGTGGACGAACTGGCCACCCAGCTCGACGGGCACCGGACCGAGATCCTGCGCGCGATCGACGGGCTCGGGAGGCTGTCTCACACCTTGACCGCTCAGACGCAGAATCTCTCCAACGCGCTCGACAACCTCGCGCCAGGGCTGAAGATCGTCACCGACCAGCGTGACCAGCTCGTGAGCATGCTCAACGCGCTGAACACGCTTTCCGGCGTCGCGGTGGACACGGTCACGAAGAGCCGTGACCAGCTCGTCGCGAACCTCAAGGCGTTGCAGCCGACGCTGACCAAGCTCGGCGAGGCCGGTTCCGACCTGCCGAACGCGCTGCAGATCCTGCTGACTTACCCGTTCCCGGACTACGCGGGCAACGTGATCAAGGGCGACTACGCGAACGTCGAGGCGAACGTGAACCTCGACCTGGACACGCTGATCCAGAACTTCACGAACTCGTCGCAGCCGCCGATCGCGCTGCCTTCCGGGATCGGCGGGCAGCCGTCGACGGTCGCGCCGCCGTTGCCGCTGCCGGACCTCGGACCGGGGCCGCAGAGCGCGGGCCCGGATCTGCTGGGCGGGCTGCTCGGCCTGATCGGGGGCGGCAGGTGACCACGCGCAAGGTCCGCATCCAGCTGTTCGCGTTCGTCGTCATCGCGGTCGTGTCGGTCGTCTACGCCGGCGGCCGGTACGCCGGGCTGGACCGGCTCTTCGGCAACCGCGGCTACGTCGTCACCGCGCAGCTGACCGACTCCGGCGGCATCTTCGTCAACTCCGAGGTCGCCTACCGCGGGGTCACGGTCGGACGGGTGACCGGGATGACGCTGACCGAGCACGGTGTCGACGTCGCGCTCGACATCGATTCCGGCGCCCCGGACATCCCGGCCGACGCGCACGCGCAGGTGGCGAACCGGTCGGCGGTGGGGGAGCAGTTCGTCGACCTCCTTCCCCTGCACGACGGCGGTCCGTTCTTGACGGACGGGTCCGTGATCACCGCGGACAAGACGTCGCTGCCGCCGTCGCCGGACACCGTGCTGACCCACCTCGACGACCTCGTCGCGAGCGTGCACCCGGACTCGCTGCGCACGGTCGTCGACGAGACGTACAACGCGTTCGCCGGCGCGGGCCCGGAACTGCAGCAGCTGCTGGACAGCACGAGTTCGCTGACCTCGGTGGCCACGCAGTACCTCCCGGAAACGCAGGGCTTGCTGGCGAATTCGCGGATCGTGCTGGACACGCAGGAACGGCAGGCCGCGAACATCACCGACTTCGCTTCCGGTTTGAAGAAGATCGCGGGTCAGCTCAAGACGTCGGACCCGGATCTGCGGCGCGTGATCGCCCAGGCGCCCGCGCTGAGCCGGCAGATCAGCGACGTGCTCGCGGCATCCGGGACCGACCTGGGTGTGCTGTTCGCCAACCTGCTGACCACGGCGCAGATCACGACGTCGCGCAAGGACGCCATCGAGGAACTGCTGGTGGCGTACCCGATCATCTCGGCGTTCTCGCCGTCGACGTCCCCGGACGGCACCGGGCACCTGGGCGTGGTGCTGAACTTCTTCGACCCGGCTTCGTGCACGAAGGGCTACGAAGGGACGAAGCAGCGTCCGGCGAACGACGAGTCCGAGGCGCCGGTGAACCTGAACGCGTACTGCGCCGAGCCGCCGGGCAGCCCGACCGGGGTGCGCGGGTCGCAGAACGCGCCCTACGCGGGCAAGCCGCCGGCGATCCCGGCCGCGCCTCAGCAGCAGGCGGCCGCTTCTTCGCCGGCGCAGCTGCCGGGGATGCTGAGCCTGCTGACCGGGCCGTCGGCGGGCGGGCTCGGCAAGCTGCTGGGCGCGCCGTGAGGGTTTTGGTCGTGGCCGCGGTGGTTTCGGTGCTCGCGGCTCTGTTCTCCGGCTGGTCCTGGTGGCGGGCCGCTTCGGACGATGCATCTGCCCGGGGCCGCGAGCGTGACGCCGTGCTCGCGGCGGCGGGCCCGGAACTGGTCACGCTGAACACGATCGACTACCGGGCGGCGGGCGCGGACGTGGACCGCTGGATCGCGGCTACGACGGGCCAGTACGGCAAGGATCTTGCTGGGGACCGCCAGGTGCAGATCGACCGGGCGACCACGGCTCGCACTGTTTCGACGGCGTCGTTGGTCCAGGCCGCGGTGACGGAGATCGACGTGTCCCGCGGGACGGCGCGTCTGCTGGCGGTGCTGGACGTACGGGTCTCGACGGGCGGTTCTCCCGCTTCGCCTCGCTTGAACCGGCTGACGGTGGACGTTGCGCGCTCCGGCTCCGGCTGGAAGGTCGCGGGTGTGCAGGCGGCGGGCTCGTGACGCGGGTGCTGGCTTTGGTCGTGGCAGTGGCCCTGGGCTGTGCCGTGTGGTTCGGTGTCGAGACCGCTTCCCTGTCCCCCGGGGACAATCTCGCTTTGGTGGACACTTCGGCGACTGCGTCGGTTTCGTCCGAGGTGAGCGATGCGGTGAAGTCGGTGTTTTCTTACGACTACGCGAACCTGCCGCGCACCGAGCGGGCGGCTTCGGAGGTGCTGACGGGGGCGGCGGTCGGCCAGTACCGCGACCAGTTCGCTTCGGCGCGTACGCGGGCTACGGCGGAGAAGCTGGTTCGGACGACGACTGTTCGGGCGGTGGGGGTGCGGACCTTGGTGGGGGACGATGCTTCGTTGTTGTTGTTCCTGGATCAGCAGACTGTTACCCAGGGTGGGGGTGCGCCGTCTTCTTCCGTTGCTCAGCTGGCTGTGACTGCCAAGCGGGTTGATGGGCGTTGGAAGTTGGCTTCTCTTACTGCGCTTTAGGGTTCTGGGCTCTTTGGTTTTCAAGATACGGCTTCGCCGGGGCGTGGGAAATCGGCGCTTCGTGTTGTTACTTGCCGCTCGGTGCGAGAGCGCCGATTCCCCACGCAACGGTGTCCCTGCCGCTGTACAGCTTCCAGCTGATCGAGTGATGAGTCTGCGTTCGGATGTCGGTAATCTAAAGCGAACCCCTCGACCTGGGCCGCCACCACCGCCTGATCACCACCCCACTCCGCCACGCGCTCTACCTCCGCGACCGCGGCTGCGCCTTCCCCGGCTGCCACCGCCCACCCCGTCACTGCCAAGGCCACCACATCCGCCACTGGGCAGACGGCGGCCCCACCGACCTCACCAACCTGGTCCTGCTCTGCGCCCACCACCACCAGCTCGTGCACCGCTCCGGCTGGCAAGTCCGCATCGCCGCCGACGGTCTACCGGAGTTCCTGGACAAACGCCGAAAACCCCGGCGCAACAACCTCCACCAACCACTCCCATTCGCAGCCTGAACAACCGAACACGGGAAAGGCCCGCAGCCAACCGGCTACGGGCCTACACCCACGCCCCGGCCACAGCAGCCCAACAGCAGCACCCAGCCACGATCGGCACCAACGAACCGCGCGACCAATGCCCGCCGTGGCGGGAACAGCCATCGCTACCCAGCGCGGCCACACACCGCACTCAACGGCACACCGCCCCCCAGCAGTTACCGACGAGCGGCATGCGTGCCACCCACGCCTAACCGTCCCAGACCGCCGCGCCCTGCCTCAGTACCTCGACGTCCGACTCCGACGACGCCGGCCACATCTCCACCACGTACCGGTAGTGCTCGCCGTACTCGTGGTCGTTCCAGTCGACCGGCGGCGGCCCGGCCGGGACGTACGAGACCCGGGCGCGGTACAAACCCGGCAGCACCGAAAAGAACTTTTCCTGCGATGGGTAGTCCGCCGGACCGGAAATCACGAGTTTGCCGCTCGGAACCGGAAGATCCGCTTCCACCACGTGCTCCGCGGAAGGCGACAACGCGGGCGGTGCGGGAAGGAGCGTGATCGACGACTCCACCAGGTCCGACCTCGCCGTGGCGATCGCGAACCCGCCCGGCTCCACCCCGATCCGGTGGGATTCCACGGCGAGCGCGGTCCAGCCGCTTCCGTCCAGCCGGGAACCGGAGTCGCGCAACGAGAACTGCCGCTGGTCGGCGTGGACTACCAAATGCACACCAACCACCCTAGCCAGGACCCGCCCCGAAATGGTATCGACGCCGGGTTTAGCGTTGACGTCATGACCACTGCTTCCGTCGACGTCGACACGGCCCGCCGCGACTACGCGGCCCTGGTCGACCGCGGCCTCTCCCTCGACATCACTCGCGGCAAGCCCTCCCCGGAGCAGCTCGACCTCGCGAACGGCCTGCTGAGCCTCCCCGGCGACGGTACCTTCAAGGCCGAGGACGGCACCGACGTCCGCAACTACGGCGGCCTCAAGGGCCTGCCGGAGCTGCGCCGCATCTTCGCGGGCGCCCTGCAGGTCCCGGCCGGGCAGCTGCTCGCCGCGGGCAACTCCAGCCTCGAGCTGATGCACGACGCCGTCGTCCAGGCACTGCTGTCGAAGCTCCCCGGTGCCGAACGCCGCTGGGCCGACGAGCCGACCCTGAAGTTCCTCGCCCCCGTCCCGGGCTACGACCGCCACTTCGCGCTCACCGAGCGCTTCGGCATCGAGCTGGTCCCGGTGCCGATGACCGACCAGGGCCCCGACATGGACGTCGTCGAGCGGCTCGTCGCCGAGGACAGCGCCGTCAAGGGCATCTGGTGTGTGCCGAAGTACAGCAACCCCACCGGCGTCACGTTCAGTGACGACGTCGTCAAGCGGCTCGCCACCATGACCACCGCGGCGCCCGACTTCCGGATCTTCTGGGACAACGCCTACGCCGTGCATCACCTGACCGAAGACGAGCCGGAGCTGGCCGACATCCTTGCCCTGGCCACCGAGGCCGGCAACGCCGACCGCGTGTTCGTCTTCGGCTCGACCTCGAAGATCACCTACGCCGGCGCCGGTGTCGGCTTCTTCGGCGCCTCCGAGGCCAACCTCGCCTGGTGGGTCGGCAACATCGGCAAGCGCACCATCGGCCCGGACAAGGTCAACCAGCTGCGCCACGCCCTCTTCCTCAAGGACGAGGACGGCGTCCGCGCGCACATGCGCAAGCACGCCGAGATCATCGGCCCGAAGTTCGAGGCCGTCGACCGCATCCTCACCGAAGAGCTCTCCGACCTGGCGTCCTGGACCAAGCCGACCGGCGGGTACTTCGTTTCGCTGACCGTGCCCGAGGGCACCGCGAAGGAGGTCGTGCGGCTGGCGAAGGAGGCCGGCGTCGCGCTGACCCCCGCCGGGGCGACCCACCCGCACGGCGACGACCCGGCCGACGCGGTCATCCGCATCGCGCCGACGTTCCCGGTGCTCGCCGACGTCGAGGAGGCCGTCCGCGCGCTCGCCGTGTGCGTCCGGCTCGCCGCGGCCGAACGCTCCTGACCTGCGGAAACAAAAAGAGCAAGAACTTTTTCCCGATTTGACCGAGCCGGGGGCCGTCCGGGTACGTATGACCGGTGGGTGAGGTGGACGAACTCGTCACGAGAGGACGTCCCCCGGTGTTCGGAAAACGCTACACACAGCAGCTCGTCGAGCGCAGCGCGGAGAACGCGACCGACCGCCGCCGCTTCCTCAAGGCTGCGGGAGCGGCGGGGCTCGGCGTCGCGGGTGCCGGCGCGCTCGGTACCGCGCTGTCGCTGGGCCTCGGCTCGGCGGGCGCGACTTCGCAGTACCCGGAGCAGAACGCGCAGGACGCCGCCGCCAGCGACGCCGCGGTGCTGAACTTCGCGCTCAACCTGGAGTACCTCGAGGCGAACCTGTACTCGTTCGCCGTCTACGGCTACGGGCTGAACGAGAAGTACGTCAACGGCGTCGGCAACCTCGGCAAGGTCTCCGGCGGCCACGCCGTGAAGTTCAAGAGCGAGCACACCAAGCAGATCGTCCAGGAGATCGCCGGCGACGAGGTCGCCCACGTCACCTTCCTGCGCAAGGCGCTCGACAAGGCCGCCGTCGCGCAGCCGGAGATCGACTTCCAGAACAGCTTCACCGCCGCCATGCAGGCCGCCGGGGTCATCAAGGAAGGCCAGACCTTCGACCCGTTCGCGAGCGAGAACAACTTCCTGCTCGCCGCGTTCCTGTTCGAGGACGTCGGCGTGTCGGCCTACAAGGGCGCGGCGCCGCTGGTGAACAACAAGACGTTCCTCGACGCGGCGGCGGGCATCCTCGCGGTCGAGGCCTACCACGCGGGCATCGTGCGCGGGCAGCTGTTCGAACGCGGCCTCGGCGACATCACGAACAAGATCTCCGACGCCCGCGACAGCCTCGACGGCAAGGCCGACGACGACGAAGGCGTGCTCAAGGACGGCAAGGCGAACCTCATCCCCGCGGACGCCAACGGCATCGCGTTCGGCCGCTCCGCCGACCGCGTGCTCAACATCGCCTACCTGAACCCGGACAAGGTCTCCTCGGGCGGCTTCTACCCGCGCGGCCTCAACGGCGACATCGCCACCAGTGGCGCCAAGGAGTGAGCGCCGCGTGCCGCCGTCACGGTAACGTCGTGAGCGGCGGCACGCGGAGTCCACGAGGGGAGCACGGTGCGGGTACTGGTCGCGGGCGGCGGGATCGCCGGCACGGTGACGGCGATGGCGATGAAGCTGGCCGGACACGATCCGGTGGTCTTCGAGGCCTACCCGGCCGGTGGGGAGGACGTCGGCGCGTTCCTCACGATCATGCACAACGGCATGGACGCCCTGCGTGCGATCGGCGCCGACCGGCCGGTGATCGACGCGTCCTTCGCCGCGTACGGCGTCGAGCTCGTCGCCGCGAACGGGGATACCGTCGGGCGCAACGAGTTCGACACCGGAAGCGTCGACGGTCCGCGCACGCTGACCCGCGCGACGCTCTACCGCGTCCTGCAGGAGGAAGCCGCGCACCGGGGCGTGCCGCTCGAACGCGGGAAGCGGCTGGTGGGCGCCCGGACCGGCCCCCACGGCGTCACGGCCGAGTTCGCCGACGGCACCATCGAGACCGGAGACGTCCTCGTCGGCGCCGACGGCCTGCGCTCGGTCGTCCGGCGGCTGATCGACCCGGCGGCGGACGAGCCGCGCTACACCGGGCTGACCGTCGTCTACGGCTACACGCGCGCGCCCGGTTTGCCGTCGGCGCCCGGGATCTACCGGATGGTCCGCGGCAGCAAGGCCGCCTTCGGGTTCACGACCGACCCGGACGGCGCCACGTTCTGGTTCGCCCGCATCCCGGACACCGAGCGGTCCCGTGAGGACATCGCGGCCGTGACGCCGGCCGGCTGGCGCGAGTTCGCGCACGCAGCGTTCGCCGGGGAACCGTTGCCCTGCGCCGAAATCATCGCGGCCACGGGCGAGGAGGTCTTCGGCGGTCACTCCTACGACCTCCCCGAGACGCGCGTCTGGTCGACGCCGGAGATGGTCCTGGCCGGCGACGCCGCGCACGCCGCGTCCCCGGCCGCCGCGCAGGGCGCGTCGATGGCACTGGAGGACGGCGTGATCCTGGCGCAGTGCCTGCGTGACCTGCCGGACCCGGCGTCGGCTTTCGCGGCGTACGAAGGACTTCGGCGTGAGCGGGTCGAGAAGCTGGTCGCGTCGAGCGCCGGGAAGGACGTCGGCGAAAAGCCGGGCTGGGTCTACGCGCACCACATCGACTGGGACGCCAAGGTCACCGCGTAGCACCGGATCGGCTACGTGCCGCAGGAGTCGCGGACCACCAGTTTCGTCGGCAGGTGCACCGGATCCGGTGCCGTCCCGGTCTCGATCATCGCCAGCAGCGCTCCCGCCGCCGCGGTGCCGAAGCCCGGCTTGTCCTGGGCCACCGTCGTCAGCGCCGGGTCGACCAGGGACGCCACCTCGATGTCGTCGAAGCCCACCACGGCCAGGTCCGCCGGCACCCGCAGCCCGGCCGAGCGGGCCGCCAGCAGGGCGCCGACCGCCATCTCGTCGCTGGCCGCGAACACCGCCGTCGGAGGATCCTTGCGGGCCAGCAGCCGCCGCATCCCGACGAACCCGCTTTCGCGGTAGAAGTCCCCGGTGACCACGAAATCGTCGCGCGCCGCCAATCCGGCCTCGGCCAGTCCGCGCAGGTAGCCCTCGGTGCGGGCCGCGGCGGGGGCGTTGCCGCGCGGGCCGGTGATCGTCGCGATCCGGTCGTGGCCGAGCGCGGCCAGGTGCCGGACGGCTTCCGCCGCGCCGCCGGCGTTGTCCGAGGTCACGTAGGTCGCCCGCGGACCCGCCAGGGCCACGTCGACCGCGACGCACGGCAGCCCGGACTGGGCGAACGTGGCGAAAGCGTCCGCGTCGGTGCCGCTGTCGATCAGCACCAGCCCGGCCAGGTGGTGGCGCCGGGTCATGCTCACGTACGCGACCGGGTCGGCCAGCGACACGCCCGGGTTGCGGTCGCGCGCGTCGTCGCTCGTCGCGAGCATCAGCAGGTGGTAGCCGTGCGAGCTGAGCGCGGATTTGAGGCCCAGCAACAGGTCCTGCAAGAACGGGTGCCGCCAGCCTGGCCGCCGGTGGTCGGTGTCCCAGACCAGCCCGACCATCGCCGACTGCTGCCGTGACAGGGCCCGCGCCGACTCGTTCGGCGAGAAGTCGAGCTCCCGGGCGACGCGCTCGACGTGCTCGCGCGTCGTCGCGCTGACCGTGGCGGGGCGGTTGAACACCCGCGAGACGGTCGCGACCGAAACCCCGCAGAGCTGGGCGATCTCGCGGGCCGTTACCATGCTGACCTCCTGTGCTGTAACCGGTTACATTCCTAGCACATGATCTCAGGCTGGGTAAATGCCGAACTGCGTTACCAGTTTGTTACTTGACGAACATGTGCTGGGAGCGCTCTCATAGTCCCGCGTTTTCCGACCGGCCCGCAGAACAACGGAGATCTCATGCGCCCGAAAACGACAACCCGCCGGATCCGCTTGATCGCGGGGGTGGTGTGCGCCGGCCTGGCCGCGGTCACCGCGCTGAGCGCCTGCGGAAGCAGCGACGCCGGCAGCGGCGGGAAGGTCAAGCTCAGCCTCGGCCTCTTCGGCAACTTCGGCTACACCGACCTGATCAAGGAGTACCAGGCGGCGCACCCGAACATCGAAATCACCGAGCGGACCGCGTCCTACTCCGACCACCACAAGAACCTCGCCGCGCACCTGGCCACCGGCGGCGGCGCCGCGGACATCGAAGCGATCGACACGGGGTACGTCGCCCAGTTCAAGGCGAACCCGGACAAGTTCGTCGACCTCAACACCGTCGGCGGCGACAAGCTCAAGGATCGCTGGCTGGGCTGGAAGTGGTCGGCTTCGCTGGCCAAGGGCGGGCAGCAGATCGGCTACGGCACCGACGTCGGCGGCCTGGCGATCTGCTACCGCCGCGACCTGTTCGAGAAGGCCCAGCTGCCCGCCGACCGCGACGCCGTATCCGCGCTCTGGCCCACCTGGCAGGCGTTCTTCGAAACCGGTAAGCGCTTCCAGTCCAAGGCGCCGAACGGCGTCAAGTTCATGGACGGCGGCCCGACCGTGCTCAACGCGATCGTCGGCCAGGCGCCGGTCGGCTACTACGACCAGAGCGACCAGATCGTCGTCGGCAGCAACCCGGCGCTGCGCACCGGCTGGGACCAGGTCGTCGACGCCGTCAAGGCGAACCTCTCCGCCGGCCTGCTCTACAGCACGCCGACCTGGAACACCGGATTCACGCAGGGCCAGTTCGCCACCGTCACCTGCCCCGCCTGGATGATGACCAAGATCAAGGACCAGGCGCCGGACACCGCGGGCAAGTGGGACATCGCCACCGTGCCCGGCGGGGGCGGCAACTGGGGCGGCTCGTACCTGACCGTGCCGAAGCAGGGCAAGCACACGAAGGAAGCCGCCGAGCTCGCCGCGTGGCTGACCGCGCCCGAGCAGCAGGCGAAGGTGTTCACCAGCAAGGGCCTGCTGCCCTCGACGCCGTCGCTCTACGACGACCCGAAGATCACCGGCTACACCAACTCGTTCTTCTCGGGCGCGCCGGTCGGCAAGCTCTTCACCGACGCCGCCAAGAAGCTGAACCCGCAGTACCAGGGCCCGAAGGCGGGCGACGTCCAGACGGAGTTCGGCAACGCGATGCAGCGCGTCGAGCAGGGCAAGCAGGACGGCGCGGCGGCCTGGCAGCAGCTGGTCGGTGACGTCGAAAAGCTCAAGTGATGGCTGGGGCGAAAACGCTGTCCTTCGCCGACCGGCGGCACAAGTGGGACGTCAAGCTGTCGCCGTTCGGCTTCATCAGCCCGTACTTCCTGATCTTCGGCGTCTTCGGGTTGTTCCCGCTGCTCTACACGGCTTTCGTGTCGCTGCAGAAGCGCAACCTGCTCGACGCCGAGGACGCGACGTTCATCGGGTTCGGCAACTACGAGCAGCTGCTGTTCCACGACCCGTACTTCTGGAACTCGATGGGGAACACGGTCAGCCTGTGGCTGCTGACCACGATCCCGCAGATCCTGTTCGCACTCGGCATCGCGCACCTGCTCAACCGCCGGCTGCGCGGGCGCACGATGTTCCGGATGGGGATGATCCTGCCGAACATCACCTCGGTGGCGGCGGTGACGATCATCTTCGCGCAGCTCTTCGGCCGGGACTTCGGGCTGGTGAACTGGGTGCTGAGCTGGTTCGGCGGCGGGCACGTCGACTGGCAGGCCGGCACGGCCAGCTCGCACACCGCCATCGCGGCGATGGTGGTGTGGCGCTGGACCGGCTACCACGCGCTGATCTTCCTGGCGTCGATGCAGGCGATCCCGTCGACCATGTACGAGGCCGCCACCCTCGACGGCGCGAAGGGGTGGCAGCAGTTCTGGCGGATCACCGTGCCGCTGCTGCGGCCGCAGATCATCTTCTCGACGGTGATCGCGACGACCGGGAACATGCGGCTGCTCGCCGAGCCGCTGCTGTTCAACCCCGGCACGGCGGCGGCCACCGGCGGCTCGGACCGGCAGTTCCAGACCGCCGCGCTCTACCTCTACGAGCAGGGCTTCACCAAGTACGACTTCGGCTACAGCTCGGCGATCGCGCTGATCCTGGCCGTCGCCACGATGCTCGTCGCGGGCGTGTCGTACCTGGTGACCCGGCGCATCCAAACGGACTGAGGAGCCGACATGACCACCGTGCTGACCCCGGCGGCGCCCGCGCCGCCGGCGGCCCCCGGGCGGGCCCGGCGCCTCGTGCGCCGGGTCGCGAGCCCGTGGACCTACGCCGCGCTGATCGCGATCCTGGCCGGCTCGGCGTTCCCCGTGTACTGGTCGTTCGTCGTCTCCTCGCAGACGTCGGAGGCGGTCGGGAGCGTGCCGCCGGTCCTCGTGCCCGGCGGCCACCTGTTCGAGAACATCGCGCGGGTCTTCGACGAGACGGACTTCGCGCTGGCGCTCGGGAACTCGATCATCGTCGCGGGCACGATCACCGTGTCCGTGGTGCTGTTCTCGACGCTGGCCGGGTTCGCCTTCGCCAAGCTGAAGTTCCGCGGCCGCACCGTGCTGCTGCTCCTCGTGGTCGCCACCCAGGCGATCCCGACCGAGCTGGGCGTCGTGCCGCTCTACATGATGATGGCCGACTTCGGCTGGGCCGGGCAGCTGCAGGCGGTGATCGTGCCCGGCCTGGTCACCGCGTTCGGCGTGTTCTTCATGCGCCAGTACTTCGAGCGCGCCCTGCCGCTGGAACTGCTGGAAGCCGGGCGGATGGACGGCTGCAACTCACTGCGGCTGTTCTGGCACGTCGCGCTGCCGGCCGCCCGCCCGGCCGCGGCGGTGCTCGGGCTGTTCACGTTCATGCAGGCGTGGAACGACTTCTTCTGGCCACTGGTCGTGCTGGTGCCGGAGAACCCGACCGTCCAAACCGCACTGTCCACCCTGGCCAGTGGCTACACCACCGACTACACGCTCGTGCTCACCGCCGCCACCATCGGCACCGTCCCCGTCCTGCTCGTGTTCCTGCTGTTCGGCCGCCAGATCGTCGGCGGCATCATGCAGGGCGCGCTCAAGGGCTGACCTCCCGGAGATCACCGTGACCACCAGTTTCCCGCCCGGCTTCCGCTGGGGCGTCGCCACCTCGGCGTTCCAGATCGAGGGCGCGACCCGATCCGACGGACGCGGACCGTCCATCTGGGACACCTTCGCGGCGGTCCCCGGCGCGGTGGCCGGGGGTGACACCGGCGAGCCCGCGGCGGACCACTACCACCGCTGGCCCGCCGACCTCGGCCTGCTGAGCGACCTCGGCGTCGACTCCTACCGCTTTTCGGTGTCCTGGCCGCGGGTCGAGCCGGACGGCCGGCGCGCCGAACGCCGGGGGCTCGACTTCTACCGGCGGCTGGTGGAAGCCCTGCGGGAGCGGGACATCGAGCCGTTCCTCACGCTGTACCACTGGGACCTGCCGCAGGCCCTGGAGGACGAGGGCGGCTGGCGCTCCCGCGACACGGCGGCGCGCTTCGCCGAGTACGCGGTGCTGGTGCACGAGGAGCTCGGCGACGTCGTCGACCACTGGACGACGTTGAACGAGCCGTACCCGTGCGCGGTCGCGGGCTACGGCGAAGGGCGCCACGCGCCGGGCGCGCGGGAGGGCCACGGCGCGCTCGCCGCCGCCCACCACCTGCTGCTCGGCCACGGCCTGGCGGTACGGGCGATGCGGGCGCAGGCGCCGCCGCAGCACCAGTTCGGGATCGTGCTCAACCAGTCGCCCACGGTGCCGGTGACGGACTCGGCCGCGGACGCCGCGGCGGCGGCCCGCCAGGACACGCTGCTGCGGCGCCAGTTCACCGACCCGCTGTTCGGCGGCCGGTACGCGCCGGGCCTGGTGGCGATGTTCGACGGCGTCTCCGACTTCTCGTTCCGCCACGACGGCGACCTGGAGACGATCGGCGCGCCCCTGGACTACCTGGGCGTGAACTACTACTACCGGCTGCACGTCGCGGACGCGCCCCACCGCGAGCCGGACCCGGCGCTGCGCACCGTGACCGACATCGGCGTGGACACCTCACGGCTGCCGGACGTCCCGCGCACGGGCATGGGCTGGCCGGTGGAGCCGGAGGGCCTCACCGAAGCCCTGGTCGGCCTGCACAACCGCTACCCGGGCCTGCCGCCGCTGTACGTCACCGAGAACGGCTGCGTGTACACCGACCGGAGCGACTTCGCCGACTACGAGCGCATCTCGTTCCTGAGCGAGCACATCGAGGCGACGCGCGCGGCCGCGGCGGCAGGGGTGGACCTGCGGGGGTACTTCTGCTGGTCGCTGCTGGACAACTTCGAATGGGCCCACGGGTACAAGCACCGGTTCGGCCTGGTGCACGTGGACTACACGACGCAGGAGCGCACGCCCCGGGCCAGTTTCCGCTGGTACCGCGACCACATCGCCACCCAGCGCACCCAGTAAGCCGTGAATGTCGCATTGAGGGACTTGAAGTCCCTCAATGCGACATTCACGGACTTGGGGCTACTTCTTGTAGAGGCTCTCGATGTCGGTGGCGTAGTTCTTCGTGACCACGTTGCGCTTCAGCTTCAGGCTCGGCGTGATCTCGCCGCCCTGCTCGGTGAAGTCGTTGGCCAGCACCGTGAACTTCTTGATCGCCTCGGCCTTGGACACCTGCTTGTTGGCCTCGTCGACGGCGGCCTGGATCTCCGCGAGCAGGTCGGCGTCGGTGGCCAGGTCCGCGACCGTGGCGGCAGCCGGCTTGCCGTGCTGGGACTTCCAGGACGGGAAGTACTCCTCGTCCACCGTCACCAGCGCCGCGATGAACGGGCGCTGGTCGCCGACCACCATGGCCTGGCTCACCAGCGGGGCCGCCTTGATCGTGTCCTCGAGGCCGGACGGGGCGACGTTCTTGCCGCCCGCCGTCACGATGATCTCCTTCTTGCGGCCGGTGATCTTGAGGAAGCCGTCGGCGTCGAGCTCGCCCAGGTCGCCGGTGTGGAACCAGCCGTCGGTGAGGGACTCGGCCGTCGCCTGCGGGTTGTTGTAGTACGCACCGAAGACGACGTCGCCCTTGAGCATCACTTCGCCGTCGTCGGCGATGCGGACCGACGTGCCGTTGACCGGCTTGCCGACCGTGCCGACGCGGAACGCCGTCTGGGTGTTGACGTTCGCCGCCGCGGACGTCTCGGTCAGGCCGTAGCCCTCGAACACCGGGACGCCGATGCCGCGGAAGAAGTGCGCCAGCCGCGCGCCGAGCGGGGCACCGCCGGACACCGCCGCGACGCAGCGGCCGCCGAGGGCCGCGCGCAGCTTGCCGTAGACGAGCTTGTCGAACACCAGGTGCTTGGCCTTCAGGCCGAGCCCGGCGCCGCCCTTGTCCTGCGCCTCGCTGTAGGCGACCGCGACCGCCTCGGCGGCGTCGAAGATCTTGCCCTTGCCGTCGCCGTGGGCCTTCTGCTTCGCCGAGTTGTAGACCTTCTCGAACACGCGCGGCACCGCGACGACGAACGTCGGGCGGAACGTGCCCAGGTCGGCGACCAGGTTCTTGACGTCCGGGGTGTGCCCGAGGGTGACGCGCGCGGACAGCGCGGTCACGGCGATCGCGCGGGCCAGCACGTGCGCCAGGGGCAGGAACACCAGCAGCGAGTTGCCCTGCTCCATGAGCTGCGGGAACGCCTCGATGTCGGCGCGGATCTCGGCCAGCAGGTTGCGGTGGGTCAGCTCGACGCCCTTGGGGCGGCCGGTGGTGCCCGAGGTGTAGACGATCGTGGCGAGCTCGCCCGCGCTCACCTCGCGGCGGCGTTCGTGCAGCTCGTCGTCGGAGAGCCGAGCACCGATCGCGGACAGCTCTTCGACGGCGGGGGAGTCGCCCTCGATCTGCCACGTGTGGTCCAGCTCGGTGAGCCGGTCCCGGATCTCGTCGACCGCCGCGGCGTGGGCGTTCGTCTCGACGAAGACGCCCTTGGCGGCCGAGTCGGAGAGGATCCAGTACACCTGTTCGGGGGAGGACGTGTCGTAGATCGGCACCGTGACCGCGCCGGCCGCCCAGATCGCGAAGTCGATCAGCGTCCACTCGTAGCGGGTCTTGGACATGATGGCGACGCGGTCGCCGCGGCCGATCCCGGCCTGGGCCAGGCCCTTGGCCACCGCCAGCACCTGGCCGGCGAACTCCTTGGCCGTGACGTCCAGCCAGGTTCCGTCGACCTGGCGGCGGAAGCTCACCACGTCCGAGAACCGCTCGGCGTTCGCCCAGACGACATCGGACATGTTCTCGTCGTCGGCCACCGGCTTGCCGGCGGGAGCGCTGTATTCGCGCACGTGGACCTCCGTGTTCAACGCGTGCGGCGGGCGACACCGCTGTTACCCGCCAGTCAACTTAGCGTGGTGAGCACCTTAAGACCATGCTGATCGCCGTCGCACGGCGAGGGCGTGACATTCTTCGCACGTGAACGCGCCACCCTCACTCGACATCGTCGACGAGACGTTCCTCGCCGTTCCGCCGGCCACCGTGGCCGCGGTCTTCGCCGCACCGGCGTCCTGGCGGCGCTACTGGCCCGACCTGGTCCTCGAGGTCTACACCGACCGGGGGGACAAGGGCCTGCGCTGGACCGTGCGGGGCGCGCTCGTCGGTACGATGGAGGTCTGGCTCGAGCCGGTGCTCGACGGCACCCTGCTGCACTACTTCCTGCGGGCGACCCCCGCCGACGCGGCCGGGACGCCCCGGGAGCTGGCGCCACGCGACCTGCGCCGGGAGTTCGACCGGCGGGCTCGCGCGGCGAAGGAGATCGCGCTCGGGCTCAAGGAGATCCTGGAGGACGGGCGCGAGCCCGGCGTTCCTCCGCGCGGCGAAAGCTAGAGGGGGCCAGGGGTGCGGGTACACGTCGTCTCGGACGTGCACGGCAATGTCGACGGGCTGAAGCGCGCGGGGGACGGGGCCGACGCCCTGGTCGTGCTCGGCGACCTGGTCGACTTCGTCGACTACCACGACCACGAAAAGGGCATCATGGGCGCCCTGTTCGGCGCGGAGAAGGTGGCCGGGTTCGCCCGCCTGCGCCGGGAGGGCACCCGTGACGAAACCGTTGCTTACTCACGGACGCTCTGGGCGAGCCTCGACGACCCGGCCGGCGCCGTCGACGAGGCCATCCGCACCCAGTACGCGGCGCTCTTCGCGGCGATGACCGCGCCCACCTACGCCACCCCCGGCAACGTCGACACCCCGGCGCTCTGGCCCGAGTTCGCCGGCGAGGGCATCCGGGTCCTCGACGGCGAGGTCGCCGAGATCGGCGGCCTGCGGTTCGGGTTCGTCGGGGGCGCGTTGCTGCCCGACGGCGTCGTCCCGCGTCCCCGCAAGGGCGCCGCCTGGCGTCCCTACCTGCGCGTTCGGGAAGACTACGACGCGAGCGTGGCCCAGCTCACCGAGGTCGACGTCCTCTGCACGCACGGCCCGCCGGCGCTGCCGGAGCTGACCTACGACGTTGTCGCGCGCCGCGCCGAGATCGGCTCGACGGCCCTGCTCGACCTCATCCACGCCCAGAAGCCGCGCTGGTCGGTGTTCGGGCACGTGCACCAGCCCCTGGCGCCCCGCGCCCGGGTCGGCCGGACCGAGTGCCGTAACGTCGGTCACTTCAAGGAGACCGGGCAGCCGTACGTGCTGCGCTGGTGACCGACCGCGGCGGCTACGCTTCGTCCATGGCCGAGCAGTCCACACAGTCCATCGAGGTCGACGCCGAGCCCAGCCGGGTGATGGCCGTGATCGCCGACTTCCCCGCGTACCCGGAATGGGCCAAGGCCGTCCGGCAGACCGAGGTCCTCGACACCGACGACGACGGGCGCGCCAAGCAGGTCAAGCTCACCCTCGACGCGGGCCCGATCAAGGACGTCTACACCCTCGAGTACGACTGGGACGGCGACGGCCTCGGCGTCAGCTGGCACCTGGTCAAGGGCCAGATGCAGAAGGCGCAGAACGGCCGCTACGCGCTGGAGGACCTCGGCGGCCGGACGCGGGTCACCTACACCCTGTCGGTCGAGCTGGCGCTGCCGATGATCGGCCTGCTGCGCCGCAAGGCCGAGAAGATGGTCATGGACACCGCGCTCAAGGAGCTGAAGAAGCGGGCCGAGGGGTAGCCGCGTGCGGATCCTGCTGTTCACCGGCAAGGGGGGTGTCGGGAAGACGACGCTGGCCGCCGCCACCGGCGCCGCCCTGGCCGCCCGCGGCAGGAAGACCCTCGTCGTGTCCACCGACCCGGCGCACTCGCTCGGCGACGCCTTCGGCCACACCCTCGGCGCCGAGCCGTCC
The DNA here is from genome assembly GCF_055565395.1 of Amycolatopsis sp. NPDC028719. Taxonomy (NCBI): domain Bacteria; kingdom Bacillati; phylum Actinomycetota; class Actinomycetes; order Pseudonocardiales; family Pseudonocardiaceae; genus Amycolatopsis; species Amycolatopsis sp. NPDC028719. The sequence continues at coordinate 287,741 of NZ_JBVHUL010000005.1, forward strand.
GAAGTGGACGCTCTCCTTTCCGCCGTCCAGATCGACTCGCGGACGCTGGTGGACACCTCTTGGCAACGGCTGCGCGCCGAGCTGCAGAGCGCTCTGGCCGGCGCGGGACTCGACACCCTGGACGCCGAAGAGCTCACCGTGCTCCCCGGCGTCGACGAGCTGCTCGCCCTCACCGAAGTCCGCCGGCTGGCCGAAGCCGGGCCGTGGGAGACCATCGTCGTCGACTGCGGGCCGACGGCCGAGACGCTGCGGCTGCTCGCCCTGCCCGAAGCCATCTCCGGCTACCTGACCCGCGTGTTCAGCCGCCGCGTCACGGAGTCCGTGCGCCGGCTCGGCACGCACCTGGACGGCCTGCGCGCGCTGCTGACCGAGCCGTCGGTCACCACGGTCCGGCTGGTGCTGACGCCGGAGCGGGTGGTCGTCGCCGAAGCGCGGCGCACGCTCAGCTCCCTGGCCCTGCGCGGAATCGCCGTCGACGGGCTGATCGCCAACCGGCTGATGCCCGCCCCCGGGTTCTGGCGCGGCGGCGCCGGGTCGTGGCTGCGCACCCGCCGGACGCAGCAGGACGCCGTGCTGGCCGAGCTCGCCGGTGCCGGGTTCACGGCGGTGTCGCGCGTCGAGCACCGCGCCGCCGAACCGGTCGGGCTGCCCGCGCTGCTGGAGATCGCCGCCGAGCTCTACCGCGACGGCGACCCCCTCGACGGCGACGGCACTCCGGTCACCCCGCTGCTGGGGGTCCGCCCGGCGCCGGACGGGTACACGCTGCGCATCGCGATCCCGCTCTCCCGGGACGCCGAGGTCGACCTCGCCCGCGTCGACGACGACCTGGCGATCACCGTGGACGGCTTCCGCAGGCTCATCGCCCTGCCGGAGTCGCTGCGGCCGTGCCGGATCACCGGCGCGGAATCCGACGCCGACGGCCTGGTCGTGAACCTGGCCGGGAACCGGGGACGCGGGTGAGCGAAGAGGACGAGACGGCCGGACCGCGGCTCGCGGAGGAGATCCGCCTGCTCGCGGAGATGGTCGTGGAGAAGGCGGCGCCGTGGCTCGAAGGCGTCGTCGCGGCCGGTCACGGGGACCCTGACCAGGCGAAACCGGACGGCTCGGCGTGCGGCTGGTGCCCGCTGTGTGCGATCGTCGCGGTGGTGCGGGGGGAACGTCCCGAATTCGCGGCCCGCTTGCTGGAACAGCTGGCGCAGCTCGTGGCGTTGCTCCGAGCGGTGCTCGCGGACCGCTGGGAACCGGACGAGGGCGTGCACATGCCCGGGTTCCGGCCCGCGCCGCGGCCACCGGCGGACGCTTCGGTGCCGATGCGGGTACAGCACATCGCCGTCCGCCGGCGCGACGAGTGGGAGAGCTGAGTGCGGACGATAGGGGTGGACGTCGGCGGGACGAGCATCCGGGCCGGCGTGGTGGACGAGCGCGGTTCCCTGCTCGACACGGCGCGCGTCGCGACGCCGAGCGAGGAGGGCGCCCTCGAGGACGCCATCGCGGGCGTCGTCGAGGACCTGCGCAACCGGCACGAGGTGGCGGGCGTCGGGCTGGCCGTGGCCGGGTTCGTGGCGCGCGACCGCCGGTCGGTGATGTTCGCGCCGCACCTGGCCTGGCGCGGCGCGCCGGTCGCGGACCGGATCGAGAAGCGCGTCGGCCTGCCGGTGCTGCTGGAGCACGACGTCAACTCGGCGATCGTGGGCGAGCACCGCTTCGGCGCGGCCCGCGGCGCCCAGGTGGCGGCGCTGGTGGCCCTGGGCACGGGGATCGGCGCGGGCCTGCTGCTGGACGGCAAGCTGTTCCGCGGCGCGTACGGCGTGGCCCCGGAGCTGGGCCACCTGACGGTGGTCCGCGGCGGCCGGCCGTGCCCGTGCGGCAAGTACGGCTGCTGGGAGCGCTACTGCAGCGGAACGGCCCTGGCGTCGACGGCGGTGGAGCTGCTGGCCCGCCACCCGGGCCGCTCGACGGTGCTCGCCCCGCAGGTCGCGGGCGACCCGGGCTCGGTGACGGGCCGGCGAGTGGCCGGCGCGGCCCGCGACGGCGACCCGATCGCCCAGCTGGCGATGGCGGAGCTGGCCAAGTGGCTCGGCGAGGGCCTGGCCCTGGTGGCGGACGTGTTCGACCCGGAGATCATCGTGATCGGCGGGGGAGTGTCGGAGTCGGCACCACTGTTCTTGGACGAGGCCCGCGAGCACTACGCGGGAGCGATCACGGGGGCGCGGCACCGGCCGCTGGCCCGGATTCGGACGGCCCACCTCGGCGACGACACGGCGATCGTCGGCGCGGCGGCGCTGGCGCTGGAAGCGGCCAGGACCCCGGTCTGACCCGTGTCACCCACCCGAGCGAGGGGTACCCGGCTGGGGGAGGGGTGGACATGACGGCGGACACGTGGGTCGGCGTGGGTGGCGCGGTTCTCATGGCGGGCGGGGTGCTGCTGAGGTGGAAGGCGCGTCGCCGGGTGCCGAAGGCGGTCGCGGTGGGACTGCCGTTGTTCGGCTGGATGCTGTTCGCCGAGTTCCTGCTCAGGCCGCTGGTGCCGACCCCGGTCGTGGTGGCCGTCCTGCTCGGCGGTATCACTCTGGGCATCTTCCTGGCGGCGTTCTTCGGCGGCCGCCGAGGCCGCCGGCCCCCGGGCTGACTTGCGGTTCGAGGTCTGCCGCGGCTGGTCGTGAGTGGGAAACTGCGTTCCCACCCTGTTTCACGCTCACGACCGTGGCCGCAGGAGTGTGACAGGCTGGACCGGTGAGTGCCCCGTCCGCGAGCGTCTTCGTCAAGTGTTCCTGCGGGCACCTGCACTGGGGCCGCTACGGCGCCGCCGGGCTGCTGCTCGTCGATCCCGCGCGTGGCGTTCTCCTGCAGCGGCGGGCGTGGTGGGTGCACCACGGCCGCACCTGGGCCCTTCCCGGCGGGGCCATCGAAGCCGGCGAGACCGCCGTGACCGCGGCCGCCCGCGAAGCGTTCGAAGAAGCCTCCGTCCCGACCGGCGCCTTCCGCGCGGTCTCGGCCTCCGTGGTGGACCATGGGGACTGGAGCTACACGACCGTCCTCGCGCTGGCCGACAGCGTCGAAGCGAAGGTCGCCAACACCGAAAGTGCGGAGGTGCGCTGGGTGGACCCCGACGACGTGCCCACCTACCGGCTGCACCGCGACTTCGCCGCCGCCTGGCCGGATCTGCGCGAGCGTGTCGGGCAGGAGCTGGTGCTCGTCGTCGACGCCGCCAACGTCGTCGGCTCGCGGCCGGACGGCTGGTGGCACGACCGGCACGGCGCCGCCGAGCGCCTGCGCGACCAGCTCGCGAAACTCGCCGAAGCCGGCGTGCCGGACCCCGGCGACGCCACCGTGATCTGGTGGCCGCGGATCGTCCTGGTCGTCGAAGGCAAGGCCAAGCACGTCACCGGCGTCCCGGGCGTGGAGGTCGTCGCGGCCGACACCGACGGCGACTCGAAGATCGTCGAGGTCGTCGCCCAGGAGAAGGCCGAAGTCCTCGTCGCGACGGCCGACCGTGAGCTGAAAGGGCGCGTCGAAGCCCTCGGCGCGTCGATTCTCGGCCCGGGCACGCTGCGCAGGCAGCTCGACGAGCTCTAGTCCTTGACGATCCCGTCGCGCATCTCGGCCACCAGCGACGCCATCACGGCCTTGAGGCTGCCCTTGTGCGCCGCCGCGACCGCCCGCTGCCGCCGGTAGCTCGGCCCGTACCGCAGGATCGTCTCGACGTCGCGCAGCTCGGCCACGCAGTTCAGGCGCCGCGCCACCGGCTCCAGCCGGTCCAGCAGGTCGGCGATGTCGTCGGTGACCAGCCGTTCGCGCCCGGCCGCGTCCAGGATGACGATCGCGTCCGTGCCGTAGCGGGCCGCGCGCCACTTGTTCTCCTGGACGTGCCACGGCGGCAGCGTCGGGAGGATTTCGCCGTCGTCGAGGCGCTCGCTGAAGTCGTCGACCAGGCACTGCGTCAGCGCCGAGATCGCGCCGACCTCCTCCAGCGTCGGCAGCCCGTCGCAGACGCGCATCTCGATCGTGCCCAGGTGCGGCGCCGGCCGGATGTCCCAGCGGATCTCCGAGAAGTGGTCGATCACGCCGGTGGTGAACATGTCCTCGGTGTAGCTCTCCAGCTCGGCCCACTTCCGGAACTGGAACGGCAGCCCGGCCGTCGGCAGCTGCTGGAACATCAGCGCCCGGTTCGACGCGTACCCGGTGTCCTCCGCACCCCAGTACGGCGACGACGCCGAAAGTGCCTGCAGGTGTGGCGCGTAGTTCAGCAGCGCGTCCAGGATCGGCAGCACCTTGTCGCGGTGGTCGACCCCGACGTGGACGTGCACGCCGTAGATCAGCATCTGCCGGCCCCACCACTGCGTGCGGTCGATCAGCTTGGCGTACCGCTCCTTGTCGGTGACCTTCTGCTGGTACCAGTTCGAGAACGGGTGCGTCCCGGCCGAGAACATCTCGACGCCGAGCGGGTCGGCGACGCCGTGCACGACGTCGAGGGAGTCCGCGAGATCCGCCTTGACCTCGGCGATCGTGTCGCAGACGCCGGTGATGATCTCGATGGTGTTGAGCAGCAGCTCCTGCTTGATCTTCGGGTGCTCGGCCCGCCCGTCGGGGCGGACGGCCTCGAGGATCCGCTCGGCGACCGAGGACAGCTCGCCGCTGCGCCGGTCGACCAGGCCGAGTTCCCATTCCGCGCCGACGGTCGATCGCCGCGAAGGGCTGAACTCGATGGGCATCGGCGTGGGGTCAGACCTGGGCGCCGTTGCTGGGGTCGGCGCCGGGCGGCGGGCCCTGCCGGACGCGCAGCAAGAGCAAGGCGATCGACGTCGCGAGCGCGAGGATGCCCAGGGGCGTCGCCACCGTCGGGCCCACCCCGATCGCGCCGGGCAGGATCAGCAGGAAGAGCCCGGCCAGGAACAGCAGCAGGATGAGGAACGCGCCCATCTTCGGCCGCGGCAGCGGCGGCGGCTCCGGCGGGACGTAGTGCTCGTCGTCGCCGGCCGGGTCGTCGGAGAACATCGTCGTGTCCCACGACGTGCCCCCGGACCGCCAGCCGGGCTCCGGCGGGCTGTCCGCGGCCGGCGGCTCGGCGGGCCGGTCCGGCGTCCGGCGCGACTCGCTCTCCACGCCCGCCCCGGACCCCGCTGCGCCGGCGGCCCCAGCTGCATCTGCCGTGTCCGCGGCGTCCGCGGTGTCTTCTTCCACCGAGAGCCCGAACCCGTCGGCCCGCAGGTCGGCGACGATCTCGGCGAACGTCGCGTCGACGTCCTCCGGCCCGTCCTTCCCCCGGCTCATGCGGTCTCCTCCGGCTGGGCGGCGTGCGCCTTCACGAACTCGACGCTACGCGTGAAGATGACCTCGGCGTCGTTGTCCTGCGTCGCGACGTGGTAGCTGTTCTCCAGCACCACCTCGGTGACGTCGGTGCTCGAGACGCCCTTCAGCACCAGTTGCGAGTTCACCGGCTCCACGACGTGGTCGACCGACGAGTGCAGCAGCAGCACCGGCTGCGTCACCTTCGCCAGGTCCGCGCGCACGAGGGCCCACAGCTTCGCCAGGCTCGCCGCGGCCCGCACCGGCGTGCGCGGGTAGGCCAGCTCCGTCTCGCCCGGCTTCTTGATGTCGTTCGCGATCGCCGGCACCGACGGCACGATCCGGCCCAGCACCGGCAGCAGCCGCGTGTCCCACTTCAGCCGCGTCACCGACGGGTTGACCAGCACGATCCCGGCGATCCGGTCACCGAACTCCTCGGCCAGGCGCAGCGTGAGCGTGCCGCCCATCGAAAGACCGCCGACGAACACGGTCCGGCACGTCGACAGCAGCGCGAGCAGCGCCTCGCGGACGGCGCCGTACCAGTCTTCCCACGTCGTGCGGTTGAGGTCCGGCCAGCGGGTGCCGTGCCCCGGCAGCAGCGGGCAGCGCACCGTGAACCCGGCCCCGGCCAGGTGGTCACCCCAGGCCCGCAGGCTCGCCGGAGTACCGGTGAACCCGTGGCAGAGGAGGAACCCGGTCTCGGCCGAACCGGTGTGGCCGAACGGTTCCGCGCCGGCGAGCACGCCCATGCGATCGCCTTCCGTGTGAGCGGTGGATCCGTCCATGCTCTCACGGCTCGCGGACGTTGTGGGGCTCCGCCCGGGCCCGGAATTCCCTGTGAGATCGATCGCTGCCGGGTGGTAACCGGGTGGTCTCCGTTGTGCGGCGGCCACCGGGCTTCGTAGGCTGACCGTCGCGGGTGACAGGGGTTGGGCTGCGATGGAGGACTGAGGCACCGGTGCTGTACTGGCTCATGAAGTGGGTATTCATCGGACCGCTGCTCAAGACGCTGTGGCCGACCAAGGTCGTCGGCGCGGAAAACATCCCCGAGACCGGCGGCGCGATCCTGGCCGGCAACCACCTGGCGGTCGCGGACTCGTTCTTCATGCCGCTGCGCGTCAAGCGCAAGGTGACCTTCCCGGCCAAGTCCGAGTACTTCACCGAGCCCGGCTTCAAGGGCCTGCTCAAGAAGTGGTTCTTCACCGGCGTCGGCCAGTTCCCGATCGACCGCTCCGGCGGCAACGCCGCGCAGGCCGCGCTCGACACGGCCACCCGCCTGGTCAAGGCCGGCCACCTGCTCGGCATCTACCCCGAGGGCACCCGCTCCCCGGACGGCCGGCTGTACAAGGGCAAGACCGGCGTCGCCCGGATCGCCCTCGAATCCGGCGGCGTCGTCGTCCCGGTCGCGATGATCGGCACGGACAAGGTCAACCCGATCGGCTCCAAGATGTGGTGGCCGCGCCGCCTCGAGGTCCGCTTCGGCACGCCCCTCGACTTCTCGCGCTACGAAGGTCTTGCCGGTGACCGGTTCATCGAGCGGTCCATCACGGACGAGATCATGTACGCGCTGATGGAGCTGTCCGGCCAGGAGTACGTCGACATCTACGCCGCGAAGGCCAAGGAACTGCTGGCCGCCGAGGCCGCCGGGGTGAAGCCGAAGGTGCCTACGCAGCCGTCCGCAAAGGACGCGGCCCGGGTACCCGACAGCAAGGTCGGCTGACCTACTACTGTTCACCAGTGCGTTTTTTCTACGACACCGAGTTCATCGAAGACGGCGTGACCATCGATCTGGTGTCCATCGGTGTCGTTGACGAGCGGGGCCGCGAGTTCTACGCGGTTTCGACCGAGTTCGACCCCGCGAAAGCGGGCCAGTGGGTCCGGGACAACGTCCTGGACAAGCTGCCGTCGCCGGCCGACCGGGCGTGGCGCAGCCGCGAGAAGATCCGCGCCGACCTGCTGGAGTTCTTCGGCAAGCCGCCGGGCGGGATCGAGCTGTGGGCGTGGTTCGCCGCGTATGACCACGTCGCGCTCGCCCAGCTGTGGGGCCCGATGCCGGCGCTGCCCCGGCAGCTGCCGCGCTTCACCCGCGACCTGCGTCAGCGCTGGGAGGACGCGGGCAAGCCGAAGCTGCCGTCGGCGCCCACCGACCAGCACGACGCCCTGGCGGACGCGAAGCACAACCTCGCGCGCTGGGAGATCATCGAGGAGTACTTCCGGCGCCGCTGACGCTCACGCGTCGCCGGGCACCACCGGCGTCACTACGGTCCGTCGGACGTGGCTGAAGATCACCGACGTCCGGACGTCGACGATCTCCTTGCGCTGGGTCAGCCGGTCGAGGACGAACCCGCTGAGGTGATCGTTGTCGGCGACCGCGATGTGCAGCAGGAAGTCGTCGCTGCCGGACATCACGAACACCGACAGCACCTCGGGCAGCCCCGCCACGAAGGCGCGGAACGACTCGATCACCGCGCGGTCGGGCGGGCGCAGCCGCACCGCGACCATCGCCTGCACCGGCCGGCCGATCTTCTTCAGGTCGACGTCGACGTGGTGCCCGCGCACGATCCCGCGCCGGGTCAGCTCCCGCACCCGTTCGAGGCACGTCGACTGCGCGATGTGCAGCCGGCGGGCGAGCTCCTTGTTGGTCTGCTTGGCGTCCTCCTGCAGCAGGGTCAGCAGCGCCGAATCCAGTTCGTCCATGAGGCTCTCGGTCCCTCCGTGGCGGCGCACGATTCGGTGTTTTGCAGGCGTCGCCGAATCCAACACGGCGTTCGTCGAGCTCTCTCCGCTCGGTACTTAGGGTCGGGGCCATGATCACGAAGAACAAGTGCGCGGTGGTGGTCGGCGACGAGCTGCCCACCGGGTTGGCGGCCAACGCGGCGGGCGTCCTCTCGGTGACCCTCGGGCACCGCGTGGACGGTTTGGTCGGTGCCGATGTCAAGGATGCCGACGGCGTCGCGCACCCGGGGATCATCCACGTGCCGCTGCCGATCCTGAAGGCGCCGCGCGCCGAGGTCGCCGCCATCGTCCGGGCGGCCGCCGAAGACGACGAGCTCTTCTTCGTCGCCTTCAGCGCGCTCGCCCAGAGCTGCCGGACCTACGCGGAGTACACGGCCAAGGTGGCCGCCACGGTCACCGCGGACCTGGACAGCATCGGCGTCGGCCTGCACGGCCCGCGCAAGCGCGTCGACCGGCTGGTCGGGTCGTTGCCGCTGCTGCGCTGACCTCGCGGCGTCCGAAACTGTCGGGGTCCCCCGGTAACGTAAGAACCGGGGGACCCCCAGGCCGGGGACCTCTCAGCGGCGCGAGCGCACCGCGGAGGCCAGCTCGTCGAGCAGCGGGGCCGTGTCGTCCCAAGCCAGGCACGCGTCGGTGATCGACTGCCCGTAGGTCAGCTTCTCCGGGTGCCCGAGGTCGAGGTCCTGCCGCCCGGCGGCCAGGAAGCTCTCCATCATCAGCCCGGCGATCCCGCGCTCACCGTCGCCGATCCGCGAAGCCAGCTCGCGCACCACGCCGGCCTGCCGCACGTGGTCCTTGCCGCTGTTTCCGTGCGAAGCGTCGATGATCACGCGCTCCGGCAGGCCCGACTTCGCCAGGCGGGAAAGCGTGTCCGCCACCGTGGCGGCGTCGTAGTTCGGGCCCCCGTTGTGGCCGCGCAGGATCACGTGGCAGTCCGGGTTGCCCGACGTCGTCAGCAGTGCCGCCAAGCCGTCGGTGTTGATGCCCGGGAACACGTGGCTCGCCGCGGCCGCGCGGGTCGCGTCGACCGCCACCTGGACGTCGCCCTCGGTCGAGTTCTTGATGCCCACCGGCATCGACAGCGCGCTGCACAGCTGGCGGTGCACCTGGCTCGCCGCGGTCCGCGCGCCGATCGACCCCCACGTCACGATGTCGGAGATGAACTGCGGCGTGATCGGGTCGAGGAACTCGCAGCCGACCGGCAGGCCCAGCTCGGAGACGTCGAGCAGCAGCTTGCGCGCCATCCGCAGGCCCTTGTTGACGGCGAACGTGCCGTCGAGGTCCGGGTCGTTGATCAGGCCCTTCCAGCCCAGCGTGGTGCGCGGCTTCTCGAAGTACACGCGCATCACGATGTGCAGTTCGCCGCGCAGTTCTTCGGCCTTCGCGGCCAGCCGGCGGCCGTAGTCGAGGGCGGCTTCCGGGTCGTGCACCGAGCACGGGCCGACGACCACGAGCAGCCGGTCGTCCCGGCCTGCGAGGATGTCGACCGTTTCGGCGCGGCCCTGCCGCACCACCTTGGCGACGGCGGCGTCGACGGGATGGTCTTCGCGCAGCATCGCGGGCGAAATGAGCGGACTGATCGACTTGGTGCGCGCGGCGTCGAGGTCACCGATGGTGGCCGGTCCGGCGGAGAGCGTCATCGCGGGGGTGTTCCTTCCTGGTGGACACCGACCCGCGCGGGGGACCCTCGCCGAGCCGGTTCGAAATCCGGCTCGGGGGTGGAGGTCAGCGCAGATTCACGCCGCCGTGCCCACCCGGGGCCGGCTTCGTAAACCAGTAATAGCGCTGCACGTGGCCAAGTTAGCACACGCCGCAGCCGGACCGATTCGGCAGGTGGTACGGGCTGCACCGATCAAGACGGGAGCCGCTACTCTGGCGGGCGACGAAATGTGACTGTCATCTCCAGAGAACAGACGGAGGCTTCTCATGCGTGTCGGTGTGCTGACCGGCGGCGGCGACTGCCCGGGACTCAACGCGGTGATCCGCGCCGTGGTGCGCAAGGGCATCGAGGTGCACGGCTGGGACTTCGTGGGCTTCCGCAACGGCTGGAACGGCCCGCTGACCGGGGACAGCCGTCCGCTCGGCCTCAACGACGTCGAGGACATCCTCACCCGCGGCGGCACCATCCTGCGGTCCTCGCGCACCAACCCGTACAAGGTCGAGGGCGGCGTCGAGAAGATCAAGCAGGTGCTGGCCGACCAGGGCGTCGACGCCCTGATCGCGATCGGCGGCGAGGACACCCTCGGCGTCGCGAAGCGCCTCACCGACGACGGCATCGGCGTCGTGGGCGTGCCCAAGACGATCGACAACGACCTGGGCGCCACCGACTACACCTTCGGCTTCGACACCGCGGTCTCCATCGCGACCGAAGCGATCGACCGGCTGCACACCACCGCCGAGTCGCACCACCGGGCGCTGGTCGTCGAGGTCATGGGCCGCCACGCCGGCTGGATCGCGCTGCACTCCGGCCTCGCCGGCGGCGCGAGCGTGATCCTGGTGCCGGAGCGGCACTTCAACGTCGACCAGGTCGTCTCCTGGGTCGAGCGCCGCTTCGAGAAGGAGTTCGCGCCGATCATCGTCGTCGCCGAGGGCGCGCTGCCCGAGGGTGGCGAGGAGAAGCTGCTCACCGGCGAGAAGGACGCCTTCGGGCACGTCCGCCTCGGCGGCATCGGCACCTGGCTGGCCGACGAGATCGCCCACCGCACCGGCAAGGAGTCCCGCGCGGTGGTCCTGGGCCACGTCCAGCGCGGCGGCACCCCGACGGCGTACGACCGCGTCCTCGCGACCCGCTTCGGCCTGCACGCGGTGGACGCGGTGGCCGACGGCGACTTCGGCGTGATGGTGGCGCTGCGGGGCACCGACATCGTCCGCGTCAAGCTGGCCGAGGCGACGGCCGAGCTGAAGACGGTCCCGGTCGAGCGCTACCAGGAAGCCGAAGTCTTCTTCGGCTGAGTCTTGTGTGCTGTGAAGGGCACCTTCAGGGACGTGATGTCCCTGAAGGTGCCCTTCACGGCTTTCCGGGGGCGGTCGGCGGTTGCCAGGGCGGCATCGGCCAGTCCCAGTGCGGCACCGGTTCGTGCAGGTTCGGCTCCGCGCCGGGGGCGGAGAAGACGACGGCCAGGCGGCTTCCCCACTCGAGGTAGCCGGCGAAGGCGGCGCGGAACTCGGGATCGCCGGGCAGGCCGGCCTCGTCGGCGGCGTCGAGCAGCAGGCCCACCCACCGGCGGCGCTGCGCTTCGGTGATGCCGCGGCCGAGGTGGCGGCCGACCATGTGGGCGTGGCCGCCGTGGCTCCCGGAGTAGCCGGTCGGCCCGCCGAAGACCTCGCCGAGCCAGACCGCGACGTGCTTCGGGTGGTCCGGGTCCATGCCGCGGAACACGTGCTCGAGCAGCGGGTCTTCGAGGACGTGGCCGTAGAAGATCGTCAGCAGCTTCACGAGGGCTTCGTGGCCGCCGGCCCACTCGTAGAGAGTCGGGGTGGCGGGCGGGTTTTCTGGCACGATCACCCGGTCAGGCAACCAGTGGTGCCCCGGCCGGGCAACCACGTACTTTCCGGTGCGTAGGGGGGAACGGGATGAAGCGGTACCACTGCGCGGTGGAGCTGGCGGTCGACCTGATCGGCGGCAAGTGGAAGCCGGTGATCCTGGCGCACCTCAAGGAAGGGGCCCACCGCTACGGCGAACTGCGGCGGCGGATGCCGGGGGTGAGCGAGAAGATGCTGACCCAGCAGCTGCGCGAGCTGGCCGCGGACGGGATCGTCCGCCGCCTCGAGCTCGACGGCCGCGTACCGCACGTCGAGTACCACCTGACGGAGGTGGGGGAGGAGCTCCGCCCGGCGTTGACGGCCCTGTACGAGTGGGGCGAGCGCCGCGCGGCGGCCGCGGGAATCACGTTCGACCCGGCACCGGAGACCCAGACCTGAGCGCCCCAATGTGGCCTTCGGTGCGTCAGACGCACCCAAGGCGGCCTTCGGTGCGTTAGACGCAACCAAGGCCACCTTGGGGCGCTTCGGGTGGGTGGTCAGTGCGGGTCTGTCTCTTCCAGACGGCGCTCCAGCGCGTCGAGCCGGCCCGACCAGAACTCGCGGTAAGGCGCCAGCCACGCGTCCACTTCGGCCAACGGCTCCGGCCGCAGCGCGTAGCACCTTCGCTGGGCCGCCACCCGCACCGTCACCAGCCCGGCCTCCCGCAGCACCCGCAGGTGCTTCGACACCGCCGGCTGGCTGAGGGACAGCTCGTCGACCAGCTCGCCGACCGAACGCTCGCCGTCGCGCAGCAGGTCCAGGATCGTGCGGCGGCGGGGCTCGGCCAGCACCTCGAACGTCTGCATCACCCCCGAAATGTGCTCCGGGCGGCATATTCCTGTCAAGGCATGCGCAACCCGCCCGATGGGCTCTTCGTGCCAACGCAGTCTGGTCTGAACCATTGACCTAATGGTCTAGTCCACTTACGGTGGTGTGGTCCCCACCACTCCGGCACCGTCGCCGTGAGTAATTCTCCGGAGGGAGCAGACATGTCCCGTTTCCGCAGGAAGAGCTACTCGGCCCTGCTGACCGTGGCCGCCGCCGCGGGGCTCGTGGCCGGTGGCTTCAGCGCCCCCGCCGCGACCGCGTCCGCCGCCTCGGCCGAAGCCTCCGTCGGCAAGGTCGTCGGCTACTTCACCGAATGGGGGGTCTACGACCGCAACTACCACGTCAAGAACATCGAGACGTCGGGCTCGGCGAGCAAGCTGACCCACATCAACTACGCGTTCGGCAACGTGACGAACGGCGGCTGCGCGATCGGCGACGCCTACGCCGACTACCAGAAGACCTACGACGCCGCGGGCAGCGTCGACGGCGTCGCCGACACCTGGGACCAGCCCCTCGCCGGCAGCTTCAACCAGCTCAAGAAGCTCAAGGCCGCGCACCCCGGCCTCAAGGTGATCTGGTCGTTCGGCGGCTGGACCTGGTCCGGCGGTTTCGCGCAGGCCGCGCAGAACCCCGCCGCCTTCGCCGACTCCTGCTACAACCTGGTCAACGACCCGCGCTGGGCCGGTGTCTTCGACGGCATCGACATCGACTGGGAGTACCCCAACGCCTGCGGTCTTTCCTGCGACACCAGCGGCACCGAGGCCTACAAGAACCTGATGGCCGCCCTGCGCGCCAAGTTCGGCTCCCAGCTGGTCACCGCGGCGATCACCGCCGACGGCACCGACGGCGGCAAGATCGACGCGGCCGACTACGGCGGTGCCGCGCAGTACGTCGACTGGTACAACGTGATGACCTACGACTACTTCGGCGCCTGGGCCGCGCAGGGCCCGACCGCCCCGCACTCGCCGCTGACGAGCTACGACGGCATCCCCACCGCGGGCTTCCACTCCGACGCGGCCATCCAGAAGCTCAAGGGCAAGGGTGTCCCGGCGGGCAAGCTGCTGCTGGGCATCGGGTTCTACGGCCGCGGCTGGACCGGCGTCACCCAGGACGCCCCGGGCGGCACCGCCACCGGCCCGGCGGCCGGCACCGAACCGGGCATCCAGGACTACAAGGTGCTCAAGTCGTCCTGCCCCGCCACCGGCACGGTCGCGGGCACCGCGTACGCCAAGTGCGGCAGCGACTGGTGGAGCTACGACACCCCGGCGACCATCGCGGGCAAGGTCGACTACGCCAAGCAGCAGGGCCTGGGCGGCGCGATGTTCTGGGAGCTGTCCGGGGACACCACCGACGGCGAGCTGATCGGCGCCGTCGCCAAGTGAGGGCTCCCGGTGCGGCCGGCGTGCGCGGAACGCCGGCCGCACCGGGTTTCACGCCGCCCCGCCGGGGCACCGGCGATTCCTGTCGGTGCCCGCGATTAGGGTCCTCACCGTGAAGTTCAGCGGATTCGGCGAGTACGCCGTCGACTTCTACGACGGCCTCGTGGAAGACAACTCGAAGCCCTACTGGGACGACCACGTCGAGACCTACAAGACCGACGTCCGCGCCCCGATGGAAGCGCTGCTCGCGGAGCTGGCGCCGGAGTTCTCCGACGGCTTCGGCGAGCCCAAGGTGTTCCGCCCCTACCGGGACGTCCGCTTCGCCAAGGACAAGACGCCGTACAAGACCCACTGCGGCGCGGTGATCGAGCAGGGCCGGGGCGGCGGCGCGTACTACGTCGAGGTCGGCCCGGAGGGGCTGCGCGCCGGCGGCGGCTGCTTCCACCTCGCGGCCGACCAGATCGCCCGCTTCCGCAAGGCCGTCGACACCGAGCTGCACGGCGAAGCGCTCGAGAAGATCCTGGCCAGGCTCCAGCGCGCCGGCTGGGAGATCCGCGGCGACCGGCTGAAGTCGAAGCCGCGGGGCTTCGACGCCGACCACCCCCGCCTCGACCTGCTGCGCTATCGCTCGGTCTACGCGATCCGCGTCTGGGAGCCGGACGACGTCCTGCACGAACGAGGGGCGCTCGATCGGGTGAAGAAGGCCTGGCGGCAGCTGCGCGAGTTCAACGAGTGGGCCCGCGACCGCGTCGGGCCCAGTGAACTGCCCCGCCGCTGACCAGCTGGACGGGGCAGTTTCTGAACAGTTTTCTTGAACTTTTCGGGATCGGTACAGACGAACGCCCGGCGAGGGACTACGCTGTGCGAACGTGAGCCGACGCGCGAAGATCGTTTGTACCCTGGGCCCTGCCACCGCAACGCCGGAGAAGATGCGGGCCCTCGTCGACGCTGGCATGGACGTGGCCAGGATGAACTTCAGCCACGGCAGCCACGGCGACCACAAGGAGGTCTACGACCTCATCCGGGCCGCGGCCGCCGAGAGCGGCCGGGCGGTCGGCATCCTCGCCGACCTGCAGGGCCCGAAGATCCGTCTCGGCACGTTCGCCGGCGGACCGGTCGAGTGGCACACCGGCGACATCGTCCGGATCACCGTCGAGGACGTCGCCGGCACCCACGACCGCGTCTCGACCACCTACAAGGGCCTGGCGAAGGACGCCAAGCCCGGCGACCGCCTGCTCGTCGACGACGGCAAGGTCGGCCTGGTGGTCAAGGAGGTCGACGGCCAGGACGTGGTGTGCGAGGTCACCGAAGGCGGCCCGGTCAGCAACAACAAGGGCGTCTCGCTGCCCGGCATGGACGTCTCCGTGCCGGCGATGTCCGAGAAGGACATCGAGGACCTCGAGTTCGCGCTCGAGCTGGGCGTCGACTTCATCGCCCTCTCGTTCGTCCGCTCGCCCGCCGACATCGACCTGGTCCACCAGGTGATGGACCGCGTGGGCAAGGGCCGGCTGCCGGTCGTCGCCAAGATCGAGAAGCCCGAGGCCGTCTACAACCTCGAGGCCATCGTGCTGGCCTTCGACGCGGTGATGGTCGCCCGCGGCGACCTCGGCGTCGAGCTGCCGCTGGAGCAGGTCCCGCTGGTCCAGAAGCGCGCCATCCAGATCTGCCGCGAGAACGCGAAGCCGGTCATCGTCGCGACGCAGATGCTCGAGTCGATGATCAACAACTCCCGGCCGACCCGCGCCGAGGCCTCGGACGTCGCGAACGCGGTGCTCGACGGCGCCGACGCGCTGATGCTGTCCGGCGAGACCAGCGTCGGGCGGTACGCGATCGAGGTCGTCCAGACGATGGGCCGGATCATCGAGGCGGTCGAGACCGACTCGCCGATCGTGCCGCCGCTGACGCACGTCCCGCGCACCAAGCGCGGCGTCATCTCCTACGCCGCCCGCGACATCGGCGAGCGGCTCAACGCGAAGGCGCTGGTCGCCTTCACCCAGTCCGGCGACACCGTGCGCCGCCTGGCCCGGCTGCACACGCGGCTGCCGCTGCTGGCGTTCACGCCGGAGGACTGCGTGCGCAGCCAGCTGTCGATGACCTGGGGCACCAACACCCACATCGTGCCGCGGGTGGACTCGACCGACCAGATGATCCAGCAGGTCGACCACGCGATGCTCGAGATGGGCAAGTACCAGAAGGGCGACCTGGTCGTCATCGTGGCCGGCTCCCCGCCGGGCACCGTGGGCTCGACGAACCTCATCCACGTGCACCGCCTCGGTGAAGACGACCACGCATAAGGGACGTCCCACCCCCGCAGCACATAGGGTCTGGCCATGACTGAAATGGCCAGGACGGCCGCCACCGAACTGGAGATCCCGGGTGGCGGCCAGCCGGTGCTGGACCGCCTGATCGCACTGCTCGACCTGGAAAAGATCGAAGAGAACATCTTCCGCGGCGTCTCGCCCGCCCACTCGCCGGTGCGCGTGTTCGGCGGGCAGGTCGCCGGCCAGGCGCTGGTCGCGGCCGGGCGCACGGTCCCCGAGGAACGCCGGGTGCACTCGCTGCACGCGTACTTCATCCGCGGCGGCGATCCCAGCGTCCCGATCATCTACGAAGTCGACCGGATCCGGGACGGCCGGTCGTTCACCACCCGCCGGGTCGTCGCGATCCAGCACGGCAAGGCGATCTTCTCGCTGTCGGCATCGTTTCAAAAAGACGAACCGGGCATCGAGCACGCCGAGGAGATGCCGGCAGGCGTGCCGGCGCCGGAGACGCTGCCGACGCTGATGGAGCGTGCCGAGGGCTACTCGATCGGCGCCCACAGCCGGCCGCGGCCGATCGACGTGCGGTACGTCAACGAGCCGCCGTGGGTCACCCGCGAGACGGGGGAGCGGCCCGCGCGCAACCAGGTGTGGATGCGTGCCGACGGGAAGCTGCCCGACCAGCAGCTGCTGCACGTCTGCGTGCTGACCTACGCCTCGGACATGACCCTGCTGGACTCGGTGCTGGCGCGCCACGGCGTCTACTGGGACACCGACAAGGTGCTCGGCGCGAGCCTGGACCACGCGCTCTGGTTCCACCGGCCCTTCCGCGCGGACGAGTGGTTCCTCTACGACAGCGCGTCGCCGACCGCCTCCGGCGCGCGCGGCCTCGCCACGGGCCGGTTCTTCGGCGCGGACGGCACCCTCATCGCGACGGTCGTCCAAGAAGGACTCCTGCGCGTTCTGTGACCTTCCGGGAATTCACCCTTACGGGCGACGAATGCACGGAATAATCGTTCTGCCAATAAGGTGCGGGAACAGTTGACGAGGGCCGGGGCCGATCGGGGGGCGGCCCCGGACCTCTTGTCCCGATGATCACGCGGCACGCCGCGGAGTCATCGTCTACGCTGATCACAGGCCCTGAACGGGGCTGGGGGAGCAAACCCGCGGTGCCCTTGTCACGTCCTGCCTCAGTGCAGGATGCGAGCATACAGAAGCATTCTGCAAATTGCAGACACGACTCGGGTTCAGCTCCGGTAATCGGTGCCGTGCGATTACCCGGGTGTTCATGTTGGATACTGGCAGCGAGCGGACGGCTACGGCGCCGTCGACATCCGGAGGTGCGCGATGGCAAGGGGACAGAGCCCCACGGTTCGCCGTCGGCGGCTCGCGGGTGAGCTGCGCAGGCTGCGCGAAGCCGCGGACCTGACCATCGACGAGGTGGGCGAGAAGCTCGAGTGCTCCGCGTCGAAGGTCAGCCGCATCGAGACCGGCCACGTCGGGGTCACCCCGCGTGACGCGCGGGACATGCTGGCCCTCTACGGCATCGTCGGCGACGAGCAGGAGGCGCTCGTCCAGCTGGCCAGGGAGGCCCGCAAGCGCGGCTGGTGGCACGCTTACAACGAGGTTTTCACCGGCACGTTCGTCGGGCTCGAAGCCGACGCCAGCTCGCTGCGCGCGTTCCAGGCGCTGCTGGTGCCCGGCCTGCTGCAGACCGAACGCTACGCCCGCGCGGTGATCCGGGCCCTGCGGCCGGACGCCGCGGAGGACGAGATCCGCCGGCGCGTCGCCGCCCGGATGGCGCGCCAGGAGCTGCTGTCCGACACCCCGCCGCCGGAGTACTGGGCGGTGATGGACGAAGCCGTGCTGCGCCGCGTCGTCGACGGCCCCGAGGTGATGGCCGAGCAGCTCTACCGCATGGTCGCGGTGGCCGAGAAGCCGAACGTGACCGTCCAGGTCGTGCCGTTCGGCGCCGGCGCGCACCCGGGGATGGAGGGCCCCTTCCTGATCATGGGTTTCCCCGAGCAGGCCGACCCGGACGTCGTCTACGTCGACGACAGCACGTCCAGCGGCCTCTACCTGGAGGAACCCACAGACGTCCGGCGCTACGGGCTGATGTTCGACCATCTGCGCGCGGCCGCACTGAAGCCGGACGACTCGGTGGACCTGATCGCCGAGGCCGCCGGGCGGTTCGCCGAACAGGCGGCCGCACCGGCTCCGGTGCACCAATCGGAACCGAGGACACAGTAAGGAGTGGGGACCATGGAAGCTGAACTCTCCGGAGCGCGGTGGCGCAAGAGCAGCCACAGCGGCGGCGGGAACGACTGCGTCGAGGTCGCGTTCGTCGCCGGGGGCGCCGCGCTGCGCGACTCGAAGGACCCCGAAGGTGGTGCGTTCCGCCTGCCCGCATCGGGCTGGCGGGGGCTGCTGGCCGCGGTGCGACCCGGCGGCCCGGCCCACGACTGAGGCGCTTTCCCAGACCCCTTACCCCCGCCGAGCTGGGCTTGGCCGGGAGTAAGGGGTCTTTTCACGGCCAGGGCTGCGTGATCACCCGATGCCTGAGGCACCCCCTCAGGACGAACCTGAGTGCTACCAACCGGTGAACTCGGGAACAGGGGAACACGATGCACAGCGATCTGCTGCTCGACGCGGTCCGGGCCGAAGCGGCCTACCGGGCCGAAGAACTGCGGAAGGCCGGGCGCAGCGCCTGGGCCGCCCGCGCACGCCGCGCCGCCCGCCACCTGCGGGCCGCGCGGGCCGACGTCGACGTACCGGCGCAGCAGCGCCGCGAGGCCGTGCGGGAAACCGCCGGTGTCGGCGAGACCGCCCGGTAGCGGGCGGTGAAGGTGTCCAAGGCGATAAGCGTGCGGAACTTGTCGGTGGGGTAGGCCAGAATGCAACTCGTGCCCCGACTCGGCTCCGGAATCCCGCTCGTCGCCCGTACCCACGAGATGCGGCGGCTCCGCGCCGCCTTCGCCCGGGCCGAACGGGGCGAGGCCGGCGCGGTGCTGCTCTCGGGGGACGCCGGGGTCGGCAAGACCCGGCTGCTGACCGCGCTCGGCGAGCACGTCGAGGCCGGCGGCGGGCTGCTGCTCACCGGCCGCTGCATCGACGTCCGCGAAGGCGGTCTTCCTTATCTTCCGTTCGCCGAAGCGCTCGCCCCGCTGGGCAGCTCGCCGGACCCGGCGGTGGCCGCCGCGGTGCGGCTCCGGCCCGCGCTCGGGCGGCTGCTGCCGCAGGGCCAGGGCGTCGAGGAGCCCCGCGCGGCCGAACACCCGCCGATGACCTCGAACGACCGGGAGACCATGGTGCGTCCCCGGCCCGAGCAGGATCTCGGTCAGCTGCAGTTGTTCGACGCGGTACTGGGGGTGCTGACCGAGATCGCGGAGTCGCGCCCGGTGGTGATCCTGCTCGAGGATCTCCACTGGGCCGACGCCTCGACCCGCAACCTGCTGTCCTTCCTGCTCAGCAGGCTGCGCGCGCAGCGGCTGCTGGTCGTGGGCAGCTACCGCGAAGAGGACGTGCACCGGCGCCACCCGCTGCGCGGCCTGCTGTCGGAGCTGGTCCGCCTCGCCACCGTCGAGCGCGTCGACCTGCACCCCTTCGGCGCCGCCGACGCCCGCAAGTTCGTCGAGGCGCTGGCCGACGAGCCGATGCCGGCCGACGTCGTGTCGGACATCGTCGCCCGTTCCGAGGGCAACCCGTTCTTCGCCGAAGAGCTGCTCGCCACCCAGACCGAGTGCAACGACCTGCCCGCCGGGCTCGCCGAGGTGCTGCTGTCCCGGCTCGAGCGGCTCTCGCCGGACACCCGCCGGGTGGCCCGGGTGATCTCGGTGGCGAACGAGCCGGTGATGCACGGCGCGCTCGCCGAGGTCTCCGGGCTGGGGGAGCTGGAGCTCGACGAGGCACTGCGCGAAGCCGTCCAGCACCACGTCCTCGTGGTGCTTCCGGACGGTTCCTACACGTTCCGGCACGCGTTGCTGCAGGAAGCGGTGTACGGCGACCTGCTGCCGGGGGAGCGGTCACGCACGCACGCGGCGTACGCGGCCCGGATCCAGGCGCGGCCGCAGGGCCGCGGCCACGACGCGAAGCTGGCCTACCACTCGATGCAGAGCAGCGACCTGGTCACCGCGCTGCCGGCGCTGCTGCGCGCGATGGACGAGGCCGAGAAGCTCGGCGCGCCCGGGTCGGCGCTGCAGCACGTCGAGCAGGCACTGTCCATCTGGGACGCCGTCGCCCCGGCGGACCGGCCCGAGGGGTTCGACGAACTGCGGCTGCTGCACGAAGCGTCCTACTTCGCGGGCACGTCCGGCGAGCCCGAGCGGGCCGCCGCGTTCGCGCGCTCGGCGACGCAGGCGTTGAAACCGGACACGGCGGCCGACCGCGCGGCGAAGACGTGGCGGCGGCTGGCGGAGGCGCTGCTCGCGCTGGAAGGCACTCTCGACGAGGCGACCGCGGCCATCGACCGGGCGTGGGAGCTGGTGAAGGACGGCGAGCCGAGCGGGACGCGCGCCTGGGTGCTGGCCAGCCGGGCCGGGTTCCTGCGGATCCTGGACCGGCCCGAGGCGGCGCTGGACAGCGCGCGCACCGCGGTCGCCGACGCGCAGGCGGTCGGGGCGGCGGGCGCGGAAGCCGCGGCGCTGGTCACCCTGGGCACGCTCGCCGACTCGGCGGGCGAGCCGGCCGAAGCGCGCGAGTGGCTGCGCAAGGCCCAGCGGACGGCGCGCGGCGCCGGCGCGCCGAACACCGAGCTCCGCGCGACCTACTTCCTCGCGCTGAGCTACGACGACCAAGCCGAGTTCGCCGCGGCGCTGGACCACGCGGCGCACGGTGTCGCCCGGGCGGAAGAGGCCGGGCTGAGCTGGAGCTCGTTCGGGATCGAGCTGCGCGCGCGGCAGCTGACCCTGCGCTACCTGATGGGTGACTGGCCGGACGAGAGCGCCGGTCGCGCGGGGCGCGGGGTGTCCAGCGCGGTCGCCGCGCGGATCCAGGCCATCTGGTCGCTGTTCGTCGTCGCGCGTGGCCGGTTCGACGAGGCCGCGAAGCTCATCGCCGGGCTGCGGCAGCACTGGGCGGCGGACATGGCGATCCCGCTGTCCGCCGGGGACGCCGGCATCGAGCTGGCGTACTGGGGCGGCGACCACGCCGAAGCGGTGCGCCGCGCCGAAGACCTGATCGGCTGGCTCGAGCGGATCGAGCCCGGCCTGCTGGCCGGCATCCGCGTCGCCGCCCTGGGCGTGTCCGCCGCGGCCGCGCTGGCCGCCGACGCCCGGGTCCGCGGCGACCAGGCCGCGGCCGGTGCCGCGGTGGCGGCGGGCGAGCGGATGCTGGCCCACGGCCGGATGTGCGCCGTGGTCGGGCAGCCGCGCTCGGGGACGCTCGGGCCGGAGGGCCGGGCATGGCTGGCGAGGCTGGAGGCGGCGGCGTCGTGCCTGACCGGCCGGGGCGACGCGGAGAAGTGGGCGGCCGCGGCGGCGGGGTTCGGCTACGGTGCCGTGTACGAGCAGGCGATCTGCCGCTGGCACGAAGCCGAAGCCCTGCTGGCCGCGGACAAGGACGCGAACGGCGTCCTCGAAGCGGCCCACGCGGTGGCGCTGCGCCTGGGCGCGGTTCCCCTGCGCGACGCCGTCCGCGACCTGGCGCACCGCGCCCGGGTCGAGCTGCCGGGCGTGGCACCGGCGGCCCCGGTCCGCGCGGTCACCGACCCGCTGACCGACCGCGAGCGCGACGTCCTCGAGCGCGTGGCGCTGGGCCGCACGAACCGCCAGGTCGGCGAGGAGCTGTACATCAGCGAGAAGACGGTGAGCGTCCACCTGTCCCGCGTGATGGCGAAACTCGGCGCGAGCCGCCGCGCGGAAGCGGTGGCGATCGCCTACGACCGCGGCCTTCTCACGGCCCCCACCGCCGAACACGCGTGATCAGAGGGCCGACTCTCGTGATCGGAGAGTCGACACGGGTGATGACCCTTCAATCACGCGAGCCGACCGGCCGGGTCAGCGGGGGAGGCGGCGGAGGGCTTTGAGGCCCAGCGTCATGCCCTTCGACCACAGCGAACCCGGGACCCGCTTCGGCGGGCGGAGGGCCAGCCCGCGCTGCAGCGCGATCGACTGGGACTCCGTGTACTTCAGCAGGCCTTCGGCGCCGTTGCGGCGGCCGACGCCGGAGTCCTTCATGCCGCCCATCGGGACGCCGACGCTGCCGAACGTCGCCGCGTAGCCCTCGTTGACGTTGACCGTCCCGGCCTTGAGCCGCGCCGCGACCTCCCAGCCCGCGCGGCCGTTGCGCGACCAGACGCTGGCGTTGAGCCCGAACGGCGTGTCGTTGGCCCGGTCGATGGCCTCGGTGACGTCGGTGTAGCCGTAGATCGAGACGACCGGCCCGAACGTCTCCTCCGCGAAGGGCACCATGTCCGGCGTGACGCCGGAAAGCACCGTCGGCTCGTAGAACAGCGGCCCGAGGTCGGGCCGGGCGCGGCCGCCGGTGAGCACCGAAGCACCCTTCGCGCGGGCGTCTTCGACGTGCGCGGACACGGTCTTGAGCTGATCCTCGGACGTCAGGGACCCCATCTGGGCCTGGTAGTCCAGCGCGCCGCCGAGCTTCACCGCGGCAGTGCGCGCCACGAACGCCCGGGTGAACTCCTCGCGGATGGACTCGTGGACGTAGATCCGCTCGACCGACACGCACAGCTGGCCGGCCGAGGAGAAGCACGCCGTCACCGCGCCCGTCGCGGCCTTCGCGACGTCGGCGTCGGGCAGCACGATCATCGGGTTCTTGCCGCCGAGCTCCAGCGAATACGACGTCAGCCGCTTCGCCACCTGCCCGGCCAGCTCCTTGCCGGTCGGCGTGGACCCGGTGAAGCACAGGTAGTCCGACTCTTCGACCAGCGCGGTGCCGATCTTCGAACCGCGGCCGAGCACGATCTGCCAGGTTCCGGCCGGCAGCCCGGCCTCCTCGGCGAGCTCCTGCAGCCACAGCGCCGAAAGCGCGGTCTGGTTGTCCGGCTTCTGCACCACGGCGTTGCCGGCCGCGAGCGCGGGGAGGACGTCCATCGCGGTGAGGGCGAGGGGGTAGTTCCACGGCGAGATGACCCCGACGACGCCCTTCGGGTGCCGGATCTCGCCGGCGCGGGTTAGGCCGGGGATGACGCCGGCGACCCGGCGCGGGGCGAGGATCTTCGCGGCGTGCTTGCCGTAGTAGGCCGCGACCAGCGCGGTCGCGCTGACCTCGTCGAACGCGTCGAGCCGCGCCTTGCCGGCTTCGACCTGGACCAGGTCGAGGACCTCGTCCTGGCGGGCGAGCACCAGGTCGTGCAGCCGGGTGAGGACGCGGGCGCGCTCGGCGGGGGAGCGCTCCGCCCAGGCCCGCTGGGCCGTCCGCGCGCCGGCGAACACCGCGCGGACGTCGGCGTCGGTGGCCTGGGGCAGCGTCGCGATCGGCTGCCCGGTGAAGGGGGCGTGCATGCGGATCGGCGCCGAGTCCGCGCCGCCGGCCACGCGGGCGACGAGTTGGGCCGCCCGCGCCGAGCCGGGCGCCCCGGCGACGCCGCCGACGGTCGGCGGCAAAGGGGTGTCTTCGACCGCGTTCGCGGGGGTCGTGCTGGTCATGACGTCTCCGTTCCGCGGCGTCCGGAGTCCGCACGACGCCGCGCAGGGGTTACCGACGAGTACACCATACCGTCGGTACGTCAGTTGTCCAGTCTGACATGAATAAGTTTCACGTATTGGGTGGGTTCAGCGGCGGGAGCTGGTAGTTCGGCTCGGTCGGCGACGGCTGGTCCGATCGGGGGTGCGACTGGGCCTGCGTCTCACCGCCGTAGGGGTCGTCGAGCCGAGGGGACAGCCCGCCGGGCTCGGCCGGCGAAGGCTGCGGCACCTCACCGGACTGCGCGGGGAACGGCTGCGAAGGGGGCCCGCTCTGCGCCGGGAAGGGCTGGGAAACCGGTCCGCTCTGCGCGGGGAACGGCTGGGACGCCGGCGCGCCTTGGTACCCCGGCGGCCCGCCGGGGTACGGCTGTGCCCCGGGATGCTGCGGTGCCCCCGGATACTGCTGTCCGTACTGCTGCGGCGGCACCGGATACGGCCTCGACTGCTGCTGGTACGGCCCGCCGTAGGACCCCGCCGGGAATCCCATCGGCCCGGTCGCCGGCGCCCGCCGCCCGGCGAGCGCCGCGAGGACCAGCGTCACCGCGGCCAGCGCGCCCCCGCCCAGCAGGATCCAGAAGCCGAGGCCGGTCGAGTAGGTCGAGGTGAGCGAGTCGTCCTCGGACTCGTAGCTCAAGGTCGCGGAGACGTCCATGCCGAGCATCCACACCGCGGCGGCCACGCCCGCGCCGCCGGCCACCAGGGCCGTCCGGGCAGCCGAGCGCACCCCGGTCCCCGCGGAACGCCGCGCGCCCGCGATCGCCAGACCGGCCCCGGCCAGCAGCACCAGCGCGCCGGCCGACAGCGGGATCCCGTAGCGCGCGACGTGGGTGTTCTCGTAGAACTTCTTGGCCTCCTCGCTGGGTTCGACGTCGAACGAGCGCGTCCACGCGCTGATCGTCTGGCTGCTCTCGGCCTTGCCGCCGACGATCTGCTCGAACTTCGTCTGCGGGAGGAACGACCCGGCCAGCACGAGGATCGCGGCGACGGCGCCGACGATCGCGGCGATCAGCCGGAAGCGCGCGGCGACGTCGGCCCGCGGCCGCGGCGGCTGTGCCGGGGGAGGGCCGTACGGGTTCTGGTACGGGCTGGCGGTCATCGGAGCTCCCCTCTTCCGGGGGGATTGGACCACGAATCCGTCGGGGGGATAAGGGGCATTCCAGCCCTTGCGGACGCGGCTGGTCAGCTTGGCCCAGTGGCGGCGTCCTGGTAGAGCAGCACCGCGATCCGCTTCCACTCCTCCAGCAGCTGCCGCCGCCGGTGCGGGTCGCCGCCGAGCTCGGCGTCCAGCGCCAGCCCGCGGGTCAGGTTCACGGTGAGCCAGAACAACATCTCCGCGCGTTCGGGCGGCAGGTCGCCGGCGACCTGGGTGACGTGCTCGAGCGTCGCGCGGCCGAGCGCGCGGTCGACCGGGCGGATGGCCGCGCGCAGCTCGGGGTCGGTGCGGGCGGCGACCCACAGCTCGGTGACGGCGGTCGAAAGAGTGCCGGAGTAGCCCGTCCAGAGCAGGTCGATCGCCGCGGCGACGCCCGTGCCGCCGCTGGGCAGCTCGTCGAGCGACGCCGCGAGCTGGTGGCGCAGCTTCGTCGTCAGGTGCTCGACGGCGGCCGCCATCAGCTCGGCCTTCGCGGTGAAGTGGTGCTGCACCGCGCCCTTCGAAACCCCGGCGCGGGCGCAGATCTCCTGCACCGACGTGCGCGCGTACCCGACGTCCACCAGGCAGTCGATGGTGGCGTCGAGCAGCGCCGTGCGGGTCTGTTCGCGCCGCTGCGCCTGGGTCCGGTGCGCCGCCTCGGTCACTTCGGCCTCCCTGCTTTACCTACAGGCCGGTACGGATGTACATTCCGGAGAGAACTTACATGCCGATCGTCATGTTTTCCAGCAGGAGGTCCCGTGCCGCTGAAACTCCCGAAGAGCTCCTGGAGCACGACCGAGCTCGACGACCTCCGCGAGCTCTCGCGGTCGTTCCTGCAGAAGGAAGCCGTGCCGCACCAGGAACGCTGGGCGGCGGAGAAGAAGGTCGACCGAGAGCTGTGGACCAAGGCCGGCGACGTCGGCCTCCTCTGCCTGTCCATCCCCGAGGAGTACGGCGGGGGCGGCGGCACCTTCGCCCACGAGGCCGTGCTCTACGAAGAGCAGGCCCGCTCGGGTGACAGCGCGTGGGGCGTGACCGTCCACAACGGAATCGTGGCGCACTACCTGAGCGCGTACGCCTCCGAAGAGAAGAAGCGCGAGTGGCTGCCGAAGATGGCCAGCGGCGAGCTGGTCGGCGCCATCGCGATGACCGAGCCCGGCACCGGCTCGGACCTGCAGGGCATCAAGACCCGAGCGGTGCGCGACGGCGACCACTACGTCATCAACGGCGCGAAGACCTTCATCACCAACGGTTTGCATGCCGGCCTGGTGGTCGTCGCGTGCAAAACCGACCCGGACGCGGGCGCGCAGGGCGTCTCGCTGATCGTGGTCGAGACCGACACCCCGGGCTTCCGCCGCGGCCGCGTGCTCGACAAGGTCGGCCTCAAGGGCCAGGACACCGCCGAGCTGTTCTTCGACGACGTCCGCGTGCCCGCCGCCAACCTGCTCGGCGACGCCGAGGGCCAGGGTTTCATCCAGCTGATGCTGCAGCTGCCGCAGGAACGGCTGATCATCGCCGTCACCGCGGTGGCCGGGCTGGAGGCCGCGGTCGACCTCACGCTGGAGTACACGAAGGAGCGCACGGCGTTCGGCCGGCCCATCTTCTCCTTCCAGAACACCAAGTTCACGCTCGCCGAGGCCGCGACCGAGGCCGCCGTCGCGCGGGCGTTCCTCGACCAGTGCATCGAACGCCACCTCAAGGGCGAGCTCGACGTCCAGGGCGCGGCGATGGCCAAGCTGTGGACCACCGAGCGGGTCAACAAGGTGGTCGACGACTGCGTGCAGCTCTTCGGCGGCTACGGCTACATGACCGAATACCCGATCGCGCGTGCCTGGGCCGACGTCCGGATCTCGCGGATCTTCGGCGGCACCAGCGAGATCATGAAGGAAATCATCTCCCGCTCGCTCTGAAGGGACCGAACATGAAGGCAGGTCCGCTCGGCGGCCTGAAGGTGGTGGAGCTCGCGGGTCTGGCACCCGGGCCCTTCGCCACGATGATCCTCGCCGACCTCGGCGCCGACGTCGTCCGCGTCGACCGCGCGACCCCGGGGGAGGACGTGATCGGGCTGCAGACCGATCCGCTCGCCCGCGGCCGCCGGTCGGTCGGCATCAACACGAAGACGCCCGAAGGCGTCGAGCTGGTGCTGAAGCTGTGCGACGGCGCCGACGTCCTCATCGAGGGCTTCCGCCCGGGCGTCGCCGAACGGATCGGGCTCGGCCCCGACGTCGTGCACGCACGCAACCCGCGGCTGGTCTACGGGCGGATGACCGGCTGGGGCCAGGACGGCCCGCTCGCTTCGGCGGCCGGGCACGACATCAACTACATCGGCATCGCCGGCGCGCTCGAGCCGATCGGGCGCGCGGGGGAGCGGCCGGTGCCGCCGCTCAACCTGGTCGGCGACTTCGGCGGCGGCGGGCTGCTGCTGGCGATGGGCATCCTGGCGGCGCTGTACGAACGGAACACCTCGGGCCGCGGCCAGGTCGTCGACGCGTCGATGGTCGACGGCGCCGCGCTGCTCACCACGAGCCTGCACGGCATGGCCGCGGCCGGGCTCTGGGGCGGCGGCCGCGGGGACAACATGCTCGACGGCGGCGCTCCGTTCTACGACACCTACGAGACCGCGGACGGCAAGTACGTCGCCGTCGGCGCGATCGAGATGCGGTTCTGGGGCGACCTGGTCAAGGTCCTCGAGCTGGACCCGGATTCGCTGCCGCTGCACGTGGACAAGACGCAGTGGCCTCGCCTTCGCGAGATCCTCGCGGCGGCGATCGGCAAGTACACCCGCGACGACCTCGTCGCGCGGGCCGAAGGCACCGACGCGTGCCTGACCCCGGTGCTCGCGCCCGGTGAAGCCGCGTCGCACCCGCACAACGCGGCGCGCGGCACGTTCGTGGAGATCGGCGGCATGGTGCAGCCCGCGCCGGCCCCGAGGTTCGACCGCACCCCGCCGGAGACCCCGGAAGCCCCGCGCGCCAAGGGATCCGACACCGAGGCCGTGCTCGCCGAGCTCGGCGTCACGGATCTCGAAGCCCTGCGTTCGGCGGGCGCGATCGCCTAGTCCTTCGCCAGGTCGGAGCGCACGACCGAGTACACGACGTGGTCGCGCCACTCGCCGTCTCGGAAGCCGTAGCCGCGAAGGACTCCTTCGCGCGTGAAGCCGGCTTTCTCGAGCGAGCGCTGTTCGGCGCGGTTGCCGACCTCGGTCGTCGCTTCGACCCGGTTGAGCTGGGTGTGGGCGAAGAGGTACTCGGCGAGCAGGCGCTGGGCTTCGGTGCCGTAGCCGTGACCACGCGCTTCCGGCGCCAGGACGAGGCCCGCGTTCCAGCAGTAGGACGTCGGCCCGGTGCGGCTGCGGTGCCAGGAGACGAGGCCGAGGACGCGGCCGCCGAGGGTCGGCACGAGCATGCCGGTTTCGGCGGTGAGCATGCCGGTTTCCTGCCAGCGGCGGCGCAGGTAGCCGGGATCGTGCCAGCCGAACCACTGGTGCTCCCCGGCAGCGACGGGATCGTTGGTCAGCCGTTCCAGGAGGTCGAGATCGCCTTCGGCCACGGGCCGCAGCACGACTCTCGGAACATCGTCGTCCATCGGGCGACCTTATCGGCCGCCCGACCGGAATCGCCCCGGCACCACGGGATCCACCCGGTCGAGGCATCCCCCGTGATCAAGCAGGCATCAACCGTGATTGAGCGGGCATCACCCGTGTCTGGACGGGCATCACGCGTGATGCCCCTGCAATCACGCGAGATGCCTCTCCGGACACGGGTGATGCCCGCCTGATCACGTGAAAGTGCCGTGCCGGCCCTCTCCGCCGGCGAAGCGGGCCGCGCCGTCGACCGCCTCCGCCGCCAGCACACCCGTGCCCATCGCCGCCCGGAACTCGGCCGCGAGCGCGTCTTCCTCGGATTTGCCCCACTGCTCGAGGGCCGAGAGCCGGTCGCCTCGCAGGCACGCCTGCGGGAACGCCGCGATCTGGCGCGCCAGCTCCTGCGCCGCCGCCACGGCCCCGCCTGCCGGGACCATGCGGTTCGCCAGGCCGATCTCCAGCGCTTCGGGCGCCTCGACCGGCCGTCCGGTCAGGATCAGGTCCATCGCCCGCGACTGGCCGATCAGGCGCGGCAGCCGGACCGTGCCGCCGTCGATCAGCGGGACTCCCCAGCGGCGGCAGAAGACCCCGAACACCGCCGTGGCGTCCGCGACCCGCAGGTCGCACCACAGCGCGAGCTCCAGCCCGCCCGCGACGGCGTGGCCGTGGACGGCCGCGATCACCGGCTTGCCGAGCCGCAGCCGGGTCGGGCCCATCGGGCCGTCCCCGTCCGGGTGAGTGCGGTTCGCCCGGTCGGTGCCGATCGCCTTCAGGTCCGCTCCCGCGCAGAACGCGCCACCCGATCCGGTGAGGACCGCGACGGCGGCGCCCGGGTCCGCGTCGAACTCGCGGAACGCCTCGGCGAGCTCGGCCGCGGTCGGCCCGTCGACGGCGTTGCGGGCGGAGGGGCGGTCGATGGTGACCGTCGTCACTTCGGCGTCCCGCTCCACCAGCACGTTCCGGGTCATCGCGGCTCCTCGGGATCGGTCGGGGTGATCGGGGGTTGATCGGGGTGTCTTCGGGGCACGCCTTCCCTAGAGTATTGGCGTGGCCACTCCCAGGACGGGGACGGCGAGCCCGGGAGGAAGCGCATGTCGAGCGGCATGAAGAAAGTTCTCATCGTCGGCGTGGTCGCGCTCGTGCTCTTCTTCCTGATCACCCAGCCCACCCAGTCCGCCGACTTCGTGCACCGCGTCCTCGGCTGGCTCAAGGACGGCGCCGAAGCGATCGTGACGTTCTTCCGGTCGCTCTTTTCCTGACCACCCGGACCCTCTGACCGGCACCGCAACGGGCGGCGCCGGTCGTCACCCTGTGTGTTAGCGGACGGTAAATCACTGAGTGTCACGAATCTCGGAATTCGGACCGAACACTCGACCATCCGGGTGGATTGCAGCCGAAAACGCGCAGGTCGGCGAATTCGTGCCTGCCGGGGTCTGGCGAAGGAGACCACCCCGGCCCTACGGTGCTCACATTGCGTGATCGGGTGGTTCGCCCTCCCCCCGGAGACCCCCGGTACGCAGGCAGTTTCCACTCAGCAAGGTGCAGGTTGGTGCGTGCGGCACCACCGCGTGGGACAGGTGTCAGGGCCTGTCCGTCGGGGACCTACAAGGAGGCAGGGATGACCGGAGATCCCGGAGTGGACGCGCTGATCCGGCAATGGGCCGCGGAGCGCGAGCAGACCCCCGAAGAGCAGGAGGTCGACCGCATCGCTTCCGCGTGGCTGGCCGACGCGCCTGCCCAGGCTCCGGGCATCCCGGGCCAGCGGGCCCGATCCGGGCAGCAGCGGTTCGTCCCCGTCGAGTCGGCCGACCCCGGCTACCTCGACGCGATGCGAAGCCGGCTGCCCGACGTGCCGGAAGAGCTCCTCACCGCCGCCGCGGGCTGGTGGCAGATGGTCGGCGGGGTCGCCGAGGCCGAGGAGTGGTGGGACGCCGGACTCAGCCCGCTCGACCAGCGGGCCCTCGACTACCGGGCGGCCGGGCTCGCGCCCTCCGACCTGAGCCGCCGGCTCGGGCCGATGACCGTTCTGCAGCACCTCCGCCGCGGCAGTGCCCCGGCCTGGTGCGTCGCGCGGCTCGCGCGTCAGCAGAAATCCGCCTGACCGTTTCCACTCGGCCGGGTGAACCGGTGTGGTGAGACGACTGCGGCGACCCGCGTAACGCTAACCTGCGCGGGCTCGTTGACAGTTCGTCGACACACGCTGGAGGACCGGAGTTTCGTGCGCACCAGGACCGGAAAGAACGAGGACGACCCCGTCGACGCGAGCGTCGAGGAAGCCGCCCCCGCCGTACCGGCACCGGCGCCGCGTTCCCAGAGCGTGGCAGTGCTCACCCGGCTGATCGTGGTTCTTGCCGTGCTGGCCGTGGCCGGCGGCGGGATCTGGCTCGTCACCCGTGCGTCGACGCCGGAGGCGAGCCCGCTCACCACCGAAATCCCCGCCCTGCAGGTCAAGGCGGCCGACGTCCGCCCGGGGTCGGTCGTGCCGGCCGGCGGTGCCGTCGCGGGCGGGGCCGAGCAGCAGACTTCTCCCCAGCAGGCCCGCAGCACGGGACCGGCGACGCTGTCCCAGTGGGCGAGCCAGGTCGCCGCGGCGACCGGCGTCCCGGCGCGGGCGCTGCAGGCGTACGGCAACGCCGAGCTGGCGCTGCGCGCGGACCAGCCGAAGTGCAAGATCTCGTGGGCGACGCTCGCCGGCATCGGCCGGATCGAGTCCAACCACGGCCAGTACGCGGGCGCGGTGCTGGGCGCGGACGGCCGCCCGTCCAAGCCGATCATCGGCGTCCCGCTCGACGGCTCCGCGGGCGTCCAGGCGATCGGCGACACCGACGGCGGCCGCTACGACGGCGACGCGGGGGTCGACCGGGCGGTCGGCCCGATGCAGTTCATCCCGAGCACGTGGCGCAAGTGGGCCTCGGACGGCAACGGCGACGGCCTCGGCGACCCGCAGCAGATCGACGACGCGGCCCTGGCAGCGGCGCGGTACCTGTGCGCGGGCGGGCGGGACATGGCCGGCCCGTCGGGGTGGTGGGCCGGAATCCTGTCGTACAACAACTCGACGGAGTACGCGCAGAAAGTGTTCGGCTTGGCCGACGGGTACGCCAAGGGCGCCCAGTCGGTGCGCAAGCAAGGCTGACGAGCCCGGCCGCGGCCCCGCCCATCCCAGGGGGCTGACCCCGGATCCATTCTATCGGCGGCCTCCGACAACGAGCCCGATCCCGCCGCACCCCGGCCGAGTTGTCCACAATCGCCCGGTGCTGGGGATAACCCGGACCCTCGACGCCGCGAATGACTCATTCGGGACCTCCGAAGCCCCGAATGAGTCATTCGCGACAGCCCATCGACCTGGGCTGAGAGCCGGGCCACCCGGATCACAGTCGGCCGCCGGCCCTCAGCCGCCCAGTGCTAGCGTCGAGGCCGTGCCAGCTTCCCCTCCGCCGGCGGTTTCCCCCTGGGGACGCCGGATCGCGATCGTCGCGACCTGCGTGGTGAGCCTGCTCGTCTGCTGCGGGCTCGCCTGGTGGCAGTGGGACCGCTTCACCTCGGCGAACGGCACCTTCCAGAACCTCGGCTACGTCCTGCAGTGGCCGCTCTTCGGCCTGTTCCCGGCCTTCATGTTCTGGCGCATCCGCCAGCTGAAGCACAAGGCCGAAACCCAAGCCGAAGCCCAAGCCGAAGAGCCCGTGCGCGAACAGCCCGAGGTGCCCGCCCCTCGCCCGCGTCCCGACGCCGTGAAAGCGGAGCAGGACGAGGACGAGGAGCTGGCCGCGTACAACCGTTACCTGCGCGAGCTGAACGCCCGCGACCAGCAGGCCGCAGAGTGAGGACGTCCCGATGACCACCAGCACCGAAGGTGCCGCCCAGACGGCGGTGCCGCTCACCGGCCCCCTGGTCCGGTTCCGCACCGCCGCCTACGTCACCGGCGTCGGCCTGCTCGGCCTCTGCTTCGTGATGGTGCTGCGGTACGGCTTCGACAACCCCACCCCGTCGGCGGTCTACTCGCCGATCCACGGCGTGCTCTACATGATCTACCTGGTGCTGACCATCGACCTGGCGATCAAGGCCCGCTGGTCGATCAAGGGCACCGTGCTCGTGCTGCTGGCCGGCTGCGTCCCGTTCGTCTCGTTCCTCGTCGAGCGCCGCGTGACGCACAAGGTCAAGGCCGGGCAGAAGCTGTAACCCGCCGGAACGTCAGCGCCACCAGGAACGTGCACGCCGCGAACCCGGCGGCGGTGGCGAACGCGGCGGTCATGCCGTCGACCGTGAGCTGAGCCCCGGTCGTGCCCGCCGAGCGGGTCACCGCACCGAACACCGTGACCAGCACGGCGAGCCCCAGCGTGCTGCCGACCTGCTGCATCGTCTGCAGCACGCCGCCCGCGGCGCCCGCGTCCTCGTTCGGCACGGTCGCCATCACGATCACGTTGAGCGGCGCGAACGCGAGCCCGCCGCCGAGTCCCATGAGCAGCAGCGGCCCGAACAGCGCCGGGAAGTACGTGCTCTCCGTGGTGAGCTGGGCGAGCCAGACGACGCCGGAGACCATCAGCAGCGACCCCGTGATCGCCAGCGGCTTCGGGCCGTAGCGCGGGAGCAGCCGCGGCACGAGCCGGCTCATCGTGAAGATCAGCACCGCCATCGGCAGGAACGCGAACCCGGTGGCCAGCGCGGCGAAGTGCCGGATGTCCTGCATGAACTGGGTGAGGAAGAAGAACATCGACATCATGGCCATCGGGCCGAGGAAGAAGCTGACGTAGGCCGCGCTGCGGTTGCGGTCGGCGAACAGCCGGAGCGGGACCAGCGGCATCGCGGTGCGGGCCTCGATCGCGACGAACCCGGCCAGCAGCGCCAGGCCGCCGGCGAGCGCGCCGAGCGTCACGGCGTTGCCCCAGCCGTCGGACGCCGCGTGGGTGAAGGCGAACACGAGCGAGCCGACGCCCAGGGTGCCGGTGACCGCACCGGGCAGGTCGAGGTGCGCGGGCCGGCGCGGGGGTTCGGGCACGAACCGCGGTGCGAGCAGCACGATCGCCAGGCCGAACGGGACGTTGATGAACAGCGCCGCGCGCCACGAGATCCACTCGGTGAGCAGGCCGCCGACGATCAGGCCGATCGCGAACCCGCCGCTGGACATGGCGGAGAACAGCGCCAGCGCCCGGACGCGGGCCTTGGCCTCGGAGAACGTCGTCGTGACCAGGGCCAGGGTGCTCGGCCCGGCCATGGCGGCGCCGACCCCCTGCAGGACACGGGCGGCGATGAGCAGCGTGGCCGAGCCGGCGAGGCCGCCGGCCAGCGACGCGAGGGTGAACAGGGCGGTGCCCGCGACGAACATCCGGCGCCGGCCGAACAGGTCGCCGGCGCGGCCGCCGAGCAGCAGCAGCCCGCCGAAGACCAGGCTGTAGGCCGTCATCACCCAGGACAGGCCGGTGGCCGAAAATCCCAGGTCGGCCTGGATGCGCGGGAGCGCGACGTTCATCACGGTCGCGTCGAGGATGAGCATGAGCTGGCAGGTCAGGATGATCGCCAGGATCAGGCCGCTGCGGCGCGCCGGGGCAGGCTCGACCGCACGGTGGATCGTTTGCTGGGACAAGAGATACTCCCCCGAGGAGTAAGAGAAGAAGCGGAGATGTTCTCCGCTTGGGTGCGATCCGATAATATGGAGAATGTCTCCGGATGCGCAAGAGAATTCGGAGAATCTCTCCGGTTAAGGGGCGAGGAGGCCGGGATGCCGGGCGGTGAGACGGCGCGTCCGATGCGGGCGGACGCGCGACGCAACTACGAGCGCATCGTCGCGACGGCGAACGAGCTCTTCACCGCGCACGGCGCCGACGTGCCGCTCGACGACGTCGCCAAGAAGGCGGGCGTCGGAGCGGGCACGCTCTACCGGCACTTCCCGACTCGCGAGAAGCTCTTCGAAGCGGTCTACCGCGACGAGATCGAGGTGCTCGCCGACCGCGCGTACGTGCTGCACGAACAGCTACCGCCGTGGGAGGCGCTCGAGGCGTGGCTGACCGAGCAGGTCACCTGGGTCGTGGAGCGGCACAAGCTGGCCACGATCCTCAAGGAGTCGATCGACTCGGGCTCGGAAACCTTCCAGTACTGCCAGAAACGGCTGCGCGCGGCGACCGGGGTCCTCGTCGACACCGCGCGGGACGCGGGGCTGATCCGCCGGGACGTCGTCGGCGCGGACGTGCTGCGCCTGGGTCACGGCGCCGGCATGGCGGTGCGCAACTGCA
The DNA here is from genome assembly GCF_055565395.1 of Amycolatopsis sp. NPDC028719. Lineage (NCBI taxonomy): Bacteria > Bacillati > Actinomycetota > Actinomycetes > Pseudonocardiales > Pseudonocardiaceae > Amycolatopsis > Amycolatopsis sp. NPDC028719. Next base: position 322,332 of record NZ_JBVHUL010000005.1, read on the forward strand.
GCCCGGAAGACGGGAAACGCGTGCTGGACGTGATCCTGGCCGGCCTGCGCGCGTGACGCAGGCCGCCCGAGGGGATCAGCTGCCGATCCCGGTGAGGGACCGGACCTCCATCTCGGCCTGCTTCTCCGGGTCGGCCTTCGGCTTGCCGACGAAGGTGCCGACGAACCCGCAGAGGAACGAGAACGGGATCGACGCCAGACCCGGGTTCTTCAGCGGGAACCAGGCGAAGTCGACGCTCTTGAAGATCGCGTCCGGGGCGCCCGAGACGACCGGCGAGAAGAGCACCAGCACCAGGCTGGCGATCAGGCCGCCGTAGATGCCCCACAGCGTGCCGGTCGTGTTGAACCGCTTCCAGAACAGCGAGTACAGCAGCGTCGACAGGTTCGCCGACGCCGCCACCGCGAACGCCAGCGCGACGAGGAACGCGATGTTCTGCCCGTTCGCCAGCACGCCGCCGACGATGGCCAGCGCCCCGACCGCGATCGCGGTCAGCCGCGCCACCCGGACCTCGTCCGCCGGCTCCGCCTTGCCCTGCTTGAAGATGTTCGCGTAGACGTCGTGGGCGAAGGACGCCGACGCGGTGATGGTCAGCCCGGCCACGACCGCGAGGATCGTCGCGAACGCCACCGCGGCGATGATGCCCAGCAGCAGCGTCCCGCCGACGTGCAGGGCCAGCAGCGGCGCCGCCGAGTTCTCGCCGCCGGGGGCGGCCTTGATCTCGTCCGCGCCGACGAGCGCGGCCGCGCCGAAGCCGATGACCAGCGTGCACAGGTAGAACAGGAACATGCACGCCGTCGCCCACACCACCGAGCGGCGGGCTTCCCGGGAGTTCGGCACCGTGTAGAACCGCATCAGCACGTGCGGCAGCGCCGCCGCGCCGAGCACCAGCGCCAGGGCCAGCGACACGAAGTCGAGCTTGGTGGTGCTGTTCTTGCCGTACGAGCCGCCCGGCTCCAGGAGCTTGTCACCGAGCGGGCTGTTCTCCGCCGCCGAAGAAAGCAGGTTGGAGAACGAGAACCCGAACTTGCCGAACAGGAACACCGTGAGCAGCGCGCCGCACAGCAGCAGGATGGTCGCCTTGATGATCTGCACCCACGTGGTGCCCTTCATCCCGCCGACCAGCACGTACAGCACCATGACCAGGCCGACGACGCCGATCACCAGCGCCTGGCCGAGCTTGGAGTGGACGTTGAGCAGCAGCGCCACCAGGCCGCCGGCGCCGGCCATCTGCGCCAGCATGTAGAAGAAGGAGATCACCAGCGTCGACGTCGCCGCCGCCGCGCGGACCGGCCGCTGCTTCATCCGGAAGCTCAGGACGTCGCCCATGGTGAAGCGGCCGGTGTTGCGCAGCAGCTCGGCGATCAGCAGCAGGTCGACCAGCCAGGCGACGAGGAAGCCGATCGAGTAGAGGAAGCCGTCGTAGCCGTGGATCGCGATCGCGCCGGCGATGCCGAGGAACGACGCCGCCGACAGGAAGTCGCCGGAGAGCGCGATGCCGTTCTGGCGGCCGGTGAACGCGCTGCCCGCGGCGTAGTAGTCGGCCGTCGAGGAGTTCCGGCTGCTGGCCCGGTAGACGACGTAGAGCGTGATCGCCACGAACAGGGCGAACACGACGGTGTTGACCAGCGGGTTGCTGGCGGGCGTGCCGCCGTCGGCGAGCGCGGTCATCGGCGGGTCCCTTCCGGCAGGCCCGCGCGGGCCCGCAGCTCGGCCACGCGCGGGTCGACGTGGCGGCGCGCGTAGCGCAGGTAGAGCCAGGTGACCAGCGCGGTGCTGGCGAACTGGCCGATGCCGAGCAGGATGCCGACGTTGACCTGGCCGAACACCTTGGTGCTCATGAAGTCGTGCGCGTAGGCGGCCAGCAGCACGTAGGTCATGTACCAGGCGAAGAAGGCGAAGCTCATCGGGAAGACGAAGGCCCGGAACCGCCGCCGCAGCGAGACGAACTCGCGGCTGGCCTGGATCGCGGGGTAGTCGGGACCCGAGCGGGGAACGGGCCGGCGGTGCTGGCGGTGCTGACCGTGCTGACCGTGCTGGCCGTGCTGGCTGTCGGACGGGCGGTCCCCGGTGAACAGGGCCGGCATCTGGCCGGTCTCTTCGAGGGGGTTGCCCGCCGCGGGGCGCGCGACGTCGTACATGGGTGCCTCCGGCAGAGTGCCTCCGTGGCGGCGGGGCTCCGGGCGTCTGCGGACAGGGCGCCGGGCCGCCCTTGCGGACTGCGAGGCGCACATCGTAACTAGGCCGTCCGGCGGACATCGCAGGCGGCCGGTCGGCCTCGCGCACCGGGAAGGCGTGGTATTCGTTTTCCTGTCGAAAGCATCGAATGATGCTGCGCTCCAAGATCACCGGCCGGCCACCCGTAATGATGAAAAGAATTGTGACGCGTCGTTATCGCATCCGGCGGAAGCTGCGGCGAACGGGGCAATCCCGCCGGTGGACCATCGCAGCTGGTCACGCCGGGTAGCGAAAGTGCTCGTCATGGCGCCGGAGAGTTGTCGCCATGCGCGGGCGCGGTGGCGAAGATCCACTGATCACCAGGGAGTCTCGTGAGGGATCACCAGGTCGGGGCATGCCGGCCCGCAACGCCACAACATCGGGCACATCTTGAGACTTGACCCACTCGATGGGGGTACTCAGTGTAGATCGTCCGAGGTACTATGCTGGACCGCATGGGCTAATCGGGTGACGTCCGGATGCCTGGGTGAGACTCATCCGGTAACCGGAATTCCCTCTTCGGGGGCAGTGAGGTCGAATGTCGGGGGCGGTTCTCGGTGCGGAAAGCACTTTTCGCAGGTCAGCGCCCGAGTGGGGAAGAGAATTGACCGGCCGGGTGCCGGGGGTACGATTCTTTGGCCCAGCTCACCGCAGCGATCGATTGGCACCGATAAAGTTGATCTCGACGACCGTGCAGAACGCAAGTTGCGCCGTGCACGTGCACAGTCCCTTGCACGGGACCGCGGGATGGTGCCTGCCCGGCGACGGGCGCGCGGCCGGCCGGGCGGCCGGGGACGAGCGAGGGCACCGGCGACGGGGCAGGGCACGGGCGGCGCGGCCGTCCGGCGGCCCGCCGCGAGCCGGGACGCCGCGCCGCCGACGCGGATCCATGACGCCGGACAGGGAGTCACTCACGTGACCGTTGCAGGAGAAGGTCAGGTGCCGGTGGGGGAGCTGCTCGGCCGAGCACCCCGGCGGTCCAAGGGCAAGGACGCGTGGCGGGCCCTCGTGCGCTGGCGCGACTGGAGCCTGCCGGTCAAGCTTTCGGCCGTCACCGTCGTCCCCATCGTGCTCGCGCTGGTCCTCGGCATCACGACGATCGCCGGCCAGGTCGGCCGCTCGGACGAGTACCAGCGGCTCGACCGGCTCGTCGCGCTCGGCGGCCAGACCCGCGCGCTCACCGGCGCGCTGCAGCAGGAGCGCACGGTCACCGCGGCGATGCTGACCGAGGGCACCGTCGGCGGCACGCCGGAGCTGGCCGCGGCCCGCAAGGCCACCGACGCCGCGGTCGGGCCGTTCACCGCCGCGCAGGCCCGTGCGTCCGAGGTCGAGCCCGGCGTGGCCGGGGCCGCCGGCGCGGCCACCGCGCAGGTCAACAACCTCGGCTTCCTCCGCCGTCAGGTCGACGGCGGCCAGCTCGACCCGGCCCAGGCCGTCACCGCCTACTCCGGGACCACCGGTTCGCTGATCGGCCTCGACACCGCGGCCACCGCGGGCGCCGGCGACGGCACCCTCGGCGGCACACCCGCCGGGCTGCACGAGCTGCTCGTCGCGGGCGAGCAGGTGTCGCTCAGCCAGGCGATGGTGTCCTACGGCATCGCCCGCTCCGTGCTGTCGCCGAGCGAACTGGCCACGCTGCGCGCCGCCGAGCTGCGGCTGGCCGACCGGCTCGTCGACTTCCGCTCCGCGGCGGGCGACACCCTGCAGCGCGACTTCGCGGCGATCGCCGAGGGCGGGCAGGCGCAGAGCCGGGCCCGGATGGTCGAGTCCGTGCTGAACGCGCCGGCCAACGCGGTGGACGACGCCTTCCGCGCCCTGTCGGCGGCCGACTGGAACACCGCGTCCTCGGCGATGCGGACGCAGATCAGCCAGGTCGCCGACCGGCTCGGCGCGTCGGCGTCGGCCACCTCGGAACAGCTGGTCGACGACGCCAGCAGCAGGGCCGGCCTGCTCGCGGTGCTGCTGTTCGCCGCGATGGTGCTCGCCGTCGCGGTCGTCTTCCTCATCACCCGCCAGCTGCTGCGTTCGCTGAAAGCGTTGCGGCGCAGCGCCCTCGACGTCGCCGAGACCGCGCTGCCCGAGGCGGTCCGCAACATCCAGGAAGGCCGCGTGCAGGGCACGGCCGTCGTGCCGGTGCCGGTGCAGACCGAGGACGAGGTCGGCGAGGTGGCGCGGGCCTTCGACAAGGTGCACCACCAGGCGCTGCGGCTGGCGACCGAGCAGGCCGCGATGCGCACCGGCTTCGGCAGCGTCTTCGTCAACCTGTCGCGGCGCAGCCAGAGCCTGGTCCAGCGGCAGCTGCAGCTGATCGAGCAGCTGGAGCGGGACGAAGAGGACGCCGACCAGCTGGCCACGCTGTTCCAGCTCGACCACCTCGCCACCCGGATGCGGCGCAACAACGAGAACCTGATGGTGCTCTCGGGCGCCGAGCCCGGCCGCCGGTCCGGCAAGCCGGTCGGCACCACCGACATGCTCCGCGCCGCGGTGTCGGAAATCGAGCAGTACCAGCGGGTCCAGGTCCAGCCGCCGCCCCCGGCCCGGATCGTCGGCTACGCCGCGAGCGACCTCATGCGCCTGGTCGCGGAGCTGCTGGACAACGCGACGGCGTTCTCCGCGCCGGAGACGAGCGTGACGGTGGCGTCGCGGCTGGGCGAGGACGGCTCGCTCAACATCGACATCCTCGACAAGGGCATCGGCATGAACGAGGCCGAGGTCGCCGAGGCGAACACCCGGCTGACCGAGGCCGGGTCGGTCGACCTCGCCACCTCGCGCCGGATGGGCCTGTTCGTCGTCGGCCGGCTGGCCAGCCGGCACCGGATCGGGGTGTCGCTGCACGGCGGCAAGGACATCGTCGGCGTCCGCGCCACGGTCGTCGTCCCGGCGGAGCTGGTGACGGCGGTGACCGACGGCCCGCTGACCGGGCCGATCGGCGCCCCGCGGCAGCCGCAGGCGAGCCCGCCGGCGGGCAACCAGCTGCCGCGGCGCCAGGTCAACGGCCACTCCCGGCCGCGCCCGATGGTGCCGGAGCAGCCCACGATGGGGGAGGAGCGCTGGCCGTCGGCGAGCGACCTCGCCGGGCTGACGAACGGCCACCGGCCGGCCGACGTCCGGCCGCCGTCGGACCTGGAGATCTCCGGGACGGACCTGTTCGCGCCGCTGCCGAAGGACGACCCGGCCCCGCCGCCGCGTCCGACGCTGCCGCCGGTGCCCGCGGTGCTGCCGCTGCCGGACCCGCCGCGCTCCGGCGACCTGCCTTCGGGGAAGGACCTGTTCTCCGCCAACGAAACCACGTTGAGCGACTGGTGGCAGCAGGCGACCGCGACGCCGGCTCCGGCCCCGACGCCCACGCCGGCCCCGGACCGCTCGGAGACGACACCGATCTTCGACGAGATGCTGTCGGCGTGGTTCCGCGAGGACAAGCCCGCCGAGAAGCCGGCGGCCGCCGCGGAGGAGGCGAAGCCGGCCGAGGCGGAAGAGGCGCTTCCGGAGAAGCCGGCCGCCGCGGGCGAAAAGCGCAGCTGGGACTTCGCGAGCGACGAGAACTTCCGGACGGTCCAAGCGGTCTCGAAGACGGAACCGACGGCGTTCACCGACGCGGGCCTGCCCCGCCGCCGCCGCGGCGAGCAGCTCATGCCGGGCAGCGCGACCCCGTCCCCGGCGATCCCCGCGGCGCCGGCGCCGGCCCGGTCGGATCTGCCCGTCCGCGACCCGGCCGACGTGCGCGGCCGGCTGACCAGCTTCCAGCAGGGCGTGACCCGCGGCCGCCAGCAGACCCGCCGGGCAGCGGCGAACCAGCAGGCACCCGGTCGCCCGGAGGGACAGCAGCCGGGGTCGGCGTTCCAGCCGGGCGCGCAGCAGGGAACGCCCACGGCCGCGGCCCAGCCGGAGGCTGCTCAGCAGCAGGCGCCCCAGCCGGGTACTCAGCGCCGGCCGGCACCCCAGCCGAACGGCCTGCCGCACCGGGACCAGCGAGGAGCCGCGCCCGCGCAGCAGCCCGGCGCGGTCCCGCCGAACGGCCTGCCGCAGCCGGGCCGGCAGGCCCCGGCGGCACAGCGCCCGGGCCCGGCGGCTCCGCAGCAACCCGTCGCCTTCCAGCCGGATGATCCGGGGCGGCCGGATCAGGCTCCCGCGGCTCAGCCGGGGGAGCTCCCGCAGCCCGGGCAGTCGTTCCAGCCGAACGGCTCGGCGCAGCCGGATCAGGCTCCCGCGGCTCAGCCGGGGGAGCTCCCGCAGCCTGGGCAGTCGTTCCAGCCGAACGGCTCGGCGCAGCCGGATCGGGCTCCCGCGGCTCAGCCGGGGGAGCTCCACCAGCAGCCCGGGCAGCAAGGTGCCCTCCAGCCCGGGCAGCAGGGCGACCGCCGGCCGGAGTCCGGCGAGCCGGCCGCTCGGCCAGAGCCCGGTCCGCTGCCGAGCCGGCAGCCCCGGCCGCCGGCCTTCGGCGGGCTGCAGCAGTCCGAACCGGCGCAGCCCGGCGAGCGGCCGTCCCCGGCCTTCTCGGAGGGGCCGCTTCCGCAGCCGGGCAGCGCCGGGCGTCCCGCCGAGCCGCCCTCCGTGCTGCCGTCCCGCCGGGGTGCCGCCGCGGCGGAAACTCCGGCCCCGCGGCAGGAAGAAGTCACCGCCGAGTGGAACTTCGGTCCCGATGAGGGCTGGCGAGCTGTGCAAGCGGTGTCCCAGTCGGCACCCGCCACGTTCACTTCGGCAGGATTGCCCCGGCGCCGTCGGGGGGAGCAGTTGCTCCCGGGCAGCGCCGGACCGCCCACCGGGGCCACGGCCCCCCGACCACAACGGGACGCACACGACGTGCGCGGCCGCCTGCGAAGCTTCCAGCAGGGCATCGAGCGCGGACGCCACCGCACCGCGCGGGCCGAGACCAACCACGAGACACTGGAGGGTGAATGACCTCGCCGAGTAGCGCACAGCCGTCGCAGAATCAATTCGGCTGGCTGATCAACGACTTCGCGGAGCGGGTGCCCGGCGTGGCCCACGCCGTGGTCGTCTCGGCGGACGGGCTGCTGCTGAGCGCTTCGAACCGGCTGCCGCTCGACCGGGCCGATCAGCTCGCGGCGGTCGCCTCGGGCCTGGTCAGCCTCACCCAGGGCGCCGCGCGGTGCTTCGAGGCCGGGGCGGTCAACGAGACCGTCGTCGAGATGGAGCTGGGGATCATGGTGCTGATGTCGATCAGCGACGGATCCTGCCTGGCCGTGCTCGCCGCCCCGAACTGCGACATCGGGCAGGTCGCCTACGAGATGACGATGCTCGTCGACCGGGTCGGCCAGATCCTGACCCCGGAGCTGCGCGCTCAGCTCCAGGGATCGGGTGGGTCGCTGATCGGCGAACCGGTGGGATGATGGCGCGATGAGCACGGGGTCCGGATTCGGCGGCGAACCACCCGAGGGGCAGCGGCCCCCCGGGAGAGAGGACGACGGCACGTTCGCCGACGTCCTCAACGGGTTCACCCTGGATTCCGGCCGTGCCCGCCGGAAGCGCAAGAAGAGCAAGGAGTCCCCGCCACCCCCGGCCGCCGGTGCGCACGCGGCCGCGGAACCGCCGGCGCCCGCGCCGTCGGCCGACCAAGGAGATCGAGTGACCTCTTTAGTCTCGCCCCCCGGCAGTACCGACGGGGACAGCCCCAGACCAGGCGGTTTGTTCGACCCGGGCCCGCCCAGCGGCGAGTTCGTCATGCCCGCGGTGTTCGAACAGCCGCTCGCGCCCGAGGAGCAGACGGCGATCGTCCGGCCCTACGCTTTGACCGGCGGCCGCACCCGGGCAAACTACGCCCTGGAGCTGGAGACACTGATCTCCGCGAAGGACTACGCTGCCACGGGTGGCTTCCCCGAGGTGGCCACGGAGCTGATCGAGTGCGTCTCGATCATGGAAGAGTGCCGGACCCCCCGTTCGGTCGCCGAGCTCGTGTCGGCCTTGCGGGTGCCCTTGGGCGTGGCCCGGGTGCTGATCAGCGACGCGGCGGACGCGGGGCTGGTCACGGTGCACAAGACGATAACGGGCAATGACGGCGCCGAGGCACATCTGGTGTTGATGGAAAGGGTTTTGAGTGGACTCCGTCGGCTTTAAGGCACCGCGGGACACCGCGCCCCCGACCATGACATCCGCCAAGATCGTGGTGGCTGGCGGTTTCGGTGCGGGGAAGACGACCTTCGTCGGGTCGGTGTCGGAGATCGTGCCTCTCACCACCGAGGCGATGATGACCGACGCGAGCGTCGGGGTCGACAACCTCGACCACACGCCGGGCAAGTCGACGACCACGGTGGCGATGGACTTCGGCCGGGTCTCGCTGGACGCGGACCTGATCCTCTACCTGTTCGGCACGCCCGGACAGCAGCGGTTCTGGTTCATGTGGGACGACCTGGTCCGCGGCGCGATCGGCGCGGTCGTGCTGGCGGACACCCGCCGGCTGGCCGACTCGTTCGCCCCGATCGACTTCTTCGAAGACCGGGGCCTGCCGTACATCGTCGGCGTCAACACGTTCGACGGCGTGCTGGAGCACGACATCAACGACGTGCGCGAGGCCCTGTCGATCGACCCGAACATCCCGATCGTCCGCTGCGACGCCCGGGACCGCGAGTCGACGAAGCAGACGCTGATCACGCTGGTCGAGTACGCGATGCGCCAGTGGATCGCGCTGCGGGCGGCCAAGAACCGCTGACGTCCCGCCCTCGGCGGCTTCGGCCGCCGAGGCGCACTGACGTCCCGGGCGCGGGTGGTGCCGCCCAGGCACCAGCCGCGCTTCACCGCGCCCGGAGTCGTGCCCGCCGAGCCGGAGCGATCGCGCGGGGAAGCGCGGGATCGCCGGCCGGGCCTTCGACGTCGCCGGTGAACCGTCAGTATTCGTCGTGGCGGCGCCACCACGAGCCCGGCGCGTCGTCGCCGTGGCTGTCCTCTTCCCACGCCTCCTGGCGCCCCAGCGGCGTGACGTCGAGGTAGCGGTGCGAGGCCAGGAACATCTCGCCGCCGCGGCCGGAGGTGAAGTACGTCCGGTAGACGTCGTCGCCGTCGCGCAGGAACACGCTCACGCCGAACCCCGTGCCGACGCCGCAGTCTTCGGTGAACCCGGTGCCGTGCGCGGACACCCACGGCACGTCCCAGCCCATCCGCGCCTTGTACCGCTCGATCTCCGCCAGGGTCGCCGGCGCGACGACCTTGAGCGTGACGTCGCGGGCGTGCAGGTGGGCCAGGTGCGGCATGTTGTCGACGAGCAGGGAGCAGCCGGGGCAGCCCGCCTCGTCGCCGGGGTGCAGCATGAAGTGGTAGACGATCAGCTGACGGCGGTCCTCGAACAGGTCGAGCAGGCTGACCGGGCCGTCCGCGCTCTCGAAGGGGTACTTCGCGTCGAAGCGGACCATCGGCAGCCGGCGGCGCTCGGCGGCGAGGCGGTCGGCCGCCTTCATGTGCTCCTTCTCCTTGACCAGCAGCGCGTCGCGCGCGGCCTGCCATTCCTCCGGTGAGGTGATCTCGGGCAGGGTGGCGGTCATCGGTCGTCCTTTCCTCGGATGGAGCCGGTCAGGTCGTCGAAGCTGGAGGTCCAGCCCTCGTGGTGGCCGTCGCGCTCGGCGGCGGACGGGAAGCCGGTCTGGCGGAAGGTCATCTCGGTCTTGCCGTCGAGGCCGGCGAAGCCGATCGTCACGAGCGTCTCCAGCTCCTGGGCCTCCCAGGCGAAGGTGAACACGAGCCGCTCGGGGGCGCTGACCTCGCGGTAGACGCCGTGCATCCAGTGGTCCTCGCCTTCGGGGGAGCGGATGCAGGCGCGCCAGCGGCCGCCGGGCCGCGGGTCGAGGGTGACGGCGGCGCAGGTGAAGCCGTGCGGGCCGAACCAGCTCGCCAGGTGGTCCGGGTGCGTCCAGGCGGCGAACACGAGCTCGCGCGGGGCGTCGAAGACGCGCGTGATCTCCAGGTCAGGCATCGCCGGTCAAGCTCCTCAGGTGGTCCTCGAGCCGGTCGAACCCGCCGTCCCAGAACCGGCGGTAGGTCGCGACCCAGTCGGCGACGTCTTCCAAGGGTTTCGCATCCAGCCGGCAGGGCCGCCACTGACGCGTGCGGCCGCGGGTGATCAACCCGGCCTGTTCCAGCACCTTCAGGTGCCGCGAAACCGCGGGCAGGCTCATCGTGAACGGCTCGGCGAGCTCGTTCACCGTCGCTTCGCCGGCCGACAGCCGGGCGAGGATGGCGCGCCGGGTCGGGTCGGCGAGCGCCGAGAACGTCCGGCTCAACTGGTCAGTCGTCATTTCAGCACCTTGTTAATTAACGGATCTGTTAAACATAGCGCCGAGCTGGACCATGTCAAGTTCTCGCGGGGTGCCGCTGAGATCCGCGTCACGGGTCTTCGGGTTTCCAATAGTAGGAAGCCAAAGTATTTTGGAGGGATGAGCAGTGAGCTGTACCGCCCCGCGCACCCCGTCCGGTTCGTCACGGCGTCGAGTCTCTTCGACGGCCACGACGCGTCGATCAACATCATGCGGCGGATCCTGCAGTCGCAGGGCGCGGAGGTCGTGCACCTCGGCCACAACCGGTCGGTCGACGAGGTCGCCACCGCGGCCATCGCCGAGGACGTCCAGGGTGTCGCCATCTCGGCTTACCAGGGCGGGCACGTCGAGTACTTCTCCTACCTGGTCGAGCTGCTGCGCGAGCGCGGCGCGGGCCACATCAAGGTGTTCGGCGGCGGGGGCGGGGTGATCGTGCGCGAGGAGATCGAGCTGCTGCACTCGCGCGGCGTCGCCCGCATCTTCTCGCCCGAGGACGGGTACGAGATGGGCCTCCCGGGCATGATCAACCTGATGATCAAGGCCTGCGACGTCGACCTCGCGGCCGAGGCGCCGGCGCTGGACAAGGTGCTCTCCGGCGACGTCGCCGCGCTCTCGCGCGTTATCACGCAGCTGCAGGCGGAGCAGCTGCCCGGCGAGCTGCTGAGCGGCATCACCGAGGCCGCGGGCAAGCGCGAGGTGCCGGTGCTGGGCATCACCGGCACCGGCGGCTCGGGAAAGTCGTCGCTCACCGACGAGCTGATCCGCCGCTTCCGTCTCGACCAGGAAGACAAGCTGCGGATCGCGGTGCTCGCGGTCGACCCGTCGCGGCGCAAGGGCGGCGGCGCGCTGCTCGGTGACCGCATCCGGATGAACTGCCTCGACGGCTCACCGGTGTACTTCCGCTCGCTCGCGACGCGCACGACGTCCGGCGAGATCCCGGCCGGGCTGAGCGAGGCGATCCTGGCGTGCAAGGCCGCCGGGTACGACCTGGTGATCGTCGAGACGCCGGGCATCGGCCAGGGCGACGCCGGGATCGTCGACTTCGTGGACGAGTCGCTGTACGTGATGACGCCGGAGTTCGGCGCCGCGTCGCAGCTGGAGAAGATCGACATGCTCGACTTCGCCGACGTCGTCGCGATCAACAAGTTCGAGCGCCGCGGCGCCGAGGACGCCCGCCGGGACGTCGCGCGCCAGCTGGTGCGCAACCGCGAGGCCTTCTCGGAAGGCCCTGAGGACATGCCGGTGTACGGCACGAGCGCGGCGAAGTTCAACGACGACGGCGTCACCGCGCTGTACCAGCACCTGCGCGGCCTGCTCGCCGAGCGGGGCCTCGGCGTGTCCGCCGGGACGCTGCCGCGGGTCGAGGGCAAGGTGTCGACCGACGCGTCGACGATCATCCCGGGCAACCGGTCCCGCTACCTGGCCGAGATCTCCGAGACCGTGCGCGGGTACCACGCGAAGACCGCGCAGCAGGTCGCCGCGATCCGCAGGCGCGACGCGCTGGCACTGGCGCGTGCCGAGCTGTCCGGGGTGGACGCTTCCACGGACGCGCTGGACGGCCTGCTGGCCGTGGCCGAGTCCGATGTGGACGGCGAGTCGACAAAGCTCCTAGAGCGCTTCCAGGCGCTGTCGGCGGAGTACCGCCAGGACGAGCTGGTCGTCAAGATCCGCGACAAGGAGCTGCGCACGCAGCTGTGGCGCGACACGCTGTCCGGCAACCGGATCCCGCGCGTCGCCCTGCCGCGCTACGCAGAGTCCGGTGAGCTGCTGTCGTTCCTGCGCCGCGAGAACCTGCCGGGCTACTTTCCGTACACCGCGGGTGTTTTCCCGTTCAAGCGCGAGGGCGAGGACCCGGCGCGGATGTTCGCCGGCGAGGGTGACGCGTTCCGCACCAACCGCCGCTTCAAGCTGCTCTCGGCCGACTCCGAGGCCAAGCGGCTCTCGACGGCGTTCGACTCGGTGACCCTCTACGGCCACGACCCCGACACGCGCCCGGACATCTACGGCAAGGTCGGCACGTCGGGCGTGTCCATCGCGTCGCTCGAGGACATGAAGGTCCTCTACGACGGCTTCGACCTGACCGCGCCGAACACGTCGGTGTCGATGACGATCAACGGCCCGGCCCCGACGATCCTGGCCTTCTTCCTCAACACCGCGATCGACCAGAAGATCGAGGAGTTCAAGGCGGAGCACGGCCGTGAGCCGTCCGGGGCCGAGGCCGCCGAGCTGCGTGAGTGGGCGTTGAAGAACGTGCGCGGCACGGTGCAGGCCGACATCCTCAAGGAGGACCAGGGCCAGAACACCTGCATCTTCTCCACCGAGTTCAGCCTCCGGATGATGGCCGACATCCAGGAATGGTTCATCGAGCACGGCGTCCGGAACTTCTACTCGGTGTCCATCTCCGGCTACCACATCGCCGAGGCCGGGGCGAACCCCATCTCGCAGCTGGCCTTCACGCTGTCCAACGGCTTCACCTACGTCGAGTCGTACCTGGCGCGCGGCATGGACATCGACGACTTCGCGCCGAACCTGTCGTTCTTCTTCTCCAACGGCATGGACGCGGAGTACTCGGTGCTCGGCCGGGTCGCGCGGCGGATCTGGGCCGTGGCGATGCGCGAGCGTTACGGCGCGAACGAGCGGTCGCAGAAGCTCAAGTACCACGTGCAGACGTCCGGGCGGTCGCTGCACGCGCAGGAGATGAGCTTCAACGACATCCGCACGACGCTGCAGGCACTCTGCGCGCTGTACGACAACGCGAACTCCTTGCACACCAACGCGTTCGACGAGGCGATCACGACGCCGTCGGAGTCGTCGGTGCGCCGCGCGATGGCCATCCAGATGATCATCAACAAGGAGTGGGGCCTGTCGAAGAACGAGAACCCGCTGCAGGGTTCGTTCGTCATCGACGAGCTGACCGACCTGGTCGAGGAGGCCGTGCTGGCCGAGTTCGACCGGATCTCCGAGCGCGGCGGCGTGCTCGGCGCGATGGAGACGGGCTACCAGCGCGGCAAGATCCAGGACGAGTCGATCCTGTACGAGCGCAAGAAGCACGATGGCTCACTGCCGATCATCGGCGTCAACACGTTCCGCAACCCGCGTGAGGGCGAATCCGACGTCGAGGTCGAGCTGGCCCGCGCGACGGAGGACGAGAAGAAGTCCCAGCTGGACCGCCTGGCGGACTTCCAGCACCGCCACCACGAGGAGGCCCAGCAGGCCCTGAAGGCGCTGCGCGAGGCGGCCACCCGTGGCGGCAACCTGTTCGGGGTGCTGATGGATGCCGCGCGGGTCTGCTCGCTGGGTCAGATCACGGAGGCGTTCTTCGAGGTCGGCGGCCAGTACCGGCGCAACGTCTAGCGCCGGCGCCAGAAGGTCGGCGCCCCTGGGCTCGAAGTTGTCGACCGTGAGGTCGACGGGACGCCAGCCTTCGTCGAGCGGTTCGGACACGTGGGGCACGGGTACTTGGCCGGGTGTCCACGGGTCAACTGGATTGACGGACCGCCTTCAGCTGCCAGACCGGGACGAGGACATGGCCGTCGTCGTCGGTGTCCATCCCGGTCAGGCCGGCAGGCTCCTCCCCGAGCACCACCCGGACGCTCTGCCGCAGCTCTTCCGCCGTCATCGACGTCGTGTAGACGGCCGGCTCGAGGCGCTCGATGGTCCAGTCCTTCCCGACCGTCTCCCGCAGGTTCGCCTCGCTGATCAGGTACGGCGCCGGGAACGCGTCCGGCACCTCGGGGGAGAAGCAGAACAAGTGCAGTGTCGCGCCCGGGCGCGTCGCGCGGGTCAGGGCAGCGAGGTACGCGCGCCGCTCGTCCTCGCTCAGGCAGTGGTAGAGCGCGCTGTCGAGGACTGTGTCGAAGCGTCCTTCGTAGCCTTCGAGCTTCGTCGCGTCGGCGACCGCGAAGGTGACGTCGGGCGTGCGGGCGCGGGCCTGCTCGATCGCCGAGGGCGCGCCGTCCAGCCCGGTGACGTGCAGGCCCCGGGAGGTGAGGAACGCCGAGTTGTCGCCGAGGCCGCAGCCGATGTCGAGCACCTCGCCGGTGAACTCGCCGGCGTCGGCCAAGGCGACGACGGCGGGCTGGGGCGCCCCGATGTCCCACGGCATCTTCCGGCCCATCGGCGTGCCACCCTGGTAGAGCTGCTCGAAGTCGACGTCCTGTACGTCCATCACTGCCCCCTTATTCAACGGATGATGAGATCACTCCATCATGCACGCCCCGCCGTCCTGGTGGTAGTGGTGGGATATGAAATTCGGGATCTCGACGTTCGTGACCGACGAGGGCATCCGGCCGGACGTGCTGGGCGCGGCGCTGGAAGAGCGCGGCTTCGACTCGCTGTTCCTGGCCGAGCACTCGCACATCCCGGTCAGCCGGGAAAGCGCGTACCCGGGCGGGGGCGACCTGCCGGAGAAGTACAAGCGCACGCTCGACCCGTTCGTGGCGCTCACCGCGGCGGCGACCGCGACGTCGGAGCTGCTGCTCGGCACCGGCATCGCGCTGTTGATCCAGCGCGACCTGATCCACACGGCCAAGGAGGTCGCGTCCCTCGACCTGATCTCCGACGGGCGCGTGCTGTTCGGCGTCGGGGTCGGCTGGAACCGCGAGGAGATGCGCAACCACGGCACCGACCCGAAGACCCGCGGCGCGCTCATCGACGAGCAACTGGCCGCGCTCAAGGAGATCTGGACGAAGGACGAAGCCGAGTTCCACGGCCGGCACGTCGGCTTCGACCCGATCTACGCCTGGCCGAAGCCGGTGCGCAAGCCGCACCCGCCGATCTACATCGGCGGCGAGAGCGAAGCGGCGCTGAACCGGCTCGCCCGCTACGGCGACGGCTGGCTGCTGCGCGGGCACACGCACTTCGACGAGGCCAGGCGCGTCCGCGGCTGGCTCGCCGACCAGGGACGCGCGGACGTGGAGTTCGCCGTGTTCGGCGGCGACACGAAGGCCAAGGTGATCGACGGCTTCCGCGAGGCGGGGGTCGAGCGCTACACGTTCCTGCTGGAGACGCTGCCCGAGGCCGAGACGCTCAAGGCGCTGGACGAGCTGGCCGCGGTGGTCGCCGAGCACCGCTGACGGGCCACGGCCCCAGGTCCGGGAGGGCGCCGGTGGCGGCGGCCCGCCCGGACGGCCGGGCGGAGAGTTCGGGCACCGATCCGGTGACTCCGGTGCCACCCGAGCCCGATGCCGAGCCGCAGCAGGTCCCGCCGGTGTTCCTCGGCGGTCCGGCCCGCGGTCGCTTCGATGATGCCGTCCCGGTCGAGCCGGGCAGCGGCGACGGCTCGCGCACCTGCTCGTCGGTCAGCGGTTCGGGCGCGCGGGGCAGCGGGCTGTGCGCCTCGGTGACCGCCGCCGCCGGGATCACTTGTCCAGCAGCAGGTGCACCGACAGCTCGAGGCGGTTGGCGACGTCGGCCGCCGACGCGCGGCGGGTCACCCACGCCACCAGGTTCGCCATCCAGACGTCCGCGACGACGTGGAAGATGTCGCGGTCGGCCTCGGTCGGCTCCGAGATGCCCATCGCCTGGGCGAACATGTTCTCCATCAGCCGCCCGACCTGCTCGACCTCGGCGGCGGCGGAGGTGTCGGCGAACATGAACGCGCGGACCATCGCCTCGGTCAGGTGCGGGTCGCGCTGCATCATGCGGGTGTTGCGGCCGAGCACGAACATCAGCCGCTCGGCCGGCGTGTCGCCGGGGATCGCCTGGCGTTCGAGCTTCTCCTGCGCGCGCTCGAACTCGCGCGCGAGACCCGAGACGAGCAGGTGGATCTTGGACGGGAAGTACCGGTACAGGGTGCCGAGCGCGACGTCGGCCTTCTCGGCCACGGCCCGCATCTGCACGGCGTCGTAGCCGCCTTTGGACGCCAGCGCGAGGGTGGCGTCGATGATCCGGCGGCGGCGGTCGCGCTGGGCGGCCGAGCCGAGTTCGTCGGCGCCGATGGCGCTCAGGCCGTTCCCGCGTGCCTTCGCCGGCGCTTTGGCTTTGCCGGGCATCGGCATTCCCCCGTCCTTCGGAACTTGTTCCAGTTCACGACGTAGAGTACCTGTCCTGGCGGAACGTTCACCAATCGACCCGCTGGCCGAAAAACTGTAACACGTTCTACACTCGTGAGTAGTGTTCCGTACCCGCGAGGAGGGCCCATGCCGGTCGCGCTCACCGAGGAACAGATCGCGCTGGCGGAGGCGATCCACGCCTGGTCCGCCGCGCACCACCCGCGAGAGGCGGTGCGAGCGGCGGAAACAGCGGGGAACGCCGGGGTTCCCGCGGGCTTCGCCGACCTGG
Source organism: Amycolatopsis sp. NPDC028719 (assembly GCF_055565395.1). Lineage (NCBI taxonomy): Bacteria > Bacillati > Actinomycetota > Actinomycetes > Pseudonocardiales > Pseudonocardiaceae > Amycolatopsis > Amycolatopsis sp. NPDC028719. The sequence goes on from NZ_JBVHUL010000005.1 coordinate 339,086, forward strand.
GCCTGTTCGGCGTGGCCCTGCCCGCCGCGGCCGGCGGCGCGGACGGCAGCGTCGCCGACCTGGCCGCCGGGCTGGCCGCGGCGGCCGAAGAACTCGTTCCCGGTCCGGTGCTCGGCACCGCTTTGGCGGGCTTGCTGCTCGCGGAGGTTCCTTCGGCGAAGGAACTGCTCGCGGCCGTCGCGGAGGGGGAGGCCACGGTCGCGGTGCTGCTGGACCCGCTCGTCGACGGCGTCTCCGGGCCGGTGCCCGGGGTCGACTCCGAGACCTGGCTGCTGGTGCCGGTCGACGGCGGCCACGTGCTGCTCGCGCCGGGAACGCCCGGGCTGGCCGTGGAGCCGCTGACGCCGTTCGACTTCTCGCGCCCGCTGGCGCGCGTCCGGTACTCCGGCGCCGGGGCCGAGGTCCTGACCCTGCCGCCGGTCGGGCCGCCGGCGGCGACCTTGGCCGCGGCCGAGGCGGCGGGCGTCGCGCGTCGCTGCCTGGCCATCGCCGTCGACTACGCCAAGGTGCGCGAGCAGTTCGGCCAGCCCATCGGCGGGTTCCAGGCGATCAAGCACCTGTGCGCCGAAATGCTGTGCCGCGCCGAGGCGGCCGAAGCGCTGGCGTGGGACGCGGCTTCCGGGCGGCACCCGTTGTCGGTGGCGAGCGCGGCCGTCGTCGCCCTCGACGCCGCCGTCGCCAACGCGAAGGACTGCGTCCAGGTGCTCGGCGGCATCGGGTTCACGTGGGAGCACGACGCGCACCTCTACCTGCGGCGGGCCGTGGCGTTGCGGCAGTGGCTCGGCGGCTCGGGGCCGTGGCGGCGTCAGGCGGCTTCGCTGGCTCTCGCCGGGACCGAACGGACCTTGAGCGTAGACATCGGTGAGGATCCCGCCTTGCGGGACGAGGTGTCGCGGATCGCCGCGTTGCCCGTGTCCTCGCAGCGAGTCGCATTGGCCGACGCGGGTTTGCTGACGCCGCACTGGCCGAAGCCGTTCGGGCGCGGTGCCGACGCCGCGGAGCAGCTGCGGATCGACGGTGCTTTGGCGGCGGCCGGCGTCCGCCGTCCGGACCTGGTGATCGGGGCGTGGGCGGTGCCGACGATCCTGGAACACGGCAGCGACGAGCAGCGCGCCCGGTTCGCGCGGCCGACGCTGCGCGGGGAAATCACGTGGTGCCAGCTGTTCAGCGAGCCGGGCGCCGGGTCCGACCTGGCGGCGCTGCGGACGGCCGCGCGGCGCGTCGACGGCGGCTGGCGGCTGACCGGGCAGAAGGTGTGGACGTCGCTGGCGCGCGAAGCCGACTGGGGGATCTGCCTGGCGCGCACCGACCCGGACGTGCCCAAGCACAAGGGGATCACGTACTTCCTGGTGGACATGCGCGCCGAGGGCATCACGACGCGGCCGCTGCGGGAGATCACCGGCGAGGCCGTGTTCAACGAGGTGTTCCTGGACGACGTGTTCGTCCCGGACGCCGACGTCGTCGGCACGCCGGGAGGCGGCTGGCGGCTGGCGCGCACGACCCTGGCCAACGAGCGGGTGGCCCTCGGGAGCGGGTCCGCGGTGGGGGAGAGCGTGCAGTCCTTGGTGTCCACTGTGGACGCCGCTGCGCTGGACGACGTGGCGTTGGACCGGCTCGGCTCGCTGGTGGCCGACGGGGTCGCGGGGTCGGTGCTGGACCTGCGGGCGGCCCTGCGCCGGCTGGAGGGGCAGGATCCGGGCGCGGAGTCGAGCGTGCGGAAGCTGCTCGGGGTGCGGCACCGGCAGGACGTCGCGGAGTTCGCGCTGGAGCTGGCGGGCGCGGGTGCGCTGGTCGCGGACGGTCCGGCGCAGCAGGAATTCCTGCTGACGCGCTGCCTGTCCATCGCGGGCGGCACGACTCAGGTGCTGCGGTCCCTGACGGCGGAACGGCTGCTGGGCCTGCCGCGCGGCTGAAAGTCGGTTGCCTGACGAGACGGTGCGAAAGGACCGTTCGTGCCGCCGGGGCCGAAACTGTCGGGGGCGTGTTCTAGCGTTGCCGTCGTGGAGTTCAGCGCAGACACCCGGGCCACCTACCTTCCCGCGGATCCCCCGCGGGACGGCGTGCTGGCCTTGTGGGGCGACGATGTGGCCGGCGGGACCACGATCGAGCTCGTGCTGCCCCGGGGCGCGAAGTTCGCACGTACGAAGGTCGAGGCGGAGCTCGTCCCGCTCGAACGCGCCCTGCCCCGCCTGCTCGCGGTGGGGGAGGAGGCGAGCCCGGCCGTCGCGGCGTGGGCGGCGGCCGTGAACGCGGGGGTGAACCTCGTCGCGCGGGGGCGGCTGCGGCCGGCCGTCTCGCCGGGCGGGGCGGCGGCCTGGCGGATCGGGCCGTTGGACGCGGCCGACGAGGAACTGCTCCAAGGCTTGGCCGGGGCGCTGCCGCCGGAGGCGTACGCGCTGCCGCTCACCGGGCTGAAACGCATCCGCCTGCACTCGCCGGACTCCCTGGTCCGCGCGCTCTGGGACGCGACGGCCGACCTGCTGGCGCGCAGCCCGGCGGCGCCGGTCGGGGCCGGCGACCCGGCGTTCGCCGCCCGCGAACCGGCGTTGCTCGGCCCGGACGGCGCGGCCTGGCTGGCCGAGCTGGAGGCCCGTGAGCCCCGCGGGGTCCAGGTGCTGCTGCGGGTCGAGGGCCGGGACGACGACAGTTTCGCCGGGGTGCTGGCCGTGCGCAGCATGGCGGAGGCGAGCCTGGTGGTCGAGGCGGCGACGCTGTGGGAGGCGCCGGACGCGGTGCTCAGCCGCCTGGGCGACCAGGTGGAGACGCAGCTGCTGCTCGGCCTGCGCCGGGGCGCGCGGGCGTGGCCGCCGCTCGGCCGGGTGCTGGAGCAGGCGACGCCCGCGGAGCTGCCGCTGACCGACGACGAGATCGTCGACCTGCTGACCGACGGCAGCCGCGACCTCGGCGGCGCCGGCATCGAGGTGCTGTGGTCGAAGGGGCTGTTCGCCGGCGAGGTGAAGGCGAAGGCGAGCGCGACCCAGGCGCCGGCGAGCGTCACGGAGGCGGAGTTCGCGCTGAAGAGCCTCCTGGAGTTCCGCTGGCAGCTCAGCCTGGGCGGCGAGCAGCTGACCGAGGCGGAGGTCGCGGCCCTCGCGGAGGCGAAGCGCCCGTTGGTCCGGCTGCGCGGGCAGTGGGTGCGGGTGGATCCCCAGCTGCTCGCGCGGGTCCGGAGCCGCACCCGCAAGCTCGACGCGGGCGAGGCCCTGGCGGCGGCGCTGACGGGCGAGCTGGAACTGGACGGCGAACGCGTCGAGTTCGCGGCGCCCCCGGCGCTGGGCGGGCTGGCCGAGCGAATCCGCGATCGGGAGGGCGCTTCGGTGCTCCCACCGCCCGGGTTGCGGGCGACGCTGCGGCCGTATCAGCAGGCGGGGCTGGCTTGGCTGGCGACGATGACCGGGCTCGGGCTGGGCGCATGCCTGGCGGACGACATGGGGCTGGGCAAGACGATCCAGCTGATCGCCCTCCACCTGCACCGCCGAGCGCTGGCCCGCTCGGCGGGGGTGCGCCGGTCCGGGAGTGAGCCGCTCGCGGATCAGTTCGGCACGCTCCCGGCGGAGGCGGCACTCGGGGCCGGTGGCGGGCCTCGTCGGGCGGAGCTTGCGGCGTCCCGGCCTGACTCGACCGGAGGCCCCACGCTGGTCCTCTGCCCGACCTCCCTCCTCGGCAACTGGGAACGCGAGTTCGCCCGCTTCGCCCCGGACATCCCGGTCCGCCGGTTCCACGGCGGCGGCCGTCACCTCGACGACCTCGCCACCGACGAGGTCGTCCTGGCCACCTACGGCGTCCTCCGCCGTGACCGCGAGACACTGTCCGAAGTGGACTGGGGAATCGTTGCCGCGGACGAGGCGCAGCACGTCAAGAACCCCCTGTCCGCCACGGCCAAGGAACTCCGGAAGATCCCGGCCCGCGCCAAGGTCGCCCTCACCGGCACCCCGGTCGAAAACCGGCTGACCGAGCTGTGGTCCATTGTGGACTGGACCACGCCCGGGCTGCTCGGCCCGCTCGACCGCTTCCGGCGCACCGTGGCGCGTCCGATCGAGCGTGATCGCGACAAGGCCGTCACCGAACGGCTGGCCGCCACCGTCCGGCCGTTCCTGCTGCGGCGGCGCAAGTCCGACCCGGACATCGCCCCGGAACTGCCGCCCAAGACCGAAACCGACCGGTTCGTGCCGCTCACCGCCGAGCAGACCACGCTCTATGAAGCCGTCGTGCGCGAGAACCTCGCCGAAATCCGCGAGACGGAGGGCGTCAAACGGCGCGGGCAGGTCCTGCGGCTGCTCACCGAGCTCAAGCAGATCTGCAACCACCCGGCCCAGTTCCTCAAGGAACCCCACAGCGCGCTCACCGGCCGCTCCGGCAAGCTCGCCGCGTTCGAAGAGCTGGTGGACGTCATCCTCGACGAGGGTGAGAGCGTGCTGGTCTTCAGCCAGTACGTCCAGCTCTGCCGGCTGCTCGAGCGCCGCCTCAAGGACCGGGGCCTGCCCACCGAACTGCTCTCGGGCGAAAGCTCGCCCGCGAAGCGCCAGGACATGGTCGACCGGTTCCAGGCCGGCGAGATCCCCGTGTTCCTGCTTTCGCTCAAGGCGGGCGGCGTCGGGCTCAACCTGACCCGGGCCACCCACGTGATCCACTACGACCGCTGGTGGAACCCGGCGGTCGAGGACCAGGCCACCGACCGCGCGTACCGCATCGGCCAGGACCGGCCGGTGCAGGTCCACCGGCTGATCGCCGAGGGCACCCTGGAGGAGCGGATCGCGCAGGTGCTCGAAAAGAAGCGGGGGCTGGCCGAGTCGATCGTCGGCGCGGGGGAGGACTGGATCACCGAACTGTCCGACGACGAGCTCGCGGACCTGGTCCGGCTCGGGAGCGGGTGATGCCGCCGAGGCGGAGCTTCGGCCGGACGTGGTGGGGCCGCGCCTGGGTCGACGCGCTGGAGCAGCGCGCGAAGCTCGACCCGAACCGGCTGCCCCGCGGGCGGACGTACGCGCGCCAGGGCACGGTCAGCGAGCTGCACGTCGGCGCCGGGGCGGTGAGCGCGCGGGTGCGGGGGAGCCGGCCGCAGCCGTACAAGGTGACGATCACGATGCGCACCTTCACCGACGGCGAGTGGGACACGCTGCTCGGCGTGGTCGGCACGCAGCTCGGGCACGCGGCGGCGCTGCTCGACGGCGAGCTGCCGGGCGCACTTACGGAGCAGGCCCGCGAGGCGGGCGTCGACCTCCTGCCGGGTCCGGGCGACCTGCGGCCGCGGTGCTCGTGCCCGGACTCGGCGAACCCGTGCAAGCACGTCGCCGCGGTGTACTACCTGGTCGCCGACGAGGTGGACCGCGACCCCTTCACGCTGTTCCTGCTGCGCGGACGCCCGCGGGCGGACGTCCTGGCCGAGCTGCGGTCCCGCCGGGCCCCGGCGCGTGGCGAGAAGCCGAAGCTGCCGAAGCGCGTGGACGAAGGCCTGACACCCCGCGCGGCCTACGCCCGGCGGCCGGGCGCGATCCCGGCCCTGCCGCCGCCACCGCGGGTGGCCGGACCACCGGCGACCCTGGACCTCGACCCGCCCCCGAGCACAGGCTGGACGGCGGCAACGCTCTCCGGCCTGGCGGCGGACGCCGCATCCCTGGCGCGCGACCTGCTGACGGCCGGCGCGACGGCGGCGGAGCTGACGTTCGAGGAGGACCTCGCCCGCCGCGCATCGGGCCGGTCCGGCTCGGAGTTCATGGCCTTGGCCACCGCGGCCGGGGTGCCCGTGCGCGATTTGGTCCACTGGGCCGAGGCCTGGCGCGAAGCCGGCCGCGACGGCTTGGCGGTCGTGCGCGAGACGTGGCAGCCGGGCCCCGGCCCCTTGGCCGAAGCGCAAGCGGTCGTGGCCGAGGCGGGGCTGCCGGGAACGCCCAAGGTCTGGCGCAACCGTCTGACGCAGGGAGACCTGCAGCTGCGCTACGGCCGCGACGCGCGCTGGTACCGGTTCATCCGCATGGGCACGGAGTGGCGCTTGGACGGCCCACCCTCGGCAAGCCCGGTGGACCTCGTCTACTGACCCGGAGACTTTGCAGCCCGGCACCCGCCCCGCCGCGACGGGCATGGTCTGCGGCAGGTCCGGTGGATTTCGCGTACTGGCTCCGGCTTGGCGGCTTGGCGGCCGCGGTGGGCTTGGCGTTGCGGCTGCGGCGGGTCCGGTGGCCTTCTCGCACTGGCCCCAGCAGCCCAGCAGCCCGGCCGCCGCGGTGGGCTTGGCGTGTTGCTGCTGCGCAGGTCCGGTGGATTTCGCGCACTGGCCCCGGCAGCCCGGCAGCCCGGCAGCCCAGCAGCCCGGCGGCCCCACTCCGCCGAGGGCTTGGCCTGTCGCGGCTGCGGCGGGCTTGGTCTGTTGCGGCGGCGGGCCCGGCAGCCCGGGGTCCGGCCGCTGCGGCGAGCTTGGCCCCCTGGCAGCCGGTTCGGTCGAGCCCCCAGCCGCCGACACGAGTGGGGTCGAGTGCCCCGGCCGCATACAGTGAATGAGTCATTCACTGCATGGCCACTACCGGTTCTCGGCCTTCCAGGCGTTGTACGTGTAGTCCAAGAACCGCGCCACCCCGCGGACCACGTGCGCCGACCGCACCGAAGTGAACACGTCGAACGCATGCTGCGCCCCGGCCAGCTCCGCATAAGCCACCGGCTGCCGGGACTTTTCGCGCAGTCGCCGCACGAACTCGCGCGCCTCGCGCACCGGTACCAGTGAGTCGTCTCGCCCGTGGATCACGAAGAACGGCGGTGCCTCCGAAGAAATCCGGTCCAGCGGGGAAGCGGCGATGTAGTCGTCGAGATGGCGCACCGGGTCGCGATCCGCCGCGAACACCCGCCGCGCGATCAGGCTCTCCAACCGGTACTGACTCGCCCGGGATCCCGACGTCGCCGCGAAGTCGTACACCCCGTAGTGCGGTACGCACGCCTGGATGCTCGTGTCGACGTCCTCGAAGTCCGGCTGCAACGCCGGGTCGTTCTGCGACAACGCCAGCAGCGCCGACAGGTGGCCGCCCGCCGAACCGCCCGTCACCGCCACGAAATCCGGGTCGCCCCCGTAAGCGGAAATCGAAGAACGGATCCACGCAAGCGCTTGCTTGGCCGCCACGATGTGCGCCGGCCAGCGGTGGGCCGGCGACAGCGGGTAGTTGATCGCGACGCACACCCAGCCTCGACGCGCCAGGTAGCGCATCAGCGGCCGGCCCTGCTCCTCCTTGTTGCCGATCACCCACGCTCCGCCGTGGACCTGCAGGAGCACCGGGGCGCCGGTGACCGGCGACGAGGGCCGGTACACGTCCAGCAGGAACCGCTTGCCGCCCGGGGCGTACGCGATGTTGCGGTCGACGCGCACGTCCGGCGCACCCATCCGGAACGGCAGCGCCAGCTCGCCCCACGGGAGGCCCAGGTCGGAGCGGCCCAGCTCGGCCGCGTAGTCCTCGCCCAGAGCGTTGGTCAGCGCCGCCTCGATCTCCTCGCGGGCGCCGTGACCCGTCCGGATCAGCGCGGCGAGCCCGGCGGCGGACGCGGCGGCCATCGCCAGCCCGGCCTGCGTCGAGCGGTCGCGGACGCCGTGGCGGGCCACCTGCACAGCGGTGTCGGCGGCCGTCAACGCCAGGAACTGGGGTGCGAGCTCCGCGGTCAGCCACCCGGCGAAGAACGCCGGGATGGTCGTGGACCGGGCTCGCAACGGGCGGAGCGCGTTCGCGGTGAGGCCGAGCTGGACCGCGCGACGGATCAGGAAATTCGGCTGCACCACCGCGATGATACCGGCGAGTAGGGTGACGCGCCGCTCACCGGAAGTGGCTTACGCTGATCGTCATGCAGAGACTGAGCGGCCTCGACGCCAGCTTCCTCTACCTCGAGACGTCGTCCCAGGTCCTGCACGTCTGCGGGCTGCTCACCCTCGACGGCTCGACCGTCCCCGGCGGCTACACCTTCGCGAAGCTCGAAGCACAGCTCGAAGAACGCGTCCGCAGGATTCCGGCGTTCCGCCGCAAACTGCACAATCCACTCTGGAACATCGGGCATCCCGTCTGGGTCGAGGACGAGGAGTTCGACCTCGACCACCACGTGCACCGCATCGGCGTGCCGGCGCCCGGCGACCGCACCGAGCTGGCCGCCCTGTGCGCCCACATCGCGGGGCAGCAGCTCGATCGCGCATACCCGCTCTGGCAGCTGTACGTCATCGAGGGCCTGGCCGACGGCCAGATCGCCGTGCTGCTGAAGATGCACCACGCGAGCGTCGACGGAGTGAGCGGGGCCAGCCTGATCACCTACCTGGCCGGGCTGGAGCCCGACGCGCCGATGCCGGAGATCGAGGACCACCGCAACCCGGTGCTGCCCTCGCCGCTGAACCTGCTCCGCACCGGCGTCGAAAGCCTCGCGAAACGCCCGGCCGAAATGGCGCGGCTGCTGCCGGACCTGCTGGAGCTCGTCCCTCGGTGGCTCGGGAAAGCCCTGCGCGGCAAGGGGATGCCGATCCCGTTCACCGCGCCGCGGACGTCGCTGAACGGCACGATCACCGGGCACCGCAGCGTCGCGTTCGCCCAGCTCGACCTCGACGAGGTCAAGGACGTGAAGAACGCCTTCGGGGTCACGGTCAACGACGTCGTGCTCGCGCTCGTCGCCGGGGCGCTGCGGGAGTTCCTGGCTGCCCGCGGCGACCTGCCGGACGACCCCCTGGTGGCGACCGTCCCGGTGTCGGTGCACGACCGGACCGAGCGCGACCACGGCAGCAACAAGGTCTCCGCGTTCTTCGCCTCGCTGCCGACGCACCTGGCCGACCCGGCCGCGCGGGTGTTCTTCCTCGCCGAGGCCAACCGGCTGTCGAAGGACCACCACTACGACATCGACGCCGACATGCTCCAGGACTGGGCGCAGTTCTCGGCCGCGACGGCGTTCGGCCTCGCCGTGCGCGCGTACTCGGCGCTGCGCCTGGCCGAGAAGCACCCGGTGGTGCACAACCTGGTCGTCTCCAACGTGCCCGGCCCGCCGATGCCGCTGTACCTGCTCGGCGCGCGGATCACCGGCTTCTACCCGCTCGGCCCGGTCTTCCACGGCGCCGGCCTGAACGTCACGGTGCTGTCCAACGCCGGGAAGGTCCACGTCGGCCTGCTCGGCGCGCGGGAGCTGGTCAAGGACCTCTGGCCGCTCGCCGACGCGCTGCCGGAGGCCCTCGCCGACCTGGTCAAGGCCGCGGGCTGAGCACCACCACGGGAATCTCCCGCTCGGTCCAGGCCTGGTACTTCGCGAAGTCGGCGTACAGCTCCACCAGCCGCGGCCACAGGCCGGCGCGCTCTTCCGGCGAGGCCACGCGGGCCGTGACGGGCACGTCGCGCCGGCCCTTGAGGTGGACCCGGGTTCCGGGGGGCGCCAGCAGGTTGCGGTACCACTGCGGGTGCCGCGGCAACCCGCCCTGGGAGCCGACGATGACGAGGTCCTCCCCGGACCGCAGGTAGAGCAGCGGCGTCGTGAACAGCCGGCCGGACTTGCGCCCGCGGTGCTCCAGCAGCAGCGTCGGCACGGGCTTGCGGAACCCGGCCCCGATCCGCCAGGTGCCGCCGACGCGGCCGCCGGTCAGCTTGAAGACCGCCACCTGGGCTTTCGACCCGTACTTCATGACCTTCGCCGTCACCGGCGAATCCAGGCCGCCGGGCTTCTCGTCGGGCAGGCTGAAGCGTCCCATCGTGAGTTCCTTCCTTCAGAGGGAGTGGACCGCGGCGAGCAGGGCAGGCACCCAGCGGTCGGCGGCGAGCACGCAGGCGGCGTGCCCGGCCGCGACCTCGTAGGTCGCCGCGCCGGGGATGCGGCGGGCCAGGGACCGCTGGTGGTCGGGGGCGATGAACCGGTCGCGGGTGGTCACGACGACCGCCGCGGGCAGCCGCAAGGCGGGGAGCCAGCGCGTCGAGTCGAACCGGCCGATCTCGTCGACGGCGACCGCGATCTCCCACGGCGTCGTCGACCGGAACTCCCGCAGCCCCCACCGGTAGTCGCCGACGCGCTCACGTGGGACGGCGGCGGCCACGGCCGGCAGCTGCACGCGCTCGCGCAGCTGCCGCAGCGTCCGGCCGAACACGTCGAGCGCGACGCGCTGGCGCAGCCCGCGGCGGAAGTTGCCCGCCGTCGAACACAACACCAATCCGGTAACACGTTCTGGTTCCGCGTGGGCGACGAGCTGGGCGACCATCCCGCCCATCGAGTACCCGGCGAGCGCGAACCGCCCGATGCCCAGCGCGTCCGCCACGGCGGTGACGTCGCCGGCGCAGTCGGCGAGCCGGAACTCCGGCGACCGGATGCCCCGGCCGTGCCACCGCTGGTCGAACACGACGACGCGGTGGTCCCCGGCCAGCCGGTCGAGCGCCGGGTACCAGGTCAGCAAGCCCGTGCAGGCCACCGAATGCAGCAGGACGAGCGCGGGCGCGTCCCGTGGGCCGACGTCGGTGACCACCGTCCGGCCGCGCCCGGGCAGGTCGAGGGGGACCGGCTCGGGCACACCCGCGGTCGGCGGCACGGTGATCCGCCGGCGGCGCGCGCCGCCGCGTTCGGTCACCGCCATCCAGGTCCTCCGCCGGGGGTTGCCGTACTGGCCCTTTCCGGTTAAGACTAGAACAGGTTTCAGTATTGCGCCGAACCCGGAGGGACGGGCGTGGACTTCACCCTTGACGATACGCAGACGGAGATCGCCGCCCTCGCCGCGAAGGTGCTCGGTGATTTCGGGGCGGAGCCCCCCGGGCCCCGCCCGGGGGGCTCCGCCCCCACGGACGCCCCGAAGCGGGTGGTGGACGACGCTCCGTGGCGCGCGCTCGCGTCCTCGGGCCTGCTCGCCCTCGCGCTGCCGCCCGATCTGGAGGGTGACGGCCTGGGCATCGCGGAGATCGCGCAGGTTCTCACCGAGGTCGGCCGCGCCGCCGCGCCGGTGCCCGCCTACGCCGCCCTGGCGCTGGGGGTCCTGCCGGTCGAAACCCTCGGCACGCCCCAGCAGCGCGCGGACCTCCTGCCGCCGGTCGCCGCGGGGGAGGCGCTGCTCACCGCGGCCCTGCACGAACCGTCCGCCCCGCTCGCCGCCGAGCCCGCGACAACCGCGCGCCCCGGTAACGGGAAGTGGCTGCTCACCGGCGTGAAGACCGCCGTCCCGTACGCGAGCGAAGCCACCAGGATCCTCACGCCGGTGTCCACGCCCCACGGCACCGCCGTCTACCTGGTCGACCCGCACGCCGACGGCGTCACGCTCGTGCGGACCCCCACCTCGGCCGGCACGCCCGAGTACACCGTGCGGCTGGCCGACGTCGCCGTCGAGGAGACGGACCTCCTGTTCGACCGGGGCGCCGTCGAAGCGCTGCACCGCCTCGCGCTGGCCGGCGCGCTGGCGGTCGGCGACGGCCTCCTGGCCGGCGCCCTCGCCCTGACGGTCGAGCACGTCGGCGAACGCGTCCAGTTCGGCCGGCCCCTCGCGACGTTCCAGGCGGTGGCCGGGCAGATCGCCGACGTCTACGTCGCCTCGCGGACCGTGCACCTGGCCGTGACGTCCGCGGTGTGGCGGCTCGCGGCCGGCCTGGACGCGGACGCCGAACTCGACGTCGCCGCCTACTGGCTCGCCGAAGAGGCACCCCAGGCCCTTGCGACCTGCCACCACCTGCACGGCGGGATCGGTGTCGACGAAACGTATCCCCTGCACCGGTATTCGTCGGCGGTGAAGGACCTCGGCCGGACGCTCGGCGGCGCCGCGCACCGGCTCGGCAGGCTCGGCGAACGAGTGGCGGGGGTGCGCGGATGCACGTCGAACTGACCGCGGCGCAGAAAGCGCTGCGCGCCGAACTGCGCGCCTACTTCGCGGGCCTGGTCAGCCCCGAGGAACGCCAGGCGATGCTGCGCGAGCGGCACGGGCCGGTGTTCCGCGAGATCGTCCGGCGGATGGGCCGCGACGGCCGGCTCGGCGTCGGCTGGCCGGCCGAGTACGGCGGGCAGGGCTTCGGCGAGATCGAACAGCACCTGTTCGTCGACGAGGCCGTGCGCGCCGACGTCCAGCTGCCGTCGGTGACGCTCCAGACCGTCGGGCCCACGCTGCAGCAGTACGGCACGGACGAGCAGAAGTCCTTCTTCCTGCCCAAGATCCTGGCCGGGGAGATCCACTTCGCGATCGGCTACACCGAGCCGGAGGCCGGCACCGACCTCGCCGCGTTGCGGACGACGGCGGTGCGCGACGGCGACGAATACGTCGTCAACGGCCAGAAGATCTTCACCACCGGCGGCCACGACGCCGACTACATCTGGCTCGCCGTCCGGACCGCGCCGGACGCACCACGGCACAAGGGCATCTCGATCCTCATCATGGACACGAGCGATCCTGGTTACTCGTGGACGCCGATCATCACCTGCGACGGTGCCCACCACGTCAACGCGACCTACTATTCGGACGTCCGGGTGCCGGTGAACCGATTGGTGGGCAAGGAGAACGAAGGCTGGCGGCTGATCACGACGCAGCTCAACCACGAGCGCGTCATGCTCGGCCCGGCCGGGCGGATCGGCGGGCTGTACGACCGCGTCCGCGCCTGGGCGGCCGCGCACGGCCTGCTCGACCTCGCCGACGTCCGGGCCGTGCTGGCCGAGACCCTGGCGGTGACGCGGGTGAACGAGCTGCTGAACTGGCAGGTCGCGGTGTCCTCGGCGAGCGCGCCGGTGGCCGTCGCCGACGCGTCGGCGACCAAGGTGTTCAGCTCCGAGGTCATCCAGCGGATCGGCCGGAACCTGGAGGAGCTGGTCGGGCGCCACGGCGACCTGGCCGATCCGGACACCGCCGAGCTGGCGGAATGGCTCGACGTCGCCGCGAAACGCAACATCGTGCTGACGTTCGGCGGCGGGGTCAGCGAAATCCAACGGGAGCTGATCGCCTCGATCGGCCTGGGCCTGCCGAGGGTGCCGCGATGAACGACCAGGACATCATCGAAGCCGCCGAGAAGGTCGCCGCCCGCGGCGAGTGCGCGCCGCGGCTCGCGCGCGACCCGGTGAACCAGGCCATGGTGAACAACTGGGTCGAGGCGATCGGGGACGGCAACCCCGTCTACACCGACCCGGAGTTCGCCGCGCGGAGCGTCCACAAGGGACTGGTCGCGCCGCCCGCGATGGCTCAGGTGTGGACGATGGGCGGCCTGAACGTCCCGCGCGGGACCGACGACCCGCTCGGCCTGATGATGGAGCTGCTGGACGAAGCCGGGTTCACGTCCGTCGTCGCGACGAACTCGGAGCAGACCTACCACCGCTACCTGCGTCCCGGCGAACAGGTCGAGGTGCGGACGGCGCTGGAAAACGTCGTCGGCCCCAAGAAGACCGCGCTGGGGGAGGGCTGGTTCGTCACCACGCGGGCGCGGTGGTACGTCGGGGACGACGCCGTCGCGGAGATGATGTTCCGCGTGCTCAAGTTCCGGCCGCCCGCCCCGCCGCCGCCGCCGCCGTCGCCGCCGGCGCCGGTGCTGCGGCCGGTGATCAGCCGCGACACCGAGTTCTTCTGGGACGGCCTTCGCGAAGGCGAGCTGCGGATCCAGCGCTGGGGCGAGACCCTGCGGCATCCGCCCGGGCCGATGCCGCCCGACGGTTCGCTGGACGCGAAGCCGGACTACGTCGTCGCCGGCGGGTGGGGCACCGTGTTCTCCTATGTCGTGCACCACCACCCGCCGGTGCCGGGCAAGGACCTCCCGTTCGTGGTGGCGCTGGTGGAGCTGGAAGAAGGGGTCCGCGTGATGGCCGAACTGCTGGACGCGTCACCCGAGGAGGTCCACATCGGACTGCCGGTGGTGGCGGCGTTCGTCCACGTGGACGACGACCTGACGCTGCCGGCCTGGAAGGTGGCGCGATGACCGTCACGGAGGGGACCGAGCTGCCGCCGCTGACGATCGAGGCGACGCCGACGTTCGTCGTCAGCACCGCCCTGGCCACCCGCGACTTCCAGGACGTGCATCACGACCGCGATGCGGCCGTGGCGCGCGGGTCGAAGGACATCTTCCTCAACATCCTCACCGACACCGGCCTGGTGCAGCGGTTCGTGTCGGCGTGGGCCGGGCCGGACGCGCTGATCCGGTCGATCAAGATCCGGCTCGGCGTGCCGTGCTACGCCTACGACACGCTGACGTTCACCGGCCGCGTGGTTTCCCGTGCGGGCAACGACGTCGTGATCTCGGTGTCCGGAGTGGACTCGCTCGGCGAGCACGTCGCCGGGACGGTGGAGGTGACGCTGCCGTGACGCTCTCGGGCAAGGCCGCGATCGCCGGGATCGGCGCGACGGAGTTCTCGAAGGACTCCGGGCGCACCGAACTCCGGCTGGCGGCGGAATGCATCTCCCACGCCTTGGCGGACGCCGGACTGGTATCGTCCGATGTGGACGGACTGGTGTCGTTCACGATGGACGGCAACGCCGAGATCGCGGTGGCCCGCGAGCTGGGCATCCCCGAACTGAAGTTCTTCAGCCGCATCCACTACGGCGGCGGCGCGGCGGCGGCGACCGTGCAGCAGGCCGCGATGGCGGTGGCGACCGGCGTCGCGGACGTCGTCGTCGCCTACCGGGCGTTCAACGAACGGTCGGGCATGCGGTTCGGCCAGGTGTCCTCGGCCGCGGCGGGGCAGGTCAACTCGTCCGGCGTCGACAACGCGTTCCACTACCCGATGGGCATCGCGACCCCGGCGGCGACGGTGGCCATGGTCGCCCAGCGCTACCTGCACGACTACGGCGCGACGAGCGAGGACTTCGGCCGGGTCGCCGTCATCGACCGCAAGCACGCGGCGACCAACCCGAACGCGTGGTTCCACGAGCGGCCGATCACCCTGGCGGAGCACCAGTCGTCGCGCTGGGTGGCCGAGCCGCTGCACCTGCTCGACTGCTGCCAGGAGAGCGACGGCGGGGTGGCGCTGGTCGTCACCAGTGTCGAGCGGGCGCGTGAGCTCGCCCGGGCGCCGGCGGTGATCGCGGCGGCGGCGCAGGGGAGCGGGCCGGACCAGTACGTGATGACCAGCTACTACCGCGACGACCTGGCCGCGCTGCCCGAGATGGGCGTCGTCGGGCGGCAGCTGTGGGACCAGTCCGGGCTCGGACCGTCCGATGTGGACGTCGCCGTGCTGTACGACCACTTCACGCCGTACGTGCTGATGCAGCTGGAGGAACTGGGGTTCTGCGGCCGCGGGGAGGCGAAAGACTTCATCGCCGACGGCGCGCTGGAGCTCGACGGCGCGTTGCCGCTCAACCCGCACGGCGGCCAGCTCGGCGAGGCGTACATCCACGGCATGAACGGCATCGCGGAGGGCGTCCGGCAGATTCGCGGCACGGCGGTCAACCAGGTCGCCGGCGCGGCGCGGGTGCTGGTCACGGCGGGGACGGGCGTGCCGACGAGCGGCCTCGTCCTGACGGGTGACTGAGGCGTCACCTCATTGACGGCTGGTGCCCGGCCGTCGTGGATGTCACGGTGGAGACACCTTCCACGACGGAGAGTGAGGCGATGGTCGTCGACTGGGCGCTCACCGCGGTGTTCGCAGCGCTGGCACTGCCGTGCGTGCTGCGGCTCGTCCGCCTCGACTACCGGCGGCTGGGCCCCGGCGTCCGCCACGGTGATCTGGCCGAGCTGCTGCTGGTGGTCGCGATGGTGGCGATGGTGTCGCCGGTCGGCGGCCCCATCCCGGCGGCGGGCTGGCAGGCGGTGCTGGTGCTGACGGCGGGCTGGTTCGCGGTGGCCTGGTGGCGGAACCGGGCCTGCGCCCACCACGCGCTGTCGGCGGCGGCGATGCTCTACATGGTGACGGCGATGCCCCATGGCGGCATGGCGCACGGTCCGTGGCTGACGATGTCGGCCATGGACGCACGGCTGGCGTTGCCGCTGGTCGCGGTGGCGGCGGCGGGCTACTTCGTGCTCGACGCGGCCCGCGCGGGGGTGATCGTGGTGCGCGGGTCGGCGGTCGCCGCGGGCGGGCCCGGGCAGGCTTCGCGCGCGGTCTGCCGGGCCGTGATGGGAGCCGGGATGGGATACATGCTGCTGACCTCGGCTTTGTGAGCCTGGGCCGGGTACCGGGAATGACCCCCTTGCGCCAGAGGTCCCCAACAGGCCCCTTCCTACACCCCGCCAAGTGAGAGGGCAATCTCTCCACCCCCCTTTTCCC
>NZ_JBVHUL010000005.1:355226-436375 GCF_055565395.1 Amycolatopsis sp. NPDC028719
TCGCCCCTCTTTTTTTTTCCCCCCCCCCCCCCCCCCCCCCCCCCCCCCCCCCCCACCTCCCCCCCCCCCCCCCCCCCCCCCCACGCCCGGCCGGGTGAGAGGCCGCGCTCGCCAGCCCGCGGTCCGCCGGAGTTCGGATGGTGAGCGCCCGGAACTCGTGTGATCAGGGCCGGAACTCGCGTGATCCGGCGCGGATCTCGCGTGCGCTGAGGGGTATCGCGTGTGTCTGGAGGGGTATCGCGTGTGTTTGGAGGGGTATCGCGTGTGTTTGGAGGGGTATCGCGTGTGTTTGGAGGGGTATCGCGTGTGTTTGGAGGGGCATCGTGTGTGTTTGGAGGGGCATCGCGCCGAGTGGAGGCTCGGCGCTCTCAGCCTTCGACTCGGCGGACCTCGCCCAGGGGGCTTTCGCCGGCGGCCGGCAGCGAGGCCGCCGGGTGGGCGGCCGTCCACTGGGCGGCCGCCGCGATGTCGCTCTTCAGCGCTGTGATCAGGTCCTCCGCCGAGGCGTACGCCTGCTGGTCGCGCAGGTGGGACCCCAGCCACACCACCAGCGTCTCGCCGTACAGGTCGCCCGTGAAGTCCAGCAGGTGGGCCTCCAGCAGCCGGTAGCCGTCCGCTCCGTAGTACGTCGGGCGGCGGCCGACCGAGATCGCCGCCGGGACGCGCGAACCGTCGGCCCGGCCCACCCAGCCCGCCCACACCCCGTCGCCCACGGAGCCCGCCTGGTCGCCCAGTGCGATGTTGGCCGTGGGAAAGCCCAGCTCCCGGCCCCGCTGGTCGCCCGGCTCGACCGTGCCCCGCACCACGAAGTATTCCGAAGTCACCCCTCCACGTTAGCGGGCGACCGCCGGGACACTCTCACGAAGTGGGCACCAGCACCGTGTCCGCCAGCACCGGCGCGTCGTCGCGCTCCACCGCCGTCGTCGTCACGAGCAGCCGGTCGGACGAGCGCCACACCCGGATCCGCAGCGTCTCGCCCGGGAACACGACACCGGCGAACTTCGTCGCGAACGACGCCACCCGCGCCGGGTCGCCGTCCAGGAACTCGTTCACCAGCACCCGCGCCACGATCCCGTACGTGCACAGCCCGTGCAGGATCGGCTTCGGGAACCCGGCCGCCGCGGCGAACGCCGGGTCCGCGTGCAGCGGGTTGCGGTCGCCGCACAGCCGGTACAGCAGCGCCTGCTGCGGCAGCGTCGGCGTCTCGAAAACGAAGTCCGGCTCGTGCGAAGGCCACTCGATGCGATCCGACGGACCCCGCGAGCCGCCGAAACCCCCTTCACCGCGGGCGAAGATGCTCGACCGGGCCGTCCACAGTGGATCCCCTGACGACGACGTGACCGAAACCTCCTGGATCACCACCGCGGCCTTGCCCTTGTCGTACACGTCCGCGATCCGCGAGCGGGCCACCGCCTTCCCCGACGTCGGGATCGGCCGGTGCAGGGTGATCTCCTGCTTGCCGTGCAGCACCTTCGCCAGGTCGATCTCCACGCCCGGGAACGACAGCGCCGGCGGCTCGAAGACCCGCAGGTTCGCCGCGACCGTCGCGAACGTCGGCAGCACCACCAAGTCCTGCTCATAGGTGTAGCGCAGCTCCTCGGGGCCGGCCCCCAGCGCCAGGTGGTAGAGCAGCACGTCCGACGACGTCCAGGCGAAGTTCACCTCGCCGATCTCGGCGCCGATGGCGACCGCGGGATCGATGGGCACGCGGAAACTCCTATTCGTAGCTGATCGAGACGTCGTCGGTGACCGGCAGCGACTGGCAGGCCAGCACGATGCCGTCCGCGATGTCCTCGGCGTCCAGGACCTCGTTGTGCAGCATCTTCACCTCACCCGACACGACCCGGCACGCACACGCACTGCATTGTCCCTCGCGGCACGAGTACGGCGCGTCCATCCCCGCCTCCAGCAGGTGGTCGAGCAGCTTCCGCCGCCGCGGCCAGGCCATCGAGCGCGTGTCGCCGTCCAGCGAAACGGTCAGCGACGCCGGCGCCTCGTCCGACGCCGGCTCCTCCTCGACGGGGACTTCTTCGAACGGGTTGCCCGTCAGCGACGTGAACTTCTCGACGTGCACCCGGTCCCGCGGCACGCCGAGCTGGCCGAGCGCCTCGCGCGCGGCCGCCATGAACGGCGCCGGCCCGCACAGGAAGGCCTCGTGAGACGTGTACGCCGTGGCCAGCCCGCGCAGCTGCGAGACGTCCGGCAGCCCCTGCACGCTCTCCAGCCAGTGCACGACGACCAGGCGGTCTCCGTAGCGCTTCGCCAGCGACGCCAGCTCGCTCGCGAAGATCACCGAGCTTTCGTCGCGGTTCGCGTAGACCAGCACGACCCGGCCGGAGCCCTGCTCCAGCGCCGTCTTCAGGATCGCCATCACCGGCGTGATCCCGCTGCCGCCGGCGAACAGCAGGAAGTCCTCGTCCACCGACGCCGGGCAGAACACCCCCGCGGGCGCCAGGACGTCCACGGTCATCCCCGGGCGAAGCGACGAGCAGACCCAGCTCGACCCGTACCCGCCGTCGGTGCGCTTGACCGTCACCTGCACGCGGTTCTCGTGCGGCGCGCTCGACAGCGAGTAGCACCGGGCGACCGAACCGGTCCGGTCGCTGGGGATCTTCACCGTCAGGAACTGGCCGGCGGAATACCGGAACGCCTCGGCGTGCTCGGCCGGGATCTCGAACACCACCGACCGCGCGTCCGGCGTTTCGACGACGACGTCGGCGACCGTCAGCGTGTAGACCCGCTCAGCCATCGGCCACCGCCAGCGTGCCGTCGCGCACCGCGTCGCCGATGCTGTCCGCCAGCTTCGGGCACGTGTCGAGCAGCGCCGACGGCCCGTCCGCGTCGGCGAACACCGGGCACGTCTCCGCCGGTGAGGACGTCCACTGGATGCTCGTGTGCTGGATGCTGTTCTTCTTCACGAGCACGCACGTCCCGCAGCTGCGGCACTCGTGCGGCCGCAGCCCGCCCGACAGGAACTCGGCGGTCTCGGCGGTGGTCACACTTCCGCCTCGGTCTTCTGGCGGGCCAGGTTCTCCGCCACCTCGGCCGCCCACGCCTCGTTGGCCTTCGAAGTGTCCACTTCGAACTCGAACCGCCGGGTCATGTCCTCGGTGACGTCGGCGACGTCGACGTAGAACTGCTGGTACCAGCGGCGAAGCTGGTAGACCGGACCGTCCTCTTCGCACAGCAGCGGGTTGTCGATCTGCGTCTTGTGCTTCCAGATCTCGACGTCCTGCAGGAACCCGGCGCCGATGCCCTTGGCGAGCTTCGCCGCGATCTTGTCCGCGTGCTCGTCGGTCAGCCCGTTCTGCTTCTTGACCTTCATCCCGTACTGCAGCACGAACGACGTCGGCGTCACGGGGTAGTGGCAGTTGATGAGCACGCTTTCGATCTCGTAGCCCTGGAACGAGTTCACCAGCTTGTTGATCATGTAGGACGGCCCGAAGTACGACGCCTCCGACCGCAGCAGGTTGTCCTCGCCGCCGTAGTTGGACGCCATGCCCATGTCCGGGCGGCCCTTGGTGTTGAGGTACTGCGTCGCGATGTGGCCTTCGAAGACGTTCTTGAAGTACGTCGGGTAGGCGTAGTGGATGTAGAAGAAGTGCGCCATGTCGACGACGTTGTCGATGATCTCGCGGCAGTTGGAGCCGTCGATGAAGATCGAGTCCCACGTCCAGTTGCTCCACTCGGAGCTGTCGGCGGCTTCGATGTGCGGGATCGCCAGTTCCTCCGGCGGCGGGTTGCCTTCCGGGTCGTGCCAGACCATGAGCTGGCCGTTCTGCTCCGACGCCGTCCACGACCGCGTCCGCGCGCGCAGCGGAACCCGCTTGGCGTAGGGGATCGAGACGCACTTGCCCTTGCCGTTCCAGCGCCAGTCGTGGAACGGGCACGCGACCTCGTCGCCCTTGACGGTGCCCTGGGTGAGGTCGCCGCCCATGTGCCGGCAGTAGCCGTCGAGGACGTTCAGCTCTCCGTGAGAGTCGGCGAACACCACCAGCTTCGTGCCGAACGCCGTGACCGCGTGGGGTTTCCCGTCGCGGAAGTTCTTCGCCAGGCCGAGACAGTGCCAGCCGCGCGCGTAGCGGGTCGGCGGCTCACCGGCGTAGATGGTGCGTACGGACTCCTGCGTCATCGCTCGCCTCCCGTGGTCCCCTGATCTTCGTGCGCCAGCCGCGTCGCCGCAAGGTAGCCGAACACCATGGCGGGACCGATGGTCGCGCCCGGCCCGGCGTACGTCCGGCCCATCACGGCCGCGCTGACGTTGCCCGCGGCGTAGAGGCCCGGCACGGCGGAGCCGTCTTCGCGCAGGACCTGCGCGTGCTCGTCGGTGCGCAGGCCGCCTTTGGTCCCCAGGTCGCCCGGCACGATCTTCACCGCGTAGTAGGGCGCCTTGTCGAGCGGGCCGAGGCTGGGGTTGGGTTTGTTGCGCGGGTCGCCGTAGTAGTGGTCGTACTTGCTGACGCCGCGCTGGAAGTCTTCGTCGACGCCGTTGCGGGCGAAGCCGTTGAAGCGCTCGACGGTCGCTTGCAGACCGTCCGGCGGGACGTCCATCTTCGTGGCCAGCCCGGCCAGTGAGCCGGACTTCACCGCGATCCCGGCCTTGAACCAGCGCCCGGGCAGCGGCTGGCGCGGCCCGACGCCGGTGAACATGTACCGGTCCTTGTAGCGCTGGTCGAACACGAGCCAGGTCGGGATGTGCTCGCCCGGCCCGTCACCTTCGCCGTACATCGCGTGCACGGCTTCGACGTAGGGCGCCGACTCGTTGACGAACCGCTCGCCGCGGGCGTCGACCATGATGCAGCGCGGCCGCGAGCGTTCGGCCAGCGCGAACCAGGGACCGCCGGTGAGCGGCAGCGACGGGCCCCACCAGGCGTCGTCCATCAGGTCGAGGGCCGCACCCAGCTTGAGGCCGGCGGTGATGCCGTCGCCGGTGTTGGCGGCCGCGCCGACGGTCCAGTCGGTGCCGATCGGCGCGCGCTGGTACTTCTCGCGCATCTCGAGGTTCTGCTCGAACCCGCCGCTGGCCAGGATCACGCCCCGCCGGGCTCGGACGACTCCCGTCGCGGTGACGACGCCGGTGACGCGGTCGTCCTCGAGGTGCAGGTCGACCAGCGGGGTGTTCAGCCGGACGTCGACGCCCGCCCTGGTCAGGCCCACCCGCAGGCCGGCCGCAAGCGCTTGCCCCATGCTCAGCAGCCGCTGCCCGCGCAGCTTCCCGGCCAGCCACTGGGCGCCGAGCGACAGCACCCGGACGGCGCCGCGCGGGTGCCGGGCCAGCAGGCTCAGCCAGCGGTAGTCCGCCTGGGTGATGGGCACGCCGAGCGGGGGAGCGCTGTACGGCGGTTCGAGGTGGGCCAGGTCGTCGCCGAGCAGCTTGCCGTCGAAGGCCATCGGCTCGACCGACCGGCCACCGGGGCGTCCGCCCGGGGCTTCGGGGTGGTAGTCGCTGTAGTCGCGGACCCAGCGGAACTTCAGCGGCGTGTGGTCGCAGACGAACTTCAGCACCTCGGGACCGTGGTCGAGGAACGTGTCGCGCCGGACGGCCGGGACGACGTCACCGACGATCGAGGCCAGGTACTCGCGGGCCCGTTCGGGTGGTTCGTCGATCCCGGCGGCGCGCAGCGCGTGGTTGCCCGGCAGCCAGACCCCGCCGCCGGAGCGAGCGGTCGAGCCGCCGAAGCGGGCCGCCTTCTCGAGGACAACGACGCTCAGACCGGCTTTGGCCGCGGCCAGCGCGGCGGTCATCCCGGCGGCGCCACTGCCGACGACGACGACGTCGAACTGCTCGCTCATGCCACCTCACCTGCTGTATCCATGGTTACCGATCCGGCCGACAGCCACGGCGGAAAGGCTGCCCGTGAGCGGGTAGCCGCCGGTCCGTGTCCGCCTGCTTTTCGGCCATATCGGTAACGTGTTCCACAAGAAGAGTATCCAGTTGAGAGTCGCTTTCGGCCACCATAGACGAGAACGTGTTCCAGTTCTAGGGTGGTGACCATGGACGAACTCGTCGCGGACGTGGTGATCGTGGGGTTCGGGGCGGCCGGCGCCTGTGCCGCCCTGGAAGCGGCCGACGCGGGCGCGGACGTCGTCATCGTCGAACGCTTCGCCGGTGGGGGCGCCAGCGCGGTCAGCGGTGGCGTCGTCTACGCGGGCGGCGGCACGCGCCAGCAGCTCGACGCGGGTGTCGACGACTCCGTCGACGCGATGTACGCCTACCTGCGGCTCGAGGCCGGCGACGTCGTGTCCGAGAAGACGTTGATGCGGTTCTGCGAGGGCAGCCGCGAGATGATCACCTGGCTGGAGACCAACGGCGTGCCGTTCGAAGGCAGTCTCTGCCCGTACAAGACGTCGTACCCGAGCGACGAGCACTACCTCTACTACTCCGGCAGCGAAGCCGCCGGCGGCTTCCGCGACGCGGCGGAACCGGCTCCGCGCGGCCACCGCGTCAAGGGGCCTGGGACCTCGGGGAAGATGCTGATGGCGCGCCTCGAGGAGGCTGTCCGCAAGCGCGGCATCCGCGTGCTGACGCAGACCACCGCGCGGGCCCTGGTCCGCGACGGCGAAGGGCGCGTCACCGGCCTCGTCGCCGACTCGCTCGGCGACGCGCCCGCGTGGGTGCGGGCCCGGCACCAGCGCTTCGCGCAGTACGCCGCGAAGCCGGGCATCTACGTGCCCGCGTTGCGCAAGTCGCTGCACCGCCGGGTCGAGCGCTTCGAGCGCAGTCACGGCCGTGAGCTGCGGATTTCCGCCCGGCGCGGGGTCGTCCTCGCCGCGGGCGGGTTCATCGCCGACCGTGAGATGGTGCGCGAGCACGCGCCGCGGTACCGCGGCGGGCTCCCTCTCGGCACGTCCGCCGACGACGGCTCGGGTATCCGGATGGGCGTCGAGGCCGGCGGTGCGACCGGCGAGCTGGGCCGGATCTCCGCGTGGCGGTTCGTCACGCCGCCCAGCGCGTTCCTCGGCGGGATCATCGTCGACGCCGAGGGGAAGCGGGTCATCGACGAGTCGCGGTACGGTGCCGCGGTCGGCGAGAAGCTCATCGAGGAGCACGGCAGCAAGGGCTGGCTGCTCGTCGACGCCTCGATCGTGGCGGAGGCCCGCCGGGACGGCCGGAAGCAAAGCCAGTGGTTCCAATGGCTTCAGCTGCGGTACCTGCTGCGCCGCGGCCGCGTGCTCGGCTCCACGCTGGACGAGGTGGCGCGCAAAGCCGGGGTCGACGCCGAGGGCCTGCGGGCGAGCGTCGAGGCGTACCACGGCGACGAAGACCCGATGGGCAAGCCCGCCGAGTTCCGGCGGCGGCTGGAGCACCCGCCGTTCTCGCTCATCGACATCTCGGTACGGCCCAACCTCGGTTACCCCACGCCGATGCTCACCCTCGGCGGCTTGGTCGTCGACGAGGACACCGGCGCGGTGCGGAGCACGGCGGGGGAGCCGATCGCCGGGCTGTACGCCGCCGGCCGCACCGCCGTGGGAATCTGTTCCAGGTCCTACGTCAGCGGGCTCTCGCTGGCCGACTGCGTGTTTTCCGGCCGCAGGGCGGGGATCAACAGCGCTCTGGCGCAGGGCGTTCTCGACAAAAACGAGAACGTGTTCTAGTCTTCGGTGGTAGCGAAACGAGAGAGGACTGCGCATGAGCGAGCAGGTGATCGCCGGGGTCCGGGACCTCCTGCCGGTCCTGCGGGAACGGGCCCAGGACACCGAGGACGCGCGAAACGTCCCCGAGGAGTCCGTCAAGGCCCTGCAGGAGACCGGGTTCTTCAAGCTGCTGCAACCGAAGCCCTACGGCGGCTTCGAAGCCGACCCGGTGAGCTTCTACACCGCGGTGAAGCTGATCGCGAGCGCGTGCGGGTCCACCGGCTGGGTCGCCTCCATCCTCGGCGTCCACCCGTGGCACGTGGCGCTGTTCGACGCGCAGGCCCAGCAGGAGGTCTGGGGCGAGGACGAGGACGTGCGGATCTCCTCGTCGTACGCCCCGATGGGCAAGGCGGAGGTCGTCGAAGGCGGCTACCGGCTGTCGGGCCGCTGGAGCTTCTCCTCCGGCTCCGGTCACTGCACGTGGGTGCTGCTCGGGGGACCCGCGTTCTCCGGCGGCAAGCCGGTCGACTTCTGCACGTATCTCCTGCCCATCGCGGACTACACCATCGTGGACGTCTGGGACACCGTCGGCCTGCGTGGCACCGGCTCGAACGACATCGTCGTCGAGGACGTCTTCATCCCGCAGCACCGCGCGCTGAGCTTCATCGCGACGTCCAAGTGCAAGGTGCCCGGCCAGGCCGTCAACCCCGGGCCGCTGTACCGGCTGCCCTACGGTTCGGTGCACCCCAGCACGATCACGGCACCCATCATCGGCATGGCGCAGGGTGCCTACGACGCGCACGTCGAGCACCAGCGCAAGCGCGTGCGGGCCGCGTACGCCGGCGAGCAGTCCAAAGAGGACCCGTTCGCCAAGGTGCGGATAGCCGAAGCCGCCAGCGAGATCGACGCCGCGTGGCTGCAGCTGACGCGCAACATCGACGAGCTCTACGAACTGGCCAAGCGCGAGGAACGGCTGCCGTCCGACCTGCGCCTGCGTGTCCGGCGTGACCAGGTGCGCGGCACCGAACGCGCGATCTCCGCGATCGACCGGCTCTTCGAGAACTCCGGCGGCCGCGCGATCCAGCGCGGCACGCCGATCCAGCGCTTCTGGCGCGACGCGCACGCCGGCCGGGTCCACGCGGCCAACGACGCCGAGCGCGCGTACGTCATGTTCGGCACCGGGGTCTTCGGGCTCCCCGTCGAGAACGCGATGTACTGATGGCCGGTCCGGAAGGGAAGTACGTCCAGGCGGGCTCGCTGAAGCTGCACTACCACGAAGCCGGCGCCGAACACGCCGAGACCGTGATCCTGCTGCACGGCGGCGGGCCCGGCGCGTCGGCGTGGAGCAACTTCGGGCGCAACCTGCCGGAGTTCGCCAAGCACTACCGCACGATCGCCGTCGACCAGCCCGGCTTCGGGCGCTCGGACAAGCCGGCCGAGCACCCGCAGTACTTCCGCCACAGCGCGGACGCCGTCGTCGGCCTGATGGACGCCCTCGGCGTCGAGCGCGCCCATTTCATCGGCAACTCCCTGGGGGGCGGGGCCGCGGTCCGGCTCGCCTTGAACCACGGGAAGCGGGCCGGGCGGCTGGTGCTCATGGGACCCGGCGGGCTGAGCGTCAACGTCTTCGCGCCCGACCCCACCGAAGGCGTCAAGAACCTCGGCAAGTTCGCCGCGAAACCCAGCCGGGAACGCATGGAAGCCTTCCTGCGCATCATGGTCCACGACCAGGGGCTGATCACCGACGAGCTGATCGACGACCGCTTCGCCGCGGCGAACACGCCGGAGTCCCTGGCCGCGATGCGGGCGATGGGGATGTCCTTCGCCCAGCCTGACACCTACGAAGAAGGCATGCTCTGGCGCGAAGCCCACCGCCTCCGCCAGCGCGTGCTCCTGATCTGGGGCCGCGAGGACCGCGTCAACCCCCTCGACGGGGCACTCGTGGCGCTCAAGACGATTCCGCGCGCGCAGCTGCACGTGTTCGGCGGCTGCGGGCACTGGGCCCAGCTGGAGAAGTTCGACGAGTTCAACCGGCTGGCCCTCGACTTCCTCGGGAGTTCCTGATGGGCATCCGGTCACTGGGCTACCTCCGCATCGAAGCCACCGACATGGCCGCGTGGCGCGAGTACGGGCTCAAGGTGCTCGGCATGGTCGAAGGCAAGGGCACCAACTCCGAAGCGCTTTACCTGCGCATGGACGACTTTCCCGCGCGGCTGGTCATCTCGCCCGGGTCCGCGGACCGGCTGGTCGTCACCGGCTGGGAGGTCGCGAACGCGGGCGAGCTCGCCGAGCTCCGGTCGCGGTTGGACGGTGCCGCGGTGCCGTACAAGGAGGGCACTCCGGACGAGCTGGCCGACCGCCGCGTCGACGAGCTGATCAGCTTCGAGGACCCGTCCGGCAACACCCAGGAGGTGTTCCACGGCGTCGCGCTGCAGCACCGGCGCGTCGTGAGCCCGTACGGCCACACGTTCGTCACCGGCGAGCAGGGTCTCGGCCACGTCGTCTTGTCCACAAAGGACGACGAAGCGTCGCTGCGGTTCTACCGTGACGTCCTCGGCTTCCGGCTGCGCGACTCGATGCGCCTGCCGCCGCAGATGCTCGGCCGGCCCGCCGACGGCCCGCCCGCGTGGCTGCGGTTCTTCGGCTGCAACCCCCGCCACCACAGCCTGGCGTTCCTGCCGATGCCGACGCCGAGCGGGATCGTGCACCTGATGGTCGAGGTGGAGAACACCGACGACGTCGGCCTGTGCCTCGACCGCGCGATCCGGCGGAAGGTGCCGATGTCGGCCACGCTCGGCCGGCACGTCAACGACCTGATGCTGTCGTTCTACATGAAGACCCCCGGCGGTTTCGACGTCGAGTTCGGCTGCGAAGGCCGCCAGGTCGACGACGACAACTGGATCGCCCGCGAGAGCACCGCGGTGTCCCTGTGGGGCCACGACTTCTCGGTCGGTGCACGGCCGCCCGGCGCATGACTTCGGTGGTGGTCGACCAGGCCGGGTTCCGCAGCGTCCTCGGGCACTTCTGCACGGGCGTCACCGTGGTCACCGGCCGGGACGGCGACACCCTCGCCGGGTTCGCCTGCCAGTCGTTCGCCGCCCTGTCGCTCGACCCGCCGCTGGTGCTGTTCTGCCCGGCCCGCACGTCGCGGACCTGGCCGGTGCTCGCCGCGGCGGGCCGGTTCGCGGTCAACGTCCTGGCCGAGGACCAGCAGGAGGTCAGCGCGGTGTTCGGGGCCCGTGGTGAGGACAAGTTCGCGCGGGTCGGCTGGACGCCCGCGCCGTCCGGGGCCCCGCTGCTCGACGGCGCGCTCACCTGGATCGACTGCGAACTGGAAGCCGTGCACGAGGCGGGCGACCACTACGTCGTGATCGGCCGGGTGACGGCGCTCGGCACGCCGTCGGACGCCCGGCCGCTGCTGTTCCACCGGGGCCGGTACGCGGTCACCGAGCCGGCCCGCGACGCGCTCGCGGCGCTGATGCCCTGGCCGCGTCCCGACGACTGGCTCTGACGTAACGGCCGCCGCGCCGCGGGCGACTTCCCGGGGAGTCGTCGCCCGAGGAGGACCACCGTGCAGCTGTGCGGTTTCCCGGCCGCCGAAGTCGAGTTCGGCCGGGCGGGCGAGCTCGTCGGCGACCGGGGTGTGGGCGTGCGGGCGATCGCCGTCGAAGCCACCGATCTGCTCGTGCTCTGCCACGGCTGGAGTCACCGGCTCTGCGCCGCGCTCGCCAAGTCCCTGCGCTCGGTACGCGACGACGTGCCCGGCCGCCGGGTCGCGCTCGCCTGCGTCCGGTGGCCGTCCCCCGAGTCGCCCGGCGCCGACCTCGCGGAGCGGCTGGACCGGCTGCGGGACCTCCGGCCCGGGGAACGGCTCACCATCGACGCGGCCGCCGACCTCGTGCCGGCGCTGACGGCCCGCGCGACCGCGCGCACGGCGTTCGCCGCCGCCGTGCTCTCCGTGGCCACCCGAGGTGCCGAAGACCACGAAGACGCGTCGGCGCAGCTGTTCTCCCTGCCCGGCGGCACGGTCATGGACCGGCTCGCGAAACCGGCGGCCGAGCGGCTGCTCGACTACTTGGTGCACTACGAGCTCAAGGCCCGCGCGAGCACGGTGGGGGAGCACGGCCTCGCTCCGCTGCTCGGCGCGCTCGCCCGGCCGGGCCTGCGGATCCACCTCGCCGGACACGGTTTCGGCGGCCGGGTGGTGACGGCGGCGGCGAACGCGCGTCCGGCCGGTTCAACGGCCACGGTGACGTTGCTGCAGGCGATGGTCTCGCAGTACGGCTTCGCTGCGGACCGGGGCGACGGGCAGCCCGGTGAATTCCGCTCCGTCCTCGACGAGCACGTCGTGACCGGGCCGATCCTGATCACGCACACCGTCCACGACGCCGCTGCCGACGTCCCCTACTCGATCGCGGAAACGCTGGTGGGCGGCTCCTACGGCGGCATCGGCCGCCACGGCGCGCAGCGGACGCCCGAAGCCGTCACCGCCGAGCTGTTACCGGTGAGCGGGACATACCGTTGGCGTCCGGGCGTCCCGCACAACTTGCCGGCCGACCGGTTCGTGCGCGGTCACGACGACGTCTGCGGCCCGGAGATCGCTCACGCGTTGTGGTCGGCGATCGCGGCGAGTTAGGGCGACCGGGTGGTTGTGCAGGGTTTCACAGGTGGGCCCCATCCCATTCACGAGAGAAAGGCGAGCCTTAGAGCGCACACTGTTACCCAGTTGCAGTGTTTCCGGGAGGAGTGTGTCGCGCATGCGTGGGCCCAGCGGACGGATCGCCCGGTTCCGGCGCCGGTTGCACCCCGGCCGCAATCCGCTGACCAGGTTCGGCGACCGCGTCGAGGCCGCGCTGCTGGCGCTGGTCTTCGCCGGCGCGCTGCTGGCGCTGCCGTTCGCGGCGGCGTTCGGGTCCGACACCTACGCGTCGCAGACCGCCCGCGCCGAGCAGGAACGCACGACCCGGCACCCGGCGACGGCGGTGTCCCTGGCCGCGGCGCCCAACCAGCCCTACAGCACCGACGGCGCGGGAGCCCCGGCCGACCGGACGACGGTCCAGGCCGCCTGGTTCGACGCCCGCGGCGCCCGCCACACGGGCGACGTCCTCGCCGACGCGGGCAGCTCGGCGGGCACGCACGTGCCGGTGTGGCTGGACCAGCGCGGCGAGCTGGCGAACGAGCCGCTCTCGCCGGCCACTTCGGCGGCGGACGGAGTCTTCGCGGCGATCCTGCTGTGGGTCGCGATCACCGGGTCCCTGGCGGGGTTGTACGGAATCGCGCGGTTCGCGGTGGGCCGCTTCCACTCCGCGGCGTGGGACCGGGCCTGGGCCGAAGCCCGCCACGACAGCCGGTTCTGAGTCACCGAAAAGCCGATATCGCCCGGCCGGGACGCTCACGTTCGTTACCATCCCGCTCCGTGACCGCTTCGCCACAGACCGGCTCCGGTTCCCGGAGTGACCACGGGAACCCGGACAGCAGGGCCCCGAAGGATCTCGTCGACGAGCTGGGCAAGCTGGCCGGCGAGGTGCTCGACGACCTCGAGCGCCGGCTCGACCGGAAACGTCCGGAGATCGACCTCGGCGAGCTGCGCCCGGACGTGATCACCAGGGTGACGGGCGACTGGCCGGCTTTGCTCAGTGAGGTGAAGAGCGAGACCGCCGCGCTCGAGGACGCTCGTCAAGCCCTGTCGGCCCACCGGCACCCGCCCGTACCCCCGGCCGGTCCGCCGGATCTCCGGGACAAGAGGGCACATGCGGCGCTCGGCGCCGCGCTCGCGCTCGGCGTGCTCGGTCCGGTGGCCTTCTGGCAGTTCCTCCAGGCGCCCTTGAGCCCCACCGGCCACTTCTGGGTGTCCGTGGCCGTCGTGGTCGTCGGCTTCGCCCTGCTCCGCCCGATTTACGTGGCCGTCGAGCGGGCGGGTCGCAGGCTCACCGGCGTACCGGCCCGCGGTGGCGCGGGATGGCCGTTGGTCACCGGCTTCGTCACGGTGTACCTGCTGATGCTGTGGCGGTACTGGACGGCTTTCGAGGAGTTCGCGGGCCCGGTGCTGTCGAAGGGAGTCTGGATCGTCGCGGGCGTGGGCATCCTCGTGCTGGCTTTCGGCGCTTACGCGGCCACCAACGAGCCCGCTCGACCGGAGCTGAAAGCGCATCGCATCCCGACCCCGGTCGTCGGCCGGGAAGTCCGCGTCACCGCAGTCGCGATGGTTCTCGCGGCTCTCGTGCTGACCGGAGTGGTGCCGGTGCCGGGGCCGGATTGGGTGAGTTGGTCGTCGGCCGATGTGCTGGCCCTGCTGACGATGGTGCTCGGGGGTCCGCTGGTGCTGAGCGCACGACTGCCCCGGTGGCTGTCGCGGGACGTGAGCCGTGTCGGCAGCCGCGGGTGGAAACAGCAGGAAGACCGGCTGGCGAAGAAATGCGAAGAGGCCATGAGCGCGTGGCGGAAAGCAGCCGAGGGACCCGTCCGGCAGCTGGTCGTGCACCACACCAACGAGGCGCGCCACCCGCCCTTCAGCACGGTGCTGCCAAGCTACGACCCCCGCGCGCTCGGCCGTATGCGCGCGGACCAGCCGATCGCTCGCAAGACCGCGGCCGGCCAGCGGCTGGAGATGGTGCTGGCCGGCCTGAGCGGTGGCGCGGTCGGCGTGGCGGGACCGCGGGGCGCCGGCAAGTCGACCTGGCTCGAGGCGTTCCGGGACGGCAAGCTCCAGGACTTCCGCGACGCGCACATCGCGTTGCTCGAGAGCGTGCCGGTGCGCTACGACATGCGCGAGTTCGTCCTGTACCTGTACGCCCGCATGTGCGGCGCGGTCATCAAGTTCTGCGACGGACCCGGAGGTGGCGATGCCGGGCAGTCGGCCTTCCGGCCGGTCTGGCGCGCCCGGCTGCGGCGGTGGTGGCCGTTCGCCGCGATCGTGGCCTCGTGGCTCGTCCTGGGACTGGCCGGCTCCCTGTCGTTGCGCGACCCGAAGGTCGACATCAGGACGTGGCTCACGTCGCTCTGGTGGCCCGTGGTGTCGTTGTTCGGGGTGGGCGGTCTGCTCGCCGTGGCGGTGCGCCACCGGCCGGCCGGTCCTCCCGCTCCCGCACCGAGCCGCGCAGGCGGACCGGGGGAAACACCGCCGGAAGACCTGCCCGCGCTGCGGCGCCTGGCGGTGGACCGGCTCGAGGAGATCGAGTTCCAGCAGAAGCACACGGCGGGCTGGTCGGGGAAGGTCGGTGTCCTCGCCGGTGCCGAAGTGGGACTCAGCGGTTCGCGGGAGGTGACCCGGCAACCCCGCACGTACCCGCAGATCGTTCGCGATTTCGGCGAGTTCCTCCGGGCGACCGTCGCGTGTGTCGAGCGAGAGCCCGGCGTCGCGACCCCCTCGGTGGTGATCATCCTCGACGAGCTCGACAAGATCGCCACACCGGAAGCCGCCCAGGACTTCGTCAACGAGATCAAGGCGCTCGTCGACGTGGGCGTGCCGGGATTCCTGCTGCTCGTGTCGGTGTCGGAAGACGCCCTCGCGTCCTTCGAGCGGCGCGGGCTCCCGGTCCGGGACGCGTTCGACAGCACGTTCGACGTCATCCTCCGGCTGGAGTACCTGACCCTCGGCGAAGCGAAAGAGATGTTGAGCAACCGCGTCCTCG
This sequence comes from Amycolatopsis sp. NPDC028719, assembly GCF_055565395.1. Taxonomy (NCBI): domain Bacteria; kingdom Bacillati; phylum Actinomycetota; class Actinomycetes; order Pseudonocardiales; family Pseudonocardiaceae; genus Amycolatopsis; species Amycolatopsis sp. NPDC028719. The sequence goes on from NZ_JBVHUL010000005.1 coordinate 370,433, forward strand.
GCCTGCCGGAGCCCTTCACCTGCTTGGCCCACTGCCTGGCGGGCGGACTGCCCCGGGAACTGATCCGGGTGACGCGGGAGATGATCCGCGAAAGCGGCTCACTCCCTGACGTCGCGCACCGGATGGTCGCCGGGGACCTGAGGAACAAGCTCGGCGCGCTGCGCACGGTCGTCGCACACGGCACCTACGACGACGTCGCCGCGAGTGAACTGGTCCGGCACGTCGACGCGCACGCCGTCGCCGACCCGGCCGTGTTGCTGCGCGCGGTGCGGCAGCCACCTGCAGCCGCCGGCCACGCGGCGGAGCCGGCCTCGTTGCACCGGTTGCGGCTGGAGACGCTCGGGTACCTCTACTACCTGGCCACCGTGCTCGAAGTGTTCGGCGCCGGCTTCGCTCCGGCGGATCTCGACCGTGGCCGCACCGGGGGAGACACGTCCTTCGACACCCTCGGCTCGGTGCGCCAGCTCTTCTCCGTCAACGCCCGGCTGGCCTGGCTGACCGTCAGCGCGTTCCGCCAGGCGTGGGAGCTCGCGACCGTCGCGCCACCCGATGCCGACGAAGCCGGGCGGTGACTCGCCTTCACTTCCAGCGGAAGTGCACGAACACCCGGCCGAAGTTGTCCTTGTCCTTCTCGATCCGGTGGTAGAGCGCTTTGACGTCCTTGCGCTCGAGGAACCGCAGGACGTGCTTCTTCAGCTGGCCTGAACCCTTGCCGGGGATGATCTCGACGAGCGGTGCCTTCTTCGCGACGGCCTCGTCGATGATCCCCTTGAGCGCCCGGTCGATCTCCCCGCCGCGGTTGTAGATGTCGTGGAGGTCCAGCTTCAGCTTCACAGCGCCTGCCACCAGCCGTCGACCGGGGGCGGCTCCGTCACGTCGATGCGCTCGCCCGGGCGGGGGATCGCCAGCGCCAGGTCCGCCGCCTTCGCCTCCCGCCACACCCGGTCCGCCGGCTCGCCCCACGGGTGCATGGCCAGCTGGAACGTCGCCCAGTGGACCGGGATCAGCAGCTTCGCCCGGACGTCGAGGCCCGCCGCGACGCCTTCCTCCGGGGTCATGTGGATGTCCGGCCAGTGCGGGGCGTACGCGCCGACCTGGATCAAGGCCGCGTCGAACGGGCCGTGCTGCTCGCCGATCGCGGCGAAACCGTCGAAATATCCCGTGTCGCCGCTGTAGAAGACGCGGTGCGCCGGCCCCAGCAGCGACCACGACGTCCACAGCGTGTCGTCGTTCGTGATGCCCCGGCCGGAGAAGTGCTGGGCCGGCGTCGCGACGAAGCGTACGCCGGCCACCGTGGCCTCTTCGTGCCAGTCCAGCTCGATGATGCGCGACGCCGGGACGCGCCAGCGTTCGAGGTGCGCGCCCACCCCGAGCGGCACCAGGAAGGGCGCCTCGGACGACGCGACCAGGGCGCGGACCGTCGCCAGGTCCAGGTGGTCGTAGTGGTCGTGCGAGATCACCACCGCGTCGACCCGGCCGACCCCGGCCAGCGTCACCGGGGGCTCGTGCAGCCGCCGCGGGCCCGCGAACGCCGCGGGCGACACCCGGTCGCTCCAGACCGGATCGAGCAGCACGCGGGCGCCGTCCAGCTCGACCAGCGCCGACGCGTGGCCGTACCACGTCACGTGCAGGCCGTCGGCCGACAGCACCGGCTCCGACGCCACCAGCGGCACCGCGCCGGCGGGCTTGCGCAGCTCGCGGTGCTCGCCGAAGAACATCTCGCGGAAGATCGTCCGCATCGCCGCCGCCGTCATCGGGTGCCGGGGCGCCACGTTGCGGAACACCTTGCCGTCGAACTGCGGCGAGGTGCGGACCCGCTCGGCCCGGGCGCCGGCGGCCTTCGCGCCGAACGCCGCCGGCAGGTCCCGCAGGGCCGCGATCGTCTTCCTCATACTCCGAGTCTACGAACGGTTCCTGAGAGGGGCCCCAGCTTCGTGCAGGTGGGTGAGGGCCTGGCGGTAGGACTCGACCAGGCTCGTCTGCAGGTAGGGGACGCCCAGCTCGGCGCAGTAGCCCTCGACGATCGGCTGCGCCAGCCGCAGGTGCCGCGACGGCATGCTCGGGAACAGGTGGTGCTCGATCTGGTAGTTGAGGCCGCCGAGGGCGACATCGATCACGGCGCCGCCGCGGACGTTGCGGGAGGTCAGCACCTGCTTGCGGAGGAAGTCGAGCTCGGGCTGCCCGGTCAGCGTCGGCATGCCCTTGTGGTTGGGCGCGAAGATCGATCCCATGTAGATGCCCCAGAGTGCCTGGTGGACCACGAAGAACAGGATCGCCATGCCGGGGGAGAGCACGGTGATCAGCGCGCCGAGGTAGACGACGACGTGCGTGGCGAGCAACGCGGCTTCCACCCAGCGGCGGCGCAGGCCCGGCTTGCACACCGCGCGGATTCCCGACACGTGCAGGTTGAGGCCTTCGAGCGTCAGCATCGGGAAGAACAGGAACGCCTGGTAGCGCCCGATGAACCGGGCGGCGCCGCTCGCTTCCCGGGCCTGGCCCTTCGACCACACGAAGATGTCCGGGTCGACGTCGGGGTCGAGCTCCTCGTGGTTCGGGTTGGCGTGGTGGCGGGTGTGCTTGTCCATCCACCAGCCGTAGCTCATCCCGATGCCGAGGTTGCCGACGAGCATCCCGGCGATCTCGGTGGGCCGCCGGCGGCGGAAGACCTGCTTGTGCGCGAGGTCGTGCGAGAGCAGCGCGATCTGCGCGAACATGACGGCCTGGAATGCGGCGACGGCGAGCTGCCACCACGAGTTCCCGAGCAGGGCGAAGGCGACCCACCCGGCGGCGAACAAGCCGCCCACGACGGCGAACCGGGCGGTGTAGTAGCCGGGACGGCGCACCATCAGGCCGGCGGCGGAGATGCGTTGGCTCAGCCGGGCGAAGTCGCTACCGGTGCTGACGGGGTTCTCGGTGGTGGTCACCGTCCCTAGTCTTCCGGGTAGGGGTCGGCCCGGGAAACCCGGAGTGCCCCCGGCACATTCCGGGGGCCTGCCCCACCCCCGAATCTGGTATAGGGGCCCGTAACGATCAGCCGACGTACTCGGCGAGGTGTTCACCGGTCACTGTGGACCGCGAAGCGACCAGTTCGGCGGGTGTGCCTTCGAACACCACGCGGCCGCCGTCGTGGCCGGCGCCCGGGCCGAGGTCGATGATCCAGTCCGCGTGGGCCATCACCGCCTGGTGGTGCTCGATCACGATCACCGACTTGCCCGCGTCCACCAGCCGGTCCAGCAGGCCCAGCAGCTGCTCGACGTCGGCCAGGTGCAGGCCGGCCGTCGGCTCGTCGAGGACGTAGACCCCGCCCTTCTCCGCCATGTGCGTCGCCAGCTTGATGCGCTGCCGCTCGCCGCCGGACAGCGTCGTGAGCGGCTGGCCGAGCGTCAGGTACCCCAGGCCGACGTCGGACAGGTGCGTCAGGATCTTGTGCGCCGCCGGGAGGGCCGCGTCGCCGCCCGCGAAGAACTCGAGCGCCTGCGCCACCGACATCGTCAGCACCTCGCTGATGTCCCGGCCGCCGAACTGGTAGTCGAGCACCTCGGCCAGGAACCGCTTGCCCTCGCAGACCTCGCACGGCGTCGCGGTGCCGGCCATGATCCCCAGGTCGGTGTAGACCACGCCTGCGCCGTTGCAGTTCGGGCACGCGCCTTCGGAGTTCGCGCTGAACAGCGCCGGCTTGACGCCGTTGGCCTTGGCGAACGCCTTGCGGATCGGCTCCAGCAGCCCCGTGTACGTCGCCGGGTTGCTCCGGCGCGAGCCGCGGATCCCGGTCTGGTCGACCGTCACCACCCCCTCACCGCCGGACACCGAGCCGTGGATCAGCGAGCTCTTGCCCGAGCCGGCCACCCCGGTCACGACGGTCAGCACGCCGAGCGGGACGTCGACGTCGACGTCCTGGAGGTTGTGCGTAGAGGCGCCGCGCACCTCCAGGAAGCCCGACGGCGACCGCACGGACGACTTCAGCGACGCGCGGTCGTCCAGGTGCCGCCCGGTGAGCGTCTTGCTCTTCCGCAGACCGTCCACAGTGCCCTCGAAGACGATCTCGCCGCCCTCGGCGCCGGCGCGCGGCCCGAGGTCGACGACGTGGTCGGCGATCGCGATCGCCTCCGGCTTGTGCTCGACGACCAGCACCGTGTTGCCCTTGTCGCGCAGCTGCAGCAGGAGCTCGTTCATGCGCCGGATGTCGTGCGGGTGCAGCCCGATCGTCGGCTCGTCGAAGACGTAGGTGACGTCGGTGAGCGACGACCCGAGGTGGCGGATCATCTTGGTGCGCTGGGCTTCCCCGCCCGAGAGCGTGCCCGACGGCCGGTCGAGCGAGAGGTAGCCGAGCCCGATCTCGACGAACGAGTCGAGGGTGCGCCGCAGCGCGTCCAGCAGCGGCGCGACGGACGGTTCGGCGAGCTTCCCCACCCAGCCGGCCAGGTCGCTGATCTGCATCGCGCACGCGTCGGCGATGCTGATCCCGTCGATCTTCGACGACCGGGCCTCTTCGGACAGCCGCGTGCCGGCGCAGTCCGGGCACGTGGTGAACGTGACGGCCCGCTCGACGAACGCGCGGATGTGCGGCTGCATCGAGTCGACGTCCTTGGACAGCATCGACTTCTGGATCGCCGGGACCAGCCCCGAGTACGTCAGGTTGATGCCCTCGACCTTGATCTTGGTCGGTTCCTTGTACACCAGGTCGTTGAACTGCTTCTTGGTGTACTTCTTGATCGGCTTGTCCGGGTCGAAGAAGCCGGAGCCGCGGAAGATGCGGCCGTACCAGCCCTCCATGCTGTAGCCGGGGATCGTGATCGCGCCTTCGTTGAGCGACTTGTCCTCGTCGAACAGCGCGGTCAGGTCGATGTCGTTGACCTTGCCGCGGCCCTCGCAGCGCGGGCACATGCCCCCGGTGATGCTGAAGCTGCGCCGCTCCTTGACCTGCCGCCCGGCCTTCTCGATGGTGACGGCGCCCGCGCCGCTGATCGAGGCGACGTTGAACGAGAACGCCTGCGGCGAGCCGATGTGCGGCTGCCCGAGCCGGCTGAAGAGGATCCGCAGCATCGCGTTGGCGTCGGTGGCGGTGCCGACCGTGGAGTGCGGGTTGGCGCCCATCCGCTCCTGGTCCACGATGATCGCCGTGGTGATCCCGTCGAGGACGTCGACGTCGGGGCGGGCCAGCGTCGGCATGAACCCCTGCACGAAGGTGCTGTACGTCTCGTTGATCAGCCGCTGCGACTCCGCGGCGATCGTGCTGAACACCAGCGAGCTCTTGCCGGAACCGGAGACCCCGGTGAACACCGTCAGGCGCCGCTTCGGCAGCTCGACATGGACGTCCTTGAGGTTGTTCACGCGCGCGCCGTGGACGCGGATCAGGTCGTGGCTGTCGGCGACGTGCGGCGCGGACTTCCTCGTGGGCTTGGTCATCGGGTCTCCAGCACTAAGTGGGTGGTGAGCGTACGGCCGGCCCGCACCGCTTGGGCGGCCCGCTGGTAGGCGTGCGGGGAAAGCCCGTACGCCAGCCGGAAACGGTCCACGAACTGGGGCGCCGGCAGGTCCGCCAGGTGCGCCAGGGCCTCGAGGTCGAGGGGGCGCGTGGGATTTCGGTCGATGTGGTCGCGGACGCGCCGCAGCAACGTCAGCTCACGGAAGTGCTCGCGGGCGGCGACGGTCAGGCCGAGGCACATGCGGGTTCCCTTCAGCGCAGCTCTTGGATGCGCAGGAGGTTGCCGGCGGGGTCGCGGAAGGAGCAGTCGCGGATGCCGTAGGGCTGCTCGACCGGCTCCTGGACGACCTCGGCGTTGCCCGCCTCGAGCTTGGCGAAGAGCGCGTCGAGGTCCTTGGTGGCGAGGTTGACCGAAGCGTAGGTGCCCTTGGCCATCATCTCGGCGATCATGCGGCGCTCGTCGTCGGTGAGGCCGGGCGTCGCGGCCACCGGCGACAGCACGATCGCCGTGTCGGGCTGGTTCGGCGGGCCGACGGTGATCCAGCTCATCTCGCCGTACTTGACGTTCTGGCGGACCTCGAAGCCGAGCAGGTCGCGGTAGAAGGCGAGGGACGCTTCCGGGTCGGTGTGGGGGAGGAAGCTCGAGTGAATGGTGACGTCCATGGCCGTCACCCTAGGTGGCCGCCGAGGGCCGCGCTTCTCGATTCCTGATCGGTCTGGTGACCTGCTTGGCCACGCACGGCGGCATCCCGACGGTGGCCGCCGCCTGCTCCTCGCGGTAGACGCTCGGCGGCACGCCCACCAGCTCGGCGAACCGGGTGCTGAAGGTGCCCAGCGACGAGAAACCGACGGTGAAGCAGACCTCGGTGACGCTCAGCTCGCCCTTGCGCAGCAGCGCCATCGCCCGCTCGATCCGCCGCGTCATCAGGTACGAATACGGTGACTCTCCGTAGGCCTTGCGGAACTGCCGGCTGAGGTGCCCGGCGGACATGCCGACCCCGCGCGCGAGCGCTTCGACGTCGAGCGGCTGGGCGTACTCCCGGTCGATCCGGTCCCGGACCCGGCGCAGCAGCGCGAGGTCGCGCAGGTACTGAGCCGTGGCGGCAGTGCTGGTCACGGGACCGATCGTCCCACACCGGACCGTCCCCGCGGGACGCTTCGGCGGCTCCCGAAACGTCTTGAATGACTCATTCAAGACGCCGGAAGCGGTGGCGCGGTCAGCGGAGCGCGTCGGTGATCGTGTCGCGCAGCCAGCGCTGGGCCGGGTCCGCGGCCAGCCGCGCGTGCCAGGACAGGCGCACCTCCACCTCCGGCAGCTCCGCCGGGACCGGGAACCACCGGAGTCCCAGCGCCGGGCCGTGCTGCTCGGCCAGGCGCTGCGGGAGCAGCCCCACGTAGTCGCTCGACGAGACCACCAGCGCGGCCACCGCGGACGTCGGCACCACCGCGGCCACCCGCCGCTGCAGGCCCGCCGCGGCGAGGACTTCGTCCAGCGGCCCGCGCGCCCGGCCCCGCCGGGACGCCGATACGTGCGGATGGCGGCACAGCTGCGCCAGCGTCGGACGGCGGTGCCTGCCCAGCGGGCTGTCCGCGCGCACCGCCGCGACCAGGCGTTCGCGGTACAGCACGGCGCTGTGGATGTCCGGGGCCGCGTGCTCGCCCACGCCGATGTCCAGGTCGATCGAGCCGTCGCGGAGCGCCTCGGCGCTTTCGGTGCCCTCCGCGACGAAGCGGAGCGTGACGCCGGGGGCGGTGGCAGCCGTCGCTTCGGCCGCCGCCGTGGCCAGGGTCGCCGCCACGCCGTCGTTGATGCGGATCGTGAACGTCCGCTCGAGGTCGGCGATCGCCACCTCGGTGCTGATCAGCGCCGACGCCTCCTCCAGCAGCGACCGCACGCGCGGGGCGGTGCGCAGCGCGAACGGCGTCGGGGCCATCCCGCGGCCCGCGCGGACCAGGATCGGGTCGTTCATCGCCCGCCGCAGCCGGCCGAGCGCGCGGCTCGTGGCCGGGATGGACAGGTTCAGGCGTTCGGCCGCGGCCGTGACGCTGCCCTCCCGCAACAGCGCGTCGAACACGCGCAGCAGGTTCAGGTCCATGGTTGCACTGTACGCAAGGCTGCCTTGCCGAAGTTGCGTGGCGTGCAGCACCTGGCGGTTTCTACCGTCAGGCACATGCACCTCGAGAAACGAAGCGGCCTGCTCACGCTCATGTGCGCCTGCGTCGTGCTCGTCGTCGGCATGGTCGCGGCGGTCAACCTCGCCGTCCCGATGCTCGCGGCGAGCCCACTGCACCCGTCCGCGTCCACGCTGGTCTGGATCGTCGACACGTACGTCATCGTGTTCGCCTGCCTGGTGATCCCAGGCGGTGCGGTGGGCGACCGGTTCGGCCGCAAGGGCGTCCTGCTGGCCGGGCTCGGGCTGTTCGCCGCCGGCGCGCTGCTGTCGGCGGTGGCCCCGGACGTCGTCCTGCTGCTCGCCGGCCGGGCGCTCACCGGGGTCGGCGCCGCCGCCGTGCTGCCCAACTCGCTCGCCGTCCTGCTCCACGCCGTGCCGCCGGAGAAGAAGGCCGCGACCGTCGCGACCTGGGCGTCGATGACCGGCATCGGCGGCGTCCTCGGCAACGCCGGCGGCGGGCTGGTCCTGACCGCGGGGTCGTGGCGCTGGCTGTTCGCCGCTGCCGGGCCGCTCGCCCTGGTCGCCGCGGCCCTGGTGGCGCGCACCGCGCCGGTGTCGTCGCGCCACGACCGCCGGCTCGACCCGCTCGCCGCGGTACTGCTCGTCGGCGCGTCGGTCGCCCTGCTCGTGGGGATCGTCCAGGGTCCGGAAGCGGGCTGGGGGAGCGCGGTCGTCGTGACCGGGTTCGCCGGCGCCGCCGTGCTGTTCGCCGCGTGGACGTTCGTCGAACTCCGGGCCGGGCACCCGCTGCTGGACCCGCGGCTGTTCCGGAACGCGGGCCTGCGCAGCGCCTGCCTCGGGATGACGGCGATCTTCTTCGGCATGTTCGCGCTGTTCTACGTCAACGCGTCGTTCCTGCAGTACGCCAAGGGATTCGGCGTCCTCGGCACCGGGCTGGGGATCATCCCGCTGACCGTCCCGATCATCCTCGGCGGCCGCCACGCCGGCCCGCTGGCGCGGCGGATCGGCCTCGACACCACCGTCGCGCTGGCCTTCGCGTTCGTCGGCGGCGGCCTGCTCGGACTGTCCACGAGCGACGCGGAGACGCCGTACGCGGGTTACGCCGCCTGGCTGGTGGTGACGGGGATCGGTGTGACACTCGCACTGCCGACGCTGTCGGGCGTCATCGCCGGTTCATTGCCGCCGGACCGGGCGGGCGTCGGCACCGGGCTGCAGGCCACCACCCGGGAGTTCGGCAGCGCGCTCGGCGTCGCCGTCATCGGGACGGTCATGACCGCGAAGTTCGCCGCCGCGCTCCCGCCCGAGGCTCGCGGCGCGCACACGGTGGCCGAAGCACTGGCCAGGACGCGAAGCGCGCACGACGTCGCCACGGCCTTCGTCGCGAGCGCGGACGCCGGCCTGCGGGTGGTCGGGATCGCGGTCCTCGTCCTCGGCGTGCTCGTCGTGGCCGAATCGAAGGTGTCCCAAGGGGTCCGGACGAGGTGAAGGCCGTCTCGAGGGTTCCCGTTCCCTCGAGACGGCCCGCACCGGTGCAACCCCGACCCGACTTTTCGACCGGGCCGGCCGTTCCGGCGGCATACCCTTCCGCCGGAACGGCCGGCCCGGACGTGCACGCCGCGACGGCGGAACCGCCGTGACGCTCGACCCCGGACCCCCGCCCGGTGCGCCGGAAGAAGGCCACCCCGGGGGTGTCGGGTTCCCTCGGGATGGCCCTCTTCCGGCCCGCCGGGCGCTCGTTCCACTACGGACGCGAGGCGGGCAGAGGGACGTTGGGGGCCGGTCACCACACCGCCCAGCCGCGGAGGGGGTGTGGTGACCGGCGAGGGACGATGGCCGCCGCGCGCAGCCACGTCCCGGCTTCTGCTACCTCCCGATCGGGATGGCCATGGTCGGCGGCGCCGCCGCGCCGGGCTGCGCGGCGAACGCCGTGGTGGGCGGGGCCGCCAGCGCGGGGAACGCCGTCGTGGGGATGTCGTTGGCGAACTCGCTCTCGAACTCGCGCTCGAAGGCCTGGTGGTCGAAACCGCTGTCGAACTCCGGCGGCACGTCGGCCGCCAGCGCGGCCGGCGACGGTTCGACCGTCGGGACCTCCGCCACCTCGGGGGCGGGAGCGGGCTCCGGCTCCGGCACGTAGTCGGGTGCGGGCAGCCGGCGGTCGAGCTCGGCCATCCAGTCGAGCATCGCCCGCGGCTTGTCCCACGAGGAGATGCCGACGAGCCGGCCGTCGCGGATGAAGCCGGTGATGCCGTCCGCCAGCGTCACGGTGTCCTCGGCCAGGCTGGGCATCCCGCACATCTGCAGCCGCGTGTCGTACAGCGTCGACCAGGCCCGGGGGAGCGGGGTGAACGGCTTCGCGCTGGACTGGCCCATCAGCAGGTTGTCCGCCGCGTGCCGGGCCGACTCGACGGCGTTGATCCAGTGCTCGACCCGCCGCGGGGTCTCGTCGAACCGCAGGTTGGGCCAGCGCGCGATGTCGCCGGCGATGACGACGTCGGAGGCGCCCTCGGCGAACAGCTTCGAGTCGCAGAGCACGCCGTCGCTGATGTCGAGGCCGGAGCCGCGCATCCAGTCGACCGACGGGACGCTGCCGATGGCGAGCACGACGACGCTGGCGACCAGCAGCTGGTTGTTCGTCAGGTGCAGACCGACGGTGTCCTTGGTGCTGATCCAGTGCCGCACTTCGCTCTTCATCGCGAGTTTCGCGCGGTGCTCGTGGTGCGCTTCGACGATGCCGCTCGAGACGCGGTCGCCGAAGCGGTGCAGTGGGGCCTTCGCGTGCCCGATGAGCGTGACGTCCCGGCCGATGTGCCGCATGCTCGCGGCGAACTCGTTGCCGATCAGGCCGGCGCCGATCACGACGGCCGGCTTCTTGCTGGCGTTGAGGCAGCGCCGCACCGCCATCGAGTCCTCGACCGTGCGCAGGATCCGCACGCGCGGGTCGTGCCGCGGCGCCCCGGGCAGGTGCCGCGGGTAGACGCCGGTCGCGGCGATCAGGCCGTCGTACCAGAGGGATTCGCCGCCGGGCAGGTGCACGACCCGCTCGGTGGTGTCCAGGTGCGTGACCCGCGCGCCGAGGCGCCAGTGCACGTCGAGGTCCGGCAGGTAGTGCGAAAGGCCCACGTCGCTGGGCCGTTCGGTCCCCATCACCAGTGCCTTGGAGACCATCGGCCGGTGGTAGGGCCGCCGGGCTTCGTCGCCGATGAGGACGATCTCGCCGTCGAAGTTCTGCTCGCGCAGCCGTTCGGCGGCGCGCAACCCGGCGACACCCGCGCCGACGATGACGATCCGGTCGCCGTCAGCCATCGAGCTCTCCTCTCATCACGACCGCCTGCATCGGGCAGCAGCGGGCCGCCATCTTCGCCTGTTCCATGGTCGTTTCGTCCAGCAGCCGCGTGTGGAAGCGCAGGCGGCCGTCCTGGCCGAGGTCGAACACGTCCGGCGCCTCCATGGCGCAGATGCCGTAGAGCTCGCACCGGTCGTTGTCGACGCTGATCCGGGGGCCGCCACCGGGCAGTCGGAAGGGCATGTCAGGCCACCTGCTCTTCCACGAGTCCGATGCGTTCGAGGGTCCGCGCGGGCATGAACCGCAGCAGCGACGTCGTGACCGCCGGGATGAGCAGCGTGATGCCGCCCAGCCAGACGACCGCGAGGTGGCCGTTGGCGATCGAGCCGAACCACGCGTGCAGCGCGGTCAGCGCGACGGCCGGGTAGGCGCAGCGGTGCAGCCACAGCCAGCGGCGGTAGGAGGTGAACCGCTGCAGGCCCGCGGTGAGCGCGATGGCCAGCATGACCTCGAAGCCGACGATGCCGATGCTGTGCCGGGTCTCCTGGCCCGACAGGAAGGGGAGGAACAGGTACTGCAGGCTGTAGGGCTGGACCGTCAGGTAGAAGAAGCCCAGCGCGTGGATGCCGCCGAAGATCAGCGTGCCGGTGGCCAGCACCATGTGGGAGCTGCGCAGCGCCTTGCGGCCGGTGACCGAGCGCACCCAGCCGGTGGCGGTGAGCACGCCCCAGGTGAGCGTCAGCATCATCGCCGCGTAGGACGCCCGGGCCGCGAAGGCCGCGAGGCCGCGGGCCGCCGGGTCGGTCTTCGGCTGGAACTGCTGGGTGAGGAAGAGCGTCGCGTCGTGCCAGGTCTCAACCATGGCTACCCCCGGTTCTCACGGTGGCCGGCCGGCGGGACGCCCGGGCGCGGCCGCGGTTGCCCTTGATCTGGCGCAGCACGTAGAAGAGGCCGCCGCCGACCAGGAGGAACAGCGCCGCCACCACGGCGATCTGGGACGAGTCGAGGCCGAGCGGCTGCCCGATGGGCGCGGCCGTGGTGGAGACGGCCGGCGCGGGGAGTGCGGTGTAGTCGACCATGCCGCTGCTCTCGAGCATCGTCATGTGCCGCAGGACGGCCTGGTTGCCGACGGTCGCGAACGCCCGCACGTCCTCGTTGCGGGTGCCGGCGCGCAGCTGCGCGAGGACGGCGAACACCTGGCCGTGCGCGGCGCGCAGGCGGTTGGCGAAGACGCTGTCGAACGACGGCCCGGGGGGCGCGTTCATCTCTTCGAGCAGCCAGCCGCGTTGTTCGTCCGAGGGCTGGTCCGGCACCGGCGAGTTGAGCTTCGCCGACAACGCGCGGGTCGCGACGTCGAGGCGGCCGTGGTCCATCATGATCGCGAAGCCGATCGCCTGGACCTTCGGGCTGCCCTTCTGCATCGCCATCATGCCGGAGGGCATCTCCCAGAGCCCGGCCTGGCGGACCTTGGTCAGCAGCACGGCGTCTTCGGGCGAGACCGCGGTCGTCTGGGCGATCGACGCCGGCGACACCGACGCGAGCAGCGTCAGCACCGCGACCAGCACGAACAGGACCCGGACCACCGGGCGGGAACGCTCGAGCGGGGACGGAGGGGCGAACTCCAGCCCGGCGTACTCAGATGCCGAAAGCATTGGTCCTCCACTCGTCCTGCGTCAGCGTGATCTTCTTGCCGTCCGGCGCGATCGGGTACCAGGCCTGGTCGGCGCCCTGGCCGGACGTGTCGGCCGGTTCGCTGTCGCCGGTGAAGTGGTACAGCGGCCAGCCGGCCAGGGTGAGCTGCTGGGTGCCGTCGTCACGGGTGATCTGGCCGATCAGCGACTGGTCGACGTCGATCGGCGCGGGGCCGCCGGTCTTGACCGGGATCCACTTGGCCGCGCACGCGTCGTTGCAGTTCGACCGGGACGGGTCGGTCGTGTCCCGGTCGTAGCGGTAGATCGTGTATCCGGTTCCGTCGACGAGGAGAAGACCGAGGTCGAACGTCTTCGCGGCCCTGATCTGGCTCTTCATCGGGTCGTTGGGGTTCGCGGTGATGGGCTGCGGCATCGCGAGGGTCAACGGGGCCTGCATACCGGGCATCTGCTGCATACCGGCGCCACCGTAACCGGACGAGGTCGTGGCCGCGCCGGCGGTACAGGCGGTGAGCAGGGCGAGTGCGGTGAGGCACACGGCGGAGGGGACCACCGTTCGGGGAATGCGTATCACTGCTCCTCCGTGGGCATGACTACGCGCAGTAGCCTGGGGTGAGGCGAAAATGCGCGCGAAAGATCCACTGTGGACATTCGGTCCGGAGTGAATGCGGAGCGTTGCGGGGGACAACGCGTTGTCGGGGGTCTTCGGTAGGGGATACGGACACGGTCGGGAAACGGTTCAAAAAAGTTTTGGCCCCCGGGTTGCGGCATTTGGTACTAGACGTACGCCGTCCGGCCCACCAGGATGTCCGGCGTGGGACGGCACACTCGAGCGCTGAGATCCGTCGAAGATCAGGAAGTCGTCGTCGAGCCCAACGACGCCCATGACGATCTGGCGAAGGCGCTCTACCAGGAGTTCGGCGGGTCCCTCATGGCGTTCGCGCTCCGGCTGACCGGCCACGACCGGCAGTGGGCCGAAGACGTCGTGCAGGAGACCCTGATCAAGGCGTGGCGGAACGCGGACAAGCTCGACCGCCAGCCGGAGATGCTGCGCGCGTGGCTGTTCACGGTCGCCCGCCGCATCGTCATCGACGGCTGGCGCAGCCGGAGCGTCCGTCCCCAGGAGCTCGAGGAGATCGAGTCCGACGCGATCACGGTGTCCGACGAGTCGGACCGGACGCTCGCCGCCATGATCGTCTACGAGGCGCTGCAGGGCCTTTCGCCCGAGCAGCGGGAGGCGATCCAGCAGACCTACCTGCGCGATCGCACCGTGAACGAGGTGGCGGCGACCCTCGGCGTGCCCCCGGGCACCATCAAGTCCCGCATCCACCACGCCGTCCGCGCGCTGCGCCGGGCCTTGCGTGAGCGGGGGTGATCGGAAGGTGGCCGGGTCCGCACACACCGACGTCGCCGCGTACGTGCTCGGCGTCCTCAGTGAGGCCGAGAGCACCCAGTTCGAAGCCCACCTCATGAACTGCCCGCACTGCCAGCTCGACCTCATCGAGCTCTACCAGCTGCCGGACGTGCTCGACCTGGTGAAGCGCAGCTGGCCGGAGCCGCCGCTGCCGGCGCCCGGCCCGCGCACCCTGGCGCCCGGGCCCCGCGTGCTGCGCGGCCTGATGGAAGAGGCCTCGGTGAAGCGCCGCCGCCGCAAGCGGCTCGGGATCATCGCCGGCGCCGCGGCCGCCGCGCTCGTCGTGGCCGGCCCGCTGGTGACCCTCGCGGTCCGGCCGGCCGACGCGGTCCCGCCCGCGTCGCTCTCGGCCCCGGGTACGAAGCAGCCACCGCCGGCGACGAGCGTCCTGGCGACGAGTGTCCCGGCCCCGTCCACCGGCACGTCGAGCGAGCCGGGCGGCGGCCAGACCTACGGCCGCGGCAGCGGGAGCGGCGGGTCCGCGGTGAGCGCGGTGATCAAGGTGTCCCCGGTGGAGTGGGGCAGCCGCGTCGACCTCGAGCTCCGCGGCATCGTCGGGCCGCTGAAGTGCCAGCTGTTCGCCATCTCGACGACCGGCGACGCCCGCGTCGTGTCCGGGTGGTCGGTGCCGCCCAAGGGATTCGGCATCCCCGGCTCCCCGGAGCCGTTGCGGCTGCAGGGTTCCGTCTCGCTGCCGATGGACCAGATCGCCCGCTTCGAGGTCCGCGGCGACGACGGAACCGTTCTCGTCGTCGTGCAGCGCTGACTCTTTCCCTCCCTGAGTCGTGTACGCCCCGGCCCGGCCACGCAGGCTCGCCCTGCCGCAGTGAATGACTCATTCCTGGCGCCGGACGCAAGGAATGAGTCATTCACTGCATCGGAGGCGGCCCGGCCCGGCGCGGGGTCGTGGCGTCAGCACTTACGGTGTCACAGCCCGCGCGTCCGGTTCTGGTCTGAACCACCGCCCCGGCTGACCCGTGGTCCAGGATATGAGCGAGTCGTTCAGGAAGTTCTTTTTCCGGTCTCACCGCGATGACCTGGGTGAATGGCGTCCGGTTGCGTTCTGCTTGATAACGAACAGATAACGGGCTGGTCGCTTTTGAACCTCGGCGCGCTCACGTCCGTATCCCCCAATGCATCCCCCGATGCATCCCGACAGCCGGAACCAGAGCTCCCCGCGGGTTCCGTGCGATCTCGACCTCAACCAACGGTAGTTCTTGCCCGGGCCGCCGCGCTATTCGGCGTGCCCGGAATAACGAACGAGGTGAACTAGTCTATGGCCCGGAATTCTCGGTCCCCCGTGACGGGCAAGCATCGCGTCGCCCGCCGTACGAAGATCGCCATGGGCGCGATCGGCCTGGCGATCGCCGTCGGCGCACTCGCCGTCGCGGTCAGCACGGGCCGCACGGGCGAAGCGAGCGCGGACCCCGCGGACCCGTCGTTCTTCATCGACATCAACAAGGTTCCCGCCGGCAACAACGTCAACGCGGCCTTGCAGAAGAAGGGTGCGCAAGGATCCTTCACCGTCGACTGTGGAACGAACGCGGACGGCGCGCACCACAACCCGGACAACTTCATCGCGCAGCCCGGGATCAAGAACGGCGCGCAGCACCTGCACGACTACGTCGGCAACGTGACCACCGACGCCGACTCGAGCCTCAAGAGCCTGCTCGCCGGCGACACCACCTGCAAGAACGGTGACCAGTCGGCCTACTTCTGGCCCGTGATCCGCATCGACCGCGAAGACGACGCGGCGAACGAGAACGAGAACCAGCAGGCCCAGCAGAACCAGCAGGGCAAGACCGGTGACGTCGAACAGGACCAGAGCGCCAAGGACGCCCAGGCCGCCGACGACGCCGGTCAGGGCCAGAACGCCCAGGACCAGCAGGACCAGAACGCGCAGGACCAGCAGGACCAGCAGGACCCGAACGCCCAGGACCAGAACGGGCAGGAGCAGAAGCGCCGGAACACCGGTGGCGGCGCGACCCGCAACGGTGACCAGAGCGCCCAGCAGCAGGGCGACCAGGGCCAGCAGGACCAGCAGCAGGCCCAGGACCGCCGTCGTGGCGGGCAGAACGGCGGCCAGAACAACGGCGGTCAGAACGGCGGCCAGAACGGCGGCCAGAACGACAACGGCGGCCAGAACGGCAACCAGAGCAGCTCGGCCGCCGCACCGCCGGCCGAAGAGCTCGGCGGGCCCGAAGGCGAGAACGAAGAGGTCGGCGACAACGACGGCGAGATCATCGAGCCGGAGTCCGCGACGCTGAAGTTCATCGGCGGCGGCGCCCGGAACGTCGTCCCGATGCCGCTCGGCCTCCGCGTCCTCTACGGTGACGCCAAGCAGAGCACCAACGGCCCGGCCAACGCCCGGCCCAGCTGGACCTGCACCGGGTTCGAGGACCGGCTGACCGACCTCTACCCGATCTGCCCCGCGGGCAGCAAGGTCGAGCGCATCCACGCCTTCCCGAACTGCTGGGACGGCAAGAACACCGACAGCGCGAACCACCGCACGCACATCGTGTTCGCGAACCAGCAGGGCAAGTGCCCGCAGGGCTTCAAGAACGTGCCCCAGCTGCAGGTGACCCTGGTCTACGACGTCCCGCAGGACGTCCAGCAGAAGGGCCAGTACAAAGTGGACGCCTTCGCCCAGGAAAAGCACAACCCGCGGTCCGACCACGACGACTTCGCGAACGTGATGAGCAAGAAGATCATGGGCCGCCTGGTCAACTGCATCAACTCCGGCAAGGCCTGCGCGGAATAGCCCTTCCGCACCAGTCAGTCCACGCCAGGAGGGAGAACGTCCGATGAACCGTGCTCGTCCGGGTGCCGCTGCCTTGTCCGCCGTCGCCGGTGTCGCGCTGGTCGCGGCCTGCGGGACCAACCCGTACGCCACGACCGGCCGGCAGGTGTCGCTCGGCGCGCAGCAGCTCTCGGCGAGCACGGTTCAGGCGAACTCCGGGGCCGGTCAGGCCCAGCTGATAACGTCCACTGTGGAGGGTCTCGGCGCGGTCCTCGCCGACGCCGAAGGCCACACGCTCTACCGCTACGCCCAGGACACCGCACAGCCCCCGAAGGTCGCCTGCGTGGACGCTTGCGCGGAAATGTGGCCACCGCTGGTCTCCGACTCCCCGGCCCTGGCCGCCGGGGTGGACGCTCAGCTCGTCAGCCTGGTCACCCGGCCCGACGGCCGCCGGCAGGTGACCGTCGCCGGCCGGCCGGTCTACCGCTACGCCAAGGACACCGGCGCCGGTATCGCGCTCGGCCAGAACGTCGGCGCGGACTGGGCGGCGATCACGCCGGAGGGGGAGAAGGCGGCGGCCGCGAGCCGGCCTGCCGCGCCGACCACCCTCGGCACCACCGACATCGGCGGCCTCGGCCCGGTCCTGACCGACCAGGCCGGCCGCACGCTCTACCTCTTCACCCGGGACGGCAGAGGTTCCGGGAAGTCCACTTGCGACACCGCGTGCGCGCGGACGTGGCCACCGCTTCTCGTCAACGGCCGCAGTACCGTCGCCGAAGACATCGACACCGGCCTCGTCGGGCAGATCGCCCGCGCCGACGGGAGCAGGCAGGTGACCGTCGGCGGCTGGCCCGTCTACACCTACGCCCAGGACGGCGCGCCCGGCGAGGCGACCGGCCACGGCGCGGGGGACACCTGGTACGCCATGGAACCCGACGGCTGCCGGGTCGACCCGCAGCGCCGGCCCGACACCGCCATCGCGACGGTCTCCACCGGCGGGTACTGACCCGCCCCACGAACCCGGCCCGGCGGACACTTCCCTCCACCTCACCCCCCCAGTCCGCCGGGCCGGTAGCACCACCCGAAGTACCGCGGGACCCCCGTCCCGCGCCCCGAGCCCCGGCCCGGGTGGACGCTTCCCTCCACCTCACCCCCCCCATGTCCCCCCGGGCCGGGATTCCTCACCCCACCCCGATCCGGCTTCGCCGGGTCAGCGAAGGAGGAAACAGGCGGGCGCCTTCCCGCCCCGCGAGTTCCGGCCGGTGGACGCTTCCCTCCACCTCACCCCCCGAGTCCACCGCGCCGGAACTCCTCCCCGACCTCCCAATCACACGTGATGCCCCTCCAGTCACGCGAGATGCCCTCCCAATCACGCAAGATCCCCCTCCGATCACGCGAACCGACTCTCCAGGTACGCAAGCCGACCGTCCAGGTACGCGAGCCGACTCTCCAGGTACGCGAGTTCCGCCTCAAACCACGCGAGATCCGGCTCCAGTCACCCGAGTTCCGCCCTCAGCCACGCGAATCACGGCTCCCCTCACGCGAGATCCGCCCAGACTTCCCGGCCCGCCGGCCACCCCTAGGTCACCCGGCCGGAACCCCCGAAGACCCCGGTCCGGTGGATGCTTCCCTCCACCTCACCCCCCTCATCCCCCGGACCGGCCCCCGCTGCGGTCCCCGTGCTCCGGCACGGGGACCGCGGCCCAGAAGTCCAGCGGCACGCGCCCGATCCCGCGCCCGGCCGCGTCGAGCAGGCGGCCCATCAGCTTGACGTTCCGCAGCGTCACCGCCCGGCCGGTGATCTCCAGCCACGGCAGCTTCGCGGCCAGCACCGCTTCCAGCGCCACCGTGTCGTGCTGCGAAGGCAGCCACACCACCAGCATCAGGTTCGCCGCCCCGGTCAGCGCCGCGCACATGCGCACCTCCGGCAGCATCGCCAGCGACCGCGCGGTCGTCTCCAGCTTGTCCGGCGGCACCCGCAGCCACAGCGTCACCGTGACCGGCGCGGGCGACGCCGACCGCGCGATCTCGCACCGGACGCGGATCGCGCCCCGGCCCAGCAGGGCGTCCAGCCGGCGCCGGACAGTCGTCGCGCCGACGCCGAGCTCGTTCGCCAGTGCCGCGGCCGACGCCCGGGCGTCGACGCCGAGGGCGAGGACCAGCGCCCGGTCCGCGTCGTCGAACCGCAGCGGCGCGCGGTTCTTCGCCGGCTTCGGGGAGAGGGCCTCGCGCTGCCCCGGCGAAATCGCCCGCACGCGCCACCGACTGCCCTCGGTGAACATCCGCGGCGACAGCACCGTGCGCACCCGCGCCACTCCGGGCACCGCCGCCACCCGGTCCAGCACGTGCGCGCCCAGCTCCCGCACCGTCGGCGCGACGACGTGGGCGAGCAGGTCGCACGGCCCGGCGACGTACTCGACCGTGACCACGTGCGGGTCCGCGGCCAGCGCCGACGCCACGCGCAAGGCGGCCCCTGGCGAGCAGTCGATCTCGACGAAGGCCAGCGCCAGCTGCGCGGTCAGCTCCCCGCCGACGTACGCGGTGAGCCACGCGTCCCCGCGCTCGACCAGCGCGTCCCAGTGCCGGGCGGCGGTCACCGCGCCCAGGCCCAGCGCGCGGCCCACCGTCGACCACGACGCCCGCGGCGCCGCCTGCAGCGCGTCGACCAGTTTGAGGTCCTGCTCGGTCAACATGGCGGATTCTTCGCTCATCGGCTCTCGCAACGGTGGTTTCAGGTAATTCCTGCGGCCATTGTGCTCGACACTTGCATGATCTGCGGATGACCCTGCGTTCGGACGCCGCCGCCCTGCTCGACGACCTGGTCGCCCTCCGCCGCGACCTCCACCGCATCCCCGAGATCGGCCTGCACCTGCCGCGCACCCAGGAGCGGGTCCTCGTGGCCCTCGACGGCCTGCCCCTCGAAGTGAGCCTCGGCAAGAACCTCTCGTCGATCACGGGAGTCCTCCGCGGCGGCAAACCCGGCGGTACCGTGCTCTTGCGCGGTGACATGGACGCCCTCCCGGTCACCGAAGCCAGCGGCGAGGAGTTCAGCTCGACCCTCGACGGCGCCATGCACGCCTGCGGCCACGACCTGCACACCGCGGGCCTGGTCGGCGCGGCCCGCCTGCTCGCCGCCCGCAAGGACGACCTGCCCGGGGACGTCGTCTTCATGTTCCAGCCCGGCGAAGAGGGCTGGGACGGCGCCGGCCGCATGATCGACGAAGGTGTCCTCACGGCGTCGGGCAAGCACGTCGACGCCGCCTACGGCCTGCACGTTTCGGCCGCCAGCTACGCGAAGGGCCAGTTCGTCGCCCGCCCCGGCACGCTCATGGCGGCCTCCGGCGCCCTCGAGGTCCGGGTGCTCGGCGCGGGCGGCCACGGCTCGTCCCCGCACGACGCCCGCGACCCGATCCCGGCGGCCTGCGAGATGGTGACCGCTCTGCAGACGATGGTGACGCGCACCTTCGACGTCTTCGACCCGGTGGTGGTCACCGTCGGCTCGTTCCACGCGGGCACCCGGCGCAACATCATCCCGGACGACGCGGTGTTCGAAGCGACGCTGCGGTCGTTCTCGCCCGAGGTCGCGGCGCGGGTGGGGGAGCGGGCCGTCCAGCTCTGCCAGGGCATCGCCCAGGCACACGGCCTCGACATCGACGTCACCTACGAGCCGGAGTACCCGGCGACGGTCAACGACGCGGCCGCGTACGACTTCGTCGCCGCCACGATCCGTGACGTCTTCGGCGAAGAGCGGTTCACCGAGATGGCCGACCCGATCACCGGCTCGGAGGACTTCTCCCGCGTGCTCGAACGCGTGCCCGGCGCGTACCTGTTCCTCGGCGCGTGCCCGACGGACCCGGCCACCGCGGCGGACAACCATTCGCCACGCGCCCGCTTCGACGACAGCGTGCTCGGCGACGGCGCCGCGCTGCTGGCCGAACTCGCCGTCCGCCGGCTCGGGCTCCTGGCCGGGTGACGCCGTGCGCAGCTACCACTGGCCCCCGGTGCTGCCCGTGCTCGCGCTGGTCCTGATGCCGTTCCTGCCGTTCGTCAACACCACCGGGCTGTGGCTCGGGCTGCCGCGGATGATCGTCTGGGGCGCGTTCTGGTGCCTGATGTTCACCCCGGCGCTGCTGCTGTCCGAACGCCTGATGCGCGGGCGGGAGGAGGAGCCGTGATCCTCACCTTCACCCTGGTGGGCATCGTCCTGATCGGCGTTCTCGGCTTCGTCGGACGGCGCAAGCCCGTCGCCGACCTCGCCGAATGGACCGTCGGCGGCCGCCGCTTCGGCGCGCTGACGATGTGGTTCCTGCAGGCGGGCGAGGTGTTCACCACCTTCACCTTCCTCGGGATGGCCGGTCTCGCGTTCTCGGGCGGCGTCGCGGCGATGTACGCGCTGCCGTACGTGCCGATCGCCTACGTCGTGCTGTTCTTCCTCGCGAAACGCCTCTGGACGCTGGGCAAGGAACGCGGCTACCTGACGCAGGGCGACTTCCTCGAGGACCGGTACTCCAGCCGGGCGCTCGGGACGCTGTCCGCGGTGCTCGGCGTCGTGTTCGTGCTGCCGTACCTCCAGCTGCAGATCACGGGGCTGGGCCTGATCGTCCGGCTGGTCACCGGCGACAGCGCGTCGGGCACGCTCAGCATGGTGACCGGCAGCGTGCTGGTGGTCGCGTTCGTGCTGTGGGCCGGGCTGCGCGGCGTCGCGGCGACGTCCTACTTCAAGGACGGGATCATGCTGGTCGCGCTGGTGGTGCTGATCATCGCCGTGCCGACGCACTTCGCCGGCGGGATCGGGGGAGTGTTCCACAAGATCGAGCAGCTGCACCCGGAGAAGCTGATCGTCCACAGTGGAGCGAACGATCACGTCTGGTTCGTGACGAGCATGCTGGTCAGCGCGATCGGCGTCGGGCTGATGACGCTGCCGCACTCGTGGCCGGCGCTGATGTCCGCGCGCGACCCGAAGGTGCTGCGGCGCAACTACACCTGGATGCCGGTGTACGAGCTTTCGCTGTTGCTGCCGATGATCATCGGGTTCGCGGCGATCGTCGTGGTGCCCGAGGGCAGTGACCCGAACGGCGTATTGCTGACGCTGTCGAAGGATGCTTTGCCCGGCTGGGTGACCGGGGTCGTCGTGGTCGCCGCGACGGCCACCGCGATGGTCCCGGCGGCCGGGATCCTGATCGGCATCTCGTCGCTGGTGGCGCGCAACATAGTCCGCGTCCGCAGTGGCCGCAAGCAGTTCTGGATCAACCACGGCACGGTTGTGCTCGCGAGTACTCTTGCCCTCGTGCTCGGCATCTTCCGGCCGGATCTGCTGGCCAACCTGCTGTTGCTCACGTATTCGGGCTCGGTCCAGCTGGCCCCGGCCAACCTGCTGGGCTTCCTGCGACGGGTGCCGGTCGGCAAGGGCCCGGTGTTCGCCGGGCTGATCGCCGGCGAGCTCGTCGTGATCTGGCTGACCTTTGTGGACACTCACTTCGCCGGCACGGTCAACGTGGGCCTGATCGGGCTCGGCGTCAACGTCGTCGTCCTCGGCCTGGCCGTCGTGGTGGACCGGTTCGTGGTTTCGGCTTCGGCCAAGGAGGCGGCGTGACGCGCACGGTTTTCACGGGCGGTTCGGTGTTCGACGGCACCGGCGCGGAGCCGGCGTCGGCGGACGTCGTCGTCGAGCACGGCCGGATCGTCGACGTCGGCACGGACCTCGACGGCGACGAGGGTGTCGACTGTTCCGGCGCGGTGCTGCTGCCCGGGCTCTTCGACTGCCACGTGCACGTCACGGTGTCGGAGATCGGGCTGCTGTCGCGGGTGCAGAAGCCGTTCTCCTACCAGTTCTACGAGGCGGCGCGGAACCTCTGGGCGACGCTCGGGCTGGGCATCACGACGGTGCGCGACGCGTCGGGCGCGGACCTCGGCATCAAGCAGGCGGTGGACGACGGGCTGATCCCGGGGCCGCGGCTGCAGATCTCGATCGGGCTGATCAGCCAGACCGGCGGGCACGGCGACAGCTGGAACCCGTCGAGCATCTGCGTGCCGCTGCTGGTGCCGCACCCGGGGCGCCCGGACGCGACGGCCGACGGCCCCGACGAGATGCGCCGCGTCGCCCGGACGCTGCTGCGCGCGGGCGCGGACGTGCTGAAGGTGTGCACGACCGGCGGCGTGCTCTCGCCGCGCGACGACCCGCGGCACTCGCAGTACACCCCGGAGGAGCTGGAGGTCCTGGTCGCCGAGGCGGCCGCGCAGGGCCGTCCGGTGATGGCGCACGCCCAGGGCGCGGCGGGCATCAAGAACGCGGTCCGGGCGGGCGTCCGGTCCATCGAGCACGGCATCTACCTCGACGACGAGGCGATCGAGCTGATGCTGGGCCACGGGACGTGGCTGGTCCCGACGCTGATCGCCCCGGTCAACGTGGTCCGCGCGGCCGACGCGGGCGTCGACCTGCCGGCTTCCGTGGTCGCCAAGGCGCGCGAAGTGGTGGAGGCGCACCGCGATTCGGTCCGCCGCGCGTACGCGGCCGGGGTCCGGATCGCGATGGGGACCGACAGCGGAGTCGGGCCGCACGGCACGAACCTGGAGGAACTGGCCCTGATGGCGGCGTGCGGCATGACCCAGGCGGACGTCCTGGAGGCGACGACGTCCTCGGCGGCCCGGTTGATGGGGCTGGACGGCGAGCTGGGGCGGATCGAGCCGGGCCTGCGGGCGGATCTTGTCGTGGTGGCGGGGGATCCGTACGACTTCCCGGCGCTGGCGTCGAACATCCGGGAGGTCTGGAAGGACGGGGTCCGGGTGGTCTGAGGCGCTACCGGGGGTCGAGCCGGAGGGTGGTCGCCGCGGCCTCGGCCGTCACCATCGCGTCGGTGCCCCCGCCGGCGTACTTGGTGCGGTAGGCGGCATCCACGTCGGCCGTGGCCCGCGTCGAGGCGGCGCCGATGTCTTCGATCGCGACCTCGGCTTCCAGGCCCGGCACGCGAACGCGGGCGCGGCCGGAGCGCACCGCGGCGCCGAACCAGCCGGTGTCCCGCCGGTACCAGGTCCGCACGTACACCTGCCCGCCCGCGCACACGACCCAGATCGGGACCCACCGCCGCGATCCGCCGACGGCTATCTCCAGCTCCTGGGCCGCGTCCAGGAGGCTCAAGTCGCCGGGCGTCCAGGCGTTCGTCACGACGCCTCCGGGCTCAGCAGTTCCTTCAACGCCACCGCGAACTTCGCCGGGTTCCGCTGCGGAGCCAGGTGGGCCCCCGGCATCTCCGTGAACGGCAACCCCAGCTCCAGCGCCAGGATCTTCGCCGGCTGGTAGTGGTAGCGCCCGCGGCTGCCTTCGCCCGCCACCGGGATGATCTCCGTGCTCGCCCTGCGCAGGGCACGCAGGTCCGGCAGGTAGTCGAAGAACTCCGTCAGCTCGCGGTCGAACAGCCGGATCCAGTCGGCCTCGTGCGGGAGGCGCAGGTTGGGCAGGTCGGGCAGCGCCGCGCCCGCGATCGCGTCGGCGAAGCGCGTCACCGCGGTCAGCAGCTCGCCCGACCGGGCCAGCCGGACCTGGTCCGCGGCCGCTTCGAGCCAGCCGCCCGCGTCCGGCATCAGGTGCACCGCCGGGGGTTCGTGCGCGACCAGCGTCGTCACCCGGTCCGGGAAGCGGGCCACCAGGTCGAGGCCGATCAGCGCGCCCGCGCTCGTGCCGAACACCAGCGCCGGGGCGCCGGTCGCGTGGTCGAGCACCGCCCGCGCGTCGTCGGCCTGGCGGAACACCGGGACCGGGCCCGTGGTGGTGTCCGTGCTGCCGAAGTGACCGCGCCGGTCGTACGTGATGACGGTGTAGTCCGCGTACAGCTGCTTCGCCAGCGCGCGGTAGGAGTCACCCGCCCCGGTGCCGCCCGCGATGAGCAGCAGCGCCGGGCCCTCGCCGCCGCGGCGGACGAGGAGCTCGCCGTCCTCCACCGGGCAACGGCTCTCCGAGATCATGCGTGGAAGTCAAGCACAGACAATGAAGTGGACGGCGCGGTGGTCGGCCCCTAGCGTGCGCGGCATGGGTGAACGGCGAGCGATCCTCAGCGGGTCGACCTTCGAGGAGCAGATCGGCTACGCCCGCGCGGTGGTCGACGGCGACCGCGTGTACGTGTCGGGCACGACCGGCTTCGACTACGCGACCATGACCATTTCCGACGACGTCGTCGAGCAGGCGGCCCAGTGCCTGCGCAACATCGCGGCGGCGCTGACGGAGGCGGGCTGCACGCTCGCGGACGTGGTCCGCGTGCGTTACCTGCTACCCGAGCGCGAGGACTTCGAGCCGTGCTGGCCGGTGCTGCGCAAGGCTTTCGCGGACGTCCGCCCGGCGGCGACGATGCTGCAGTGCGGCCTGGCGGACCCGCGCATGAAGATCGAGATCGAGGTGGACGCGCACCTGCCGTCCTGACCTGCCCGACATCGTCGAAGTCCCCATCACGCGAAGATCTCAGGCCGGTTGCGTTCGGTGGTCCGCCGTAGCGATCACCGCTTCCCGTACGACGTGGTCACGGACGGGAAGCGAGGACACATGTCGATCTACCTGCGCACCAGCATCCGGCTGGGACCGGTCCGGGTGGGGGTTTCGAAGTCGGGCATCGGTGTTTCCGCCGGTGTCCCAGGGTTGCGAGTGGGCGCCGGGCCGCGCGGGAGCTATGTGCGGATCGGTGCCGCCGGGGTGTCCTACCGCGCGACCGTGGGCGGACGCCGCGGGCGCACCGATGCTCGCGGATCCGCGCCGGTACCCGCGTCCGTGCTGCCGGAACCCGGTGATGTCGTGCTGTCCGACGTGACCGGCAAACGCGCGGAAGAGCTCCTGCCGGCGACGCCCAGCACCCTCGTTGCGCAGCTCAATGCTGCGGCGGGCGCGCACCGGATTTGGCCCTGGGTGCTCGTCGCGAGCCTGCTCCTCGTCGCGGCGACTCCGTGGATCCTCCTGGCCGGCCTCCCGCTCACCATCTGGGTCGCCTGGCGGGACAAGATCCGGCGGACCGTGGTGGCGTTCTACGAGGTCGACGGCCCCGCGCAGCAACAGTTCGAGCGCCTGCTCGGAGCCTTCGGCGAGGTCTGCCGCGCGCACAACGCGTGGAGCACGGTCGCGCGCGGCGACCTGCAGACCACCTACCAGCGCAAGGTGAACGCGGGCGCGGGTTTTCTGGTCCGGCGCGAGCCGCTGCGCCGCGGGGTGGGCGGATCGGCTCAGCTCGAGTCGAACATCGCCATTCCTTCCCTGCAGTCGGCCACCCGATCGGTTTACTTCCTCCCGGACCGGATCCTGGTCCGGGACCGGAACACCTACGCGGACCTGGCCTACGGCGCGGTCTTCGCGGTCGCCGGAGCCACCCGGTTCATCGAGGACGGGCAGGTGCCTCCCGACGCCGTCCAGGTGGACACGACCTGGCAGTACGTGAACAAGCGGGGTGGCCCGGACCGGCGGTTCAAGAACAACCGCCGGTTGCCCGTCATGCGCTATGGCGAGGTGGATCTCTCGACGAACCAGGGGTTCGCTGTGCACTGGTCGTTTTCCGCCGAGTCGGCTGCGCAGGCGCTTGCGGCCGGTTTCGCCGCGATGACCCGTCATCCCGGCGCGATGGCCGGCTGAGGCTCACCGTGTTCGGTGCGTGGACGCGCACCTTCCCGGTTAGAGGCGTTCGATGATCGACGCCGTGGCGAGGGCGCCGCCGGCGCACATCGTCACCAGGGCCGTCGAGGCGTCCCGGCGCTCCAGCTCGTGCAGCGCCGTCGTCAGCAGGCGGGCTCCCGTGCTGCCCACCGGGTGACCCAGCGCGATCGCGCCGCCGTTCACGTTGACCCGGGCCGGATCGGGCGCCATAACACGCTGCCACGACAGTGCCACCGAAGCGAACGCCTCGTTCACCTCGAACAGGTCCGGGTCGGCGATCGTCATCCCGGCGCGGGCGAGCACCCGCTCGGTCGCGCGGATCGGGCCGTCCAGGTGGTAGTACGGCTCCGCGCCGACCAGGGCCTGCGCCACGATCCGGGCCCGCGGCCGCAGTCCGAGCGCCGAAGCCCGCGAAGAGTCCATCAGGAGCAAAGCCGCCGCGCCGTCGGAAATCTGCGAGGACGTCCCCGCCGTGTGGATGCCGTCCGCCACCACCGGCTTCAGCCGCGCCAGGCCTTCGGCCGTCGTCTCGCGGAGGCCCTGGTCGCGGCCGACCAGGCGGGTCTCCCCGGTCGGGGAACCGGAATCGGACAGGACCGGGGCCTTCACCGGTACCACTTCGCGGTCGAAGTGCCCGGCTTCCCACGCGGCCGCCGCCTTCTGCTGGGACGCCGCGCCGAACGCGTCGACGTCGGCGCGCGTCAGGCCGCGCCGGACGGCGATGCGCTCCGCCGCGCCGTACTGGTCGGGCAGGTCGATCGACCACGACGCCGGCCGCGGGGACGCTCCCGCCCGGTTCGTGCCCAGCGGCACCCGGCTCATCGCCTCGACGCCGCACGCGACGCCCACCTCGAGGGCGTCCGCGGCGATCAGACCGGCGATCAGGTGGGTCGCCTGCTGCGCCGAGCCGCACTGGGCGTCGATCGTCGTCGCGCCGGCCGTCTCGGGGAGGCCCGCGTGCAGCCACGCCGTGCGCGTGATGTTGTTGGACTGCTCGCCGGCCTGCGTGACGCAACCGCCGATCAGCTGCTCGACCAGGACCGGGTCGATCCCGGCGCGGTCGAGCAGGGCCTGCTGCGCGGCACCCAGCAGCTCGGCCGCGTGCAGGCCGGCCAGCAGCCCGCCCCGCTTGCCGATCGGGGTCCGCACGGCTTCGACGATGACCGGCACGCCCATGTCGTCCCTTTCGTCGGTGTCATGCTGTTACCCAAAACTAGAACAAGTTATCATTCTGTGCAAGCGACCCCAGGGTCGACGCGATCTTGATCTCTGCCGAGTGAGCGCACGTTCACCTGGCCTCATCGGTCAAGTTAACGGGTTTCACTGAACGGTCTTCCGCAAGTTAACACCGTATGCTCTAATCGGTCTTAGAACGTGTTTCAAAGGCGAACCGTGGGAGGCAACGTGGCCGCTCCGCTCATCCCCGCCGGTTTCGACTTCACGGACCCGGACCTCTACGCCCAACGGCTGCCCCTGGCCGAATTCGCCGAACTCCGGCGGACGGCGCCCGTGTGGTGGAACCCCCAGAAGACCAACACCGCAGGCTTCGGCGACGACGGCTACTGGGTCGTCTCGCGGCACGAGGACGTGAAGGAGGTCTCGCGCGACAGCACGCTCTACTCGTCCAGCGAGAAGACCGCGATCATCCGCTTCGACGAGAGCATGACCGAGGACCGCCTCAACGCGAACCGCCTGGTCCTGCTCAACATGGACGCGCCGCAGCACACGAAGCTGCGGAAGATCGTGTCGAAGGGCTTCACCCCGCGCTCGATCGCGAAGCTCGAAGACACCCTGCGCGACCGCGCGGAGCGGATCGTCTCGGAGGCGCGCAAGAAGGGGTCCGGCGACTTCGTCACCGACGTCGCGTGCGAGCTTCCCCTGCAGGCCATCGCCGAGCTGATCGGCATCCCCCAGGAAGACCGGCTCAAGATCTTCGACTGGTCGAACCAGATGGTCGCCTACGACGACCCGGAGTACGAGGTCGAGCCCCTCGAGGCATCCGCGCAGCTCATCGGCTACGCGTGGAACATGGCCGAGGACCGCCGCAAGTGCCCGATGGACGACATCGTCACGAAGCTGATCCAGGCCGACGTCGACGGGGAAGCGCTCGGCTCCGACGAGTTCGGCTTCTTCGTCATCCTGCTCGCCGTCGCCGGCAACGAGACGACGCGCAACGCCATCACCCACGGCATGAAGGCGTTCCTCGACCACCCGGACCAGTGGGAGCTCTTCAAGGAGCAGCGGCCGAAGACGGCGCCGGACGAGATCGTCCGCTGGGCCACCCCCGTGGTCGCGTTCCAGCGCACGGCCACCCGTGACACCGAGCTCGGCGGCGCGCACATCCGCAAGGGCGACCGCGTCGGCATGTTCTACAGCTCCGCCAACTTCGACCACGAGGTCTTCGCCGACCCGGAGAAGTTCGACATCCTCCGCGAAGACAACCCGCACGTCGGCTTCGGCGGCACCGGCTCGCACTACTGCATCGGCGCCAACCTGGCCCGGCTGGAGATCGACCTGATCTTCAACGCGATCGCGGACGTGATGCCGGGCATCACCGAGGCCGCGCCCCCGGTGCGGCTGCGGTCGAGCTGGCTCAACGGGATCAAGCACTACCCGGTGCGGTACGCCTGAGGAACTCCTCGGCGCGCTGCCAGGTGAGCGCGGCCGCGCGTGCGTCGTGGTCGGGCCCGTCCGCATCGGTGTAGAAGTGGCCGATGCCGGGGTAGCGGAACACCTCGGCATCGGCGCCCGACCGGGTCGCGGCGGTGAACCACGCCGCGACCTGGGCCGGGGGCGCGATCGGGTCGGGATCGGCGACGTGGACCTGCACGGGCAGGCCGGCGCGGCTCCCGGCGGGCAGGTTCCCGAGGGCGTGCAGCAGCAGGACACCGGCGGTGCCGGGCCGGTGCGGCAGCACGGTCTCGACGACGCCCGCCCCCATCGACACCCCCACCAGCACGGTCTCGGCGGGGAGGTCGCGCACGGCTTCGCGGGCCCGCCGCGTGATGGTCTCCCAGCCGACGACGTCCTTCAGCGCGAAGCCCTCGTCGAGGGTCGACGCCGTCCGGCCGTCGTAGAGGTCCGGCGTCACCACGCGGTGCCCGCCCTCCCGCAGCCGGTCGGCGATACCGAGTTCGACGGGCCGCAGCCCCAGGACGGAATGGAACAGCGCGATGTCGGTCACCCGACCATGACATCATGAGGCGATGGCCCCGCGAGCGACCGTCGACGTCGAGTTCTCCGTCCGCGTCACCGAACCCGGTCCCGCCGCGATCTCGGTCGCCGCGGCGCACGCGGACACCGAAGAACTCACCGTCTCCTGGCACGGCGAAAGCGAGCTCGTCGAGTTCGAGCACGGTACCCGCGCCGAGGTCTTCGACTTCCCCGCCGGCGAGCACCGCGTCACCTACCACGCCGAACGCGTGCTGGCCGAGCCCGAACCCGAGCCCGTCACGCGCGCCGAGGCCGCCGTCTTCACCCGGCCGAGCCGGTACTGCCCGTCCGACCGGGTCGCCGGGCTCGTGCCGCCGGAGCTGTTCTCCCTGAAGAGCACCAAGAAGAAGGTCGACACGATCGTCCGCACCGTCCACCAGCGACTGTCCTATGTGGTCGGATCCAGCCGGCCGACCGACGACGCGATCGACACGCTCCTCGCCGGGCAGGGCGTCTGCCGCGACTTCGCGCACGTCTGCGTCACCCTGTGCCGGTTCCTCGACATCCCCGCGCGCTACGTCGGCGTCTACGCGCCCGGGCTCTCCCCGATGGACTTCCACGCCGTCTTCGAGGCCGGGGTCGACGGTCACTGGTACGTCTTCGACGCCACCCACCTCGCTCCGCGCCAGACCATGCTCCGGATCTCGACCGGCCGCGACGCCGCGGACACGTCCTTCCTCGCCACCCTCGGCTGCGAGCTCGACTTCCTCGGCAGCACGGTCTTCGCGACGACGGACGCCGCACTCCCGGTGGACGACGGCACGGGGCTCGTGGTCCTGGGCTGATGGGCCAACCGCGTGTTGCCCGCGCGAAGTGGCCGTCCGCTGGGTAGACAGTGTCCGTGAAGAGTTCCCCGAAGGCCCCGAGCCCCTGGGCGCGGGCCCGTGCCCGGTACCGGTGGCTGGACCACATCGCCCGCGCCGCCGACCGCTACCTCGACGCCGGCGGTTACCACTACATCGCGTCCATCACCTACTTCAGCCTGCTGTCGCTGGTGCCGCTGCTGATGGTCGCGTCGTCGGTCGCCGGGTTCGTGCTGGCCAGCCAGCCGGCCCTGCGCGAGACCCTCGTGCACGCGATCGTGTCCACGCTGCCCGGCGGGCTCGGCGACAAGGCCACCGACCTGCTCACCGGCTTCGTCGAGCAGCGGACCAGCGTCGGGCTGTTCGGCCTGGCCATCGGCCTCTACTCGGGCTGGAACTGGATGAACGCGCTGCGGGACTCGCTCACCGCGCTGTGGGGGCAGAACCGGTCCGACCAGTCGCTGCTGCGGCTCATCGCCGTCGACCTGCTCGCGCTGATCGGCTTGAGCGCGGCGCTCGTGGTGTCGTTCACGATCACGATCTCCGGCACGGCGCTCGGCAGCTACCTGCTGCGGCTGGCCGGGCTGGACGACACGAGCTGGGGGCACCAGCTCGTGTCGGCGTCGTCCGTGCCGCTGGCGCTGGTCGCCGACTGGCTGGTGTTCCTGTGGGTCCTCACGCGGCTGCCGCGGCAGAAGGTGGGCGTGCGCAGCGCGGTGCGCGGCGCGATCGCCCTGGCCGTGGGGTTCGAGCTGCTCAAGCTGGCCGGCGGGTTCTACCTCCGGCTGATCGGCGACTCGCCGACCGGCATCGCGTTCGGCTCGGTCATCGGCCTGATCTTCTTCATCTCGCTCGTCGCCCGGCTGCTCGTCTACGTCACGGCGTGGACGGCGACCGGCTCCGACGCGCCGCCGAAGCCGGTCCAGCCGCCGGCGCCGGTCGTGCTCGAGCCGGTGATCGTGGTGGACCCGCCGGTCGCGGTGCCGGCCACCGTAGGCGTCGTGACCGGGGTGGTCGGGACGCTGCTGGCGCTCAGGTGGCGACGTTCGCGAGACTGAAGAGCCGGTCCAGCTGGTGGTCGATCAGCGCGATCGCCGCTTCCGGCGTCCGCTGACCCAGGATGATGCTGGTCTGCAGGCCGTCGACGCTCGAGAGGAGCAGCTCGGCCTCCGGCATCAGGTCGAGGTCCGGCGCCACCTCGCCGCGGTCGCGGCCCCACGCGAGCAGGTCCGCGGTCAGCCGTTCCAGCTCGGGCGGCGCGGCGCTGAACGCCGAGGCCAGGCCGGGGTCCGAAAGCGACCGGACGAAGTAGGCGAGGTGCACGAGGTAGCGCGTGCGGCGCTCGTCACCGACCGGCAGCATCCCGACGAGCAGGGCGCGCAGCACCTCGCG
Source organism: Amycolatopsis sp. NPDC028719 (assembly GCF_055565395.1). Taxonomy (NCBI): domain Bacteria; kingdom Bacillati; phylum Actinomycetota; class Actinomycetes; order Pseudonocardiales; family Pseudonocardiaceae; genus Amycolatopsis; species Amycolatopsis sp. NPDC028719. The sequence continues at coordinate 402,109 of NZ_JBVHUL010000005.1, forward strand.
CGGGGGCGCGTCCTCCTCCGGGCCGATGCCCGCGCGGATGCTCTCCCCGGCGTCGGCGTTGAGGATTTCGAGCGCGCCGAGCAGCAGGTCGTCCCGCGTCCCGAAGTAGTACTGGACGAGCCGCAGCGAAACGCCGGCCTCGGCCGCGACCTTGCGCAGCGACACGTCTTCGAGCCCGCGCGTGCTCGCGATCCGCCAGACGGCCTCGGCGATCTGGCGGCGGCGTTGCTCGTGGTCGGCGAGTCTCGGCATGGTGGGTCGAGCGTATCAACGTGGCTTGGCGGCGCCGACGACCCACATCGAGAAGTACTGCGACCCACCGCCGTAGGCGTGCCCGAGCGCGATGCGGGCGCCGTCCACCTGGTAGTCCCCGGCCCGGCCCATCACCTGCTTCGCGGCTTCGGAGAAGCGAAGCATGCCGGACGCGCCGATCGGGTTGGACGAGAGCACCCCACCGGACGGGTTGCACGGCAGCCGCCCGCCGATCGCCGTCTCGCCGGCCTCGGTGACCTTCCAGCCTTCGCCTTCGGGCGCGAATCCCAGGTTCTCCAGCCACATCGGCTCGAACCAGGAGAACGGCACGTAGATCTCGGCGACGTCGACTTCGGACATCGGGTCCGTGATGCCCGCCTCGGCCCAGAGCGCGGCGGCGGCGTCGCGGCCGGCTTGCGGATTGACCTGGTCGCGGCCGGCGAACGTCGTCGGCTCGGTGCGCATCGCCGTCGCGTGGATCCACGCGGCACCGCCTTCGACGGCGTCGCCCGCGGCCTCGTCGCCGAGCACCATCGCGCACGCGCCGTCGGACGAGGGGCACGTCTCGTCGTAGCGGATCGGGTCCCACAGCATCTGCGACTTCCGCACCGACTCGACGGTGATGTCGGCCTGCCGCAGGTGCGCGTACGGGTTGAGGGCGCCGTTGCGCCGGTCCTTCGCCGCGACGATCGCCCCGACGTGCTCGGGCGCGCCGGAGCGGCGGATGTAGGAGCGCACGTGCGGGGCGAAGTAGCCGCCCGCGCCGGCGCCGACCGGCATCTGGAACGGCGGCAGGATCGACAGGCCCCACATCGCGTTCGACTCGGACTGCTTCTCGTACGCCACGGTCAGCACCCGGCGGTGCACGCCGGACTGGACGAGCGAGGCGGCGACCAGGGCCGTCGACCCGCCGACCGAACCGGCGGTGTGCACGCGCAGCAACGGTTTCCCGGTCGCGCCCAGGGCGTCGGCGAGGAAGAGCTCGGGCATCATCACGCCCTCGAACAGGTCCGGCGCCTTGCCGAGCACGACGGCGTCGATGTCGGCCCAGCCGACCTGGGCGTCGGCCATCGCGCGGTCGATCGCTTCGCGGAGCAGGCCCGGCATCGAGACGTCCTGGCGCTTGGCCCGGTGGTGCGTCTGGCCGGTGCCGAGCACGGCGGTGAGCTGCTTGGTCATCGGGCCTCCAGCACGGTCACCAGGTTCTGTTGCAGGGCCGGCCCGCTCGTCGCGTGCGCCACGGCCTTGCGGGATTCGCCGCTGTGGATCCGGGCCGCCGCTTCGCCGATGCGCGCGAGGCCGGCGGAGAACATCGGGTTCGCGGCGAGCGCGCCCCCCGAGGGGTTGATCTTCGCGGTGTCGTCGAGTTTCAGGGCCGTCCGCAGGATCAGCTCCTGGTGCGTGAACGGCGCGTGCAGCTCGGCGAGGTCGGCGCCGTCGAGGTCCAGGGCCTGGCCCGCGGACTCCGTGGACGGGCTCCGGGTGAGATCGCGGGCGCCGAGCACGGGGGAGTCGACCCGGTGCTCGATGCCCTGGATCACCGCCGGGTGCTCGACGATGTCGCGCGCACGTTCCACAGTGGACAGGACGACCACGGCGGCGCCGTCGGTGATCGGCGCGATGTCGTGCCGGCGCAACGGGTCGGCGAAGTACGGGGTGTCGAGCAGTTCGCTGACGTCCTTGCCGGTGCCGCGCGCGGCGACCTCGGCCAGGTCCTTCTCGGACCAAAGCCCGGCCTCCAGGCCCAGCCGCGCCTGGATCCCGGCGATCGAGACCGAGTCAGGCCACAACGGCGTGACGACGTACGGGTCGAGCTGCAGGGCGAGCACCCGGCGCAGCTGCCCGGCGCTGGACTTGCCGAAGCCGTAGACGAGCGCGGTCTCGACCTCGCCCATCTTGATCTTCAGCCAGGCCTCGTAGAGCGCCCAGGCGGCGTCCATCTCGACGTGCGACTCGTGGATCGGCGGGAACGCGCCGATCGCGTCGACGGCGGCGATGAACGAGAAGGCGCGCCCGGCCAGGTAGTCCGACGAGCCGGAGCACCAGAACCCGATGTCCTGTTTGGACAGGCCGGTCTTGGCGAACACCTCGGAGAAGATCGGGACGAGCATTTCCACGCCGTTGGTGGTGCCCGGGGTCTCGCGGACGTTGGGGGCCTTCGCGAAGCCCGCGATCGCGACGTCTGGCATCAGGACCTCACAGGTGGTGGGCGAAGGTTTCGTAGGCCGCGTCCGGCTCGCCGGTCGGCTCGAAGTGGCTGATGTTCTCCAGCGACGTCCACCATTCGTCGCGGGGTTTCCAGGCCGCGCGCACGCGCATGCCCATCTTGACGTCCTGCGCGTCGCAGCCGAGGACGAGGTGGAGGAACGCGATGTCGGCGCCGTCGAGCAGGATGTACGCGGCGACGTACGGCGGCTTGAGGCGCTGGCCGAGGAACGGGACGTTGACGATGCAGAACGTCGTCACGATGCCGGTGTCGGGCAGTTCGACTTCGTCGGTCGTCGGGACGCCGTCGGTCGGGCACGCGCCGCGCGGCGGGATGTAGACCTTCCGGCAGGCGGGGCAGCGCTGGCCGATCAGCTTGCCTTCCGCGAGCCCGCGCAGGTAGGTGCTCTCCTCGGGGGACGCGGAGTGCATATAGCGCAGGTGCACCGGGATGATGACGATGCTGACCGGCGCGCCCTCTTCGCGTTCGGCGACCGGGGGAGCGGGCTCGGTGGGGGTCGTGTCCTCGGCGTCCACGGGCAGGAAGTAGGCGACGTCGCGGATGTGCCCGACGGTGTCCTCGGCCCAGCGGACGCGGACCCGTTGTCCACTGTGGATGTTCCCGGGTCCGCCCGCGTCGACGGCGTGCAGCATCGCGGTGTCGGCGCCGTCGAGCTTGATCAGCGCCCAGGCGAAGGGCCGGCTCAGCGGCTGCCCGTCGAGCGGCTCGGCGCACCACGACCACGAGACGACGGTGCCCTCGTCGGCCACCGGGACGAACTCGCCGAGCTGCTCCGCGGTGACGGGGTCGTATTCGACGGGCGGAACGTGCACGCGGCCGTCACTGCCCCGGATGCCTTCGATGCGGCGTTCCCGCAGGGCGTTCACGAACCGGCCCAGGACGGGCCCGGTGGAGCGCGTGTAGTCGAAGCCGACGTTGAGGGGTGCCGCCAGTGGTGTCTCGGTCACGTCCATGAGTGAAACACGTTCTCGTTCTGGCGGCAAGACACCCGCATCGGCTGCTCTCGGGTTGGATGTAACGTGTTCTATCAAGCCGGGCTCAGCGGCCGCGGAACTCGGGCTTCCGCTTCTCCGAGAACGCCTTCGGCCCTTCCTTCGCGTCCTCCGACGCGAAGACCTCGATCCCGTACTGCGAGTCGAGCTTGAAGGCCTCCTCCTCGTGGAGCCCCTCGGTGTCCCGGATCGTCCGCAGGATCGCCCGCACCGCTACCGGCCCGTTGGCGTTCACCAGGGAAGCCAGCTCCAGTGCCTTCGCGAGCGCCTGGCCGTCCGGCACCACGTGCCCGATCAAGCCGATGGCCAGCGCTTCGTCCGCGCTGAGGTGGCGCCCGGTGAGCAGGATGTCCGCGGCGAGGGTGTACGGGATCTGACGCGGCAGGCGCACGGCCGACCCGCCCATCGGAAACAGTCCCCACCGGGCTTCCGACACCCCGAAGCGCGCGGAAGTGCCCGCGACCCGGATGTCCGTCCCCTGGAGGATCTCCGTCCCGCCCGCGATCGCCGGTCCCTCGACGGCCGCGATCAGCGGCTTCGTCAGGCGGCGCCCCTTGAGGAGGCCCGGGATGTGCGCGGGGTCGAACTTGCCTTCGTCGAAGGACTTGGCGGGCGAGTTGCGGGACATCGACTTGAGGTCCGCGCCCGCGCAGAACGCGCCGCCGGCGCCGGTCAGGACGCAGCTGCGGATCGAGTCGTCCGCGTCCACGCGGTCCCAGGCGTCGACCATGATCGACATCATCTCGCCGGTGATCGCGTTGCGCGCCTCGGGCCGGTTCATCGTCACGATGAGCGTCGCCCCGTCCTGCGAGACCAGCGCGTGCGGTTCACCCACGGAAACCTCCTGAAGGAGCAGTGCCATTGCCCAGAACGATAACATGTTCTACTTTGAGGACGTGGCACTCAACATCGCGGATCTTCTGGAGCACGCCGTCGACGCCGTGCCGGAGCGCGTCGCGGTCGTGTGCGGCGACCGGCGGGTCACCTTCGCCGAACTGGAGGCGCGGGCCAACCGGCTCGCCCACCACCTCGCCGCGCACGGCGTGGGACGCGGATCCCACATCGGGGTCTACTCCCGCAACTCGATCGAGGCCCTCGAGGCGATGATCGCCGCGTACAAGCTGCGCGCGATCGCCGTCAACGTCAACTACCGCTACGTGCACGGCGAGCTCGTGTACCTCTTCAACGACGCCGACCTCGTCGCGCTCGTGCACGAGAGAAGCTACGCCGACAAGGTCGCGGCGGCGCTGGCCGAATCGCCAAAACTGAAACACGTTGTCGTGATCGACGACGGCAGCGACGGCGACTACTCGGGTTATGGCGGCGTCGACTACGAAGCCGCGCTCGAAGCGCAGTCGCCCGAGCGCGACTTCGGAGAACGCAGCAACGACGACCTCTACATCCTCTACACCGGCGGCACCACGGGCTACCCGAAGGGCGTCCTCTGGCGCCACGAAGACATCTGGCGCGCGCTCGGCGGCGGGATCAACTTCGTCACCGGCGAGTACGTCCCGGACGAGTGGACGCTCGCCGAGCAGGGCAAGGCCGGGAGCCTGACGCGGCTGCCCGCCGCGCCGCTGATCCACGGCGCCGCGCAGTGGGCCGCGTTCGGCGCGCTGTTCACCGGCAGCCCGGTGGTGTTCGTGCCCCGCTTCGACGCCCACGAGATCTGGAAGGCCGTTCAGGAGCACCAGGTCCAGGTCCTCACGATCGTCGGTGACGCGATGGCGCGGCCGCTGATCGAGGCGTTCCGCGAGGGCGATTACGACGCTTCGTCGCTCGTCGCGGTGTCGAGCCACGCCGCGCTGTTCTCGCAGTCGGTGAAGCAGGAGTTCGTCGAGCTCGTGCCGAACGCCGTGATCACCGACGCGATCGGCTCGTCGGAAAGCGGCTTCACCGGCATCGGCATGGTCGCCAAGGGTTCCGACCACAGCGCCGGCCCGCGGGTGAACTTCGGCAAGGACGCCATCCTGCTCGACGACGACGGCAACCTCGTCGAACCGAAGCCCGGCGCGGTCGGGCTGATCGGCCGCCGCGGGCACGTCCCGCTCGGCTACTACGGCGATCCCGAGAAGAGCAAGACGATCTTCGTCGACATCGACGGCGTCCGGTACGTCGTGCCGGGCGACTACGCCCGCTACGAGGAGGACGGCACGGTCACCCTGCTCGGCCGCGGCTCGCAGTGCGTCAACACCGGCGGCGAGAAGGTCTACCCGGAGGAGGTCGAGGGCGCGCTCAAGTCGCATCCCGACGTCTTCGACGCGCTCGTCATCGGGATCCCGGACGAGCGGACCGGCCAGCGCGTCGCCGCCGTCGTCCAGCTCCGCGAGGGCGTCGAGGCCGACCTCGCGGGGATCGAGCAGCACGTGCGGCACGAGATCGCCGGCTACAAGGTGCCGCGCACCGTCTGGCTGGCCGACGAGATCGGCCGCTCGCCCAGCGGCAAGCCGGACTACCCGTGGGCCCAGCGCTACGCCGCCGGGCACGACCCGGCCACGGCCCAGCCCGTCTAGGAGGACACGACCAGTGCGGACATCCCTGTGCGACCGGCTCGGCATCGACCTGCCGATCATCGGGTTCACGCCCTCGGAGCACGTCGCCGCGGCGCTCAGCCGCGCCGGCGGGCTCGGCGTGCTCGGCTGCGTCCGGTTCAACGACGCCGCCGAGCTCGACCGGGTGCTCACCTGGATGGACGAGAACACCGGCGGCAAGCCCTACGGCGTCGACATCGTGATGCCGGCGAAGATTCCCGCCGAGGGCACCCAGGTCGACCTGGCCAAGCACATCCCGGAGGGCCACCGCGCGTTCGTCGACCGGGTGCTCCGCGACCTTGCGGTGCCGCCGCTGCCGGACGACACGGACGAACGCGCGGGCGTGCTCGGCTGGCTCCACTCGGTGGCCCGGTCCCACGTCGAGGTCGCGCTCAACCACCCGATCAAGCTGATCGCCAACGCCCTCGGCTCGCCGCCGGCGGACGTCATCGGCCAGTGCCACGACCGGGGCGTCCCGGTCGCGGCGCTCGCCGGGAAGGCCGAGCACGCGGTCCGGCACGTCGCGAACGGCGTCGACTTCGTGGTCGCGCAGGGCTACGAAGCCGGCGGGCACACCGGCGAGATCGCGTCCATGGTGCTGGTGCCGGAGATCGTCGACGCCGTCGACGTGCCGGTGCTCGCCGCGGGCGGGATCGGCTCCGGCCGGCAGGTCGCGGCGGCGCTCGCGCTCGGCGCGGCCGGCGTCTGGATGGGCTCGATGTGGCTCGCGACCGAGGAGTACCTGCAGACCATGGGCGAATCCGTGGCGATGCAGCAGGCGCTGGTCGGCGCGACGTCGTCGGACACCGTCCGGACGCGGATCTACACCGGCAAGCCCGCGCGGCTGCTCAAGACCCGCTGGACCGAGGCGTGGGCCGCGGCCGACGCGCCCGAGCCGTTGCCGATGCCACTGCAGAACCTGCTGGTTTCCCACGCCCACAACCGGATCCACGCGGCGAACGACCCGAGCGTGGTGTCGATGCCGGTCGGGCAGATCGTCGGCCGGATGAACGCGGTCCGCCCGGTCGCCGAGGTCGTCGCGGACCTCGTCTCCGGCTACGAAGACGCACTGTCCCGTTTGGACAAGACCCGCTGAAAGCCGTGAAGGCCTCCTTACCGGCTCTCATGGCCGGTAAGGAGGCCTTCACGGCATTGGGGACTAGAGAGAAGCGGCGGCCGCGGCGATCTTCGACGCGAACGTGCTCACCTCCGTGTAGACGCCGGGGGCGTGCGGCCGGGCGCAGCCGTCACCCCAGGAGACGATGCCGACCTGGATCCAGGCGTTGTTGTTGTCCCGGCGGAACATCGGGCCGCCGGAGTCGCCCTGGCAGGTGTCGACCCCGCCGGCGGTGAGGTTGCCCGCGCAGATCTCGGCGCTCGGGATGAGGTCGGGGTAGCTGCCGCCCTGGGCGCGGCAGGTGCTGTCGGAGACGAACGGGACGGTCGCCTTGAGCAGGTACCGCTGCTGGGCGCCACCCTCGGTCGCCGCGCCCCAGCCGGCCACGGTGAACGTGCCGGTGTTGTAGGTCGACGTCGTCGCGATCGGCAGCGTCGAGAGACCGGTGACCGGGCTCGCGAGCTTGATCAGCGCCCAGTCGCCGCCGGTCGAGGTGCCGTAGGTCGGGGACTGGTAGACGTAGGTCGACTTGATCTTCTTGGCGCTCGTGCTCTGCAGGTCGACCACGCCGACGGTCGCCGTGATCGAGGTGTTGGCCCCGGTCCGGCTGACGCAGTGGGCGGCGGTCAGCACGATCTGGTTGGTGTAGAGCGCGCCGCCGCAGCCCATCGACAGCCGGACCATGAACGGGAACTCGCCCTGGGCGGCCCGGGTCCCGCCGACGACGTCGGTGGACGGCGGCTGGGCCGCGATCGCCGGGGTGGCGAACGACGCGGCCGCGGCGACCGCGGCCACCGCGGTGGTGACGTTTCTGAGCAGGGTGAACCAGCGCTTGGGAGCCAAGGGGATCAGTCCTTCCAGTGTCCACAGTGGAAGCCGAGCTCGAGAGTGGCCCCATGACTACACCAGGTGCCCACATACCCGGACAACCAACTTTCTTCGGATGTTTCGGGCGGTTGGGTGATTTCTCACCGGCGGACCGACGAACGCCGTAGGCCGAAACGCCCAGCACGGCAGCGGGGAGCGCGCCGGGCGCATCCGGGTGATCGTCGGTGTGACAGCCGTGTTGCGCGCCACAGCGAACCGCCGGGCACCGGGAACCGAATAGGGTCGATTCCGTGCCCGCCCCTTCGCGCCATTACCGCCTGTCCGCCGACGGTCCCGTGCTCGACGGGATTCCCGAGCACGGCCGCGTCCCGCGCTACTACGCGGTCAAGGTCGAACTGCTGGCGGTGATCGCGGAACTCGGCGAAGGCTCGGTGCTGCCCACGGAACGGGAGCTGTGCGAGCGCTTCGAGGTGTCGCGGGCGACCGTCCGGCAGGCCGTCGGTGAGCTGGTGCTCGAGGGCAGGCTCAGCCGGCGGCAGGGGAGCGGCACGTTCGTGGCCGGCCCGAAGCTGGTGCAGCCGCTGGCCCTGGTGAGCTACACCGACGGGCTGCGGCGCCAGGGCATCCGGCCGGGCCGCACGGTGATCACGCTGGAGCGGCGCCTGGCCGGCAGCGCGCTGGCGGCGGACCTGCAGGTCACGTCGGACGCCGAGGTGATCCACCTCGAGCGGGTGCTGCTGGCCGACGAGGAGCGCGTCGGCCTGGAGTCGACTTATCTCCTGGCCGAACGGTTCCCGACCTTGCTGGAGGTGTTCGACCCCGGGCAGCCGCTGCACGCTTGCCTGCGTGAGCAGCTCGGCGTGGTGTTCGACGGCGCCGAGGAGCGCGTCGAGACGGTCCTGGCGACCCCGCGCGAAGCCCTGCTCATCGGCACCAACCCGGCCCTGCCGATGCTGCTCGCGCACCGCGTCTCGTGGGGTCCGGACGGCGCGCCGTTCGAGCGGGTGCGCTCGCTGTACCGGGGCGACCGGCTCAGCTTCATGACCCGCCTCGGCCGCGCCTGACTGTCACGTTCCTCCGGGCGTCCTCGTTCCTCCCGCACCAGTCGGCAACGGGAGGAAAGTCATGAACGTCGCGTTGTGGGTCGGTCAGGTGCTGCTGGCCGCGATCTTCGCTCTGTCGGGCGCGCTGAAGTCGACGATGTCGCGGCAGCGGATGCTCGAAACCGGCCAGACGGGGGCGGCGGCGTACCCGCTGCCGGTGGTGCGGTTCACCGCGCTCTGCGAGCTGGTCGCCGTGGTGGGGCTGATCCTGCCGGTGCTGCTGGGCGTCGCCCCGGTACTCACCGGCTGGGCGGCGGCGGGGCTGGCCGTGGTGATGGTGGGCGCGATGGCGATGCACGGCCGGCTGGCGCTCGTGCAGCACAAGGCGGCGGAGTGGCGCAACGTCGGAATCAACGCGCTGATCCTCGCGGTCTGCGTGTTCGTCGCGGCCGGGCGGCTGTGACGGGCGGCTTTCGCCGGCGCCGATGCAACCGGACGGGGTCCCGCTCCGTCTGGCAGGTATGCGCACGACGGTGAAACTGCTGGGAACGGGCCTGCTGCTGCTCGCGGCGACGGCCTGCGGGGCCGCTCAGAGCGGCGCGGGAGCTCCGGCCCCTTCGTCGTCTGCTTCGTCGCCTTCGTCTTCTTTGCCGCCGACGTCCGGTCCGCCGACGGTCGCGCCGCCGCCGTCCCGGACGGTCGGCCGCCCGACCCAGGGCATCGCCCCGGGCGACGACGTCATCGCCGAGACCCAGGTCGACGCGCGGGGCGTCCCTGAGGGCTATCCGCGCAGCCTGTTCCGCGCCACGGATGGCCGAACGCTGATCCTCCAGGCCGAGGAGGGCGGCTGCCGCCGCATCTCGGCCCGCGTCGGCGACCAGACGGCGCAGCAGGTCGTGGTGCTGATGACCGTGACGGCGCCGCAGAAGGGCCAGATGTGCCCGGACTACATCAAGGAGATCCGCATCCCGCTGGCGCTGGCGGCACCGCTGGGTGACCGGACGGTGGTGCTCCGCCAGGGCTGACCACCGCAGGGACGCTGGGAGGGCCGCGCCGGGATGCCCGGAGCCGCCCTCCCAGACCACGTCCGGCCCGGTCCGGACGTACCCGCACGGTCGGCCCACGTACCCAGACGGTCGGCTCGCGTACCTGGACGGTCGGCTTGCGAGCCGACTCTCTGGGTACGCGAGCCGACTCTCCAGGTACCCGGGTTGCCCCGAAAACCGTCCCCGCCGGCACCGCTTCCACGTTCCGCGATCGGATCGATCTTCCGTGCAACCCCTCGCCGCCCCCGTTCCGTCTTCGAGGGCATGAGGTACTTAGCGAAGGTGGCCGGGACAGGCGCGATCCTGCTGATGGCGACAGCCTGCGCCGGCCAGAACGTGCCCATCAGCCAACCGGCCGCCGGAGGGACCTCCGCGGCCCCCACCGGGAGCGTGTCGACGTCGCCGAGTGAGTCGGTGCTGCCCGCGCCGCCGTCGGCCGATCCGCCGGGCAAGCCCCGGCTGACCGTGCCCGAAGGCAGCGTTCCGGTGCCGCCCGACAAGGTGGACGCCGCCGCGCTGCCCGCCGGCTACCCGCACGAGGTGTGGACGGCCAACGGCGGCACCATCCTCAACATCCGCGCCCAGGAAGGCGGCTGCGGTCACGCCCTCGGCGAAGCCACCGAGCAGGCGGGCGACCGCGTCGTGGTCAACCTGAGCGAGACCAAGGCCCAGACCGGCCAGATGTGCACCATGGACATCCGGTACCCGGTCATCTCGGTCGCCCTGGCCGCCCCGCTGGACCAGCGCACCGTCGTGTTGAAGACGACCAAATGATCTAGGGTCGGGTGATGGGAAGCCGCCAGGTCTCACGCACCGCGATCGTCGCCACGACCCCGGAGAAGATCTTCGGGCTCCTGGCCGATCCGGCCCAGCACCCGCTCATCGACGGATCCGGCACGGTCCGGGCCGCCCAGTCCGGCGGCCCGGACCGGCTCACGCTCGGCGCCCAGTTCGGCATGGACATGAAGATGGGCGCGTCGTACAAGATCCTCAACACCGTGGTCGAGTTCGAAGAGGGCCGGCTGATCGCCTGGCGTCACTTCAACGGGCACCGCTGGCGCTGGCGCCTCGAACCCCTCGACGGCGGCCGCACCGAGGTCACCGAGACGTTCGACTGGTCGACGGCGAAGTTCCCGCTCGCCATCAGCCTCAGCCCGTTCCCGCGCAAGAACGCCGAGGGCATCGAGAAGACCCTGGCGCGGCTCGGGGAGCTGTTCCCGGCCTGACGAGGACCCCGCCCCAATTAGTTGTACAGTGCTTAATATTGTCCGTGCAACTAGTTTGGGAGTGCGGTGCCGCAGCCGGTGCGACGGCGGGTGGTCCTGGCCATCTGCTGCCTGAGCCTGTTCATCGTCGGGCTCGACAACACGATCGTGAACCTCGCGCTGCCGTCGATCCGCCGTGAGTTCGGCGCGTCGGTCTCGAGTCTGCAGTGGACGATCGACGCGTACACGCTCGTGCTGGCGAGCCTGCTCATGCTGTCCGGCTCGACGGCGGACCGCATCGGCCGCCGTCGGACGTTCCAGACCGGGCTCGCGCTGTTCAGCCTCGGCTCGCTGCTGTGCGGGCTCGCGCCGAACATCGGTTCGCTGGTCGCCTTCCGCGCGCTGCAGGCGATCGGCGGGTCGATGCTCAACCCGGTCGCGCTGTCCATCGTCGCCAACGTCTTCACCGATCCCCGCGACCGCGCCCGCGCGATCGGCGTCTGGGCGGGGGTGAACGGGCTGAGCCTGGCGGTGGGGCCGGTACTCGGCGGCGTACTCGTCGCCTGGGCGGGCTGGCGCTCGATCTTCTGGATCAACGTCCCGGTCGGTGTGGCCGCGATCGTGCTGACGGCGCTGTTCGTCCCGGAGTCCCGCGCCCCGCGCCCGCGCCGCCTCGACCCGGTGGGGCAGCTGCTGGTGATCGTCCTGCTGGCCTCGCTGACGTACGGGATCATCGAAGGCCGTGGTGCGGGCGCGCCGGTGGTGGCGGGCTGCTTCGTGGTTGCCGCCGCGGCGCTGGCGATACTGCTGCCGTACGAACGCCGGCGCCGGGATCCGTTGCTGGAGCTCAGGTTCTTCCGCAGCGTGCCGTTCTCGGGTGCGACGCTCACTGCGGTCGCCGGGTTCGCGGCGCTGTCGGGCTTCCTGTTCCTCACCACCCTCTACCTCCAGGAGACGCGCGGCTTTTCGGTGCTGCACGCGGGATTGCTGACCCTGCCGATGGCCGTGCTGACCGCGATCGGCGCGCCGCTGTCGGGGCGGATGACCGGCACCCGGGGCCCGCGGCTGCCCCTTCTCGTGGCCGGCGCCGGGATCGCCGCGTCCGGCGTCGTGCTGGCGGGGATCGGCCCGGAGACGCCGGTTTCGCTGCTGGTGGTGGGTTACGTGTGCTTCGGCATCGGGTACGGCCTGCTCAACGCGCCGATCACGAACGCGGCGGTGTCCGGGATGCCGCGCGAGCAGGCCGGGCTCGCGGCGGCCGTGGCGTCGACGAGCCGCCAGGTGGGGACGTCGCTGGGGGTGGCGGTGGTCGGCGCGGTCGTGGCGGGGAGCGTGGGAACGCCGCCGGGAACGGGCCGGGCGGTGTGGCTGATCGTCGCGGGCTGCGGTGCGCTGGTGTTCGTGCTGGGCCTGGTGACGACGGGCCGCTGGGCGCGCGCGACCGCGGCGCGTGTGAGTGGTCCGGACCACGACGACGCGCCGGTGACCTGACCTCCGCGCTGTTCCCCTGCTGAGCACCACCCGCGTGACGAGTGGTTCGGACCAGTGCGTTTCCTCCGCGGTCGAAGCCGGCGAAAATTCGTCCGGATCCCGGTGAACCGCCGCTGTTACCGAGCCGTGTCCACGAGTGAGGTGATCAGAAAGGAGGGGCCCATGCCCCGGTTGAGCAGTGGCCGGCACCGCAAGCAAGCGACCGTCGGCCTGGCCGCGTTGCTGGGTGTTTCCGGCATCACCGCGGCCGCCATCGCGCTGAGCAGTCCCGCGGGCAACGCGGCCGAAGCGCCCAAAGAGAACTGCGGCGGGCTCGACACCGCCCTGCAGAACAACCTGACCTTCATCGCGGGCCAGCAGGCGAACCCGGACGCGCAGTCGTCCGCGCGGATCGCCAACCGGCAGGCGGTGGTCGACCTGATCCAGCAGCGGCGGCAGGTCGCCGGCTGCACGGCGAACGTCGTCGCGGCCAACGGCCCGGCCGCTCAGGCGCCGGCCCAGCAGGCCCCGGCCCAGCAGGACCAGAACGGCGCCGCGGCCGGTGACCAGGCCAACACGGGTGACACGGGCGCGACCGGCGACGTCGTGTGCGCCGGCTCCACCGTGACGCTCTCGGGCGAAGCGGGCGCGCCGGCCGCGTCGAGCAACCAGTTCCCGGCGGGGACGAAGCTGAAGGTGACCAACCTGGACAACTCGAAGTCCACGACGGTCGAGGTGACCTCGGTGTCGGGCAGCTGCACGCTGCTCAACAACGCGGCCTTCGAACAGGTTCGGGAACCCGGAAAGTTCCTCATCCGGCGCGCACGGATCGAGCGCGTCGGCTGAGGGAGCAGGGAAGAAAGGGGGCACCGGCGGCGGGCCGGTGTCCCCTTCCCTTGCGTCCTAACGGAAGCTGATCTGCAGCACCGGGTCGCCGGTGCTGGCGAAGAAGTCGTTGCCCTTGTCGTCGATGACGATGAACGCCGGGAAGTCCTCGACCTCGATCTTCCAGACGGCTTCCATGCCGAGCTCGGCGTACTCGAGGACGTCGACCTTCTTGATGCAGTCCTGCGCGAGCCGCGCGGCCGGGCCGCCGATCGAACCGAGGTAGAACCCGCCGTGCGACTGGCACGCGCTGGTGACCTGCTTCGAGCGGTTTCCCTTGGCCAGCATGACGAGTGAGCCGCCGGCGGCCTGGAACTGCTCGACGTAGGAGTCCATCCGCCCGGCCGTGGTCGGCCCGAACGACCCGGACGCGTAGCCCTCGGGGGTCTTCGCGGGGCCGGCGTAGTAGACCGGGTGGTTCTTCAGGTAGTCCGGCATCTCTTCGCCGGCGTCGAGGCGCTCCGCGATCTTGGCGTGCGCGATGTCGCGGGCGACGACCAGCGGCCCGGTGAGCGAAAGCCGCGTCTTGACCGGCAGCTGCGAGAGCTGGGCGCGGATCTCGGCCATCGGCCGGTTGAGGTCGACGCTCACGACGTCGTCGGAGAGGTCCTCTTCGGTGACGTCGGGCAGGAAGCGGGCCGGGTCGCGCTCGAGCTGCTCGATGAAGACACCGTCCGCGGTGATCTTCGCCTTGGCCTGGCGGTCGGCGGAGCAGCTCACGGCGACGCCGACCGGGCAGCTCGCGCCGTGGCGGGGAAGCCGGATGACGCGGACGTCGTGGCAGAAGTACTTGCCGCCGAACTGCGCGCCGATGCCGAACTGCCGGGTCATCTCGAGGACCTGCTGCTCGAGGTCCCGGTCGCGGAAGGCGTGGCCCAGCTCGGAACCCTCCGTCGGCAGGTTGTCGAGGTAGCGCGCCGAAGCGAGTTTTGCGACCTTCAAGTTGAACTCGGCCGACATGCCGCCGACGACGATCGCGAGGTGGTACGGCGGGCAGGCCGCGGTGCCGAGGCTGCGCAGCTTCTCGTCGAGGAAGCGCGCAAGGCGCTTCGGGTTCAGGACGGCTTTCGTTTCCTGGTACAGGAACGTCTTGTTGGCGCTGCCGCCGCCCTTGGCCATGAAGAGGAACTCGTAGGAAGGGTCGTCCTGGCCATCCTTGTGGTAGAGCTCGATCTGGGCGGGCAGGTTGGTGCCGGTGTTGCGCTCGTCCCAGAAGTTCACCGGCGCCATCTGCGAGTACCGCAGGTTCAGCTGCTGGTAGGCGTCGAAGATGCCTTGGGAGAGCGCGCGCTCGTCGTCACCGCCGGTGAGGACGCCCTCGCCGCGCTTGCCGATGACGATCGCGGTGCCGGTGTCCTGGCACATGGGGAGGACGCCACCGGCGGAGATGGCGGCGTTGCGCAGCAGGTCCATGGCGACGAAGCGGTCGTTGCCGCTGGCTTCGGGGTCGTCCACGATGGCGCGCAGCTGCTCCAGGTGTGACGTGCGCAACAGATGCTGGATGTCGGTGATGGCGGTGCGCGCGAGGGTGGTCAGCGCGGCGGGGTCGACCCGCAGGAACTTCCGCCCGGCGGCTTCGACGGTCTCGACGCCCTCGTCGGTGACCAGCCGGTACTCGGTGGTGGTGTCCTTGCCGAGGGGGAGGACTTCGGTGTGCTGAAACGTGGTGGTGGACGGCACTGCCAGGCTCCTTTGCCAGCTCCGGGATCGGTCCACCCTACGCAGCTGGAGGCCCCACGCCGTAGTGGCATCCAGTCACTGTGAAACGTCCCACCCTCCCTGACCACGGACATCCGGCGTACCGAGAGGGTCGGCCGGCGTGCCTGGAGGTCGGTTCCCGTACCTGGAAGGTCGGACAGCGAGCCGACGGTCTGGGTACGTGAGCCGACCCTCCAGGTATGCGGCGGGAAGCTGGTCGGGAGGCCGGGTCCACCCCGACGGACCCGACCTCCCGGGGAGAGCGCCCGGATGCGTGCACACCCGGCCGCGAGGTCTGTGCCGGCGCCGTAAAAGCCGCTAGACGAATGTGGCGTGACGCACGTCATAAGTCAATCCGGCCGAACGGGTGTCGGCGAAGGGTTGCTACCCAGGCATGTTGGCGCCGAAACCCCTGTTTTGTGGAAAATTTTCCACCTCGGCCCGGCACGAAGCGGATGTGCTGGTCGTGGGCATGCGAAAGGGGCGGGCGCCCGATGGCACCCGCCCCTCCCGGAATCGGATCAGCTGGCGTAGGCGCGGAGCCGGTCCGCGCGTTCGCCTTGGCGAAGCTTCGACATGACCTCGCGCTCGATCTGGCGGACGCGCTCGCGGGACAGCCCGAAGTGCTTGCCGATCTGGTCGAGCGTGCGGGGCTGGCCGTCGTCCAGGCCGTAGCGCAGCCGGATGACCTGCTGCTCGCGGTCGTCCAGCGTCGAGAGGACCCGGCGCAGGTCGTCCTGCAGCAGGCTCGAGATCACGGCGCTCTCGGCGTCCGTCGCCTCGGAGTCCTCGATGAAGTCGCCCAGCGGGGCGTCCTCCTCGGTGCCGACCGGCATGTCCAGGCTTACCGGGTCACGCGAGTGGTCGAGCAGGTCCGAGATCTTGTGCGCCGGGATGCCCGACTCGGCCGCCAGCTCCTCGTGCGTCGCGTCGCGCCCGAGCTGCTGGTGCAGGTCGCGCTTGATGCGGGCCAGCTTGTTCACCTGTTCCACCAAGTGGACCGGGAGCCGGATCGTGCGCCCCTGGTCGGCCATCCCCCTGGTGATGGCCTGGCGGATCCACCAGGTGGCGTAGGTCGAGAACTTGAACCCCTTGGAGTAGTCGAACTTCTCCACCGCGCGGATCAGGCCCAGGTTCCCCTCCTGGATCAGGTCGAGCAGCGGCATCCCCCGGCCGGTGTAGCGCTTGGCGAGCGAGACCACCAGGCGGAGGTTGGCCTCCAGCAGGTGGTTCTTCGCCACGTGCCCGTCACGGACCAGGGCGGACAGCTCCTTGCGGCGCTTCGGGGTGAGGTTCTCCCCGGTGTCCAGCATGTGCTGGGCGAAGACGCCGGCTTCGATGCGCTTGGCGAGCTCGACCTCGTCGGCCGCGGACAGCAGCGCCGTCTTGCCGATGCCGTTGAGGTAGACGCGCACGAGGTCGGCGGCGGGGCTCGGGGCGTCGAGGTCGCCGTCGGCGAGCGCCCCCACGCTCACCGGCTCCTCGGACACCTGAGCCGGGATGCGCTCGCGAATCCCGCGCGACTCGCGTTCGAGAGTCTGGACTGACATTCTGCCTCCCCGGTCACGGGCTGAACGTGTTGCTGCGGTCGTCCCACCGGGTGCGTACCCGCGGACCGGGGCCTGTGGAACCCGGTACGCCGGTCCGGCCGGCTTGGCTGGACATCTGGCACAACGCTCCGGGTTTCCAAAACGTTCCCGGCTCGCCTGAAAAGGAGACGGCTGCCGGCGCGCTCCGGTTGCTCCACCATTGCTGAGCTTTTGCTGAGAACGGTCCGTGACCGGACAACCTGAGAATCCGATGTGAATCGTGTCAGGATGTGAACCGGCGACAGGTGGTCTAGACCTCTACGAGAACGGTGAACGGACCGTCGTTGACGCTCGAGACCGCCATCATCGCCCCGAAACGGCCCGTCGCGACGGTGGCGCCGCGGCCGCGCAGCTCGGCCACGACGGCGTCCACCAACGGCTCGGCGACCTCCGGCCGCGCGGCCTGCGTCCACGACGGCCGGCGTCCTTTCTTCGTCTCGCCGTAGAGCGTGAACTGGCTCACCACGAGCAGCGGCGCATTCGCCGTGGCGCATGATTCCTCGTCGCGCAACACGCGCAGCTCGTGCAATTTGCGGGCCATCACGGCGGCCTTCGCCGCGTCGTCGTCCACGTGGATTCCCAGCAGCACAAGCAAACCCGGTTCGGCGATCGCCCCGACGACCTCGCCCTCGACGGTCACCTCCGCCCGCGTGACGCGGGCCGCGACCGCCCTCACCGGCCCGCCGGGACGAGCATGCCGTGCCGGACGAGCTCCCGGACGACGGGCAGCGCGGCGGCCGCCAGTTCTTCGGACGACAGGCCCTGAGCGGCCGCGAGGAGCTCGATCAGGTCCTCCAAGGGCAACGCGCCGCGGCAGCCGGCCAGCAGCCGGGCGGCCAGCTCGTCGACCTCGTGCTGCCAGCCCGGCCCGTCGGTGCGGTGCAGGCGCCGGACGGTCGTCGCCCAGCCTTCGTCGCCGGGTTCCTCGATGCTTTCCAGCAAAACCGTGTCCGGGACCACAAAACGGACATCGAGCAACGAATCCCCTGACTCCCGAAGCCATTCCACGCGGTCGAGCCAGCCGGCCGCCTCCGGGCCCAGCGGGTCGTCGTAGGCCTGCCGGAGGTCTTCGCACACCACGGTCGGGGTGCGCCCGGCCGCGCGCCGCAGCGTGACGAAGCCGAAGCCGATGCCCTGGACCTCGTTGGCGGCGAACCAGTCGAGCCACGCCGCCGCCTTCGCCCGGCCCTCCGGCGAGCGCGGGTCGAGGCCCGCGTCCCGCAGCCAGGTGCCGACGTAGAGCGCCGGGTCGGCGACGTCGCGCTGGACGAACCAGGCGTCGGTCTCGGCGGGCAGCCAGCGGCTCACCCGGTCGGCCCAGTCTTCCCGGGACGTGTGCAGCCAGGAGGCGAGCAGCTGGCCGACGCCGCCCTCGTTGAGGAAGCCGGGCAGCTGCCGGACGACCAGCGCGCTCGCGTCGTCCCCGGCCAGCCCGGAGTCGCGGTAGGTGTAGTCGACGCGGGCGGGCCCGACCACGAACGGCGGGTTGCAGACGACCTGGTCGAACTTCCGCCGCGCGACCGGCGCGAACCACTCGCCGCGCACGAGCTCGACGTCGAGCTCGTTCAGCCGGAACGTCGCCGCGGCCAGCGCGAGGGCCCGCGCGGAGACGTCGGTGGCGGTCACGCGCTGGGCGTGCCGGGTCGCGTGCAGCGCCTGGACGCCGTTGCCGGTGCCCAGGTCGAGCAGGGAGCCGACGGGACGGCGGCTGGTCGCGCGGATCAGCGACAGCGACGCGTGGCCGACGCCCAGCACGTGGTCCTCGGGCACGGTGGTGCCGAGCACGTCGGCGTCGAGGTCGGAGACGACCCACCAGGAGCCTTCGTCGTCGCCGTGCGGCCGGATGTCGAGGGCGGCGCGGTAGCCGCCGGAAACCGTCGAGAGCACTCCCGCGGCGACGGCGTCTTCCGGCGTCAGGGGCGCGAAGGCGGCCTTGACCGCCGTCTCCGGCTCGGTCCCGCCCAGCAGGAACAGCCGGATCAGCGTGCCCAGGTCGCCCGAGTCCCGGCTCGCGCGCTCGGCGGGCACCGGCTCGCCGCGGCCCAGGGCCGCGTGCGCGGCCCCGCCGAGGGCGGCCACCACGCCGTCGGCGTCGTAGGAGGTGCGCCGGAAGGCTTCGCGCAGCCGCGCGCAGACGTCGTCGGACAGGTCGGGCAGTACGCTTCGCGTGCTCACGGTGGGTAATGCTGCCACGATGGCCCCCGTGACCCTTGAACGCGTCCTCGCCCCGCTCGACGCGGCGCTGCCCGAGCTCGAAGCGCTGTACATCGACCTCCACCGGCACCCCGAGCTGTCCTTCGCCGAGTCCCGGACGGCGGCCGAGCTGGCCCGGCGGCTGGAGCGCGACGGCTACGAGGTGCACACCGGCATCGCCGGGACCGGCGTGCTGGGCGTCCTGCGCAACGGCGAGGGCCCGACGGTGCTGCTGCGTGCCGACATCGACGCGCTGCCGGTCGAGGAGAAGACCGGGCTGTCGTACGCGAGTACCGCCCGCGGTACCGACGAGCACGGCAAGGACGTCCCGGTCATGCACGCGTGCGGACACGACATGCACGCCACCTGGCTGTCCGGCGCCGCGGCGCTGCTCGCGAAGGGCCGCGACACGTGGTCCGGCACGCTGCAGGTGGTCTTCCAGCCGGGGGAGGAGGGCGCCGGCGGGGCGGTCGCGATGATCCGCGACGGGCTGTTCGACCGCGCCGGGACGCCCGACGTCGTCTTCGGCCAGCACGTGGTGCCCGGCCCGGCCGGCTGGGTGCTCACCCGGCCCGGCGTGATCATGGCCGCGACGGACACCCTGCGCATCACCCTGCACGGCCGCGGCGGCCACGGCTCGCGCCCGGAGACGACCGTCGATCCGGCCGTGCTGGCCGCGTCCGTGGTGCTCAAGCTGCAGACGATCGTCTCGCGCGAGATCGCCGCCACCGACTCGGCGGTGGTCACCGTCGGCTCGCTGCACGTCGGCACCGCGAGCAACGTCATCGCCGACGACGCCGTGCTCGAGGTGAACGTCCGGTCGTTCGACCAGGCCGTCCGCGAGCGCGTGCTCGCGGCGGTGGAACGGATCGTCAACGGCGAGGCGGCGACGGCCGGCGCGCCGAAGCCGCCCGAGATCGTCCGGTCCGGCTCCTACCCGATCACGGAGAACGACGAAGCCGCCAACGACGCGCTCACCGAGGTCTTCCGCGGCCACTTCGGCACCGACGTCGTGATGCCCGCACCGCTGGTCACCGGCAGCGAGGACTTCAGCGAGTTCGGCCGGGCGGCCGGCGTCCCGTCGGTGTTCTGGCTGGTCGGCGGCCTCGACGCGGAGACGGTCATCACGGCGATGACCGAGGGCCGGTTCGAGCGCGACGTCCCGTCCAACCACTCGCCTCGCTTCGCCCCGGTGCTGCACCCGACGCTGCGCACGGGCATCGAGACCCTCGCCGCGGCCGCGTTGAGCCGGTTGTCCCACCCAGGTGTCGGATGAGCGGCACAGGTGGGACGATGGATCGTGGAGGTGGTGCAGTGACCACGCCCGCCAAGGACTCGGACCCGGTGCTGATCACCGGGGCGGCCCGGTCGTACGAAGAACAGCTCGCGACGCGCAAGCGCAAGTACGTGATCATGATGGCGTGCCGGATCCCGTGCCTGATCCTCGCGGGGCTGACCTACCACACGTGGTGGCTGGCGCTGGGGTTCCTGGCCATTTCGGTGCCCCTGCCGTGGATCGCGGTGCTGATCGCCAACGACCGCCCGCCCCGCAAGTCCGAGAACGTCTCGAGGTACGAGCGCGAGGCGAAGGCGATCGAAGGCACCAACCACCGCGTCATCGACGGCTGAAAAGCGGCACTTTCCCGTGAAAGTGCCGCTCCGAGGTCCGCACTTTCACGTGAAAGTGCCGACCTAGGCCGGTTGGGGGCCCACCTTGCCGACGGCCAGCGCGCCCAGCCGGGTCCCGTGCCGCAGCATGTCCACAGTGGACTCGCCGGTCAGCCAGCCGGTGAGCACGCCCGCGTCGAAGGCGTCTCCCGCGCCGGTCGAGTCGATGCACTCGGCCTCCACCGCCGGCACGCTCGTGACGCCGTCCGCGTCGACCCAGCTCGCGCCGTCCAGGCCGGCGGTCACGACCACCGCGCCGACCGCGTCGAGCAGCTCCTTCGCCGACGCCGGGTCCGCCGAACCGGTCAACGCCACCAGCTCTTCGGTGTTCGGCATCAGCAGGTCGACCCCGCGCACGTCGTCCAGGAACGCGGCCGGGTCGGTGATGTGCGCGGCCGCCTGCGGGTCGACCGACGTGGTGAGGCCCAGCTCACGGGCGAGCGCCAGCGCGGCGAGACCCGCGGCGCGCGACGGCGGGTCGAGCAGCACGTACCCGGACAGGTGGAGGTGGCCCGCACCGGCCAGCGCCGCCGGGGTGACGTCCTCGGGACAGAAGCGCTGGTTCGCGCCGCGGTCGGCGAGCATGCTCCGCTGCCCGGAACCGTCGACCATCACCACGACGCAGCACGTCGGCGCCTCGGCGTCGACGGCGAACGCGCAGCGCACCCCCGCCGCCTCGAGCTCCGCGCGGATCAGCCGGCCGCCCGGGTCGTCGCCGATCCGCGCGAGCAACGTCGTCTCCGCGCCGAGGTGCCGCAGCCACAGCGCCGTGTTGGCGCCCGAACCGCCACCGGTGAACCGGATCTTCGCGCGGGCGTCACCGCCGTGCGGCAACGGCTTGTCGTGCCGGGCGATCACGTCCAGGGCCGCGTCGCCGACCACCACGATCCCGGTCATGCGAGCGCCACCGCGACCTCGGTCGCCAGCTTCGCGTTGTTGAGCACCAGTGCTTCGTTCGCGTCGATGCTGACCCCGCCGCTCGCCGTGTGGAAGTGCTCCAGCAGCACCGGCGTGACGTCGGCGCCGTGCACCCCCCGCTCGGCGACCAGCGCGAGGCCCTCGGCGAGCAGCCGGTCGTGCAGCTCTTTGTCCATTTCGGACGCTTCGGGGATCGGGTTCGCCAGCAGGACACCGGAACTCGCGTAGGCGCGGTGCGCGGCGACCACGGCGGCAGCCTGCTTCGGGTCGTCGACCCGCCAGCCGACGGAGTGCCCCGACGAGCGGAGGTAGAACGCCGGGAAGTCGTCGGTGCGGTAACCCAGCACCGGCACGGAGTTCGTCTCCAGCACCTCCAGCGTCGCCGGGATGTCGAGCACCGACTTCACGCCGGAGCAGACGACCACGGTCGGCACCTTCGCCAGCACGCCGAGGTCCGCCGAGACGTCCCAGCTCTGCGCGGCACCGACGTGCACCCCGCCGAGACCGCCGGTGGCGAACATCCCGATCCCGGCCGCGGCGGCCAGCGCCGACGTGCTCGCCACGGTCGTCGCGCCCGAGCGGCCGAGGCCGACGGCCGGGCCGAGATCGCGCAGCGACAGCTTGTCCAGGCCGGCGTCCGGCGCGCAGACGCGCTCGAGCTCGGCGGGGGAGAGGCCGACGACGACCCGGCCGTCCAGCACCGCGATGGTGGCCGGGACGGCGCCGCCGTCGCGCACCACGCGCTCGAGGCGGCGGGCGACGTCGAGGTTGCGGCCCGGCGGGAGGCCGTGGGACAGGATGGTGCTCTCCAGCGCGACGACGGGGTGCCCGTCACGCAGCGCCGAGGCGACCTCTTCGTGCAGGTTGAGTGGGGTGGTCACGAGGAACCATCATCGGTGATCGGTGCGCTTGCCGCGCCAGTGGGTCAGCTCGGCCGTCAGGTTCTTCTCCGCGGTGGTCGCCCAGCGTGTCCGCGCGGCTTCGCTGCGGTAGAGCGTCCGGGCCAGCATGCCTTCGAGGACGGCGATGCGTCCTTCGCGCCAGACATCGTCGGGGTACTTCGCGTACTCCTCGCGCACGGCTTCGGCGTACGCGGCGTACTTCGCGGGTTCGGCGCCGAGAATGGCCAGATCGGCGTCGAGGAGCGCGGTCGCGAGGCGGTCGTCCGGTGGGGCGTCGTGCTTGATCGTCGCGAGGATCAGGCCTTCGACGCGCTCGATGTGCGGCTCGGCGACGCCCGTGAGTGCTTCGCGAGCCCAGTCCGCGCTCGCGCGTTCGTCCTCGCCGGGCTTCGCGTCGTACACGACGTCGTGCGTCCAAGCCGCGACGGCGACGATCGCGCGCTCGGCACCGCTGAGGCCTTCGGCCAGCCAGGCGGAGTCGCGCGCGACGGCGGCCGCGTGGTCGAGCGTGTGGTAGCGGCGGTGGGGCTCGCCGTAGCGGGCTTCGAGCCGCGGCCAGGCATCGGCCGAGGTGCCACCGAGCGCCGCGATCGCTTCGGACCACTTCACGGGAACGTCCAGCGCGTCGGTGTGCCGCTGAAGTCCTTCTCCCGCAACCCGAACGCCTTCTCCGGCCGCAGCCGCATCGAGGCGTCGGCGGCGGGGTCGAGGAAGTCTTCGCCGTAGGCCGTCGAGTACTTCGTGTTCATCGCGTCCAGGAACTCCCGCAGCGCGGCCGGGTCGGTGACGATCTCGGCGGTGCCTTCGACGACGACGGGCTCGTACGAATCGTCCGTCGCGATCGACACCGCCGAGCCCGCGGCGACGTTCCGGGCCTTCACCGACCGCAGCGACGAGGAGAACCACAGCACCTCGCCGGTCCACACCGCCCAGGCCGGCATCAGGTGCGGGCGCCCCTCCGGGGTGACGGTCGCCGGCCAGAAGTCGTGCGACCCCCGCAGCCGCGCCTCCGCCCACGACCACGGCAGCAGCCTCGCCGGATCGCCCGTGATCCCGTAGCCGGGCATGTGCGGGCGCTCCGCGCGCGGCGTGGCCATCAGTCGAAGATGCCGCGCGGCCGGGCGACCTGGTCGAGCCAGTCTTCGAGCTGCTTCTCCCAGTTCACGTCGGGCTTCATCGTGAACATCCCGAGGAAGTCCTGCCCGCGGCCGCCGAAGCCGCCGGTCTTGCTCACCCGCACCCGCTTGGTGACCTCCAGGACGACGTCCGTGCGGCTCGACGACGCCAGGAACGTGACCGCGAGCTGCGAGAACACGCTCGCGAAGCGCGGCGAAGGCGTGAAGCGGATCTCCTGGAAGAAGGGCAGCTGCTGCTGGGCGCCGTTGATCCGGCCCTGCTCGAGGACCGCCTCGCCGAAGGTGAACCCGATCCGGCTCAGCGCGTCGAGGACCCGCTTCTGCGCCGGGAGCGGCTCGATCGCGACGGCGTCGGCGTCGAAGGGGTCGGACACGGCCGCGGCCAGGTCGAGCTCGGCCCGCACGCCGACCGCCATGCCGGTCAGCGGCTTGGCGTGGACGCTCGTGACCGGCGTCTCCCAGGGCAGCGGCACCTCGAACGGCAGCCGGACCTGCTGACCGGCGCGGATCGTCTCGGCGCCCACCAGGTGCTGGGAGCCGAAGGGGAGGTCCTCGGTCTTGTCCGTGCCGGGGACCTGGACGCGGGCCAGCAGCGTCACCGCGAGGCCCTTGATCTCCTGGTCGACCTCGCCGCCGGCCAGCAGCACCTCGCCGTGCAGGGGCCGGCCGGGGGAGGCGGTCCGGTCGAGCAGGCGGGCGTCGATCTTCGCCCCGCCCGAGCCGAACGTCGCGAGCACCTTCTGGAACATGCCGCAGATCCTGCCAGGCCGAGGGGCTTTCGTACGAGCTTCCGCGGGACTGGGGCACAATGGCCGGGTGAGCACCGAGACGCTGACGAAGCCGGAAACCACGCCCGAGGGCACGGAGACCACCGACGACGACACCCCGAAGATGTTCCACTACGTGAAGAAGAACAAGATCGCCGAAAGCGCGGTCATGGGCAATCACGTGGTGGCGCTCTGCGGCGAGGTCTTCCCGGTGACGAAGTCGCCGAAGCCCGGTTCGCCGGTCTGCCCGGCCTGCAAGGAGATCTTCGAAGGGCTGCGCCCGGGGGAGTGACCCCGGCCCGATCCCCGGCAGGTGCGCCTGCCGGGGCTTCTTGCTGTCCGGAAGCGGACAGATCGCCGTCCCGAATGTGAAAAACCTTCATTCGGCGGGTGTGCGCGGTGCCGGACTCCTGGTAGATCCAGCGGGTCAGGTTCCCTCACCCACCGGAGTCGCACATGCGCAGAACCGGGATCGTCGTCGCCGTAGCCGCCCTGCTCACCGTCTTCGCCCCCGCGCTGGCGCAAGCCGTCACCGGCTGGACGGAGGTCGGCCGCGACCAGGCCCGCGCGCTCGACGAGAGCCAGGGGCTCGCCACGATCGTCCGCCCGTCGGGCACCACCATCCGCTACACCGGGATCGGCACCATCCCGGCGGACCTGAACTCCCAGGGCTGGAACCACGTCGGCGACCCCGGCTCGGCGCAGGGCTGGTACGTCGAGCCCTACCAGCGTGACGACCGGGGCGCGAAGCTCTTCCGCGTCCAGGCCCCGGACGGCTCGTGGCGGAACTTCAAGCACACCCTGGAGTCGTGGGAAGCGAACAACAACTCCTTCGCCGCGGTGTCGCCGGACGCGCGCTGGCTGGTGGCGGGGGAGTGGGGCACGATGGACCGCCTCCTCGTCCACCCGATGCCCGGCGTGGTGGCGACGGACCCGGCGCAGAACCTGCCCCTCGCGGGCACGATC
This sequence comes from Amycolatopsis sp. NPDC028719, assembly GCF_055565395.1. Taxonomy (NCBI): domain Bacteria; kingdom Bacillati; phylum Actinomycetota; class Actinomycetes; order Pseudonocardiales; family Pseudonocardiaceae; genus Amycolatopsis; species Amycolatopsis sp. NPDC028719. The sequence goes on from NZ_JBVHUL010000005.1 coordinate 427,542, forward strand.
CGGCTCGACCACCAGGTCCGCGACGTCCAGGGCTGCGACTTCCAGACGGCGACCCGCCTGCTCTGCGCGTCCGACGACCCCGACGGCAGCCTCTTCGGCACAACCAAGCCGCTGCTGCAGGTCGACCTCGCGGGCCCGCTGTCCGGTGCGGACGTGACCGGGCACGTGACGTCGCTGGGTCAGCTGCCGCTGCGCAGCGGGTGCAGCGGCACCTTCGAGGTCGAGGGCCTCGACTTCGACGAGCGGGACAACACCCTGCGCGTGATCGTGATGTCGCCGAGCATCTGCATCCTCTTCGACAGCATGACCTACCGCTTCCGCCAGTGAGCGGAAAGGGGCATCACGCGTGACGGGAGGGGCATCACGCGTGACGGGAGGGGCATCACGCGTGACGGGAGGGGCATCACCCGTGACTGAGGAGGCATCACCCGTGATGCCCCGCCAATCACGGGTGATGCCCTCCTGATCACGGGTGATGCCTCTTTCAGGCGGTGGGGGCGGGGTCCAGGGACTCCGACTCCGGGGCCTTCGCCGGGGTCCGCCGGGCCTCGCGGCGAGCGCGACGGCGTTCCTTGCGGGTCTCGACCATCGTGTACAGGGTCGGGACCAGCACCAGCGTCAGCAGCGTCGAACTGACCAGACCGCCGATCACCACGATCGCCAGGGGCTGGCCGATGAACCCGCCCTGACCCGTGATCCCCAGCGCCATCGGGACCAGCGCGAAGATCGTCGCCGCCGCCGTCATCAGGATCGGGCGCAGCCGGCGCCGGCCGCCCTCGGTGACCGCGTCCGCGACGCTCATCCCCTCGGCCCGGTACTGGTTGACCAGGTCGATCAGCACGATCGCGTTGGTCACCACGATCCCGACCAGCATCAGCATGCCGATCAGCGCCGGCAGGCCGAGCGCGGTGCCGGTGGCCAGCAGCAGCCCGATCGCGCCGGTCGCCGCGAACGGGATCGACACCAGCAGGATCAGCGGCTGGATCAGGCTGCGGAACGTCGCCACCATGATCAGGAACACGATCGCGATCGCGGCCAGCAGCGCCAGGAACAGGTTCGAGAACGCCTCCTGCTGGTCCTGGCTCACGCCGCCGAGCGAGTAGGAGGCGCCGCCGGTGAACGTCAGCCCGTCCAGTTCGGACTGGATGTCCGCGGTCGTCTTGCTCAGGTCGTCGCCGGTGTTCTTGGCCGTGACCGTGGTGCTGAGGTCGCCGCCGGTGCGGTGCACCGACGCCGGGCCGTCCACAGTGGACACCTTCGCGACCTCGTCGAGCCGGACGACGCCGGCCGGGCCCGGGATGGGCAGGCCCTTCACCTGGTCGACCGTGACCGGCGCGGTGCCGGCACGCAGCACGACGTCGGTGCGCTGGCCGTCGACCGGCAGCTGCGTCACCGTGCGGCCGGCGATCGCCTGGTTGGCGACCTGGCCGATGGTGCTCGCCGACAGCCCGCGCGCGGCGGCCGCGGCGTCGTCCACCTCGACCTGCACGCGCGGCGAGCCGACGGCCAGGTCGCTGGTCACCTCGGTCAGCCCGGACACGCCGCGCAGCGCCTGCACGACCTGGTCGGACGCGGGTTTCAGCGCGGCCTCCGACGGCGCGGTCACCGTCACCGAGACCTGGTCGGAGTTGAACCCGGACGCGTCCGCGCCGATCTTGACCTCGCCGAGCTCCGGCCGGGAGGTCAGCTTGGACCGCAGCCGGTCGGACAGCGCGTCGAGGTCGGTGTCCTTCGCGACGGTGACGGAGATGCTCGTCGACGTGCCGCCGCCCCCGAAGCCGCCGAACGCGCCGCCCCCGCCGATGCTGACCTGGTAGGTCCGTACCGCGGGCTCGGCGGCCAGGGCCTGCTCGACCGCCGTCGCCGCCTTCTCCTTCGCCTCGACGCTCGTGCCCGCGGGCAGCTTCTGCGTCATGTTCAGCGTGGTGCCGCCGGACTGGTCGAGGAAGTTCGTGTTCAGCCGCGTCGCGAGCCCGACGGTGCCGGCGAAGATCAGCAGCGCCAGGAGCACGACGGTCAGCCGCCGCTTGGTCGCGAACCGGATCACCGGCAGGTAGGCCCGCTGCAGGAAGCCGCGGCGCTCCTTCTCGACGGCCGCTTCGCGGGCCCGCTCGGCCTCGATGGCGTCCGCCGGGACCGCCGGCTGCTTCAGGAACCAGTACGCCAGCACGGGAACCACGGTCAGGGACACCAGCAGCGAAGCCAGCAGCGCCACCGTCACGGTGATCGCGAACGGCGAGAACAGCTCCCCGACGAACCCGCCGACGAACGCGATCGGCAGGAACACCGCGACCGTCGTCAGCGTGGACGACGTCACCGCGCCGGCCACCTCGCGGACGCCGTCGAGCACCGCCCGTTCCTTCTCCTCGCCGTAAGCGAGATGCCGTTTGATGTTCTCCAGCACGACGATGGAGTCGTCGACCACCCGGCCGATCGCGATGGTCAGCGCGCCGAGGGTGAGCAGGTTGAGCGACAGGTCGCCGGTCCACAGCGCGATCAGCGCGACCACCACCGACAGCGGGATCGACACCGCGGTCACCAGCGTCGAGCGCACCGACAGCAGGAACAGCAGGATGACGACGACTGCGAACGCCAGGCCCAGCAGGCCTTCGGTGGTCAGGCCGCTGATCGCGTCCTTCACCGGCGTTCCCTGGTCGAACACGACGCTCATCTCGGCGCCGGTCTTCTTCCCCAGGTCCGGCAGCTTGTCGCGGACCGCGTCGGAGATCGCGACGGCGTTCCCGTTGTCCACCATGGTGATCGACAGGCCGAGGCTCGGCTTGCCGTTGGTGCGCGTGATCGACGTCGGCGGCGCGAACCCGGCCTGGACGTCGGCGACGTCACCCAGCTTCACCGGCCCCCGCGCCGGCGTGCGGGACGCGCCCGCGGCGGCGCTCGGAGTCAGGTACAGGGTGCGGAGAGTGTCCACAGTGGTCTGCCCGCCGCCGACCTGGACGCTCAGCGTCTTGCCGCCTTCGGTCAGCGTGCCGGCCGGCACGGCGGCGCCGGCGGTCTGCAGCGTGGTCGCGATCGACGCGGGGTCGACGCCGGCGGCGGCCAGCTTCGCGTAGTCCAGCGTGATCGTGACGCGCGGCTGCCGCACGCCGGTGACGGTCACCGTGCGGACGCCGTCGATCTTCCGCAGCTCCGGCGCGACCTGGTCGGTCAGCGCGGGCGCGAGCTGCTGCGGGTCCCCGGCCCTGCCCGCGGCGACCAGCACCACCGGCAGGTCGTCGGTGCTGCCGGCGGACACCGACGGGTCGGAGTTCTGCGGCAGCCGGGGCCGGACCTGGTTCACCGCCTGCTGGATCTGCGAGACCGCCGCGTCGAGGTCGGTGCCGAACTCGAACTGCGTGACGACGCGCGATACCCCGTCCGACGACGTCGAGTTGACCTCTTCGAGGCCCTTCAACCCCTGCAGCGCGCCTTCGAGGGGCTCGGTGACCTGCCGATCGACCGCGTCGGGCGACGCGCCCGGGTACGCGGTGACGATCTGGGCCTGCGGGAACTGCAGCGACGGGAACAGCTGCTGTTTGATCTGCGGCAGCGCGAAAGCACCGAAACCGACGACCACGAGCGCGAGCAGGCCGATCAGGCTTCGGTTGCGCAGGCTCAATCTGGCCAGCACGGACATGACTGTGGGAACCCCCTCGGGAACGACGCGGCGACCGACGCCGGCGTCAGTGACCCGCCGAGCTTGCCATGTCCGACCTGAGGGGCGACTCAGTCCGAGGGTGGATTCCGGGTCCTCCCCCGGGAGGAGACGCGGCCCTGGGCAGCGCTGGGTGCCGGGTCCGGTGCGCTGGGTGACGGCTCGTCCTCTTCGGACGGTCGGGCGGCCTCCTCCGGCGCCTCACCGTGGGGGGAGGTGTCTTCGGGGCGCGGGCGCCGCAGCGGCGTGGTCGTGCGTTCCCACAGCTTGCGGCCCTCTTCGGTGCGCAGCTGCTCGGAGGCGCGTTCCATCTCCAGCCGCCGCCACTTGCGCCGCTGCCGCCGGGTCGCCTTCGCCGGCCACAGCTCCTGGATCGCGCTGTTGAAGTACGCGCCCCCGACCACGGCCAGCCCGATGAAGAACATCAGCAGCAGGAACGCGATCGGCGCGGCGAGCGCGCCGTAGGTGTAGCCGGTCTTGGTGATCCAGTTCAGGTAGACCCGCAGGCCGACCGAGGAGAGCAGGAACACGACCATCGCGAGCCCCGCGCCGGGCAGCCCGCGGTGCCACGGCAGCTTCCGCGGCAGGGCGAGCTTGTACAGCGTGGTCAGCGCGAGGGTGATCATCGCCCCGAGGGCCGGGAAGTACAGGGCGCTCACCCACGACGTGACCGTCGGGCGCCACTCGGTGGGGAAGAACTCCGGCAGCAGGTCGGGGCCGATCGCCAGCAGCGGCAGCCCGACCACCAGGATCACCAGGCCGCACAGGTACAGCAGCAGCGCGAAGATCCGCTGCCAGACGTCGTTGCGGACGCCGTACTGGTCGTGGGCGACGGTGATCGCGTCCACGAACGACGACATCGCCGACGATCCCGCCCAGAGCGAGATCAGGAAGCCGATCGAGACGATTTCGCCCTTGCCGACGGTGAGGATGCTGTTCACCGTCGGCTCGATGATGTCCTGGACGGCGTTGCTGCTGAAGACCGTCTTGCAGAACCCGATGATCCGGTCGTGCACCTGGGTGACGACGTCTTGGCCGAACCACTCGCCGACGAAGCCGAGACTGCCGAGCAGGCCCAGCAGCAGCGGCGGCAGCGACAGCGTCTGCCAGAAGGCCGCTTCGGCGGCCTCGGAGAAGATGTTGCCTTCCCAGGCCTTGCCGAGCGTGCGCGTGAGGAGGCGCCACGGCCCCTTGCGGGCCACCTTCGTCGCTCCGGACGGCTGCACCTCACCCATGACGTGTCCAGCATGGTCCATCGGTGCTGATTTGGCTCGTCACCCTGCTTGCACCCGGGCGTGTCGGGGGACATCACCCGTGCCGGTGCCGGGAACTGTCGGACCCGGCCGGTAGACTCGCTGGAGTGCCCTCACCGCAGTCGCCGACACCGAAGTCGGTACCACAGTGAGGGTTTTCGCACGTCAAAGCACTTGAACGAGCACTTGAGCGAGGGGGGACCGGCATGACGGAGACGCAGCTCGGGGCGCCTCCCGCGGAGAAGGACTCGACCGCGCGCCCGCTGCGGGCGTGGCAGCGGCGGGCGCTCACCAAGTACCTGACGCGCCGGCCGAAGGACTTCCTCGCGGTGGCGACGCCCGGCGCCGGCAAGACCGTGTTCGGCCTGCGGATCGCCGCCGAACTGCTGAGCGACCGCACGATCGAAGCGGTCACCATCGTCACGCCGACCGAACACCTCAAGCACCAGTGGGCGGCGTCGGCGGCCGCGGCGGGCATCCAGATCGACTCGAACTTCCGCAACACCACCGGCGTCACGTCGTCGGACTACAACGGTGTCGCGCTGACGTACGCGCAGGTCGCGGCGCACCCCACGCTGCACCGGGTGCGCACGGAGAACCGCAAGACGCTGGTCATCCTCGACGAGATCCACCACGGCGGTGACGCGAAGTCCTGGGGCGACGCGATCCGCGAAGCCTTCACCCCGGCCGTCCGGCGGCTGTCGCTGACCGGGACGCCGTTCCGGTCCGACGACTCGGCCATCCCGTTCGTCACCTACGAGCCGGACGCGGGTGGCTTCCAGCGCAGCAAGGCCGACCACTCGTACGGCTACGCGGACGCGCTGGCCGACGGCGTGGTCCGGCCGGTCGTCTTCCTCGCGTACTCGGGGGAGGCCTCCTGGCGCACGAGCGCGGGGGAGGAGTTCACCGCGCGGCTCGGCGAGCCGCTGACCGCGGAGCAGAACGCCCGGGCGTGGCGCACGGCGCTCGACCCGGCGGGCGAGTGGATCCCGGCGGTCCTGCACGCCGCGGACACCCGGCTGTCGCAGGTGCGCCAGAGCGTGCCGGACGCGGGTGGCCTGGTGATCGCCACCGACCAGGAGTCGGCGCGGGCGTACGCGAAGATCCTCGAGCGCATCTCGGGGGAGATGCCGACGCTGGTGCTCTCGGACGACCCGAAGGCCTCGGGGCGGATCAAGGAGTTCTCCGAGACGAACGAGCGCTGGATCGTGGCGGTCCGGATGGTCTCCGAAGGCGTCGACGTCCCGCGGCTGGCGGTGGGCGTGTACGCGACGAGCGCGTCGACCCCGCTGTTCTTCGCCCAGGCGATCGGCCGGTACGTGCGCGCCCGGAAGAAGGGCGAGACGGCGAGCGTGTTCCTGCCGTCGGTGCCGGTGCTGCTGGAGCTGGCCAGCGAGCTGGAGGCGCAGCGCGACCACGTGCTCGGCAAGCCGCACCGGGAGAAGGAAGGCTGGGAGGACGAGCTCCTCGCCCAGGCCAACCGCACCGAGGACGAGCCGGGCGAAGAGGAGAAGGCGTTCACCTCGCTGGGCGCCTCGGCCGAGCTCGACCAGGTCATCTACGACGGTAACTCGTTCGGCACGGCGGTGTTCTCGGGCTCGGACGAGGAGCAGGAGTACCTGGGCCTGCCGGGGCTGCTGGAGCCCGACCAGGTCCGTGCGCTGCTGCGGAAGCGGCAGGAAGAGCAGATCGCGGACGAGAAGCGCCGCAAGCCCGCGAAGGAGGAGCCGGCGGCCCCGCAGGCTCGTCCGCAGTCGGTGAGCGAGCGGCTCGCCGCGCTGCGCAAGGAGCTGAACGCGCTGGTGGGGATGTACCACCACCGCACGAAGAAGCCCCACGGCGCGATCCACAACGAGCTGCGGCGGGTGTGCGGCGGCCCGGTCACCGCCATGGCGACCGTGGAGCAGCTCGAAGAACGGATCGTCACGCTGCGGACCTGGTGACACCCTGACCCGGCGCACCTCCCGCCGGAGTCGGAGTGCGCCCCAAGGTGGCCTTCGGTGCGTCTGACGCACCCAAGGGGCCCTTCGGTGCGTCAGACGCACCCAATGTGGCCTTGGGGCGCTCGCGACCGGGACCGCGCCGGCGTGCGGAGTCACCCCCGTCCCGGCGCCCGCTGTCGCCCAGGAGGCTGAACTCGGCGGTCACCGTCCGTTCCGCCGGGGCCCAGCCGGACCTTCCACACTTTCGTGACGTTGCGTGCCCGATCGGTCGTGCCCCGGCTGCCCGAGCGTCCCTCGGCGGGTGGCCCTGAAGGCACATCCGGGTCCGAAGTTCGCAAGTCGGCGACCACTCCCGCGTGTTTGCCGTGGGTTCACCACCACTTCGCGGCGGATCGCGCTCGGTGTACACCGTCGGAGTATCTTCACCTCGGCACGAAACCTGGATGTAACACACGGTGAGTGCTGGCGATCACATCGTCAGCGGATCTACTCTTTCCGGGCGACGCTCAGCCTGTGTTGCCGAACCGTGTCCAATTGGTGTCATTTAATCGATCCAGCTATCTTCCCCGCAGCCGCTCAGCGGCATATGTTGTCGCCCACAACATATGCGCGTCGGTGCGCCGGGACTCTCCGGATCACCGCCTCGCAGGGCCCGAGACGACGTCGACGGCCCACTCGTCACCAATGCTTGGATCCGGAAGGAACGAGGATGCGCAGCAGAACCCTTACCCTCCTCGCCGCCACGGTGAGCACCGGCCTGGTGCTCACCGCTTGCGGTGCCAACAGTTCAGACAGCGGGGGCACGGGGAGCAACTCCGCCTCCTCCTCCGCGCCGGCCGCCGGTGGCGCCAGCGGCAAGGTCGGCGTCATCCTCCCGGAGACCGCCAGCTCGGCCCGCTGGGAAGCCTTCGACAAGCCGATGCTGCAGGCCGCGCTGACGGCCCAGGGCTTCGAGGCCGACATCCAGAACGCCCAGGGTGACGCCCAGAAGTTCACCACCCTGGCCGACGGCTTCATCAGCTCCGGCGTCAAGGCCCTGATCATCGCCCCGTCCGACCCGGCCGTCGGTGCCGCTGTCGAGGCGAAGGCGAAGGGCGCCGGCATCCCGGTCATCGACTACGACCGGCCGAGCCTCGGCGGTTCCGCCGACTACTACGTCTCGTTCGACAACGAGAAGGTCGGCCAGCTCCAGGGCCAGGGCCTCGCGGACAAGCTCAAGGACAAGCCGGGCGCGCAGGTCATCCAGATCGAGGGTGCCCCGACCGACAACAACGCGACGCTGTTCACCAACGGCCAGGACTCCGTCCTGAAGCCGCTGTTCACCAGCGGTGCGCTGAAGCTGGTCCAGAAGCAGCCGATCAACGACTGGGACAACCAGCTCGGCGGCACGACGTTCGAGCAGATCCTGCAGAACAACGGCGGCAAGGTCGACGGCGTCGTCGCCGCGAACGACGGCCTGGCCGGCGCGGTCATCACGATCCTCAAGAAGAACGGCCTCAACGGCAAGGTCCCGGTCACGGGCCAGGACGCCACCGCGGACGGCCTCATGGCCATCATGCGCGGCGACCAGTACCTGACCATCTTCAAGCCGATCAAGGAAGAGGCCGAGGCCACCGCCAAGCTGGCCGCCGCCCTGGTCAAGGGTGACACCGCCGGTGCGGACGCGATCGCGACGGGCAAGCTCCACGACCCGAAGAACAACCGCGACATCAAGTCCGTGCTGCTCACGCCGACCCTGATCCTGGAGAAGGACATCAAGACCGTCGTGACCCAGGGCTACGTGAAGGCGGCCGAGATCTGCGGTGGCGACCTCGCCGCCAAGTGCAGCTCGCTCGGCATCTCCTGAGCTGCCTGCAGTACCCATGAACAGCCGGGCCGGGGAGGGGACCCCGACGGCACGTCCCGGTTCGGTTCCCCCACAGGAGAAAAGGTACTCCCGAGCGGGCCCACCCCCTAGGGCGAGGGCATGGACAAGAGCATCGGTCC
>NZ_JBVHUL010000005.1:436381-608406 GCF_055565395.1 Amycolatopsis sp. NPDC028719
CGTACCCCCCCCCCCCCCCCCCCCCCCCCCCCCCCCCCCCCCCCCCCCCCCACCCCCCCCCCCCCCCCCCCCCCCCCCCCCCCCCCCCCCCCCCCCGGTCCCCATACAGGAGAAATGCCATCCATGAGTGAGCCCATCCTCGAGATCAAGGGCCTGAACAAGAGCTTCGGCCCCGTCCACGTCCTCCACGACGTGGACTTCGACGTGCGTGCGGGCGAAGTGACCGCCCTGGTCGGCGACAACGGCGCCGGCAAGTCGACCCTCGTCAAGTGCATCGCCGGCATCCACCCGTACGACTCGGGGGCCGTGCGGTTCAACGGGCAGGACGCCCACATCCGCGGGCCCAAGGACGCGGCCGACCTCGGCATCGAGGTCGTCTACCAGGACCTGGCGCTCGCGGACAACCTCGACATCGTCCAGAACATGTTCCTCGGCCGGGAGCGTGGGAGCAGCTGGAAGCTGGACGAAGCCAGCATGGAGAAGGCCGCTCGCGAGACGCTGGCCTCCCTGTCGGTGCGGACCGTGAAGTCGGTCCGGACGCCGGTCTCCTCGCTGTCCGGTGGCCAGCGCCAGACCGTGGCCATCGCGAAGTCGGTGCTGTGGAACAGCAAGGTCGTCGTGCTGGACGAGCCGACCGCCGCGCTCGGCGTCGCGCAGACCCGGCAGGTGCTGGACCTGGTCCGCCGGCTGGCCGAACAGGGCCTCGGCGTCGTGCTGATCAGCCACAACATGGCCGACGTGTTCGAGGTCGCCGACCGCATTTCGGTGCTGTACCTCGGCCGCCTCGTCGCCGAAGTGCACACGAAGGACGTCAGCCACGGCCAGATCGTGGAACTGATCACCGCGGGTCGCTCCGGTGACCTCGGCCTTGCCCGGCCCGAAGCCGTGGTCCTGTGAGCGGGAAGAAAGAACCGGAAATGACTGAAACCCCTGCCAAGCACGAAGTCGGCACACCCGCCGACGCGCTCGCGCAGACCCAGAACCCCACCGCGGCGATCACCGACTTCGGCATCGACACGACATCGATGTCAACCGGCGAAGCGGTCCGCGACTACTTCGCCCGCCTGCGGGCCGGTGAACTCGGCTCGCTGCCGTCGCTGTTCGGCCTGCTCGTGCTGGTCGTCCTGTTCAGCGCGCTGTCCGACAACTTCTTCACGCTGGCCAACATCGCCAACGTGTTCCCGCAGGGCGCGGGCGTGATCATCATCGCGATGGGCATCGTCTTCGTGCTGCTGCTCGGCGAGATCGACCTCGCCGCCGGTGTCGCCTCCGGCACCGCCGCGTCGGTGATGGCCCTGCACTACGTGCACGCCGGAAACCTGCTGGGCACGTTGGGTTCCGGCGTGTTCATCACGTTCATCGCGGTCCTCGCCGTGGCCATGCTGCTCTCGGCCTACCAGCGGATCTGGGCCGGTGCCGCGCTGTCGCTGGTCGGGCTGCTGCTCGTCGCGGTCGGCGTCCCGGCCAACGCCTGGCTCGAGATGCTGCTGGCCATCTGCGTCGGCACCGCGATCGGCTGCATCACCGGCTTCCTCGTGTCGAAGATCGGCATGCCGTCCTTCGTCGTGACGCTGGCGCTGTTCATCGTGTGGCAGGGCGTCCTGCTGCAGTTCATCGGTGAAGGCGGCACGATCGGCATCACCAACTCCGACGTCCTGTACAAGATCGCCAACGGCAACCTGAACATCCTCGGCAGCTGGATCTTCTTCCTCGTCGCCGCGGGCGGGTTCGCCGTGATCACGCTGACCAGCCACTTCAAGCGGCTCCAGCGCGGCCTGGTCGTGCAGCCGACGGCGCTGGTGCTGATCAAGGTCGGCGCGCTCGTCGTGCTGTCGGCGGTGGGCACCTGGCTGCTGACGATCAACCGCTCGCCGAACAAGGCCGTCGTCACGATCGAGGGCGTCCCGTACGTCATCCCGATCATGCTGGTGCTGCTGGTGGCCGGGACCTACGTGCTCAACCGGACCAAGTACGGCCGGTACGTCTACGCGGTCGGCGGCAACAAGGAAGCCGCCCGCCGCGCCGGTATCGACGTCCCGAAGATCCGGGCGAGCGTGTTCGTCATCGGCTCGGCGGTCGCGGCCATCGGCGGCATCGTCGCCGCGTCGAAGGTCGGTTCGGTCAGCCCGCAGTCCGGTGGCCTCAACACGCTGCTGTACTCGGTCGGCGCGGCCGTCATCGGCGGCACGTCGCTGTTCGGCGGCAAGGGCCGGGTGGCCGACGCCGTCGTCGGTGGCCTGGTGATCGCCGTGGTCATCAACGGCCTGGGCCTGCTCAAGCAGCCGGCCGCGGTGGTCAACATCATCACCGGTCTGGTCCTGTTGCTCGCCGCCACGGTCGACGCGCTGTCGCGGCGCCGCGCGGCTGCGTCCACGCGCTGAACCAGCATGGAATGATCAGGCCTGTGACCAGCACACCCGTTGCACGACCGGACGAGGTGCGCCGGCACAACCGCACGACCCTGCTCCGCCTGCTGCACGTCGGCGGGCCGAGCACCCGGGCGACCCTGGCCGCCGAGCTGGGGCTCAACCGGAGCACGATCAAGACCCTCGTCGACGGGCTCGCCGAAGCCGGCGTCGTCGAGGAGAAGGTGCCGAGGCCGGGACGAGGGGCGGGCCGCCCCTCGCTCCTGGTCCTGCCCCAGCCGCACGCGGCGGTCGTGCTCGCGGTCGACCTGCAGGTCGAGCACGTCGCGATCGCCCTGGTCGGGCTGGGCGGCCAGATCCTGGGCCGCAACAGCTGGAACCTGCGCGGCCGGATGGGCCAGCCCGACGAGGTCATCACCCACGTCATCGAGTCGACGGCCGTCCTGGCCGGCGACCTCGACGTGACCCCGGTCGCGGCCGGGGTGTCGGTGCCCGGCGTCATCCGGCGGGCGGACGGGTACGTGCACGAGGCCCCGAACCTGCGCTGGACCGACGTCGCCCTCGGCGAGCGGCTCGGCGCGGTGCTCCAGATCCCCATCCTGGTCGGCAACGACGCCGAAATCGGCGCGGTCGCCGAGCACCTGCGGGGGGCGGCCCGCGGAGCGTCCGACGTGGTGTACATCTCGGCGGACGTCGGGGTCGGCGGCGGCGTCATCGCCGAGGGGTCGGCGCTGCGCGGCGGCTCCGGTTACGTCGGCGAGATCGGGCACATGGTGATCCGCCCGGACGGCCGGCCCTGCTACTGCGGCAGCAGCGGCTGCTGGGAGACCGAGGTCGGCGAGGCGGCCCTCTGCCGGGCGCTCGGCCTGCCCGAGGACACCCCGCGCGGGGCGATCCTGTTCGAGCTGCGCGAGCTGGGCCGGACCCCGGAGGTGGCGCTCACGCGGCTGGCGGGGTTCGCCGAGTGGCTGACCCTGGGCCTGATCAACGTCGTCAACCTGCTCGGACCGCAGCTGGTGATCCTCGGCGACCTGCTGACGGTGCTGCCGGAAGCGGTGCTGCGGCACGTCGGCGAGGAGGTCCGCCGGCGCAGCCTGGTGAGCCGGGCGGTCGGCGGCACGCGGATCATCAGCTCGGCGCTGGGGGCCGACGTGAAGCTACTGGGCGCCGCGGAAGTCGCGTTCGAAGTCGTGCTGGATTCTGTCTGATTTCCTGTCCGGTTTCGTGTCCGGAATAGGCGTCTTTCGCGGCCTTACCGTGATATTCGCCACGCACTTTGCAAGTTGCAGACTGGGCAGGTTTCAGCTGTGCAGGTTTCAAGAAAGGCGAAGGCGGCCGGTGCCTGTGCGCACCGGCCGCCTTCGGGCGTTTCGGGTTCGTTACCGCTGGATGTCGGCGGACAGTTCCTTGAGCTTGGCCTCGTGCTCGCGGGCGTGGTGCCCGCAGAAGAGCAGTTCGCCACCCTTGAGGATGGCTCGTACCTGAGCTGCTGCTCCGCACCGGTCACAGCGGTCGGCGGCGGTCAGTTCGGGGCGGGTGAGCGTCGGCGTTGTCATGGGGGTCTCCCTCCGTCCCGGCACCGGTCGCCCGGTGCCATCGATCCAGCTACGCCCACTTCGGGACTGATGCCGCTGGCGGCGATCGCCCTCGGCTCCGCGGTGTTCGTGCTTCCACTCTTCCAGACGTTTCGCGGCTCGCAAGTGTTCCCGCGCCGGTGGGACCTGAGTCACGCCGATTTACCCCGGATGCCGTAACCGCATCCCGCAATGCAGGAGACGAATACCCGGAGAGTCACATTTTCCGTGGTCAGGCACCATGGGGTCGTGAGCACGCTGACTTCGCCGAGGAGGCTTTCCGCGGTACCCGCCCCGCTGTTGTTCGTTCTCAGCGGAATTTCCATGTACGCCGGCGCGGCCATCGCGGTCGGGCTTTTCGGCCACGCGACCCCCGCCGGGGTGGCGTGGCTGCGCTGCCTCGGCGCGGCGGTGGTCCTCCTGGCCTGGCGCCGCCCGGGGAGGGCTGCCTGGCGCGGCCGCCGGCTGGCGCTGGCGATCGCGTTCGGCATCGTGACGGCGGGCATGAACGTGCTCTTCTACGAGGCGATCGCCCGGCTCCCGCTGGGGACGGTGGTGGCGATGGAGTTCCTCGGCCCGGTCCTGGTGGCCGCGGTCGGCTCCCGGTCGCTGCGGGACGTGCTCGCGGTGGTCCTGGTGGCGTGCGGGGTGGTGGCGATCGCGGACGTCCAGCTGTCGGGGTCCGTTCTGGGCGTCGTGTTCGCCTTGGGCGCGGCGGCGGCCTGGGCGGGCTACATCGTGCTGGGCAAGCGGGTGGCCTCGTCCGAGGGATCGGGCATCGACAGCCTGGCGATCGGCTTCGCGGCGGCGACGGTGGTGCTGTCCCCGCTGGCCTTCGGGACGGGTGAGGTGTGGTCTTCGCCACGGATGCTGCTGCTGGGGATCGGCGTGGGGGTGCTGTCGACGGTGGTGCCGTACGCGCTCGACCAGGTGGTGCTGCGCCGGCTGGGGCAGGCGCGCTTCGCGGTGCTGCTGGCGCTGCTGCCGGTCACGGCGGGGGTGATGGGGTTCTTGCTGCTGGCCCAGGTGCCATCGTGGCCGGAGGCCCTGGGGACGCTGGCGGTGGTGGCCGGGGTGGCGCTGCGGAGCCGCGACGAGCCGGGACGCCCGGCGCCGGAGCCGCCGGGGTGACGGTTGAACCGGGGTCGGCTGCGCAGGAGCTGGAGCTGGAGCTGGGGCGGCGTGGCTTCGGTTCGGCTGGTCGGCCTCGGATGCTTCGGCTGGGGCTCGCTCGGCTCGGTCTGCTGGCCTGGCTCGGTTGCGCTCGCTCCGCTCGGTCTGCGGCCGTGCCGATGCAGTGAATGAGTCATTCACCTCGTCCGATGCAGTGAATGACTCATTCATGTCGTCGCGACCCACCGTCCGAACGGCTCCCTGGCCGCCCTTCCCGGGCTTTTCGTCGGGCGTCGCCGATACGCTGGAGCGGGGCCGCCCCCCCAGGGAAGGGCGGGGGCGTGCCGGCGGCCGGATCGTGATGGCCTCCGTCGTCTCCGACGGGGATACTCGGCCGGGGCAGCGGGAGGCGGGCGACCATGACCGACGCGGTGGCGCACGACTCCGCCGTGGCCCGGCGAACGCACGGCCCACCGGTCGCACCGGGCGTCCGACCCGGCGCGGGCGGGCGAACGCGCCCACCGGTCGCGCCGGTGAGGCTGGGAAGATGACCGTGACGAATCCGGGAAGCCGCTGAGAGGACCGATGTCTTCGGGGATCGACGGCGGGCAGCTCGACCTGTCCGGGGTGCGGTGGCTGCCGGGCGGGGCCCGGCTGGCCTCAGTCGCCCAGGCGGAGCTGCCCCAGAAGGACGGCCTGGCCGCCGCGTTCTGCGGGCTCGCGGCGCTGCGCGCGGCCGGGCTCGACGGGATCGATCAGGACGTCGTCGCGGTGGCCGCGGGGACCGTTCGCGGCCCCGTCGTGCGCCCGCCGGGGGAGGCCGGCCGGCCGGAGTTCCGGTTGGCCGTGCCGCTCGTCGACGACCCGGCCGCCGCCGGGACGCGGGTTTCCGGGCTGGCGACGGCCGTCGGCGCGTTGTCGGGCGGGGCCCTCGCCGCGGTGCCGGTGACGGGGGAGTGGACCGGCGAGACGCTCTTCGACCTGCTGGTCGGCCTGTGGGACGTGCCGCGCGTCGCGGTGATCGCCCGGATCGACGGTGCCGAGCTCGGTGCCCACGACACGCCGGAACGCGCGCTGCTCGACTACCTCGACACCGGCGTCCCGCCACTGTGGACCTCCCGCTGGCGTCCGCCGGGCGGCCACTTCGTGCTCGTGGCGGGCGTCCGCATCGGCGCGGAAGGCACCTTGCTGTCCGTTGTGGACACTTATGCGTCGTTCGGGGACAACGGTATCCACGACCAGCCCGTCGAGTGGGTCGCCGCGGCGCTGGCCGGGCTCGGCGTGCTGGTGGTCGTCGACACCGACCAGGTCGCCGTGACGCGCGAGGCGGCCCGCGTCGCCGGCCTCACCCCGTCGTTTTGGGACTGACCTCGGCGTTCCCGGGCGCGAACCGCGAATGGCGGCGGCCGTAGGCGAAGTAGATGACCAGGCCGATCGCCAGCCACACGGCGAACCGGATCCAGGTGAGCACGTTGAGGTTGAGCATCAGGTACAGGCAGGCCAGCGCCGCCAGGATCGGGACGACCGGCGAAAACGGCACGGAGAACGGCCGATCCAGGTCGGGACGGCGGCGGCGCAGCACCGGCACCGCGACGGCCACGATGATCATCGCCGACAGCGCGCCGATGCTCACCATGTCGGCCAGCTCGGAGATCGGGATGAACGCGGCCAGCACGGCGATCAGCGCGGCGCCGCCGATGGTCATCCGGTGCGGGGTGCCCCAGCGCGGGTGCGCGGCGCCGAGCGCCTTCGGCAGCAGGCCGTCGCGGCCCATGGCGAAGCCGATCCGCCCGATCGTGACGAGCTCGACCATCATCACCGACGTCAGCCCGGTCACCGCGCCGAGCGAGATGAGCGCGCCGACCCAGTGCTGGCCGACCCGGTCGAACGCGTCGGCCAGCGGCGCACCGGTGTCGATGTCGGTGAACGGGATCATGCCGGTCAGCACGATCGAGACCCCGATGTAGAGCAGCGCGCACACGCCGAGCGCGCCGAGGATGCCGACCCGGAGGTCCTTGCGCGGGTTCAGCGTCTCCTCGCCGAGGTTCGCGAGCGCTTCGAAACCGGTGTAGGCGAAGAAGACGACCGCGGCGGCGGTGATCATCCCGGCGATGCCGTAGACCGACTGCTCCAGGCCGAGCGCGGCCTGGACGATCGGCTGTTCCAGCACCGTCGTGCCGTTCTCGGGAGCCCGGGCCGGCGGGATGAACGGCGTCAGGTTCGCGCCCTTGACGAAGAACAGGCCGACCGCCAGCACGAGCACGCAGACGGCGACCTTCACGCAGACGAGCAGGTTGGTCAGCCAGGCCGACTCCTTGATGCCCAGCACGGCGACGACGGTCAGCACCGCGATGATCAGCACCGCCCCGACGTTCACCTTCGCGTCCTCGCCGAACCACTCCGGCGACAGCCCGAGCAGGTTGGCGAGGTAGCCGGACCAGCCGCGCGACACCACGGCGGCGCCGAGCGCGAACTCCAGGAGCAGGTCCCAGCCGATGATCCAGGCGAACACCTCGCCGAGGGTGGCGAAGGCGTACGTGTAAGCACTTCCGGCCGTCGGGACGCTGGAGGCGAGCTCGGCGTAGCAGAGCGCCGCGAGCCCCGCGACGACCGCGCCGAGCACGAACGACAGCGTCACCGCGGGCCCGGCGTGCGTCTTCGCCTCGACGCCCGCGAGGGTGAAGATGCCGGTGCCGATGATGATCCCGACGCCGAATCCCACCAGGTCGCGCCCGCGCAGCCGCCGCTTGAGCTCCCCCGAGTCCTGGCGCTTCAGGACGTCGTCCACGTTCAACGTTCTCCGCACACCCATGAGGAGAAGTTAGAAGGTCACGAAGGTTCCCGCAGATCGGCTCCTGAGTGACGTCGCCCCGTGCGGATGGCGGGAACGGCCCGGCACCGGAATGCTGGTCCCCGTGCCCGACGAGATCCCCGCCCGCAGCGCCCTGCACCAGCTCGCCGACCGCCACGGCGTCGCCACCCGGTACGAAAACGCCGACCAGGAGTGGGTCGAAGTCGAAGACGACGTCGTCGTCGCCGTATTGGGGCAGTTCGGCGTCGACGCCACCAGTGACGACGCCATCGCCGAAGCGCTGGCCGAACAGGCTCCCGACCGGTTGCCGCCGACGATCGTGCTGAAGGAAGGCACCGGCCGGCCGCTGCCGGGAGACGCCGAGGTCGTCCTCGAAGACGGGAGCCGGCGGGCCGTGCACGGCGAGCTCCCCGCCGACCTGCCGCTCGGCTGGCACCGGGTCGTCACCGCCGGCCAGGACGTCGTGCTCGCCGTCGTGCCCGCGAAGCTGCCGGACGTCCCGCCCGCCTGGGGCTGGATGCTGCAGCTCTACGCCCTGCACTCGGCCGGCTCCTGGGGCATCGGCGACTACGCCGACCTCGCGGCCTTCGCTGCCCGCTCGGCCTCGGAACTGGACGCCGGCGTGCTGCTGGTCAACCCCGTGCAGGCCTTCAGCCCCGCCCACCCCGTCGAACGATCGCCGTACTCGCCCGCGAGCCGCCGGTTCGCCAACCCGATCTACCTGCGCGTCACCGCCACCGAGACGTTCGCGCGGGCCGACGCGGCGACGCGGGAGGCGGTCGAGTCGCTGGTCCCGGACCGCGACGGCGAGCTCATCGACTACGACAAGGTCTGGACGGCGAAGCGCGCCGCGCTCGAGCTGCTGTGGCCGCACCGCGTGGAAGACCTGCCGAGGGACGCCGACCTCGAAGACTTCGCCCTCTTCTGCGCCCTCGCCGAACAGCACGGCGCCGACTGGCGGGAGTGGCCGGAGCCCCTGCGGGACCCGTCCGGGCCCGAGGTCGAGAAGGCCCGCGGGGAGCTGAAGGAGCGCGTCGGCTTCCACGCCTGGCTGCAGCACCTCTGCCGGACGCAGCTGGAAACGGCCCGCGAGGCCGCGCGCGACGCCGGGATGACCGTCGGGATCGTGCACGACCTGCCCGTCGGCGTGCACCCCGGCGGGGCCGACACCTGGGCGGTGCGGGACGTCTTCGCCGCCGACGTCCGCGTCGGCGCGCCGCCGGACGCCTTCAACCAGCAGGGACAGGACTGGAACCTGCCGCCGTGGCGGCCGGACAAGCTCGCCGAAGCCGGGTACGCGCCGTTCCGGGACGTCATCCGCGGTGTCCTGCGCTACGCCGACGGCATCCGCGTCGACCACATCGCCGGGCTCTGGCGGCTGTGGTGGATCCCGCCGGGCGAGCCCGCGCACCGCGGCACCTACGTCCACTACGACGCCGAGGCCATGGTCGGCGTGCTCGCGCTCGAGGCGCACCGGGCCGGCGCGGTCGTGGTGGGGGAGGACCTCGGCACCGTCGAGGAGACCGTCACCGAGACCATGCACGAGCGCGGCATGCTCAGCTCGGCCGTCCTGTGGTTCGAACGCGACTGGGACGCGCCCGGCAAGCCGTTCACCCGCCCGGCCGGGTGGGACCCGGAGGCCATGGCCAGTATCTCCACGCACGACCTGCCGACGGTCTCCGGCTGGCTCGAGGGCGAGCACGTCCGGGTCCGGGCCGAGCTGGGGCTGCTGGACCGGGGCGTCGAAGCCGAAGAAGACGCGGCCGCCGCCGAACGCCAAGCGCTGCGAGAACTCCTTGCGCGCGAAGGGATCCCGGCCGACGACATGGTCGTCGCGCTGCACACGCTGCTCGCGAAGGCCGCGTCGCGGCTGGTGCTGACCTCCCCGGCCGACGTCGCGGGCCAGGTACGGCAGCCGAATCTGCCCGGGACGATCGACCAGTACCCTAACTGGCGGATCCCCCTCCCCGTCAGTGTCGACGGCTTCTTCACCGCCGAGGGGGTGCGCGCCGCGGTCGCGCCGCTGGCGGCGGCGCGTCCCCTGCCCGGGTAACGGGTACCCCACGGCACGCGATTCCCGTCCGTCAGCACGGACACCCGGCACAACCTGCGAAAGCTCGAGGAGAACCCAGTGCGGCCCTGGCCCGGAACGCCCTACCCGCTCGGCGCCACCTACGACGGAGTCGGGACGAACTTCGCCCTGTTCTCCGAGGTGGCCGAGCGCGTCGAACTGTGCCTGTTCGACGCCGAGGGCAACGAGACGCGGTACGCGCTCGAAGAGGTGGACGGCTTCGTCCACCACGGTTACCTGCTCAACGTCGGCCCCGGACAGCGGTACGGCTTCCGCGTCCACGGCCCGTACGACCCGGCCCGCGGGCTGCGCTGCAACCCGAACAAGCTGCTCATCGACCCGTACGCGAAGGCCGTCTCGCACGGCGTGAAGTGGGACGAGTCGCTGTTCGGGTACAAGTTCGACAACCCGGAGGAGCGCAACGACGACGACTCCGCCGGCCGGGTGCCGTACTCGCTGGTGGCGAGCCCGTTCTTCGACTGGGGCAACGACCGCCAGCCGAAGCGGCCGTACAACGAGACGGTGATCTACGAAGCCCACGTCAAGGGCATGACGGTGAACCACCCGTTCGTGCCCGAGGCGCTGCGGGGCACGTACGCCGGGATGGCGCACCCCGCCGTCGTCGAACACCTGCAGAAACTCGGCGTGACGGCGGTGGAGCTGCTGCCGGTGCACCAGTTCGTCTCCGACCACGGCCTGGAGGAGAAGGGGCTCACGAACTACTGGGGCTACAACACGATCGGGTACTTCGCCCCGCACGACTCCTACGCCGCGATGCCCGGCGAGGGCGGCCAGGTCCAGGAGTTCAAGGGCATGGTGAAGGCCTTCCACGAGGCCGGCATCGAAGTGATCCTCGACGTGGTTTACAACCACACCGCGGAGGGCAACCACCTCGGGCCGACGCTGTCGATGCGGGGCATCGACAACGAGGCCTACTACCGGCTGGTGGAGGGGGAGCCCGAGTACTACATGGACTACACCGGCACCGGCAACTCGCTGAACGTGCGCAACCCGCACACCCTGCAGCTGATCATGGACTCACTGCGGTACTGGGTGACGGAGATGCACGTCGACGGCTTCCGCTTCGACCTCGCCTCGGCGCTGGCGCGCGAGTTCTACGACGTCGACCGGCTGTCCACGTTCTTCGACCTCGTGCAGCAGGACCCGATCGTGAGCCAGGTGAAGCTGATCGCCGAGCCGTGGGACGTCGGCCCCGGTGGCTACCAGGTCGGCAACTTCCCGCCGCTGTGGACGGAGTGGAACGGGCAGTACCGCGACACCGTCCGCGACTTCTGGCGCGGCGAACCTTCGACGCTCGGCGAGTTCGCGTCGCGGATCACCGGCTCCTCGGACCTCTACCAGGACGACGGCCGCCGCCCGTTCGCGTCGATCAACTTCGTCACCGCCCACGACGGCTTCACGCTGCGGGACCTGGTGTCCTACAACGAAAAGCACAACGAGGCGAACGGCGAAGACGGCCGTGACGGCGCCGACGACAACCGGTCGTGGAACTGCGGGGTCGAGGGCGAAACCGACGACCCGGAGGTGAACGAGCTGCGCGTCCGCCAGCAGCGCAACATGCTGGCCACCGTGCTGCTGTCCCAGGGCGTGCCGATGATCCTGCACGGCGACGAGTTCGGCCGGACCCAGCAGGGCAACAACAACGTCTACTGCCAGGACTCCGAACTGTCCTGGATGGACTGGGCGCTGGCCACCGAGCACGCCGACCTGGTCCGGTTCACCGGCGGGCTGAGCGCGTTCCGGCACCGGCACCCGGTGTTCCGCCGCCGCCGCTTCTTCCAGGGCGGCCCGGTCGGCAAGGGCGAGAAGCTCGGCGACATCGCCTGGTTCACCCCGGCCGGCGAGGAGATGACCGAGCAGAACTGGGACGACGGCTTCGGCAAGGCGGTCGTCGTCTTCCTCAACGGCCAGGCGATCCCGGACCTCGACCCGCGCGGGATGCACGTCGAGGACGACTCGTTCCTGCTCGCGTTCAACGCGCACTTCGAGGACATCGACGCCCAGCTCCCGGGCAACGGCTACGGCCAGGCCTGGACCGTCGTGGTGGACACCGCGACCGGCGAGGTCGAGCCCCTCGACGCGAAACCCATCGAAGGCGGCGGCCAGCTCACCCTGCCCGCGCGCTCCCTGATCGTGCTGCAGCGGACGGAGACCGCATGACGGTGCCGGAGTCGACCTACCGGGTGCAGCTGCGCCCGGAGTTCCCCTTCAGCGACGCCGCCGGCATCGCCGGCTACCTGCGCGACCTGGGCATCGGCGCGCTCTACGCGTCGCCGGTGCTGGACGCGGCACCCGGCTCGACCCACGGCTACGACGTCGTCGACGCGACGCGCGCGCGGCCGGCGCTGGGTGGCGAATCGGCCCGGCAGGAGCTCAGCACGCTGCTGAAGGAGCTCGGGCTCGGCCTGGTCGTCGACATCGTGCCGAACCACATGTCGGTCGAGGTGCCGAAGGTCAACCGGTGGTGGTGGGACGTGCTCACGCACGGCCGCGAGTCCGAGTACGCGTCCTACTTCGACATCGACTGGGACCGCGGTCCGCTCCTGCTGCCGGTGCTCGGTGACGACGACGCGGTCGCCGAGCTGACCGTCGACGGCGGCGAACTCGCCTACTACGACCACCGCTTCCCGCTCGCCCCCGGCACGGAAGGCGGGACGCCGCAGGAGGTCCACGAGCGTCAGCACTACCGGCTGATCGGCTGGCGCCGCGGCAACGCGGAGCTGACCTACCGCCGGTTCTTCGACATCACGAACCTCGCCGCGGTCCGCGTCGAGGACCCGACGGTGTTCGCCGAGACGCACGGGGAGGTCCTGCGCTGGGTCGCCGACGGCGACGTCACCGGCCTGCGCGTCGACCACCCGGACGGCCTCGCCGACCCGGGCGGGTACTTCCGGCGGCTGCGTGAGAACGCGCCGGACGCGTGGATCGTCGCGGAGAAGATCCTGCACCCGGGCGAGCCGCTGCCGCAGAGCTGGCCGGTCGACGGCACCACCGGCTACGACGCCCTGCGCGAGATCGCCGGCGTCTTCGTCGACCCGGCCGCCGAGCCCGGCTACACCGCGTTGGCCACGGAACTGGGCGTGAAGACCGGCTACCACCGCGTCGAGGCCGAGGCCCGGCGCCTGGTCACCGACCACATCCTGGTCGCCGAGGTCCGGCGGATCGCGGCGCTGCTGCCCGACGTCGATCCGGAGCAAGCCCGGCAGGCGGTGGCCGAGACGATGATCGCCTTCCCCGTCTACCGCTCCTACCTCCCGGAAGGCGCGGCGCACTGGACGGCCGCGATCGACGGGGCCCGGCAGGCCCGGCCCGACCTCGCCGACGCGCTGCTCGTCCTCGACGCGTACGTGCGGAAGAACCCCGGCGGCGAGCTGGCCACCCGGATCCAGCAGACGTCCGGCATGGTCGTGGCCAAGGGCACCGAGGACACGACGTTCTACCGCTACACCCGCTTCGCCGCGCTCAACGAGGTCGGCGGCAACCCGGACCGGTTCGGCCTCGGCGTCGAGGAGTTCCACCGCCTGGCGGCCGAGCGCGAAGCCGGCTACCCGGCCGCGATGACGACGCTGACCACGCACGACACCAAGCGCTCGGAGGACACCCGCGCGCGGATGGCGGTCCTTTCCGAGGTGCCCGGCGAGTTCGCCGAGGCCGTCCGCCGGTGGACCGCGCGGCGCGGGATCGACGAGCCGTCGCTGAACCTCCTGGCCTGGCAGACGCTCCTCGCGACCTGGCCGATCGAGCCCGCCCGCCTGCGGGACTACCTCGACAAGGCGGCCAAGGAGGCCAAGCTCCGGACCAGCTGGACCAGCCACGACGAGGCGTTCGAGACCGACGTCGCGGCTTGGCCGGAAGACGTCATGGGTGACGCCGAGCTGGCGTCGGACGTCGAGGCGTTCGTCTCACGCATCGAGCGGCCCGGCTACGTCAACTCCCTCGGCCAGAAGCTGGTGCAGCTGACCGCGCCCGGCGTCCCGGACGTCTACCAGGGCACCGAGCTGTGGGACTTCTCTCTGGTCGACCCGGACAACCGCCGTCCGGTCGACTACGCGGTCCGGCGCGAAATCCTGGCGCGGGTCATCGACGGCGAGCTGCCGGAGATCGACGCGTCGGGCGCGGCGAAGCTGCTCGTCGTGCACAAGGCACTGCGGCTGCGCCGCGAACACCCGGCGCTGTTCCGCGGCTACCGGCCGCTGCGGGCCGAGGGCGCGGCCGCGGAGCACGTCCTGGCGTACACGCGAAGCGCCGACCTCGCCGTGGCGGTGACCCGGCTGCCGGTCGGGCTCGAAGCCGCCGGCGGCTGGCGCGACACCGTGCTGCCGCTGCCGGCGGGTGTCTGGACCGACGTCCTGACCGGCCGCGACGCCACCGGCGACGTGGCCACCCTGTTCGAGCGGTACCCCGTGGCGTTGCTGGTGCGAGGAGACGCATGAAGTTCAGCGTGTGGGCCCCCGCGGCCCGCCGGGTCCGGGTGAGCGTCGACGCCGGCGTGCACGAGATGACCGCCGGCGACGGCGGCTGGTGGCACGCCGAAGCCGACGGCGTCAACTACGCCTTCCTCCTCGACGACGCCGACGGCGCCGGCGACCGGCTGCCGGACCCCCGGTCGCGGTGGCAGCCCCACGGCGTCCACCAGGAGTCGCGCGTCTACGACCACGGCGAGTTCGAGTGGACGGACGACGCGTGGCACGGCCGCCAGCTGCCCGGCGCGGTCGTCTACGAACTGCACATCGGGACGTTCACCGAGGGCGGCACCTTCGACGCGGCCGTCGACCGGCTCGACCACCTCGTCGAGCTCGGCATCACCCACGTCGAGCTGCTGCCGGTCAACTCCTTCGACGGCACCGCCGGCTGGGGCTACGACGGCGTCCTCTGGGGCGCCGTCCACGAGCCTTACGGCGGCCCCGACGGCTTCAAGCGGTTCGTCGACGCGGCGCACGCGCGCGGCCTGGCCGTCGTGCTCGACGTCGTCTACAACCACCTCGGGCCGTCGGGGGCGTACCTCGACCGCTTCGGGCCGTACTTCGCCGGGCAGAACGACTGGGGCCCCGGGCTCAACCTCGACGGCGCCGGCTCGGACGAGGTGCGCCGGTACGTGCTCGACAACGCGCTGGGCTGGTTCCGCGACTTCCACGTCGACGCGCTGCGCCTGGACGCCGTGCACGCGCTGCTCGACCGGCGGGCGGTCCACCTGCTCGAGCAGCTCGCGGTCGAGGTCGAGGAGCTGTCGGCGGCGCTGAACCGGCCGCTGACGCTGATCGCCGAGTCCGATCTGAACGACCCGAAGCTCGTCACGGCCCGCGAGCGCGGCGGCTACGGCCTGCACGCCCAATGGTCGGACGACTTCCACCACGCCCTGCACGTCAAGCTCACCGGCGAGACGTCGGGCTACTACACGGACTTCGCGGCGCAGGACGCCGTCGAGCGGGTGCTGCGCGAGGTGTTCTTCCACGCCGGGACCTGGTCGTCGTTCCGCGAGCGGACCCACGGCCGCCCGGTCGACACCCGGACCGTCCCGGGCCACCGCTTCCTCGCCTACCTGCAGAACCACGACCAGATCGGCAACCGCGCGACCGGCGACCGGCTCTCCGCGACCGTCTCGCGCGACCGGCTGGCCTGCGGCGCGGCCATCCTGTTCTGCTCGCCGTTCACGCCGATGGTGTTCATGGGGGAGGAGTGGGCGGCGAGCACGCCGTGGCAGTTCTTCGCCTCCTTCCCGGACCCGGAGCTGGCCGAGGCCGTGCGCACGGGCCGCCGTCGCGAGTTCGCCCGGCACGGCTGGGGCGAGTCCGACGTGCCCGATCCGATGGACCCGGCGACGGTCGAGCGTTCGCGGCTCGACTGGACCGAAGTGGACACGCCCGGCCACCGGGAGATGCTCGAGCTGTACCGGACGCTCATCCGGCTGCGCCGCGAGCACTCCGCACTGGCCGGTCCCCGCGTCGCCGACCTGCGGGTGGACACCGCGCCGGACGGCTCGTGGCTCGTGCTGCACCGCGGCGGGCTCCGGCTGGCCGTCAACTTCGGATCCGGCGAGGTCACGCTCCCGCTCGGCGCCACGGAAACCCTGCTCACCTGGTCCGGAGCCGCCGTGGAGGGGGGCGCGGCGGTCCTGCCGCCGGACAGTTTCGTTCTGGTCGAAACCCGGTAACCGGCCGGTACGCCGAGCGGGATGTGACCCGGATCTGGGACGATTCAGGAATGGCCACACGACCCTCGACCCAGCACGTCCGCGCCGGACGCCCGTTTCCCCTCGGCGCCCACCCGGAGGCCGGCGGGGTGCGCTTCGCGATCACCTCCGCCGTCGCGGACGCGGTCGACCTGTGCCTGATCGACGCCGACGGGTCCGAGCGCCGGATCGCGCTGACCGAGCGCACCTTCGGCGTCTGGCACGGCCTGGTGCCCGGGGTGACGCCGGGGCAGCGGTACGGCTACCGCGTCCACGGCCCGTACGACCCGGCCCGCGGCCTGCGCTGCAACCCGCACAAGCTGCTCCTCGACCCGTACGCCCGGCAGATCACCGGCGGCCTGACCGACCTGGCCGCGGCGCAGGGCTTCACCGGCGACCCCGAGCGCGGCCCGATGTCCACAGTGGATTCGCTGGGCAGCGTGCCGCTGTCGGTGGTGTCCTCGCCGGGCGGGCCGGACACCGGCGTCAAGCCCGAGGTCCCGTTCGAGGAGGCGGTGATCTACGAACTGCACGTCAAGGGGTTCACGCAGCAGCACCCGTTCATCCCGGAGGCGCTGCGCGGCACCTACCTCGGCCTGGCCCACCCGGTGGCCATCGAGTACCTGACCCGGCTCGGCGTCACGTCGGTGGAGCTGCTGCCGGTGCACTCGTTCCTCGACGAGCCGTCGCTGGTCCGGGCCGGGCGGCACAACTACTGGGGGTACTCGCCGCTCGGCTTCTTCGCGCCGCACGCCGCCTACGCCAGCGAGCCGGGCCACGAGGTCGAGGAGTTCCGGCTGATGGTGGCCGCCCTGCACGCGGCCGGCATCGAGGTGATCGTCGACGTCGTGTTCAACCACACCTGCGAGGGCGGCCCGGACGGGCCGACGCTGAGCTTCCGCGGGCTGAACGCGCCGGTGTACTACCTGCACACCGAACGCGGGCACATGGCCGACATCACCGGCTGCGGCAACACCCTCGAGGCCGGCTCGCCGACCGTGGTCCGGCTGGTCACCGACTCGCTGCGGTACTGGACGCAGGAGCTGGGCGTCGACGGCTTCCGCTTCGACCTGGCCAGCACGCTCGGCCGGGCCCGCGGCGGCGTGTTCGACCCGGCGTCGACGCTGCTCACCGCGATCACGACCGACCCGGTGCTCTCGCGCTGCAAGCTGATCGCGGAGCCGTGGGACGCGACCGGCGAGGGCTACCGCGTCGGCGGCTTCGGCGCCCAGTGGGCGGAGTGGAACGGCCGCTACCGCGACACCGTGCGGGACTTCTGGCGCGGCGCGACCGGCGTGCGGGACCTCGCCTACCGGCTGTCCGGCTCGTCGGACCTCTACGACCACAACCTGCGCCGGCCGTGGCAGTCGATCAACTTCGTCACCGCCCACGACGGCTTCACGCTGCGGGACCTGGTGTCCTACAACGAAAAGCACAACGAAGCCAACGGCGAGGACAACCGCGACGGCGGCAACGACAACCGCTCGTGGAACCACGGCGCCGAGGGCGACACGGCCGACCCGGCGATCCGCGAGCTGCGCGCGCGCCAGGTCCGGAACATGTTCGCCACGTTGCTGCTGTCCACCGGCACCCCGATGATCACCGCGGGTGACGAGTTCTGGCGGACCCAGGGCGGCAACAACAACGCGTACTGCCTCGACGACGAGACGTCCTGGCTGGACTGGACGCCGGAGGAGCCCGAGGCGGAGGCCATGCTGGCCTTCGCCCGCCGGGTCGTGCGGCTGCGGGCGAACAGCCCGGCGCTGCGGCAGCCGGAGTTCTTCGAAGGCCGGACGACGCCGACCGGCAAACCGGACCTGGTCTGGTTCCGCCCCGACGGCGAGGAGTTCGGCGAGACCGACTGGCTCGAGGACCGGCACACCCTCGGCATGTGGGTCGACGGCTCGAACAGCCAGGCCCGCAACCGCGACGGCGAGCTGGTGCCCGACCACTCGTGGCTGATGTGGCTGCACGCGGGGGACGAGCCGGCCGAGGTGGTGCTGCCGGGCCGCGAGTACGGCGAGACGTTCAAGCCGACCCTCGACACGAGCACCTCGGACGGCAGCCCGGCCAACCCGGGCCCGCTGGAGGCCAAGAGCCGGCTGACGCTGCAGTCCCGATCGCTGCTCCTGCTCCGCGCCCCGCGCCTGGCCGCCGAGCACGTCGACGGCCCCTGACGCGCGAGCCGACGGTCCGGGTACGCCTATCGTCCATTCGGGTACGGGTATTCACCGGCAGGGTCCGGCGGCGGGGCGGGCGCGCGCTCAACCTGCCGGACACCTGCCGGAAATTCGTTGCGGGGAAAGCGTTTCACCCGGCCCTGGCTGGGTACAGAACAAGAGAGCCCTGCCTCGATCGTGCGTGATCGAGTCGGGCAGACTGACGACGCCTGCGCACAAACCGACACACTTCCGAGGGGCGTTGCCCATGACCGGCCGGCTCGGCATCGACGACGTCTCCCCCAGCGTGAGCTGCGGCCGGTATCCGGCCAAAGCCGTTGTGGGGGAACACATCCCGGTCACCGCGACCGTCTGGCGCGAGGGTCACGACGCCGTCGCGGCCACCGTCGCGTGGCGCGGTCCCGGCGATCGGCTGACCCGCCAGACGCGGATGGTGCCGCGCGGTCCCGATCACCCTGACGAGTTTGCCGCGGTGATCGTCCCGGACACCACCGGCACGTGGACCTACCGGATCGACGCGTGGGGCGACCCCTGGGCGACGTGGGAGCACAACGTCGAGGTGAAGGTTGCCGCCGGGCAGGGCCCCGAAGACCTCGCCAACGACCTCGAAAACGGCGCCCGGCTGCTGGAGCGCGTCTCGCGCCGCCCGGACCGCCGGGCGGAGAAAGCGCTGCTGACCGGCGCGGTCGCCGCGTTGCGCGACGACGAGCGCAGCCTCGCCGAGCGGGTCGGGCCCGCGCTTTCGCCCGAGGTCCGCCAGCTCATGCGCGAGTTCCCGGTGCGCGAACTGATCACCAAGGGCAAGCCGCACAAGCTGTGGGTCGACCGCCGCCGGGCCGCGTTCGGCTCCTGGTACGAGCTGTTCCCCCGTTCCACCGGCGGGCTCGACGCCGAGGGCAAGCCGGTGCACGGCACCTTCACCACCGCCGCGGCCGCGCTCGACCGGGTCGCGAAGATGGGCTTCGACGTCGTCTACCTGCCGCCGATCCACCCCATCGGCCGCGTGAACCGCAAGGGCCCCAACAACACCCTCGACGCCAAGCCCGACGACGTCGGCTCGCCGTGGGCCATCGGGTCCGACGAGGGGGGGCACGACGCCATCCACCCGGAGCTCGGCACCTTCGAGGACTTCGACGCCTTCGTCGCCCGCTCGGAAGAGCTGGGCATGGAGGTGGCGCTGGACTTCGCGCTGCAGGCCGCGCCGGACCACCCGTGGGTGCTCAAGAACCAGGAGTTCTTCACCACCCGCCCGGACGGCTCGATCGCCTACGCGGAGAACCCGCCGAAGAAGTACCAGGACATCTACCCGATCAACTTCGACAACGACCCCAAGGGCGTCTACGAGGAGATGCTGCGGGTCATCACGGTCTGGATCGACCACGGGGTCAAGATCTTCCGGGTCGACAACCCGCACACCAAGCCGCCGGACTTCTGGGCCTGGCTGATCCAGTCGGTGAAGGACGCCCACCCGGACGTCCTGTTCCTGGCCGAGGCGTTCACCCGCCCGGCGCGGCTGTGGGGCCTGGCCCGGCTCGGCTTCACCCAGAGCTACACGTACTTCACGTGGCGGACCGGCAAGCAGGAGCTGATCGACTTCGCCATCGACCTGCGCGAGCACTGGAACGAAGGCCGGCCGAACCTGTTCGTGAACACCCCGGACATCCTCCACGAGTCGCTGCAGCGCGGCGGGCCCGGCATGTTCGCGCTGCGGGCCGCGCTGGCCGCGACGATCTCGCCGACGTGGGGCGTCTACTCGGGGTACGAGCTGTTCGAACACGTCCCGGTCCGCGAGGGCAGCGAGGAGTACCTCGACTCCGAGAAGTACCAGCTGCGCCCGCGCGACTTCGAGCGCGCGCTCGCCGAGGGGCGGTCGCTGGAGCCGTGGATCGCGAAGCTGAACGCCGTCCGCCGCGCGCACCCGGCGCTGCAGCAGATGCGCACCCTGCACTTCCACCACATCGACAACGACGCGCTGCTGGCGTACTCCAAACAGGACCCGGCCACCGGCGACACCGTGGTCACCGTCGTCACCCTCGATCCGTACGGGCCGCAGGAAGGCACGCTGTGGCTCGACACGGCGGCCCTCGGGTTCGAGTCGCACGAGCGGCTGATCGCCCACGACGAGGTCACCGGCGACACGTGGGACTGGGGCCCGGCGAACTTCGTGCGGCTCGAGCCCTGGCGGGCCGTGGCGCACGTGGTGTCGGTCCGGCGGCGGCTCGCCGGTTAGCGGGGGAACGGATCGAGGGACTGAGGTGGAACACATGGCGGAGGAAGCCCGCCCCGACGCGGCACTCGGGCTCGAGGGTGTGCCGCACACCGGCGAGGCGATGACCGCCGACGGCATGCTCGTCGAGCCCCAGGCCGGCGACTTCCGGTCGGCGCAGCAGGCGCCGAGCAACCCGGAGTGGTTCAAGGGCGCGGTGTTCTACGAGGTGCTGGTGCGCGCGTTCGCCGACTCCAACGGCGACGGCACCGGCGACCTGAGAGGCCTGGCCGGCCGGCTGGACTACCTCGCCTGGCTGGGCATCGACTGCCTGTGGCTGCCGCCGTTCTACGCGTCGCCGCTGCGCGACGGCGGGTACGACATCAGCGACTTCCGCGCGGTGCTGCCGGAGTTCGGCAGCGTCGAGGACTTCGTGTTCCTGCTGAACGAGGCGCACCGGCGCGGTATCCGGGTGATCACCGACCTGGTGCTCAACCACACCTCGGACGCGCACCCGTGGTTCCAGCAGTCCCGCAGCGACCCGGACGGCCCGTACGGCGACTACTACGTGTGGAGCGACGACGACTCCCGCTACGCCGACGCGCGGATCATCTTCGTCGACACCGAGACGTCGAACTGGACGTACGACCCCGTGCGCGGCCAGTTCTACTGGCACCGGTTCTTCTCCCACCAGCCCGACCTGAACTTCGAGAACCCCGACGTCCAGAACGCGATGATCGACACCTTGCGCTTCTGGCTCGACCTGGGCATCGACGGGTTCCGCCTCGACGCCGTGCCGTACCTGTTCGAGCAGGAGGGCACCAACTGCGAGAACCTGCCGCGCACGCACGAGTTCCTCAAGCGCTGCCGCAAGGTCGTCGACGACGAGTACCCGGGGCGGATCCTGCTCGCCGAGGCCAACCAGTGGCCCTCGGACGTCGTCGAGTACTTCGGCGACCCGGCGGTCGGCGGCGACGAGTGCCACATGGCGTTCCACTTCCCGCTGATGCCGCGGATCTTCATGGCCGTGCGCCGCGAGTCGCGGTTCCCGATCTCGGAGATCCTCGTCCAGACCCCGGAGATCCCGAGCGGCACCCAGTGGGGCATCTTCCTGCGCAACCACGACGAGCTGACCCTCGAGATGGTCACCGACGAAGAGCGCGACTACATGTACACGGAGTACGCCAAGGACCCGCGCATGAAGGCCAACATCGGCATCCGCCGGAGGCTGGCCCCGCTGCTCGACAACGACCGGAACCAGCAGGAGCTGTTCACGGCGATGCTGCTGTCCCTGCCGGGCTCGCCCGTTCTGTACTACGGTGACGAGATCGGCATGGGAGACAACATCTGGCTCGGAGACCGCGACGCGGTGCGCACCCCCATGCAGTGGACCCCGGACCGCAACGCCGGGTTCTCCTCGTGCGACCCCGGCCGGATCTACCTGCCGGTGATCATGGACCCGGTGTACGGCTACCAGGGCCTGAACGTCGAGGCGCAGTCGAACAACGCGTCGTCGCTGCTCAACTGGACCCGGCGGATGATCGAGGTGCGCAAGCAGCACCACGCGTTCGCCGAGGGGGAGTTCGTCGACCTCGGCGGGTCCAACCCGAGCGTGCTGGCGTACAAGCGCCAGTGGCGGCGCCCGGACGGCGGCGAGGACGTCGTGCTCTGCGTGAACAACCTGTCCCGGTTCCCGCAGCCGGTGGAGCTGGACCTGTCCGCGCACCGCGGGTGCACGCCGGTGGAGCTCACCGGTGGCGTGCGGTTCCCCAGCATCGGGGACCTGTCGTACCTGCTGACGCTGCCGGGGCACGGTTTCTACTGGTTCCAGCTGACGAGCCCGGGAGACGAAGGCGAAGCGAGGTGAGTCCCTTGTCCGACCCGCGTGAGCTGGTCGACGACCTGACCGACGATCTGGTGCGCTGGCTGCCCGAACAGCGCTGGTTCGCCGGCAAGGACCGGCCGGTGACCGGCGTGCGGCCGCTCGGCGTGACCGAGCTGGTCGAAGGCGACCCGCAGCTGCTGCACGTGGTCGTCGAGGTCGAGCAGGGCGACCGGTCCGAGCCCTACCAGCTGCTGGTGGGCCGGCGGACGCACCCGCCGGAGATCTCGTCGACCAGCTGGATCGGTGCCGTCGGCGACCTCAACGCCTACGAGGCGTCCGGCGACCTCGACGTCACCGGCGTGCTGCTGGACCTGATGGCCCGGGAAGGCCGCGTGGGCTCGCTCGTCTTCGAGCACGAGCCCGGCGTCGAGCTGGAGACCGGCCTGCGGGCGCGGCCGATCACCTCGGAGCAGAGCAACACGTCCCTGGTCTACGGCGGGCAGTACATCCTCAAGCTGTTCCGGAAGCTGACGCCGGGGAAGAACAAGGACCTGCTGCTGCACCGGGCACTGCAGGGCGTCGGCAGCAAGCACATCGCGCAGGTGCTCGGCTCGATCACCGGCGACCTCGGCGGCGAGCCGACCACGGTCGGCATGCTCCAGCAGTTCGTCGCGGACGCGGTCGACGGCTGGGCGATGGCCACCACGAGCGTCCGCGACCTGATGGCCGCGCCGGAGCTGCACGCCGAAGAGGTCGGCGGCGACTTCGCCGGCGAGGCCGAGCGGCTCGGGCGGGCGGTGGCCGAGGTGCACGCGGACCTGGCCGAGGCGCTCGGGACCGAACCGGTCGACGCCGACGAGCTGGAGCGCTCGATGAAGGCGATGCTCGACCGGCTCGACGCCGTCGCCGGGCGGGTGCCGGAGCTGGCCGCGCACGCCCCGGGGCTGCGGACCGCGTTCGAGACGCTGCGCACGCTGCCCGCCGACTCCGTGACCATGCAGTACATCCACGGCGACCTGCACCTCGGCCAGGTGCTGCGGACGGTCACCGGCTGGCTGCTGATCGACTTCGAGGGCGAGCCGGCGGCCCCGGTGGAGGAGCGCCACGCGCTGCGGTCGCCGTTGCGCGACGTGGCGGGCATGCTGAGGTCGTTCGACTACGCGGCCCAGCAGATGCTGGTCGGGCAGCCGGACGAACCGGCGCTGGCCCAGCGGGCCATGGAGTGGTCGCAGCGCAACCGGGCGGCGTTCTGCGAGGGCTACGCCGCGATCGCGGCGGACCCGCGCGACCAAGGCGAGCTGCTGCGCGCCTTCGAACTGGACAAGGCGGTCTACGAGGTGAGCTACGAGCACGCGAACCGGCCCGACTGGCTGGGCGTGCCGCTCGCCTCGATCGCCCGGATCACCGACGGAGAGGGATGACGCCGTGAACGCGGTTCCGGAAGGCCTCCCGGCCGCGGCCCCGGCGGCCGCGGACATCGACCGGCTGCTGGCCGGCTCGCACCACGACCCGCACTCGGTGCTGGGCGTGCACGCGGTGGGCAAGGGCTTCGCGGCCCGGGCGCTGCTGCCCGGCGCGAAGGCCGTGGCTCTGGTCAGCGGCGAAGACCGGTACCCGATGGAGCCGGTCATCGACGCCCTGTTCGCCGTCGCGGTGCCCGAGCACCCGGGCGACTACCGGCTGGAGATCGACTACGACGGGCACTCCGTCACGGCCGATGACCCGTACCGCTGGCTGCCCACGGTCGGCGAGCTGGACCTGCACCTGATCGGCGAGGGCCGGCACGAGCGGCTTTGGGAGGCGCTCGGCGCGCACGTCCGTTCGTACGAGACGCCGGGCGGCGTCGTCGAAGGGACGTCGTTCGCGGTCTGGGCGCCGAACGCCCGCGGCATCCGCGTGATCGGCGACTTCAACGGCTGGGACGGCCGCGGGCACGCGATGCGCTCGCTCGGCTCGTCCGGGGTCTGGGAGATCTTCGTGCCCGGTGTCGGGCCCGGCACCTGCTACAAGTTCCGGATCCTCGGGGCCGACGGGAACTGGCACGAGAAGGCCGACCCGATGGCGTTCGGCACGGAGCAGCCGCCCGCGACGGCGTCGGTCGTCACGACGTCGGCGCACCTGTGGGACGACGACGTGTGGGTCGCCCAGCGCGAAGCGACCGAGTGGGCCGCGGCGCCGATGAGCGTCTACGAGGTCCACCTCGGCTCGTGGCGGCCCGGGCTCGACTACCGGGAGCTGGCCGACCAGCTCGGCGACTACCTGGTCGAAACCGGGTTCACGCACGTGGAGCTGCTGCCGGTGTCGGAGCACCCGTTCGGCGGCTCGTGGGGCTACCAGGTGACGTCGTACTACGCGCCGACGTCCCGGTTCGGCTCCCCGGACGACTTCCGCTACTTCGTCGACCGCCTGCACCAGCGGGGGATCGGCGTGCTCGTGGACTGGGTGCCGGCGCACTTCCCGCGTGACGCGTGGGCGCTGGCGAAGTTCGACGGCACCGCGCTGTACGAGCACGCGGACCCGCGCCGCGGCGAGCAGCCCGACTGGGGCACGCTCGTGTTCGACTTCGGCCGCAACGAGGTCCGCAACTTCCTCGTCGCCAACGCGCTGTACTGGATCGAGGAGTTCCACCTCGACGGCCTGCGCGTCGACGCCGTCGCCTCGATGCTCTACCTCGACTACTCCCGCAAGGAAGGGGAGTGGCTGCCGAACCAGTACGGCGGCCGCGAGAACCTGGACGCCGTGCGGTTCCTGCAGGAGCTGAACGCGACCGTCTACAAGCGACACCCGGGCGTCGTGATGGTGGCCGAGGAGTCGACGGCGTGGCCGGGCGTCACGCGCCCGACGCACCTGGGCGGCCTCGGGTTCGGGTTCAAGTGGAACATGGGCTGGATGCACGACACGCTCCGGTACCTGTCGCACGAGCCGATCCACCGCGCGTACCACCACAACGAGATGACGTTCTCGCTCGTGTACGCGTGGAGCGAGAACTTCGTGCTGCCGCTCTCGCACGACGAAGTGGTGCACGGCAAGGGATCCCTGTGGGGCCGCATGCCGGGCGACGCCTGGAACAAGGCGGCCGGGCTGCGCTCGCTGCTGGCGTTCATGTGGGCGCACCCGGGCAAGCAGCTGCTGTTCATGGGCGGCGAGTTCGGCCAGCCGCAGGAATGGTCGGAGCAGCGGTCGCTGGACTGGCACCTGCTCGACGAGCCGCTGCACCGCGGGGTCCAGGACCTGCTGCGGTCGCTGAACTCGGTGTACCGGTCGACGCCGGCGCTGTTCAGCCAGGACACGTCCCCGGACGGCTTCCGCTGGATCGACGCGAACGACTCCAGCGGCAACGTGCTGAGCTTCCTGCGCATCGGCGCCGACGGTTCGCGGCTGGCCTGCGTCGCGAACTTCGCGGGCGTGCCGCACCACGACTACCGGGTCGGCCTGCCGGCGGCAGGCCGCTGGCGCGAGGTGGTCAACACGGACGCGGAGGCGTACGGCGGTTCGGGCGTCGGGAACCTGGGCCTGGTGGAGGCGACGGAGGACCCGTGGCACGGCCAGCCGGCCTCGGCGATCCTCCAGCTCCCGCCGGCGGGTGTCCTCTGGCTCACCGAAGAGGAACCCCCACCCCCAGACCTCCCGTGACGAACGGGGCATCACCCGTGTCCTGACGGGCATCACGCGTGATCAGCGGGGCATCACCCGTGATGCCCGCTCAGTCACGCGTGATGCCCCTTCAGTCACGCGTGATGCCCGCTCAGTCACGCGAGATGCCCGGAAAAAGGCTCGGCCGGGCGCGCGTCGCGGGCTTACCATCAGTGCATGGCCGGCGCCGGCGGCGTCCTCGCGAACCTGATCCTGTTCGCCGTGGTCTGCATCGCTCCCACGGTGTTGTTCTGGTGCGCGCTGCGGTTCCCCGCGGTGCTGCGGTGGGTGCGCGAGAAACGCGCGAAGCCGCAACCGGCGGGTCCGCCGATCGAGCGGGTCGCGGCGGACCTGCGGCGGGTGCACCGCCTGCTGGCCGGCTACCCGTCCGGCACCCCGGCCGCGCGGCGCTTCGGCACGCGCCAGGCGTACGACGAGCTCCTCACGCAGGCCTGCCGCCAGGTCGGCGTCCCGCACCGGCTCGCCGAGCTGCCCGAGGGCATGGACCGCGAGATCGAACGCCTGCGCGTCGAGGAGTCGCTGCGGGAGCGAGGCCTGGCCGTTCCCTGACCGGCCGGACCTGAAACGGAAGAAACCCCGCCACCGAGGTGACGGGGTTCTTCCGTTGGTACCGAAGGAAACTCAGTCCAGGTAGTCGCGCAGGACCTGGGACCGCGACGGGTGGCGCAGCTTCGACATCGTCTTCGACTCGATCTGCCGGATGCGCTCCCGGGTCACCCCGTACACCTGGCCGATCTCGTCGAGCGTGCGCGGCTGGCCGTCCGTGAGGCCGAAGCGCAGCCGGACCACACCCGCCTCGCGCTCGGACAACGTCTGCAGCACCGACTGGAGCTGGTCCTGCAGCAGCGTGAACGACACCGCGTCCACCGCGACGACCGCTTCGGAGTCCTCGATGAAGTCACCGAGCTGCGAGTCGCCCTCGTCGCCGATCGTCTGGTCGAGCGAGATCGGCTCACGCGCGTACTGCTGGATCTCCAGGACCTTCTCCGGGGAGATGTCCATTTCCTTGGCGAGCTCTTCCGGGGTCGGCTCGCGGCCGAGGTCCTGGAGCAGTTCGCGCTGTATGCGGCCGAGCTTGTTGATGACCTCGACCATGTGCACCGGGATGCGGATGGTGCGGGCCTGGTCGGCCATCGCGCGGGTGATCGCCTGGCGGATCCACCACGTGGCGTACGTCGAGAACTTGTAGCCCTTGGTGTAGTCGAACTTCTCCACCGCGCGGATCAGGCCGAGGTTGCCCTCCTGGATCAGGTCCAGGAACGCCATGCCGCGGCCGGTGTAGCGCTTGGCCAGCGACACCACGAGCCGGAGGTTCGCCTCCAGCAGGTGGTTCTTGGCGCGCTCGCCGTCACGCACGATCCACTTGAGATCGCGGCGCATCTGGGTGACGAGCTTCTCGCCCTCCTCCTCGGCGGTGCGCACGCGCTCGGCGGCGTAGAGCCCGGCCTCGATCCGCTTGGCCAGCTCCACCTCCTCCTCCGCGTTCAGCAGCGCGACCTTGCCGATCTGCTTGAGGTAGGCACGCACGGAGTCGGCCGACGCGGTGAGCTCGGCGTCCTTGCGCGCCTGACGCAGCGCCTCGGACTCCTCCTCGTCCCAGACGAAGTCCGGGTTGTCGGAGCTCTTCGCGGCCGCCGCCTTGTCGGCCGCGGCACCACGGCGGCGCTGCGCCGGGGTCTCCTCGTCCGACTCGTCGTCGTCATCGTCTTCTTCAGCGGCGTCCGGCTCGTCGGTGACCGTCTCGTCGACGACGTCGACCTCGACCTCTTCCAGGTCCGACAGGTCGGGCGTGTCGAGTTCGGCTTCGTCGATCTCGACGGGACCGTCCGGCTCGCCGTCTTCGGTCTTCGCGCCCTTGGTCGCGGGCTTCTTCGCCGGAGCTTTCTTGGCCGGAGCCTTCTTCGCGGTGGTGGTCTTGCGGGCCGCAGGCTTCGCCGTCCCGGTGGCTGCCTCTTCGGCCGGCTCGCCGGCTGCGGTCGCGGTCTTCGTCCCGCCTCGGGTTGCGGTTCTTGCGGCTGCCACTTACGCCCTTTCGCAGCGGTCGATCATGACGAGCAACGGCACGGGTGCCACTGCTGCCTCACATTCGGGGGATCACGCCTCGGCCTGCGGTTTTAGCCTCCGCAGCCGTGGGCCGTGTTCCATTGTAACGACGGTACGCGCATGCGTCGCGAAGCGATCACCCTCCGGCCCGCTCCGGCGCCGGAGATCGGCTCCGGATCTAGTGCTGGATGCCCTCGCTCGCGGCCGCCGCGGCACCCACGATCCCCGCGTTGTTCTGCAGCGTCGCCACCAGCACCGGCGTGCGGATGTCGAGCAGCGGCACCCATTTCTCGGCCTTCTTGCTGACCCCGCCGCCGACGATGAACAGATCGGGCCAGATCAGGTTTTCGAGCACGGTCAGATAACGGTGCACGCGCTTGGACCATTCGGGGTACGACAGGCCCTCGTTGTCCTTCACCGAAGCGGCCGCGCGCTTCTCCGCGTCGTGGCCGTCGATCTCCAGGTGGCCGAACTCGGTGTTCGGGACGAGCTTGCCGTCCTGGAACACCGCGCTGCCGATGCCGGTGCCGAAGGTGAGCAGGGCGGTGACGCCCTTGCGCGCGACGGGGTCGCCGAAGCGGATCTCCGCCATGCCCGCCGCGTCGGCGTCGTTGAGCATCGCGACCTGGTCGACGCCGCGGCCGAGGCGCTTGGCGAAGAGGGCGTCGGCGTCGGTGCCGATCCACTGCTTGTCGATGTTCGCCGCGGTGTGCGCGACGCCCTTCTTGACCACCGCCGGGAGCGTCACGCCGACCGGGCCGTCCCAGCCCGCCTGCGTCACGATCTCGGCGACGACGTCCGCGACCGCCGACGGCGTGGACGGCTTCGGCGTCTCGATCCGGATGCGGTCGCCGATGAGCTGCCCCTTGTCCAGGTCGACCAAGGCGCCCTTGATCCCGCTGCCGCCGATGTCGATGCCGAAACCTCGGCGGGTCGCCTCCACCACGGACGTGGTCCCTTCTCGCACGATTCAGAAGCCTGCCTCGGAGACTTTAACCGGATGTGGTGACATGTCGGACGTGGGAGTTGACGAGTCGTTGCTGAAAAGCGTCGCGGTGCAGGTCGCGACGGACGCCGCCGAGCTGGTCCGCGAGGCCTGGGAGGGGATGGCGGGCGGCCGGTCGGTGGCCGTGGGCACGAAATCCGCGGACACCGACGTCGTGACCGCGGTGGACCACGAGTCGGAGCGGCTCGTGCGCGCGCGGCTGGCTTCGCTGCGGCCGGGGGAGCCGGTCCTGGGCGAAGAGGGCGGCGGCACCGCCGGTGACGGCGTGACGTGGGTCGTCGACCCGATCGACGGGACGGTCAACTTCCTCTACGGGCTGCCGTGGTTCGCGGTGTCGGTGGCGGCGCAGGTCGGCGGCGAGTCGGTGGCCGGCGCGGTGGTGGAACCGGCGAGCGGCCGCGTCTGGTCGGCCGCCCGCGGGCAGGGCGCGTTCCTGGACGGCCGCCGGCTGGCGGTGTCGGCGCCGTCGCGGCTGGAGCTGACGCTCGTCGGGACCGGGTTCGCGTACTCGGCGGAGCGGCGGACGCGCCAGTCGCGCTTCGCGGCGGAGCTGCTGGGCCGGGTCCGGGACATCCGGCGCAACGGCGCGGCGTCGCTCGACCTGTGCGCGGTGGCGGCGGGCTGGCTCGACGCGTACGTGGAGCACGGGCTGCACCGCTGGGACTGGGCCGCAGGGGCCCTGATCGCGGCGGAGGCGGGCGCGGAGGTGCACCTGCCGGGATCGGCGCCGGAACTGGGCCCGGACGCCACGTACGCGGCTGCGCCGTCCATCGCCGACCCGCTGCGGAAGGTCATCGCCGACTGCGGCGCGGCGGAGGTCTGAGCGGTCTTGAATGACTCATTCAGAGCGCCGGAGGTCCTGAATGAGTCATTCAAGACTTCGGGCGGCCGAAACTGTCGGTGCCTGCCGGTAGCGTGGAAAACGGGGGCGCCCCCACACGCGCGGGTTGCGGGTCGTGACGCGCCGTCAGCAGGCGACGTCGCGGGCCGAGGCCAGCAACGTCTGGTCGATGACCGGGGCCTTCGCGTCCGTGGACTGCTCGTTCGAGCCGCCGCCCTGGTGAGCCTTGGACCAGTCGGCGAGCTGCGTGAGGATCTGGCGGGCCTCCGCGCGGGGCCGGAGGTCCCCGAAGAGGGTGCCCGTGACCAGGTCGACGCTCGCGTCCTTGCGGTTGTCCTGGACCAGCTCGGCGCACGGCACGACCAGGCTGATCGTCCTCGCCGCGGTGACGCCGTTCTCGCCGAAGCGGATCTGGCCGCGGCACTTGGCCTCACGGCCCTCGTAGGCGGGGTCGTTGGCCGGCTCGCCGGCGCCGGTGAAGCCCAGCTCCTTCAGCGAAGTGGTGGTGATGCCGCCCTGGCCGCGGGTGCCGGAGGCGTTGAGCACCTTCACGGCGACCTTGTCCGGCGGCACCGGCGCGCGATCGTCCAGGGCGTTGTGGGGGAGGGTGCTGAACGTGACCCCCGGCGGCGGGCTCGCGGCCGGGTCGCACTTGACGGCCTCGTCGACGTCACCCTTGCCGACGGCCGCGTTGATCCAGACGACGATCGCGCCGAGCGCGAGCACTCCGATGACGATCAGCGCCGGCAGCGGCTTGTGCCTGCGATACGGCCGCGTCCCACGGTCCCCGATGCCGTTCCCCGACGCCACCCGCCCGTCCCTTCCCGAACATCCGTACCGACCGTGCGAACCCGGCACCGTCGTGGCCGATCAGCCTAGGCGCCGCGCCGGGCGCCCGGCGTCCCGGGTCACCCCGCCGGATTCCCCGCCGCGCCGGTCGTCGCCGAACCCCGCCCGCGACCGATCCCCGTGCGGCGATCGCACCACGGCGGGGTCGGACGGGGCAAGCGGACACGGGTCGCCGGTGAAGTTCTCCACCCCCGGGCAACCCGAACGGACGACAACGCGTCTTACCTGCGGGTTCCCCCTGTCGGGTGACGATTCCCGGGCAATGTCTGACTCGTTGCAGAACCGTCGCGGGCGTGAGCTACCCTTCGCGGGCTCCGGCCGCAGGAAGAGGCGCATAAAGAAGAGACCTCGGTCACTTCGGCCGTCGGGCACAAACAGCGGCCCTGGAACGTTGACCAGCGGCACGGCGGACTCACGGGCGCACCCGGGGGTCCGGGAAAACGACTACACAAGCTGATCGCAGGGGTGAGGGACACATGGCTACCGACTACGACGCTCCGCGCCGCAGCGAAGCCGACGAGCTGGCCGAAGACTCGTTGGAGGAGCTCAAGGCCCGGCGGAACGAGAACCAGTCCGGCGTCGTCGACGTCGACGAGGACGCGACCGCCGAGAACTTCGAGCTGCCGGGTGCCGACCTTTCCGGGCTTTCCGGGGAGGACATGACCGTGAAGGTGGTGCCGAAGCAGGCGGATGAGTTCACCTGCTCCGTGTGCTTCCTGGTGCACCACCGCAGCCGGCTGGCCGAGGAGAGCGGCGGACGCCTGATCTGCCGCGACTGCGCCTGACCGCGCGGGATCTCGGCACAGGATCACGGGGACGAACAGACGCGACGGAGAGCCTCGAGGGCAGTAAGGGGGAGGCTCGAAGCGCGCTGGGGACAAAGGGGGCCGGCCGGCAGGCCGGCCCCCTTCCCCTGTCTCGGGTCAGGCGCCCTTGATCAGCTCGGCGACGCGCTCGGGGCGCCGGGTGCTGAACAGCCAGTACGGCGTCGGGTCGGCCGGATCGGTGAGCGTGACGCGCACGACCGGGCCGACCCAGCCGCGGTGCAGCACGTAGGCGGCGGGGTCGCCGTCGCGGCCCAGCGCCTTGCGCTTGGCGTCCTTGTCGAAGATCTCGACCTGGCCGACGTAGCGCAGCGGCAGGTGCGCGTCGCCCACCCACAGCTCCGGCTCGTCACCGCCGGTGACGCGGACCTTCGAGCGGCCGAGCGACAGCATCAGCCCGACGACGACCGGCAGCGCGATCACGTACGGCAGCCACGCCCGGATGCCCGGGTAGCCCATGTCGACCTCGGCCGCGAGCAGGACCGCGCCCAGCACCGGCAGCGGCCAGCCCCACCACGGCACGTACAGCCGTTCGGAATGCCGGACCGCGGCACTCGCGGCCGTCTTCGCAGATTCACCCACGGGTAGAGAGTAATCTCGCCGCCCGTGTCCAGCGTTCAGGTACTCCTCTCCCGGCTCGACCCGGATGTCCCGCTGCCCGCCTACGCCCGGCCGGGCGACGCGGGCGCCGATCTCGTCACGACCTCGGATATCGTCCTGAAACCCGGGGAACGCGGCGTCGTCGGCACCGGCGTCGCGATCGCCCTCCCGCCCGGGTACGCGGGGTTCGTCCACCCGCGGTCGGGCCTGGCCGCCCGGGTCGGCCTCTCGGTGGTGAACACACCGGGCACGATCGACGCGGGCTACCGCGGGGAGATCAAGGTCTGCCTGATCAACCACGACCCGGTGCACCCGGTGAAGCTCGCGCGCGGCGACCGCATCGCCCAGCTGGTCGTGCAACGGGTCGAACACGCCGAATTCGTCGAGGTCGCCGAGCTCGACGCCACCGAACGGGGCGACGGAGGCTACGGCTCGACGGGTGGACACGCCACACTGGGAGCAGACGCGCTCGCCGCGAGCGCCGTGGCTGGGGAAGGAACGGAGAAGTAGTGGGGATTTTCGGACGCAAGCGGCGGACCGAGGGCGGGTCCGGCGGAAGGCACGGCGCGCCCGAGGCCGACGACACGATCGAGGACGACGCGTACGACGCGTACGACGAGGACGACGAGCTGTCGGACGTCTCCGACGGCCCGTTCGACGTCGCGGACTTCGAGGACGACGGCGTCCCGCGGATCGACCTCGGCTCGGTGAAGGTGCCGGTGCCCGACGGATCCCAGGTCCAGGTCGAGATGGACCCCGAGACCGGCGGCGTGCGCGCCGTGCACGTCGTCACCGAGCAGGGCCAGATCACGGTCAGCGCCTACGCCGCGCCGCGCTCGGGCGGTCTCTGGCGCGAGGTGAGCACCGAGCTCGCCGAGCAGCTGCGGGCCGACGGCGCCAAGGTCAACATCGGCCGCGGCGTGTGGGGCCTGGAGATCTCGGCCATCGTCGGCGACGTCTCGCTGCGCTTCGTCGGCGTCGACCGGCCGCGCTGGATGCTGCGCGGCGTCATCGCCGGGCCGCAGTCGGAGGCCGCGGCGGCGGTGGAGGTGCTGCGCGGGATCGTGCGGCGCACGATCGTCGACCGCGGCGACGCGCCGATGCCGGTCCGCACCCCGCTCACCATCACGCTGCCCGAGGCCGTCGCCGAGCACATCGCGGCCCAGCAGCAACAGGGCTGACGCCCGGCCGAAGCCGTGAATGTCGCATTGAGGGACTTCACGTCCCTCAATGCGACATTCACGGCTTTTTCAGCGCCCGGAGGAAGGCGAGCACGGTCGCCCGGCCGAGGGACTCCCGATCCGCGCCCAGCGCCGTGAGCGTCGTCTCGCCGAGCGAAGCGCGGGGGAGCGCGCGAGCCCACTCCGCCGCGACTTTCGTCGGGTGGATCGGGTCGTCGGTGCACGTGCCGACCCCGGCCGGGACGGCCAGCCCCGCCAGCTCGGCCAGTGCCGGGGACGGGCGGCCCGCGGCGACGCGCAGGCCGGCCGCCAGCCCGTCGCCGTGGCGGCGCCACGCCCGGTCCAGTTCCGCGCGCAGCCAGTCCGGGCTGCCCGCCGTCTGCGCCAGGGCGACGTCGACGCCGGAATCGGCCACCAGATCCGCGGACAGCGTCGCGGCCAGCGATGCGGGTGCCTGGCCCGGATGGCCGTTCCAGGCCGGGAGCGCGGCCAGCAGGCCCCCGCAACGGCCCGGATTGGCCACGGCCCACTCCGCGGCGAGGTGGGCACCGAACGAAATGCCGCCTACGAGCAGTTCGCCGTGTTCGTCCGCCAGCGCGTCCAGTGTCGCCAGGTAGCCGTCCGCCAGGGCCGCACCGGGCGGTGGCGGTGGGGCGATGAGCGGGACACCGAGGGCGCGCAGCGGGCCGGCGAAGACCGCTCGGACGAACACCTCGTCCGAGCCGGTGCCGGGCAGCAGCACCGCCGGGGGAACTCTGATCGCGGACGTCACGTTGCGATCTTTGCGCAAAGGCGTTTCCCTGGCGGGGACCGCAGTACGCTGGAATCGCACGGGCCGCAAGCAGGTTGTCGCCGGGCCCCGGAGCACAGGAGCACCTATGTCCGCCAAAGACGGCGGCTACTTCAGCCGGTTGGTACGCAAGCTGACCAGCGACGTCGACGAGCTCGACGCCGATGAGATGTCGATGAGGTCCGGCGCCGAGGGCGCCCAGCGGGCCTGCGACTGCCGTTCCGGCGAAGAGGTCACCGTGATGGGGAGACTCCGCAGCGTGGAGCTCTGCCCGACGAACGAGGCCGCCACGCTGGAGGCGGAGCTGTTCGACGGGACACAGGGCGTGACGCTAATCTGGCTCGGCCGCCGCCGGATCCCGGGCATCGAGCCTGGCCGGACGATCAAGGTGCGCGGCCGGATGGCCGAGCGTGACGGCCAGAAGGTGCTGTACAACCCCTATTACGAGCTCCAGAGCCCAGTGAGTTGATCACCCATCGTGACTGAACCCGCCCCGAGCGAGAAGAAGACCGACGCGGAAGAAGAACCGCAGCCGACCCTGCTCGAGCAGATGGGCGGCGTGTCCGGCCTGATCTACTCGTCGGTGCCGGTGATCGTCTTCGTCCTGGCGAACGCCTTCTTCGGCCTGACCGCCGCCATCTGGACGTCGGTGGGCAGCGCGGTGGCCAT
Organism: Amycolatopsis sp. NPDC028719; assembly: GCF_055565395.1. Taxonomy (NCBI): domain Bacteria; kingdom Bacillati; phylum Actinomycetota; class Actinomycetes; order Pseudonocardiales; family Pseudonocardiaceae; genus Amycolatopsis; species Amycolatopsis sp. NPDC028719. The sequence continues at coordinate 471,176 of NZ_JBVHUL010000005.1, forward strand.
CACCGTGCTGCGGGTGGTCCGCAAGGAGCCCCTGCAGCCGGCGATCTCCGGTTTCTTCGGCGTCGCGATCGCGGCGTTCATCGCCTACCGCACCGGGTCCGCGAAGGGGTTCTTCCTCTTCGGGATCTACGCGAGCCTCGTCTACTGCGGCATCTTCGTGCTGTCGGTGGTCGTGCGGTGGCCGATCGCGGGCGTCGTCTGGAACGTGCTGAACGGCACCGGGCAGGCGTGGCGCAAGGACAAGCCGTCCCGCTACGCCTACGACATCGCGACGCTGGCCCTGGCGGCCGTGTTCGCGGCCCGGTTCGTCGTCCAGCGGTGGCTCTACCAGGAGGACTACACCGGCTGGCTGGCCTTCGCGAAGATCGCGATGGGGTACCCGCTGTACGCGCTGGGCCTGCTGGTGGTGGTCTGGGCGGTGCGCCGGTCGGACAAGCGGCTCAAGGCGCAGGCGGAGGACGAGCCCAAGCCGGAGACCGACGCCGAGGTCGAAGCCCGGCTGCGCGAGAAGTACGCCCAGGCCCCCGAAGCCTGACATCCCGCACAACCCGCACAACCCGCGCGCGTGGGGGCGCCCCCGTTTTCCACGTTACCGGGGAGCACCGACATTTCCGGCCGCCCAAAGTCGTAAAGCCGTGAAGGCCTCCTTACCGGCCATAGGAGCCGGTAAGGAGGCCTTCACGGCTTTCAGTAGCCCAGGGCCGTCCGGATCTCCGGCTCGACGTCCGCCGTCGCGACGAACAACAGCTCGTCGCCCGGCTCCAGGGGGTCCTCCGGCTGCGGCACGATCACGCGGTCGCCCCGCAGGATCGTCACCAAAGCCGCGTCCCTCGGCAGGGTCAGCTCGCTCACCGGCTTGCCGGCCAGCGGGGTCTCCGCCGGCAGCGTCAGCTCGACGAGGTTCGCGTTGCTCTGCCGGAACGTCATCAGCCGCACCAGGTCGCCGACGCTGACCGCCTCCTCGACCATCGCCGCGAGCATCCGCGGGGTCGACACGGCGACGTCGACGCCCCAGGCCTCGGTGAACAGCCACTCGTTGGCCGGGTTGTTCACCCGCGCCACCACGCGCCGGACCGCGAACTCCGTCTTGGCCAGCAGCGACACGACGAGGTTCGCCTTGTCGTCGCCGGTCGCGGCGATCACGACGTCGCACTGCTCGATCCCGGACTCCTCCAGGATCGACACCTCGCACGCGTCACCCAGCACCCAGTCGGCCTGCTCGACGGTCTGCGGCTCGAACTGGTCGGCCTCCCGCTCGATGAGCATCACCTGGTGCCTGCCGTCGATCAGCTCGCTGGCGATGGAGCGCCCCACCGCGCCCGCCCCGGCGATCGCGACCCTCATGCCTCGTCCTCCGGTTCGCGGTTGGCCACACTGGTCACGTCGCTGACCGTGCCGGAACGCGCCGCCACCCACACGTCGTCGCCGTCCTGCACCATCGTCTTGCCGTCCGGCAGCACCGGCGTGCCGAAGCGCATGATGAACGCCACCCGCGCGCCGGACGCCTCCTGCAGCGACCGGACGGAGTGCCCGACCCAGCCCTCGTGCAGCGGCAGCTGCAGCAGCGCGATGTTGCCCGACGGGTCCCGCCACGCCGACGCGACGCCGTCCGGCAGGAGCGTGCGCAGGAACCGGTCGGTGGTCCACGGCACGGTCGCCACCGTCGGGATGCCCAGCCGCTCGTACACGGCCGCGCGCTTGTGGTCGTAGATCCGCGCGACGACGTGCTCGATGCCGAAGTTCTCGCGGGCGACCCGCGCGGAGATGATGTTCGAGTTGTCGCCGCTGGACACCGCGGCGAACGCGCCGGCCCGCTCGATGCCCGCTTCGATCAGCACCTTGCGGTCGAACCCGACCCCGACGACCTGCTGGCCGTGGAAGTCGCTGCCGAGCCGGCGGAACGCCTGCTGGCTCTTGTCGATGACGGCCACCTCGTGGCCGAGCCGCTCCAGCGCAGCGGCCAGGGACGCGCCTACCCGGCCGCATCCCATGATCACCACGTGCACGCCCTGCCTCCTCTTCGGCGGGTTGACCCGTCCGTACCTACCCCGACATGCCAGCGCCGAACCTACCGTGCGCCGGTACAGTTAGGCTTCCGTGGTGTCGAAGTTCCCGACCGTGCTGAAACGCCTGGTCCTCGGACGTCCGTTCCGCAGTGACAGGCTCGCTCACACGCTCCTCCCCAAGCGCATCGCGCTGCCCATCTTCGCGTCCGACGCGCTCTCGAGCGTGGCGTACGCACCCGAAGAGATCTTTCTGACACTGAGCGTCGCGGGCCTGTCCGCCTACGCGCTGGCGCCGTGGATCGGCATCATGGTCGCCCTGGTCATGCTGGTCGTCGTCGCGTCCTACCGGCAGAACGTGCACGCGTACCCGAGCGGCGGCGGCGACTACGAGGTCGCCAACACGAACCTGGGCGGGAAGTTCGGGCTGACCGTGGCGAGCGCGCTGCTCGTCGACTACGTGCTGACGGTCGCGGTGTCCACTTCGTCCGGCGTGGCCAACATCGGGTCGGCGGTGCCGTGGGTGGCACAGCACAAGGTGCTGGCCTCGATCGTCATCGTGGTCGTGCTGACGTCGCTGAACCTGCGCGGCATCCGGGAGTCGGGGAAGGCCTTCGCGATCCCGACGTACGGGTTCATCCTGGGCATTCTGGTCATGGTCGTGTGGGGTCTGGTGCAAGCCGCCACCGGCACCGAGATGAAGGCCGAAAGCGCCGGGTTCACCTTGAACGCCGAGGGGACCTTCGCGGGGGTGGCGTACGCGTTCCTGGTGCTGCGGGCGTTCTCCTCCGGCGCGGCGGCGCTGACCGGGGTCGAGGCGATCAGCAACGGCGTCCCGGCGTTCCAGAAACCCAAGTCGAAGAACGCGGCCACCACGCTGCTGATGATGGGCGTGCTCGCGGTGACCATGCTGGTCGGCATCATCACGCTGGCCACGATCACCGACGTCAAGTTCGCCGAGGACCCGGCGGAGCAGCTCGCCGGCGCGCCGGCCGGCTACGAGCAGAAGACGATCGTCGCGCAGATCGCGCACGCGGTGTTCGCCGACTTCCCGCCGGCGTTCTACTACATCTCCTTCTCCACCGGCATCATCCTGCTGCTGGCCGCGAACACCGCGTTCAACGGTTTCCCGGTGCTGGGCTCGATCCTCGCGCAGGACCGCTACCTCCCGCGGCAGCTGCACACGCGCGGCGACCGGCTGGCGTTCTCCAACGGGATCCTGTTCCTCTCGGCCTTCGCGCTGGTGCTGATCATCGCGTTCGACGCCGAGGTGACCCGCCTCATCCAGCTCTACATCGTGGGCGTGTTCGTGTCGTTCACGGTGAGCCAGGCCGGCATGATCCGGCACTGGAACCGGTTGCTGGCCAAGGAAACCGACCCCGGCGTGCGGCGGCGGATGCGGCGCTCGCAGACGGTCAACGCGGTCGGCCTGACCATGACCGGCGTCGTGCTGGTGATCGTGCTCATCACCAAGTTCCTGCTGGGCGCGTGGATCGCGATCGCGGCGATGGTGGCGATCTTCGTCCTGATGACGGCGATCCGGAAGCACTACGACCGCGTCGCCGACGAGCTGAAGGACCTCGGCGACACCCCGACCGTGCTGCCGTCGCGCAACCACGCGATCGTGCTGGTGTCCAAACTGCACCGGCCGACGCTGCGCGCGCTGGCCTACGCCAAGGCGATGCGCCCGGACGTCCTCGAAGCCGTGACGGTCAACGTGGACGACGCGGACACGCGCCGGTTGACCGCCGAATGGGACGCGCACAACTTCAAGGTGCCGCTCAAGGTCGTCGAGTCGCCCTACCGCGAGATCACGAAACCCGTGCTGGACTACGTGAAGCGCGTGCGCGGGGACAACCCGCGCAACGTGGTCACGGTGTTCATCCCGGAGTACGTGGTCGGGCACTGGTGGGAGCAGGTGCTGCACAACCAGAGCGCGCTGCGGCTCAAGGGCCGCCTGCTGTTCCAGTCCGGCGTGATCGTGGCGAGCGTGCCGTGGCAGCTGGAGTCCTCGGCGAAAGCGGCCGCGCGCGTCCGCAACGAGCGCCCGGCGGCCGGTGACGTCCGCCGCGGCTTCTCACCCAACGGAAAACCCATCGCCACCCCCAAACCCAAGGAGCCCGCCGAATGACCAGCTGGCTGGGCCGGGTTCTCGAGGTGGAGGTCGGCGCGGTGGCGCACGGCGGCCACTGCGTCGCACGCGCCGAAGGCCGCGTGGTGTTCGTCCGGCACGCGCTGCCGGGCGAGCGGGTGCGCGTCGAGGTCACCGAGGACAACGGCGGTTCGTTCTGCCGCGGCGACGCGATCGAGGTGCTTTCGGCTTCGGAGTTCCGGGTCGAACCGCCGTGCCCGCTCGCGGTCCCGGGTGGCTGCGGCGGCTGCGACTGGCAGCACGCTTCTCCTTCGTACCAACGTGACTTGAAGGCCGCCGTCGTGGCGGAGCAGCTCCAGCGGCTGGCCGGGATCGAGCGCGAGGTCTTCGTGGAAGCCCTCGAAGGCGGTCCGCTCGACTGGCGCAGCCGCGTCCGGCTGGTCGCCGACCGCGAAGGGCGCGCGGGCCTGCGCGCCCACCACAGCCACCGCGTGGTGGCCCTCGAAGACTGCCCGATCGCGGTCCCGGGCGCGCTCGACGACGTCCTGGCGCGGCGCTGGCGGCCGGGCAGCGAGATCGAGGTGACCAGCGACGGCGACGGCGGTGTCCACGTGCGCGAGCTGTCCACGGTCCGCGGCAAGGTCCGCGCCCGGCAGCTGGCGGGCGGGGTGGCGGTCCAGCACGCGGCGGGCCGCGACTGGCACCTCGACGCGCACGGTTTCTGGCAGGTCCACCCGGCGGCGGCGTCGACGCTGGCCGCCGTCGTGGCCGAGTGGGCGGAGGCGCCCGTGGGCGGATCGGCCTGGGACCTCTACGCCGGGGTCGGGTTGTTCGCGTCGGTGCTGGCTTCGCAGGTCGGCTCGTCGGGCCGGGTGCTGGCGATCGAGTCCGGCCGGCGCGCGGTCGCCGACGGGGAGAAGAACCTGGCCGACCTGCCGCAGGTGTCCTGGCAGGCCGGGCGCGTCGAGCACCTGCTGGAGTCGGCCGCGAAACCGGTGGACGTCGTGGTGCTGGACCCGCCGCGCAAGGGCGCGGGCAAGGCGGTGGTGGAGTCGATCGTGGCGGGTTCACCCGATCGGATCGTCTACGTGGCGTGCGACCCGGCGGCACTGGCCCGCGACCTGGCGACCTTCGCTTCGCACGGCTACGGCCTGACGGATCTGAGGGCGTTCGACGCGTTCCCGATGACCCACCACGTGGAATGCGTCGCGCTGCTGTCCTGAGTTTTTGTCGGTGGTGGCCGTCACACTGCGGGCATGACTCCTCTCGACGATTTCGATCGCGCGGCTTCGACGGTGACCGGCCTGGTCTCGGCGATCGGCCGTGCGCAGTGGACACTGCCGACGGCGTGCGCGGACTGGGACGTCCGCGCGGTCGTCGACCACCTCGCGCACGGCAACGCGAAAGTGGCGTTCTGGGCCGGTTCGGGGCCACCGGCTCCGGAGGGTGACTACCTGGGTGCTTCGCCGGCGGCTGCGTTCGTCGCGTCGGTCGCGGCGGCGCGGGCGGTGCTGGCCGAGCCGGGGCTGTTCTCGCGGAAGGTGACGACGCCGCTGGGGGAGCTGCCGGGCGTGTTCCTGGTCCACATGCGCGTGAACGAGTACCTGGCCCACGGCTGGGACCTCGCGGACGCGACCGGTGCTTCGACCGACCTGCTGCCGGACCTGGCGGAGGGGGCGCTGGAGCAGTGGCGGTCCCGGTTCGGGTCGGCGGCCCGGCCGCCGGGCGGCCCGTTCGGGCCGGAGGTGGAGGCGCGTCCAGGGGCGACGGCGGCGGACCGGCTGGCGGCGTTCCTCGGCCGGAGGGCGGTGAACGGCTAGCCGGCGCCGAGGCCCAGGTGCTGCGCGGCGACCTGATCACGCAGCGGGCCCTCGCGCGCCGCCAAGGCGGCCTACAGCCGGCTTTAGGCGAGGCGCCCCGCGAAGGCGGGCACCTGCCGGCGGCTGAGGTGGCTTGTTTCGAGGGAGCGCGGGCGCGCGCTGCTGCTTATGTCGTCGGGTGCGCCGCGAGGTCGGCCGCGAGTGTGGCTCGTGTCAGGGGAGCGTGGGCGGCGCGCTGTCGCTCAGGCCCGGCGCGCCGCGAAGGCTGCCGCCAGCCCGATCGAGGGTGTGCTCGTCTCGAGGAAGGCGTGAACGCTCACGCGGCCCGGCGCACCGCGAACGCCGCCGCCAGGCCGGCCGCCGTCATCGCCACCCCGGACGCCAGCAGCACCCAGGACCCCGCGCCCGGCACCACCCGCGCCGCCGGCTGGATTCTCGTCACGCCCGGGAGCGTCACCACCAGGTGCCGCAGGACCACGCCCGTCACGACCAGACCCGGGAGGGAGGCCATCGCCAGCGGCTCGTCCTGGCGGCGGGCGAACGTCAGGTACGCCAGCGTGCCCGCGATCAGCACCGCCGCCGCGCAGACCAGGCGCAGCCCCAGGTCCAGCTCCGGATCCGGCGTCCCCGGCGGCAGCAACCCGGGGTAGTCCGCCGTGCGCAGGGTCAATCCCGCGATCACGCCGAGCCCCGCGATCCCCACCGCCACGGCGCGCGGGCCGCGGAGCCGCTTCCCCGGTCGCTGCTGGTCCACTCCGGCCTCCCTGGGTCGCGGTGGAGGCAGCATAAGGCGCGGGAAACGGCTTTCCGAGCATGTTTCGCGCGCTGGGCCGTTCGGTGGATCTCGATCGAGGGACCGCTCAGCCGGCGAACCAGCGCTGCGGCGCCGGCCGCAGGTTCTGGTAGATGTGCTTGACCTCGGTGTACTCGCCGAGCCCCGTCGGGCCCAGCTCGCGGCCGAACCCGGACTGCTTGTAGCCGCCCCACTCGGCCTGCGGCAGGTACGGGTGGAAGTCGTTGATCCAGATCGTGCCGTGGCGCAGCCGCCCCGCCACGCGCTGCGCCCGCGAAGCGTCGTTCGTGAACACCGCCCCGGCCAGGCCGTAGTGGGTGTCGTTGGCGATGCGGACGGCGTCGTCCTCGTCGGTGAACGTCTCGACCGTCAGCACCGGCCCGAACGACTCGTCGACGACCGCCGACGCCCCTTGTTTCACCTGGTCGAGGATGGTCGGGAGGTAGTAGAAGCCCTCCGCCAAGGAAGGATCGTCGGGGCGCCGCCCACCGGTCCGGAGCACCGCGCCCTCGGCCAGCGCCGCCGCCACATACCGCTCGATCTTCGCGAGGTGCGCGGCCGAAATGAGCGGTCCCGTCTCGGCGTGCTCGTCGAACGGCCCGCCCAGGCGGATCCGCTCGGCCCGGCGCACCAGCTCGGCGACGAACTCGTCGTGCCACTCCCGCTGCACGATCAGCCGCGCGCCCGCCGAGCACACCTGGCCGGAATGCAGGAACACCGCCGTCAGCGCGTAGTCGACCGCCGTCTCGAAGTCGGCGTCGGCGAAGACCACGTTCGGGTTCTTCCCGCCCAGCTCCAGGGCCACTTTCTTGACCGTCGCGGCCGCGGCGGCGGCAATGACCCGACCGGTCGCGAGGCCCCCGGTGAACGACACGAGGTCGACGTCCGGGTGCTCGGCCAGCGGTGCGCCCACCTCGGCGCCGGCCCCGAGCACCAGGTTCGCGACGCCGGGCGGCAGGCCCGCCTCGGTGAGCAGCTTCAGGAACAGGATCGAGGTGTGCGGCGTCAGCTCGCTGGGCTTGAGCACGAACGTGTTGCCCGCGGCCAGCGCCGGTGCGATCTTCCACACGGTCTGCAGCAGCGGGTAGTTCCACGGCGTGATCAGCCCGCAGACGCCGACCGGTTCGTGCACGATCCGGCTGAAGGCGTCCGGGTTGCCGGTGTCGACGACGCGGCCCGCGTCCTGCGCCGCCAGCTTGCCGAAGTAGCGCAGGCAGGCGGCGATGTCGGCCATGTCGTAGCGGCTTTCGACCAGGCGCTTGCCGGTGTCGAGCGACTCGGCTCGGGCGAACGCCTCCGCGTCGCGGTCCAGCAGGTCCGCGGTACGCAGCAGCAGGTCACCGCGCAGGTGCGCGGGCGTGCCGGGCCACGGGCCGGTGTCGAACGCCCGGCGCGCCGCCGCGATGGCGGCTTCGGTGTCCTTGGCGGTGCCCTCGGCGACCGTCGCGACCAGGGACCGTCGGCCGGGCAGCGGATCTCCCGCCGGCCGCCGCCGAGCGCGTCCACCCATTCGCCGCCGATGAAGAAGTCCGCCATGCGTCCCATTCTCACGGCCACGCGGCGTGACCGCCACAGCACGGTGGGGAGACGAGGTTCACCCCGGCAGATGACGGGTGATCGCGCTCCGCCTGTGACGCCGGACGCGGCGGGCGGAAGGCCGGTGGCCGTCCTCCGTAGACTGGCCGGACGCGGGGCGTGCCGACCAAGTGAGGTGGAGACGAGTGACGTTGCTGGAGTCCGTCAACGGACCGGCGGACCTGAAGCGCATGAGTGTCGAGGACCTCGGCGAACTGTCCGCCGAAATCCGGGACTTCCTCGTCGACAAGGTCCGCCGCGCCGGCGGGCACCTGGGGCCGAACCTCGGCGTCGTCGAGCTGACCATCGCGCTGCACCGCGTGTTCGACTCGCCGCGCGACGCGATCGTCTGGGACGTCGGGCACCAGGCCTACGTGCACAAGATCGTCACCGGCCGCGCGGACGGCTTCGACCGGCTGCGCCAGACCGGCGGCGTCACCGGTTACCCGTCGCGCGCGGAGAGTGACCACGACTGGGTCGAAAGCAGCCACGCGTCGTCCGCACTGTCCTATGTGGACGGTTTGGCGAAGGCGTTCGCCCTGGACGGCGGTGAGCGGCACGCGGTCGCCGTCGTCGGCGACGGCGCGCTCACCGGCGGCATGTGCTGGGAGGCGCTCAACAACCTCGCCGCCCACCGCGAGCGCCCGGTCGTCATCGTCATCAACGACAACGGCCGCTCCTACTCGCCGACCATCGGCGGCCTCGCCGACCACCTCGCGGCGCTGCGCCTGCAGCCCGGCTACGAGCGGCTGCTCGACGGCGGCCGCGAGCTGCTCAGGCACACCCCGGTCGTCGGCAAGCCGATCTACGCCGCGCTGCACGCCGCGAAGGCCGGGCTGAAGGACGCGCTGAGCCCGCAGGCGATGTTCTCCGACCTCGGCCTGAAGTACCTCGGCCCGGTCGACGGCCACGACCAGGTGGCGCTGGAGAAGGCCCTGCACAGCGCGAAGGCGTTCGGCGGCGCGGTGATCGTGCACGTGGTGACCGAGAAGGGCCACGGCTACGCGCCCGCGGTCAACAACGAGCACGACCAGATGCACCAGACCGACCCGATCGACCCGGAGACCGGCCTGCCGCCGGTGAAGGGCCCGAGCTGGACCGGCGTGTTCGGCGACGAGCTGGCGAAGATCGGCGCCGAGCGCGAGGACGTCGTCGCGATCACCGCGGCGATGCTGCGCTCGACCGGCCTCGACAAGTTCGCCGAGGCGTTCCCCGACCGCTGGTACGACGTCGGCATCGCCGAGCAGCACGCGGTCACGTCGGCCGCCGGGCTGGCGATGGGCGGGCTGCACCCGGTGGTCGCGATCTACTCGACGTTCCTGAACCGCGCGTTCGACCAGGTGCTGATGGACGTCGCGCTGCACCGCCAGCCGGTGACGCTGGTGCTGGACCGCGCCGGCATCACCGGGCCGGACGGCCCCAGCCACCACGGCATGTGGGACCTGTCGCTGCTGGGCATGGTGCCGGGCATGCGCGTGGCGGCCCCGCGCGACCCGGCGACGCTGCGCGAGGAGCTGCGCGAGGCCGTGGCGGTGTCCGACGGCCCGACGGCGCTGCGCTTCTCGAAGGGCAAGGTCGGCACGGACGTCGCGGCGGTCGAGCGGCTGGGCACGGTCGACGTGCTGCGCCGCCCTGTCGACGGTGCCGACGTGCTGCTGGTGACGGTGGGCCCGTTCGCGACCTTGGGCCTGGCGGCGGCCGACCGGCTCGCGGACCAGGGCATCGGCGTGACGGTGGTCGACCCGCGCTGGGTCCTGCCGGTCCCGGCCGAGCTGGTGGCGCTGGCGGCGCAGCACAAGCTGGTGGTGACGGTCGAGGACAGCGGCCGCCACGGCGGCTTCGGTTCGGCGCTGGCGGCGATGTTCCGCGACGCGGAATGCGACGTCCCGTTGCGGGATTTGGCGGTGCCGCAGACGTTCCATGACTTGGGGAGCCGGGACGAGGTTTTGGGGCGCATCGGGCTGACGGCTCAGGACGTGGCTCGCCGGGTGACGGAGTGGGCCGCGGGCCGCCTCGGCTCGGCCGAGCGGACCGAGTCCGCACGCGACCACTCGGCCTGAGCTCGCGCCAGGCCGGGTCGGGGCGACCCGGGGGCTCGCAGTAGGTTCCGGGGGTGCCGCACGAGGGGGAGGACCGCGTGACGGATTCTCGGACACTGCTGCCCGGAACACCCGGCGAGGTGCCGGCCTGGTACCGGAAACCGGGCGTGTGGGCCTGGACCGCCATGGGCGCGACCGCGCTCCTCTTCGCGAACCTCGCCTGGCAGCGCCGGTGGATGAGTGACGACGGCCTGATCGTGCTGCGCACCGTCCGCAACCTCTACGAGGGCAATGGCGCCGTCTTCAACGCGGGGGAGCGCGTCGAGGCGAACACCAGCACCTTGTGGACCTTCCTCGTCTGGCTGTTCGGCCTGATCCCCGGGGCCGGGCTGGAGTGGGTGGCCGTCGTGACCGGGCTGGTCTGCGCGGTCGGCGGGTTGGTGCTGGCCATGGCCGGCGCGCGGCGCCTGCACCGCCCGGCCGGGACCGGTCTCGTGCTGCCCGCCGGGGCGTTGCTGGTGTGCGCCCTGCCGCCGTTCCTGGACTTCGCGACCTCCGGGCTGGAAACCGGCTTGATCTCGCTTTGGCTGGGTGGCAGCTGGTGGCTCGTCGTGCGCCGGGCGACCGGTGTCACCGAGCGGTCGTGGCCGGTGGCGCTCGCGCTCGGGCTCGGGCCGCTCGTGCGGCCGGACCTCGCGCTGTTCAGCGCGTTCGGGTTCGCCGCGCTGTGCTTCGTCGCCTGGCGCGGCTGGCCACGCACCCTGGGCCTGGTCGCGGTCGCCGGTGCGCTGCCGCTCGCCTACCAGGTCTTCCGCATGGGCTACTACGGCTTGGTCACCCCGAACACCGCGGTGGCCAAGGAGGCGTCGGCGGCGCACTGGGACCGGGGCCTGCGCTACCTGGCCGACCTGGTCTCGCCCTACACCCTGTGGTTGCCGCTGCTGCTCCTGGCCGGCGTGTTCGTGCTGGTCACGCGTGTCCTGCCCCGGACCCGGGTCACGCTCGTGCTGATCGCTTTCCCCCTGCTGGCCGGGTTGGTGATGGCGGTGTACGTGGTCCGCATCGGCGGCGACTTCATGCACGGCCGGATGCTGCTGCCGGCGCTCTTCGCCGGGCTGCTCCCGGTGATGGCGGTCCCGGTGACGCGGTGGACCGCGCTCCTGGTGGCCGCGGTCGGCGGGTGGGCGCTCGTCGCCGGCGTCTGGCTGCGCGTGCCCTACGACGCCGACGCGCGGCACTACGACCCGGCGACCGGGATCGCCGACGAGCGCGGTTACTGGTCGGCCGCGAGCGGGCGCGAGCACCCCATGCACGGCGATGACTACGCCACCGCCATGGGGCTGCGCGAAGCGGAGGCGATGCTGCGGGAAGCGCCGTCGTCGATGGTGATCGCGCAACGCGGTTCGTGGCTGCGCTACCCCGCGGCGGCCCCGGACGGCACGTTCGTGGTCGGCAGCATCGGCGCGCTCGGCATGGTCGCTCCGCTGGAGGTCCGGGTGCACGACGTGTACGGACTGGTCAGCCCGCTCGCCGCGCACTCGGAGGCGGCCGGTTCCCGGCGCAGCGGGCACGAGAAGGACCTGCCGCCGGCGTGGAACGTCGCCGACGGCGGCGGCGCGGGCGAAGGTGCGCTCCCCGCCGACCAGATCGCGGCCGCCCGAGTCGCCCTGGAGTGCGCCGAGATCCGCGAGATGCTCGACTCGGTGCGGGCCCCGCTCACCGCGAACCGCTTCTGGGACAACCTGACCGGCGCGTTCGCCCGGAGCGCGTTGCGCTATCCCGCCGATCCGCGTCAGGTCCCTTGCCGTTGAGGTCGCGCGCCGCACGGTGGTTGCCGCCGGGAGCGGCCGGCACCGACCCGAGGCAACTCGCCTGACAAGACTTCCGGCCGCGCCGATGCAGTGAATGACCCATTCACCTCGTCCGACGAGAGGAATGAGTCATTCACTGCGTGAGCCGGGACCGGCCGCCCGAAACTGTCGGTGCTCGCCGGTAGAGTGGAAAACGGGGGCGCCCCCGGCGGGCTCTCTGCGGTCAGGCCTCCGCGGGCACGGTGACGACCACCGCAGGCGCGGGCACGGAACTGAACACCTCCGGTGGCTCCGGGAACAGCTTCACCAGCACCGGGTACGCCACCGCCGCCGTCACCAACGTCACCAGCAGGCTGATGTCCACGCCGCCCGCGATGTCCCGCAGCGGTCCCGCGATCATCGGTGTGTTCGCGCACAGCAGCCCCAGCGTCGTCGCCGGGATCCAGGCCGCCATCGCCCGCCAGTTCACTCCTCGGGCGAACCAATACCGGCCACCTCGGCGGCCTTCGTTGAACACCTGCAGGTCCGCCACGTCGTAGCACCCGCGCCGCTGGACGAAGCCGATCATCATGATCACCATCCACGGTGACGTGCACAGCACGATCAGCGTCGCGAACGCGTTGATGCTCGACACCATGTCCAGCACGAAGTTGCCGACGAAGATGAACGCCACGCTCAGCGTCCCGATCAGGAGCGTTGCCCGGACCCGGGACAGGCGCGGGAAGATCGAGCTGAAGTCGAGGCCCGTGCCGTACAGCGACGTCGTGCCCGTCGACAGGCCGCCGATCAGCGCCACCACGATCAGCGGGATCGCGTACCACAGCGGGGAAACCGCCGTCAGGCCGGTGATGTAGTCGGCCGGGTCCGCCACCAGCGTCGCCGTCGCGATGCCGAAGCCGAACGGCAGCAGGGTCGCCACCTGGGCCAGGAACGGCGCCGCCAGGAGAGAACGTTTGCTGTACCGGGCGGGGATGTAGCGGGCCCAGTCGCCGAGGAACGCGCCGAACGAGATCGGGTTGGCCAGGGCCGTCAGCGCCGCGAGGGTGAACGTCGGCCAGAACGTGCCCAGCGCGTACGTCCCCGTGCCCGCGTAGCCCGGGTCGAACGAGCCGCCGTACGCCACGATCCCCAGCAGCATGATCAGCGTGCCGAGCACGACCGCGACCCGGTTGACCAGCAGCATGAACCGGTAGCCGTAGATGCAGACGACGAGCGTCGCGAGCGCGATCACGCCGTACGCGAGCCCGCGCAGCACCGCGCCGCCGTCGAAGCCGAAGAGCCGTTGGGCCGCGCCGGCCACCGCGTCGCCGCTGACCCAGACCGAGATCGCGAAGAACGTGATCGCCGTCAGCAGCGACAGGAACGATCCGACGCACCGGCCGACCACGCCGAAGTGCGCGCCGGACGACACCGCGTTGTTGGTCCGCGTGCGCGGTCCGAACAACGCCATCGGCGCCAGGACCAGGCCGCCGACGACGACGCCGAGCGCCGTGGCCAGCGCCGCGTCGCGGAAGCTCAGCCCGTACGCGATCGGCAGTGTGCCAAGGATGATCGTGGCGAACGTGTTCGCGCCGCCGAACGCCATCCGGAACAGGTCGCGCGGGCGCGAAGTCTGTTCCTCCGGCGGGATCGGCGCGATCCCGTGCTGCTCGACCTCCGTGATCTTCTCGCTCATGCGAACCTCGTCATCACGTGCTTGACCCGCGTGTACTCGGCGAAGGCGTACCCCGAGAGATCCTTGCCGTGGCCGGAGTGGCCGAACCCGCCGTGCGGCATTTCGGCGACCAGCGGCCCGTGCGTGTTCACCCACACGCAGCCGAAGTCGAGGTCGGCCGACACCCGCGCGGCGACGCGGAGGTCGTTCGTCCAGACCGACGACGCCAGCCCGTACGGGACACCGTTGGCCAGCGAAACCGCCTGGGCTTCGTCCGAAAAGGACTGGACGGTGATGACCGGTCCGAAGATCTCCTCCTGGACGATCTCGTCGTCTTGGCGCAGGCCGGAGATCACCGTGGGGGAGAAGTAGAAGCCCCGAGTGCCGAACCGCGTCCCGCCGGTTTCGACGCGGGCGTGCGAGGGCAGCCGCGAGATCAGGCCCTCGACGCGCGAGAACTGCGCCGCGCTGTTCAACGGCCCGAAGTCGACGCCGGGCGTCTGAGCTGCGGCGGCCTTCGCCAGCGAAGCGACGAAGTCGTCGTGGATCGACGCGTGCACCAGGACCCGGCTGCCCGCGGTGCAGTCCTGGCCCGCGTTGTAGAACGCCGCGCCCACGATGCCGTCCGCCGTCGCCGCGAGGCCGGCGTCCGGGAACACCAGCAGTGGTGCGTTGCCGCCCAGCTCCAGGTGGGTGCGCTTGAGGTCGGCGGCCGCCACGGTGGCGACGTCGATGCCCGCCCGCGTCGACCCGGTGATCGAGACGAGGTCCGTGATCGGGTGACGCACCAGCGCGCGGCCGGTGTCGCGGTCGCCGGTCAGCACGGTGAACGCGCCCGCCGGCAGGAACTCCGCCGCGACCTCGGCCAGCAGCACGGCGGTCGACGGCGTCGTCTCGGCCGGCTTGAGCACCACGGTGTTGCCCGCGGCCAGCGCCGGCGCGATCTTCCAGACCGCCATCATCAGCGGGTAGTTCCACGGCGCGATCTGCGCGCAGACGCCCACCGGCTCGCGGCGGATCACCGAGGTGTGGCCCGGCGCGTACTCCCCGGCGGCCGTGCCTTCCAGGTGCCGTGCGGCGCCGGCGAAGAACCGCAGCGCGCTCACGCACTCCGGGATCTCCTCCTCCAGCACGACCGACCGGATCTTGCCGGTCTCGCGCACTTCGAGGTCGGCGAACTCGGAAGCGCGAGCCTCGAGGGTGTCGGCGATCTTCAGCAGGGCCAGCTGCCGCTGCGCCGGGGTGCTGCGACGCCATCCCGCAAACGCTTGCGCGGCCGATTCGAGCGCGTGGTCCACATCGGACTGCGCAGCGATGACACTGGTGCCGAACACCTCGCCGGTCGCCGGGTCGGTCAGCTCGAGGGTGCGGGTCATGCCTGCTCCAGGTGGGTCGGCGCGAACAGCTTCAGCAGGGCCGGGAGGACGACCACGGACGGCCCGGGTGCGCGCAGCGCTTCGGCGAGATCCGTGCCGACGGTGTCCAAAGAGGAGAGACGAGCGGGTACACCGAAGGACGAAGCCAAAGCCACGAAGTCGGGCCGGGCCAGCTCGGTGGCCGTGGTGTGGCCGAACGCGTCGGTCAGGTACTCGCGCAGGACGCCGTAGCCGCCGTCGTCGACGACCAGCCACGTGACGTCGAGGCCGTGCTGCACCGCGGTCGCCAGCTCGGCGACGCCGTACATCGCGCCGCCGTCGCCGGACACGGCCAGCGTCGGGCTGCCGGCGGCCGCGCCGCCGAGCGCGCCCGGCAGGCCGTAGCCCAGCCCGCCCGCGCCCTGGGCGGTGTGGATCGGCGCGCCTTCGGGGTTCCACGCCGACCAGGCCCAGTACGCGGCGATCGTCATGTCCCAGAACGTCTGAGTGCCCTCGGGGAGCGCCGCGCGGATGTCGTCGATCAGCTTGCGCTCGACGGCCAGGTCCTGACCGTCCAACCGGGACTCGACGCGCGCGAGCAGCCCGGAAACCGCCTTCTCGGCCCGGCCGTCGGACGTCCGCATCGGCACCCACTCCAGCAGCGCCTGCAGGGTGAGCCGGACGTCGGCGTGGATACCGAGCCCCGGGTAGTTCGACTCCAGCTTGCCCAGGTCGGCCTCGACCTGGATCACCCGGCCGCGCGGGGCGAACTCGCGGTAGTTGCTGGACAGCTCGCCGAGGCCGGAGCCGAGCACGAGCAGCACGTCGGCGCCGGCGAGGAACTCCGTGGTGTGCCAGTCCTCCATCCAGGATCGCCCGGACAGCTCGTGGTCCCAGCCGAAGACGCCCTTGCCGCCGAAGGTCGAGATCACCGGGGCGCGCACCGCCTCGGCCAGGGCCGTCAGCTCGGCGTGCGCGCCGGACCGCAGCGCGCCGCCGCCCGCCAGGATCACCGGATTCGACGCCGCGGCCAGCAGATCGGCGGCCGCGGTGACCAGCTCGGGCAGCGGTCCCAGGGGCGGGGGAGTGGCCGACACCGACGTGATCGGCGGGAGCCCGGCCGGGCCGAGCAGGACGTCCTGGGGGATCTCGACCCACACCGGGCCGTACGGTGCGGTCGCGGCCGACGTCCAGGCCTCGCGCAGCGCGGTCGGGATCTGGCCGGCGCGGCGCACGACGTGCACCGACTTCACGACGCCGGAGAAGCTGGCCTGCTGGTCGGGCAGTTCGTGGAGGTAACCGTGCCGCCCGCCGCCCAGCCCGGCGACCGGGACCTGGCTGGAGATCCCGAGCACCGGCACCGACGCCGCCCGGGATTCCTGCAGGGAAGCCAACGTCAGCAGGGCTCCCGGGCCGGTCGACACGATCAAGGGCGTCACCGGCACCGGGCCGTCGGGGTTCGCCGCGAGCCGCGCGCGAGCGTGCCCGTCGGCGGCGAAGGCGAGGTTGTTTTCGACGCGCCCGCTGATCACCCGCAGGTCGCCGGCGCGCCGCAGCGCTTCGAACAGGCCCAGCGCGTGCTGGCCCGGCAGGCCGAACACGGTGTCGGCGCCCAACGCCCGCAGGGTTTCCACGACGACGTCGCCGCCGATGCGTTCGGTATCGGTCATGCGCTCTTTCCCAAGGACAGCAGGCTCACCAGGTCGTAGGCGACGTGGGAGGCCGCGATGGCCGTGATTTCGGCGTGATCGTAAGCGGGAGCCAGTTCGACGACGTCCGCCCCGACCAGGTTGAGATCACGCAGCCCGCGCAGGATCTCGAGGAGCTCGCGGCTGGTCATCCCGCCCGCCTCGGGGGTGCCGGTGCCGGGCGCGTGGGCCGGGTCGAGCACGTCGATGTCGACCGAGACGTAGAGCGGCCGGTCGCCGATGCGCTGCCGCAGCGCGTCGACGGTCTCGGCGACGCCGCGGCGCAGCACGTCGCCGGAGGTGACGATGCCGAAGCCGAGCCGGCGGTCTTCTTCGAGGTCCCGCTTGCCGTACAGCGGCCCGCGCGTGCCGACGTGCGACAGCGCGCTCGTGTCGAGGATGCCTTCTTCGGACGCCCGCCGGAACGGGGTGCCGTGGGTGTACGGCTCGCCGAAGTAGGTGTCCCAGGTGTCGAGGTGCGCGTCGAAGTGCAGGAGGGCGACGGGCCCGTGCTGCTTCGCCGCGGCCCGCAGCAGCGGCAGGGCGATGGTGTGGTCGCCGCCGACCGTCACCAGCCGCGTCCCGTTCGCTTGCAGCGCTTCGGCTTCCTGCTGCAGCGTTTCGATCGCTTCGCCGATGTCGAACGGGTTCACCGCGATGTCGCCGGCGTCGACGACCTGCTTATCGGCGAACGGCGAGACGTCCAGCTCCGGGTGGTACGGCCGCAGCAGCCGGCTCGCCTCCCGCACCGCCGCCGGGCCGAACCGCGCGCCGGGACGGTAGGACACGCCGGAGTCGAAGGGCACCCCGACGACGGCGATGTCGGCACGCTCGACCTGGTCGATCCGCGGCAGTCGCGCGAAGGTCGCGAAGCCGGCGAACCGGGGGACACGGGACGAGTCGAGGGGTCCGATGTTAGGCACTGGTGGGCTCCTGTTCCCGGGTCTCGGTGGTGGTGTCTTCGCCGTTGAGGCGGCGGGTCCAAAGGGAAAGAACCGAGTCGGCCGTGCGGGGCGTGGCGAAGCTGACCGCCAGGTAGACGACCAGGCTCGCGCCGAGGCCCCAGTAGATCGGGGTGTTGGCGGCGACGCCGTCGATGATCATGAAGGCGATCACGGACACCGTGCCGGCGACCATCGACGCGTACGCGCCCTGTCGCGTGCCGCGCTTCCAGAACAGCGCGCCGACGATCGCGACGAGCAGGCCGCCGACCAGGATGTCGTAGGCGATGGTCAGGGCGTTGACGACGTCGTCGACGACCATCGCGATGCCGATCGCGATCAGCCCGAGCACCAGCGTGGCGATCCGGTTGCGGCGGACCTCGCCGCCTTTCTTCAGGCCGATCTTGGTGAGCAGGTCCGACGTCGTCGTGGTGGAGCAGGCGATCAGCGCGCCACTCGCGGTCGACATCATCGCCGAGAGCGCGGCGGCCAGCACCAGGCCGCGGACGCCGGTCGGCAGCAGGCGCTCGACGATCGTCGCGAAGGCGTCCTGCGCACTGGCGAGATCGGGGTACAGCGTGTGCGCCGCCGTGCCGATCAGGGCGCCGGCCAAGCCGTACACCAGGCAGTAGACGCCGGAGGTGATGCCGCCGGACGTCGCGATCGCCGGGGTGCGGGCGGTGAACACGCGCTGCCAGATGTCCTGGCCGATCAGCAGGCCGAAGGTGTAGATCACGAAGTACGTGATGATCGTGTCGGTGCCGATCGAGGTGAAGCTGAAGAAGCTCGCGTCGAGCTTTTCGCTCATGCCGGAGAAGCCGCCGGCCGAGCTGATCGCGACCGGCAGCAGGATCGCCAGGATGCCGATGGTCTTGATGACGAACTGGGCGATGTCGGTCAGCGTGATCGACCACATGCCGCCGAGCACCGAGTAGAGGACCACGATCGACCCGCCGATCGCGATGCCGGCCCAGTTCGGCAGGTCGAAGAGCACCTTGAAGATGGTCGCGAACGCCAGCGTCGAGGTCACCGTGAGCATGAGCGTGTAGCCCCACATGACGACGCCGGACACCGCGCTGGTGCGGCCGCCGTAGCGCAGGTCCAGCATCTCGCCGACGGTGTAGACCTTCAGCCGCACCAGCCGCCGCGCGAACAGCGCGTGCAGCACCAGGATGCCGACGCCGATGCTGACGACCAGCCACATGCCCGAGATGCCGTAGGTGTAGCCGAGCTTCACGCCGCCGACGGTGGAGGCGCCGCCGAGGACGACGGCCGACATCGTGCCGGAGTACATGAACCAGCCCAGCCGGCGCCCGGCGACGAGGTAGTCGGACTTGGTCTTCGCGAGCCGGAGGCCGTACCAGCCGACCCCGAGCATCCCCGCGATGTACAACGCGATCACGGCGTAGTCCCCGGTCACGGTGTCCTCCTCACGTCGTTTCGGGCCACCGTAGGTTCGGCTGACATCGCGGCGGCATGGGATGCTTCATCCCAATGTCGGCGAAGTCGAGGATGAAATGGCCCAAATCCCGGAGTTGTTGTCCACGGAGGTGAATGTCCCGTTACGGGACGTGGTCGGCAACCGGGAGCTCGCGCTGGAGGTCGTCCCCGAGACGCTGCGACCGGGCGCGCTGGACCTCCCCGTGCGCTGGGCCCACGTCAGCGAGCTGCAGGACCCGGCGCCGTACCTGGTGGGCGGCGAGCTGATCCTCACAGCTGGTGTCAACCTGCCCGGGCAGCTCGACCGGTACGTGCGCGGCCTGCGGGACGCCGGCGTGACGGCGCTGGGCTTCGGCCTCACCCCGACGGTGCACGAGACCTTGCCGGAGTCCCTGCGCCGGGCCTGCGCGCGCCGTGGGCTGCCGCTGCTGGTGGTGCCGTCGCGCACGCCGTTCCTGGCGGTCAACCGGGCCGTCTCCGTCGCCCTGACCGAGGCCGGGCAGCGGGACCAGCGGCGGATCACCGCGGCGCGCGAGACGTTGACCCGCGCCGCGAGTGGCGGGCTCGGCGAGCTGACGTCGTCGCTGGCGGCGGTGCTGCGGTCCTGGGTCGCCCTGGTCGGCGCCGGGGACGTGCTGGCTTCGGCGCACGACGCACCCACGCCGCTGCCGCCGCAGGTGCGGGAGCTGATGGCGACCGTGCGCACGGGCAGCGGGATCCGGAGCGCGACGACCGAGCTCGACGCCGGGTTCGTCGTCGTCCAGCCGGTGTACCCGCAGGCGACGGCGTCGCACCTGGTGGTCGTCGGCCGATCCCGGCGGCTCGAAGGGGCCGACCGGGCGATCCTCGCCGTCGGCGCGGCCCTGCTCGGCCTGGTCGGCCGCGCGGGCTCGGACACGGCCGAGCTGGGCGCGGCGGCCACCGGCCTGCTGCTCGGCCGGACGGCGCCCGGGGAGGTGGCCCGGTCGCTGCTGGGCTCCGAGGTGGTCCGGCTGGTCGCCGGGACGGCCTACCGGCGTGGCCCGGACGAGGTGGCCCAGCGCCCGGACTGGCTGCGGGCGCGGCTGGACACCCCGCTGGTTTCGGTGCGGTCCGGCCGGTTCGTGGCGATCGCGGGATCCGCGCCGCCGCTCGCGGTGCTGGAGGGCTTGCGCGACCACGGCTGGCTGGTGGCGGTGGGCTCCCCGGCGCCGGCCGGACGGCTGTCCGAGGGCGAAGTCGACCTGCTGCTCGCGCGCGCCCAGTCGCTGGGGCGCCCGGTGGTGGCCGGGAGCTCGCCGCTGGACTTCGACTCGCTGGTGGCCCCGGACGCTTCCCGCGGGTTCGCTTCGAAGGCCCTGGAGCCGTTGGTCGCGCTCGACCAGGCGGGGGACCGGTCATTGGTGCTGACACTGCGGACGTGGCTGGCCCACCACGGCGGCTGGGAACCGACGGCCGCGGAGCTGGGCGTGCACCGCAACAGCGTCCGGCACCGGATCGCCCAGGTGGAGAAGGCCCTGGACGTGGACCTGGCGGACCCGGAGGTCCGCATGCGGTTGTGGTTCGCCCTCCGGTGGGCCACACCTGACGCACATCGTCCTTAAAGGGCACTCTCAGGAAAATATGGAATTGTGGAGTCGTGCGAGTTTTGGTAGTAGAGGACGAAGAACCCCTGGCCGACGCGATCGCCCGTGGCTTGCGCCGCGAAGGCATGGCGGTGGACGTCGCGCTCACGGGTGACGACGGGCACGAAAAGGCCGCCGTCACGCGGTACGACGTCGTGTTGCTGGACCGGGACCTGCCCGGGATGTCCGGGGACGAGCTGTGCCGGGAGATCGTCGCGTCCGGGGAACTGACCCGGGTGCTGATGCTGACCGCGAGCAGCTCGGTGTCCGACCGCGTCGACGGGCTGTCGCTCGGCGCCGACGACTACCTCGCCAAACCCTTCGCCTTCCCCGAGCTGGTCGCCCGGGTGCGAGCGCTGGGCCGCCGGGCCACCCCGGCCGCGCCGCCGCTGCTGACCGCGGGTGACGTCGAGCTGGACCCGGCCAAGCGCACGGTCCGGCGCGCGAGCGGGCCGGTCGAGCTGACGCGCAAGGAGTTCGGCGTCCTCGAGGTGCTGCTGTCGGCCGCCGGCTCGGTCGTCAGCAGCGAAGAGCTGCTCGAACGCGTGTGGGACGAGAACGCCGACCCGTTCACCACGACCGTCCGGGTCACCGTCATGACGCTGCGCAAGAAGCTCGGCGAGCCGGGGATCATCGAGACCGTCGTCGGCTCCGGGTACCGGGTGCCGGAGCCCGGCGCGCCGCGCGCGTGAACCTGCCGGGCACCCGCAGCCTCCGCGCCCGGATCACCCTGCTGGCGACCGTGCTGGTCGCCGCCGTCAGCCTGCTGCTGCTCTGGCTGGCCTGGACGCTCGTCCGGGACTCGCTCGACAACGTCCCGCAGATGCCGCCGGGCAGCGTGGTCGTCGTCGACGGCGTCCAGGTCGACGCGTCGGCCCTCGCCGAGCACCTGCGCGTGCACGCCCGCAACCGCATGCTGCTGTTCGGGTCGATCGCGTTCCTGCTGGTGGTGGCGGCCGCGGCGATCCTCGCCTGGACGTTCACCTCGCGCGTGCTGCTGCCGCTGCGCGAGATCACCGGGACCGCGCGGCGGCTGTCGGTCGAGTCGCTGGGGGAGCGGATCGGCGAGGTGCGCTCGCACGACGAGCTGGCCGAGCTGGCCGGCACGTTCGACGACATGCTCGACCGGCTCCAGTCCGCGTTCGACGCGCAGCGCCACTTCGTCGCGAACGCGAGCCACGAGCTGCGGACGCCGCTGGCGGTGATCCGCACGGAGCTCGACGTCACCCTGTCCGACGACGACGCCGACGAAGCCGAGCTGCGCCGGATGGGCGGGGTGGTCCGCGACGCGACCGAGCGCGCCGGGCAGCTGGTGAACTCGCTGCTGCTGCTGGCCCGCACCGACGGCGCCGGGCTCGGGGTGCGCGAGCCGGTCGACCTGGCGGCGGTCGTCGACCGAGCCTGGCGTGCGGCCCGCACGGAAGCCGAGCAGCGCGGGATCCGGGCGACGTTCGCGGTGGTGCCGGCGCCGGCGTTCGGCGACCCGGCGCTGCTGGAGCGGATCGCGGGCAACCTGCTGGAGAACGCGGTCCGCCACAACGTCGAGGGCGGCTGGCTGGAGGTCGTGACGCAGCCGGGCCCGCAGTGGTCGGTGCTGCGGGTGCGCTCGTCCGGGGGCCTGGTGGACCCGGCGACGGTGGCGGAGCTGTTCGAGCCGTTCCGCCGGGCGGGCGTGGCCCGCACGGCCCGGTCCGGCGCGGGCCTGGGGCTCTCGATCGTCCGCGCGGCGGTGGCGGCCCACGGCGGAAGCGTGGCGGCGGAACCGATCGTGGGCGGCGGCCTGGGCGTGACGGTCCACCTCCCCGTCCGCTGAGCAGTCTGCCGCGACCGGTGTCCCGGGAGCCGAGATGTGCTGTGATCGTCGGTGTGGAAGACAAGCCGCTGGTCCGCGTCGTGGCCCCGGTCTTCGCGCTGGCCCTGGCGGCCGGCGTGGGGCTGGCCTTCGGCGTCGCGGCCCTGAAGCGCCCGCCCGACCTGCCGGTGGACACGAACCCGGCACCGCTCGCCGGGCACACGCTGTGCGCGGCGGTCGTCGTGGTCTTCCCGACCGATGCCGAGATGCAGGCGGCCGTGCCGTCCTTCCGCGACGACCCCGCGGCCCGGCGGGTGTTCGTGGACCCGCCGTCGATCTCCCTGCTCGCCGTGCCCGGCACCGACCTGCGGGCCTGGGCGCAGGACCTGCACGCCCGCTACCGGACCGCCGAGCGGGTGACGGTCATCGACTCCGACCGGGCGGCGGCGCAGCTGGAACTCACCGCGCCGCCGCCGAAGTGCCCTCGTGAGGGCGAATACTAGGAAGCCGGGACCGAAGCCACGCCCGGAGCGAGGAACGGCTTGCCGTTCACCCGCTCGGACACGCCGGAGCGGTCCAGGTACGGCGTGATGCCGCCGTTCCAGAACGGCCAGCCCGCGCCGAGGAGCAGGCACAGGTCGATGTCCTGCGCCTCCGCGACCACGCCCTCGTCGAGCATGATCCGGATCTCCTCGGCGATCGCGGCGAGCGCGCGCTCACGCACCTGCTCCGAAGTGGACGGCCGGTCGCCCTGCGTCCACAGCTCGACGACCTCGGGGTCGGGCGACTGGTTGCCCTGGGAATCCCAGACCCAGACGCCCTTCTTGCCCGCCTTGACGAACTTCGCGAGGTTCTCGGACACGGTGAACCGGTCCGGGAACGCCTCGTGCAGCGTCTCGCCGACGTGCAGCGCGATGGCCGGGCCGACGAGCTGCATCAGCGTCAGCGGGGTCATCGGCAGGCCGAGCGGCTCGAGCGCCCGGTCGGCGACCTCGAACGGCGTGCCTTCGTCGACGGTCACCAGCACCTCGCCGAGGAAGCGCAGCAGGAGCCGGTTGACGACGAACGCCGACGCGTCCTTCACCAGCACGCTGGACTTCTTCAGCTGCTTGCCGACCGAGAACGCCGTCGCCAGGGACGCGTCGTCGGTCTGCTCGCCGCGGACGATCTCCAGCAGCGGCAGCACGGCGACCGGGTTGAAGAAGTGGAAGCCGACCACGCGTTCGGGGTGCTGCAGCTTCGACGCCATCGCGGTGATCGACAGCGACGAGGTGTTCGTCGCGAGGATCGCCTCGGGGGAGACGTGCTGCTCCAGCTCGGCGAACACCTGCTGCTTGACGCCCAGCTCCTCGAAGACGGCCTCGATGACGAAGTCGGCGTCGGCGAACGCGGCCTTGTCGAGCGAGCCGGAGACCAGCGCCTTGAGCCGGTTGGCGCCGTCCGGGGAGACGCGCTTCTTGGCCAGGAGCTTGTCGATCTCGGCGTGGACGTAGCCGACGCCCTTGTCGACGCGCTCCTGGTCGACGTCGGTCAGCACGACCGGCACCTTGAGGCGGCGCACGAACAGCAGCGCGAGCTGGCTGGCCATCAGGCCGGCGCCGACGATGCCGACCTTGTTCACCTTGCGCGCCAGGGACTTGTCCGGCGCGCCGGCCGGGCGCTTGGCGCGCTTGTTGACCAGGTTGAACGAGTACAGCCCGGCGCGCAGGACGTCGGACATGAGCAGCTCGGCGAGGCCGTCGGTCTCGGCCGCGTAACCCCGGTCGAGATCGTTCTCGCGGGCCAGCTCCAGCAGCTCGACGGCCTTGGTGGCGCCCGGCGACGCACCGTGCGTGCGGCCGTCCACAATGGACTTGGCGCGGGCGACGGCGGCGTCCCAGCCCGATCCGCGGTCGATCTCGCGGCGCTCCGGGACGATCTCGCCGTTGACGACCTTGGCCAGCCACAGCAGCGACTGCTCGAGGTAGTCGGCGGACCCGAAGACCGCGTCGACGATGCCGAGCTCGGCCGTCTGCTTGACGTTGAGCATCTTGTTCTGCGCCAGGGCGTTCTCGATGATCACCGTCACGGCGGCGTCCGGCCCGATGAGGTTCGGCAGCAGCTGCGTGCCGCCCCAGCCCGGGAACAGGCCGAGGAAGACCTCGGGGAACGCGATCGCGGCGGTGTTCTCCGACAGCGTCCGGTAGTGGCAGGACAGCGCGAGTTCGAGCCCGCCGCCCATGACGGCGCCGTTGACGAACCCGAACGTCGGGATCTTCGTCTCGGTCAGACGGCGGAAGACGTCGTGGCCGGTCTGGGCGATCTCGCGCGCCAGCTTCGGGTCGCTCACGGACTCGACGCCGGACAGGTCCGCGCCGACGGCGAAGATGAACGGCTTGCCGGTGACGGCGATCGCGGCCGGCTCGGCCTCGAACGCCTTGTCGATAGCCGCGTTCAGGCTTACCAACCCTTGCGGGCCGAAGGTGTTCGGCCGGGTGTGGTCGTGGCCGTTGTCGAGCGTGATCAGCGCGACGGGCTTGTCGAGCCCGGGCACCTTCACCAGCCGCGTCACGGCGTGCGTGACGACCTCGTCCGGGAAGGCGGCCTTCGCTTCTTCAGCGGTGAAAGTCATTACTTCGCCCCCTCGAAGGCCGGGTTCTCCCAGATCACGGTGCCGCCCATGCCGATGCCGATGCACATCGTCGTCATGCCGTACCGCACGTCGGGCCGCTCGGCGAACTGGCGGGCCAGCTGCGTCATGAGCCGGACGCCGGAGGAAGCCAGCGGGTGGCCGCACGCGATCGCGCCGCCCCACTGGTTGACGCGCGGGTCTTCGTCGTCGATGCCGAAGTGGTCGAGGAAGGCCAGCACCTGCACGGCGAAGGCCTCGTTGATCTCGAACAGGCCGATGTCGTCGATGGACAGGCCGGTGCGCTTGAACAGCTTCTCGGTGGCCGGCACCGGGCCGATGCCCATGACCTCCGGCTCGACGCCGGCGAAGGAGTAGCCGACCATCCGCATGGCGACGGGCAGGCCCAGTTCGCGGGCGGTGTCCTCGTCGGCCAGGATCGAGGCGGTGGCACCGTCGTTGAGGCCGGCCGCGTTGCCCGCGGTGATCCGGCCGTGCGGGCGGAACGGCGTCTTCAGCCCGGCGAGGGTTTCCAGCGTGGTGCCGGGGCGCGGCGGCTCGTCCTCGGTGGCCAAGCCCCAGCCCAGCTCCTTGGAACGGGTCGCGACCGGGACCAGCTCGGGGCCGATCTTGCCGGTCTTGACGGCCTCGGCGTAGCGCTCCTGACTGCGCGCGGCGTAGGCGTCGGTGCGCTGCTTGGTGATCGCGGGGAAGCGGTCGTGCAGGTTCTCGGCGGTCTGGCCCATGACGAGCGCGGTCGGGTCGACGAGCTTGTCGGCGATGATCCGCGGGTTCGGGTCGACGCCCTCGCCCATCGGGTGGCGGCCCATGTGCTCGACGCCGCCGGCGATGGCGATGTCGTAGGCGCCGAAGCCGATGCCGGACGCGGTGGTCGTGACGGCGGTCATCGCGCCGGCGCACATCCGGTCGATGGCGAAGCCGGGGACCGACTTCGGCAGCCCGGCGAGCAGCGCGGCGGTGCGGCCGATGGTCAGGCCCTGGTCGCCGATCTGGGTGGTGGCGGCGATGGCCACCTCGTCGACGCGCTCGGGCGGCAGCTCCGGGTGCCGCCGCAGCAGCTCACGGATGGCGTTGACGACGAGGTCGTCGGCGCGGGTCCCGGCGTAGATGCCCTTGTCGCCGGCCTTGCCGAAGGGGGTCCGTACCCCCTCGACGAAGGCGACGGTGCGCACGCCCCGCGCGGTCGGCGCGAGCGGCGTTGCTGGTGCGGCCACGAATGCTCCATGAAGTAGACGGTGATAGCCGCACGATAGCCCTTGTTACCCGCCGGTAACCAGTGGTGTGGCCCGGTCGAGTGGGCTACGGCACACTCTTGGGCTCCATCGTCCGTCCCTTCACCAGCCACGCGACGCCGAACGCCTCCACGGCGACGGCCTCCAGCCACAGCGCCGGGTGCAGCTCCGGCACGAGCCGGAGGTAGCTCGTCAGCGCGACGAGCACCAGGCAGGCGAGGATCGCGCCGCCGCAGACGCGGTAGACGACGCTCGTGCCCGGGGACTGCTCGCCGTCGTGCGGGAACAGCCGCAGGCAGAAGTAGGCGAGGGAGAGGAAGAACACGGCCGCGAAGGCGAGGTGCAGGACTCCGGACGTCCGGTCCCAGGCCGACACGTCGTGGTCGGGGGTGGTCGGGAACAGCGCGAGCCCGATCGCCCCGAGCCCGGCGACGGTGCTCGCGACGTTGTCGACGTAGTCGTGGCCGTAGTAGGCGAGCAGGAACACCCCGG
Organism: Amycolatopsis sp. NPDC028719; assembly: GCF_055565395.1. Taxonomy (NCBI): domain Bacteria; kingdom Bacillati; phylum Actinomycetota; class Actinomycetes; order Pseudonocardiales; family Pseudonocardiaceae; genus Amycolatopsis; species Amycolatopsis sp. NPDC028719. Next base: position 498,136 of record NZ_JBVHUL010000005.1, read on the forward strand.
CCGCGCACATCGCGCCGACGAAGACGTTCCCGAGGTCGCTGTAGTAGTAGCCGCTGAGCGACCCGATGAGGTCGCCGCCCTGGACGATCTGCTTGCCCACGATCAGCACCACCGGCAGGGCCAGGCCGATGAGCCCGATGGCGCGCCGGAGGAACAGGTACGAGTGGACGAGGGTGTTCTGCGGGGGATGTCGTCGCCGTGGTCATGGCCGCCTCCGGGGTCTCACCGAGGTCATCGGCGGACTCCTGCCCCGGAATGAGCGTTGTTATCCGACGGCGGCCCAGATCCTCAGCTGATCGTTACGGAGTTCGGCGAACGCGCCGTCGTGGTGGGCGATGGGGTGGAACCCGGAGGCGAAGCCGACACGGGCGCCTTCGGCCGGGTCCCAGACCTCGAGCCCGGCTTCGGCGGCGACGTACAGCAGGCCGTCGTGGGCCCACATCCGCCCCTTCGGGCCGGTGAAGGATCCGGTCTGGCGCCCGGTCGCGGCGTCGCGCAGCTCGATGCCGCAGACGGGCGGGTCGGCACTTTGCAGGGCCACGGTGTTTTCGTCGAGCCAGGCGATCGGGGTGTCCCAGGTGTCGCCGCGGTCGGCGAGGTGGCGTCCGTGTTCGGGGGCGTGCCGGTCGCCCGCGAGCCACGCCGCGCAGTCGATGATCAGCGGGATGCCCACCGGGTGCCAGGCCCAGCCGTCGGTGAGCAGCGCACGGCCGGACGGGCTGGGCAGCAGGGCACCGAAGTAGTAGTCGAGGTAGTGCTCGGGATTGTCCTCGCGGGTGGTGGAGCGCTCGGTGAGCAGGCGGCCGGTGGCCGCGTCGAAGACGTCGAGCCGGTTCGAGTCGGTGGCCGCGACGAACCTGTCCCCGTCGAGGAAGGCGAACGGGAAGCGGGTCCACTCGTTGTCGTCCCAGTCACGGTCGAGGTTCAGCACGGTGACCCACTCCGTCAGGTCGACGACGGTGCCGTACTGCCCGTAGTCCGAGACGATCGCCGCGAACCGCCCGTCGCGCGAAGCGTGCAGTACGGGGCCGCGAGGCCGCTCCGGCCCGTCGTTCCGCTCGACGTCACGCTCCTCGGGCAGCACGACCGGCCCGAGGAGCCACTGGTCCTCGTGGTCGATCCGGACGAAACCCGCTTCGGTGAGCGCGAGCCAGCCGCCCGGCACCGGTACGAGGCACCGGTTGTTCAGCGGACGCACCGGGCAGGGCCGCGTCGTCCAGGCGCCGTCGAGTTCCCGGTCCCGCAGCAGGATCTCGGGCGAGCCGCGCCAGCCGAGGTGCGCCAGCTCCTCGGCGCGGTCGAAGCAGCCGACGCAGGCGTCGAGCAGTTCCGGCGCCTCGGCATCGGCGCAGTCCGGGCACCGCAGGTCGAAGTCGGTCTTGATCCCGGTGAGGACGCGGAAGCACGCGGGTCCGTTGTCAGTGGTGAGGTGGGCGCAGACCCGCGCCCCGGCGGCCGGAGCGAGATGGCCGCACGCAAGAACTTTCACCACTTCAGTGTGGACGGCGGCACAACCCGTTTACCGGACGCCGAGGTGGGCCAGCCAGCCGCCCTTCGCCGAGATGTCTTCCGCTCCCTCCGTGGCCGCCGGTTCGCACAGGAAGCCGGACACCGACGAGCCGTCGGCCAGTTCGAGCTTGCCGATCGCCAGGGGGGCCGGGATGCCGGCCACGAATTCGCCGAAACCCGGTGGCGGCAGCTCCCAGACCTCCGCGGCCACCGGCACTCCTCCGGACGCGACCCGCACCAGACCCGGCTTCGGCGGCACCGTGTCCAGCGCATACAACCGGTACGAAGCCGCGGTCGACACCGCCGACACGAACCGGCCGCCGCGCGAGGTCAGCTCGTGGTTCAGCGGCTGTCCCCTCAGGTGCGCGCCGACCACCACGATCGGGATGCGCGACGGGCGCAATCCTGCCAGCGCCGCCAGTTTCAGGTCGTCGTGCGGAGCACCCACCAGCATCACGCCGAACGGGCGCCCGGCCACCGTGCCTGCCGGGACCGCCAGTGCCGACAGCCCGAACAGGTTGGTGGAATTGGTGAACCGGCCCAGCCGCGCGTTGACCGCGACGGGGTCGGCCGCTACCTCAGCGAGAGTGGGGTGCTCGGTCGTCGTCGGGGTCAGGAGCGCATCGACGCCGGCCAGGACCGCGAGGGCCTCGGCGCGCAGCCGGGCCACGGTCCGCTGGTCGGCGAACAGCCGGTGCGCCGGGATGTCGCGGGCGCCGGTGATGATGCCGTGTACCACCGGGTCGCAGTCGTCCGGGTGCCGCTCCAGGAACTCACCGACGGCGGTGTACCGCTCGGCGACGAACGCGCCGCCGTACAGCAGCTGCGCCGCTTCCAGGAAAGCCGACATGTCCACAGTGGTCACTTCGGCGCCGGCCGCGGCGTACTCCGCGACCGTGGCCTCGAACGCCTTCGCCCAGCCATCGGCCAAGAGGCCCAGCTCGGCCGGGATGCCGATCCGGAACCGTCCCGGGTGGACCTGTGCGGGCTCGGCCAGGCAGGTCAGGGCGAACGACGCCTCCTCGACCGTCCGCGCGAACAGCGACACGCAGTCGATGCTCGCGCAGGCGGGCACGACGCCCTCGGTCGGCAGCAGCCCGGGCGTCGGCTTGAGCCCGACGATCCCGTTGAACGCCGCGGGCACCCGCCCGGAACCCGCGGTGTCGGTGCCCAGCGCCAGGTCGACGATGCCCAGCGCCACGGCCACCGCCGAACCCGAGCTGGACCCGCCCGACACCGAGGCCGGGTCCACGGCGTTGCGCACCGCACCGTACGGGCTGCGCGTCCCGACCAGCCCGGTCGCGAACTGGTCGAGGTTGGTCGTGCCGAGCACCAGCGCCCCGGCCGCCCGCAGCCGCGCGACGACCGCCGCGTCCGCCTCGGGCTGGTACGCGTAAGCCGGGCAGCCCGCCGTGGTCGGCAACCCCGCGACGTCGATGTTGCCCTTGACCGCGACGAGCTTGCCGTAGAGCGGCAGCCCTCGTTCTTCCAGCGCGGCGGCCTCGGCCAGCACCTCGGCCTCCGGCCGCAGGTCGATCCAGATCTCCGGCCGGTCCACCTGCTCGATCCGCCGGTACGCGGCATGAACTCGTTCCAGGACGCTCATCCGAGTACCACCAGCGGCGTTCCGGGGGCGACCTGATCACCGGGGGACACCAGCACCTCGACCACCTCACCGCTCGCCGGCGCGGGGATCCGCGCCTCCGTCTTCATCGCTTCCAGGGTCACCAGCGACTGCGTGTCCTCCACGCGCTCGCCGGCCGTGACGTCCACCCGCCACACCGTCGCCGCGAACGGCGCCTCGACGACGTGACCACCCGGCGGTGCCTCGACCCGCTTCGGCGGCCGCGCCACCGGTTCCGGCTTCGGGTCGAACTCGCCCGCCGCGGCCCACGCGCGCCGTTCCGCCTCGAACGCCGCCGCCTGCGTCGCCCGGAACCCGGCGATGCCCTCCGCGTTGTCGGCGAGGAACCGCTGGTACTCGGCCAGCTTGAAGGTGCCGTCGGTGGTGTCGAGGGCCAGCCGCCCGGACGCGCTCCGCGCCCGCAGGTCGAGCAGTTCGTCCGCGGACACGGGGTACCAGGAGATCCGGTCGAAGAACCGCAGGCACCACGGCTGTTCCCCGCCGTGCCAGCTGTTCCACACCTGCACGGTCCGGCCGACGAACTGGTAGCCGCCGGGCCCTTCCATGCCGTAGATGCAGAGGTACGCGCCGCCGATGCCGACGGAGTTCTCCGCGGTCCACGTCCGGGCCGGGTTGTACTTCGTCGTCACCAGCCGGTGGCGCGGGTCCAGCGGCGTCGCCACCGGCGCGCCCAGGTAGACGTCGCCGAGGCCGAGCACCAGGTACTCCGCGTCGAACACCGTCCGGTAAACGTCGTCCACACTGGACAGCCCGTTGACCCGCCGGATGAACTCGATGTTCCACGGGCACCACGGCGCGTCGTCGCGCACCCCGGTCATGTACCGCTCGATCGCCTCGCGCGTCGCCGGGTCGTCCCACGACAGCGGCAGCCGGACGCTGCGGCTCGGCACCTCGAGGGCGTGCGTCGGCGGCAGGTCGCGCTCCAGCTCCCGGACCAGGCCGAGCGCCTTGCCGACCGGCAGCGCGTCCGGGTCGACGTGCACCTGCAGCGACCGGATGCCCGGGGTCAGGTCGACGATCCCCGGCACGCCCTCGGCCGTGAGCCGTTCCCCGAGCGCGTGCACCCGCATCCGCAGGGCCAGGTCGAGCTTCATCTCGCCGTACTCGACGAGCAGGTTGTCGTCCCCGCCGCGCCGGTAGGTGACCGACGGCTCGTCGCCCTCGGACGCTTGCCGTCCCAGGACACCGCCGTCGTGCCGGGCGTTCCTGGTGGACGTCACCGCGGAGGCCGGCCGCCGCCGCAGCACCGCCGCGTGGTCGGGGTCGATCGGCACGAACCGCACGGTGTCGCCCGGCCGCAGCTGCCCGAGCTTCCACCGTTCGCCGGTGGCGACCGTCGCCGGGCAGACGAACCCGCCCAGGCTCGGCCCGTCCGGGCCGAGCAGGATCGGCAGGTCGCCGGTGTAGTCGACGGCGCCGATCGCGTACGGCGTGTCGTGGATGTTCGACGGGTGCAGGCCCGCCTCGCCGCCGTCGGCCCGGGCCCACCGCGGCCGCGGCCCGACGAGCCGGACGCCGGTGCGGGCGGAGTTGAAGTGCACCTGCCAGTCGGTGGCGTAGAACGTGTCGACGTCTTCGGGGGTGAAGAACTCCGGCGCCGCGTGCGGTCCTTCGAGCGCGCCGATCGTCCAGTGCGACCCGAAGTCCGGACGGTCGCCGACCGGGCCGAGCACCGGGTCCGCGGGCGCGGGTCCGGTGCGCAGGACGTCGCCGACGGCCAGCGCGCGGCCGCCGTGCCCGCCGAACTTGCCCAGGGTGAACGTCGCCGCGCTGCCGAGGAACGCCGGGACGTCGACGCCGCCGCGCACGAGCACGTAGCTGCGCAGCCCGGCGGTGCACGCGCGGACGTCGAGCGTGGCCCCGGCGGGCACCTCGACCGGTGTCCACAAGGGAACTTCGGCGCCGTCGACGAGGACCGTCGCCGGCGCGCCGGTGACGCACACCTGCGTGGCGTGGGAGAACCGCAGCGTCACGCCGTCCACAGTGCACTCCAGCCCGGGCGCGCCTTCGGGGTTGCCGAGCGCGAGGTTGCCCAGCCGCAGCGAGCGGTCGTCCATCGGCCCGCTCGGCGGCACCCCGACGTGCCAGAAACCGGTGCGGCCCGGCCAGTCCTGCACGGTCGTCATCGTCCCGCCGCGCACGACGTCGACGCGGGGCTCATCGTCCTCGATGCCGTCCAAAGTGGACGTGTCGTGGGCGGCCGCGCCGAACGCCGCGTCGGCGCCCGCCGTCCGCAGCTGCCCGAGGTTGGTGCGCACGCCGTCGACCCGGGTCACGGCGAGCGCCTCCCGCAGGCGCGCGAGTGCGTCGTCGCGGTCGGTGCCGGTGCAGATCACCTTGGCCAGCAACGGGTCGTAGTGGGTCGTGACGGTCGTGCCCGGTTCGACCCAGGTGTCCACGCGCGCATCCGGGGGCAGGGTGACCCGCGTGACGAGCCCCGCGCTCGGCCGGTGCCCGGCACTGGGGTCTTCGGCGTACACCCGCGCTTCCACGGCGTGCCCGCGCGCGACCGGCACCGCGCGGAACATCGCCCGGTCGCCCTGCGCGAGCCGGAGCATCCAGGCGACCAGGTCGACGCCGTAGACCGCTTCGGTGACCGGGTGCTCGACCTGCAGCCGGGTGTTGACCTCGAGGAACGCGGCCTCTTCGCGCTCGGGGTCGTAGACGTACTCGACCGTGCCCGCCGACCGGTACCGCACCGACGAGCACAGCGCGACGGCCGAGTCGACGAGCTGCTTCCGGATCGCGTCCGGCAGGTCCGGCGCCGGGCACTCCTCGACGACCTTCTGGTTGCGCCGCTGCAGGGAACAGTCGCGGGTGCCCAGCGCCAGGACCTCGCCGAAGCCGTCGCCGAACACCTGGACCTCGACGTGGCGGGCGCGGCGCACCAGCCGCTCCAGGAACACCCCGGTGTTCGCGAAGCTCTTGGCCGCGACGCTGCGGACGCCGTCCCACGCCTCGCGCAGCTCCCCGGGGGTCGCGCAGGCGCGCATCCCGATCCCGCCGCCGCCCCCGGTCGCCTTGAGCATCACCGGATAGCCGATGCCCTCCGCGCGCGCCAGTGCCTCGTCCACATCGGACAGCAGGCCGGTGCCGGCGAGCAGGGGCACACCCGCGGCGATCGCCGCCTCGCGCGCGGTGTGCTTGCTGCCGAACACCTCCAGGTGCCCGGGCGAGGGCCCGGCGAACGCGAGCCCGGCGTCCTCGCACGCTCGCGCGAACGCCGCGTCTTCGGACAGGAACCCGTAACCGGGGTGGACCGCGTCGCAGCTGGTGGCGAGCGCGGCCTCGACGATCGCGCCGGCCCGCAGGTAGCTTTCCGCGGCGGGTGCCGGGCCGAGCCGCACGGCCCGGTCGGCGAGCCGCACGTGCGGGGCGAGGCGGTCGGCGTCGGAGTACACGGCGACGGTTTCGAGGCCGAGCTCCCGGGCGGTACGCAGGATCCGGACCGCGATCTCGCCGCGGTTGGCGACGAGCAGCCTCACTCGCCGCCTCCGGAGGACGTCACGACCATGCGGACCGGCGTCGGGTCGAACCCGTTGCAGGGGTTGTTGATCTGCGGGCAGTTCGACACGAGCACGAGGACGTCGGTCTCGGCGCGCAGCCGGACTTCGAGGCCGGGCGCGGAGATCCCGTCGACGATGCCGAGGGTGCCGTCCTCTTCGACCGGCACGTTCATGTACCAGTTGACGTTGCTGACCAGATCGCGCTTGCCCAGCCCCCACTTCGCGCCTTCGCTGAGGAAGTTCTCGACGCAGGCGTGCTGGAAGCGGGTGTGCTGGCCGTAGCGGAGGCTGTTGGACTCCTTGCTGCACGCGCCGCCGAGCGTGTCGTGGCGCCCGCACGTGTCGGCGACGACGGTCAGCAGCGGTGCGCCCTCCTGCGTGCGCAGGACGCTGCCCGTGGTCAGGAAGATGTTCCGTTGCGCGGCGATCGTCGCCGCCGCGCTGTAGCGCTTGGCCGTGTCGTTCGCGTCGTAGCAGAGGAAGTCGACGGCCTGGTTGCCACCGAGGTCGATGATCGCCAGCTCGCTGCCCCGCTTCAGCACGGTGGAGAACGGCGCCCGCGCCGGGACGTCGAACGTCAACTGCAGCTGCGACTGGTACGCCGTGCTCATGCGATCCCCCGGGCGGTGAGGTAGTCGGCGGTGTTCTCGAAGGCCCGCTGCGCCTCCGGCGAGTGCGTCCACTCCGGACTGTCCGGCGTGGACGGGGTGGCGCGCCAGGCGAGCACTTCGAGGTTCGTCACGGTGTAGTCCGGCCGCGGGTCGACCGGGTGGGCGACGTTGGCGATGAGCACGATCGCCGGGATCTCGATCCGGAGCTCGACGGCCCGGCCCGCGCCCGCGGACCCGGTGAAGTCCAGGCCGCCGCCGGGCTGGACGCGCACACCCTGGAAGAACGACAGGCTCGGCGGCAGGTCCCGTGGCCCGAGGCCGTTCTTGGCCGCCGCCAAGGTGAACAGCGGCAGCCCGGCGGGGGAGGGGCCCTGCGGGGCACCGTCGCCGTAGCGCTCGGTGTTGCCGTCCACTGTGGACGTCCCGCAGAGGGCGTCGTGCCGTCCGCTCGAGTCCGCGACGATCGTCGCGAGCACCCGCGCCTGGTCCGACAGCAGCGCCACCTTCGCGCCGAGGTAGGCGTTCCACTGCACCTTCACCGTGTCCGCGACGTTCAGCCGTTCCCACGGCTGATCGGCGTTGAACAGCAGCAGGTGCGCGCAGGCGTCGCCGTCGACGTCGGTCAGCCGCAGCCGCGTGCCCCGGGCGAGCACCTTGTGCGTGTAGCCGCCCCCGGCCACCGTTTCGGCCCAGGTCAGCGCGTCGGGCGCGACGTCGGGCGGTGGTGCCGGCCACGTGCTCGCCGGGATCGACGGCATCGTTTCGACCACGGTGCCGGCCTGGGCGCGGGCGTGGGCGCGGGCGCCGTGGGTGGTGGCAGTGGTGCTCATGGACGTCCTCTCTCGAGCGCGGGTTCGAGGGCGGGGGCGGGACGCGGGCGCGGCCGGCAGAGCCGGCCGAGCAGCAGTGCGCCGCCGACGAACTCTATCGGGAACAAGAGCATCCAGGGGGCGCCCGAACCGGTCACGTCGTAGATCTCCGCGCGCGGCCAGGCGATGTTCACGATCATGGCGGCGCCGTAGAGGACGGCCGCTCCGTTCACCGGAACAGCCCAGCGGCCGAGGGAGAACAACCCGGGCTCGGCGGGGAAGCGCCCGCGCAGCCGGTTCACCAGCAAGGGTCCGGTGACCAGCAGGTACGCCAGGTAGACGACCACCACGGACGTCCCGGTGATCGTGCTGAACAGCGTCGGGTTGCCGAAGTTGAGCAGCAGCAGCCCGATCGCGAGCCCGCCGGACACGAGGGCGGGCGCGACCGGGGTGCCCGTGCGCGAACTCACCGACGAAAGTCGGGTGGCCGCGGGGAGCGCGCCGTCGCGGGCCATCGCGTAGATCAGCCGGACGGTGCCGGTCTGGATGGTGAGGGTGCAGACGACCACGGCGATCGCGACGTCGGCGAGGAAGATCCGGCCGAGGGTGTCGCCGAAGACGGCGGTGATCACGTACGGCAGGCCGCGGCCGGCGAGCTGCCCGTCGGTGAGGCTCGGCGCGGCCATCAGCGCGGTGAGCACGACGGCCAGCCCGCCGATCCCGGACACGAGCACCGCGCGCAGCACCGCGCGCGGAGCGGCCCTTCGCGCGTTCTTCGTCTCCTCCGCGACCGAGGCGGCGGTGTCGAAGCCGTAGAGCACATACGCCGCCATGAGCGCCGAGGCGAGCACGCCGCCGAGCCCGGCGCTCGTGCCGGGAGTGTCGTGCAGCACCACCTGCGGCCCGCGGACCGCGAACAGGGCGAGCCCGGCGACGAGGACGACGACGCCGAGCAGTTCGGCCGCGACGCCGACGTCGTTGATCCGCGCGATCAGCCGCACGCCGCCGGCGTTGACCGCGGTGGTGAAGACGAGCAGCGCGGTGCCGAGCAGGACGGCGTTGGCCGCGCCCGACGGCGACGTCACCGCGGGGTCGCCGCCGACGAGCTGGAAGCCGTCCCACACCGAGGGCAGCACGATCTGCAGCGCGATCGCCGCGGCCGCGAGCGCGACGACGCAGCCGAGCAGCATCATCCAGCCGGCGAGCCAGCCGAGGAAGCCCCGGGTGAGCTGTTTCGCCCATTGGTACACGGATCCGGCGAGCGGGAAGCGCGCGGCGAGCTCGGCGAAGGTCAGGGCCACGAGCAGCTGACCCGCGAGCACGACCGGCCACGTCCAGAAGAAGAGCGGGCCGCCGAAGGTGTACCCGAAGCCGAAGAGCTGGAAGACGGTCGTGAGGATCGAGACGAACGAAAACCCGGCGGCGAAGGCGGAAAACCCGCCCAGCGACCGGCGAAGCTCCTGGCGGTAACCGAAGGCGGTGAGTTCGTCGGGTGGGGACATGGGCGCTCCTGACCTGGTTTCGATCGCTTGACAGAAACTAGGTTCCGGGCACGTCGTGATGATCTCCGGCGCGTTAGCGGCTCGTTAACGGCCACGCCGACCGCACGTCAACAGCGACATGCGGCGGTAACCGCCCCTCGGTGCGGGTGCCCGCGGCGCGGACCTGGCAAGATCACGGCGTGGTCAAAGGGGCGGGGGTCGGCAGGCCCAGGGCGAGTGGCGCGGCGGCGAACCGGCCGGACGCGCGGCTCGCCGTGCTCGACGCGGCGGGCGAGCTGTTCACCGGAGCCGGCTACGCGGCGACGACGACCCGGGCGATCGCCGAACGCGCCGGGCTGCGCCAGGCGTCGCTCTACTACCACTTCCCGGCCAAGGAAGACATCCTCGCGGCCCTGCTGGCCGAGACGGTCCGTCCGTCCCTGGACCTGGCCGCGCGGCTGGTCGCGGACTCGTCTCCGGCGGCGGTCCGGCTGTGGGCGCTGGCGTACGCGGACATCCGCCTCCTCGGCGGCGCCCGCCACAACCTGGGCGCGCTGTACCTGCTGCCGGAGGTGGCGTCCCCGAACCTGGCCCGCTTCCGCGCCGAGCGCGCGGACCTGAAGGCGGCGTACGGGCAGCTGGTGGCGGCTTCCGGTGTCGCGTCCTCGGCGGTGAGCATCCGGACGGACCTGGTGTTCGGGCTGGTGGAGAGCATCGCGGTGATCCGCCGTGACGATCCGGCGCTCGACATCGAGGCCCACGTGCGTGAGGGGGCCGACGGAGTGGTCCGCCTGGCGGGATTGCCGGAGCCGACGGACGAGCTGCGCGCCGAGGCCCACACCCTGCTGGCGACGCTCACCGGCTGAAGGGCACCTTCGGTTCACCACATGCGCTGAAGGTGCCCTTCAGCGCGTCTGGACCGGGGGCGGCCCGCCGAGCTGGGCGGGGCAGCCGGCCAGCAGGTTGCTGATGATCCGGGAGAGCTCGCGCATCGTGCGCATCCCCAGCTGGATCGACTGGGCACCGACGCGCAGTGGCCGGATCGCCGCGCGCAGGGGTGCGTTGATCGCTTCGAGGGGCCGGACCCGGGTGAGGAACTCGGTGATCCGGGCTTCCAGCTCCATCAGGCCGTTCAGCATCTCGGCGAACTCGTCGTACTCCCGGCGGGCCCGGTCCAGCAGCTCCGGCGTCATGTGCGAATCCATCAGGCGCATGTACGAGCGGATCGTGGAGTCGGTTTCGGCGACGGTGGCTTCGAAGTCGGTGCCGACCTGCTGGATGGTGACCGCCGGCGGCCTGATGGTGTCGGCCGCCCGGACGACCCGTGCCTTGAGGGCTTCGGGTGTCATCCCGGCGACCTCCCCGGTCACCTGGCGCATTTCCTCCGCCAATTCGTCCAGCGAGTGGCTGATCGCGTCGAGCTGCCGTTCCAGGAGCTCGCCGATCTCCGTGAGGTTTTCCTTGTATTCCTGGAGGCCGGGCCCGTCCTCTTCCGGCACGAAACCGTCGAGGAGGAGCTGGTCGCAGTTCTTCAGCTTTTCCAGCGCGGCTTCCGCGGAGCGGATGGCCAGGATCAGCTTGTCCGCGACCACGGCCATGGTCCGCCGCCACTCGGCGGTCCCGGAACCGGCGAGCACGGCGTCCTTGATGTCGACGTACTGCAGCTTCTCGATGATGCGGATGTTGGCGTCGTCGCTCTGCCCGGTGATGAGCTCGTGCCCCAGGACGATCAACGGCAGGATCAGCTGCGTCAGGCCGAGCTCGTTCGCTTTGGCGTAGAACGCGGTGAGCTCTTCGCGGCAGGCGCCGCTCTCGTAGAAGTAGTTCATCGAAATGACCGGGATGAACACCATCGCGGCGTTGATGCCGTCCTGGATCTTGGTCCGCCAGTCCTCGCCCCAGCCGATGCTCTCGCGGTCCACGAACACTTCGATCTTGCGCCCGTGCGCCGAGGCGCAGAACTTCTCCAGCGAATTCTTCAGGGGCGTAACGAAATTGAGGAAACTGTCGTCTTCATGGGTGAAACTGAGGAAGCACTGGACAGCGGGCTGATCGGCCAGGAAATCGGTCATCGGTACCTTCGGCGGCGTCGCGGCGTTTTCCGGCGCAGCCTAGAGCAGGCGGGGGACCGAGTCCGGGCGGTTCCGGTGAGTGCTCCGGAAATGTCCCGGATCTGTCCGCTCGCAAGACCCCGGGATCAGGAAGCCGTGGTCTGGAGGGCCTTGCTCAACGCCGTGGCCGTCAACCCGATCTGCCACGGCCGCGCGCCGCCCGCGCGGAGGACCGCGGCCACCGACTCCTCGTCCGTCTCCGCCGGGGGACGCCAGCACGTGCGGCGCACCAGATCCGGCAGCAGGAGGTTCTCCACCGGCAGCCGCCGGTCCTCCGCGATCGCCGTCAGCGCCGTGCGGGCGGCCGACAGCCGGGCCGCCGCGTCCGGGTCCTTGTCCGCCCAGCGGTTCACCGGGGGCGGGCCGTCCGTCGGCTGCGAAGGCGACGGCAATTCGGACGCGGGGAGCGCGCGAGCCGCCTGCAGGTGCCGGAGCCAGCTCGCCGTGTACTTGCGCTGGACCCGGCCGCTGAACACCGGCAGCGCCTGGAGCTCCTCGACCGTCTTCGGGTCGGCCGTCACCGCGTTGATGATCGCGCTGTCCGGCAGGATCCGGCTCGGCGCGCGGTCGCGTTTGCGGGCCAGCTCGTCACGCGCCTGCCACAGCTCGCGGACCGCCGCCAGACCGCGCGGGTTGCGGATCTTGTGCACGCCGGACGTCCGGCGCCACGGCTCGGCCCGCGGACCCGGCGGCGGCGCCGTGCGCACGAATTCGAACTCCTGCTGCGCCCACTCCAGCTTGCCCTGGGCGCCCAGCTCCGCCTCCAGCTTTTCGCGCAGCTGGATGAGCAGCTCGACGTCGAGGGCGGCGTAGTTGAGCCAGTCGACCGGCAGCGGCCGCTTCGACCAGTCGGCCGCGCTGTGCCCCTTCTCGAGGGTGTAGCCCAGCAGCAGCTCGACGAGGGTCCCCAGCGCGACGCGCTCGTAGCCCGCCAGCCGGCCGGCCAGTTCGGTGTCGAACAGCGCTGCCGGGTGCAGGTCCAGCTCGGCGAGGCAGGGGAGGTCCTGGGAGGCGGCGTGCAGCACCCACTCCAGGGAGTTGAGGACGTTCTTCAGCGGGGTGAGGTCGTCCAGCTCGGTCGGGTCGATCAGGACCGTGCCGGAACCCTCGCGCCGCAGCTGGACGAGGTAGGCCTTGGGCCAGTACCGGTAGCCGGACGCGCGTTCGGTGTCGACGGCGACGGCGCCGGTGCCCGCGGCGAGCCGTGCACAGGCTTCGAGCAGCGCGGCTCGATCGGTGACCACCGGGGGTGTGCCCTCGACGGGCTCGCGTAGCAGCACAGGGCCGCCCGTGGACTCGATCTCCATCCCGGTGGCCTCTGTACTTCCCATAACTGACGACCCTACGGGACGGGCGTACCGCGCCTGGTCCGCCCGCCCCGCAGGGCTGTTCGCCTGTGTCAGCGGATCACGCCGGCCCGCATGGCCAGCGCCACCATCTGAGCCCGGTCGCCCGTGCCGAGCTTGCGCCCGATCCGGGACAGGTGGGACTTGACGGTGAGAGCGGAGAGCGAAAGCTCCTCGCCGATCTCCTTGTTGGATTGCCCGTCGGCGACCAGTTGGAGCACCTCCACCTCACGAGCGGAGAGCTCGCGCGGGGTGTTGTCGGTGCCCGCGACGCGGGTCCCGGTGGCCAGCACCGGAGCCACGCTCGGGTCGGCGTAGACGCCGCCCTCGAGCACACGCCGCACGCCATCGGTCACGACGACCGGCGACGCGGACTTCAGCAGGTACGCCTGGGCCCCGGCCTGGAAGGCCGAGCGGACCGCGTACGGGTCGTCCGAGGATGCGAGTACGACCACGCGCGGCCAGCCGTGGCTACGGAGTTCCGTAACCAGCTCGATGCCGCTGCCGTCCGGCAGTCCGAGATCGAGGATCGCCAGGTCACAAGGCCCAGTGGCCTGTGCTCGCGCCCTCGCCTCGGCCACCGTGGCGGCCTCGTGGACGGTCCCCGCACCCATCTGTGCGAGTCTTGCTGCGATTGCCTCCCTCAACAGCGGGTGGTCGTCGACCACCAGTACCGAAAAAAGCTCTTCCCGCGGGTGCGGAACCATGCTCGCCGGCAATGCACCGGCTGGCGTGGATCGGACGGCCTGAGAAATGCCGACGGTAGCCACGTCACTACCTCCCTGGAGTCGGTCGTGCCCCCCGACCGGCACCGGGACCTTCGGCCGTTCAGCCGCGCCAGCTTTAGACCGAAAGTGGTGTCGTCGAAGGCACTGTAGCCGCCCTGAGGCCGTTGCGGGGGGATCGAATGGGTATCTATCTCAAACGAACAGTCACTCAGTGGGTTCGGAGTAACACGATCGGGCTAGTACACGGCCGGTTGCTAACGGATAGCCCAGCGAACACGATGCAAAGAAGTTACCGGCGCCCAAATGGCCGTGCAGATGAGGTGTGCAGCTGCCGGTGCGCGTAGTGGCGAGGGGCCGGATGGGGGTCTCGGCGGCCCGGAATGTGCCTCCGGCCGGGACATGATCATCAGTGCGGAACGGGTTCCGCGAGCCTCCGCAAGGCCGGAACGGTGACTGTCAGTGGCCATTGGCGGTGATCTCCGGGCCGTTCGCCGGGAGTTGATCTTGTAGCGGTGCGTGACCGCGCGGCGTCCACGAACGGGGGTGCCGGCGAAGACGTGAAATCGCCTCAGGAACGTCGAGGTGGGCGACCGGATCGGATTGCCTTCGCCGGCACGTTCCGCCCGCCGGAGGCGCGCTGAGAGGGCCGACCGGGTGTTCCCGTTGGTTTGGACGGCGTTCTACGGACGTGAAATTTGCTCACATCCGTACAAGTGAACGGCTCTGGCGCCGCCTGGGGTGTGGGGCTGTTACCGAGCCGTGGCCGACGATCGCCCGGACGGCCGCGGAGCCGGGGCCCGGAACGTCATGAACGACCCGTTCAGGACGCCGGACGCGGTGGACGACCCTCCCTGACGTCGGCTCCCGCCGCGGGTCGGGAACTCAGGAGCTCTGGCGCTGTCCGAACATCGTCACGCCGACCGGCGGCAACCCGACGACACTGGCCATGACCTGGCAGAACGCCTGCCCGTGCGGGAGCAGCCCGGCGTCCGTCGGCGTCCACGACGCCCGCAGCTCCAGATCGTCCGTCCGCGCCGGGCCGGAGATGTCGCCGAAGCGGGCCGACGACGTCTCCGTCACCGTGCCGCCCAGCGCCGTCCAGCTCGCGCCCGACACCTCCAGGGCGTCGGTCAGCCACGACCAGCCGACCGCCGGCAGGAACGGATCCGCCGCCAGTTCCCGATCCAGCTCCGCACGCACGTACATGACCAGCCGCAGCACGCCGTCCCAGCCCTCTTGGCCTTCGGGGTCGTGCAGCAGGACCAGCCGGCCCGAGGCCAGTACGTCCGCGGGCCCGGCCACCTCGCAGCTGACCGCGTACGACCACGGCGCGAGCCGCTGCGGCGCCCGCATCGGCTCCAGCAGCACCTCCCGGCGGGGCCGGACGGACTGCAGCGCCACAACTGCTTCACGGAAGAGTTCGGGCACTGGCGTCATCGCGGTCACGCTTCGACTTTAGGGCGGACACGCCCCGTTGCGGGCGCAGGCGCGCCGAGAGAAGGGCCCCACCGGGCTCGTGGCACGATTGACGGCGATGTCTCCGACCACGCCCCTGCCGCAGCGAGCCGTTCCGTCCGGCCGCCGCGAGCTGCCCGAAGCCCCGTTCCTGGCCGCCGCGCGCGGCGAACGCCCGGCCCGCACGCCGGTCTGGTTCATGCGCCAGGCCGGCCGCTCGCTGCCCGAGTACCGCGCGCTGCGCGAGGGCGTTCCGATGCTCGACGCCTGTTTCGACCCCGAGATGCTCGCCGAGATCACGCTGCAGCCGGTCCGCCGGCACGACGTCGACGCGGCCATCCTCTTCAGCGACATCGTCGTGCCGCTCAAGGCCGCCGGGGTCGACATCGACATCGTCCCCGGCACCGGTCCGGTGGTCGAAGCGCCGGTGCGCGACCTCGCCGCCGTGAAGGCGCTGCCCGAGCTCGAGCCGGACCAGGTCGCCCAGGTCGCCGACGGCGTCGGGCTGCTGGTCGAGCGGCTCGGCGGGACGCCGCTGATCGGCTTCGCCGGCGCGCCGTTCACCCTGGCCAGCTACCTCATCGAGGGTGGTCCGAGCCGCAACCACGAGCACACCAAGGCGCTGATGCACTCGGAGCCGGCGCTGTGGCACGAGCTGGCGGGCCGCCTGGCCGACACCGCGCTGACGTTCCTGCGCGCCCAGCTCGACGCCGGCGTCGACGCGATCCAGCTGTTCGACTCCTGGGCGGGCGCGCTGTCGGAGCGGGACTACCGCGAGTTCGTGCTGCCGCACTCGGCGAAGGTCCTCGACGGCGTCGCCGCGTACGGCGTGCCGCGGATCCACTTCGGCGTCGGCACCGGCGAGCTTCTCGGCGCCATGCGCGACGCGGGCGCGGACGTCGTCGGCGTCGACTGGCGGATCCCGCTGGACGAAGCCGTGCGGCGGCTGGGCGGGCACGCCGTCGTGCAGGGCAACCTCGACCCGGCGCTGCTGCACGTGTCCTGGCCGGTCCTCGAAGCCGAGGTCCGCCGGATCGTCGAAGAGGGCAAGGCGGCCGACGGCCACATCTTCAACCTCGGCCACGGCGTGCTGCCGGGCGTCGACCCCGACGTGCTGACCCGCGTGGCCGGGCTGGTGCACGAGCTGTGAAGCGCGTCGCGGTCGTCGGCGGTGGTGTTTCCGGGCTGACCGCGGCGTACCGGCTGCGGCGGCTGCTCGGCGACGGCGCCGAGATCGTCGTGTTCGAGAAGACGAAGACGCCGGGCGGGAAGCTGCGCACGGCCGAGCTGGCCGGCGTTCCGTACGACGTCGGCGCCGAGGCCTTCCTCGTCCGCCGTCCCGAGATGCTCGGGCTGGCCCGCGAGCTGGGGCTTGACGTCGTGCACCCGACGAAGGCGCGCGCGAAGATCCACGCCGGTGGCGCGGTGACCGGCCTGCCGCCGGGCACCGTCATGGGTGTTCCGGCGTCGGCGGAGTCGGTGGCCGGGGTGCTGTCGGAGGCGGGGCGGCGGGCCGTCGAGGCCGAGCCGTCGCTGCCCGCGCTGCGGCTGCCGGGCGGTGACCTTCCCCTCGGGCCGCTGCTGCGCGAGCGGTTCGGCGACGAGCTGGTCGACCGGCTCGTCGACCCGCTGCTCGGCGGCGTCTACGCGGGCGGTGCGGACGGCCTCGGCCTGCGCGCGACCATGCCCGGCCTGGCCGCGGCGGTGGCCGCGGGCGCCGGTTCGCTGACCGCGGCGGCCCAGTCACAGCTGCCGGCGAACCCGTCGTCGGCGCCGGTGTTCGGCACCGTGCCCGGCGGCCTGGGCACGCTGGTCGACCGGCTCACCGAGCTGTCCGGCGCCGAGCTGCGGACCGGGCTGCCGGTCTGCGAAATCGACCGCCACGGCACCGGCTGGCGGCTGAGGATCGGCGCGAACCCCACCGCGCACGCGCCCGCGGACAACACGGTCGAGGCCGACGCGGTGGTGCTCGCGGTGCCCGCGCCCTCGGCCCGGCGGCTGCTGGCCGACCTGGTGCCCGCGGCTTCGGCGGCGTTCGGCGAGGTCGAGCTGGCGTCGATGGCCGTGGTGGCGCTGGCGTTGCCGCCCGGCACGCGGCTGCCCGACGCCTCGGGGATCCTCATCGGACAGGGCGAACGGGACGCTTCGGGCGTGCCGTACGCGGCGAAGGCGTTCACGTTCTCTTCGCGGAAGTGGGCGCACTTCGGCACCGGCCCGGTGCTGGTCCGCGGGTCGGTCGGGCGCTTCGGCGAGCTGGGCGCGCTGCAGGCGGACGACGTCGAGCTGGTCCGCGTGGTCCGCGACGACCTGGCGCGGCTGACGGGCGTGACGGCGGCGCCGATCGAGACCCTGGTGACGCGCTGGGGCGGCGGCCTGCCGCAGTACGGCACGGGCCACCTCGAGCGCGTGGAGCGGATCGAGAAGGCGATCGCCGGGGTGCCGGGGCTCGCGGTGGCGGGCGCGACCCTGCACGGCGTCGGGCTGCCGGCGTGCGTGGCCACGGCCGAAGCGGCGGCCCAGCGGATCGCCGCGCACCTCTCTTCGTGAGTGCTCTCACCTGACCCGTGGCAGCGGCCGCGTCGCCGCGGTGACAGGATGGAAGCATGGCGCGGGTCAACTACAACGAGCTCAACGACACCATCCGCTACACCACCTGGTCGGTCTTCCGGATCGAGCCCGGGCGGCTGGGCGAGGACCGCGGGACGGCCGGTCGCGAGACGACCGAGTACCTCGACGGCCTGGAGGCGAAGGGTGTCGTCGTCCGCGGTGTCTACGACCTTTCCGGCCTGCGCGCCGACGCCGACTTCATGATCTGGTGGCACGCCGAGGAGATCGAGCAGGTCCAGGCGGCCTACTCCGGCTTCCGCCGCACGCCGCTCGGCCGCGCGTCGACACCGGTCTGGAGCCAGACGGCGCTGCACCGGCCCGCGGAGTTCAACAAGAGCCACATCCCGGCCTTCCTCGCCGGCGAAGAGGCGCGCAAGTTCATCTGCGTCTACCCGTTCGTGCGCTCCTACGAGTGGTACCTGCTGCCGGACGCCGACCGTCGCAAGATGCTCGCCGACCACGGCAAGGAAGCCCGCGACTACCCGGACGTGCGCGCCAACACCGTCGCGTCGTTCGCGCTGGGCGACTACGAGTGGATCCTGGCCTTCGAGGCCGACGAGCTGCACCGGATCGTCGACCTGATGCGCCACCTGCGCGGCACCGAGGCGCGGCTGCACGTGCGCGAGGAGATCCCGTTCTACACCGGCACGCGCGTGCCGCCCGCCGAGCTCGTCGCGGCCCTGCCCTAGTGCGCGAGATCCTGGACGGCGTCTGGCACACCCTCACCGGGCAGACGCCGGGACCGGTCGAGCTGACCGGCGCCGAAGACGTGCTGCCCGGCCCGTACCGGGTGGCGGCCGCCGCCACGGCCTCCGTCGCGGCGGCGACCCTGGCGGCCGGCGAAATGCTGAAGCTGCGCGAAATCGACCCCGGCGTCGTCACGGCCGACACGCGGCACGCGGCGGCGGCTTTCGCGAGCGAAGGGTTCTCGCGCGTCGAGGGCGCTTCGCCGGAGTCGGTGTGGGCACCGCTGTCGGGCAACTACCGCACGGCCGACGGCTGGGTGCGCCTGCACTGCAACTACCCGCGCCACGAAGCGGCGGTGTGCTGGGGGCTCGGCGTGCCGGGGACGCGCGAGGCCGTCGAAAAGGCGGTCGCCGGACGCGGCGCGCGCGAGGTCGAGCACGCCGTCGTGTCGGCCGGGGGAGCGGCGGCCCAGCTGCGCTCGCCCGAGGACTGGGCCGCGCACCCGCAGGGTTCGGCGGTGGCTTCGCTGCCGTTGGTGGACTTGGCGCCGATCGGCGAAGCGCCGAAGCGGACGTTGTTCTACTCGGACCGTCCGCTGGGCGGCATCCGGATCCTGGAGCTGACGCACGTGCTGGCCGGCCCGGTGGCCGGCCGGGTCCTGGCCGCGCACGGCGCCGACATGCTGCACGTCGGCGCGGCGCACCTGCCACGCGTCGAGGCGCTGGTGCGCGACACCGGACAGGGCAAGCGCTCGACGTTCGTGGCACTGGACACCGAGGGCGGCCGCGCGCGGCTGAAGAAGCTGATCAGCCGGGCTGACGTGCTGGTGCAGTCGTTCCGCCCGGGAGCACTGTCCCGCATCGGCTTCGGGCCCGCGGAGCTGGCCGAACTGCGGCCGGGCCTGGTGATCGCCGACTTGAGCGCGTACGGCTGGGAAGGCCCCTGGGCCCGGCGGCGCGGGTTCGACAGCCTGGTCCAGATGTCGAACGGCATCGCTTGGGACGGTTCGGGCGACCCCGCGCCGTTGCCGGTCCAGGCCCTGGACCACGGAACGGGCTGGCTCGCGGCGGCGGCGGTGATGACGGCGTTGCACCGCCAGGTAACCGACGGCGGCACGTGGCGGGTCCGGCTTTCGCTGGCCGGCACGGGCCGGTGGCTGGATTCGCTGGGGCGCAAGGATCCTGCTGGTGCGGACGTCGAGTTCGGTGACTTGCTGGAGGACGTGGACAGCGGTTACGGCCGGCTGACGCGAGTCCGGATGGCGGGTGGGTTGCCGGGTGCGGAGCCGCGGTGGGACTTCGGGACGCGGGTGCCGGGTGTCGACAAACCGACTTGGACCCCTTAGCGGCGTCTAGTACTTCGGTCAAAAGAGATGCTTAAGTCTCGTATGGCTCGGTGCCCAATCTGCGCCCATATGCGCGGATGTGCCGAGGCTGTCCCACGTGCAGGTGAGATCGGTCGAGTTGGGTGCCCGAGGTAGACGGTGCTGCTTGTCCGAGAGCCTGCGCGATTTGGTCCGGGTGGACGCGTACGCGCACGGGTCGCCAGAGAGCACTGGCGCGGGCAGCGAATCGGTAACTTTCGGCGCACCCCCGTAAGGTATCGCTTTGCCCATCGATGGCGAGGCGGCCGTATTCGACGGCGACGAGCCGCCGACGTTGTTGATGACGCGGGAAAAGGCCGCCGGGTGCCGGGTCGAACGGCCGGGCCGGCACCCGGCCGAACACTCGCCTCATCGGGCAGCGTCGCCGAAATTGCGTAACGCGGCCGTACAGCCCTCCGACTTGGCTCCATGACACACCGGCCGCATAACGGTTGTAACCGGCGCGGGCGCCGCATGGGCACCGTCGAGGAGGGCAGTTGATTTCACCGTTCGTGCTGCGCAAGCAAGTATCCGCCGCTCATCGGCGCCGTTACGCGCCGGGATTGCTCGACTGCATCGTCATCGCCGCGACGGCTGCCTGCTCCGGCCAATCCGCGGATTCGAGCACCACTGTCCTCCCGGCACCGGCTTTTTCGGGCGAAGTCACCGAAGTCACGCCGACGACATCCGCCGGTGGTGATCTTCCGAGCGGCCACGCACTCGTTCTGGCCAACCACTCACTGCTCCAATTCGTCACTCCTGAAGGCAAACTGGTGGCAGCCCGGGAATATCCCGGTTCCGGCCGGCCGATCACGGATCTCGACAAAGCGTCCCTCGACCCCTCCTACACCAAGATCGCCTCCCTCGGCGAGCCGGTCCCCTACAAAGCCACGGCGATGTCCTACGACGCCGGCTACATCACCTTCGACGGCGAGTTCCACCCCGTCGCTCCGGCCCAGGGAAGTTACGCCAAGCGCCGCCTCTACACCGGGGCGCTGTTCATCGGCGATCAGCTCGCGGCCGCCGTCGACAACACCACCTTGGTCTGGGCCGCGTCCGGCGAACCGGTTCCGGGTTATCCCGATCTCACGGGGATCGGGGGAGACGGCTACGTCGGCCCTGCCTGCGTGCTGGACACCGTTACTCGTGGCCAGGTTTGTGAAGAGAACGGCCGGATCACCGTGACGATCTCGAAGTCGAGCCGCAGCACGTTCGGAAAGGAAGTGCCGGCCGGTCCGGTGCTCGGCGTCGCGCGGGACGGTTCCGCGATAGTCCGTTCGCCGGACGACCGCCTCTATTCGGTGAGCCGTAGCAGCGGCGCAGTGCGTGCCTTGACCCCCGAAAGCGATTTTGTTCCCAGCAGCGCCGCGGTGTCACCTGACGGCGGCACCGTCGCCTTCACTGCGGATCGCGACAGCTCCACAGCTCTCTTCCTCGTGCCGGCTTCCGGAGGCACACCGGCCCCAGTGCCGGGCTTCACCCCATCCCCCGGGGCCAGGCTGCGCAGCTGGCTGGGCTGATTCGCGCGCCGCGGAAAGGAGAACGATGTCGGTCGTCCAGGCGATGAGCCTGACCGTTACCCAAGCTGATGTGCTCTACGTGTCTCAGCAGATCAAACGAGACCTCGGCGCGATGCAACAGAGTTATCCCAGAATCGTGAGCTGGGAACGGATCAACACGCTGGACCTGTCGTTCAGCACCTTTCTGATCAACGACGCCGTGACCACGATCGGCTTGAGCATCGAGGATCCGGCCCAGGAGCACGAAGTTCTCCACGAACTGCGTTACACGATTTCGTACACCGGCGACGGCAGTCGCATGGGAATCGGCGGGCGGGCCATCACCCGGGTGCCCGTGCCCTCGAGCGCCCGGCTGACGGCTTGGGTCCGCTGGAGCAAGCACATGCGTGAGCTCCCGATCGAAAAGCAACGGCAGATCATCCAGGGCACGTCGTGGGGACTGCCGAGCGTTCCGGGCCAAAGCGGCGGCCGGACTTTCGTCGGCAAATATTCCGGCGGACAGTACACCGGATATGGCACCTACGCGTCCGGGCCGCTGTCGGCCCAGGCGGAAGAGTACAGGTGGAGGGGCTGATGACGAACCTGACGTTGGACGTGGCCTTGAAAGGCCGGAACCCGATGTCGATGGTCCTGCCTGCGCAGGACATCATCTCGACGAACCTGGTGGTCTCCCCCACGAACCCCAGCCTGCCCACTTTGACGTCGGTGGAACGGATCAACAGCCGGATCAGCGACTTCGGCATCGTGCTCGACGATCGAGCGCAACTCGACCGGCTGGCCAAGATCGTCAACGTGCACTATTTGAGCACCCCGCGGGCCAACTGGGTGGACACGACACTGCGGCTCTCGGGCGAGCTGGTGGCCGGCGAGCCGGATCAGCAGGCCCTTCGCGCTGTGCGTGCCGTGCGGGCACCCACCCTCCACGCCGCGGAAACCCTGCTGCACACCGAATCTTCCGGCAATCCCCTGGCCCGACGGCCGGCCGAAACCAAGCTGGTCGACTCGATCACCAGCGCCGTCCAGGCCGATAAACCGGTCTGGAAGAGCAACGGGGCGAAGATCGCCCTCTACATCGGCAAAACCCTCCTCGACATGATTATCACTCAGATAATCGGCGTGCCGCTTGTGGACATTCTCCGTCACGCGGTCGCCGGGATCGGACCGGTGGCCTGACCATGGTCAAAGCCCAGGAAAACGTGGCCCAGCGGCTGGAATTCCGGCTACGGCGACGGGAAGCCGTCGAGCCCGACGGGCTCCGCGAGGCAATCCACCAGCAGCTCCTCGGTATCCCCATCGAGGAATCCGCGACCGGCACGATGCTACGGGTCAGCCTCCCGACCGGGCGCACCCTCGACGTGGTGCTGTCGGCGGTGTCGGCACCGGGTCAGGTGACGGCGAACACGTCCATCGAGCTCGAGAACACGGCCGAACTTCCGGCCGGGCCGGTGCCCCAGGTGCCAAGCGCGATCAGCGAAGAACTGCAGCACTACCTCTCCGCCGCCTACGTCGTCTCCGCGCAGGACACGGAAGGCATCCTGAAGGCAGAACAGCGATTGGCCCGGCTGCACGGCATACCGGCGAACGACGTGGTCGGCGACATCGTCACGCGGCTGCGCGACGACGATTGGTTCCATTCCTGGGCGGCCAACCACCACGGTAAGTCCACTTTGGGCTTGCTGCAGGCGGTACAGGAAAGCACGTCGCTGATCCTGCTGCACGGCGACCCGGGCACCGGCAAGTCGGCGCTGATGCGTGCCATAGCGCCCGTATGCGCCCGTGCGCTCGGGCAGGACACGCTGTTCGTGCAGCTCAACGAACGGCTGCGCGGACAGGGCATTCAAGGCCGGGCCGGCAGCGAGCTGATCGAGGTCATCGAGACCATTTACCAGGCCGCCGCGCGGCACTCGCTGCCGACCGTCGTGTTCCTCGACGAAGCCGACGCGGTGGCGAGCTCCCGCGGAAGCTCGGACACCGGTTCGGGCGCACAGGAAAACCTCGCGATCGTGGACGGCTTGATCGTCGCGCTCGACCGGGCCAGCGGGCGATCCGGTGCCCGGCTGGTCTTCGTGATGGCCACCAACCTGCCGGATCGGATCGATCCGGCGGTGCTGCGCCGCGCCACGGTCTACCCGTTCGAGCGACCGTCCGCCGACGCCCAGCTCCGCATCCTCACCGACCTGCTGGGTGACATCTTCCCGGACAAGGACCTGCGGCGGGTGCACAAGGCTTTCAGCAGGCCGGAGCATCCGCTGACCGCCGCCGACATCCTCAACCAGGTGGTGACCCGGGCCGTGCGGGAAGCGGTGGCGCAGAACCAGCCGGTGCGGCTGGACCGGCTGGTTCAGCTGGCCGAGCTGGCCGTCGCCAGCTCGCCGGTGATGGTCAGTGCGCGGGCGCTGCCTTCCGCGGCATTACAGCAACTACCAGCAGGCTCAAGGCGGTAACCGCCAGGACCACGATCAGTGTGATCTCCCTGGCGTGCACCGTTCCGGAACTTGGAAGAAGATCGAGGTCACCGCGGCCAGGCTTGTCGTCGCCGAGGGCGATCACCGGGATTGTCGCGAAGCTCAGGCTGATACCCACACCGATCACGAAGAACTCCGGCGCGAGGGCCCACACGCCGATGTTCGTTCCGTACTGAACGACGAGGAGCAGGACCCAGCCGCAGCCATGAGGTCGATCGTCAGGCCGATGAAGATCGGGCGGTGAGCTGAACCGCCGGTGTGAAACATGTGCGGCCAAGCCGGGCTTTCGACCCCGCGTACGTTCCAGAGATCCGGTCCGCATTGCTCGACCGTTCCGCATGTCGTCACGGTTCATCAATAAGCCGAGCCCGAGTTTGCGGCCACCCGGTGGAATCACACTGGTTTGTTCGTGTAAGTAAAAGACTGCTCCTGAATCTCATCGATGACGGCCCCCTGGGGCGTTCGACAGCACTGTCCGGAAGTGCGACGTAGAGATCACTCTCAGACTGTCGATCGAAAGAGTTACGGCCCTGTGTTCATCGAGCCGGAAGTTTGCGAGCCATTAGATTCCTTGACTCGTCTCACTCGGGCGTAGGCTCACCGCCCCATCTTAGGCTAGGCGGACCGGGACTCCGGCGTTCGCGACGACGCCTGCCCACTGCTTACTACCGGCGCCGGAGGCGGGAAACCAACCCCCGCTTGGGCTTCGGCAAGTGACCTTCCGCGATCAACCACGTCACGAAAGCATCCGCGTAAGCCCCCGACCGCTCCGTATCCCGCTTGGGCCGCGAAGCGTTGAACTCCGCGAACAACGGCCCGAACCGCTCCCCAAGCGCCTCCGCCAACTCAGGCCGCTGGTAGGCCAGCACCCGCCCGTGTTTCCGGCGCAGGACCTGAGCCTCCACCCGCAACCGCGCCGCGTCGAAACCCGCCGGCGCCGGCCCGTCGGCCAGCAATGCCCGGAGCAACGAGGCCTGCTGGGCCGCCAAATCCGCGCGGCTCACACCGTCACCGCCGCCCGCAACGCTGCCAGCTCCGCCGCCAGCTCGTCGTCGGTCGGGTAGTCGTCGTCGCGTTCCAGCAGCACTCCCGGTGGGTCCGTCCGGTGGCGCAGCTCGGTCAGCAGCGCCAGGACCTCCGGCAGCACCGGGTGCGCGTGGGTGTCGTGGTAGACGCCGTCGCGCTCGATGCCGCCCGCCATGTGCACGTACGCCAGCCGCTCCCACGGGATGCCGTCGAGGAACGCCGCCGGGTCCGTGCCGATGTTGCGGGCGTTGGCGTAGAGGTTCGCGACGTCGATGATCAGCCGGCAGTCCGTCCGCTCGGTCAGTTCGGTGAGGAACTGCTCTTCGGTCAGCTCCGCGCCGGGCCAGTCCAGCACCGCCGCGATGTTCTCCAGCGCGAACGGGACGTCCACGATGGACTGCGCGAGCCGGACGTTGGCCACCAGCACGTCCAGCGCCTCGCGGGTGCGGGGGAGCGGCATCAGGTGACCCGAGTCGAGCCCGCCCGCGCGCACGAAGCACACGTGGTCGCTGACCAGCGGCGCGTCCAGGGCCCGCGCGATCTCCGCGAGGTGCTGGACGCGCCCGGTGTCGAGCGGTTCCGCTCCGCCCAACGACAAGGACACGGCGTGCGGCAGCACCGGCAGGCCCCGCTTGCGCAGCGCGTCCAGCGTCTCCGGGAGGTGGTCGGCGTGCAGGTTCTCCGCGACCACCTCCACCCAGTCGACGCCGGGCAGGCGGGTGATGGACAGGTCGAGCTCGTGCCGCCAGCCGATCCCGATGCCCAGCTCACCCACCGCAGCCACCTCCGCCGCACGACGAGCCGCCGCCGCAGGAAGATCCACTGCTGCACGACGACGAACTCGAGCAGGACGACCCGCCTGACGACCCGCCGCCGCCGGCGGAGCCCGCCGTCGGCATCAGGGCCGTGCTCAGCTCTTCGTCCGGGTAGTGCGCCATGCCGCCCAGCGCGACCGCCGCCGCGGCTCCGCCGAGCAGCACGCCCCCGGCGAGCATCCCGGCCGGCACCGGCCCGCTCGCCGCGGAGCGTGCCTGGCCGAGCAGGCGGCGGCCCGCGCCCGACGGCTGCCGGGGCCCGGTCTTCGACCGGCGGACCGCGGCCACGATCGTCAGCACGGCCGCGATGAGCACCAGGAACACCAGGACGCCCACCGGACGGCCCAGTGAGATGCCGTTGACCAGCCGGACGACGCCCAGCACCAGCACGGCCAGCTGCAGGACGAGCCCGAATGTCCGCGACTGCCGCTTGGCCGCCGCCGAAGCCAGCAACCCCCGCTGGTCGAGGCCCTCTTCCAGAGCGCGCATCGCCGCCGAGCCGCGGACCTTCGCGCGGATCGTCGAGGTCGTCTTCAGCTTCGCCACATCGGCGACCGCCCGCTCCAGCGGGTCGACCGGCCGCGTCCCGGCCTTGCTGATCTGCCGGTAGCTGTTCACCCGCAGCTGGCCGCGCTCCACCAGCGCCGCGATCGCGGTGTCTACCGCCCGGTCGGGCCCGCCGGCCAGGAAGGCCAGCTCGTAGACCGTCGGCGGCGGGCCGGGCCGCTCGTGGTCCGCCCGCAGCGCCCGGCTTGCGGCGACGCCGGCGACGATGACCCGGATCAGCAGCACCGCGCCGAGCAGTGCGATGTAGAGGACCACGAAATCCGGTCCGGAGATGCCCCACGGGTCGGCCATCGCCCGTCTCCCCTCACTGAGTTGCGGTTACCGTAGCTGTCAGACGCGAGCGGTCGCGTCGGCGTTTCAACCGCCGCAACCCCCGCCGCCACCGCCACCGCAGCCGCCGCCACCCCCGCCGCCGCAGGAGCTGCCGCCACCGCCGCACGAGCTGCCGCCGTAGTAGCCGGCGACCCCACCGCCGCCGGCCGCCGCCCACCGGCCGCGGCGGCTGTACTGGCGGGTGACCGAGACGACCGTGGAGCGGCTGACGGCCAGCCGGACGTCCTTGTCGGGGTGGCTGTCGAACCCGCCGGCCGCGACCGCGCCCGCCGAGCCGGACGTCAGCCCGCCGGCGCGCTCGGCTTCGCGGGCCGCGGCGCGCCCGGCGGAGGTGGCCTTGACCTCGGGCGCGTTCGCGGCGCGGGTCGTGACGAAGATGGCCGCGACCAGGCCCAGCAGCAGCAGGCCCAGCAGGAAGCCGACGGGGTGCCCGGTGGAGCTGCCGGCGATCAGGCGAACCACGCCGAACACGACCAGCGCCCAGTACGCGACGGCGGTGAACACCCAGGTCAGTCGCACTTTCCGGGCGTCGACGAGCAGGCCGCGCGCGATCAGCCCGTTCTCCAGGTCGACCAGCGCCGGGTGGTGCCGCACCTCGCGGCGCACCGAGTCGACGGCGGTGCCGGTTTTGCTGATCCGCGCGAGCGCCGATCGGCCCAGGTCGTCCGCGTCGCTGCCCCGGACGCGGTGCACCCGGCCGGTGCCGTCCATCCGGATGGTCTGACGCTCCAGCAGCCGGGCGACGACGAACTCGCCGGCCCGCGTGCGCCCGCCGGTCAGGAGAGCCAGCTCTTCGGCACGCTGCGGGACGCCGCCCGCGCGGCCCCGCCGCAGCAGCAGGGTCCGCACCGCGGCGTAGCCCGCGGGCAGAAGCAGCAGGCCCAGGTAGAGGCCCGCGAACAACGGGCCGGGAATGCCCCAGGTGTCGGTCATGATGCCGCCCTCCCTCGTCCGTGTGCGGAGACTACGTTCGAGGAAGGGCGGCGGGTTGCCGGCTTAAGGCAGATTTAGGACTGGGGTACCAGTTTCAGGGAAATCGAGTTGATGCAGTAGCGCTGGTCGGTCGGGGTCGGGTAGCCCTCGCCCTCGAAGACGTGCCCGAGGTGGCTGTGGCAGGAGCCGCAGAGCACCTCGATGCGCTTCATGCCCATGGTGCGGTCTTCGCGCAGCAGCACGGCGTCGGAGTCGGCCGGGTCGTAGAACGACGGCCAGCCGCAGTGGCTCTCGAACTTCGTGTCGCTGCGGAACAGCTCGGCACCGCACGCACGGCACTCGTAGACGCCGGTGGTCTTGGTGTCGGTGTACTCACCGGTGAACGGCCGTTCGGTGCCGGCCTGGCGGAGCACGGCGTACTCCTCCGGGCCCAGCTCCGCCCGCCATTCCTGCTCGGACTTCACGACGCGTGGGGTGGCGCCGACAACGGGTTTCATACCTTTCACCCGTTCCACGTTACGCCGCGAGCCACGCCAGGGCGTGCACCACGATGTCCCATGCGGCGACTATCACGCCGAGCACGATGAGCACCACGATCAGGGCCGACACCCAGTACCGGAGCCCGCCGAGGCGGTTGCTGGAGTCGGCGAAGTCGGACACGCCGTCCAGCGCGGCTTCGATGGTGTAGTTGGGACCGGAACGCTCGATCCGGTCGAGGTGCTCGGCGAACGCGCGCGCCTCCGGGTCGTACGGGTCCAGGCCGACCAGATCCTCGTGGAACCGAGGATTCTGGCCCGGCAGCGAAGCTCCGTTGTCGGCCATGCTTCCACGGTAGGCCATCGGCGCCCGTCAGCCCACCAGCGGCGCGTTAAGTCTCAGAGACCGGTGTCGGGGTTCGCGTCGAGCTTCGTGTTGCTGTCGATCAGCAGCTGTCCGCCGACGAGCACGATGTGGTACCTCCGGCGGGAGCCGTTGAGCTCCATCGTGATGTCCAGCGAGCCGTCGGCTTTGTTGCCCGCCGCCGTGGCCGACTTCCAGCCGCTGAGGTCACCCTTGTGGGCGCCCCAGTAGGACCTGTACTCGTCCTGCGAGCCGTAGACCGCCTGGGCGGCGGGGGTGAGATAACTCCAGCCGTTCTCGACGTTCGGGTAGTAGCTGTTGGCGAGCAGCCGGCCCGCTTGGCCGTAGTCCGTGATCTTGCCCTCGGACGGCGTCTGGCCCAGTTTGCCCGACGCCGGGGCGTCGTCCGGGCTGCTGGACTTCGAGGACGGCTGCCCGGTGGTGGGCCGGCTCGGCGACTGGGCGTTCGTGGTGCCGCCCGTGCCGCCGTTGCCGCCGGAGTTCGCCACGAGGAACACGATCACCGCGAGCACGACGACCGCGGCACCCGCGCCGGCGAAGATCGCGTACTTGCGCTTGTTGTCCGGCTTCGAGGGGGCGGATGAGTACTGCGGGGCCCTGGCCGTCGGCGCGGCCGCGGCCATCGCTCTGGGCGGGGTGTTCGGCGGCGCGGCCGGGGACCGCATCGGCATGAACGCCGCGGTCGGGCGCGGCGGGTTCGACGGCGCCTTGCCCGCGGGCACCGGCGTGCCGACCGGCGGGGACGACGGCGCCGGCTGGTCGGTGCGCTGCCACGGCGGGCGGTCGCCGCTCTCGGCGGGTGCGGCGGGCTTGCGGCCCCCGCCACCCGAGAGCAGCGGCGGTGACGCCGACATGCCGCCCGGCTCGGTGCGGGCCAGCGCGGCCAGCCGCTCCCGGGCCTCGGCCATGCTGGGCCGCTCGCCCGGCTCGCTGCGCAGCAGGCTCATCAGCAGCGCGGTGGCCGCGCCCGCCTGCACCGGTGGGTTGATCTGGCCGTTCGCCGCCGCGTAGAGCAGCGCGAGCTGGTTGGTGGTGTTGCCGTACGGCGTGGTGCCTTCGATCGCCTGGTAGAGGGTCGCGCCGAGGGCGAAGACGTCGGAACTGGGCACCGGGTCGGCGCCGCGGGCCAGCTCGGGCGCCAGGTAGGCGGGGGTGCCGCCGATCAGGCCGGTGGCCGTCAGCGTCATGTCGCCGGCCGCGCGCGAGATGCCGAAGTCGGTGATCTTCGCGGTGCCGGTCTCGTCGATGAGGATGTTGCCCGGCTTGACGTCGCGGTGGACGATCCCGGCGCGGTGCGCGGCCACCAGGGCGGACGCCACCTGCTCGCCGATGCGGGCGATCCGGCCGAGCGGGAGCGTGCCCTCCTGGGCGAGGATCGTGGAGAGGCTGGGCCCGTTGAGGTACTCCATCACCAGGCACGGGTCGCCGTTGTGCTCGGCGATGTCGAACACCACGATCGCGTTCGGGTGCTGGAACCGGGCCGCGTTCTTCGCCTCGCGCATCGCGCGCTGGCGCATGTTGTCGCGCTCGGTCTCGGACACGCCCGGCTGGGGGAGGATCTGCTTGATCGCGACGTCGCGCTCGAGGCGCACGTCGGTGGCGCGCCACACGACTCCCATGGCACCGCTACCAATGTGCTCGACGAGGCGGTAGTGCCCCGCGATCAGCTGACCGGTGTCGATGGCGGCTGCTCCTGACGAAATTCCCGGTGATGGTGGCCCTGCTCAGCGCGTTTCCGCTTCGCGCACCCGATCGAGTGTAGCGGTCGGCCTTGTGCTGTTCGCGTCAGCCAGCCGGTCCGGCGGGCTCCGGTTCGGGCACCGGTCCCGCCGGGACCCGTTTCCGGAACACCCTGACCAGTCCGATCGCCCCGGCCAGCGCGAACGCGCCGTAGCAGGCGAGCAGCGCGGGCGGCGTGTCGCCGGTCAGGGCGTCGCCGAGGACGACCACGGCGACGGTGCCCGGCACGCTGCCGAGCAGCGTACCGGCCAGGTACGGGGCCGGCCGCACGGACGACACGCCGCAGAGGTAGCTGAACGGCGCGAACGGCACCACCGGGATGAGCCGCAGCGAGGTGATCGCGAGGACGCCGCCGTCGGAGAGCCGGTCGTTGACCTTCCGGACGGCGGACCGGTGCAGGTGCCGGGTGACCAGGTCGCGGCCGAGCAGCCGGGCCAGGCCGAAGGACAGGCCGGCCGCGACGGTGGTGGCGACCAGGCCGATGGCGATCCCGGCGGCAGTGCCGACCAGCAGGCCGGCGGCCAGGTTGAAGACGGTGCGCGGGATCGGCGCGACGGTGAGCAGCGAGTACGCCACGAGCAGCACGAGCGGGGTGGCGGGCCCGGTGGCGGCGGCCCAGGCCCGGAGCTCGGCGGGCCCGGGGATCGGCAGCAGCACCACGGCCGCCACGAAGAGGGCGGCCACGGCGAGCGCGACGATCAGCTTGGTGCGGCCGGACACCCGCTCCAGCCTACAGACGGCACTTTCACGTGAAAGTGCCCACCTGGGGCCCGCACTTTCACGTGAAAGTGCGGGCAGGTTCGCGGGGGCCGCGCGGCGCGATCACCGCTAGCGTGCACCGCATGCCCAAGCACGGTGACCCGGTCGAGTACGAGGTGGGCGGGCGCACCGTCCGCGTCTCGAGCCCGGACAAGGTGTACTTCCCCCAGCGCGGCATCACCAAGCGGCAGGTCGTCGAGCACTACATCGCCGTCGGCGGGCCCCTGCTGCGGGCGATCGGCGAGCGGCCGACCACGCTGAAGCGCTACGTCGACGGCGTCGAGGGCGAGTGGTTCTACGCCAAGCGCGTGCCCAAGGGCGCGCCGGACTGGCTGGAGACCGCCGAGATCACCTTTCCGTCGGGCCGCAAGGCCGCCGAGGTGTGCCCGACCGAGCCGGCCGTCTTCGCCTGGGCGGCCAACCTGGGGACGTTCGACTTCCACCCGTGGCCGGTCCGCCGCGCCGACGTGGACCACCCGGACGAGCTGCGCATCGACGTGGACCCCCCGGACCGGGCCGGGTTCGCCGACGCGGTCGAGGTCGCGCAGGTGGTCCGCGAGGTGCTGGCGGACGCGGGGCTGACGGGCTACCCGAAGACCTCCGGCGGCCGCGGGGTGCACGTGCTGGTGCGGATCCGGCCGGAGTGGGACTTCGTCGAGGTCCGCCACGCGGTGATCGCGCTGGGCCGCGAGGTCGGGCGGCGGATCCCGGAGAAGGCGACGATCGCCTGGTGGAAGGAGGAGCGCGGCGGCCGCGTGTTCCTGGACTACAACCAGGCGGCGCGCGACCGCACGGTGGCGTCGAGCTGGTCGGTCCGCGGCACCCCACGCGCCACGGTGTCGACGCCGCTGACGTGGGACCTGCTGCCGGAGGTCGACGCGGACGACTTCGACGTGCTGACGATCCCGGCGTTCCTGGCCGCCCACGGCGACCTGCACGAGGCGATGGACGCGGAGGCGTTCGGCCTGGAGACGGCGCTGGAGTGGTACGAGCGCGACCTGCGCGACCACGGGCTGGGGGACATGCCGTACCCGCCGGACTACCCGAAGATGCCGGGGGAGCCCAAGCGGGTCCAGCCCAGCAAGGCGCGGCCGGAGGCGTGACGTCACGGCTTCCGGCAGCTGACCGACGTCACGCTCGCCTTGGGCACGACCTTGGTGTTCTTGGTACTCATGACGGTGCGGTCGACGCGATAGGAGGAGCCGCCTTGCGAGTAGGCGGTCTCGATCAGCTCCCCGGAGCTGTCACCCGAGATGCTGTAGGTGATGTCGCACTCCCAGAGCAGGGTGCTCGCGCCGAGGAAGGTCAGCTTCGGTTCGACGATGACGTTGCACCCCGCTGAGCCGAAGCACTGCTTGGAGATGACCGCCAGCTCGACGGAGTAGTCCTTCGCCGTGGGCTCGGGGAGGACGGGCTCGGTGGTGGTCGGCGCGGCGAAGGCCGGAATCGAAGGACTGGTGGTGGCGGGCGCCGCCGCGTCGCGAGGCCGGACCCCGCCGTCGGCGGAGACCCAGGTTCCGCCGGGGCCGACGCACGGGGCCGCCTGGGTCCGGTCCAGGCACGGGCTCGAGGACGTCTTGCCGGAGGCGATCGCGAGCACGACGCCCAGCGCCAGGGCGGGGATCACGAGCGCCGCGCCGACCACCCACGGCCACTTCCGGCGCTGTGGCCGGGCGGGGAGCGGCGGGGGATACGGCACCGGCGGGCCGGGCGGAAGGGGAACGGACATGGCTGCCTCCGAGACTCTTGTGCCCGGGACTGACGCCGTGGCCGCGTCCGGTGTTACTCAGCGGCACCGGAATTCCCTCGATCGATACCGCCTGTAATCAACGCCACAACAGTGCCGCGGGCCACTTCCGCACCCCAGAACTCGTCAAAGGCTTAATCGAAAGCCCACACCGGAAAACGCGGAGTGATCAGTTCGCTGCCCGCTGTCGCCTTTCGGGTCACAAATGGCGTACGGCCGCCTCGGTGGTCTCGACCACCGGCTCCGACGGCGTAACGTGCGTTCCCGGATCGACGACTCCCCGGAGACATGTCCTGGGGCTAGTTCGAGGGAGGCCCTCAGTGGACGACCTGATCGCTTTCCTCGCCGCGCGCGTGGGCGCGCGGCAGGCGATGATCATGCAGGCCGTCAACAAGGCCAAGGCCGGTGACGCCATGAACCGCGGCGAGACGAAGGTCGCCGTGGAGCAGAAGATCCGCGGGCTGACCGACCTGGATCTCGACGCGGTCAACCAGATGATCAACGAGATCGAGGCGACCCGGCGGATCCTGCTCGCGCACCGCACCACGGTGTCGGAGAAGGTGCCCGGCTTTCCGCTCTACGGCAGCGAATACTGGTGTGAGACCTGCCACGTGCCCGCCGACGAGGCCGGCTCCAACTGGTGCCTCACGCTGCGCCTGCTGGCCCTGCCCTACACCGACCACCCGGACTACAGCGAGCGGTGGCGCCCCTGACGGGAATCCCGTCCCGCGCCGGGCGTTGCACCCGGGGTGAAGCTTTCCGTGCTCGACCGCTCGCCGGTGCGGCGTGACGGCGGGACCGCGCGGGCGCTGAGGGACACCGTCGCGTTCGCCGCCGACGTCGAACGGCTGGGCTACCACCGGTTCTGGGTTTCCGAGCACCACGGCGTGCCCGGGGTCGCCGGGTCCGCGCCGACCGTGCTGGCCGCCGCCGTCGCGGCCGCGACGAGCCGGATCCGCGTCGGCACCGGGGGCGTCATGCTGCCGAACCACCGGCCGCTGGTCGTCGCCGAGCAGTTCGGTGTCCTGGAAGCACTGCACCCGGGCCGGATCGACATGGGACTGGGCCGCTCGGTCGGCTTCACCGGCGGTGTCCGCGAGGCGCTCGGGCACGGCAAGGAAGCCGCCGACGACTTCGGCGCGCAGGTGCGGGAGCTCCTCGGGTTCTTCACCGGCGAGCACGCCTATCCGGGCGTGCACGCCTACCCCGCCGAGGGGCTGCGCGTGCCGCCGTTCCTGCTGGCCACAGGGTCCGGCGCCGACCTCGCCGCGGAGCTCGGGCTGCCGCTGGTGATCGCGCCCGTCCGCGGTGAACGCGCCCTGACCGAAGCCGTGACGCGCTACCGCGACGGCTTCCGGTCGTCGGAGTGGGCGCGGGAACCGTACGTCGTCGTGTCGTCGGCGATCGCCGTCGCGGACTCGGCGGCCGACGCGCGCCGCCTGCTCGTCTCGGAAGCGTGGGCGACGGTGTATTCGCGCTCCCACGGCGTCTTCCCGCCGCTGTCGCCACCCGCGGAGGTCCTGGCGCTGCCGATGACCGACCGCGAGCGCAGGCGCCTCGAGGAGACCCTGGACGGCCAGATTTCGGGGACGCCGGCCGAAGTGGCGGACCGCCTGGGCGCGCTCGTCGCGGCCGCAGGCGCCGACGAAGTCCTCGCGACGACGGCCGCCTACGACCAATCCGCGCGGCTCGATTCTTTCGCCGCGCTCGCCGAACTGGCCGATCTTCCCGCGCTTGCGTGAGGCGATTTCCCGATACCCGGATATCGCGTCGAAGAATTACCGGGGGCAATTCCCGGAGCTCACCCGAGAATGAACGGCAGCCGCGCGAACAGGTCGCCCAGGGCCTCGCGCTCGGCGTCCGTCGGCGAGCGGCGGCCCGTCGCCACCAGCAGCACGTCCGGGTCGGAGAACGACGGCGGGAACTCCGCCCCCGCGATCTTCTCCAGCATCGACCGCGTCCGCGCCAGGCCTTCGGCCGGCGGTCCCGGCACCGAAGGCACGTGGGCCACCAGGTCCAGGTGGTGCAAAGTCCACTCCAGCACGTACGCGGAGAGGTAGTCGCCCGCGGTGAGCACCATGTCCTGCGTCGCCACCCGCATCCCCGGGTCGGCCAGCCCGGCCGCGCGGCCCGCCGCCGCGCCGACGTCGTCGAGGTGGAACTTCAGCAGCGCCGGGTCCTCGTACGCCGCCGACAGGCGGACGATCAGCGCGTCCAGCGGATCGTCGCCGGAGGGCGGTTCGGAAGACACCGCCCAGTACGTCACCGCGTCGTGCGTCACCGCCGGGGAAGCCGGCGTCACGAGCGTGATCAGGACGTCCTGGGCGTCGATCACCAGGTGGCACACCAGGTCCCGGACCAGCCACCCCCGGCAGCCGGACGGCTTCGCGAAGTCGTCGTCGGGCAGGGCGGCGACCGCGGCCCGCAACGCCGCCCACGTGCGTGTGAAGAGATCCACGCCGGCGAAGCTAGCAGGATCAGAGCCTCAGCTGCAGCTGAGTAAGGATGCGCTGGGCCGGGTCCTCGAAGTCCACTCCGGACACTTCGGCGGCGCGCCGGACGCGGTAGCGGACCGTGTTGGGGTGGATGTTCAGCACCCGGGCCGCCGCGCGGACGTCGCCGAACGCGTCGAGCCACGCCAGGACCGCCGGGACCAGGATCCCGCCGTGCTCGGTGTCGTGCTCCACCAGCGACGTCAGCCGCGGGTCGCGGATGCGCGGCTGCCCGCCCAGGAACGCCAGCACCTCCGACAGCAGCACCTCGGCGCGGACGTCGGCCAGCGAGGCGACGTCGGCCGGCCAGTGCCCGCGGGCCATCGCCGCCAGGACGCGGTCGGCGTCGCCCCGGGACGCGGCCGCGTCCGACAGCCGCGGGACCACGCCGCCGAGCGCCGCCCGCACCGGGACGTCCAGGTGCCGCCGCGCCGTGCCGACGATCTCCCGGGCCAGCGCCAGCACCGCCGCGTCGGAGTGCTCGGGCAGGTCCGGCAGCAGCGCGTAGACGCGGCCGCCGATCACGCTCACCAGCGCGCTGCGCCGGTAGGCCGCCGTGTGGACGGCGATGAGGTGGACCAGTTCGGCCCGCCGCAGCTGCCGGTTGTCCGATCGCTCCAGCGAAAACGCCAGGACTTGGGCGGGCCGGGCCGGGTCGGCGCCGATGTCGTCCGCGACGGACTCCGCGTCCAGCCGCCCTTCCAGCAGGCTCGCGAGGAGGTCTTCCCGCAGCCGCAGCTCCGGGCTGGGCAGCGTGCGGGCGCGGATCAGCTGCGGCGCGAGGGTGCGGCTGGCGCCGAGCAGGGCCGTCTCGGCGCGTTCGGTGAGCGGCTGGGCGCCTTCCTGGACCCAGATCGTGCCGAGCGGCTGCTTGCCCGCGTGGATGCCCGCCGCGATGCGCCGGCGGATGCCCAGCTCCGGTCGTTCGTCGATCCGGACGATCCCCTCGCCGGCGCGAAGCCGCTGGTAGACGCCCCATTCGCGCAGCATCGCGAGGTAGCGTTCGGGGCCTTCGCGGCCGAGGATCGACAGCCGCCGCAGCTCGTCGACCTCGTCTCCCGCCCGTGAGTACGCGAGGACGCGGTTCGCCGTGTCCTCGATGCTGACCAGGCCGCCGGTGAGCGTCGCGATCGTCTGGGCCAGGGCGAACAGGTCGCCGAGCACCTCGCCGCTGGCCGCTTCGCCACCCGCGCGGGCCGCCTCGACGACCCCGCGGGCCAGCGACTCCACCTGCTCCCAGCGTGCCTCGGCGCCGACCGTTAAGAGTGCGACGCCCGCGTCGGCGGCGACGTCGGCACCCGTCGCGCCCTTGACCGCCACCGCGGCCGCCCCGCCGCGCCCGGCCGCGCGGATCGCGGGCGCCGCCGCCCGGCCGCGCGCGCCGATCACCAGCACCAGGTCGCCTGACGAGGCTTCCAAGGGGTCTTCGGGATCGAGGATCACGACGTCGGTGACCGGGACGCCCAGGCCGTGCGGAGCCACGACGACCTCGACCAGCGGTTCCCCGAGGGTGGCCAGCACGTGGCGCAACGATGTTATCCGATCGGCCAAGGTCACCTGATTGATTTTAGCCTTTCGGACAAGCCGCCGAAGCGTGTCCGGAGTTACCGTTCGGGGCATCAGAGACGTACAGCGCTGCAGAGGAGCCGCCGTGGACGCCGTGACCCAGACCCCCGCCCCGAAGAACGAGCCGGTGCTGACGTATGCGCCGGGCAGCGCTGAGCGCGCGGAACTCGAGGGTGCGCTCAAGCGGCTGGGCCAGGCGGAACCCGTCGACCTCACGATCACCGTCGGGGGCGAGCAGCGGCTCGGCGGCGGCGAGAAGATCGAGGTCGTCCAGCCGCACAACCACCGCCACGTGCTGGGCACCATCCACAGCGCCACGCAGCAGGACACGACCGACGCCATCGCGGCGGCCGCGAAGGCCGCGCCGGAGTGGCGCGCGCTGTCCTACGACGACCGCGCCGCGATCCTGCTGCGCGCCGCCGACCTGCTGACCGGCCCGTGGCGCGCCACGCTCAACGCCGCCACCATGCTCGGCCAGTCCAAGACCGCGACCCAGGCCGAGATCGACGCCGCCTGCGAGCTCGCCGACTTCTGGCGCTTCAACGTCGAGTTCGGCCGTCGCGTGCTGACCGAGCAGCCGATCAGCTCGCCCGGCGTGTGGAACCGGCTGGAGCACCGCCCGCTCGAGGGCTTCGTCTACGCGATCACGCCGTTCAACTTCACCGCGATCGCCGGCAACCTGCCGACCGCGCCCGCGCTGATGGGCAACACCGTGCTGTGGAAGCCGTCGCCGACGCAGTCGTTCGCCGCGCACCTGACCATGCGGCTGCTCGAAGAGGCGGGCATGCCGCCGGGCGTCATCAACCTGCTGCCCGGTGACGGCAAGGCCGTCTCCGAGGTCGCCCTGACCCACCGCGACCTGGCCGGCATCCACTTCACCGGCTCCACCGCGACGTTCCAGCACCTGTGGGCCACGGTCGGCGCGAACATCGCGGGCTACCGCGGCTACCCGCGGCTGGTCGGCGAGACCGGCGGCAAGGACTTCATCGTCGCGCACCCGTCGGCCGACGTCGACGTCCTGCGCACGGCGATGGTCCGCGGCGCTTTCGAGTACCAGGGCCAGAAGTGCTCCGCCGCTTCGCGCGCGTACGTCCCGCGCAGCGTCTGGAACCGGCTGAAGGACGGTCTGGTCGCCGAGACCGAGGCGCTGTCCTACGGCGACGTCACCGACCTGTCGCACTTCGGCGGCGCGGTGATCGACCGGCGCGCGTTCACCAAGCACGCGGAGCTGTTCGAGCGGGTCAAGAACGACGCCTCGGTGGAGGTCCTCACCGGCGGCACGGCCGACGACGAAGACGGCTACTTCGTCCAGCCGACGATCCTCGTCACCGACGACCCGGCGCACGAGATCTTCAGCACCGAGTACTTCGGCCCGATCCTCGGGGTCTACGTCTACGAAGACGGCGACTTCGACGCCGTGCTCAAGCTGGTCGACGAGACCGCCGCGTACGCGCTGACCGGCGCGATCATCGCCAACGACCGCACGGCCGTGGCGAAGGCGTCCGAAGCGCTGAAGTTCACCGCCGGCAACTTCTACGTCAACGACAAGCCGACCGGGGCCGTCGTCGGCCAGCAGCCGTTCGGCGGCGCGCGGGCCTCGGGCACCAACGACAAGGCGGGTTCGATCTTCAACCTGCAGCGCTGGACGAGCCCCCGCTCCATCAAGGAGACGTTCGTCCCGCCGACCAGCGTCCGCTACCCGCACCAGGGCTGAGGGAGGTCCGTCATGTTGCGTGCCCCGTTGCTCGCCGCCGCCCGGTCGAAGGGCATCCGGCGGCTCGTCGAAGCGGTGCCCGCCACGCGATCCGTGGTGCGCCGGTTCGTCGCCGGGTCCGAGACCGCCGACGCCGTCCGCGTCGCCAGGGAACTGGCGGCGGACGGCCGGCGGATCACCCTCGACCACCTGGGCGAGGACACCACCGACGCCGCACAGGCGTCGGCCACGGTCGCGGCCTACGAGGCCGTGCTCTCGGCCCTGGCCGCGGAAGGGCTGGCCGACGGCGCGGACGTCTCGGTGAAGCTGTCGGCGGTGGGCCAGTTCCTGCCGGCGGACGGCGAGGACGTCGCCTTGGAGAACGCGCGGAAGATCTGCGCGGCGGCCGAGGCGGTCGGGGCGACCGTGACGCTCGACATGGAGGACCACACCACCACGGACTCGACGCTCGGCATCCTGCGCGAGCTGCGCGGCGAGTACCCGTGGGTGGGCGCGGTGCTGCAGGCCTACCTGCGGCGCACCGAGCAGGACTGCCGCGAGCTGTCCGGGCCGGGATCGCGCGTGCGGCTGTGCAAGGGCGCGTACGCCGAGCCGGAAGAGGTGGCCTTCGCGGAGAAGTCCGAAGTGGACAAGTCCTACGTCCGCTGCCTGCGCGTCCTGATGGCCGGCCGGGGCTACCCGATGGTGGCGTCGCACGACCCGCGGATGATCGAGATCGCCGCCGCGCTGGCCGAGGAGAACGGCCGGAAGGACGACGACCACGAGTTCCAGATGCTCTACGGCATCCGGCCGGAAGAGCAGGCGCGGATCGCGGCGGCGGGCTCGCGCATGCGCGTCTACGTGCCCTACGGCGACGAGTGGTACGGCTACTTCATGCGCCGCCTCGCCGAGCGCCCGGCGAACCTCGGGTTCTTCCTGCGCGGCCTGGCCACCCGGTCCTGAAAGCCGTGAAGGCCTCCTTACCGGCTCTCATGGCCGGTAAGGAGGCCTTCACGGCTTCTGGCTCAGGCCTGCTCGGAAGCCTCGGCTTCGGCGGCCTTGCGCTTGACCTCGTCCATGTCGACCTCGCGAGCCTGCTTGATGAGCTCTTCGAGGGCGGGCTCGGGCAGCGCGCCCGGCTGGGCGTAGATCAGCGTCTTGTCGCGGATGATGGCCAGCGTCGGGATGGAGCGGACGTCGAAGGCGGCGGCGAGCTGCTGCTGCGCTTCGGTGTCGACGCTCGCGAACACGAGGTCGTCGTGCTTCTCGGAGGCCTTTTCGTAGACCGGCGCGAACTGACGACACGGGCCGCACCAGCTCGCCCAGAAGTCGATCAGGACGAACTCGTTGTCGTTTACCGTCTGGTCGAAGTTCTCGGCAGTCAGCTCAACGGTGCTCATGCCCTGGTCAACGAACCGGGTGCGGCGGGAATTCCCGGGGCCGGGGTAGCGTCTCCACCGAGCAACCGTACGAGGAGGAACTGATGGCCGACGGCGAAATCCTGGGCCGGATCGACGAGCTGATCGCGGAGGAGCACGAGCTCCGGTCGCGCTCGGTCGGGGTGGGGCTGAGCGGCGGCGACAAGGATCGCCTCACCGCGGTCGAGCAGCAGCTCGACCAGTGCTGGGACCTGCTCCGGCAGCGGCGCGCGAAAACCGAGTTCCACGAGAACCCGGACGAAGCCGCGGCCCGCCCGGTCTCCGAGGTCGAGTCCTACCGCCAGTAACCCGCGCCGACGCGTGCGCCGAGGGGCATCACGCGTGATTGGACGGGCATCACCCGTGTCTGCAGGGGCATTACCTGTGTCCAGGCGGGCATCGCGCTGATGCCCGCTCAATCACGCGTGATGCCCCTCTGATCACGCGTGATGCCCCTTTCAGGCGGGGCAGAGGGTGCCGTCGGCCGGGATCTTGCCGTCCACCAGGAACGCGCGGGCCGCGTCCGTGACGCACGGGGACCCGCCCACCGCGCCGTGGCCCGCGCCCTGCCACGTGATCGTCACCGCCGACGGCATCTGGTCCGCCGCGCGGGTGCTGCCGAGCTGGGGCGTCACCGGGTCGGCCGCGGTGGCCGCGACCAGGATCGGCGGCGCGCCCGGCCCGCCCGCCGCGGGCAGCGGCTCGGTCCGCACCGGCCACGGCCCGCACCAGGCCAGCTGCTGGGCGACGACCGCGCCGAACTGCGGGTACTTCGCCCGCATCCCGGCCACGACCTGGTCGAGCTGGTCGGCCGAGAGCCGCGTCTGGCTGTCGTTGCAGCGGGTCGCGACCGTGGCGTCGAGCCGGGACGGCTGCGCGCGCGAGTCGTGCAGCGCCGGCGTGGCGAACGCCGCCAGCGGCCTGATGTCCCCCGACCGCGCCGCCGCGATCGCGTCGGCCAGCTCCGGCCACCGCGAGCGCTGCGCCAGTCCCGAGTAGACGGCGAACATCGCCACCCCCGGCCCGAACGCGACGCCGTCGTCGGTCAGCGGCGCGATGTTCTGCCGCAGCTGCCCGGTGAGCGTGGCGAGGGCGGCCTTCGGGTCGCCGAGGGCGCACTTGCGCGCCGCGCAGTCCGTGGCGAAGGCGTCCAGCGTGGACTGGGCGCCGGCGGCGACCGCGTCCAGCACCGCCGCGGTGTCCGCGCCCGGGTCGGGGACGCCGTCGAGCACCATCCGGCCGACCTGCCCGGGGAAGCGCACCGCGTACTCCGCGAGGACCTTCGAGCCGTCGCCGCGGCCGAGCGCGCTCAGCCGTTCCATGCCCAGCTGCTTGCGCAGTTCGTCGAGGTCGCCCGCAGTGCGCCAGCTGTCCAGCGCGGTCTGGGAGTCGTCCAGCTCGATCGCGCACTGCTGGCCGGCCTTGCGCGCGGCGTCCAGCACGTCCTGCAGGTCGCCCTGGTCCGGGTCGGCGTCGATCAGGTCGTGCCGGATCTCAGGGGGCACGCACTGGACGGCGCCGGAGAGCCCGGTGCCGCGCCGGTCGAGGCCGACCAGCGAGAACTTCTCCAGGAACGCCGGCGGCAGCGTCGCCGCCAGCCGCGCGGCGTACACCGTGCCCGGGTCGCCGTCGACGTCGTTGACCACGACCAGCGGCACCGGCCCGGACCCGACCTTCAGCGCCAGCAGCCGCACGACCGAACGCCGGGCCTCGCCGGGCGCGTCGAGCGGCGCGGTGACCCGCGCGCACGTGAAGTGCAGCGTGTCCGGGACGGCCGGGGTGCCGATCCGCTGCCGGGTGTCGTCGTCGCAGTCGGCCCACCGCAGTGACGGCGACTGCGGTTCGC
Organism: Amycolatopsis sp. NPDC028719; assembly: GCF_055565395.1. Taxonomy (NCBI): domain Bacteria; kingdom Bacillati; phylum Actinomycetota; class Actinomycetes; order Pseudonocardiales; family Pseudonocardiaceae; genus Amycolatopsis; species Amycolatopsis sp. NPDC028719. The sequence goes on from NZ_JBVHUL010000005.1 coordinate 539,775, forward strand.
CCAGCGGCGGCAGTGGCACCGCGGGCGTGCCCGAGGGCGACGCGGCCGTCGTCTTGCCGTCGTTCTCGACCAGGGCCGGGCGGACCGACGGCCCGGCGGCGCAGCCCGCGGCGGAGGCCAGGGCGAGCAGCGCGACCAGGAGACGGGAACGGCGGCGCACGGGCGAGGTCCTCACGTCGATCACAGGCATTGCACCGCCGAGCTTCGCACGGCCGGTGTGGGACGCGGGTTAGCGGGTGCGCACCACCTGGCCGCGGAACACGGCGTCGAGGTCGTAGCGGGCGGGTTCCTCCAGCTGCGTGTAGTCGCAAGACGCGGGTTCGCGATCCGGGCGCCACCGCTTGAACCGCGCGTTGTGCCGGAACCGCGACGGCATCCCGCCTTCGGTGTTCTCGTAGGCGACCTCGACGACGCGCTCGGGCCGCAGCGGCACCCATTCGTGCTCGGTGGCGCGCCAGCGGGTGATGCCGCCGGGGATGCGCTGGCCTTCGCCCTGCGCGCGACCGCCCCAGGGGTGGTCTTCGCCGTCGGTGACCAGCGGCGCGAGCTCTTCGGCGAGTTCGCGGCGGCGGTCCTTGGGGAACGACCCGATGGTGCCGACGTGGTGCAGCACGCCCTGGTCGTCGTGGAGGCCGAGCAGGAACGACCCGACGAGCTCGCCGGGGCCGCCGTCGACGTGCCAGCGCAGCCCGGCCAGGACGCAGTCGGCGGTGCGCAGGTGCTTGTACTTGAGCATCACGCGCTTGCCGGGCGTGTACGGCTCGTCCAGCGGCTTGCCGATGACGCCGTCGAGGCCCGCGCCCTCGAACAGCTCGAACCAGTGCCGCGCGGTGGCGGGATCGGTCGTGGCCGGGGTGAGCGCGAACCGGTCGCCGGCCAGTTCGACGAGCCGTTCGCGGCGGACCGACGTCGGTTCGTCGAGGAGCGGTTCGTCGTCGAGCGCGAGGACGTCGAAGGCGACGAACTCGGCGGGCTGCTCGGCCGCCAGCAGCGTGATGCGGCTTTCGGCGGGGTGGATCCGCTCGGTGAGCGCGTCGAAGTTCAGCCGGCCGCCGCGCGCGACGACGAGCTCGCCGTCCAGCACGACCCGCGGCGGCAGGATCTCCAGCAGCCGCGCGACCGCTTCCGGGAAGTACCGGTTCAACGGCTTTTCCGCGCGGGACTGCAGGTACAGCTCGTCGCCGTCCTTGAAGACGATGCAGCGGAAGCCGTCCCACTTCGGCTCGAACAGCAGGCCACCGGAGTCCGGGATGGCCTTCGCGGGCTTGGCGAGCATCGGCTTCAGCGGCGACTGCAGCGGTAGGGGCATGCGGGCATTCTGCGGAAAGACGCCGCTCAGCGCACGCGTTTCGGCGCGCTCGTGTCGAGTTCCAGGCGCACGGCGGTGGGCAGGACGTCGAGCCCGAGCGACTCCCGCGCCCTCGTCAGGACGCGCGCGTCCAGGTCTTCCCAGACGCTCTTGAGGTCCGTGCCCTCGTGCAGCCACAGCGTGACGCGCAACGCCGGAGCCGTCCGCGAGCCGACCGCGCGGACCCGGGCCCGGCTGACGCCGTCGAGTTGTTCCGCGTCGGCCTGGACCGCGCCGGAGATCGCGGCGGCGGTGACGACGAGCTCCGCGCCTTCGGTGCGGTCGAGGTCCACGTCGGGCCGCGGCTCCGGGCGCAGCGACCGCAGCGTCCCCCGCAGGCCGAGCACGAGCAGCAGGACGCCGAGCACGATCGCGACGATCCGGGCGGGCGTGGCGTGGCCGCCGAGCCACTCGAGGGCCATCGGGTCGAGCAGCGGCCGGCGGCCGCGGAACTCGCCGAGCACGCCGAAGCCGACCACCAGGGCGAGCGCTCCGCCGAGCAGGGCGAACAGCCCGACGAGGAACGTCAGCGTGCGTTCGCCGGTGTATGACCGGGAAAGCGCCTTCGCGGCGACGGACTTCGTCATCGGCGGTCCTTGGGGGAGTCGACGACGACCGAGACCTTCGGCCGCCGCACGAGCGGGACGTCGTCGAGCAGTGCGGACACCGTCGCCAGCAGGCGCGGCCGCAGCTCGCCTTCGGTTTCGAGGGCGCTCTTCGCGCGGACGCGGACGCGGCGGGCGCTCGCGGTGACCGTCGCGCCGGCGACGTTGTCCTGCGCGCGCACGGCGAGCCCGACCAGCCGGGCCAGCGAACGCGGCGACGTCGAGACGCTCACCTCGTCGGCCGGGTCGGTGAGCCGGATCGCGCGGCTCTTGGCGGCCAGCGCGCACAGCAGCAGGACCAGGCCGGCGGCGGCGACCAAGCCGGCGCCGACGCGCACCGCGTAGGCGTCCCAGCCCAGCGACGCCAGTCCGGCCTGCCAGCGCGGCCACGGCACGAGCAGCGGGCCCGAGGCCGGGCGCCACCAGTGCCAGCCGACTTCGAGCGCGAGCAGCGCGCCGGCGGCCGCGAAGGCCAGGGCGAGCAGGGCGGACAGGAGGCGGACGAGCGGGCGCACGGCTACCGCACCCTCGGTGGCACGTCCGGCAGGAGCGCGGACACCGTCACGGCCAGGGTCCGCACGCGGTAGCCGGTGAGCAGTTCGACCTCGTCGGTGACCTTCTCCCGCACGACGTCGACGACCGTCCGCACCGGCGCCGGGTACCGCAGCGCGAGGTCGAGCGCGAGGTCGACGTCGTTGTCGAGGCCGCCGACCTTGGCCTTGGCACCCTTCTTGCCGTCGCGCGTGGTGCCCGGGACCTGGTCGGCGGCGTGCTGGGCGACCTTGCGCACCACGGCGTGCCCGACGGTGAGCGTGCCGCGCTCGGCCGGTTCGGCGAGCTCGCGCGGCACGTCCAGGACGCGGCTCACTTGTCGCGGCCCTTGCCGAAGAGCTCGCCGAGGTCGAGCTCGCCGTCGAGGACCCGGCCGGCGACCAGGCCGATGATGCCGAGGGCCAGGGTCACCAGGAACGCGGTGAACCCCTGGGTCGCGGCCAGGCCGAGGATCAGCCCGGCCAGGAGCCCGGTCTGCGTTGCGTTCACATGTCCTCCTAGGACGGCTTGGACGGTACGGAAGGTGCGCCTCAGCGCACCCGGGGCGGACGGCGGCGGCGGCGGCGGAACCGCGCCACGACGGCCGCGATCCCGCGGCGGCGCTCGACGAAGCTCACCGGGGCGTCGTAGCGGGAGTCCACTTCGGACACCCGGGCGGACTCCGCCCGGAACCGGGCCAGCCCGGCCGCGAACTCCGCCGGATCGCCGCCCACGTCCGGGTGGTGCGCGCGCACGAACGCGCGGAAGGCCGCCCGGCCCGCCGCGTCGCCCGTGCCGCGCCCGGTCATTCCACCCGCGTCGATTCGGGCTCTTCCTCGCCCGGCAGGTGGATGTCGTTGACGGCGATGTTCACCTCGATCACCTCGAGCCCGGTGATCTGCTCGACGGCGGTGATCACGTTGCGCCGCACCGCGCGGGCGACGTCCGCGATGCGCGCGCCGTACTCGACGACGACGTCGAGGTCGATCGCCGTCTGCTTCTCGCCGACCTCCACCGCGACGCCGGCGGTCGTCACCGTGCCGGAGCCGGGGATGCGTTCGCGCAGGGCGCCGAGCGCGCGCGACACCCCGCCGCCGCCCAGGGCGTGCACCCCGGCGACCTCGCGGGTGGCCAGGCCGGCCACCTTCTGCACGACGACCGACGAGATCGTGGTGCGGCCGGCGGCGCCGTCTTCGTTGAGCGGGGTCACCGTGCCGGGGCTTTCGGTCCGTTCCGGGTGCATGCGTGCGGGCTCCTCTCGCGGCGGTCTCTCGCCCGTACGATGCCCGCGAAGGCGAGAACCTCACGCAAGGTCCCCCGATCGGGGGAACGGCTAGCCGCGGTGGACGTCCACGACGTGCACGTTCACCGTCGTGGCGACGCCGAGCCGGTGGGACAGCTCCGTGGTGATCTCCTGCCGCAGCGCTTCGGCCACCGCGTCGGCGGCGACGCCGAACCGCACCGACACGAGCACCTGCACGGCGTCGTCCTCGACCGCGACGGCCGAAACCCGCACCTCGCCGGGCGCCCGCTCGGCGGCGATCGCCGAGGCGAGCCGCGCGACGACGTTTTCGGTGACGCGCAGGCTGCCCGTCTCGCCGGGCACCTCCACGGCCGTCCGGTGGCCGCGCGCGACGGCCCGCAGCACGCGTTCGACCAGCCCGGGCGGCGTCGGCACCCGGCGCCGGGCCGCGGCGCGCACGGCGTCCCAGCGGGGGTCCCGCTCGGGGTCCTGAAGCTCGGCCATCACCGCTCCCTCAATTCGGCGAGCAGCGCCACCCTGGCCCGGTGCAGCCGCGAGCGCAAGGCGCCGACGTTCACGTCGAGCACCTCGGCGACCTCTTCGTAGCTCAGGCCCTCCAGTTCGCGCAGCACCAGCGGCACGCGCTGCGACACCTCCAGCCGCCCGATCGCGCGCAGCACCGCGTCGACCTCCTCGGCTCGCACGACGCGGCCTTCGGGGCCCGGGACCGCGGCGGCGAGCAGCGCACTGTCCACAGTGGACCGGTCGGTGGGCTCGTCGAGGGAGACCGTGGGACGGCGACGGCGCAGCAGCGCGAGCGCGCTGTTGGTGACCACGCGGTAGAGCCAGGTCGACACCGCGGACTCGTGCCGGAAGGACGCGAGGGAGCGCCACGCGGCGAGCCACGAATCCTGCACGACGTCCTCGGCTTCGGCGGCGCTGCCGGTGATCCGCAGCGCGACGCGGTACATCCGCGGGGTGTGCCGCCGCACGAGCGCGCCGAACGCGGTGTCGTCGCCGGCCGCGGCCCGGGTGACCAGGCCGGCGTCGTCGCTCACCCCGCGTCCCGGCGGTAACGCAGGAACGTGAAGCCGTCCTCGACCAGGATCGACGCCAGCGCGAGCCGCCGCGGCACGGCCACCGGTCCCGCGGCGATCCGGGCCGCCGGGCCGGCCACCAGCAGCGGCGCGACGGTCAGGCACAGCTGGTCGACGAGGTCGTCCGCGACGAGCCGGCCGAACAGCCGCGGCCCGCCCTCGCAGGCGACGCGGCGCAGCCCGCGCGCGGCGAGCAGCTCGAGCGCGCGCCGGACGTCGACGTCGCCGGTGCCCGCGCGCAGGATCTCCGCCCCGGCGGCTTCGAGGGCGCCGGTCGGCGCGGACTCCGTGGTGACCACGATCGGGGGTACGACGGTCTCGGTGAACAGCCGCGACGCCGGGTCGAGCTCCGCGGTGCGCGTCACGACGGCGATCGGCGGGACGCCGTCGAATCCGAGCCGGCGGCGGCGTTCCAGGCGCTTCGGGCCCGCGACGACCCCGCGGTAGTCCTCGGCGCGGGCGGTGCCGGCGCCGACCAGGATCACGTCGGCGAGGTCGCGCCCGAGCAGGAAGACCCGCCGGTCGGCGGCGTGCGAAAGGCCCGCCGACGTCGTGTCGACCTCGACGGCGCCGTCGGCCGAGGCGACGAAGTTGACCTGCACCCAGGGGCGGTCGACCGCCGCCGGGTAGGCGTAGATCTCCTCGAGGTCGGCCCCGGTCAGTTCGCCCGTCGAAGAGGGCCACACGCTCCGCACGCGACAATCCCAGCATGGGCGTGAAGTGCGTCTCGACCGGGGGACATCGCCGCTCGCCGGGTCGCGCGGCGCCGTTAGGCTCTGCGACCATGCCCGCGCACCTCACCGACCGCCGTCCCGAGCTGTCCGCCGACGAGCTGATCGGTGCGCTGGTGCCGCCCCCGCGGTTCGACGCGGTCCGGTTCGACACGTACATCCCGAACCCGGACGAGCCCAGCCAGGCCGCCGCGGTCGAGGCCTGCTCGGCGTTCGCCGCCAAGGTCGGCGCGCGCAAGGAGAAGAAGCGCTTCAAGCTCTTCGGCGGTTCTTCGGAGCCGGCCGGGCCGATGGGGCTCTACCTGGACGGCGGGTTCGGCGTCGGCAAGACCCACCTGCTCGCTTCGGCCTGGCACGCGGCGCCCTCGCCCAAGGCGTACGGCACGTTCGTCGAGCTGACCCACCTGGTCGGCGCGCTGGGCTTCGCCGAGGCCGTGCGGCGGCTCTCGGAGCACCGGATCCTGGCCATCGACGAGTTCGAGCTGGACGACCCGGGCGACACCACGCTGGTCACGCGGCTGCTGCAGGAGCTCATGGACGCCGGCGTGCACATCGCGGCGACGTCGAACACGCTGCCGGAGAAACTCGGTGAGGGCCGGTTCGCCGCCGAGGACTTCCTGCGCGAGATCCAGTCGCTGTCGGCCCGGTTCGGCGTGGTGCGCGTCGACGGCCCGGACTACCGCCACCGCGGCCTGCCGGACGCGCCGCCGCCGGTCCCGCCCGACGTCCTCGAGGAGTCCGTCGCCGCGCACGAAGGGTCCACTGTGGACGACTTCGAGGCGCTGTGCGAGCACCTGGCTTCGCTGCATCCTTCGCGCTACGGCCGGTTGCTCGACGGGGTCACCCGCGTGCACCTGCGCGGTGTCCACCCGGCGCCGGACCAGAACGTGGCCCTGCGGCTGGTCGCGTTCGCCGACCGGCTCTACGACCGGGCGATCCCGGTGGTCGTCTCGGGGGAGCCGCTGCCGTCGCTGTTCACCGAGGAGATGGTCAACGGCGGTTACCGCAAGAAGTACCTGCGCGCGGTCAGCCGGTTGACGGCGCTGGCTCGGGACGCGGCGCCGGCCACGTGAGCAGCACGACGGCGACCGCGAACAGCGTCCCGCCGACGACGTCGGTCAGGTAGTGGTACCCCATCCCGACCAGGCCGATCGTCGCGGCGGACAGCGCCAGTGCGGCGAGCACCACGACGGACACCCTGCGCGTGACGAGGACGAGCACGGTCAGCACCGCGACCAGGCTCACCGTGTGGCCGCTGGGGTAGACCAGCGTGTCGTTCTTCCACCGGTCGTAGAGCGGCTTCAGCAGCCAGCTCGTCAGCAGGATCGCCAGCACGGGCGCGCCGAGCGCGAACACCGCGTCCGTCCGCCGACCGGCGCGCAGGCACAGCACCACGGCGAGCACGCCGAGGGGGAGCACCACGTACGGCTCGGTCGGCAGGACCAGCGCCCGCAGCACGCCCGGGCTCAGGTGCGCTATCCAGCCGGCGACCGTCGCGTCCACGGCGCCGGGCGTGGTCCCGCCGGCGAACGGCAGCCCCAGCAGCACCGCGAGCAGCCCGCAGACCGCGGCCGGCACCCACATCGTCCTCACCCGCGAGAGGGTAGCCGTGACTCCGTGACGCACCCGTCTGCCACGATGCCGGGAGAGGAGGAACGGATGCACATCACGGTGGCGGGGGCCGGGATCATCGGCCTGAGCTGCGCGTACCGGCTGGCCGGCGCGGGACACGACGTCACGGTCGTCGCGGCGGCTCCGCCGGGGGAGACGACGTCGGCGACCGCGGGCGGGGTGCTGTACCCGCCCGTGCGCCGCCCGGACAAGCGGATCGTGCGCTGGACCGCCGAGACCCTGGCCGTGCTGCGCGCGCAGGAGGCGCCCGGGGTGCGCTTCCGCCGCGGGCGGGTCCTGCTGGCCCCGGGCGAACCCGAGCCGCAGTGGCTGCCGGCGATGATCGACCCGGTGCGCGACGGCGGCCACCTGGTGTTCACGACGGCCCTGGTCGACCCGCCGGTGTACCTGGAGTGGCTGCTGGCTCAGGTGGTCTCGCTGGGCGCGCGCGTCGAGTACCGGTCGCTGACGTCGCTGGCGGACCTCGGCCCGGTGGTCAACGCGGCGGGCCTCGGCGCGGGCCCCCTGGCCGGCGACGGCTCGATGGTCCCGGTCGGCGGGCAGGTCGTGCACCTGAGCGACCCGGGCCTGACGGAGTTCGTGGTCGACGAGACGGGCCCGGGCGTCACGTACGTCATCCCGCACGGCAGCCACGTGGTCTGCGGCGGCACGGAGGAGCCGGGCCGCGGTGACGTCGAGCCCAACCCGGGCGTGACGGCGGACATCGTGCGCCGCTGCCGCGAGCTGGTCCCGGCCTTGGCGGGTGCGGAGGTGCTGCGGTCCGCGGTGGGCCTGCGCCCGTTCCGGCCGGTGGTGCGGCTGGAACGGGTGGGCGAGGTCGTGCACTGCTACGGCCACGGCGGTTCGGGGATCACGTTGGCGTGGGGCTGCGCGGCCGACGTCGCGGCTTTGGTGGCGACCTAGGTCGCCGAGAAGGCGGCGTGGTCGGCTTCCGTCCGGTCGGCGTACCGCACCGCGTACGCGCCCAACGCTTCGTCCAGTTCGGAGTCGTCGGCGAAGTAGCCCGCGAGGAGCTTCGGGTGCAGTGAGCGCGTGTGGGCGCGAGCCAGCAGGGCACCCGCCAGGCGGCCGTAGTCGTCGAGGTGGTCGCGCTCCAGCTCCGACGGGTCGATGTCGCCCTTGAGGTTCCGGAACTGGCGGACGATGTACGGGACGCCGTCGATCGTGGTCCAGCCGAGCAGGACGTCGGTCTCGGCCTGCACCAGCCGGGCGCCGTCGACGATCCGGCGTCCTTCGTGCTCGGCCTCCGGGAGGTCCAGGTACGGCGCCAGCGCGGGCTTCTGCGCCTGTTTCACCTGCAGCACCAGGTCTTCGTCGTCGTTGCCGTGCAGCAGGGCGACGTAGCTGCGCAGCCCGACACTGCCGGTGCCGACCACGCGGAAGGCGACGTCGGCGATCCGGTACCGCGCGATGAGCGTCCGCCGCGACTCGCGCAGGGTGTCCACATAGGACACCAGGCCGGCGGCGACGGCCTCCGCGGTCGCATCGTCGACGTGGGTCAGCACCGGCGGGTCCTCGACGAACCGGTGACGAGCCAGGCCGGTCTCGTGGTCGTCGATGCGCTCGGTCCACTTCGCGGAGACCTTCGCGCTGTCGTTCTTGCGGGCCTTCTCGGCGGCGTCGGCGAAGTCGTCGATCAGCTCGTCCGCGCGGGCCTTCGACAGCACCGACGAGTCCGGCAGCGCGTTCCAGCTGCGCAGGAACGGCAGGTCGGCGAGCGCGCGGATGGTGCGGCGGTAGGACTTCACGGCGTCTTCGGCGGCTTCGCGGCAACCGGAATCGCCGATGCCGCCCTCGCGGCCGGCGAGCACGAGACTGGCCGCGAGCCGCTTGAGGTCCCATTCCCACGGGCCCGGGACGGTCTCGTCGAAGTCGTTGATGTCCATCACGATCTTGCCTTCGGGCGTGCCGTAGAGCCCGAAGTTGGCGGCGTGGGCGTCGCCGCACAGCTGCGCGGTGAGCCCGGACGACGGCGTGCCGGCGAGGTCGGCGCCCATCAGCCCGGCGGCGCCGCGGAAAAAGGTGAACGGCGACGCGAGCATGCGTTCCCGGCGCAGTTCGGTCAGCTCGGGGAGCCGGCCGGCGTCGCTGGCGTCGAAGTACTGCTTCGGGCTCGGCCGGTCTGCCCCGGCGGCCTCGTGGTCGTGCACGGCGGCGGGAGTCTTGTCCCGGAGCCGCTTCCCCCGTTCGTAAAGCTCGGCCGGCGTGACGCTGTCGGCGCCGACGAGCGGCCGCTCCACCCAGTCCCCTGATCCCATACCCACCCAACGTCCCATCCGGACCGAATGTCCCCGAAAGCCGTGAATGGCACATTCACGGACTTGAAGTCCCTCAATGTGCCATTCACGGCTTCGGGGTGCAGGACGTTGTGCTCCGGATGCCGCCGGGGTGGGAGGCTCACCCGGCGGCATCCGGTGGTTCAGGGGCGGATGACCGCGGCGATCGCGTCGATGCCGCGGTCCAGCTCCTCGCGGGTGATCACCAGCGGCGGCGCCACCCGCAGCGTGCGCTCGTGCGTCTCCTTGCAGAGCACGCCGCGCGTCGCCAGCGCCTCGGACGCCTCGCGGCCGGACGGCCCGCCCGGGGCGATGTCGATGCCCGCCCACAGCCCGCGCCCGCGGACCTCGGACAGCCCGGTGCCGATCAGCTCGCCCAGCCGCGTCTGGAGGTGCGCGCCCAGTTCCGTCGACCGTTGCTGGAACTCACCCGTGTTCAGCAGCTTGACCACCGCGCGCCCGACCGCGCAGGCCAGGGGGTTGCCGCCGAAGGTCGAGCCGTGCTCGCCCGGCTTCAGCACGCCCAGCACGTCGCGGCGCCCGGCCACCGCCGATACCGGCAGGATGCCGCCGCCGAGGGCCTTGCCCAGCGTGTAGAGGTCCGCGCGGACGCCTTCGTGGTCGAGCGCCAGCACCGTGCCGGTGCGGGCCAGGCCGGACTGGATCTCGTCGGCGATCAGCAGCACGCCGTGCTCGTCGCACGCCGCGCGGACGTCGGCGAAGTAGCCCTCCGGCGGCACGATGACGCCGGCCTCGCCCTGGACCGGCTCCAGCAGCACCGCGGCCGTGCGCGGCGTGATCGCGTCGCGCAGCGCGGCGGCGTCGCCGTACTTCACCGTGACGAAGCCCGGCGTGAACGGGCCGAAGTCCGCACGCGCGGTCTCGTCGGTCGAGAACGAGACGATCGTGGTGGTCCGGCCGTGGAAGTTCGAGCCGGCCACGATGATCTCGGCCGTGCCGTCCGGCACGCCCTTGATCCGGTGCGCCCACTTGCGGGCGATCTTGACGGCGGACTCGACGGCCTCGGCGCCCGAGTTCATCGGCAGCACGAGCTCGGTGCCGGTCAGCTCGGCCAGCTCACGGCAGAACAGGCCCAGCTGGTCGTGGTGGAACGCCCGCGACGTCAGCGTGACGCGGCCGAGCTGCTCGACCGCGGCGGCGACGAGGTCCGGGTGGCGGTGGCCGAAGTTCAGCGCCGAGTACCCGGACAGAAAGTCCAGGTAGGACCGGCCTTCGACGTCGGTGACCGTAGCGCCGGCGGCTTCGGCGATCACGACGGGCAGCGGGTGGTAGTTGTGCGTGCTCCACCGCTCGTCGAGCTCGATGAAGCTCGCGGCGGTGGGGGCGGCGGTCTCCCGGCCGGCGAACGTCGTCATACGTTCAGGTTAGAGGCAGAACACGCAGAGTTCAGCCGGGAATCATTGCTTTCACCCGTTGTTCGTTGCGCAATCCGCGGCTTCGACCCCCGAATCGCTGCGGGCGGGCTCCCGGGTGCGTCGACAGGAAAGCCACCGCCCGAGTGGCTATCGTCGCGGGATGGCCAAGAAGGACGACGGAAGCCGGGTCCGGGACGCGCTGCGGGTCACCGGGGAGCTGCCCGATCCGGGCTCGGCGCCGGTCGGGCCCGGCAAGAAACCCAAGGCCCTCGCGAAGCTCGAAAGCGCGGGCGAGCGCCTGTCCACGCTGCAGGAGGCGCTCTACGCCGAGGGCGTCGGCGGCGGCCGGCGCAGCGTCCTGCTCGTGCTGCAGGGCATGGACACCTCCGGCAAGGGCGGCACGGTCTCGCACGTGCTCGGCCTGGTCAACCCGATGGGCGTCCGCTACGCCGGGTTCAAGGCGCCGACGCCGGCCGAGCGCCGCCACCACTACCTCTGGCGGATCCGCAAGCAGCTGCCGGTGGCCGGCCAGATCGGCGTGTTCGACCGCTCGCACTACGAGGACATCCTGGTTCCCCGCGTGTCCGGGCTGCTCACCGCGGCCGAGCGCCGCCGCCGCTACGCCGAGATCAACGCCTTCGAGCAGGAGCTGGCGGACGCGGGCACGACCGTCGTCAAGGTGTTCCTGCACATCTCGCCGGAAGAGCAGCTCAAGCGGCTGAAGGCCCGGCTGGAGACGCCCGGGAAGCACTGGAAGTACAACCCGGGCGACCTCGAAGCGCGTTCGCACTGGCCGGCCTACCAGGAGGCCTACGCGGACATCTTCGAGAAGACGTCGACCCCGCACGCGCCCTGGCACGCCGTGCCCGCCGACCACAAGTGGTACCGGAACTGGGCCGTCGCCGAGCTGCTCATCGAAACCCTCGCGGACCTGAAGCCGCGGTTCCCGGACCCGGGCTTCGACGTCGCCGCGGAGCTGGCGAAGCTGAAGGGTGTTGGCGTCCCGTCGTGATCGTCTGAAAGAGTGCGGACGTGACCGATGTCGACGACCTCCCGTTCCTCCGCAAGCAGGCCCGGACCCAGCGCTTCACCCTCGGCGCGCCCAAGGAGTTCCGGGTCGCCCCGGACGCCTCGCGCGTGCTGTTCCTGCGCGCGGAGTCGGGCACCGACCCCCGGCACAGCCTCTGGTCGGCCGACCTGGCCACCGGCGCCGAGACGAAGCTCGTCGACGCCGTCGAGCTGCTGCCGGGCGAAGAGGAGCTCCCCGCCGAGGAGCAGGCGCGGCGCGAACGCGCCCGCGAGACCGGCGGCGGCGTCGTCCACTACAGCGTCGACGCCGGCTTCACCGTCGCCGCGTTCTCGCTCTCGGGCAAGCTCTACACCCTGGATCTCGCGTCCGGCGAGGTGACGCTGCGCGTGGACGGCTCGGTGATCGACCCGCGCCCGAACCCGTCCGGGACGCACGTCGCTTACGTGCAGAACCGGCGGCTGCACGTGCTGGAGCTGGCCACCGGCGACGACCGCGTCCTCGTCGAGGAGGACGGCGAGGACATCGCCTGGGGCCTCGCCGAGTTCATCGCGGCCGAGGAGATGGACCGCACCCGCGGTTACTGGTGGTCCCCGGACGGCCGCAGCCTGCTGGCCGAGCGCTCCGACCGCGGCCCGGTGCCGCGCTGGACCATCGCCGACCCGGCCAACCCGCAGCACCCCGCGAACGTCGTCGCGTACCCGGCCGCGGGCACCACGAACGCGCTCGTGTCCCTGGCGGTGCTCGGGCTGGACGGCTCCCGCGTGGACGTCGCCCCCGGTGACTGGGAGTACCTGGCCTCGGTGCACTGGTCGGCCGGCGGCGCGCCGCTGCTGTCTGTCGAGCCGCGCGACCAGAAGCGGATGGACGTGCTCGCCCTCGACGTCACCGACGGCACCATGTCGGTCGTGCACACCGCGACCGACCAGCACTGGATCGACATCGTCGGCGGCGTCCCGGCCTGGACGCCGGACGGGCGGCTCGTCGTCGAGGGCATGGTCGACGGCGACCACCGGCTCTTCGTCGGCGGCGAGCCCGTCACCCCGGCCGGGCTGCAGCTGCGGGCCGTGCTCGACGTCGGCGACGAGATCCTCTTCAGCGCCTCGGAGGACGACCCGACGCAGATCCACGTGTTCCGCACCGAAGGCTCGTCGGTCCGGCGCTTGTCCACTGTGGACGGGGTGCACGTCGGGGCGGGGTCCGCCGCGGTCACCGTGCTTTCGTCGTGGAGCCTCGAGCACAGCGGTCCGCGCGTCTCGGTGCTGCGGGACGGCGCGGAAGCCGCGTCGATCGCCTCGTCCACTGTGGACCCGGACATCGTGCCGAACCTGACCTGGCTGACGCTGGGGGAGCGCGGCCTGCGCGCGGCGCTGCTCCTGCCGCGCGGCTACGAGCCGAGCGAAGGCAAGCTGCCGGTGCTGCTCGACCCGTACGGCGGCCCGCACGCCCAGCGCGTCCTGCAGAGCCGCAACGCGTTCCTGACGTCGCAGTGGCTCGCCGACCAGGGCTTCGCGGTGCTCGTCGCGGACGGCCGCGGCACGCCCGGGCGCGGTGCGGTGTGGGAGCGCGAGATCCACGGGCGCCTCGCCGACGTCACCCTGCAGGACCAGGTCGACGCGCTGCAGGCGGCCGCGGCGCGGTTCCCCGAGCTGGACGTCGAGCGTGTCGCGATCCGCGGCTGGTCCTACGGCGGGTACCTCTCGGCGCTGGCGGTGCTGCGGCGGCCGGACGTCTTCCACGCGGCGGTCGCGGGCGCGCCGGTCACCGACTGGTCGCTGTACGACACGCACTACACCGAGCGGTACCTGGGCAAGCCCCAGGACGAGCCGGAGAGCTACGCGCACAACTCGCTGATCGAGAGCGCCGCGGAGCTGAGCCGCGCACTGCTGATCGTGCACGGGCTGGCCGACGACAACGTGTTCGTCGCGCACTCGCTGCGGCTGTCGTCGGCGCTGCTGGCGAAGGGGCGGTCGCACGTCTTCCTGCCGCTGGCGGGTGCCACCCACATGACGCCGCAGGCCGAAGAGGTCGCGGAGAACCTGATGCGCACGCAGGTGGACTGGCTGCTGCGCGAGCTTTCCGCCGTGGAGAAGGAGACTGCATGAGTCGCTGGGGCCTCACGATCCCGTTGACCGGGGTGCCGCTGACGGCACACCGCGAGCTGGTCGAACAGCTGCCGGACCTGGGCTACACCGACGCGTGGACGGCCGAGACGGCCGGCACGGACGCGTTCACGCCGTTGGTCCTGGCCTCGCAGTGGGCGCCGCAGCTGCGGCTGGGCACGGCGATCGTCCCGGTCTACACGCGCGGGCCCGGCCTGCTGGCGATGCAGGCGGCGACGGTCGCGGAGCTGGCCCCGGGCCGGTTCGTCCTCGGCATCGGCGCGTCGTCGCCGGTGATCGTCTCGAGCTGGAACGCAGCTCCCTTCGAAGAACCGTTCGCGCGCTCGCGGGACACGCTGCGGTTCCTGCGTTCCGCGCTGGCGGGGGAGAAGGTCAGCGAGAAGTACGACACGTTCGCCGTCTCGAAGTTCCGGCTGGAGCGCCCGGCCGACCCGCCGCCGTCGATCATGCTGGCGGCCCTGCGCCCGGGCATGCTCCGCCTGGCGGCGCGCGAAGCGGACGGTGCGATCACCAACTGGCTGGCGGCGTCCGACGTCCCCAAGGTGCGTTCGGTGATCGGGCCGGACGTCGAGCTGGCGGCCCGGATCTTCGTCTGCCCGACGGAGGACGCGGAGGCGGCACGCGGCCTGGGCCGGATGCTGATCTCGAGCTACCTGACGGTTCCGGTGTACGCGGCGTTCCACGACTGGCTCGGCCGCGGCGAAGCGCTGGCGCCGATGCACGAAGCGTGGGCGGCCGGGGATCGGCAGAAGGCGAACCAGGTGATCCCGGACGCGGTCGTCGACGACCTGGTGATCCACGGCAGCGTCGAGTCGTGCCGCGAGCAGGTGCAGTCCTATGTGGACAACGGGTTGACGACGCCGATCATCGCGCTGCTGCCGACGGGCGGGGATCCGTTCGAGCAGGTGCGGGGCCTGGCGCCGCGCTGACTCAGCCGACGAGCAGGGCCACCGCGGCGGCGAGCCGCTCGAGGTACGCCTCGCGCGTCTCGACCTGGTGCTTCACCCCGATCGACGCGCTGATCAAGGTCTGGGCGACGCGGACCGCCTTCTCGCGGTCCGCCGTCTCGGCCACCGCGTCGGTGATCAGCCGCTCGAAGCGCGCCGGCGCGGTCTTGGTCAGCTCGCCGAGCAGGTCCGGGTTCTGC
Source organism: Amycolatopsis sp. NPDC028719 (assembly GCF_055565395.1). Taxonomy (NCBI): domain Bacteria; kingdom Bacillati; phylum Actinomycetota; class Actinomycetes; order Pseudonocardiales; family Pseudonocardiaceae; genus Amycolatopsis; species Amycolatopsis sp. NPDC028719. The sequence continues at coordinate 554,911 of NZ_JBVHUL010000005.1, forward strand.
TCGATGACGCCGGTCACGTCCCGGCTCAGTGGTCCGAGGTAGCGCCCGGTCCACCGGTCGAACGCGCCGATGAGCCGCTCGGGCAGGGGACGGCCGGTGTCGGCGAGGATGCGCCCGGCCGCGGCCAGGTCCTCCTCGAGCGCCCGGCCGACCGCGGCCCGGAACAGCGCTTCCTTGGACTCGAACAGGAAGTACAAGCCCGGCCGCGAGATCCGGGCCGCGCGGGCGACCTCCTCCATGGAGGCCTTCCGGTAGCCGTGGCGGGCGAAGGTGAGCAACGCCGACTCGAGCACCGCCTCACGGCGGCCGGCCTCGGCGGCGTTCGATGGTGCGTTCGATGCGGCAGGAGCCATGAGGCGAGCCTAGCAGACGCACTTTACAACTTCTGCTTAGTTCGTATAGTTGTCTCATGACCTCAGCCGAACTGATCCGCACTCCTTTCACCGCCACCAGCACCGCGGCCGAGGTCGTGGCCGGCCTCGACCTGTCCGGCGTCCGCGTGGTCGTGACCGGCGCGTCCTCGGGCCTCGGGGCCGAAACGGCCCGGGTCTTGGCCGCCGCCGGCGCCGAGGTGACGCTCGCCGTCCGCGACCTCGCCGGTGGCGAGGCGGTCGCCGCCGCCATCGCGGACTCGGGTGCGGCGATCCGTCCTCGCGTCCGGCCGCTCGACCTCGCCGACCAGGCGTCCGTCCGCCGGTTCACCGACGACTGGGCCGGCCCGCTCCACCTGCTCGTCGCCAACGCCGGGCTCGTGACCGGCGGCCTGGCCCGGACCCGGGAGGGGTGGGAACTGCAGTTCGCGACGAACCACCTCGGCCACTTCGGCCTCGCTCACGGCCTGCGTGACGCCCTCGCGGACGGGGCCGCGGACCGCGGCGAGGCGCGGATCGTCGCGGTCAGCTCGACCGCGCACATGCGCGCCGGCGTCGACTTCGACGACCCGCACTTCGAGCGCCGGGACTACGACCCCCAGATCGCCTACGCCCGGTCGAAGACCGCGAACTCGCTGTTCGCGGTGGGAGCCACCCAGCGGTGGGCGGCCGACGGCATCTTCGCGAACGCGGTGAACCCCGGCGGCGTCGCGACCGGGCTGCAGCGCGACTTCACGGAGGCGCAGAAGCAGTCCCTCGCCGCGGCCGAGGCGGCCGGGATCTTCGCCTACAAGACCGTCGCGCAGGGTGCGGCGACCAGCGTCGTCGCCGCCGTCGCGCCGCAGTTCGCCCGCACCGGCGGGCACTACCTCGACGACGGTCAGGAGGCCTACCTCGTCCCCGACGACGCCGACCTCGCCGACCACCCGCACGGGGTCAAGGAATGGGCGCTGGACGCGGCCCTCGCGGACCGCCTCTGGGCGCTGTCGGCCGAGCTGACCGGACTCGCCTAGGCGAAGACCGCGGTGGCCAGGAGCAGCCCCAGGGCACCCGAAGCCAGGCCCGCGACCACCGTCACCAGCACGTTCAGCACCGCGTACGGCCGCGCCTTCTCCATGACCAGCCGGACGGTCTCGTAGCCGAACGTCGAGAACGTCGTCAGGCCGCCGCAGAAGCCCACCGCCACCAGCGACCGGACCGACGACGGCTCCGCGCCGTGCAGGAGCCAGCCGCTCAGGAAGCCCAGGATGAACGAGCCCACGAGGTTGACCGTGAGCGTCCCGAACGGGAACGGCGAGTCCCGCCACGCCCGCACGCGCCGGTCGGTCAGGTAGCGGAGGATCGAGCCCGCCGCCCCGCCGAGGGCCACCAGCACCAGGGTCACCCGGGCCGCCCCGCCAGCGCGCGGGTCGCCGTGAGGCCGGCCGCCACCGCGGCCAGGCAGAGCGCCACCGACCCCAGCACGTAGGCGAGCGAAGCCAGAACCCGCCCGGTCGTCGCCGCGTCGAGGGTGTCGGTCACGAAGGTGGAGAAGGTCGTGAAGCCGCCGAGGATCCCGATGCCGAGGAACGGCCGGAGCAGGCGGTGGGGGTGCGCGGCGGTCGTCAGCAGCGCCATCAGGACGCCGATGAGCAGGCAGCCGAGCACGTTGGTGAGCAGTGTCGCGACGGCGAACTCCCCGCGGGCGTGCGGGATCGCCACCGACAGGCCGTACCGGGCGAGGCTGCCCAGCGCGCCGCCGGCGCCGATCGCGAGCAGGACGTCCCACCGGGTCGCGGGCACGCTGATCACCTCCCGGCGGTGAACCTACCCCGGCGGCCCTTCCGCCCCTGACGAGTACCGGCTCGACGAAAGCCGGGCCCTCCACCCGGCCGCCGCGCCGCGCGTTACACCGGACGGATGTTCTGGTTGACGTGGAACACGTTCTCCGGGTCGTACCGCCGCTTGATGGCCGCCAGGCGCTCGTAGTTGGCGCCGTACGACGCCTTCACCCGGTCCTGGCCCTCCTCCATCATGAAGTTGACGTACGCCCCGCCCGCCGAAGTCGGGTGCAGCTCCTCCCAGTAGTCCCGCGTCCACCGGGAAATCTCCGCCGCGTTGGCCGGTGACGGGTCGACGCCCACGATCACGCCCGACCACCCGCCGGACCGGTGCGGGAACGCCGTCGCGCCGGACGCCACCCGGCTCGCCGCGCCGTCGATCGGGTAGAGGTGCATCGACGAGTGCATCGACGGCAGTCCCGAGCCGTGCTTCAGGTGGATGTCGATCGCCGCGTCGGAGATCTCGTGGAACACGTCCGCCCGCCAGTACCACTGCAGCCCCGCCGGGTACAGCCCGTCGAACGCGCTCTGCAGCGCCGTGTACGGCATGTCGTGCAAGCCGACCAGCAACGGCGAACCGAACGAGCGCACCGGTGCCAGCACCTCGCCGGCCTTGTCGTGCGCTCCCGTGTAGCACCAGATGATGCCGCACGCCTTGCGTCCCCACAGCTCCTCCGGGAACGGCGGCGCGGGCGGGATCGTCAGGAGGCCGAACCAGCCGCTCAGTTCTTCGGGCAGGGACGGCAGCAGCTCGCGGTACCAGCGCAGCACGTCCGGCGTGTCGCCCAGGTCGTACAGCACCGGCCCGCCGATGACCGTGCCGCGCTCGCCGATGTCGTGGCAGCGGAAGGTGAACGACGTGACGACGCCGAAGTTGCCGCCGCCGCCGCGCAGGGCCCAGAACAGGTCGGGGTGCGAAGACTCCGAAGCGTGCGCGAAGGAGCCGTCGGCGAGGACAACGTCCGCGCCCAGCAGGTTGTCGATCGTCAGGCCGAACCGCCGCGCCAGGTAGCCGATGCCGCCGCCGAGCGTCAGCCCCGCGACGCCGGTCGACCCGACGATGCCCGACGGCGTCGCCATCCCGAACGCGACCGTCGCGTGGTCGACGTCGCCCCAGGTGCACCCGGCGTCGGCGCGGACGGTGTGGCCGACCGGGTCGACGGTCGTGCTGCGCAGCCCGGACAGGTCGATGACCAGCGCGCCGTCGGCGACGCCGAGGCCGCCCGCGTTGTGGCCGCCGCCGCGCACGGCGATGTCCAGGCCCTGCGCCCGGCCGTAGCGGACGCAGGCGACGACGTCGGCGGTGTCGCGGCAGTAGGCGATCGCCGCGGGCCGCTTGTCGATCATGGCGTTGTACACGGCGCGGGCCTCGTCGAAGCCCGGGTCGGCCGGCGTGATCAGGTCGCCGCGCAGCGCGGTGGCCAGTTCCTCGTGCGGCAGAGCGGTGGTGGTCATGGTGCCCCTCTCGGATTTCCCCTACCCGAGGAGAACGTAGGCACGCGGCGTTCGCGCAGCGTTCGGTCCGTTCGCCGCAGGTCAGGGCGGCGGCCGGACGCCGAGGTCCGCCTCCACCCGCCGCACCAGGGCGACGCTGCCCTGGGCGCGGGCCAGCTCCGCGGCCGCCCGCAGGCGGGGCACCGCGTCGGCGTCGTGGGCCGCCCGCAGCCGCAGCACCTCCGGCAGCCACCAGCGGTCGTCCCGCGCCTCCCCGGCGGCGAGCGCGGCGTCCAGCGTCGCGCGGGCCGCCTCGGGCCCCGACAGCTCGGCGACCAGCGACAGCCAGTACGGCATCCGGGCGAACGATCCTTCGGCCTTGAGGTGGGCGACGCCCTCCTGGGCCGCGGCCAGCCCGGCCGCGCCGCCGCGGGACCAGCCGCCCAGCACCAGCGCCCATTCCCGGTAGTAGGCGAAGCCGTACCGGTCGCACAGCGCGTGCAGCTCGGCGACGGCCGCCCACAGCGCCCGCCGGTCGCGGCGCAGCTGGTGGGTGATGCCGGCGTACGCCAGGGCGATGGCCAGGCTGTAGGGCTGCTCGATCTCCCGGGCCAGCGCGACCGCGGCGGCGCTGCTCGCCAGGGCGGCCTCGTCCTGGCCGAGGAGCCAGTGGGCGTGCGCCGCCCAGGCCGGCCCGTGCACGTCCGGCCGGGTGCCGATCGGCCACGACGACGCGCCGCGCGTGCGGTCCGCGCCCAGTTCGAAGTGCCGCAGCGCCTCGGCCGGGTCGCGCCCGAGGGTCAGCGACGAGCCCGCGACGATGAAGTGCGCCGAGCCGTCCTGTTCGGCGCTCGTCCCGGGTGCCAGGAGCGCCAAGGCGCGTTCGGCCGCTTCGTGCGCCTCCGCGGTCCGGCCCTGGACGAACCGGGACGACCACAGTTCGAGCAGCGCCGTCAGCGCGGACTCCTTGCTGCCCGAGGTCTCCGCGAGCGCGAGCGACCGTTCCAGGACGTGCTGCAGCTCGGGCGAGGAGTACCCCTGGTGGGCGTTGAGCGGCCCGGCGAGCGCTTCGAGGACGGCGAGCTCCGCGCGGTCGCGCCCGGCGCTCGCCGGCCGCGCCCGGACGAGGGCCAGGGCCTCCTTCAGCAGCCGGATCGCCTCGGCGTGGGCGAACGTCCCGGCGGCCACGGCCGCGGCCCGCCGGTAGTGGGCGACCGCGCGGTCGGGCCGCCCGCCGCGGGCGTACTGCTCGGCCAGCTGCGCCGCCACGGCGTCGGTGTCGTCGGCGTGCAGCAGCTCCATGCCCTGGGCCAGCCGCCGGTGCAGCAGCCACCGCCGGGGCGGGCTGACCAGCTGGTACGCGGCCTCGCGCAGCAAGTCGTGGGCGAAGTCGTAGCCGCCGCCGAACTCGCGCACGATCCGGCGCCGCCACAGCTCGTCGACCGCGTCGACGACGGTGTCCGCGTCGAGGTCGCTCGCCTCGGTGAGCAGCTCCAGGGTGAAGTCCCGGCCGGCCGCGGCGGCGAGCCCGGCGACCTCGCGGGCCGCCGGGCCGGGTTGCTCGAGCCGCGCCCGCAGCACGCCGGTCAGGCGGCCGGACGGCGGAGAATCGTGGGTGCGCAAGGCTTCCACGACGTACAGCGGGAACCCGCCGGTGGCCGCGTGCAGCAGCGCGCGGTCCGGCTCGGACAGCGGCCGCCCGGCCACCGCTTCGCCGAGGCGCGCGGTGCCGACGGCGTCGAACGGGCTCAGCGGCAGCTCGGTCAGCTTGCCGTCGTCGCGCAGCCGGGTGGTCCAGGTCGCGACGCCCGGGTCGTGGTCGCCGTCGCGCAGCGTCCCGGCGACCAGCAGCGGCGCGTCCGGCAGCAGGCCGAGGCAGAAGGCGAGGAACGCGCGTGTCTCTTCGTCGCACCACTGCACGTTGTCCAGCACCAGCAGCACGGGCCGCCCGCCGGCGGTGAGCGCGCGGGCCAGCCCTTCGAAGAACCGCAGGCGCTGCCACGCGTCGATCGTCGGGTGCCCGCGCGCGGGCGGGCGCGAATCCGGCAGCAGCCGGTCGACCTCGGTCCGCCACACCGGGCCCAGCGACGTCGCCGCGCGCTGTACGGCTGGTGTGCGCAGCCAGTCGGCCACCGGCGCCAGCGCGACCCGGCCCGCGGTGCCGAAACAGCGGCCGACGGCGACGACCGCGCCTTCCGCGCGGGCCAGCGCGGCGAGCTCGGCGACGAGGCGGGTCTTGCCGACGCCGGCGTCCCCGCGCACCAGGACGATCCCCGCGCGGCCCGCCGCGGCCGCCCGCCACCGCTCGGCGAGCCGCGCCAGTTCGGCGGCCCGGCCCACGAGCCCGGGCGCCGCCGCCCGCCGGGGTTCGGGGTCCGGCCGCGCGAGCAGCCGGCGCAGCGCCGCGCGGGTCGGCTCGGCCGGGACGACGCCGAGCTCGCGTTCGAGGACCGACGCGCACCGGTGGTAGGTGCTCACCGCGCCCGCCCGGTCGCCGGCGTCGGCCTGCAGCCCCATCAGCGTCCGGTAACCGGTCTCTTCCAGCGGGCGCAGCCGGATCCGGCGGCGGGCCGCCTCGAGCGCGACCGCCGGATCGCCCGCCGGTGTCCGGCAGAGCAGGTCGCACAGCTCGACGCACTCGCGGTCGAGCTCGGCGCGGGCCGCCAGGACCCAGTCGTCGGCCAGCCCGGGCAGCAGCTCGCCGCGGTAGGCCGCGAGGGCGGTCCGCGCGTGGGCGGCCACTTCGCCCGGGTCCGCCGCGGCCAGCGCGGCCCGGCGGGCGACGTCGAACTCCCGCACGTCCACGCGGCTCGACGGGGTGTCCCGCCAGGTCAGGTCGTGCCCGGTGACGGCCAGCGAGGGCGGGTCGCCCAGCACCCGGCGCAGCTGGTGCAGCTCGCGGCGGAGGTTCGTGAGGGCCTGCGCGTCGGTGGAGTCCGGCCAGAACAGCCCGGCGAGCAGCCGCCGGGGCTGCGCCCGGCCGGCGTGCACGACGAGGTGGGCCACGAGCGCGACCGAGCGCGGCGACCGTGTCAGCACGGCACCGGTCTCGTCGTCGGCGATCACCTGCTCGCCGAGCAGTGACACCCGCAGCACCCGGCTACGCTAGCCCCGAGACGGCTTCGCGCGCGGATCTTCACCGGCGGGGGGTTGCGCCGGGGCGCCCGGGTGCGCAGGCTCGACGTCGTGAGCGAGCACGAGTACGACCTCATCGTCATCGGTTCGGGCCCCGGCGGCCAGAAGGCCGCGATCGCCGCGGCGAAACTGGGCAAGCGGGTGGCGGTCGTGGACCGGCACGACATGGTCGGCGGGGTGTGCGTCAACACCGGCACGATCCCGTCCAAGACCCTGCGCGAAGCGGTGCTCTACCTGACCGGCATGAACCAGCGCGAGCTGTACGGCGCGAGCTACCGCGTCAAGCAGGACATCACGATCGCCGACCTGCTGGCGCGCACCCAGCACGTCGTCGGGCGCGAGGTCCAGGTGGTGCGCGCGCAGCTGATGCGCAACCACGTCGACCTGATCGCCGGCACCGGCTCGTTCGCCGACCCGCACACCATCGTCGTCGAAGGGCGCCACGTCGGCGACCGGCGGACGCTGAGCGCGGACTACATCGTGATCGCCACCGGGACCCGGCCGGCCCGGCCGGGGCACGTCGACTTCGACGCCGCCCGCGTGCTGGACTCCGACGAAATCCTGCGCCTGGAGCAGATCCCGTCGTCGCTCGTCGTGGTCGGCGCCGGGGTGATCGGCATCGAGTACGCGTCGATGTTCGCCGCGCTCGGCTCGCGGGTCACCGTGGTGGAGCAGCGCGACCAGATGCTCGACTTCTGCGACCCCGAGATCGTGGAGTCGCTGAAGTTCCAGCTGCGCGACCTCGGTGTCACGTTCCGCTTCGGCGAGAAGGTCGCGGACGTCGCGGTGTCCGACGACGCGACGATCACGACGCTGGTGAGCGGCAAGCGCATCCCGGCCGACGGCGTCATGTACTCGGCGGGGCGCCAGGGCATGACGGGCGAGCTGGCCCTGGACGCGGCGGGCCTGGCGGCCGACGAGCGCGGCCGGCTCGTGGTCGACGAGAACTACCGCACCGAGGTCCCGCACGTGTACGCGGTCGGCGACGTGATCGGCTTCCCGGCCCTGGCGGCGACGTCGATGGACCAGGGCAGGCTCGCGGCGTACCACGCGTTCGGCGAACCGGCGAACGGCCTCGGCGCGCTGCAGCCGATCGGGATCTACACGATCCCGGAGATCTCGTACGTCGGCGCGACGGAGGCCCAGCTGACGTCGTCGTCGGTGCCGTACGAGGTCGGCATCGCGCGCTACCGCGAGCTGGCGCGCGGCCAGATCACCGGCGACAGCTACGGGATGCTGAAGCTGCTGGTGTCCACCAGGGACCGCAAGCTGCTGGGCGTGCACGTGTTCGGCACGGGCGCGACCGACCTGGTCCACATCGGACAGGCGGTGATGGGCTGCGGCGGCACGGTCGACTACCTCGTCGACGCGGTGTTCAACTACCCCACGCTGTCGGAGGCGTACAAGGTCGCGGCGCTGGACGCGACCAACAAGATCCGCGCCTTGGACCGCTTCACGTCCTGAACCGCCTCAGCGGCCACACCAGCACCACCCGGATTCGCCTGCGGCGAACCGGTTTGACACTCGTCTAGAACATATGTTCGACTGACGCGGTGCGATGGGATCGGCAGCGAGCGGGGGAGGGTGAGCCGGCACTGCCCGGGCTGGAAGGCCTGGTGCGGTCCGTGCGGTCACCGGAGTTCGACGGCGTCACCTTTCACGAGGTGCACGCCCGCTCGGTGCTGAACAAGGTGCCCGCCGGGTCCGGCGTGCCCTTCGGCTGGACCGTCAACCCGTACCGGGGCTGTTCTCACGCGTGCACGTATTGCTTGGAAGGCGGCACCCGGATCCTCATGGCCGACGGCCGCACCCGGGCGCTGTCCGAACTGAAGATCGGCGACGAGATCTACGGCACCCGCGGCCACGGCGCGTCCCGGCGGCTGGTGCCGACCCGGGTGGAAGCGCACTGGACGACCCTGCGCGACGCCTACCGCGTGACGCTCGAAGACGGCACCCGGCTCGTCGCGGGCGGCGACCACCGGTTCCTCACGAGCAAGGGCTGGAAGCACGTCACCGGCAGCAAGTTCGGTGCCGCGCAGCGCCCGCACCTGGAGCCCGGCGCCGAGCTGATCGGCGTCGGCCGGTTCGCGCCCACGCCGGACGAGACGCTCGGGTACCGGGCCGGCTACCTGTGCGGGATGCTGCGCTCCGGCGGGTTCGCCGCGGAACCCGACGCCGCCACGCGCGCCCTCGAGTACCTGCCCGACTTCGGCGCGTCCGTCGGGTTCCTGCAGGTCCCGTCCGACCCGGACGCGCACTGGCAGCGCGGCTTCCTCGCCGGCCTGTTCGACATCGCGGGCGACTACGGCCGCGGCGTCCTCGTCGTGGCCCACGACGAACCCGAGATCACCGAAGCCTTCGCCGGCGCGCTCACCCGTTTCGGCTTCGCGCACCAGACCGACGAAGTGCCGAAGTTCCCCGCCCGCCAGGAGGTCCGGCTGCTGGGCGGGACCGCCGAAGTACTGCGGTTCCTGCACGTGAGCAACCCCGCGGTCGTGTGGAAGCGGTCGCTGGACGGCGCGGTGATCGGTGCGAGCCGCCGTCGCGTCGAGGCGATCGAGCCGCTGGGGCTGCAGCTGCCGCTGTTCGACATCACCACCGGCACCGGCGACTTCATCGCCGACGGCATGGTGTCCCACAACTGCTTCGCCCGGAACACCCACACGTACCTGGACTTCGACGCCGGCCACGACTTCGACACGCAGGTGGTGGTGAAGGTCAACGCCCCGGAGGTGCTGACGGCGCAGCTGAAACGGCCGTCGTGGCAGCGCGAGCACGTGGCGATGGGCACGAACACGGACCCGTACCAGCGCGCGGAGGGCCGCTACCGGCTGATGCCGGGGATCATCACGGCGCTGGCCCGCTCCGGAACGCCGTTGTCGGTGCTGACGAAGGGCACCGTGCTGGCGCGCGACCTGCCGCTGCTGCGGGACGTCTCCGCCGACGTCCCGGTCAGCCTGGCGGTGTCGATCGCGCTGCTCGACCGCGAGCTGCAGCACCGCCTCGAACCGGGCACGCCCAGCCCGCAGGCGCGGCTGGAACTGGTCCGCAAGGCCCGCGACGCGGGGCTGCCGTGCTCGGTGCTGGTGGCGCCGGTGCTGCCGTGGCTGACCGACTCCGCCGAGGCCCTCGACGCGCTGTTCGCGAAGCTGGCCGAGGTGGGAGCGACGAGCGCGACGGTGATCCCGCTGCACTTGAGGCCGGGCGCGCGCGAGTGGTTCGGGCGCTGGCTGGCGGGCACGTACCCGGCGCTGGTGCCGCGCTACCGCGAGCTGTACGCGCGGGGGAGTTACGTGCGGAAGGAGTATCGGCAGCGGCTGGGGGAGCGGGTGGCGCCGTTGCTGCGGCGGCACGGGCTGGCGCCCAAGACGGGGTACGAGGTGCGGAGCCCGGAGCCGGTACCTGAGCCGCTGCCGGAAGCGCCGGTCGTGGAGCAGTTGCGCCTGTTGTGACGGCGGGGAGCGCCGCGCGGGCTCGAGCGCCGGCGCGGCGACCGCTCCGAGCGCCCGCGGGCGTTCGGAGCCCCGGCGCGGCTCTGCCTCTCCGGCGGTCCGGGGATGCCACGCGGTCCGGTCCGTGTCCCGGCAGTCTGCGCTCGTCGAGGGGCTGCGCAACGCCCGCAGGCGTTCAGGCTCTGGTGCGGTCCGCAGGGCGGCCGTGCTCGCGTGGCACGGCCCGAACTCCGGTGCGGCTCCTCCGGCGGCCCGGGTACGCCACGCGGCCCCGGCCCGGTGCGGGCCCGGCAACCCGTGTTCGCCGAGCGACCGCGCCCACCGCGCCCCGACCTCAGCGGTCCTTTGTGGACAACCACCTCCGCGGTCCGTGATCATCCGCCGGGCCGCCGTGTGGGTGAAGCCGTCACCCGGAACGTCGCCGACTACGGCCGGACTCCTCCGTTCGCCGTAGTGCGGACACGATTGCGCCACCGTGTCGCGGCATTGCGGAAAAATGTCCGATCGTGTCGTTGTCGCCCGGCCTCGCCGACGCCTAACGTCGAAGGGATCGATGCGGAAGGGAGAGCGGCGATGACGACCTCGCAGACCGACCGGGTCGCGGCCGCCCGGCTCGCGTGGGCCGCCCTGAAGCTGACCCGCGCCGGCCGGCACCCCGTGGGTGTCGAGCGGCTGGCCGCGATCGTCGGCGTCACGCCGGCCGAAGTGCGCCGGCTCGTCGAGCTGATCGGCTTCACCCTGCACCGCGACCTCGTCAGCACCGGCCCCGCGCCCCGCGGTGCCCACCACCGGCTGCAGCCGGCCGAAGGCACCCTCGGCGCCGGCCCGGACGGCACCGTCGACATGTTCCTGCTGGCCATCGCCACCGGCGAGCGCGTGCACGCCGCCGCGACCTGCCCGGTCACCGGTACCCGCATCCAGATCGAGCTGACCGAGCACGCGATCGTGCAGGCCGACCCGCCGACGGCCGTCGTCGCCGCCGTCGACCTCGGCTTCGGGCTCGAGCGAGCCGACGCGATGGCCTGCGCCGGCCAGCCGTTCTTCGCCTCGGCCACGGCGGCCGCCGGCTGGGTCGTCTCGCACCCCGGCGGGCGCATCTACCAGGTCGCCGCCTACCTGGCCCAGGCCCACCGGCTGGTCGCCGCGCTGGAGGCCCGGCCGAAGTACGTGCTCTGACCACTGCGAAGCCAAGCCTGCCGACGTCGTACGCTGTGACATGCGGGGCTTCGCCCCGAGCCGGGGGCTCCGCCACCCGGGCCCCCGGAAGAAGTGTGTGGTTCGTTAGCCTTTCCAGGCAGCGAGAACCGCCCATTGTCGAAGGAGAGCAGTCGCAGTGCTCCGCACTCACAACGCCGGCACCCTGCGTGCCGAGCAGGCCGGACAGACCGTCACCCTCACCGGATGGGTGGCCCGGCGGCGCGATCACGGCGGCGTCATCTTCATCGACCTGCGTGATGCCAGCGGCGTCGCCCAGGTCGTCTTCCGCGAGGGCGAGATGGCCGAGCGCGCGCACGCGCTGCGCTCGGAGTTCTGCGTCAAGATCGTCGGCGAGGTCGCGAAGCGCCCCGAGGGCAACGCGAACGCCGAGATCCCCACCGGCGAGATCGAGGTCCTCGCGACCCAGCTCGAGGTACTGTCCGAGGCCGCTCCGCTGCCGTTCCCGATCGACGACCGGGTCGACGTCGGCGAGGAGATCCGCCTCAAGCACCGCTACCTCGACCTGCGCCGCAGCGGCCCGGCCGCGGCCATGCGGCTGCGCAGCGAGGTCAGCCGCGCCGCCCGCGAGGTGCTGCACAACCAGGACTTCGTCGAGATCGAGACCCCGACGATGACCCGCTCCACCCCGGAAGGCGCCCGCGACTTCCTGGTCCCGGCCCGGCTCAAGCCCGGCTCCTGGTACGCCCTGCCGCAGTCGCCGCAGCTGTTCAAGCAGCTGCTGATGGTCGGCGGCATGGAGCGGTACTACCAGATCGCGCGCTGCTACCGCGACGAAGACTTCCGCGCCGACCGCCAGCCGGAGTTCACCCAGCTCGACATCGAGATGAGCTTCGTCGAGCAGGACGACGTCATCGCCATCGGCGAGCAGATCGTCTCCGCGCTGTGGAAGCTGATCGGGCACGAGATCCCGCGGCCGATCCCGCGCATCACCTACCACGAGGCGATGGCCAAGTACGGCTCGGACAAGCCGGACCTGCGCTTCGACCTCGAGATCACCGACATGACGGAGTTCTTCGCCGACACGCCGTTCCGCGTGTTCCAGGCGCCGTACGTCGGCGCGGTCGTGATGGCCGGCGGCGCCTCGCAGCCGCGTCGCCAGCTCGACGCGTGGCAGGAGTGGGCGAAGCAGCGCGGCGCCCGCGGCCTCGCGTACATCCTCGTGAACGAGGACGGCACGCTCGGCGGCCCGGTCGCGAAGAACCTGTCCGAGACCGAGCGCGAGAACGTCGCGGCCGCCGCGGGCGCGAAGCCGGGCGATTGCATCTTCTTCTCCGCGGGCAAGGCCTCGAGCACGCAGCCGCTGCTCGGCGCCGCGCGCGACGAGATCGGCAAGCGCCTCGGCCTGATCGACGAGGACGCCTGGTCGTTCGTGTGGGTCGTCGACGCGCCGCTGTTCGCGCCGGTCGAGGACATCGGCGACGACGTCGCCGTCGGCTCCGGCAAGTGGACCGCGGTGCACCACGCGTTCACCTCGCCGACCCCGGAGTGGATCGACAAGTTCGAGCAGGACCCGGGCAACGCCCTGGCCTACGCCTACGACATCGTCTGCAACGGCAACGAAATCGGCGGCGGCTCGATCCGTATCCACCGCGGCGACGTCCAGAAGCGCGTCTTCAGCCTGATGGGCCTCGGCGAGGAGGAGGCGCAGGAGAAGTTCGGCTTCCTGCTCGACGCCTTCGCCTTCGGCCCGCCGCCGCACGGCGGCATCGCGTTCGGCTGGGACCGCATCGTCATGCTGCTGGCCAAGGCCGACTCGCTGCGGGACGTGATCGCGTTCCCGAAGACGGGCGGCGGCTACGACCCGCTGACCGCGGCGCCGGCGCCGATCACGGCGCAGCAGCGCAAGGAAGCCGGCATCGACGCCAAGCCGGCCGCGCCCCCGCAGAACTAGTGCTGCACCTCAGGGCCGTGTGCCCGCCGGACAAGACCGCCCAGGCGCTCGACATCCTGCGGGCCCACGCCGGGGTAGCGCACCTGATCGTGCACCGCGGCGTGGCCGTGTCGCCGGAGGGCGACCTGGTCGAGGCTGACATCGCGCGCGAAGCGGCGGACGAAATCGTCGAAGCGCTGTGCGTGCTCGAACTCGACCACACCGGCGGCATCACGCTCGAAGTGATCGACACCGCGCTGTCCGACGCCGCCGACGACGCGGAGGAGAAGGCGCCGGGCGAGGGCGCGGACGCCGTGGTGTGGCAGGAACTGCTGTCCCGCACCGGCGAGGAGTCGCGGCTCAACGTGACGTTCCTGGCGTTCCTCACGATCGCCTGCCTGCTCGCCGCGGTCGGCGTGCTCACGGATTCCGCCGTGACCATCGTCGGCGCGATGGTCGTCGGCCCGGAGTTCGGGCCCCTGGCCGCGCTCGCGGTCGGGGTGGTGCTGCGGCGGTGGGACCTCGTCCGGCTCGCGGGGGCGGCGCTGGCGATCGGCTTCCCGCTGGCGATGGTCGTCACGCTGGGCGGCGCCCTGCTGGTGCGCGTGACGGACGTCTTCGGCGCGCAGGCGTTCGAGCTGAAGCGGCACAGCGAGGTCGACTTCGTGTTCTCGGTCGGCGTACCGTCGCTGGTTGTGGCGATGCTGGCCGGAGCGGCCGGGATGCTCGCCATGACGTCGGCGAAGTCGGCCGCCTTGGTGGGGGTGTTCATCTCCGTGACCACGGTGCCGGCTGCGGGGTATGCGGTCGTGGCGGCCGTGGCGGGGGAGTGGAACCGATGCGTCCAATCGGTGGGTCAGCTGCTGGTCAACCTTCTCGGAATCGTTGCAGCTGCGGCCATTGTGTTGATCGTGCGCCGGAATGGGCAACGTTCACCGGTGGGGATGCGTCCGCTTCCACGGGGATGAACCCCGCCTGGGCCGGATGCGACTTCTTGTCCGGATGTCAGTAGTCATGGTTGCTCAGTCACGAGTAGGGTCGGTGACAATGACAGTCGACACCTCCTCCACCGGCGACGCTGGGGTCGGGGCAGGAGCCGAGCACCTCGCCATCGCCGCGGCGGTCGCGGCGGGCGAGTCCGTTCTCTCGCGCCGGTTCGGGAGTGCGATCACGCTGGTCGCGCCCGAAGACCTCGCGGGGAGCGGGCCGGCGACGGTGGTCCGGGCGAGGGTGGTGTCGTCGTCCTTCGCGCTGCCGCGCACGCTGGTCATCAAGCACTACCCGGACCAGCCGTCCTCGGGCGCCGACCCGTTCGCCCAGGAGGCGGTCAGCTACCAGCTGTTCACCGCGCTGGCGCCGGACGAGCGGATGTGCCCCGAGCTGCTGGCCCACGACGGCCGCGCCCGCGTGCTGGTGCTGGAGGACCTCGGCCGCACGCCGACGCTGGAGGACAAGCTCTACGCCCGGGATTCCCGGGCGGCCGAGCGCGCGCTGCTGTCGTGGGCGCGTTCGCTGGGGCGGCTGCACGCGAGCACGGCGGGGCGCGAAGCCGACTTCAACGCGCTGCTGCGGCGCCTCGGCGGCCCGGCGAAGACCGATCCGGGCGGCGACGAGCCGTACGACCGCGTGCCGGCGGTGATCCAGGAACGGCTGGGCATCCCGGCGCCGGAGGAGGTCCTCGCACAGGTGGCGACGGCGCGGGAGCAGGCTGCTTCGGCCGGGTTCCGCGCGTTCAGCCCGGTGGAGCTGAGCCCGGACAACAACCTCGTGACGGGCGAGAGCGTCCGCTTCCTCGACTTCGAGTACGGCCGCGTCCGCTCGGCCCTGGTCGACGCGGCCCACCTGCGGCTGCCGTTCGCGAGCTGGCCGGACGCGCTGGCCCTGCCGGCGGGCATGAGCGAGGCGATGATCGCGGCGTGGCGCGCGGAGGTGGTGGGGGTCTGGCCGGCGCTGGCCGACGACGAGGTCCTGGCCGAGCACCTGACGACCAGCGAGCTGCTGCGGGTGTGGGTCCTCACGGGCGAGGAGCTGGGCTCGCTGGACCTGTCCCGGCACGCCGCCCCGGTGAGCCGCGAGGCGGCGCTGGTGACGTGGTGGCGGGACTTGGCCAAGCATGCGGGGTACGTCCGGATGACGGCGGTTTCGGAGTTCGCGGCGAGGGTGGCGGCGGCTTTGGCCGCGCGGCTGGGACCGCACGCCGACCTGGCGTTCTACCCGGCTTTCCGCTGAGTCCGGCCGGCTGTCCACAGGTCGGCCGTGATGTGGACAGGTCGGCTCGGCTTCGGCCTTTCCCGGCTTCTCGTCGGGCCTCGCCGATACGCTGGAGGCGGGGCCGGCCCCCAGGGACGGGCGGGGGCTGCTTTTCGGGGCGGAAGGTGGGCGACTCTGCCGCCGAAAGCGGGTAGCTGGGCTGGGTCGCGGTGGTGGCAGTCCGGACGTCTTGAATGACTCATTCATGTCGTCGGACGCCGTGAATGAGTCATTCACGGCATCGCGGCCGGTGCCTCGAGCCCCCGCCGGTCTTCCTGAGCACCGCCGGCGCCTCGGCCGACCGCGCGTAGCCAGCGGGTTCGCAGGGGCGCCGTCGACGCGGACGGGACTTTTCCGGCGCCGGTGAGGTGAGCGTCAAGAATTAGGCGCCCGGTCGTGGGCGTGTTACCTCGTCCTCACCGCAAGTGAGCTTCCGTGGCCGATGGTCGTGGGCGTGACCGTGATGAGTGTCGAAGTCACCCCCGAACCCTCCCGCCCGAGCCGCCCCACGCCCGCGCCCCAGCTCGTGGCCGTGCCGCCGTGTGAGCCGCTCAAGCATGCCCGGCGGCTCGTCGTGCTCGGGGACTCCACCGCCGTCGGGCTCGGGGATCCGCTGCCCGGGCGGGGTGGCTGGCGGGGCGTCGGCCCGCTCGCCGCCGCCGCGCTCGGGGTCGAGGCCGGTGGCTACCTCAACCCCGCCTTCGCCGGCGCCCGGATGCGGTGCGTGCTCACCGAACAGGTGCCCGCCGCCGTCGCGCACCGGCCGGATGTCGCGCTGCTCGTGGCCGGCATGAACGACACCCTGCGCCCGGACTTCGACGCCGCCCGCGTCGCCGGCGACCTCACCGAGGTCATCCACCGGCTCCGCCAGGTGAACACGACCGTCGTCCCGGTCCGGTTCCACGACCACAGCAAGGTCTTCCGCCTCCCGCCGTCGCTCAAGCGCGCCCTCAGTGCCCGCGTCGCCGAGCTGAACGCCGCCATCGACGAGGTCGTCGCCCGCGAGGGCGTGCCCTGCCTCGACCTCGACCGCCTCCCCGGCGCCTACGACCTGGCGGTGTGGAGCGTCGACCGGCTGCATCCCTCCGAACTCGGCCACCGCCTGCTCGCGGACGGCTTCACCGGCCTCCTCGCCGAAGCCGGCTTCGCCGTTCCCGAGCCGGTGAGCCTCACCTGCGGCGGCGGTGTCGAGCCGAGCGCCGCCGGGCACGTCGGGTGGCTGGTGCTCAAGGGAATCCCGTGGCTCTGGCGCCGCGGCCGCGAATTCCTGCCCTACGCCGCGGTCATCATGTGGAACTCGTTCCGCGCCCGCTGAACACCCGCAGCGCCTCCGCGTCCGAAGCCGGGTTCCGGACGAAGTAGTCCGCCCAAGCCTCGATGCCGGGATAACCCGACCGCGCGGCCAGGAAGCGGCACGCCTCCTCGATGTCGTACGACGTCCGCCGCAGCTGGACGCCGTCGCCGAGCAGCGCCCAGTGCGCACCCGTTGCGCCGTAAGGCATTCCGACGCTGCCGGGGTTGACGACCAGCCGCCGGTCGGCGAGCCGGACGAACGGCATGTGCGTGTGCCCGCAGACGACCGTCTCCTCGGCCACCCCGGAAAGAACCTCCGCCCAGCGTTCGAGCGGGCTGTCGACGAGCACGATTTCCGTGTCGTCGCGCGGGGTCGCGTGGCAGAACAGCACGCCGTCGAGCGACACCGTCAGCGGCAGGGCGTCGAGCACCGGCAGGTCCGCGGGCCGCAGCTGCCGCGCCGCCCACGGGAAGATCGGGTCCGGGACGAACTTCCCGGTCCCGCGTGCGGACGCCGCCAGCTCCCGGTCCGCGTTGCCCCGTACCCAGACCGCCCGCGAGCCCAGCGCCAGCAGCCGGTCCAGCGTTTCCACCGGCATCGGGCCCGCGAGCATGTCGCCGAGCAGCACGATCCCGTCCGCCGCTTCGACGTCCGGCTCGGCGAGCACCGCCTCCAACGCGGGCAGCACGCCGTGGATGTCCGAGAGCACCGCCACGTTCATCGGTCCACCCTCGGGCACGGAAGCGCCCCGGGCGAGGGGTTTCGCCCAGGGCGCAACCGGCCTACGCCGTGGTGAGCGGCAGCTCCCGCACACCCGTCATGTTCGGGTTGATCTGGAACTTCGGCGGCTCACCGGGAATCGTGCGCAGCGCCGGGTAGCGGTCGAGCAGGATGTTCAGCGCCACCCGGCCTTCGAGCCGCGCGAGCGGCGCCCCGATGCAGAAGTGGATGCCGCGGCCGAACGCCAGGTGCGGGTTCGGGTCGCGCAGCGGGTTGAACGTGTCCGGCTCGGCGAACACCCGGTCGTCGCGGTTGGCGGCCGCCACCCAGACCATCAGCATCCGGTCCGCGGGCACGGTCGCCCCGCCCAGCTCCACTTCGCGCGTGGTCGCGCGGGCCACCGCCGCGAACGGGGACAGGTACCGCAGCGACTCCTCGATCGCCGGCGGCACCAGGGACCGGTCGGCGCGCACGCGCTCGTCCCACTCCGGGTGCGTGTCCAGGCACAGCACCGCGTTGCCGAGCAGCATCGTGGTGGTGATGTGCCCGGCCAGCAGCAGGACGTTGGCGAAGTTGACGACCTCGTTGCGGGTCAGCTTCTCCCCGTCGAGCTCGGCTTCGACGAGCTTCGTCAGCAGGTCCTCCCGAGGCTGCTTCCGCCGTTCGTCGACGTGCTGGCCCAGGTACTCGACGAGCGCCTTCTGCCCCTCCAGGGACTTCTTGACCGCCTCCTCCCGCCCCTTCGTCTGCTCCTTCAGCGAGAACTGCTCCGAGGAGTCGAAGAGCTTGTCCACCCAGCCCTTGAACAGGTGCCGGTCGCTCGCGGGGACCCCCAGCAGCTCCGCGATGACGATCACCGGCAACGGGTAGGCGAGGTCTTCGACCAGCTCGAGCCGGCCGTCGCCGCCCGCCGCGTCGAGCATCTCGTTCGTCACCGCGGCGATGCGCGGCTCGAGGTCCGCGACGACCTTCGGGGTGAACGCGCGGCTGACGAGCTTGCGCATCTTGTTGTGCAGCGGCGGGTCCAGCTGCAGCAGGTTGCCCGCCGACATCTCCTCGAGGTCGACGTCGGGCATCATGTCCTTCGGCACCAGCCGGGTGGTGTCCGAGGAGTACGTCGCCGGGTCGCGCAGAACCTCTTCGGCCTCCGGGTGCCCGTAGACGTTCCAGAACCCGAGCTCCTCCGCGTGGTGCACGCGCTCTCCGGGCTGCTTCCCCCGCAGCCAGAACTGGGCTTCGTGGAGTCCCCAGGTGTCCGCTTGAGTGGTGGTCATGTCCGCCCCTTCTTTCCCCTGTGTGGCCCCGGGATCAGCCGGGTGCCCTGGTGGGATCGTGTGCGTAGATCCCTTGCCGGTAGCCCGAAACGAGCTGCTCGAGCGCCGAACTGAGTTCCGCCGCCACGTCCGCGACCGCCCCGGGATCGGGCTCCCCGGCCGGCTCGAACGCGGTGCGGACGACGTGCGCGAGGGCTTCCGCCTTCGCCTCCGGCGAGATGCCGTCGAACTCGTCGGTCAGCGTCCCGCCGAAGTAGAAGCCGACCGCCGTGGCGTTGAGCGCGAAGGACAGGTTCGGGATGTCCGACCGGACCAGGCCGTGCCGCAGCATGGTGTCCTCGAACTGCGTGCGGAGCTCGTCCTGCTGCTTCCTCAGGGCGAGGTCGCCGAGCGAACCG
This sequence comes from Amycolatopsis sp. NPDC028719, assembly GCF_055565395.1. Lineage (NCBI taxonomy): Bacteria > Bacillati > Actinomycetota > Actinomycetes > Pseudonocardiales > Pseudonocardiaceae > Amycolatopsis > Amycolatopsis sp. NPDC028719. The sequence continues at coordinate 574,147 of NZ_JBVHUL010000005.1, forward strand.
AACATGTCGGCGTTGCCGCGCAGCATCGCCATCACCAGCGGCCGCCGGTGGGTGACGAGGAACGACGCCGAGATCATCCGGTGCGGGAGGATCATCGCCGGGTCGGCCTTGATCCGGCCCAGGATCTCGTCGGTCAGGTCGGCCGACTCGCGCATCATCAGCGCCTGGAACAGCAGTTCCTTGTTGCGCCAGTGCAGGTAGACGGTGCCCTTGCCGATGCCGACCGCGCGCGCGATGTCGTCGACCGCCACCTTCCGGTAGCCCATGCGCAGCAGCAGCTCGCCCGCCGCGTCCAGGATGCGGTCGGCGCGCTCGCGGTTGGGATGGCTCATGCGTCTCCACCTGCTGATCCGTTGAACGTTTGACTTGTTGACCGGAACCGTACTTTCGGTCAATCAGTCACCACGACGGTAGCGCCGTTCCGGGGACCGCGGCAAGGGGTTCTGTCGGTGCCGTCGGTTAACGTCATCGGTGTGGCACAGGACGAGCTCTTCACCGTGAACGTCGACGTCGAGCCTCCGCCGGAGCGCACGACGTCGAACGCGGCCGAAACGCAGGCGGACCCGGCGAGCTCCCCGCTGGCCGTGCGGATGCGGCCGCGGTCGCTCGACGAGGTCGTCGGCCAGCAGCACCTGCTGCGCGAAGGGGCCCCGCTGCGGCGGCTGGTCGAAGGCGCCGCGCCGGCGTCCGTGCTGCTCTACGGCCCGCCCGGCACCGGCAAGACGACGCTGGCCAACCTGGTCTCGATCGCCACCGGACGCCGGTTCGTCGCGATGTCGGCGCTCTCGGCAGGTGTGAAAGAGGTGCGCGGGGTCATCGAGGAGGCCCGGCGGCGCCGGCAGTACAACACCGAGAACACCGTCCTGTTCATCGACGAGGTGCACCGCTTCTCCAAGACCCAGCAGGACGCGCTGCTCGGCGCGGTCGAGGACCGCACGGTCCTGCTGGTCGCGGCGACCACCGAGAACCCGTCGTTCTCCGTCGTCTCGCCGCTGCTTTCGCGCTCGCTGGTGCTGCAGCTGCGCCCGCTGACCGACGACGACATCACCCGGCTGCTGGAGCGCGCGCTGGCCGACGAGCGCGGCCTCGGCGGCGAACTGACGCTGACCGACGACGCGCGCGCCCACCTCGTCCGGCTCGCGGGCGGGGACGCGCGGCGGGCGCTCACGGCCCTGGAGGCGGCGGCGGACGCGGCCTCGGCCACCGAGGCGAAGACGATCGACCTGCCGACCGTCGAGTCCACTGTGGACAAGGCCGCCGTGCGCTACGACCGCGACGGCGACCAGCACTACGACGTCATCAGCGCGTTCATCAAGTCGATCCGCGGGTCCGATGTGGACGCCGCGCTGCACTACCTGGCCCGGATGATCGAGGCGGGGGAGGACCCGCGGTTCCTCGCGCGGCGGCTGGTCGTGCACGCCAGCGAAGACATCGGCCTCGCCGACCCGACGGCGTTGCAGGCGGCGGTCGCGGCCTCGCACGCCGTCCAGTTCATCGGCATGCCCGAGGGCAGGCTGGCGCTCGCGCAGGCGACGATCCACCTGGCCACGGCGCCGAAGTCGAACGCGGTCGTGACGGGCATCGACGCCGCGCTGGCCGACGTCCGGGCCGGGCTCGCCGGCACCGTCCCGCCGCACCTGCGCGACGGGCACTACGCGGGCGCGAAGAAGCTCGGCAACGCGCAGGGCTACCGCTACCCGCACAACGTCCCGGAAGGCGTGCTGGCCCAGCAGTACCCCCCGGACGAGCTGGTCGGCAAGGACTACTACGAGCCGACCCAGCGCGGCGCCGAGCGCACGCTCGCCGAGCGCGTCCCGAAGCTGCGCCGGACGATCCGCGGGGAAAAGTGAGCCCGGCGGCGGAATCTTCGGCACGTGATCACGGTCGTGGCCCCCGAAAGCCGCGATCGACGGGTTTCGTAAGCTTCGCGCCCTGAGGCGGCCACGAACCGGGCCGCCGTGACCGCAGGAGGCGCTCCCGTGCCCGCGACGCTGCAGTGCATCGTCCTGGATTGCCCGGAACCGGTCGTGCTCGCGAACTTCTACCAGGAGCTGCTCGGGGGCGAGGTGGACCGGCCGGACCCGCGGTGGCGGGTCGACCAGGACTTCTCGACCCTGCACGTGGCCGGGCTGGTCCTCGGGTTCCAGCGCTCGGCGGACCACCAGCCGCCGCGGTGGCCGGACCCGGCCCACCCCCAGCAGTTCCACCTCGACTTCGAGGTCGACGACATGCGCGTGACCCACCACCAGGTCCTCATCCACGGCGGCCGGCTGCTCGACCCGGATCCCGACGGCCGCGGCTGGCGCGTCTACGCCGACCCGGCGGGTCACCCGTTCTGCCTCCTCGGCGACTACTGACCGGACTGCGGGGCGCCCGGCCGTTCGGCACGATGGGGACATGAGCGTCGCGTTTCTCGGAACCGGAATCATGGGCGCGCCGATGGCGGCCAACATCGCGAAGGCGGGCCTCGAGGTCCGGGTCTGGAACCGGACCCGGGCGAAGGCCGAGCCCGTCGCCGACGTCGCGACGGTCGCGGACTCGGCGGCCGCGGCGGCCGAGGGCGCGGACATCCTCGTGACGATGCTCGCGGACGGTCCTGCGGTCGCTTCGGCGTTCGAAGCCGCTTCGCCCGCTTCGGGAACGTTGTGGCTGCAGATGAGCACGGTCGGCCTCGACTGGACCGACCGGCTCGCGGCGGCGGCCGAAAAGGCGGGTGTGGTGTTCGTCGACGCGCCCGTGCTCGGCACGCGAACGCCCGCCGAGCAGGCACAGCTGCAGGTGCTGGCGTCCGGGCCGGAGGAGGCCCGCCCCGCGGCCACGCCGGTGTTCGACGCGGTCGCCGTCAAGACGCAGTGGCTCGGCCCGGCGGGCAACGGCAGCCGGCTGAAGCTGGTGATGAACGCGTGGGTGCTCGCGCTGACGAACGGGACGGCGGAGAGCCTCGGCCTCGCCCAGGGGCTGGGCCTGGACCCGGCGCTGTTCCTGGAGACGATCAAGGGCGGCGGCCTCGACGTGGGCTACGCGCACGTGAAGGGCGCTGCGATGCTGTCGGGCGAGTACCCGCCGTCGTTCCCGGCCGGCTTGGCGGCGAAGGACGCGAGGCTGGTGGTCGAGGCGGCGGGCTCGGAGGTCGACGTGGCGGGTGCTCGCGCGGTGCTGTCCCACCTGGAAGCCGCGGTCGCCGCCGGCCACGGCGACGAAGACATGGCGGCCCTCTACCGCGCGGTCCTGAAGTCGTCCTGACCCGGGCTCCAAGCGCCCCAAGGTGGCCTTCGGTGCGTCTGACGCACCGAAGGCCGCCTTGGGTGCGTCTGACGCAACCAAGGCCACCTTGGGGCGCTGCTAGGCCGGGATGAGCGTTGCCAGGCGGTCGATGCCCAGGCCGCTCGTCATCAACCTCTCCTTCGCGTTGCCCAGCAGCCGGCGGGTCCACGGCGTGAAGCCGCCGTCGCCGACCTCGGCCAGGCCGCCGCCGAAGTCCGCGTACACCTTGAAGCACAGCCCTTCGTAGTAGCCGCCGCGCCCGCCCTCGCGCTCCGGGAACGGGTGGACCGGCACCTCCACCTCGTCCGCCAGGTCCGCGAACCGCGGGTCCAGCACCGTCACCCCGAGCGAAACCGCGCCGGCTCCGAGCGAGGAGCACGCCGCCGCCATCAGCCGGGCGTGCTCGGCCAGCGCCGCCCGTTCGAACGCGAGGTCGCCCGTGTCCCGGCCCGCCGTCACCGCGCCGAACAGCGAGAAGTGCGCGAACATCCCGGCGCCGTCCACGCGCTGGGCCCGCACCACCCGCTGGACCGTCGCCAGGCGGACCACGGAAGCCGAAGCGCGCCGGACCGCCGCCTCCAGGGCCAGCCCCGTCGTCGGGTCCGCCGCGACCTCCGTGCCGCGGCCGGTCGGCACCACCCGGTGCTGGGCCAGCCCGGTCACCACCGAATGCGTGCCCAGCGGAACCACCGGCGCGAGCGTCACCAGGTCGAACCCCGACGCCGCGCCGAGCAGAGCGTCCTCGACCCGCCGCAGCGAACCGAACGGCAGCGGGCTCGCCGCGACGAACCGGTCGTCGCGGTGCCGGCGCAGCACGTCGGCCGGGGCCAGCCGCTTCGCCCGCCGCCGCGCGACCTCCAGCTGGACCGTCGTCAGGTCGGCGCCCGGCAACGCGGCCAGCACGTCGGCCGCCGTGCCGCCCGGGCCGGAAAGGACCCGGCGCCCGGGTCCGTCGTCGTGTGCCATCGCCCAGGTGTACCGCGCGGCCGTCGCGGGGAGCGAGGTGTTTTCGAGCCCGCGCGGGGTGACACGGTCGGGAACCCGGCCAGGCGGTAACCTCACCAGCACCCAAGACCCGTGAACCGAGTATCCAGTCCCGTGAATCCGAGGAGGGCCCGTGTCGGCAGGGCAGATCGCCGCGTTGATCGCCGCAGGAGCATTCGTGGTGCTGGTCGTCCTGCTGGCGATCCCGCTGATCAAGCTCGGCAAGACGCTGGACGCGGCCACCGAGGCGATCGAGCGCACCAACAGCAACACCGACCCGCTGCTGATCGGCGCGAACCAGACGATCACGCACGTCAACGCGCAGCTGGAGCGGGTCGACGGCATCACGTCGAACGCGCAGGCCGTCACCGGGAACGTCTCCGCGCTGGCGTCGGTGTTCACCGCGACGCTGGGCGGCCCGCTGGTCAAGACCGCGGCGCTGTCCTACGGGCTCAGCAAGGCGATCAAGGCGCGCAAGAAGAAGAGCGCCGCCAAGGCCGCGAAGAAGGCCGCGAAGTGAAGCGGCTGTTCTGGCTCGGCGTCGGTGTGGTCACCGGCGTCGTGCTGTCGCGCAAGGCCGCCGAAACCGCTCGTCAGGCCACTCCGGCCGGGTTAGCATCGAACCTGGGCGACGCCGTGCGCGAGCTGGCGGGCGCCGTGGGTTCGTTCGGCGCCGAGGTGCGCGCCGGCATGAGCGAGCGAGAGCAGGAGCTGCACGACATGGTCGAGGAGCGGGCGGGCGTGGTGACGCCCCAGGCGTCCGGCCGGCACGCCGCCGACCGCCGGCCCGTCCGGCGAGCTCGCCGGGCGGAGCGCTGACCGGTCGCGCCTGCGCGACCCGGAAGCCGCCCCGCCGCCGCCGTCACCCCGTTCTCCGGTACCAGCACAAGGACTGACCCCGTGGACACACACGAAATCACCGACCGTTTCCTGCGCCATTTCGAGAGCAAGGGCCACACGCGCGTGCCCAGCGCGCCGCTGATCCTCGACGACCCGAACCTGCTGTTCGTCAACGCCGGCATGGTGCAGTTCAAGCCGTACTTCCTCGGTGAGGCGCCGCCGCCGTACCCGCGCGCGACCTCCGTGCAGAAGTGCGTGCGCACGCCGGACATCGACGAGGTCGGCAAGACCACCCGGCACAACACGTTCTTCCAGATGGCCGGCAACTTCTCCTTCGGCGACTACTTCAAGGAAGGCGCCATCGAGAACGCCTGGGAGCTGATCACCAAGCCCCAGGGCGAAGGCGGCTTCGGCCTCGACCCGAACCGGATCTGGGCGACCGTCTACAACGACGACGCCGAGGCGGCGGGCCTGTGGCGCAAGCTCACCGGCCTGCCCGGCGAGCGCATCCAGGAGCGCGACGGCAAGGACAACTACTGGGACATGGGCGTGCCCGGTCCCGGTGGCCCGTGCTCGGAGATCTACTACGACCGCGGCCCGGCGTACGGCCGCGAGGGCGGCCCGGTCGCGGACGAGGACCGCTACATCGAGATCTGGAACCTCGTCTTCATGCAGGACGTCCGCGGCGACCTGAGCCCCAAGCTCGGGCACAAGCCGATCGGCGAGCTGCCGAAGAAGAACATCGACACCGGCATGGGCGTCGAGCGCGTCGCGACGATCCTGCAGGGCGTCGAGAACGTCTACGAGACCGACCTCGTGCGCCCGGTCATCGGCCGCGCCGAGGAGTTCTCCGGCCGCCGCTACGGCTCGAACCACGCCGACGACGTCCGGTTCCGCGTCATCGCCGACCACGCCCGCACCGGCGTCATGCTGATCGGCGACGGCGTCACCCCGGGCAACGACGGCCGCGGCTACGTGCTGCGCCGGCTGCTGCGCCGCATCGTCCGCTCCACGCGCCTGCTCGGCGTGCAGGAGCCGGTGCTGCAGGAGTTCGCGAAGGTCGTGCGCGACACCATGGGCCCGACCTACCCCGAGCTGGTCGACGGCTTCGACCGGATCAACGAGGTCGTGCGGATCGAGGAGGAGGCCTTCCTCTCGACGCTGACCAGCGGCTCGCGCATCTTCGACCTCGCGGCCGAGGAGACCAAGCGCGGCGGCGGGGACGTGCTGGCGGGCGACAAGGCGTTCCAGCTGCACGACACGTACGGCTTCCCGATCGACCTCACCCTCGAGATGGCGGCCGAGCAAGGCCTCACCGTCGACGAGGACGGCTTCCGCACGCTCATGAACGAGCAGCGCACCCGCGCGAAGGCGGACGCGGCGTCGCGCAAGACCGGCCACGGCGACCTCTCGGAGTACCGGAAGGTCCTGGAGCAGCACGGCGAGACCGAGTTCCTCGGCTACACCGACCTGCAGGCCGAGGCGAAGGTCGTCGCGCTGCTCGAAGACGGGCAGCCGGTCCGCAGCGTCTCGGCGGGCAAGAAGGCGGAGCTGGTCCTCGACCGGACGCCGTTCTACGCCGAGAGCGGTGGCCAGGTCGCCGACACCGGCGTGCTGCTCGGCGACGGCGTCGAGCTGAAGGTCCTCGACGTCCAGAAGATCGTCCCGGGCCTGTTCGTGCACCGCGTCGAGGTCACCGAGGGCGAAGTCGGCCTCGACACGAAGGTCACCGGCTCGGTCGACGCGCACCGCCGGCTGTCCATCGAGCGCTCGCACTCCGCGACGCACCTGGTGCACGCGGCCGTCCGCGGCGCGTACGGCAAGCGCGCGGCGCAGGCGGGTTCGCTGAACTCGCCGGGCCGCATGCGGTTCGACTTCACCACGCCGGGTTCGGTCTCGGCGGACGTGCTGACCGAGGTCGAGCAGGAGGTCAACGACTACCTGCAGACCAACGTCGAGGTGCAGAGCTTCACCACGACCAAGGACAAGGCCCTCGAGCTGGGCGCGGTCGCGCTGTTCGGCGAGAAGTACGGCAACGACGTCCGCGTGGTCGACATGGGCGAGTACTCCCGCGAGCTCTGCGGTGGCACGCACGTCGACCGGATCGGCCAGCTCGGCCTGGTCAAGCTGGTCTCCGACGCCTCCATCGGCTCGGGCGTGCACCGCGTCGAGGCGCTCGTGGGCGGCGACGCGCTGAAGTACGTCCGCAAGGAGCAGCTGCTGGTCTCGCAGCTGGCGAACACCTTCAAGGTGCCGTCGGAGGAGCTGCCGGGCCGCATCGAGGACGTCCTGACCCGGCTGAAGAACGCCGAGAAGGAGATCACGCAGCTCAAGACCCAGCAGGTGCTGGGCTCGGCGGGCTCGCTGCTCGACAAGGCGCAGGAGATCGGCGGCGTCACCGTGGTGGCCGAGGTCGTCCCGGACGTCGACGGCAACGGCCTGCGCGCCCTCGCGTCGGACCTCCGCGGCCGGCTCGGCTCGCGGCCCGGTGTGGTGGCGCTGTTCTCGCCGGCCGGCGAGAAGCTCAGCTTCGTCGTCGCGACGACCAAGGCCGCCCAGGACAAGGGCATCGCCGCCGGCAAGCTCGTGCCGTCGTTCGCCGAGAAGATCGGCGGCCGCGGCGGCGGCAAGCCCGACATGGCCCAGGGTGGTGGCACGAACCCGGCCGGCGCGAACGAGGCGGTCACGGCCCTGCGCGCGGCGATTGCCGGCATTGGTTAACCGCGGAAACCGCGGCCCGGACCGGCCCGGGCCGGGCGATCCGGGCCGGGGGCGGCGGCTCGGTGTCGATGTCGGATCCGTCCGGGTCGGCGTCGCACTGAGCGATCCGGCCCCCGTGCTCGCGTCGCCATTGGTTACCCTCTCCCGCGATGCGACCGACGACAGTGATCTGGACCAGCTGGCCGCCCTCGTCACCGAGCACGAGGTGGTCGAGGTGATCGTGGGCTTGCCGCGAACGCTCGCCAACCGGCAGGGTCCGGCGGCCGAGCTGGCGATCGCGTATTCTGAACGCCTGGCCGGGCGCATCGCGCCCGTGCCGGTCCGGCTGGGCGACGAGCGGCTGACCACGGTCACCGCATCCCGCATCCTCTCCCAGCGCGGGGTCAAAGGCCGCAAGCAGCGCGCGGTGGTCGACCAGGCCGCCGCCGTGGAGATCCTGCAGGCCTGGATCGACGCCGCCGCTGCGCACCGCGCCCGGGAGGGAGACCGATGAACGACGAGCAGCCACCCGAGCCCCCTCGCGGGCGCAGGCGACTCCGGGAACCGGGGCCGGCCACCCCGCCGCCGTCCCGGCCCGCACCACGTCGTGCGGATCCGCAGGATCCCCGCGCGAGTGGTTACCAGGAGCTTCCGCAGCCGTCTCGGCGCAGCGGCTCCCACGAGCTGCCCCAGCCGTCCCGCCGGGCGCGGCCCGAGGCGGGGCCCGACCCGCGTCGCGACGCGCCGCCGGGCGGCCGCCGTCGCCGCCTCGAGCCGCCGGGCACGCTGCCCCCGGCCGACGACGAGTTCGACCCGCGGGAGGCCGAGCGCTCGGCTCCGGTCCGCGCCCGGCACGGCCTCGACGACGGCGCCGATGCCCCGGCCCCGCGCCGCCGCGCGGCCCCGGAACCCGGCGAGCCCGCCGAACCGCGGCGCCGCCGGGCGGCCCCGGTGCCCGCTCCCGAGGCCGAGGCCCCGCGCCGCCGCCGTCCCGTGCCGGAACCCGAAGCCCCCCGTCGCCGGCCGACCCCCGAAGAGCTGGCCGAGGCCGAAGCCGCGCGCCGCCACCAGGCGATGCTCGACCTGGAAGAGGCCGCCGAAGCGCAAGCCGCCCGGCTCCGCGGCGTGCCGGAGGAGGGCCAAGCCCCGCGCCGCCTCCGGGCCGCCTCGGACGAGGTGGCCGACCTCGCGCGCTTCCGGGCCGAAGGTGCCGAGCCGGCGCCCGGCCGGCGTCGTGCCGCTCCCGACCCGGCCGAAGCCGCCGAGCCGCGGCGGCGCCGCGCGGTACCCGATCCCGACGAAGCCGGCGACGCGCGCCGGCGTCGTGCGGCGCTCGATCCCGACGCCGTGTCCGACCCCCGCCGGGGCGCACCGGAATCCCCGCGGCGGCCCGTCCAGCCGGGTGACCGCTCTGTCGGCGTGCCCGAACCCGGCGTGGAGCCGCCTCGGCGCCGTCGTCCGCCGCCCCCGCCCGTGCGCGAGGAACCGGTCACCGAAATCATCCCCGCGCAGGCCCCGGCACCCCCGGCAGATCCGGCGCACGAGGAGCCCGAGGAGTTCTTCGCCGGGGAAGACGAGTACGCGGAGTACGACGACTACGACGAGTACGCCGACGGCTACGAGGACTACGACGAGGCCGAGTACGAAGAGGACTACGAGGACGAGCCGAAGAAGCCGCGCAAGAAGAAGGGCAAGCGCGCCCTCGGCTGGGTCGCCGCGCTCGTGGTGATCGTGCTGCTCGCGGGCGGCGCCTACTACGGCTTCAACAAGATCTTCGGCTACGAAGACTTCGAAGGCGCCGGCGACCGGGACGTGCTGTTCCAGGTCGACGACGGCGACTCGACGTCGGCGATCGGCGCGAAGCTCGCCACGGCGGGCGTCGTCGCCAGCGGCAAGGCGTTCGTCAAGGCCGGCGAGGACAACCCCAAGCTGTCGCGGATCCAGCACGGCTTCTACGTGATGAAGTCGCACATGTCCGGGGCCGCGGCGGTCGACCGGATCCTCGCGGCCGGTTCGCGGGTCGGGCAGCTGGAGATCCGGCCCTACACCCAGTTCGACGACATCAAGCAGCCCGACGGCAAGGTCACGCCCGGCGTCTACAGCTTGATGGCGAAGGCGTCGTGCGCGCAGATCGACGGCAAGAGCACCTGCGTGAGCGCCGACGACCTGCGCAAGGTGGTCGACGGTGCCGACCTCAAGACGCTCGGCGTGCCGGAGTGGGCGGTCGAGCCCGCGAACAAGGCCGACCGCAAGGACCGCCGGCTCGAGGGCCTGATCGCGCCGGGTCTCTACGACGTCCGCCCCGGGGCGAGTGCGCAGGAGATCATCGGGCAGCTGGTGCGCACCTCGGCCGAGGCGATCCAGAACGCCGGCTTGAGCCCGCAGTCGACCGGGCCGGAGATGACGCCGTACCAGACGCTGATCATCGCCTCGATCATCGAACGCGAGGCGGTGAAGGCCGACTTCGGCAAGCTCTCGCGGGTGATCTACAACCGGCTCGCGAGCAACATGCGGCTGCAGATGGACTCCACGGTCAACTACGTCCTGGACCGCCCGACCCTGGCGACCAACGACGACGACCGGAACCGGGCCGGGGCGTACAACACCTACAAGAACGCGGGCCTGACCCCGACGCCGATCTCGGTGCCCAGCGCCGACGCCATCCAGGCGGCGGTGCACCCGGCGGCCGGTGCCTGGCTCTACTTCGTCAAGTGCGAGAAGAACGGCCTGTCCTGCTTCGGGGTCACGTTCGACGACCACAAGAAGAACGTCGAGAAGGCCAAGGCGAACGGTGCCTTCTGAGCCCCGGCGGGCCGCGGTCCTGGGCAAGCCGGTGGCGCACTCGCTGTCCCCGGTGCTGCACGGCGCCGCGTTCGCCGCGCTCGGCCTGACCGGCTGGACGTACGAGCGGATCGAGACGGGCGCCGAGGAGCTCCCCGGTCTGGTCGCCGGCCTCGGCCCGGAGTGGGCCGGGCTGTCGGTCACCATGCCGGGCAAGCGCGCGGCACTGGACCACGCGGACGAGGTGACGCCGCGCGCGGCCGCGGTCGGCGCGGCCAACACCCTGGTCCGCACCGCGAAGGGCTGGCTCGCGGACTGCACCGACGTCGACGGCGTCACCGGCGCGCTGCGGGCGGCGGGCGGCTACGAGCCGGCGCCCGGGGACACCGGCGTCGTGCTCGGCGCGGGCGGCACGGCGGCCGCGGCGGTCGTCGGGCTCGCGGCGCTGGGTGTGCGGCAGGTGCGCCTGGTCGTGCGGGATCCCGCACGGGCCGGTGAAACCCTCGACGCGGCGAAGCGGGCTTCGGTCGACGTCGACGTGCTTCGCTGGGCCGAGGCGGACTTCGCGGCGTTGGGATCCGCGGCGGTGCTGGTGAACACCGTGCCACCGGAGGCCGTTCTCCCGCACGTGGCCGACCTAGCGGCGGTCGCGCACGTCCTCGACGTCATCTACCACCCGTGGCCGACACCGCTCGCCGAAGCCGTCGCGGCTCGTGGCGGCCGGCTCGCGACCGGGCTGGACATGCTGCTGCACCAGGCGTTCGGGCAGGCCGAGCACTTCACCGGCCGCCCGGCTCCCCGCGCGGAGATGCGCGACGCGCTGCGCGAAGCCACCGGGAACCTGCTGCCGCTGCCGATCTCGTAAATCCGCTTGCGCGCGTTGATATTCTGGCCGACTGCCTTGAAGAAGGGGGTCTACCGGAATGACCAGCCAAGAAGCGCTGAGCGAGGACGAGATCGAGTCGGGCTGGGTCGGCGGTGAAGCGCCGAAGCTCAACTCCACGGTCACCCTCGTCGACTACGACCCGGAGTGGCCGAAGCTCTTCGAGCGGGAAGCCGAACGGATCCGGGGCGCGCTGGGGGAGCGAGTGCTCGTCCTCGAGCACGTCGGGTCGACGTCGGTGCCGGGCCTGTGCGCCAAGCCCTGCGTCGACATCCTCCTCGAAGTGCCGGACTCCGCCGACGAGGACGCGTACGTGCCGGCCCTGGAGGCCGCGGGCTACCGGCTCGTGATCCGCGAGCCGGACTGGGAGAAGCACCGCTGCTTCAAGGGCCCGGACACGAACGTCAACCTGCACGTGTACTCACCGGGCAACGGCCAGACGCCGCGCTACCGGCTCTTCCGCGACCGGCTGCGGTCGCACCCGGAGGAGCTGGCGCTCTACGCGGCGAAGAAGCGCGAGCTGGGTGCGCGGGAGTGGAAGTACATCCAGCAATACGCCGACGCCAAGACGGAGGTGGTCGAGGAAATCCTCGCCCGCGCGCGGGCGGAGCAGTACGACGGCTACAGCGAGGCCTACGCCCAGCACGCGGAGAAGTCCGTCACCAACGCCCTCTACGACCGGCCGGCGATCGTGGACCTGGCCGGCGACGTCGAAGGCCTGAGCGTGCTGGACGTCGGCTGCGCGGCGGGGCACCTCAGCGCGCTGCTGGCCGAGCGCGGCGCCGCGGTGCTGGGCATCGACTCGAGTGCGGGCATGGTCTCCGTGGCGCGCGAGAAGTTCGGCGACGTCGCCCGCTTCGAGCAGGCCGACGTCTCCCGCCCGCTCGAGCTGCCGGACGCCTCGATCGACGTCATCACGGCGTCGCTCGTCCTGCACTACCTGGCGGACTGGGGGCCGACGCTGGCGGAGTTCCGCCGGGTGCTGAAGCCGGGCGGGGCGCTGGTGTTCTCGGTGCACCACCCGGGCGAGGACTGGCACTGGTTCGACAAGGACGACTACTTCCAGCTCGAACTGCTCGAAGACGACTTCGGCCTCGACGGGAAACCGCACCCGGTCCGGTTCTACCGGCGCCCGCTGAGCTGGACGTTCGGCGCGGTCCGCGAAGCCGGCTTCACCGTCGACCGGCTGGTCGAGCCGATGCCGGTGCCGGAGGCGGCCGAGGCCGACCCGAAGTGGGCGGCGAACCTGCGGACCAAGCCCCGCTTCCTCTACTTCCGGGCCGTCAGTCCTTTTCAGCCAGATCCCGGATGAGGTCGACGATCTCCCGGCTGACCGGGCGGAACACCCGCAGCCGGGAGAGCGCGGCCAGCCGGGCGAGCAGCGGGACGCTGCGCTCCACCAGCATCCGGCTGCGCTTCTGCCCGGCCGAGCGGTCGTGGACCCAGAACAGCACCACGCCCATCTGGTAGAGCCAGAGCAGCTCGGGCAGCTGGTCGCGCAGCTCCGGGTCGAGCTTGACGTCGGAGCCCTCGACGACCTCACGCATGAGGCCGATCGAGGCTTCGCGGGCGGCCGAGGAGTCGTCGCTGAACGGGCTCAGCGGCGACTCCGGGTCGGCCGCGTTGACGAAGAACTGCGTCCCGAAGCGCTGGTAGGGCTCGGCGATGTCCAGCCAGCACAGCAGTACGGCCTTCAGCCGGGCGGCGAAGGCGGTCTCGCCGTCGATCCGGGCGCGGGCCGCGTCGAGGTGCTGTCTCGCGATCTCGTCGTAGAAGCCCTGGATCAGCTGTTCCTTCGACGAGAAGTAGTAGTAGGCGTTCCCGACGGAGACCCCCGCTCCGGCGGCGATCGCGCGCATCGTCGTGCGGTCGTAGCCGTTCTCGGTGAACAGCCGCATGGCGGTCGTGACGATCAGGGACCGCGTTTCCTCGCTCTTGGCCACGTGCGGCACGTTAGCGCCGGACCCGTCAGGGCGCGGGGAAGGGCGGGACCTGCGGCATGCCGTAGGGCAGGGGCGCCGGACGCGGTGCCTCCTTCGGGGCCAGGTGGTGGCGGCGGATGGCGTTGAAGACCAGCACGTTGGTCAGGTGCATCCCGCCGAGGATCAGCGCGACGGTGCCGACCTTCACCGAGAGCAGCTCGAACACCTCCCGCGCGGTGGGCACCTGGGCGTGGCTGGTCAGGAAGAGCGTCACGAAGCCGAGGCTGACCAGGTAGAAGCCGACGACCAGCAGCTGGTTCACGGCGTTGGCCAGGCCGGGGCTGTCGGCGAAGACCTCGGTGAGGAAGGTGCGGCCGTGGCGGCTCAGCGTCCGGGCCACGAGCACGGTCAAGGGAATGCTGATCAGCAGGTAGAGAGCGTAGGCGATGACTATCCGGTCCATGGTTCCTCCTCGTTTTGAACGTGTTCAAGAAGGACGGTAGCGCTGTTTTTGAACGTGTTCAAGAGAGGGGGGTCACGTCGGTCGTTCACCTGGTGCTCACCCGGACGGGCGGTTTCCGGCATAGGGTGACCGCCGACTGGGAGGTTTTCACCGTGAAACGCTTCGCCGCCGGCCTGTCCGTGGCCGCGCTCGTCGCCCTGTTCGTGCCCGCCACCGCTTCCGCGGGCCTCGGGCAGAACGTCCGCTTCGCCACCTTCAACGCTTCGCTGAACCGGGCCGCCGCCGGGCAGCTGGTGACCGATCTCTCGACGCCGGGCAACGCCCAGGCGCAGGAGGTCGCCGAGGTCGTCCAGCGCAACCGCGCCGACGTCCAGCTGATCAACGAGTTCGACTACGTGCCGGGCAACCGGGCCGCGGACCTGTTCCGGAAGAACTACCTGGCGGTGGGCCAGCACGGCGCGAAGCCGATCGACTACCCGTACGCCTACACCGCGCCGGTCAACACGGGCGTCCCGACGGGCTTCGACCTCGACCGCGACGGCACGACCGGCCTCGCCAACGACGCCCAGGGCTTCGGCACGTTCGAGGGCCAGTACGGGCTGCTCGTGCTGTCGAAGTACCCGATCGACCTGGCGCACGTGCGGACGTTCCAGCACTTCCGGTGGAAGGACATGCCCGGCGCGCTCCTCCCGGATGACCCGGCCACGCCGGCGCCGCACGACTGGTACAGCCCCGCGGAGCTGGACGTGCTGCGGCTGTCGTCGAAGTCGCACTGGGACCTGCCGCTGAAGATCGGCCGCTCGACGGTGCACTTCCTGGTCTCGCACCCGACACCGCCGAGCTTCGACGGCCCGGAGAACCGCAACGGCACCCGCAACAACGACGAGATCCGCTTCTGGGCCGACTACGTGACGCCGGGCAAGGGCGGTTACGTCTACGACGACCGCGGCCACCGTGGCGGCCTGGGTGCGTCGGAGCGGTTCGTGGTGGCGGGCGACAACAACTCGGACCCACTGGACGGCGACAGCGTGCCGGGCGCGATCGAGCAGCTGCTGGACGCGCGCCGGGTGATCGAGACGCACCCGGGCAGCCGCGGCGCGGTGCTGGCGGCCCAGGCCCAGGGCGGGGCGAACGCAGGCCAGAAGAGCGACCCGTTCTTCGACACGGGCGACTTCGACGACGTCGCGCCGGGCAACCTGCGGACGGACTACGTGCTGCCGTCGAAGGGTCTGCTGCCGTGGCACGCGGAGGTGTTCTGGCCGGTGCCGTCGGACGAGCTGGCCCGGCTGAACGACGCCTCCGACCACCACCTGGTCCGCGTGGACGTCTTCGTGCCACTACGGTGAAGTCATGCGGATCGCGATTCTCGACGACTACCAGGACGTCGCTCTGAGCTTCGGTGACTGGGACTCGCTCAAGGCCGACACGACGGTCTTCACCGAGCCCCTCACCGACGTCGTCGAGCAGCTCCAGGGCTTCGAAGTGATCGTCGCGATGCGCGAACGCACCCGCTTCCCGGCCGAGGTGCTCGACCGGCTGCCCGACCTGAAGCTGCTGGTCAGCACCGGTCCGCGCAACGCCGCCATCGACGTCCCCGCCGCGAAGCGCAACGGCGTCGTCGTCTCCAGGACCGGCTACCTCGGCGAGCCGACCGCCGAGCACACCTGGGCGCTGATCCTCGCCGCGTCGCGGAACCTGCCGCAGGAGTTCCGGAACATGCGCGAAGGTGGCTGGCAGACGACCGTCGGGACCATGCTGCACGGCAAGACGCTCGGCCTGCTCGGCCTCGGCCGGCTCGGGGCGGGCGCGGCGAAGATCGGGCAGGCCTTCGGCATGGAAACCATTGCCTGGAGCCAGAACCTGACGCCGGAGAAGGCGGACCCGCACGGCGTCGCGGCGGTGTCCAAAGAGGAGTTGTTCGCCCGCTCGGACGTGCTCTCGATCCACCTCGTGCTCAGCGCCCGCACCCGCGGCCTGGTCGGCGGGGCCGAGCTCGCCGCGATGAAGCCGTCCGCGTTGCTGGTGAACACCTCGCGCGGCCCGATCGTCGACGAGTCCGCGCTCGTGGACGCGTTGCGGCGCAAGGAGATCCGGGCGGCCGCGCTGGACGTCTACGACGTCGAGCCGTTCCCCGCCGACCATCCACTGAGGACGATGGACAACGCGGTCCTCACGCCGCACCTCGGGTTCGTCGCCCGCGAGACCTACGAGATCTTCTACGGCGACGCCGTCGAGGACATCGCGGCGTTCCAGGCCGGGAGCCCGATCCGGCTGATGGAGTAGAGCGTGCGGCCCGCCGGGGCCCGAGGTCCCCGCACCGGCCCGGCGGCGGGCCCGCACGAGAACCATGACACCACCCGGAAAGCACGCCCGGCAGGGTCCAAAGACCCTGCTGCGGGCGTCCGTTCGGCTGAACGCCGGGCCCGCGCTGGTCGTGAGTGAGAAACAGGGTTGGAACACTGTTTCTCCCTCACGAGAACGGGACCGCGTCCGGCGCGCACGTGGTGCCTTCGGCCGGCGCCGCCAGGTCCGTCAGGTACCGCGTCACGGCCGCCGAAGCGCACGCGCTCGGCGCGTCCAGCGAAGTGTGGCCGTACCCGTCGACGACCAGCACCCGGCCGTCGCCCAGCTCGGCCGCCGTCGCTTGCGCGTTGTGCAGCGGCGTCGCGGGGTCGAACCGGTTGTTCAGCACGAGAACCGGGTTCTTCCGCGCCCGGTTCCACGGCCCGGTGTACCGATCGGAGTCGTGCGCCGGCCAGCCCACGCACTGGGCCATCGAGTACACCGAGCCCAGCCCGAAATACGGCTGACGCGCACTTTCCCGGGCCGCCAGCGCCGCGTAGTCCGCCGGCGAGGACGGGTTGTCGCTGTCGACGCACTGGACCGCCAGGAACGCGGCGGAGTGCGTCGGCACGTACGGGTCGAGCACCGGCGCGGCGGGGCCGGAATCCGACGGCATCGCGGAAAGGGTCTGCGCGAGCCGTTTCCACCGCCCGGACTGGTACAGCGCGCTGTCGACGGTCTTCATCAGGGAGCCCACGCCCGTGGTGCGCGACGCCCGCGCGAAGACCCCGGCGAACTTCGCCTTCGGGTCACCGCCGGAGAACGCGCACTTCGGCCCGGCCGCGGCGCACACGGCGAAGAACTGGTCCAGCTCCTGCTGCTGCGCCCCGGCGACGTCGGCGCGGACGTCGACCGGCTGCTTCTCCTGCCCCGGCTTCCCGGTGGCGTTGGCGACCAGGTCGAGCGTGCCGTCGAGGGTCATCGCGCGGACCTTGTCCGGGAACAGGTTCGCGTAGGTGCCGCCGAGGTAGGTGCCGTAGGAGTAGCCGTAGAAGTTCAGTGCGGTGTCGCCGACGGCCTGGCGCAGCAGTTCGAGGTCGCGCGCCACGTTCGCCGTCGACAGGTGGCTCAGCAGCGCACCCGACCCGGCCGCGCACGCCTTCCCGGGCGCCGCGCTCGCCGCGAAGAACGCGTCCGGCTGCCGCAGCGGCGAGCCCGGCACGGGCGCGTGCTCGGCGCCGGGACAGCTGATCGGCGCGGACCCGCCGATCCCGCGCGGGTCGAAGCTCACCAGGTCGAAGCGGGCCCGCACCTCGGCGGGGTAGCGGTCGGCGAACCGCGTCAGCTCGCCGACGCCGTCCGTGCCCGGGCCGCCGAAGTTGAAGAACAGCGAGCCGAGCCGCCGGCCCGGGTCGCCCGCCGGCAGCCGGATCACCGAGAGCGTGAGCGCGGTGCCCTTCGGCTCGCGGTAGCTCAGCGGCACGGACGCGGCCGCGCACTGGAACTTCCCGTGGCACGACGTCCAGCGCAGCACCGGCACCGCGGCGCCGTTCGTGCCCATCGCGGGCGGGGCTTCCGGTGCGGCCTCGGATGGTGACGGGGGAACGGGCGCGGCCTGGGGCGTGCTGCAGGCGGCCAGCAGGAGCAGCAGAGCGGCGAGGAGCGGCTTCACGCGCTCAATTCCGCCAGGACGGCGTCGGTGTAGCGCGGCCAGACCTCGGCGGCCCACGGGCCGAACGCGCGGTCGGTCAGCGCGACGCAGGCCGCGCCCGCGTCCGGGTCGACCCAGAGGAACGTGCCGGACTGCCCGAAGTGCCCGAAGGTCCGCGGCGAGCTGGCCGAGCCGGTCCAGTGCGGGCTCTTGTGGTCGCGGATCTCGAAGCCGAGGCCCCAGTCGTTGGGCTTCTGGTGCCCGAACCCGGGCAGCACCCCGGACAGGCCCGGGAAGACGACGTTCGTCGCCTCGGCGACGGTGGCGGGGTCGAGCAGCTTGGGTGACTGCAGTTCGGCGGCGAACGCGACCAGGTCGTCCACAGTGGACACCGCGCCGGACGCGGGTGAGCCGTCGAGGCTGGTGTTCGCCATGCCCAGCGGGGCGAACAGCGCTTCGGCCTGGTACTGCGCGAACGGGATGCCCGAGTGCTCGGCCAGCGTGTCGGCCAGCTGCTCGAACCCGGCGTTGGAGTAGAGCCGCCGAGTGCCCGGCGCGGCCATGGCCTTGTGCGCGTCGAACGCGAGGCCGGAGGTGTGGGCGAGCAGGTGCCGCACGGTCGAGCCTTCGGGACCCGCCGGGGTGTCGAGCTCGACGACGCCCTCTTCGACCGCGATGAGCGCGGCGTAGGCGGTCAGCGGCTTGCTGACCGAGGCCAGCCGGAACTTCCGCGCGGTGTCGCCGTGGCGGCCCACGACGGTCCCGTCCGCGGACACCACGGCCGTCGCGGCGTTGTCCACCGGCCACTCGTCGATCAGGCGCACGCTGTCCATGCGCCCACCCTACGAAACGAAGGCCCCCGCACCGGTGTCGGGGACCGGTGCGGAGGCCTTCGCGGGGGTGTTCGTCAGGCGTCGAGGTCGGTGGCGACCAGCTGGGCGACCGCTTCCACGGCCTCCTCGGCGCCCTCGCCCTCGGCGCTGATGACGACCTCGTCGCCGTACCCGGCGGCGAGCGTCATCAGGTTGAGCACGCTGCCGGCGGCCACCGGGCTCCCGCCGGCCTTGGCGATCTGCACCGCGACGGGTTGCGCCGCGGCCGCCTTCGCCACCAGCGCGGCCGGCCTGGCGTGCAGGCCCACCTTGCTCGCCACGGCGACGCGTTTCTCCGGCATGTTCGTCCTCTCCCTATGGGGTTTCGTCGGTTGCGATGTTACTTCGCGGCGGTGGCCTCGAGGTCCGACTGGATCGAGTCGTCCTCGCGGCCCGGCGTGCGCAGGTTCCACTTGGTGATGGCGAACCGGAACACGACGTAGTAGATCACCGCGTAGACCAGGCCGATCGGGATCAGCAGCCACGGCTTCTGCGCGGCCGGGGCCCCGAGGTTCAGCAGGAAGTCGATCCCGCCCGCCGAGAAGTTGAAGCTCTGGTGGATGCCCAGCGCGTTGCAGATCGCCAGCGAGGTGCCGGTCATGATCGCGTGGAAGAGGTACAGCGGCCACGCGACGAACATGAACGAGAACTCGATCGGCTCGGTGACACCGGTGAGGAACGAGGTCAGCGCCGCGGAGATCATCACACCGCCGACGATCTTCTTCTGCGCCGGCCGCGCGGTCTGCCAGATGGCCAGGGCCGCGGCGGGCAGCGCGAACATGAAGATCGGGAAGAAGCCGGTGGTGAAGGCGCCCGCCGTCATCTTGCCCGCGACGAAGTTGTTGATGTCGCCGCCGTCGAAGATGAACCACACCGGCACGTTCAGCAACTGGTGCAGGCCGACCGGGATGAGCAGGCGGTTCAGCGCGCCGTAGATGCCGCCACCGACGATCGGGGACGAGGTGACCGCGTCACCGACGGACTCGATGCCGCTGTTGACCCAGTGGAACACGAGGCCGAAGAGCACGCCGAGGATCAGCATCACGAGGGCGGTGATGATCGGGACGAACCGGCGGCCGCCGAAGAACGCCAGGTAGGCGGGCAGCTTGATGCGGTGGTAGCGCTGCCACAGCAGAGCGGCGACGATACCGACGACGACACCGGCGAGTACCGAGTACGGCCAGTTGATCGGGGCGAGCTCGGTGGAACCGGCCTTGTACTTCGGCAGGTCCTTCAGTGGGGCGAACACCTGGATGACGCTGGTGAAGACGAAGAAGCCGACGACCGCGGCGACACCGGTCGAGCCGTCGCCCTTCTTGGCGAAGCCGACCGCGATACCGACCGCGAACAGCAGCGGCAGCCAGTTGAACAGCGTGCCACCGGCGGCCGCGAGGACCGAGGCGACCTTGTTCCAGCCCAGGCCGTCCTTGCCGAGCATGTCGTCCTGCCCGAACCGCAGCAGGATGCCCGCCGCAGGGAGCGTGGCGATGGGAAGCATGAGGCTACGGCCGAAGCGCTGAAGACCGGCGAGGCCTCCGCCGCTCTTCTTCGTCGCCCCCTCCGCGGTGGTGGAGCTCATCTGGATCCTCCATAGTGGGGTGGTTGACCGGGCTCCGGGGTGTTCCGGTCCAACTGCATGGTCACCTGGTAGTGATCTCCCCGGTACCAGGACGTGATGTCTTCGATCGGGTCGCCGTTGGCGCTGGAGACCCGCCGGAACACGAGCAGGGGACTGCCGGCACGCATGCCGAGCAGCCGGGCCGTCTCGCGGTCCGCTCCTTCGGCCCAGACCGTCTGCCACGCCTGGTCGGGACGCACGTCGTACGTCTCGGCCAGCTGCGCGTAGATGGACTGGGTCAGGTCGAGCTCGAGCAGGCCGGGAGCCCGGCCCGCGTGGTACCAGCCGCGTTCGACGGCCAGAGGCACGCCGTCGGCGTGGCGCAACCGCACGAGGTGGTGTGCGGGGGCGCCCTCGGTCAGGCCGAGAGCGTGCGCCGAAGCGGTCGGCGGGACCTCGGTGGCCGCCGAGACCACCTCAGTCGTCGGGGTCAGCCCGCGCCGGCGCATGTCGTCGGTGAACGACATCAGGTAGAGCTGCAGCTCCATCCGCCGGGCCGCGGTGAACGTGCCCTTGCCGCGGACCCGGGCGAGCAGGCCTTCCTCGACCAGCTTGCCGATCGCCGATCTGACCGTGAGCCGCGACACGCCGTAGCGCTGGGCGAGCTCACGTTCCGACGGGATCGGTGCACCCGGCGGGAGTTCCCGTTCCACCGTGCGGCGGAGGATCTCCCGCAGCTGGGCGTGCTTGGGCGTGGGCCCGTTGACGACCCGGTCGGGTGGCGGGACGTGCGCTGCCGCGCTCATCGGCGTCACCCTCCTCGTTCTCGCGTCACCGGGGGACCGGTGCTCGCGTCCGGCCCGGAACATTGGTACGTTCCGGTCTAGACCAATGATCTGATGGGGCAGGATGCTCCGCCGTGCGGACGGGTGTCAACCACCGTTATCCGTTCGTGGCCCGCGGCGGGGTGCATGCCGACGAACGGCGTAGTACAGGTGGACACGCGGTTCGCGTCAGGTTGGGAACAAACAGTGATCAAGGAGACCGCGATGGCGGATGACAGGCCCGAAAAGATCCTCGCCGCACTCGGCGGCACGGAGAACCTCACCGAGATCGAGGGCTGCATCACGCGGCTGCGCTGCGAGGTCGAGGACATGAGCCTCGTCGACGAGGCGGCGCTGAAGAAGGCCGGCGCGATGGGCGTGGTCAAGATGGGGTCGTCGGCCCTGCAGGTGATCGTCGGGCCGGAGGCGGACACCATCGCCAGCGACATCGAGGACCTGCTGTGAGCCTGGAGATCCTCAGCCCGGTCGCCGGGCGCGTGGTGCCGATCACCGAGGTCCCGGACCCGGTGTTCGCCCAGGCCATGGTGGGTCCGGGCATCGCCGTCCAGCCCGCCGGCGGGCGGTCGGACGCGGTCGCGCCGGTCGACGGCACCGTCGCGACGCTGCACCCGCACGCCTACGTCGTCGCGACCGAGGACGGCAAGGCCGTGCTGGTCCACCTCGGGATCGACACGGTCAAGGAGAAGGGCGAAGGCTTCACGCTGCACGTCGTCAAGGGCGAGCAGGTGCGGGCCGGCCAGCCGATCGTCGGCTGGGACCCGGAGGCGGTCACCGCGGCGGGTTACTCGGCCATCGTCCCGGTCGTCGCGCTGGACGCTTCGGCGGACGTTCTGTCCGGTTTGGACGCCGAGCGGGACGTCACCGCCGGCGAGAAGCTCTTCGGCTGGGACGCCTGAGTCGCTTTTGGCTCGCGTTGGGCCCTTGCGGACGGTGACCGTCCACAAGGGCCCTTCGGCGTACGCCGGCCCGTCAGCCGGTGACGACCTTCCCGTTCTCGACCTTGACCGCCACCGACGGCAGCGGCTTGTTCGCCGGGCCCTGCTTGACCTCCCCGGTGAGCGCGTTGAAGACCGAGCCGTGGCAGGGGCAGACGAGGTCGGCGCCCTTCGGGGTGACCGTGCAGCCCTGGTGCGTGCAGATCGCGCTGAACGCGGCGCAGGCCGATTCGGACGTCCGGGCCACGATGACGTCGGAGCCGTCCGGGGCCTTGGCGGCCTTCGCCTGCCCGACCGGGACGTCGGCGAGCGCGACCAGCGGGGTGCCGGCGGCGATCGGCGCCTGCGCGGTGCCCGGCTTGGCGTCGTCCGAAGAACTGCACGCGGAGAGCGCGACGGCGCCGACGGCGGCACCGGCGACGGCGGCACCCGTGGTGAGGACGGTGCGGCGGGAGTGGGTTTCGGCAGTCATGCCCCACTAAACGAGATCGACACCGCATCGGTTCAATCCGCGGTGAACCGGATCGGCCCTCGTTCCGTGTATGTACCCGAGTGGGTGTGGAGTGGAGGACAGATCATGGTGAATTGGGTTCTGCGCATCGTCGTGGCGGCCGCGTTGCTGGGTTCGGCGGGTGTGCACTACTTCCTGTGGACCGAGGACTACCCGGGCATCGTCGGGCCGTTGTTCCTGCTCGACGCGATCGGCGGCCTGGTCCTCGCGATCGCGGTGCTGGCCTGGCGGCACTGGCTGCCCGCGCTGGGCGCGGTCGGGTTCGGTGTGCTGACGCTCGGCGCGTACGTGCTCGCCGCGACCGTCGGGTTCGCCGGGAACCACGACCAGTTCAACAGCCAGCCCGAGTACTGGGGCGTGATCACCGAGGCGGTCTGCATCGTCGGCGGCCTGGCCCTGCTGTTCGTGAAGGACCGGCGTCGAGTCACGGCCTGAGTTCGTGGGAGAGGTCGCCGAAGACGCGCTGATGCGCGCGCTGCACGAGGAACACGCGGGCGCGCTGTGGTCGTACGCGCTCCACCTGACCTCGGGCGACCGGATCCGGGCCGAGGACGTCGTCCAGGAGACGCTGCTGCGCGCCTGGCGGTCGACGGCGGTGCTGGACCAGTCGCAGGGCTCGGCGCGGGCGTGGCTCTTCACGGTCGCCCGGCGCATCGCGATCGACGGCTGGCGCTCGGCGTCGGCCCGGTCGGAGGTGGTGACCGACCGGCCACCGGAGCGGGCGGTCGGCGACGGGACCGACCGCGCGGTGCAGGGCTGGCTGGTCGCCGAGGCGCTCGCGGAGCTGTCCGAACGGCACCGCGAGGTGCTCGTGCTGTGCTACTTCCAGGGCTATTCGGTGGCGGACGCGGCCTCGCGGCTGGGCGTGGCCGAAGGGACGGTCAAGTCGCGCACGCACTACGCGTTGCGCGCGCTGCGCCTGGTGCTCGAGGAGAGGGGGGTGACCCAGTGAGCGAGGACCCGTTCGCGACGTTCGACGCGGCGTACGTCCTCGGGGCGCTGTCCCCCGAGGACCGGCAGCGCTTCGAGCAGCACCTGCGCACGTGCGACCGGTGCGCGGCCTCGGTGCGGGACATGGCGGGGCTGCCCGGGCTGCTGGCCCGGGTGGACGCTCCGGCTGTGCTGCCGGACGCGGGCCCGCCCCCGCCGGACCTGCTGCCGACGGTGCTGCGCCGCGTCCGGCGCGGCCGCCGGATCCGGCTCGCGGTGACGTCGGTGTCCGCCGCGGTGGCGGTCTCGGCGTGCGTGGCGCTGGCGGTGGTGGCGTCGTGGCCGGCGTCTTCCCCGCCCCCTTCGATCGCGATGACGGCTTTGGGCCAGTTCCCGGTCCGCGCGGACGCCCGCCTGGACGCGTTCGAGTGGGGCACGCAGGTCGACATGTCGTGCAGCTACACGGGCGGCCGCAGCGGCGGCGACTACATCCTGGTGGCGATCGCGCGGTCGGGAACGGAAACCCAGCTGGCGACGTGGAAGGCGGTCCCGGACAACACGGCCCGCATCGTGATCGGCACGGCTTTGAAGCGGACCGACCTGGCGGCTTTGGAGGTGCGCGGGGGAAGCGGGCGGGCGCTGCTGCGGTTGACCTTGTGACTCGGTGACTTCGTGAAGGGGTGGTGGCTCGTCCGGGACGCAGGGGGTCCCGGACGAGCCACCTGGTCTCCCCGAACCGACGTGTCGACTCTCCAAGTACGCGAGCCGACCTTCTGGGTATGCGACCCGACTGCCCAGGTACGCGAGCCGAGCCTCCGGGGAGTCGTGTCGACTCTTCAATCACGCGTGTCGACTTTCTGATCACGCGTGTCGGCGTTGCCATCACGTGAGCCGGCCCCTGAATGCGCGGCCGGTGCTTGAGTCTTCTCGACCTGAGCGGGCTGCCCGCGTCCCGCGTGTCGCCCACAGGAGTGAAACCCGGCCCGGAACGTAGCGAACGGACCGTTCGCGACGCCCGGCATTTGCCCAGCTCAGTCCACCCGCCGCACGCTGGGCCCATGCCCCCGACGATCTTGGTCCTCATCACCGCGGTGGCCGCCGGAGCCGTCACCGCGCCACTCTCGGCGTGGGCCCTCGGCCGGGCCGGCGCCCCGATCCCGGTCCGGCGCGCCGCCGTACTGGCGGCTGCCGGTGTCGCGGTCGTCACCGCACCCGGGCCGGCCGGCGGCCGGCCCGGGTGGTGGCTGCCCGTGCCGCTCCTGCTCACCGTCGTCGCCGTCCCGCTCGCCCTCGCCGACCTGCGCCACCTGCGGCTCCCGGATGTCCTCACCCTGCCCGCCTACCCGCTCTTCGGCGCCGCGATCGGGGCGGCCGCGCTCGGCGGCGGTGGCCCCTCACTCGCGCTGCGCGCGGTGGCCGGTGCCCTGCTGTTCGGCGGCGCGCACGCCCTGGTCGCCCGCGCGGCCCCGGGCAGCCTCGGCGCGGGAGACGTGAAGCTGTCCGGCAGCCTGGGCGCCGTCCTGGGCGCGGCGGGATGGCCCGCCCTCGCTCTCGCGGCAGTGCTGGCCGCCCTGTTCAGTCTCGCCGTCGCGATCGCGCCCGGCACCCGTCGGCGGCGGCCGAACGATCGAGGGCACCTGCCGTCCACCCCGCATCCGATTCGTCCCTTCGGCGGCCACCGCGTGCCCCACGGCCCGGCGCTGCTCGCCGCCACCTGGCTGTGCGCACTCTTCCCCGGTGCGCCATGACCGGAACACTCTTCGGGCCCGCCCGGCCCCCGTGACAGGATTGAGCCCATGTTGCGCTGGATCACCGCAGGTGAATCGCACGGACCCGCGCTGGCCGCCGTGCTCGAAGGCATGCCCGCCGGCGTCGGTGTCACCACCGCCGACGTCACCGAGCAGCTCGCCCGGCGCCGCCTCGGCTTCGGGCGCAGCCCGCGGATGGGCTTCGAGACCGACCACATCGACTTCCTCGGCGGCGTCCGCCACGGCCTCACCCAGGGCGGCCCGGTCGCGATCCAGATCGAGAACGCCGAGTGGCCCAAGTGGGAGCAGGTCATGGCGGCCGACCCGGTCGACCCGCAGATCCTCGAAGGCCTCGCGCGCAACGAACCGCTCACCCGGCCCCGCCCGGGCCACGCCGACCTGCCCGGCATGCAGAAGTACGGCTTCGACGAGGCGCGCCCCGTCCTCGAACGGGCCAGCGCGCGGGAAACGGCGTCGCGGACCGCGCTCGGCACCGTCGCGCGGAACTTCCTGAAGCAGCTGCTCGGCGTCGAGATCCTCAGCCACGTCGTGTCGATCGGCGGGGCCGACGCGCCCGAAGGACCGCTGCCCGTCGCCGCCGACCTGGCCGCCATCGACGAGAGCCCGGTGCGCGCCTTCAGCCAGGAAGGCACCGACGCGATGGTCGCCGAGGTCGACGCCGTGCGGAAGGCGGGCGACACCGTCGGCGGCGTCATCGAGGTCCTCGCCTACGGCCTCCCGCCGGGCCTCGGCTCCCACGTCCACTGGGACCGCCGGCTCGACGCCCGGCTCGCCGGCGCGCTGATGGGCGTCCAGGCCATGAAGGGCGTCGAGGTCGGCGACGGCTTCACCACCGCCCGCCGCTGGGGCAGCCAGGCGCACGACGAGATCGACCGCGGCACCGGCCCGGTCGGCGTCACCCGCCGGTCCAACCGCGCGGGCGGTCTCGAAGGCGGCATCACCAACGGTGAGCCGCTGCGGGTGCGCGTGGCCATGAAACCGATTTCGACCGTCCCCAAAGCACTGTCCACAGTGGATGTCAAGACCGGTGAGCCCGCCGTCGCCATCCACCAGCGGTCCGACGTCTGCGCCGTGCCGCGCGCCGGGGTCGTGCTCGAATCGGTCGTGGCGCTCGTCCTCGCCGACGCCGCGCTCGAGAAGTTCGGCGGCGACTCCCTCGTCGAGAGCAAGCGCAACGCCGAGGCGTACCTGAAGGCCCTCGAGGAGCGCTGGTGAGTCCTCGCGCGGTGATCGTCGGCCCGCCCGGCTCGGGCAAGAGCACGGTCGGCCCGCTGCTGGCGGCCGCGCTCGGCGTCGGGTTCCGCGACAGCGACGACGACATCGTCGCGCGCACCGGGCGCAGCATCGCCGACATCTTCGCGGAAGACGGCGAACCCGCTTTCCGCGCGCTGGAAGAAGAAGCGGTCGCCACCGGCCTGGCGGAGCACGACGGCGTGCTCTCCCTCGGCGGCGGCGCCCCGCTCACCCCGGGCACCCGGGCGCGGCTGGCCGAGCACACCGTCGTGTTCCTCAACGTCGGCCTCGCCGCCGGCGTGCAGCGCACCGGCCTGTCGTCGGCGCGGCCGCTGCTGGCCGGGGTGAACCCCCGCGCCACGTTCAAGAAGCTGCTCGACGAGCGGGTGCCCGTCTACCGCGAGGTCGCCACCGTCGAGGTCGTCACCGACGACCGGACACCCGCCGAAATCGTCGCGGGCCTGGCGGCCGAGCTCGCCGTCCCCGCCGAAGCCAAGGAGTGAGTCACCCCGTGTCCGATCCGGTGCGCATCCCCGTCGCCACCGCCCGTCCCTACGACGTCGTGGTCGGCCGCGGCCTGCTCGGCGACCTCACCGCGCAGCTGGCCGACGCCTCGAAGATCGCGCTGATCCACCCGCCCACGCTCACCACCACGGCCGAGGCCATCCGCGAAGAGCTGATCGCGGCCGGGCTCGACGCGCACCGCGTCGAAATCCCCGACGCCGAGGACGGCAAGGCGCTCACCGTCGCGAGCTTCTGCTGGGAGGTGCTCGGCCGGATCGGGCTGGACCGGCGCGGGGTCGTCGTCGGCCTGGGCGGCGGCGCCGTCACCGACCTCGCCGGGTTCGTCGCGGGCACGTGGATGCGCGGGGTGCGGCTGGTCAACGTCCCGACGACGCTGCTCGGCATGGTCGACGCCGCGGTCGGCGGCAAGACCGGCATCAACACCGAGGCGGGCAAGAACCTCGTCGGGGTGTTCCACGAGCCGAGCGCGGTGTTCGTCGACCTCGCGACGCTGGAGACGCTGCCGCCGAACGAGCTCGTCGCCGGCATGGCCGAGGTCGTGAAGACCGGCTTCATCGCCGACCCGCGGATCCTCGAGCTGATCGAAGCCGACCCGGCCGGCGCGCTCGACGCGAGCGGCGACGTGCTGGCCGAGCTGGTCCGCCGGTCGATCCAGGTGAAGGCCGACGTCGTGGCCGCCGACCTGCGCGAGTCCGACCTGCGCGAGATCCTCAACTACGGCCACACCCTCGGCCACGCCATCGAACGCCGTGAGCGGTACCGGTGGCGCCACGGCGCCGCGGTGAGCGTCGGGCTGGTGTTCGCCGCCGAGCTGGCGCGGCTGGCCGGGCGGCTCGACGACGCCACCGCCGAGCGTCACGCCGCCGTGCTGAAGCTGCTCGGCCTGCCGACGACGTACGACGCCGACGCGCTGCCCCAGCTGCTGGAAACCATGAAGGGCGACAAGAAGACCCGTTCGGGAGTGCTGCGGTTCGTCGTCCTGGACGGGCTGGCCAAGCCGGGCCGGCTGGAAGGGCCGGACCCGTCGCTCCTCGCGGCGGCGTACTCGGCGATCGCGGCGGACGCACCACAGCGTTCATCGAAAAGCGGCGGCGGGAGCGTGCTGCTGTGAAGGCGTTCGTGTTCAACGGCCCCAACCTCGGGCGGCTCGGCAAGCGTGAGCCGTCGGTGTACGGCTCGACCACCCACGACGACCTCGCGGCGCTGTGCGTGAAGACGGGCGCGGAGCTGGGGATCGAGGTCGAGGTCCGGCAGACCGACCACGAAGGCGAAATGGTCGGCTGGCTGCACGAAGCCGCCGACGGCGGGAACCCGGTGGTGCTCAACGCGGGAGCGTGGACCCACTACTCGATCGCGGTGCGCGACGCCGCGGCGCAGCTGTCCGCGCCGCTGATCGAGCTGCACATCTCGAACGTGCACAAGCGGGAGGCGTTCCGGCACCACAGCGTGCTGTCGGACATCGCGACCGCGGTGATCGCCGGTCTCGGCGTCGACGGCTACCCGCTCGCCCTGCGGTGGCTCGCCGCGCACCCGGGATGACGCTGCCGACGCTGACCGCGGCGCGGCTGAAGCTGCGTCAGCTGGTCGAGACCGACCACGATGCCGTCCTGAAGGTGTTCTCCGACCCGGAGATGAGCCGGTTCTTCGCCGCGGACTTCTCCGACCCGGCCGCCGCGAGCGCGATGGTCGACCGCCGGCTGTCCTACCGCGGCCCGGCCGGCCAGGGCCACTGGGTGATCGAACGCGACGGCGAGGTGATCGGCGTCGCGCACCTGCGGCCGTCGTCGGAACTGCCGGGCGGGGTGGCGGAGCTGGGCTACTACGTCGCGAGCGCGCATGCCCGGCAGGGGCTGGCGACCGAAGCCGCCCAAGCGGTGCTCGACCACGGCCTCCACGCGCTCGGGCTGCCGGCGGTCTGGGCGCTGGTGCACGAGAACAACGCGGCGAGCCGGAAGGTGGCTGCCCGCCTGGGTTTCCTCGACGTCGGCAGCGGCATCCACTACGGCGACCTGCACCGGGTTCTGGTCGCGTTGGCGCCGGTGCACGGTCGGCCGCACCACCTCGAGCTGTGGGTGCCGGACCTGGCGGAAGCCGAGCGGAGCTGGGGCTGGCTGCTGGGCGAGCTGGGGTGGCGGGAGTTCCAGCGCTGGCCGGCGGGCATCAGCTGGCGGCTCGGCGGGACGTACGTCGTGGTGGAGGAGTCCCCGGCGACGAGCGCCCCGTCGCACGAGCGCACGCGGCCGGGCCTGAACCACCTGGCGCTGCACGTGGGGACGCGCGCCCAGGTCGACGACCTGGCCGAGCGGGCGGCGGAACACGGCTGGCGCCCGCTGTTCGCGGACCGGTACCCGTACGCGGGCGGGGACGCGCACTACGCGGCTTACCTGGAGAACGACGGGGGTTTCGAGGTCGAGCTGGTCGCGCTCGAAGGACCACCGCCGGTGTCTTGAACGAGTCATTCAGGACCTCGTACGCCCTGAATGACTCATTCAAGACGTTTGCCGGGGCACCACGCCGGTCGAGTGGCGCCGCGACAGCCAAGCGGGCGACA
Organism: Amycolatopsis sp. NPDC028719; assembly: GCF_055565395.1. Classification (NCBI taxonomy): domain Bacteria; kingdom Bacillati; phylum Actinomycetota; class Actinomycetes; order Pseudonocardiales; family Pseudonocardiaceae; genus Amycolatopsis; species Amycolatopsis sp. NPDC028719. Next base: position 603,647 of record NZ_JBVHUL010000005.1, read on the forward strand.
TCGCCGGGGCCTGTCGCCCGGCACCGGGTCTGACCGGCCCACACTCCGAAACCTGTTGTCCGCCCGCGATCTTGTGCACGATCGAAGGACCGTCGACCAGGTGTGCCGCCACTCGGACGGGTCGGGTCTCGCTACACTCCGGTGTTGTGCGCCCGTTTCGTCGTGGGGGTCGGCGACCCGCTCGTGCCCTGCTCGCCAGTGTCCTGGCCGGGCTGCTCGTCGCGGGGTGCACCGAGGGTTACGCCCAGCCCCAGGCCGCGGGGGACAATCCCGCCATCGCCGGCGGGAAAACCGGCGCCCCGCCACGGCCGGTCGACGTCAAACTCGTTTCGGGTGACCCCCGGGAGAGTGGTGGTGTGATCGCCGCCGGCGGGGCGGACGCCGTCTACAACTACGGGCCCTCCGTCATGCTCGACCGCGGGCAGACCCGGATGTGGTGGTGCAGCCAGTACGGCGGCGCCGGCCCCGCCGGCGACGACATCCTCTACGCCCAGGCCCAGTCGATCGACGGGCCGTTCGCCGGGCCCGGCGGCGGGATCCCGGCCGCCGTCTTCTCCGGCGCGCCCGGGCAGTTCGACGGCATGCACACCTGCGACCCGTCGGTGCTGCGCGTCGGCTCGACCTACTACCTCTACTACACCGGGGCGGCGGGCGACCACGCGCTCGGCAACGCCGTCGGCCTCGCCACCAGCCCGGACGGCGTGCACTGGACCCGCGCGGCGGGCGGCAAGCCGATCCTCGGGCCGTCGCACGACGTGCACCGCGCCAACGTCTACGGTGCCGGCCAGCCCTCGGCCGTCTACCTCGACGGCTGGTTCTACCTGATGTTCACCGACACCACCGGCCGCGCCGCGGCGTGGAACGGCGCCGGGCAGTTCGTGCTCCGGTCGCACGATCCCGCGTTCGGGTCCGGGGTGCAGGCCCTCGACGTCGGCGGGTTCGTGCCGGTGGCCACGACCTCCGCGCCGCGCGGCCGGTCGGTGGTCGAGGGGTTCAGCGCCGACCTGATGTGGGTGGGGGCGCTCGACGCGTTCGTCATCGCGCACGAGACCGACACCGGGACGACGCTGACGTTCTGGACCGCGGACTTCACCGAGAACCCGTACCGGCCGGTCGTCGTCCCGGGCCCGTGGAAGGAAGGGCCGGGGCTGGTGCGCCGCGCGGACGGGCACGCGCCGCTGTCGACGGCCGCCCCGTGCGACCGGGTGCCGTTCGACGTCGTGCGCGCCACCACGATCGGCGCCGCCGCCGCGCCGACCGCCCTGCGGCACTTCGGGCTCGACCTGCTCGGCAGCCAGGCCTGCGCGAACCCGGGCCGGGTGGCCGCGACGTTCGACGGCGTGACGATGCCGTCGCCGGACCGCACGATGGACCTGGTCCGGGCCGGGCAGCGGGTGCGGGTCGACCGGCGCGCGGTCGCCGCGGCCCTGGCCGGCGAGCTGCTGGAGAAGGAGCCGCCCGAGGTGGCGGCGCTGCCGGTGGCGACCCGGCTGCGTTCGGGCGCGGAAGCGGTCCGGGCGCCGGGCCGCGGGCTCGCGCTGGTCCTCGACGACCGCCGCCTGTGGGGAGTACCGGACGCCGCGATCGTGGCCGGCAACGGCTCGTCGGCACGCCCGGTGACGGACGCCCAGTGGGACGGCTTCCCGCAGGCCACTTCGCTGGTCGGCTGAGCCGAAAGCGGCGGCAGGCGAGCCGGGCAGTGGAGGCGCCTGCCGCGGGGCACTTCGCCGGTCGGGTGCAACCACGCGCGGTGCTCGCCGACCGGCGGAATCGAGCTGCGACAGGCCGGTCGAACCGGCAAGCAGCGAACTAGGCCCGAGGTTCCTTGCTGTGGGACCGGATCCGCGGGGACGGTCGCGGCGACTCGCCCTCCGCCCGGACCCGGCGGCGCGGCCGCGGCGAAGGCGGAGGCGGAGGCGAAGACGACGGCACCTCGCGCGCCTCTTCGGAGGCGTCGTCGTCCTCTGAATCCGCCGGCTTGGAGCGGCCGATCCGGCCGCCCGCGAACAGCCCGAGCCCCGCGGGAACCAGCACCAGCAGCGCCGAGAACGCGGCGCCGCCCGTCAGCGCGCCGCCCAGCTCCGACACGCCCGTCTGGTCGACGAAGACCGCCCGCCCGATCACGTACAGGATCCCCGACACCACCCCCGCCACCAGCGCCGCGATGAACCACGCGCGGCCGCGGTCCGCCAGTTCCCGCCACGCGTCCAGTGCGCTCCACAGCGCCGCCGCGCCGACCAGGACCGCCAGGGCCAGCGACGTCGCGAGGGTCTGGTCCGTCGGGTGGTACACGGCGTACTTCGCCAGCAGGGTCAGCGCGACGCCGTGGAGCACCGCCATCCCGAGTCCGCGGATCACCCAAGCGCTCATCCTGCGCAGTGTAGGCGAGGTTACCGGCGAGTTGCCCAGCACGCGCCCACTAGGCTGGGACCCGTGCCTGAGACCCATGGACGACGCCGGACGGCGCTGCGCGGGCTGCTGACCGAAGCCGGCCTCGACGCGCTGCTGGTCACCGATCTGCTCAACATCCGCTACCTCACCGGGTTCACCGGCTCGAACGCCGCCGTGCTGCTGCACGCCGAGGGCGACGCCAAGACGCTCTTCTGCACCGACGGCCGCTACACGACCCAGTCGGCCGCCGAAGTGCCCGACCTCGAGAAGGTCGTCGACCGGGCCAGCGCCGCCGCCCTCGTCGGGAAAGCCGCGAAGGAAACCAAAACCTACGGGCGGGTCGGTTTCGAGAGCCAGCACGTCAGCGTCGAGGAGTACGAGTCCCTCAAGAAGGAAGTGGCTCTCGAACGGACCCCGGGACTGGTCGAGCGGCTGCGCGAGGTCAAGGACGAGGCCGAGATCGAGGCGCTGCGCCAGGCGTGCGCCGCCGCCGACCGGGCGCTCGACGACCTTGTCGCCGCCGGTGGCCTTCGGCCCGGCCGGACCGAGTTGGACATCGCCCGCGACCTGGAGAACCGGATGCTGGAGCACGGCTCGGCCGAGCCCAGCTTCGCCTCGATCATCGCCGCCGGCGCGCACTCGGCCATCCCGCACCACCAGCCGACTCACGCACAGCTGAAGCGCGGCGACTTCGTCAAGATGGACTTCGGTGCGACCGTCGACGGCTACCACTCCGACATGACCCGCACCTTCGTCCTCGGCGAGCCCGCGGACTGGCAGCGGGAGGTCTACGAACTCGTGCACGCCGCCCAGGCGGCCGGGGTCGGCGCCGTCGTGCCCGGCGCCGAGGTGTCCGATGTGGACGCCGCGGCGCGCAAGGTGATCGCGGACGCGGGGCACGGCGAGCACTTCGCGCACGGTCTCGGCCACGGCGTCGGCCTGCAGATCCACGAGGCGCCCAGCTTCGCCGCGACGGGCGTCGGTACACTGTCCGCCGGTATGGCGGTCACCGTCGAGCCCGGCGTCTACCTCGCGGGGCGCGGTGGCGTGCGCATCGAGGACACGCTCGTCGTGCGGGCTGGGGAGCCCGAACTCCTCACCCTGAGCACCAAGAACCTCGTGGTCGTCTGACAGCGGCCCCGACCCGAAGATTCGACACAGGAGACTGCAAGCTCGTGGCCACGACCAACGACCTGAAGAACGGGCTCGTCCTCAACCTCGAGGGCCAGCTGTGGACCGTCACCGCGTTCCAGCACGTCAAACCGGGCAAGGGCGGCGCCTTCGTGCGCACGACGCTCAAGCACGTGCTCACCGGCAAGGTGGTCGACAAGACGTTCAACGCGGGCACGAAGGTCGAGACGGCCACGGTGGACCGCCGGAACATGACCTACCTGTACAAGGACGGCGCCGACTTCGTCTTCATGGACGGCGACACCTACGACCAGATCACGGTCCCGGCCGAGGTCGTCGGCGACAACGCCAACTACATGCTCGAGAACACCGAGGTCCAGGTCGCGGTGCACGAGAACGAGCCGCTCTACGTCGAGCTCCCGACGTCGGTCGAGATCGTCATCCAGCACACCGACCCGGGCCTGCAGGGCGACCGCTCGACCGGCGGCACCAAGCCGGCGACGCTCGAGACGGGCGCGGAGATCCAGGTTCCGCTGTTCCTGTCCACCGGCGAGAAGATCAAGGTCGACACGCGTGACGGCCGTTACCTGGGCCGCGTCTCCAGCTGATGCCGACTTCGAAACCCCACCCGAACCGCGGCGGCGCGATCAGCCGCAGGCAGGCGCGCCGCCGTGCGGTGGAAATGCTGTACGAGGCCTCGCAGCGGGACGCCGACGCGGTGACGCTGCTGGCCGACCGCGTCGGAGCGACCGAGGTCGACCCGATCGGGGACTACACGATCGACCTGGTCGAGGGTGTCACCGCCCGCCGGGCGGCGATCGACGAGCTGCTGGCCGAGCACGCGCAGGGCTGGACCCTGGAGCGGATGCCGAAGGTCGACCTCGCGGTGCTGCGGGTCGGGGTCTACGAGCTGCTCTGGGCCGAGGAGGTGCCGGACCCCGTCGCGATCGACGAGGCCGTCGGCCTGGCGAAGGAACTGTCCACGGACGATTCGCCGCGGTTCGTCAACGGCGTGCTGGGCCGGATCGGCACGATCGCCGACCGCCTCCGCGCCGTTCTGTAAGGCCCGATCCGCCTGGCCCCCCCCGGTCAGGCGGCCCGGTCAAGGTGACCACGACCGGGGGTCCGGGGGCTTGCCCCCGGGCGGGGTGTGGGGGGTGTGGCCCCCAAAAAAAAAAGACAAAAAAGGCCCAATCTCTCCTTCCCCCCGAGGGGGCCGCCCCCAACGAACACCTCCC
>NZ_JBVHUL010000005.1:608416-634921 GCF_055565395.1 Amycolatopsis sp. NPDC028719
GGGGGAGGAAGGGCATGGTCGCTGATCGTGGTCTAGAGAATGATCTTGGGGGTTTTTTGGTTTTTGCCCGTCTTGGGGGTGGGGGGTCCCCCCCCCCACAAGACACGGCGCAGAGAGGCCCGGCTCGCGCTTTCCGCGAGCGGGGCTCGCCCCGAACGAGCCCCGTCGGTTCCGCGCACCTACGATCAGTCCTCCTTGGCCGGGCGCGCCTCCGGAGGAAGGACACCCCAGTCGATGAGCTGCTCGGTGAGCTCGCCCGGGGTCATGTCGTAGATGATCGCGAGGGAGCGCAGGTCCTCGGTCCGGATCGAGAGCACCTTGCCGTTGTAGTCGCCGCGCTGGCTCTGGATCGTCGCCGCGTAGCGGGCCAGCGGGCCCACCTTTTCGGCCGGCAGCTGCTGCAGGCGCTCGAGGTTGATCACGATCTTGGTGGCGGGCTCCGCACCGGAGGGGACCCGGCCCTCGGGCAGCAGCTCGACCACCGGCACGCCGTAGAAGTCGGCCAGCTCGGCCAGCTTCTGCACGGTGACGGCACGGTCGCCACGCTCGTACGAGCCGACGACGACGGCCTTCCAGCGCCCACCGGACTTCTGCTCGACCCCGTGCAGGGACAGGCCCTGCTGCTGGCGGATCCCGCGGAGCTTGGCCCCGAGCGCCTTGGCGTAATCGCCCATCTGGTCGTTCTCCGTTCTCCACCCCCTTCCCGGTCGGGGTGACCGGTCCAGGGGACTCTTCGAGTCGAATACTCAGAGTAATGGTTACGCATTGTTGTCACCAGGTCAAGCGCGAGCTTGGCGCAAATCACGCCGCACCACCCGTAAGACTGAGCAAAGTGCCTGCTACTGTCGGTGCGAAAGCCCCGACCAGCAGGGGAACAGACGTCCTTTAAGGACCCGTCCGGTGAGGCGGGGAAGGAGTCCGAAGTGTCGTCACGTCCGCGTGGCGCGGCTGGTTCGGCCGGGGAGCGCGAGCTCCTCACGGCCGGCGATGTCGCGCGCACGATCGCCCGAATGGCCCATCAGGTCATCGAAAAGACCGCGAACGGTGCGGAGAGCACTACCCCGCCCGTGTTGCTCGGGATCCCCAGCCGCGGCACTCCGCTCGCGGCCCGCCTCGCCGGCAAGATCGGCGAGTTCTCCGGGGTCCGCCCGCCGACCGGCGCCCTCGACGTCACCCTCTACCGGGACGACCTCCGCCGCCGACCGCCGCGCGCGCTCGAACAGACGCAGCTGCCGCCCGGCGGCATCGACGACCGGGTGGTGATCCTGGTCGACGACGTCCTCTTCTCCGGCCGCACGATCCGGGCCGCGCTCGATGCCCTCCGTGATCACGGCCGCCCCCGCGCGGTGCAGCTCGCCGTCCTCGTCGACCGCGGTCACCGCGAGCTGCCGATCCGCGCCGACTACGTGGGCAAGAACGTGCCGACCGCCCGCACCGAGGGCGTGTCCGTCCTGCTGGCCGAGATCGACGGCCGCGACGCGGTGCTGCTGCGTCCATCGAAAAGCGGCCCTTCCGACGCACCGGGAGAAGAGTCTTGAAGCACCTGCTCGCCACCGACGGCCTGGACCCGGCGGTCGCCACCGCGGTGCTGGACACCGCCGACGAGCTGAAGCACACGCTGCTCGGCCGCGAGGTCAAGAAGCTGCCGACGCTGCGCGGCCGCACGGTGATCACCCTGTTCTACGAGAACTCGACGCGCACCCGGGTGTCGTTCGAGATCGCCGGGAAGTGGATGAGCGCCGACGTGATCAACGTCTCCGCGTCCAGCTCCTCGGTGAACAAGGGGGAGTCCCTGCGCGACACCGCGCTGACGCTGGCCGCCGCGGGCGCCGACTGCGTGATCGTCCGGCACCCCGCCAGCGGCGCCGCCCAGCGGCTCTCGGAGTGGCTGGCCGAGCCCGGGACGTCGGTGGTCAACGCCGGTGACGGCACCCACGAGCACCCGACGCAGGCCCTGCTCGACGCGGCGACGCTGCGGGAGCGCCTGGGGTCCTTGAAGGACCGTCGCATCGCGATCGTCGGCGACGTCCTGCACAGCCGCGTCGCCCGCTCGAACATCCACCTGCTCTCGGCCCTCGGCGCGGAGGTGGTGCTGGTCGCGCCGCCGACGCTGCTGCCCTACGGCGTCGAAAGCCTGCCGGTGACCGTTTCGCACGATCTGGACGCCGAGCTGCCCGCGGTCGACGCGGTGATGATGCTGCGGGTCCAGGCGGAACGCATGCACGGCGGCTTCTTCCCCAGTGCGCGCGAGTACTCGATCGCGTACGGCCTTTCGGAACGGCGGCAGAAGCTGCTGCCGGACCACGCGGTCGTCCTGCACCCCGGCCCGATGCTGCGCGGGATGGAGATCGCGAGCGCGGTCGCCGACTCGCCGGCCTCGGCCATCACCGAACAGGTCCGCAACGGCGTCCACGTCCGCATGGCGGTCCTTTACCACCTCTTGGCCAGTGAAGGAGCCGCTGCGTGAGCGAGCCTGCGAGCGAACCATTCGGCACAGCGCTTTGTGCTCAGCAGGCACCGAGCGTCAGCGAGGTGCGCGCATGAGCACCGTGATCCAGGGCGCCCGCCCCTACGGCGAAGGCGACCCGGTCGACGTCCTGATCGAGGACGGGGTGATCACCGAGATCGGCGCCGTCCGGGCCCCCGAAGACGCCGAAGTCATCGACGCGGCCGGGCAGGTGCTGCTTCCCGGCTTCGTCGACCTGCACACCCACCTGCGCGAACCCGGCCGCGAGGACACCGAGACGATCGACTCGGGCTCGGCCGCGGCGGCGCTCGGCGGGTACACCGCGGTGTTCGCCATGGCCAACACCGACCCGGTCGCCGACAACGCCGTGATCGTCGAGCACGTCTGGCGGCGCGGGCAGGAGGTCGGCCTGGTCGACGTCCACCCGGTCGGCGCGGTCACCGTCGGGCTCAAGGGCGAGAAGCTCGCCGAGCTGGGCACGATGGCGAACTCGCAGGCGCGGGTCAAGGTCTTCTCCGACGACGGCCTCTGCGTCGCCGACCCGCTGCTGATGCGCCGCGCGCTGGAGTACTCGACCGCGCTCGACGTCGTCATCGCGCAGCACGCCGAGGAGCCGCGGCTGACCGTCGGCGCCCAGGCGCACGAGGGCGAGCGCGCGGCCCGGCTCGGCTACACCGGCTGGCCGGCCGCCGCGGAAGAGTCCATCGTGGCCCGGGACTGCCTGCTCGCGCTGCACGCGAACGCGCGGCTGCACGTCTGCCACGTGTCCACTTCGGGCACCGCGGACGTCCTGCGCTGGGCGAAGGACCGCGGCACGAAGGTGTCGGCCGAGGTCACGCCGCACCACCTGCTGCTCACCGACGAGCGCCTGGGCACCTACGACCCGGTCAACAAGGTGAACCCGCCGCTGCGCACACAATCGGACACCGCGCGGCTGCGGGCCGCGCTGGCCGAGGGCGTCATCGACTGCGTCGCCACCGACCACGCGCCGCACGCGGTGCAGGACAAGGACACCGAGTGGGCCGCCGCGCGGCCGGGCATGCTCGGGCTGCAGACGGCACTGTCCATCGTGGCCGAGACCATGGTCCGCACCGGGTTGCTCGACTGGCGCGGCGTCGCCCGCGTGCTGAGCGAGCGGCCCGCCGAGATCGGCAACCTCGCCGACCAGGGCCGGCCGATCGCGGTCGGCGAGCCGGCGAACCTGACGCTCGTCGACCCGGACGCCGAGTGGACGGTCCGGGGCGCGGAGCTGGCCAGCATCGCCGCCAACACCCCGTACGAGGGAATGCGGCTCCCCGGTGTGGTGACCGCGACGCTGCTGCGCGGGCGGCTCACCGCGCGGGACGGGAAGGTCTGCTGATGGAACGCCTGTGGCTGGTGCTGGCGATCGTCGCCTTCTTCCTGCTCTGCCTCTGGGGCATGTACGTCGGCTGGCGCCGCAAGTCCCGCTCGCAGAGCGCCCAGGTGCCGCCGTTCCCCGCCATCCCCGAGGACGCGGGGGAGGCGCTGCTGGAGTCCACCGGCGTCTACGTCGCCACGACGATCGCGGGGGAGTGGCAGAACCGGATCGTCACCCGCGGCGCGGGACTGCGCACCGGCGCGGTTTGGCGGCTGCACGCCGGGGGTATCGCCGTCGAACGCGGCGGTGCGCCGGACTTCTGGATCCCGCGCGACGCGGTCACCGGTGTCCGGCGGGACACGAAGATCGCCGGGAAGGTGATGGGCACGGACGCGCTGCTGGTCGTCACCTGGCGGCTCGGCGGCACCGAGCTCGACACCGGCTTCCGCGGCGACGAACTCGACGACTATCCACAGTGGATCGAACAGCTCAAGATCAAGGGAGGTGCCCAGTGAACGCGCGCGCTCAGGCCGCACTGGTACTCGAAGACGGCCGGGTGTTCCGCGGCGCGGCCTACGGCGCGCGGGGACGAACCCTCGGCGAGGCGGTGTTCTGCACCGGCATGACCGGGTACCAGGAGACGCTGACCGACCCGTCCTACCACGGGCAGATCGTGGTGCAGACCGCGCCGCAGATCGGCAACACCGGCTGGAACGACGAGGACGACGAGTCGTCGAAGATCTGGGTCAACGGCTACGTGGTGCGCGACCCGGCGCGCACGCCGTCCAACTGGCGCTCTCGCCGGACGTTGGACGAGGAGCTGGTGAACCAGGGGATCGTCGGCATCGCCGAGGTGGACACCCGCTCGCTCACCCGGCACCTGCGCGAGCTCGGCGCGATGCGCGCCGGAGTGTTCTCCGGCGACGCGCTGGGCACCGTCGACGACATGGTCGCCGAGGTCCTCGCCAGTCCCAAGATGGAGGGTGCCGACCTGGCCGGCCAGGTCACCACGCCCAAGCCGTACGTGGTTTCGCCCGAGGGGGAGACGCGGTTCCGCGTGGTCGCGCTGGACCTGGGCATCAAGTCCAACACCCCGCGCCAGATGATCAAGCGCGGCATCGAGGTGCACGTGCTGCCCTCGTCCGCGTCGCTGGAGGAGGTGCTGGCGATCGAGCCGGACGGCGTGTTCCTGTCGAACGGCCCGGGCGACCCGGCCACGACGACGCACGCCACCGAGCTGACCAAGCAGGTGCTGGGCCGCGAGATCCCGCTGTTCGGCATCTGCTTCGGCAACCAGGTCCTCGGCCGCGCGCTCGGCCTGGGCACGTACAAGATGCGCTACGGCCACCGCGGCATCAACATCCCGGTGATCGACGTCGCCACGAAGTCCGTGGCGATCACCGCGCAGAACCACGGCTTCGCCCTCGAAGGCGAGCCGGGGCAGCGCTTCGAGTCACCTTTCGGCGCGGCCCAGGTCAGCCACTACTGCGCGAACGACGGCGCGGTCGAGGGCCTGCGGGCCTTCGACGTCCCGGCGTTCTCGGTCCAGTACCACCCCGAAGCCGCGGCCGGCCCGCACGACGCGGCCCCCCTGTTCGACGATTTCGTTTCGCTCATGGAGAAGAAGGCCTGATGCCGAAGAGGACGGACATCCAGCACGTGCTGGTGATCGGCTCCGGGCCGATCGTGATCGGGCAGGCCGCGGAGTTCGACTACTCCGGTACCCAGGCCTGCCGGGTGCTGCGCAGCGAAGGCCTGCGCGTGTCCCTGGTGAACTCGAACCCGGCCACCATCATGACCGACCCCGAGTTCGCCGACGCCACCTACATCGAGCCGGTGACGCCGGACTTCGTCGAGAAGGTCATCGCGGCGGAGCGGCCGGACGCGATCCTCGCCACCCTCGGCGGGCAGACCGCGCTCAACTGCGCGGTCGCCCTGCACGAGCGCGGCGTGCTCGACAAGTACGGCGTCGAGCTGATCGGCGCCGACATCGACGCCATCCAGCGCGGTGAGGACCGGCAGAAGTTCAAGGACATCGTGCGCACCATCGGCGCCGACGTGCCGCGCAGCCGTGTCTGCCACGACATGGCCGAGGTCCGCGAGACCGTCGAGGACCTGGGCCTGCCGGTCGTCATCCGGCCGTCCTTCACCATGGGCGGGCTCGGCTCCGGCATGGCGCACACGCCGGCGGACCTGGAGCGGCTCGCGTCCACCGGGCTCGCCGAATCTCCCGTCACCGAGGTGCTCATCGAGGAGAGCGTGCTCGGCTGGAAGGAGTACGAGCTCGAGCTGATGCGCGACAAGCACGACAACGTCGTGGTCGTCTGCTCGATCGAGAACGTCGACGCGATGGGCGTGCACACCGGCGACTCCGTCACCGTGGCGCCGACCATGACCCTCACCGACCGCGAGTACCAGGTGATGCGCGACGTCGGCATCGCCGTGCTGCGCGAGGTCGGCGTGGACACCGGCGGCTGCAACATCCAGTTCGCGATCAACCCGGCGGACGGCCGGATGGTCGTCATCGAGATGAACCCGCGGGTGTCGCGGTCGAGTGCGCTGGCGTCGAAGGCCACCGGCTTCCCGATCGCCAAGATCGCCGCGAAGCTCGCCATCGGCTACACCCTCGACGAGATCACCAACGACATCACCGGCGAGACCCCGGCGGCCTTCGAGCCCACTTTGGACTACGTCGTCGTGAAGATGCCGCGGTTCGCCTTCGAGAAGTTCCCGGGCGCCGACCCGACGCTGACCACGACGATGAAGAGCGTCGGCGAGGCGATGTCGTTCGGCCGCAGCTTCCCCGAGGCCCTCGGCAAGGTGATGCGCTCGATCGAGACCAAGGCGACCGGCTTCTGGACCCTGCCCGACCCCGAGGGCGTCACGCTGGAGTCCACTTTGGACTCGCTGCGCACGCCGCACGAGGGCCGGCTGTACGAAGTGGAACGCGCGCTGCGCCTCGGCGGCACTGTCGAGCAGGTGCACGAGGCCTCCGGCATCGACCCGTGGTTCATCGACCAGATCGCCTACATCGGTGAGGTCGGCGCCGAGGTCCGCGACGCCCCGGTGCTCGACGGCGACCTGCTGCGCCGCGCCAAGCGCACCGGCCTGTCGGACCGCCAGATCGCCGCGCTGCGGCCGGAACTGGCCGGCGAGGACGGTGTCCGCACGCTGCGCCACCGCCTCGGCGTGCGGCCGGTGTTCAAGACCGTGGACACCTGCGCGGCCGAGTTCGCCGCCCAGACGCCGTACCACTACTCGGCCTACGAGTCCGACCCCGAAGCGCAGTCCGAAGTGGCCGTGCAGAGCGAAAAGCCGAAGGTGCTCATCCTCGGCTCGGGCCCGAACCGGATCGGCCAGGGCATCGAGTTCGACTACTCCTGCGTGCACGCGGCGATCGCGTTGCGGGAGGCCGGGTTCGAGGCCGTCATGGTCAACTGCAACCCGGAAACCGTGTCCACCGACTACGACACGTCCGACCGGCTGTACTTCGAGCCGCTGTCCTTCGAGGACGTCCTTGAGGTCGTGCACGCCGAGCAGGCGTCCGGCACGGTCGCCGGCGTCATCGTCCAGCTCGGCGGCCAGACCCCGCTGGGCCTGGCCAAGCGGCTCGCCGACGCCGGTGTCCCGGTGGTCGGGACGCCGCCGGAGGCCATCCACCTGGCCGAGGACCGCGGCGCGTTCGGCGAGGTCCTCACCGACGCCGGGCTGCCCGCGCCGCGCTACGGCACGGCGACGTCGTTCGAAGGCGCCAAGCGGATCGCCGACGAGATCGGCTACCCGGTGCTCGTCCGGCCGTCCTACGTGCTCGGCGGGCGCGGCATGGAGATCGTCTACGACGAGGAGACCCTGGCCGGCTACATCAGCCGTGCCACCGAGATCACCCCCGAACACCCGGTACTGGTGGACCGCTTCCTCGACGACGCCATCGAAATCGACGTCGACGCGCTGTACGACGGCGAAGAGCTCTACCTCGGCGGGGTCATGGAGCACATCGAGGAAGCCGGGATCCACTCCGGCGACTCCTCGTGCGCGCTGCCGCCGATCACGCTGGGGCACACCGACCTGCAGGCCGTCCGCCGCTCCACCGAGGCCATCGCACGCGGCGTGGGCGTGCGCGGGCTCCTGAACGTCCAGTACGCGCTCAAGGACGACGTCCTGTACGTCCTGGAGGCCAACCCGCGCGCGTCGCGGACGGTGCCGTTCGTGTCCAAGGCGACCGCGGTGCCGCTGGCGAAGGCCGCCGCGCTGATCATGACCGGCTCGACGATCAAGGACCTGCGCGAGAGCGGCGTCCTGCCGGCCGACGGCGACGGCGGGCAGATGCCGGCCGACTCGCCGGTCGCGGTGAAGGAAGCGGTGCTGCCCTTCCACCGCTTCCGCACGCCCGAAGGCCACGGCGTCGATTCGCTGCTGGGCCCGGAAATGAAGTCCACCGGCGAGGTGATGGGCGTCGACGTCGACTTCGGCAAGGCGTTCGCCAAGTCGCAGAGCGCCGCCTACGGCTCGCTGCCGACGTCCGGGCGCGTGTTCGTCTCGGTGGCCAACCGCGACAAGCGTTCGCTGGTGTTCCCGGTGAAGCGGCTGGCGGACCTCGGGTTCGAGATCCTCGCCACGTCCGGCACCGCGGAAGTGCTGCGGCGCAACGGGGTCGCGTGCACCGTGGTGCGCAAGCACTACGAGGGGTCGACCGAAGCCGAGCCGAACATCGTGGACGTCATCCTCGACGGCGACGTCGACATGGTGATCAACACGCCGTACGGCAACAGCGGCCCGCGCGTCGACGGCTACGAAATCCGCACCGCCGCGGTGTCGCGCGACATCCCGTGCGTGACGACCGTGCAGGGCGCCGCGGCGGCCGTGCACGGCATCGAGGCGCTCATCCGGGGCGACATCGGGGTCAAATCCCTGCAGGAGCTGCAGGCGGCGCTGAAGGCGAAGTCGTGACGGCGCCTTCGCAGCGGTTCGGGGCGCGGCTGGCGAAGGCCGTCGCGGACCGGGGCCCGCTGTGCGCCGGGATCGACCCCCACCCGGGCCTGCTCGAGGCCTGGGGGCTCCCGGTGGATGCTTCGGGCCTGGAAAGGTTCGCGTTGTCCGCCACGGAGGTCCTGGCGGCGCGCACGGCGATCGTGAAGCCGCAGTCGGCGTTCTTCGAAAGTTTCGGCGCGGCGGGCATCCGGGTGCTGGAACGCGTCGTCGAAACCGCGCGCGAAGCCGGCGCGCTGGTGCTGCTGGACGTCAAGCGCGGCGACATCGGCTCCACGATGGCGGCCTACACCGCCGCGTACGTGGCCGACGGCGCGGCGATCGCGGCCGACGCGATCACCGTCTCGCCGTACCTCGGGTTCGGCTCTTTGGCCCAATGCGCCGAAACGGCGGTCGCCGCGGGGCGCGGCATCTTCGTGCTTGCGCGAACTTCCAACCCGGAAGCGGCCGCGGTGCAGAACGCGAAGCTGCCCGACGGGCGCACAGTGGCGCAGTCGATCGTCGATTCCGTGGCGGCACTCAACGCATCCGCGGAACCGCTCGGCGATGTGGGTGTCGTGGTCGGGGCCACCGTTTCGCCGGGGGAACTCGATCTCTCGCGGCTGAACGGACCGGTGCTGGCGCCCGGTTTCGGGGCCCAGGGAGCCACTGTGGCCGATCTGCGGGCTCTCTTTGGCACTGCTGTCGGTACAGGTCTGCCGGGTGTGCTGCCCGCGTCGTCCCGTGACCTGCTGCGGCACGGACCGGAGCAAGCGGCTTTGCGCCAAGCGGTCGAACGGGTCGCCGAAGTGCTGGCCGACCCGCAGGAAAACGACCAATAGCAGGGGCCGGAACGGGCCCCCACCAGGCACCCCCGCATTGTGGCCGGTGCTCACGGGTGGGTACCGTCGCGTCACCCACCCAGTTTTGAGAACTACCGGAGGAAAACGTGGCACTTCCCCAGCTGACAGAGGAACAGCGCGCTGCGGCGCTGGAGAAGGCCGCCGCCGCTCGCAAGATCCGTGCTGAGCTGAAGGAGCGGCTGAAGCGGGGCGGTACCACTCTGGTCGACGTGCTGAAGCAGGCCGAGGAGAACGAAGTCCTCGGCAAGATGAAGGTTTCGGCTCTGCTCGAGGCCCTCCCGGGCGTCGGCAAGGTCCGCGCGCAGCAGACCATGGAACGACTGGAGATCGCCCCCAGCCGTCGCCTTCGCGGCCTCGGCGACCGGCAGCGCAAGGCGCTGCTGGCCGAGTTCAGCGGCGAGTGAACGGCGCCGGTCGTGACTACCCGGTGAACCGGGGCGCCGACCGCGGCAGTGAGCCGGTGACGGGGGACATCCCCCGGCACCGGCTCACCGTCGTATCGGGGCCTTCGGGGGTCGGGAAGTCGAGCGTGGTGGGCGAGCTGCGGAAGCTGGAGCCCGACATCTACTTCAGCGTCTCGGTGACCACGCGCAAGCCCCGCCCCGGCGAAGTCGAGGGCGCGCACTACCACTTCGTCGACCGCGCCGAGTTCGACGCGATGATCGCCGACGGCCGGCTCCTGGAGTGGGCCGAGTTCACCGGAAACCGCTACGGCACCCCGCGCGAACCGGTCGAGAAGGCCCTCGCCGAGGGGCGCCCGGCGATCCTGGAGATCGAGCTGCAGGGTGCCCGGCAGGTCCGCGCGGCCATGCCGGAGGCCCGGCTGGTGATGCTGATGCCGCCGTCCTGGGAGGAACTCGTCGGCCGGCTCACCGGGCGCGGCACCGAGAACGAGGCCGCCGTGCAGGCCCGGCTGGCGGAAGCGGAGCGTGAGCTGGCCGCCGCCGGCGAGTTCGACCACCGCGTCGTCAACGCCGACGTGCGAGAGGCCGCTGAGCACTTGCTAAACTTGGTCACCGGCGAGCAGCTTGCCGCCGGTAGCCCAACCGATTCGGAGCACCACGAGTGACCACCCAGGTAACCCTGACCGAAGAGCTTGAGGGCATCACCAACCCGCCGATCGACGACCTGCTCGAGAAGGTCAGCTCGAAGTACGCGCTGGTGATCTACTCGGCCAAGCGTGCCCGCCAGATCAACGACTACTACGCCCAGCTGGGCGAGGGCCTGCTCGAGTACGTCGGCCCGCTCGTCGAGCCGGGCCCGCGCGAGAAGCCGCTCTCGATCGCGCTGCGCGAGATCCACGGTGGCCTGCTCGAGCACACCGAGGGTGAGTAAGCCCAAGGTCGTCCTGGGCGTGGGCGGCGGCATCGCCGCCTACAAGGCCTGTGAGGTGCTGCGGGGGCTGACCGAATCCGGTCACGACGTCCGCGTGGTCCCCACCGAAGCCGCGCTGAACTTCGTCGGCGCGGCCACCTTCGAAGCCCTCTCCGGGCACCCGGTGCACACCGGCGTGTTCACCGAGGTGCCCGAGGTCCAGCACGTCCGCGTCGGCAAGGAAGCCGACCTCGTCCTGGTCGTCCCCGCCACGGCGAACCTCCTCGCCAAGGCCGCGCACGGCCTGGCCGACGACCTGCTGACGAACACCCTGCTCACCGCCCGGTGCCCGGTCGCCTTCTTCCCGGCGATGCACACGGAGATGTGGGAGCACCCCGCGACCCGCGACAACGTGGCCCTGCTGCGTTCACGCGGCGCGATCGTCACCGAGCCCGACTCCGGCCGGTTGACCGGCGTCGACACCGGCAAGGGCCGCCTCGCGAACCCGGCCGAGATCGTCGACCTCGCCCGGCTGCTGCTGGCCCGGCCGGACGCCCTCCCGCGTGACCTCGAAGGGGTCCGCGTCGTCGTGTCGGCGGGCGGCACCCGCGAGCCGCTCGACCCCGTCCGCTACCTGGGCAACCGCTCGTCCGGCAAGCAGGGCTACGCGCTGGCCCGCGTCGCCGCCCAGCGCGGCGCCGAGGTCACCCTGATCACCGCCCACACGGTCGCGCTGCCGGACCCGGCGGGCGCGACGGTCGAGCACGTGTCGACGGCCGAGGAACTGCGGCAGGCCGTGCACGCCGCGGCCGAGACCGCGGACGTCGTCGTGATGGCCGCCGCCGTCGCCGACTTCCGGCCGGCGAACCGGGCCGAGCACAAGATCAAGAAGTCCGACGACCAGCCGGACCCCGTCATCACCCTCGACCGCAACGCCGACATCCTCGCCGAGCTGGTCCGCGCCCGGCGGCCGGGCCAGGTCGTCGTGGGGTTCGCCGCGGAAACCGGCGACGAGCACGGCGACGTCCTCGACCACGCCCGCGTGAAGCTCAAGCGCAAGGGCGCCGACCTGCTGGTCGTCAACGCGGTGGGCGACGGCAAGGCGTTCGGCACGGAGGACAATTCGGGCTGGCTGCTCGGTTCCGACGGCACGGAAATCCCCATACCTCTCGGCGCGAAGGCCGAACTGGCGTCCACCCTGTGGGACGCTGTTGTGAGCTTCGTGAAGCGTTGACGGTCCCCCGAGCGATAGTCAGTACGCTTGCACAGGTAAGGGGTGCCTAAGTTTCGGGGCATCCGACGACAAGGTGAGGAAGTGACGGCCACGGTGACCGCGTCTAGCAGCAGATTGTTCACCTCGGAGTCGGTGACCGAAGGGCACCCCGACAAGATTTGCGACGCCATCAGCGACTCGATCCTCGACGGTCTGCTGTCGAAGGACCCGCGCAGCCGCGTCGCGGTCGAGACCCTGATCACCACCGGCCAGGTGCACGTCGCCGGCGAGGTGACCACGGAGGCGTACGCCGACATCCCCACGATCGTCCGCGACGTCATCCTCAAGATCGGGTACGACTCCTCCGCCAAGGGCTTCGACGGCAACTCCTGCGGCGTCAACGTCGCGATCGGCTCGCAGTCGCCCGACATCGCCCAGGGCGTCGACACCGCGTACGAGTCGCGCGTCGAATCGGACGAGGACGAGATCAACCGCCAGGGCGCCGGCGACCAGGGCCTGATGTTCGGCTACGCCTGCTCGGACACCCCCGAGCTGATGCCGCTGCCGATCGCGCTGGCGCACCGGCTGTCGAAGCGGCTGACCGCGGTCCGCAAGGACGGCGTGCTGCCGTACCTGCGCCCGGACGGCAAGACCCAGGTGACCATCGAGTACGCCGGCGACCAGCCGGTCCGGCTCGACACGGTGGTCGTGTCCTCGCAGCACGCCGACGGCATCGACCTCGAGCGGATGCTCAGTGTCGACGTCAAGGAGCACGTCGTCGGCCCCGAGCTCGAAGGCCTGGGCATCGACACCTCCGGCGCGCGGCTGCTGGTCAACCCCACCGGCCGCTTCGTCATCGGCGGCCCGATGGGCGACGCCGGCCTGACCGGGCGCAAGATCATCGTCGACACGTACGGCGGCATGGCCCGCCACGGCGGCGGCGCGTTCTCCGGCAAGGACCCGTCCAAGGTCGACCGGTCCGCCGCGTACGCGATGCGCTGGGTGGCCAAGAACGTCGTCGCCGCGGGCCTGGCCTCCCGCACCGAGGTGCAGGTCGCGTACGCGATCGGCAAGGCGGCCCCGGTCGGCCTGTTCGTCGAGACGTTCGGGACCGAGACGGTCGATCCGTCGAAGATCCAGCAGGCCATCACCGAGGTCTTCGACCTCCGGCCCGCCGCGATCATCCGCGACCTCGACCTGCTGCGCCCGATCTACGCGCCGACGGCGGCGTACGGCCACTTCGGCCGGCCCGAGCTGGACCTCCCCTGGGAGAGCACGGCCCGCGCCGAGGCGCTGAAGTCGGCCGCCGGCGCCTGATCCGCTTGGCCGTGAATGTCGCATTGAGGGACTTCAAGTCCCTCAATGCGACATTCACGGCTTCTGGCGTCGGGGCTGTCGGAGGGGTCTGGTAGAGATCACGGCGTGAGTAGTTCCGAGCCCGCCGCCCTCTGGGAGCTCCCGGAGCAGCCGCCTTCGCCGAAGGCGGCGCCGTCGCGCGCCCGGAAGCCGAAGCCGGGTCAGAAGGCGAAGGGCGCCCAGTCGCCCGCGCCCGAGCGGCCGGTCGCGCGGATCGTCGTCGACATCCCGCTGGCGCACCTGGACCGCACCTTCGACTACCTCGTACCGGAGAAGCTGCACGAGACGGCCGTGCCGGGGTGCCGCGTCCGCGTCCGGTTCGCCGGGCAGCTCGTCGACGGCTACCTGATCGAGCGCGGCGAAACCAGTGACTACGGCAGCAAGCTGGCGTTCCTCGACCGTGTGACGTCGCCCGAGCCGGTGCTGCCGCCGTCGTTGCACACGCTGTGCCGGGCGGTCGCCGACCGCTACGGCGGCACCCTGTCCGACGTGCTGCGCCTGGCGATCCCGCCGCGGCACGCGAAGGCCGAGGGCGAGCCACCCGTTCCGCCCGCGGCCGTCCCTGCCGCCCCGGACACCACGGCGTGGGCGCGCTACCAGCGTGGCCCGGCGTTCCTGGAGGCCCTCGCGGAGGGCAAGCCCGCGAACGCCGTCTGGCAGGCCCTTCCCGGCGAGGACTGGCCACGCCGGCTCGCCGAGGCCGCCGGGTCCGTGGCGGCTGCCGGCCGCGGCGCGGTGCTGGTGGTGCCGGACCACCGCGACCTGACCCGGGTGTACGACGCGTGTGCCGAGCTGGTGGGCGAGGACGCCGTGGTGGCGCTGATCGCCGGCCTCGGGCCCGCCGAGCGGTACCGGCGCTGGCTCGCGGTGCGGCGCGGCGCGGTGCGGGTGGTGGTCGGCACGCGCGCGGCGATGTTCGCGCCGGTCCACGACCCCGGGCTGTTCGCCGTCTGGGACGACGGCGACGACCTGCACCTCGACCAGCACGCGCCGTACCCGCACGTCCGGGACGTGCTGATGGACCGCGCGCACGCGGCGAAGGCGTCCTTGCTGGTGGGAGGCTTCGCGCGCACGGCGGAGGCGCAGCTGCTCGTCGAGTCCGGCTGGGCGGCGCCGGTCCTGGCCGAGCGCACGGTGCTGCGGTCTTCGGCTCCGCGCGTCACCCCGGTCGGCGAGGACTTCGACGTCGCCCGCGACGAGGCCGCCCGCGTCGCCCGGCTGCCGGCGGTGGCGTTCGAAGCCGCGCGGCAGGCGTTCGCGGCGGGGCACCCCACGCTGGTGCAGGTGCCGCGGCGCGGGTACGTGCCGGGCCTGGCGTGCGGAAACTGCCGCACCCCGGCGCATTGCCGCCGTTGTGCGGGACCGCTGGCCTTGCCGGGCGGTTCGGTCGACGGGCAGCCGAAGCCCCCGGCGTGCCGCT
This sequence comes from Amycolatopsis sp. NPDC028719, assembly GCF_055565395.1. Lineage (NCBI taxonomy): Bacteria > Bacillati > Actinomycetota > Actinomycetes > Pseudonocardiales > Pseudonocardiaceae > Amycolatopsis > Amycolatopsis sp. NPDC028719. The sequence goes on from NZ_JBVHUL010000005.1 coordinate 623,354, forward strand.
GGTGCGGCGTCCCGGAGACGGCGTTCCGCTGCACGGCGTGCGGCTCGGTCCGCCTGCGCGCGGTGATCGTCGGCGCGAAGCGGACGGCGGAGGAGCTGGGCCGCGCGTTCCCGGGCATCCCGGTCCGCACGTCAGGGGCGGCGGAGGTGCTGTCGACGGTCCCGGGCAAGCCGGCGCTGGTGGTGTGCACCCCGGGAGCGGAACCGGTGGCCGAGGGCGGTTACGGCGCGGCCCTGTTGTTGGACGGCTGGGCGTTGCTGGGCCGCCAGGACCTGCGCGCGGGGGAGGAGACGTTGCGCCGCTGGATGGCGGCGGCGGCGTTGGTGCGTCCTTCGTCGTCCGGCGGGCGGGTCATCGTGGGGGCCGAGGCGGGGATGGCGGTGGTTCAGGCCCTGGTCCGCTGGGACCCGGCGTGGCACGCGAGCCAGGAGCTGGCGGAGCGCCGCGAACTGGGCTTCCCGCCGGCGATGCGGATGGCGAGTGTGGAGGGAAGTCCCGACGCGGTGGCCGGGTTTCTCTCGGACCTGCCGTTGCCGCCGTCCGGTGAGGTGCTGGGCCCGGTTCCGCTGGGTGAGATCGACGAAGAGGGCAACGCCGAGCGTGAACGGGCTTTGGTCCGCGTCTCGCGCGCCGAGGGCAAGGCGTTGTCGTCGGCCATCCACGCGGCCGCGGCCCGGCGGGACGCCAAGAAGGCGACGGAACCGATCCGCGTCCAGCTGGACCCCCTGGACCTCATCTAGCAAGCCCGTGTCGACCCCACAATCACGCGTGATGCCCCTCCAATCACGAGTGATGCCCGCCCGATCACGCGAGATTCCCCTTGCGGCACAGTCGTTCCGCGTGTGTGGCACCGCACTCGCGTGCTCGAGCCCGGAACTCGCGACCGCAGCCCCGGTCGTCCGCGGCGACCAACTACCGGGTCACGAGTCGTCGCCGACGACGAACAACGGGGACCGCGCCGTTCCTAGCATCGTCCCGCATGGGCAACCTCGACGACGTACACGCGTGGCTTGACGAGCGGCTTCCGGCGCTCCTGCAGAAATACGACGTCCCGGGTGCGGCGTGGGCCGTGCTGAAGGACGGGGAGACGGTCGACGGCGCCGCCGGCCTGCTCAGCAAGACGACCGGGGTCGAGGCGACCGCGGACTCCGTCTTCCAGATCGGGTCGGTCACCAAGCTCTGGACCAGTACGCTGGTCCTGCAGCTGGCCGACGAAGGAAAGCTCGACCTCGAGCAGCCGGTCCGCAGCTACCTGCCGGAGTTCCGCATCGGCGACGAAGCGGCGGCGGCGCGAACGACCGTCCGGCAGCTGCTCGACCACACCGCCGGGTTCGAAGGGGACATCTTCACCGACACCGGCGTGGGTGACGACTGCCTCGAGAAGTACGTCGCGACCCTGCACGACGTGCCGCAGCTGTTCCCGCCCGGCGAGCAGTTCTCCTACAACAACGCCGGCTACTGCGTGCTCGGCCGGCTCGTCGAGGTGCTGCGGGGGAAGCCCTACGACGCTTGCCTGCGCGAGCACCTCATCGCTCCGCTGGGACTCACCCACACCGCGACCGGGCCGTACGAGGCGATCCTGTTCCGCGCCGCGGTGGGCCACGTCGAGCCGGAGCCGGGCGCCGGGTACGTCCCGGCGCCGGTGTGGGCGATGGCGCGGTCGAACGCGCCGGCCGGGTCGATGCTCTCGATGCGGCCGCGCGACCTGCTGGCGTTCGCCCGGATGCACCTCGAGGACGGCCGCGCGGCCGACGGCACGCGGATCCTCGCTCCCGGAACCGCCGCGCGGATGCACGACCGGCAGGTGGACCTGCCCGAGCTGGGCCTGATGGGCTCGTCGTGGGGGCTGGGCTTCGAACGGTTCGACACCCCGGCGGGCACGATCATCGGCCACGACGGCAACACCATCGGGCAAGCCGCCTTCCTGCGGATGGTCCCCGAAGCCGGAGTCGCCGTGGCGCTGCTGACCAACGGCGGCGACGTCTTCCCGCTCTACCGCGACGTCGTGGGCCACGTCCTGGGCGAGCTCACCGGAGCCGGGCTGTCGGCCCTGCCCGCGCCGCCCGCGAAGCCGCGGCAGATCGACGCGCAGCGGTACGTCGGCACCTACTCGGCGCAGGTCTTCGACCTCACCGTCAGCCAGGACGACGACCGGCGGATCTGGATCGAGCAGGTCCCCAAGGGGGCCTTGATCGAGATGGGCGGGAAAGCCGAGCGGACCGAGCTCGTGCACTACCGCGACGACATGCTGATCCCGGTCGAAGCCGACCGCGGGATGCACATGCCCCACGCGTTCCTCGGCGACGACGGCACCGGGCACGCGCTGTACCTGCACCTCGGCCGCGCCGTCCGCCGCGCCGGCGCCTGACCTCCCCTCTGCACCCCGGAAAGTACGGAACGGAACCGCCATGAAGCTGACCACTGCGGGAACTTACGGCCTGTGCCTCGGCCTGGCCGCGGCCGTGCTCACCGGGTGCGGGAGCGCCTCGGACACCAGCGGGAAGGCCGCGGTCGTCGACGGGGGCACCTTCACCCTCGGGCTGACGTCGGACCCGGGCAGCCTCGACCCGCAGATGAGCGCGGGCAGTGCGCTGTACGCGCTCACCCAGTTCGCCTACGACCCGCTGGTCAGCGTCGACGGCAAGACCGGGGAGATCCAGTCCGAACTGGCCAAGACCTGGCAGGTGCAGGGCACCACGGTCACCTTGACCCTGGCCGAGGGCATCACCTGTTCCGACGGTGCCGCGCTCACCGCCGAGGACGTCGCCGGCAACCTGAACTTCGTCGCCGACCCGAAGAACAAGAGCCCGTTCCTCGGCACCTTCCTCCCGGGCGGCACCACGGCGAAGGGCGACAACGCGACCCGCGTGGTCACCCTCACCCTGACCCAGCCGGCGCCCTTCGTCCTCAATGGACTGTCCGGGCTCCCGATCGTCTGCCCGGGCGGCGCGGCGAACCGTGACGCGCTGAAGAAGTCCACCGCCGGTTCGGGGCCCTACAAGCTCGTCGAGGCGGCGCCGGGCGACCACTACACGTACGCGATCCGCGAGGGCTACACGTGGGGGCCGAACGGCGCCACCACCGCGACCAAGGGCCTGCCGAAGACGGTCGTCTTCAAGGTGGTCCCGAACGAGACGACCGCGGCGAACCTGCTGCTCTCCGGCGGCCTGAGCGCCGCGCAGATCGCCGGTCCGGACGCGGACCGGCTCGAGAAGGCGGGCCTGTTCACGGCCAAGACCCCGGCGCTCGTGGGGGAGCAGTGGTACAACCAGGCCGCCGGCCGGGCCACGGCCGACCCGAAGGTCCGGATGGCGCTGACGCAGGCCCTCGACCTCGGCCGGCTGCAGAAGGTGCTCACCTCGAACCAGGGCGGCCCGGCGACCACGCTGGCCGCGAACGAACCCGTCGCCTGCCCCGGCGACTCCGTCTCCCGTGCCCTGCCGGCCGGCAACCCCCAGGCGGCGGCCGCGTTGCTCGACCAGGCCGGCTGGACGGCCGGACCGGACGGCAAGCGCGCCAAGGCCGGCCGGCCGCTGGCCCTGACTTTCCTCTACCAGAACAACAACGGCAGTGGCGGTGACGCCGCCGCCGAGCTCGCGGTGCAGCAGTGGAAGGCGATCGGCGTCGAGGCCACCGCGCACAGCCAGGACGAGACGACGCTGACCGGCACCATCTTCGGGTCCGGAAACTGGGACGTCGTCTGGGTTTCGCTCAACGTCAGCTCCCCGGACCAGCTGGTGCCGTTCCTTTCCGGACCGGCGTCGCCGCAGGGCAACAACTTCTCCGCGATCGCCGACCCGGCCTACGACCAGGCCGTGAAGGCGGCCACGGCGATCCCCGGCGTGGCCGGGTGCCGTGACTGGCTCGCCGCGGAGTCCGGGCTGATCGCCCGGGCCGCCGTGGTGCCGTTCGCCGGGAAGGTCGTGCGCACGTTCGGCAAGGCCGCGGAGTTCCAGACTCCCGGACAGCTGATCCCGACGAGCATCCGCATGCTGGCGAAGTAGCGGAGGGCGGCCGACATGTCCTTGACCCTGATCGCTCCCGAACCGCCGGCGGATCCCGCGCGGGCGCGGCCGTGGGCCCACCCGTGGGTGCGGTTCGGCGCCCGGCGCCTCGGGCGGCTGCTGGTCTCCCTCTGGGTGCTGGTGACCGCGTCCTTCGCCATGATCCACCTCATTCCGGGGGACCCGGTCCGCGCGGCGCTCGGCCCGACCGCCCCGGCGAACCTGGTCGCGGCGCGAAGGCACTCCCTGGGGCTGGACGACCCGTTCTTCGTGCAGTACCTGCACTACCTGAAGGGGTTGTTCACCGGCGACCTCGGCACGTCGCTGGCTTCGCAGCTCCCGGTGTCCGATGTCGTCGCGCAGCGCCTTCCCGCCACGCTTTCCCTGGCCGTGCTGGCCTTCCTGGCGGCCGTGGTGGTGGCGGTCCCGCTCGGGGTGGCGACGGGGGTGCTGACCCGACGCGGGCACGGCCGCCGCACCGAGCTGGTCTTCACGACGTCGAGCATCGTCCTGTCGACGGTGCCGGACTTCCTGATCGGGGTCGCGCTCGTCTACGTCTTCGCGATCCGGCTCGGGTGGTTCCCGGTCGCCGGCGACGACTCCGCGGCGTCCTACGTGCTGCCGGTGGTCTCCCTGGCGATCGGCCCGGCGGCGATCCTCGCGCGCATCGTCCGGGTGGAGATGGTGGACGTGCTCGAAGCGGACTTCGTGCGCACGGCCCGGGCCAAGCGGCTGCCCGCCCGGACGATCTACCTGGGGCACGCGTTGCCGAACGCCGTCACGGCCGCCCTGACGCTGGGCGGGCTCCTGCTGAGCGCCATGGTCGCCGGCACCGTGCTGGTCGAGAACGTCTTCGCCTGGCCGGGCCTCGGCAGCACGATCGTGCAGTCCATCCTCGTCAAGGACTACCCGGTGGTGCAGGCGATCGTCCTCCTCTACGGCCTCGGCGTGCTCCTCACCAACCTCGTGGTCGACGTGGCCCTGGCCCTGCTCGATCCGCGTTCGACGATCCGGGAGGACTGAGCGATGCACGGACGCTGGGCGCGGGTCGTCCGCACCCCGCTGGGGCTCACGGCGACGGCGCTCGTGGTCGCCGTACTCGCCTTGGCCTGCTTCGGGCCCCTGCTGTGGGGAGACGGTGCCGACGCCGTCGACACCGACGGCCTCCTGGCGCAGCCGTCGGCGGACCACTGGGCGGGGACGGACAACCTCGGCCGGGACATCCTGCTGCGGGTGCTCGTCGCGTCGCGGCTGTCGATCGCGCTGGCGCTGCTGGCGATCGTCATCTCCGTGGTCGCCGGCCTGGTGCTCGGCTCCGCGCCGTTCGTCCTCGGCCGGCGGTCCGGACGGCTCGTCTCGGCCGCGGTCAACATCGCGGTCGCCTTCCCGGGGCTGCTGCTGGCGCTGTTCTTCGCGGTCGTGTTCGGGGCCGGCGCGACCGGGGCGGTGCTGGCCATCGGGCTGGCGGGCGCTCCCGCGTTCGCCCGGCTGACGCAGACCCTGGTGGCGGGGGTGGCGGCGCGGGACTACGTCGCGGCCGCCCGCACGCTGGGGATCGGCCGGTTCCGCGTGCTGCTCCGCCACGTCCTGCCGAACGTCGCCGAGCCGCTGGTCGTCAACGCCACCATCGGAGCCGGCAGCGCGCTCCTGGCGTTCGCCGGGCTGTCGTTCATCGGGCTCGGGGTCCAGGCGCCCGCCTACGACTGGGGCCGCCTGCTCAACGACGGCACCGGTGCCCTCTACGTGAACGCGGCCGCGGCGCTCGTGCCCGGAGCCGCGGTGCTGCTGGCCGGCCTGGCGTTCAACCTCTTCGGCGAATCGGTCGCCAAGGGGCTGGGTGTCTCCGTGGGGGCCGGCGTGCGGGCGCTGCCCCGGCTGCGCGCCGGCGTACCGCGCGAGACCGGGCCGGCCGGCGGGGAACCGCGGATGAACTCCTACCAGGCGGTGCTCGAAGTCCGCGATCTCGAGGTCGCCTTCCCCGGGCCGGCCGGCCCGGTGCGGCCGGTCCGCGGGGTCTCCTTCCAGGTGGGCCGCGGCGAAGCGGTGGGGATCGTGGGGGAGTCGGGGTCCGGCAAGTCCCTGACCGCGCTCGCGATCACGCGGCTGCTCGGCGACCACGCCCGGGTCGCCGCGTCCCGGTTGGAACTGCTGGGGGACGACCTGCTGGCCCCCGACACGGCGGTCCGGCGCCGGATGCTGGGCACGTCGCTGGCGATGGTCTTCCAGGACCCGATGACCGCGTTCAACCCGACCCGGCGGATCGGCGGGCAGCTGGCCGAGGTGGCCACCCACCACCAGGGCCTGAACCGCCGGGCGGCGATCGCCCGCGCGGTGGACCGGCTGACCGCGGTGCGCATCCCCGACGCGGACAGCCGCGTCCGGCAGTACCCGCACGAGTTCTCCGGCGGCATGCGGCAGCGGGCGATGATCGGCATGGGGCTGATGGGGACGCCGGCGCTGATCGTCGCCGACGAACCGACCACCGCGCTCGACGTCACGGTGCAGCAGCAGGTGCTCGACCTGCTCGCCGCGATCCGCGCGGCGGACGACGTGGCCCTGATCCTGATCAGCCACGACGTCACCGTGGTCGGCGAGGTCTGCGACCGGGTGCTGGTGATGTACGCCGGGCGGATCGTCGAAGACCTGCCGGCCGCCGAGCTGGCCACCGCCGCCCGCCACCCGTACACCCGGGCCCTGGTCGCGGCCGTACCGGACATGACCACCGATCCGGCCGTGCCGCTCGCGACGATCCCGGGCCGCCCGGTGGCCCCGGCCGACGTGCCGGCCGGCTGCGCCTACGCCGACCGGTGCCCGCTCGCCGACGCCCGGTGCCGGGCCGAGGACCCGCCGCTGACCGGCGACGCGGCGACCCCGGGCCACCACCGGGTGGCGTGCTGGCACGCGGGGGAACCGCTGCCCGCCGACCACCGTCCCGACGAGCTGGTGGAGTCCCCGTGAGCGAGCTGAGCTTCGAAGACGTCACGATCCGCTACGGCCGCACGACAGCCGTGGACCGGGTCAGCCTGACCGTGCCGGCCGGCACGGTCGTCGGCCTCGTCGGCGAGTCCGGATCGGGCAAGTCCACGCTCGCCCGGGCCGCCGTCGGCCTCGCCCCGCTGACGGGGGGCCGGATCACGCTCGCCGGCGCACCGGTCCCCACCCGGGGCCGGCCGCGTCCGCTGCAGATGGTCTTCCAGGATCCCTACTCCTCGCTCGACCCGCGGATGACGGTGGGCGAGAGCGTCGCCGAGGCCATGCCCCCGGGGAGCTCGCGCGCCGGCCGGCGCGCCGAGGTCGGGCGCCTCCTCGAACTCGTGCACCTCGATCCCGTCTGCGCCGGCGCCGTCCCCTCGCGGCTTTCCGGCGGCCAGCGGCAGCGGGTCGCGCTGGCCCGCGCCCTGGCCGCGCGCCCGCGCGTGATCATCGCCGACGAGATCACCTCCGCCCTCGACGTCTCCGTGCAGGGCACCGTGCTCAACCTCGTCCGCGAACTGCAACGCGAGCTCGGCCTGTCCATGTTGTTCATCTCGCACAACCTCGCGGTGGTCCGCTACGTCGCCTCGCACGTCGCCGTGATGCGCGGCGGCCGCATCGTCGAGCAAGGCCCCACCGGGCGCGTGCTCACCGAACCCGGTCACGACTACACGCGCGAACTGCTCGCCGCCGTACCAGGCAGCCGCCGGCGTCCGGCGAACCAGGGCGGAGGTACGGCGTGACCGGCACCAGAGCGACCGCGGACCCGGTGGCCGACGGCGCGGGCCGGGCCGCGGCGGACGCGGCGCGGGTCTCCGGTGTCGTGGTGCGCGAACTCACCGAAATCCGGGAGCTGACCGAGGTGGCCGGCCTGCTCGCCGCCATCTGGGGGCGTCCGGCGAACCCTCCGATGACCATCGAGCTGTTGCGCGCGTTCACCAAGGCCGGCAACTACGTCGCCGGGGCCTTCGACGCCGATCGGCTGGTCGGAGCCTGCGTGGGGTTCTTCCACGACCCCGCGGACGGTGCGCTGCACAGTCACATCGCCGGTGTCTCGGCGGAGGCGGCCGGGCGGCGGATCGGGTTCGCGCTCAAGCTGCACCAGCGGGCGTGGACGCTGCGGCGGGGCGTCTCCGAGATCGCCTGGACCTTCGATCCGCTGGTCGCCCGCAACGCCTACTTCAACCTGACCAAGCTCGCCGGGCGAGCGGTGGACTACCTGCCGGACTTCTACGGGCCGATGGCCGACGCCATCAACGGCGCCGAGGAGTCCGACCGGCTCCTGGTGCGCTGGCGGCTGCGCGACCGCGGCGTGGTCCTCGCGAGCACCGGTCACCGCGCCGGTGTCGTCGTGGCGGACGAGCTCGCCGCCGGCGCCGTCGTGGCCCTCGGCATCGCCGGCGACGGCCGTCCGCGGGCCGGTGGGCTCGACGGCACGACTTCACTCGTCGCCGTGCCTCCCGACGTCGGAAAGCTCCGGGTGAGCGATCCGGGACTGGCTCGGCACTGGCGGGCCGCAGTCCGCGAGGCACTCACCGGCCTCGCCGCCCGCGGCGGCCGGATCGACGGCTTCGACCGGGCCGGCTGGTACCTCGTCCGGCGGTGACGCCCAACGGGAGCACGCCCGGCGCGTGGCGTGCTCCCGCTCGGGATCAGCCGGTCGCCAGCACCTTCAACCGCGAGATGTCCGCGCTGAACTGGTCCTGGTCGATGGGCGAAGAGCTGTACTGCCAGAACGTGTAGAAGCCCCAGTTGTACGGCAGCGTCCCCGCCGACGACGCGTACCGCGCCACCCACAACGGGTTCGTCGAGCTGAAGTCGCCCGTGTTGCCGGTGCACTGGCTCCACCAGCTCGTCGCCGTGTAGATCACCGGCCAGCGGGTCGTCTTCGCGTGGTACTCGTCGCTGAACGCCTTGATCCACGCCACCATCTGGGCCGGCGTCTTGCCGTAGCACGCGTTGTTCGGCCCCCACTCGATGTCGAGCGTGCCCGGGAGCGTCTTGCCGTCCTTCGACCAGCCGCCGCCGTGGGCGACGAAGTAGTCGGCCTGGGCCGCGCCGCCCGAGGTGTCCGGGCGGCCGTAGTGGTACGCGCCGCGGATCATGCCGACGTTGTACGAGCCCGTGTACTGCTGGCTGAAGTAGGCGTTCTGGTAGCCGGTGCCCTCGGTCGCCTTGACGTAGGCGAACTTCTTGCCCGCGCTCCAGTACGACGCCCAGTTGACGTTGCCCTGGTAGGAGCTGACGTCGATGCCGGGGACGCTCGCGTCCACCGACGCCGGCACCAGCCCGGCCGGGGCAACGCCGTCGTGGGCGCGGATCGCCGCGCCCATTTCGTGGTTGTCCGACGCGTCCTGGTCCGGCAGGCCCGGCGCCGCCGAAGCGCCGGGGGCGGTCACGACCAGCAGGGAGGCCGAGACCGCGACAGCGGCGCCGAGCAGGCGGCGCCATCTCCGTGATGCAGTCATCTTCGGTTGTTCCTTTCGTTGCCCTCGCGGATGCGCGGTGTGCAGGCCGCGCCGCATGATTCTGTTACAGCGAGTACCACAACGTCACTGCTCCATGTGAAGCAATTTCGAAGTCTGGGGAAACTCGTAAAACTTTGACAAACCGGGTGAATCGGCCCGATCCGCGCCCTTTGGCGTCTTGAAGGCGCCTGGTCGGAGGGGCAGACTCGCCCGCATGCCGTCGCACAGATGCCGCCGAGCCCTCGTCATCGCGGCCACCGCCGCGCTCGCCACCACCGTCGCGGCCGGGCCCGCCGTCGCCGCCACCCCCACGCCGAAGTCCCCGGTCGCCGTCGGCTTCGGGGGCGCCGTGGCCAGCATCGACGCCGACGCCACCGCGATCGGCACCCAAGTCCTGCGCGACGGCGGCAACGCCGTCGACGCGGCCGTCGCGGTCGCCGCCGCGCTCGGCGTCACCGACCCGTTCTCCGCCGGCGTCGGCGGGGGCGGCTTCTTCGTCTACTACGACGCGAAGACGCACCGCGTCCACACGCTGGACGGCCGGGAGACCGCGCCGAAGACCGCCGATGCCAACCTGTTCGTCGAAAACGGCCAGCCGCTGCCGTTCAACGACGCTGTCACGAGCGGGCTGAGCGTCGGCGTCCCCGGCACGCCCGCGACGTGGTCCGAGGCCCTGCGCAAGTGGGGCACGCGCTCGCTGGCGAAGTCGCTGAAGCCCGCGGAAGACCTGGCGCGCAAGGGGTTCGTCGTCGACTCCACGTTCCAGACGCAGATCGCGAACAACGCCGCGCGGTTCTCCGCGTTCCCGTCGACGCGGTCGCTGTACCTGCCCGGCGGCGCCCCGCCGGCCCCCGGGACGGTCTTCCGGAACCCCGACCTCGCCGCGACGTACGCGCAGCTCGAGCGCCACGGCGTCGACGCGCTGTACCGGGGCCCGATCGGCGCGGACATCGCCAAGACCGTGCAGCAGCCGCCGAAGGACCCGGCCTCGACGCTGAACGTGCGCCCCGGCCGGCTGACCGCCGCGGACCTCGCCGCCTACCGCGCCATCGAACGCACCCCGACCCACGCGACCTACGAAGGCCTCGACGTCTACGGCATGCCGGCGCCGTCTTCGGGCGGGCTCACGGTCGGCGAGGCGCTGAACATCCTCGAGAACTTCGATCTGAAGCACGCGAGCAAGGCCGACTACCTGCAGTACTTCCTGGAGTCGACGCGGTTCGCCTTCGCCGACCGCAACCGCTGGATCGGCGACCCGGCGTTCGTCGACGTCCCGGCCAAGCAGTTGCTGAGCCAGCGCTTCGCCGACTCGCGGGCGTGCCTGATCTCGAAGGACAAGGCCGCGACCAGCCCGGTCGCCCCGGCCGACCCGAAGCACTCCACGCCGTGCGCGGCGGGCACGACGGCCGCGCCGACGCCGTACGAGGGCGAGAACACGACCCACCTGACGGTCGCCGACAAGTGGGGCAACGTCGTCGCCTACACGCTGACGATCGAGCAGGAGGGCGGCAGCGGGATCGTCGTGCCGGGCCGCGGGTTCCTGCTCAACAACGAGCTGACCGACTTCTCGTTCACGCCGGTGACGCCGGGCGTGCCCGACCCGAACCTGCCCGGCCCGGGCAAGCGGCCGCGCTCGTCCATGGCGCCGACGATCGTGCTCGACCACGGCCGCCCGTTCTTCGCGACGGGCTCCCCGGGCGGCGCGTCGATCATCACCACGGTCCTGCAGGTGATCCTCGGCCGCCTCGACCGCGGGCTGTCGCTGGAGGACGCCATCGCGGCGCCGCGGGCGTCCCAGCGGAACTCGGCGGCCGCCCAGGTCGAGCAGGCGTTCCTGGACCAGCCCGAGACGGCTGACCTGAAGGCCCGTGGCCAGGGCTTCTCGACGGCGCCGGCGGAGATCGGCGCGGCGACCGGCGTGGAGCGCCTGCGTGACGGCCGCTGGCTGGCGGCGGCGGAACCGGTCCGGCGCGGTCAGGGCGCGGCCCAGGTGGTGTGGCCCACCCGCTGGTAGCCCTCGGCCCCAGCGCCCCAATGTGGCGGGGGGGGGGGGGGGGGGGGAAAAAAAAAAAAAGGGGGGGGGGGGGGGAAAAAAAAAAACACCGGGGGGGGCGGGGTTAGGG
>NZ_JBVHUL010000005.1:634931-694585 GCF_055565395.1 Amycolatopsis sp. NPDC028719
CCTGCGGGGATCCCTCCCCCCCACCCCCCCGATGTGGTGTTGGGTGCGTCAGACGCACCGAACGCCACATTGGGTGCGTGGGACGCAACCAACGCCACATTGGGGCGCTCGGGCTCAGGCTTCGAGGGCCCAGCGGACGTAGCGCGTCTTCGGCACGAAGCCGGCCTTCTCGAAGACTCCGGACGCTCCGGACGGGCTTGCCGAGTCGACGACCAGACTCGCCTGGTCGTAGCCCTGCTCCGCCGCCGCGCGCAACGCGTGCGCCAGCAGCGCCGAGGCGACCCCGTGCTTCCGGTGCTCCCGCAGCGTCCCGACGACCATGAAGTGCGCGTCGCGGATTCCGGTCGCCTCGGTGTCGGCGTCCCACGACATCGTCACCAGCAGGGCCGCCGGCGCCCCGGTCGCGTCGCGGAGCAGGAAGCTGACCTCCGGCCGGAACGTCTGGTTGGTGATCTTGTTCCGCCACAGGTCGGCGGGCATCGGCACCGCACCCCAGACGTCCTCGAACGCCTCGTTCCGGACCCGCCGGAAGTCCTCGTCCGTCTCGGCCGACCACGGCTCGATCCGCGGCTCGTCCACCGGCGCCACGTCCCCGAGCGGGTGCTCCATGCGCTGGAAGTACCGGGCCGGCGTGAAGCCCTGGGACCGCATCAGCTCGGCGAGCCCGGCGATGTGCTCGGGCCGGTGGACGTCCACCGCGAGCCGCCGCCCCGGGTGGTGCCGGGCGTGCAGCACCTTCGCCGCCGCGACCCCGGCCTCGACGAGCGTGGTGCCGACACCCCGGCGGCGGTGGGCCGGGTGGACCCCGCCGTCCAGGAAGACCCGGTGGACCTCGTCGGCGGACGGCTTGTAGCGGAGCTTCATGTAGCCGATCATCGCGTCGCCGTCGAAGGCCGCGAGGCTCCCGCGCTCCAGGTCCGCGTAGGGGTCGGCCAGCTCGGTGAGGGTGTCCTCGGCGGTGTAGTGCTCGCCGATCCGGTCGACGGTTTCGACGGCGTTGAGGAGGTCGGCCGACGCCTGGGCGTCGTCGCGGGTGAGCGGCCGCCAGGTCAGGGAAGATGATCGTCCGGGCATACCGGCGACGCTAGCCGGGCCCGCGCGGGCTGTCGCCCGGTTTCCCGGCGGGCGCGAGCGCGCCGTGATCATGAGGGCCTTCTAGACTCGTCCCCGATGTTCCAGCCACGTGAATCCTCCCCGCTCCCGCCGGGGGCCGGCCGATGAAGCTCGTCTTCGCCGGCACCCCCGAGCCGGCCGTCCCCGCGCTGCGCGCACTGCTCGACTCCGGCCGCCACGAGGTCGTCGCCGTCGTCACCCGGCCCGACGCCCAGGCCGGCCGCGGCCGCCGGGTCGTCCGTTCCCCGGTCGGCGCCCTCGCCGACGAGCACGGCATCGAGGTCCTGACGCCCGCGCGCGCCGGCGACCCGGCCTTCCTCGCCCGGCTGGCCGAGCTGGCGCCGGACGCCTGCCCGGTCGTCGCCTACGGTGCGTTGCTGCCGCAGGCCGCCCTCGACATCCCCCGCCTCGGCTGGGTGAACCTGCACTTCTCGCTGCTGCCCGCGTGGCGGGGCGCGGCGCCGGTGCAGGCCGCGATCCGCGCCGGCGACGAGATCACCGGCGCGTCGACCTTCCGGATCGTCAAGGAGCTGGATGCGGGTCCGGTCTTCGGCGTCGTCACCGAGACCATCGGCGGGACCGACACGGCGGGCAGCCTGCTCGGGCGGCTGTCGGAGTCCGGCGCCAAGCTGCTGCTGTCCACCATGGACGGTCTGGCCGACGGCAGCCTCGTCGCGCGCGAGCAGCCCGCCGAGGGCCTCAGCTACGCGCCGAAGGTGACCGTCGAGGACGCGCGCGTGTCCTTCGCCGACCCGGCCTCGGCGGTCGACCGCCAGATCCGGTCGGTCACCCCGGACCCGGGCGCGTGGGCGGAGTTCCGCGGCGAGCGGTTCAAGCTCGGCCCGGTGACGGTGGTCGACGAGCCCGGCCCGCCGCCGGGGGAGATCGTGGTCGAACGCAAGCGGGTGCTGGTCGGCACGGCGACGAAGCCACTGCGGCTCGGCGACGTCCAGGCACCCGGCAAGAAACGGATGGCGGCCACCGACTGGGCCCGCGGAACCAGGATCGACCAGGGAGAACGCCTCCGGTGAACGACAACAGGGAACGCCGGCCGTCACGGCCGATGCGGGGCCGCCCGGCACCGCGCAAGGAAGGCCCGCGCCGCCCGCCGGAGGTGGACCCGGCCCGCCAAGCCGCGTTCGACGTCCTGCGCGCGGTCCGGGAGAAGGACGCCTACGCCAACCTCGTCCTGCCGGACCTGCTGCGCGAGCGGCGGATCGGCGGCCGGGACGCGGCGCTGGCGACCGAGCTCGCGTACGGCACGTCGCGGGCCCAGGGCCTGCTCGACGCCGTCATCGAGTCGTGCGCCGAGCGGCCGCTGGCCAAGACCGACCCGGTGGTGCTGGACGCGCTGCGCCTCGGCGTCTACCAGCTGCTGCGCACCCGCATCCCGGAGCACGCCGCCGTGACGTCCACAGTGGACCTCGTGCGGGCCGAAGCCGGTTCGTGGGCCACCGGTTTCGCGAACGCCATCATGCGCAAGGTGTCCGAAAAGGACGAAGCGGCCTGGCTGGACGAGGTCGCACCGGACGAGGCCACCGACCCGATCGGGGCCTTCGCGCTGCGCACCGCGCACCCGCGCTGGATCGCCCGCTCGTTCGCCGAAGCGCTGGGGGACAAGGGCGAGGGCCTCAAGGCCGCGCTCGAAGCCGACGACGCGCGGCCCGAGGTGCACCTCGTCGCCCGGCCCGGCGAGATCAGCGCCGACGAGCTGGCGGCGATCACCGGCGGCGACCCGGCGCCGTACTCGCCCTACGGCGTCCGGCTGCCCGCGGGCGCGGGTGACCCGGGCGACGCCGAGCCGATCCGCGAGCGGCTGGCCGCGGTGCAGGACGAGGGCAGCCAGCTGTGCGCGATCGCCGCGACGAAGGTGCCCGTCGAGGGCACCGACGAGCGCTGGCTCGACCTCTGCGCCGGCCCCGGCGGCAAGGCGGCGCTGCTCGGCGCGCTGGCCGCGTTGAGCGGGGCGACCGTGGACGCCGTCGAGAAGGCGCCGCACCGCGCGAAGCTCGTCGAGAAGGCCACGACCGGGCTGCCGGTGAAGGTGCACGTCGCCGACGGGCGCGAAAGCGGCCTGGAGCCGGGCTACGACCGGATCCTGGTCGACGCGCCGTGCAGCGGGCTGGGCGCGTTGCGGCGGCGGCCCGAGGCGCGCTGGCGGCGGCAGCCGTCCGACGTCGCGGACCTGACGAAGCTGCAGGGCGAGCTGATCACCGCGGCGTACGCGCTGCTGCGGCCGGGCGGCGCGCTCACGTACGTCGTCTGCTCGCCGCACCTGGCCGAGACCGAAGGCGTGCTGACGGAGACGGCCCGGCGCCTCAAGGCCGAAGTAGTGGACTCGCGGGAGTTCTTCCCCGGCGTGCCGGAACTCGGTGACGGGCCGTACGTGCAGCTCTGGCCGCACCGCCACGGCACCGACGCGATGTTCTGCGCCGTGCTGCGCAAACCGTGAGGGAGCTCGGGCTGGTCGCCGGCTCGTGCGGCGGGCTGGACACCCGGTTCGCCGCCGAGCTGGTCCGGCCCGCCGCCGAGCGCGGCTGGCGCCCGGCGATCACCCTGACGCCGACCGCGATGCGCTGGCTGGAGTCGACGGGCGCCCTCGCCGACGTCGCCGCGGCCACCGACCTGCCGGTCCGCAGCGTCTCGCGGCTGCCGGGGGAGCCGCGGCCGCACCCGGACCCGGCGGTGTTCCTCTTCGCGCCGGCGTCGGCCAACTCGGTGGCCAAGCTGGCGCTCGGCATCGCGGACAACCAGGCGCTGACCGTGCTCGGCGACGTCCTCGGCGCACCCGGCGTCACGATCGTCGTCGCCTACCAGATCCAGGACACCCGGGTGCACCACCCGGCGTGGCAGCGCCACCTCGACACCCTCGCGGGCGCCGGGGTGACGCTGCACCGGCTCGACATCGGCCGCCCGTGGACCGAGGCCCTCGACCTGCTGCCCTGAGCGGCTCGTTTCTTTGCGCGGCAAGCTTCCTTGCGCAGCAAGCTTCTTCGAGCGGCCCGCGGGGGCGCCCCCCGTTTTCCACGTTACCCGTGGGCACCGACAGTTCCGGGCCGCGCGCGGCACACGCGGCCCGGCGCACCGCTCGCGAACGGCGAACTCCGGTCGTGGGCGGCACGGGCGATCGCGGCGCATGACCGCGGCGCATGACCGCGGCGCACGACCGCGGTCCGCGACTGCGTCCCACGAACGCGCCCCACGAACGTCGGCGTTCCCGGCCTACCTCCGGGCCAGCGCCACCTCGAACGCCGTTTCGGTGTCCGCCCGCACGGTGTCGGGGAGGGGATCCTCGTTGGCCGACACGGTGGCGCCGCGGCCGCCGTCGAGAGCGCCGGCGAGCGTGGCGAAACCGAAGATGTCGCCGCCGTGGCCCCAGTAGCGCGTGCCGTCCGGCAGCGTCCGGTGGAACAGCCCGAGGCCGTAGTCCGTGCCGGCTCCGCCCGGCACCGGGACCGTGCGCTGCATCTCGGCGAGCTGCGCGGGGCGCAGCAGACGGCCGCCGAGCAGCGCGGTGTAGAACGTGTCGAGGTCCCGGCCGGTCGACACGAGCGCACCCGCGGCGCCGGCGATCGACGGGTCGAACTCGGTGAAGTCGAGCAGCTTCTCCTCGCCCGGCACGTACCCGCGCGCGTGCGGCACGGGCAGCAGTTCCTCGCCGCGCCCCGGCAGGGAGGTGCCGCGCAGGCCCAGCGGCCGGGTGATCCGGTGGGTGATCTCGGCGGCGACACTGTGCCGCGTGACCTTTTCGACGAGCATCCCGGCGACGATGTAGTTGGTGTTCGAGTAGGACCACGAGCTGCCGGGTGCGAACAGCGGCGGGTGGTGCATCGCCAGGGCGACGAGTTCGCCGGGTTCGGCCCCGCGGTGGCGCAGCGACTCGAGGTCGCCCGTCGCCAGCAGGTCGTCGGTGTAGCTGTAGAGCCCGCTGGTGTGCTGCAGCAGCTGCCGCACGGTGATCGTGCGGCCGTCGTTGCCGTTCCCGGCGATCAGCCCGGGCAGGTAGCGCTCGATCGGCGCGTCGAGGTCGACCTTCCCCTCGGCGACCAGCTGGAGCACCACGGTCGCGACGAACGTCTTCGTGATGCTCCCCGCGCGGAACTTCGCGTTCCGCGGGTACGGCGTCCCGGTGGTGACGTCGCCGGTGCCGCTGCGCGTCTCGGTGACGCGCCCGTGGTCGGTGACGACGGCCTCGGCGCCGGGCGCGCCGCCCTGGACGGTGACCCGGTCGAGCGCCCGCTGCAGCGGGTTGGTGGTGGTGGCGAGCGCGGGTGCCGCCGTGGTCGCCGCGAGGAGCGCGACGAGTGTGCCGCAAGCGACGATTCGCTTGCCGTGCAAGGATTTCCGCATGAAAGAACCCCCTGGTGTCTCGGTGCTCCCAACCTAGGGAGCCGAGCCACCAGGGGGCATGGGGCAAGCCGCCGGAAACCTCCGGGGGCCAGCCCTACCACCCGGCAAGGGCCGTGAATGTCGCATTGAGGGACTCTGAGTCCCTCAATGCGACATTCACTGCTTTACGCGGGGTCAGCGCAGGCGCAGGGCCCGCTTCAGCGTGCCGAACAGGTCGGTCTGGTTGGTCAGGCCGACGATGTTGGCCGCCTGCGGGCCCATGGCCGCGATGCGGACCTGGGTACCCGTGTGCGACTGCGAGCCGCCGGGCTCCGCGGTGCCGTACGCGAGGGTCATGTTCGCGCCCTCGTTGGTGATCAGCGTGGCGGTCAGGCCGGGGGTGGCGGCCGGCTCGACGATCTGGCTGCTGTGGCCGTGGTCGGCGGTCACCAGCACCAGCGTGTCGGGGTGGCTGCGGGCGAACGCCGTGCCCGCCGCGATCGCCGCGTCGAAGTCGACCGTCTCGCCGATCTGGCCGCACGGGTCGGCCGCGTGGTCCTGCTTGTCGATGCTGGCGCCCTCGACCTGCAGGAAGAAGCCCTTGTCCGAGTGGCGGTCGTCGAGCAGTTCCAGGGCCTTGCGGGTCTGGTCGGCCAGCTTCGGCTGGGTCTTCGGCAGCGCCGGGTTGGGGGTGCAGCGCGCCGGCGCCGTGCCGCCGTGGACCGCCGCCGGGCCGGTCCAGTTCACCGGCATGTTCCCGTCGGCGAACAGGCCGAGGACCGGCTTGCCCTTCTTCGCCGCCGCCAGGCCCGCGGCGGTGTTGACGACGTTGTAGCCGGCCGCCTTGGCCTGGTCCAGCACCGTTTTGCCGGCGAACTTCCCGGCCGTGACCTTCTGGTTGAAGTACTTCGCGCCGCCGCCGAGCAGGACGTCGGGGCGGGTCTGGACGAGCTGCTCGGCGATCGAGCCGGCGCCGCCGTTCTCCTTGGCGTTGACCGCGCACTTGGCGGTCGTCTCGACCGGGCCCTTGCAGTCGCGGCCGACGACGTGCGCGCCGAGCACGGCCGGGGTGGCGTCCTGGACCTCGGCGGTAGTGACGTCGCCGGTGCGCAGGCCGCCGCGCTTGGCCAGCTCGAGGATCGTCGGCACGGGGTTGCCGTACGCGTCCACGGAGATGGCGCCGTTGTAGGTCTTGACGCCGGTGGCCCAGCCGGTGCCGGACGCGGCCGAGTCGGTCACGTAGTTCGGCTTGCCGGGGTTGTTCTGCTCCACGGCGTAGGTGGTGTAGTCGCCGGTCAGCGGCAGCTCGTCCATCGCGAGCCGGCCGGCGGCGCCGCGCTCGTAGTTGCGCGCCGACGTGATCTCCGACTGGCCCATGCCGTCACCGAGGAACAGGATGACGTTGCGGGCACTGCCGCCCTGGATCGCGGAGCGGACGTCGGTGGTGCGGTCACCGGTTCCGGCCGACGAGCGCGCGTTGTCGCTGTCGGCACTGCCGGAACCGCTGGTGGCCAGGGCGACCGGGGCGGCGGCGACCAGCGCGGCGCCGAGCGCGCCCGCGACCAGCCACCGGCGGCGGCCGGTGAGCAGCGAAGCCATGTTTCTCCTCTTCGGGGACTTCGGGAGGTAGGAGTCCGGATTCCGGACACGGGTTATTAGTCCCTTTGCATGTGTGCCGAGGAGGGACGGCGGGTGAGCGCCGGGTGACCACCGGCCGAACTCATGGCTTCCCGGAGGTGACCGGGAACACGCCGGTCATCGGCCGGTGAGGTGGCCGGGCGCGACGAGGCCCGATTCGTACGCCATGACCACCGCCTGGCTGCGGTTGGCCGCGCCGAGCTTGCCGAGGATGTTGCCCACGTGGGTCTTCACGGTCTCGAGGCTGATCACGAGCGCGGCCGCGATGTCGGCGTTGGACAGTCCGGTGGCGATCAGCCGCAGCACCTCGGCCTCGCGCCGGGTGAGCGTCTTCGCGGCCCGCGCGTACTTCCCGCCGGGCGGCCGTCCGCTCACCAGCCGCCGGATCGACTCCGGGAACAGCAGCGACTCGCCGGCGGCGACGGTCCGCACGGCGTGCGCGATCTCCTCCTTGCGTGCCCGCTTCAGGATGAACCCGCTCGCCCCGGCCAGCAGCGCCTCGTGCACGTAGTCGTCGTTGTCGAACGTCGTGACCACGAGGACCTTCGGCGGCTCGGTCAGCTCCGCGAGGAGCCGGCGGGTCGCCTCGATGCCGTCCGTGCCCGGCATCCGGACGTCCATCAGCACGACGTCCGGATGCGTGCGGCGCACCGCGGGCAGCACCTCGGCGCCGTCGGCCACCTCGCCGACGACCGGCAGGCCCTGCTGCTCCAGCAGCGCCCGCAGGCCGGTGCGGACCAGCGGCTCGTCGTCGGCCAGGAGCACGGTGGGCGTCACGTGCCCGCCCGCAGCGGGATGGTCGCGCGCAGCTGCCACCGCTCGCCGTCCGGACCCGCGTCGAGCTCGCCGCGCAGCGCCTCGACGCGCTCGGCGAGCCCGGCCAGCCCGCGCCGCCCGGGCCGCGGCGCCACGCCGGGCAGGGCGTTGAGGACGGCGATCGCCAGGCGCTCGGCCCCGGCCTCGACGCGGACGTCGACCGCGCCCGGGCCGGCGTGACGCAGCGCGTTCGTCAGGCCTTCCTGGACGATCCGGTAGCCCTCGCGCGACACCGTGGCGGGCAGCGCGCCGACCGGCCCGGTGACGGTCAGCCGGACGTCGAGCCCGGCGTCGCGGGCGCGCAGGGCGAGGACATCGACTTCGGCGAGCGTGCGCGCCGGCTCCTTGGCCGCGGGTTCTTCGCGGAGCAGGCCGAGGACGTGGTCGAGGTCCTCGAGGGCGGTTCGAGACGCTTCTTCGATCGTGCCGAGTGCGCGGCGCACCTGGGCCGGGTCGGCCTCGACCAGGTCGGCGGCGGCCGCCGCCTGGATGGTCGACGTCGTCAGCGTGTGGCCGATCGAGTCGTGCAGCTCGCGGGCCAGCCGGTTGCGCCGGGCGAGCACGGCGGCCCGGCGTTCGGCCAGCGCCACGCGTTCGGCCGCCGACGGACCCAGCAGCGCTTGCGCGCCGGCCCGGAACCCGCGGGTGGCGGCGGCCGCGAGCAGCAGCGCGGCCACGAGCATGACCAGCGCGACCGGCACCGTCCAGGGCCCGGCCTCGGTGGTCGCGCCGAAGAACGAGAACTGCCCCTGGTCGCCGTTCAGCCACATCGCCGGCACGAG
This sequence comes from Amycolatopsis sp. NPDC028719, assembly GCF_055565395.1. Classification (NCBI taxonomy): domain Bacteria; kingdom Bacillati; phylum Actinomycetota; class Actinomycetes; order Pseudonocardiales; family Pseudonocardiaceae; genus Amycolatopsis; species Amycolatopsis sp. NPDC028719. The sequence goes on from NZ_JBVHUL010000005.1 coordinate 643,610, forward strand.
GACGCCGAGCAGCAGCACGCCTTCGACCATGAGCAGCAGCCCGCCCAGCGCGCCGTGCAGCACCAGCCAGGCGGCCGAGCGCAGCCGGTCCGGCCAGGCGGGCCGGGCACGTCCCGGTGCGGGCAGGTCGGTCCCGAGCATGGCGTTGGCCACGGCCACGCCGAAGCGCCGCGTGGGCCCGGCCAGCCCCGCGAGCCCCAGCACGAGGGCGACCACGGCCAGCGCGAGCACGAAGTGCAGCTGAGGCGGGCCCGGGAGGAGCGCCACGACGAGGGCGAAGGGGAACGCGGGCAGCGTCAGGGCGGTCCCCAGCAGGGCGTAGGGCACGCTGAGGTAGCCGCCGGGACGCAGCAGGGAACGGGGGAAACCGGACATGACGCCGAGGTTATGGGGGACCGGGCCCCGGGTGCTTCCCCCTCCGGAGCCAGATCCTGGTCGTACGCCAGATCCGTCACAACCGGTTAGCAGTCGTTAGCGCGCTCCTCCTACACTCGGGACGTGGCAGACCGACCCCTGATCGCCCCCAGCATCCTGTCCGCGGACTTCGCCCGGCTCGGCGAGGAGATCGCCGCCGTGGCCGGCACCGGTGACAACCGCGCCGACTGGGTGCACGTAGACGTCATGGACGCGCACTTCGTGCCCAACCTCACCCTGGGCCTGCCCGTGGTCAAGGCGCTGCTCAAGAGCACCGACGTGCCGATCGACTGCCACCTGATGATCGACGACCCGGACCGCTGGGCGGTCGGCTACGCCGAGGCCGGCGCCTACAACGTCACCGTGCACGCCGAGGCCGCGAAGGACCCGGTCGCGCTGGCCAAGAACCTGCGCGCCGCCGGCGCCAAGGCCGGCCTCTCGCTGAAGCCGGGCACCGCGCTCGAGCCGTGGCTCGACGCGCTCAAGCACTACGACACGCTGCTGGTCATGTCGGTCGAGCCGGGCTTCGGCGGGCAGTCGTTCATCGCCGACGTCCTGGAGAAGGTCCGCACGGCGCGGCGGCTGGTCGACACCGGGCACCTGAAGCTGGTCGTCGAGATCGACGGCGGGATCAACGCCGAGACCATCGAGCAGGCCGCCGAGGCGGGCGTCGACTGCTTCGTCGCCGGGTCCGCCGTCTACGGCGCCGGCGATCCGGGCAAAGCGGTCGCCGCGCTGCGCGAGCAGGCGGCCCGCGGCCGGGCCGGCTGATCCGCGGCGGCACCGGAGAAGCCACCGGGCCGCGGCGGGTGTTGGATGGGGAGGACCGGCTCACAAGGAGGCAGGACGTGTTCACCGGCATTGTCGAGGAGATCGGCGAGGTCACCTCGGTCGAGCAGCTGACCAACGCGGCACGGCTGCGGGTCCGCGGCCCGCTGGTCACCAGCGACGCCGGGCACGGCGACTCCATCGCGGTCAGCGGGGTGTGCCTCACCGTCGTCGAAGTGGCGGGCGGCGAGTTCACCGTCGACGTCGTGCACGAGACGCTGCAGCGCTCCAGCCTGGCCAAGGTCGCGGTCGGCGACCGGGTCAACCTGGAACGCGCGACCCCGGCGGGCGGCCGGCTCGGCGGGCACATCATGCAGGGCCACGTCGACGGGACCGGCGTGTTCCTGTCCCGCGACGAGGACGGCGTGACGACGTTCGCGCTGCCCGCGCACCTGGCCCGGTACGTGGTCGAGAAGGGGTCGATCGCGGTCGACGGGATCTCCCTCACCGTCGCCGCCGTCACCGACGACCGGTTCAAGGTGGCGCTCATCCCGACCACCCTCGAGGCGACCACCCTCGGCGGCCGGGAGGCGGGCGACCTGGTGAACCTCGAGGTCGACGTGGTCGCGAAGTACGTGGAAAAGCTGGCCGAGGCACACATCCGCGACCAGGTGCACAATCGGGACGGCGGCACGGAGGAGCGGTCATGAGTGAAGCGAGTGCGGCAGAGCCCGAAGCGGGCTGGACGCCCTGCGGCACCGGGGCGGTGTTCGACGCCGACGCCATCGAGCGGGCGATCGCGGACATCGCGGCGGGGCGCGCGGTCGTCGTGGTCGACGACGAAGACCGCGAGAACGAGGGCGACCTCATCTTCGCGGCGGAGAAGGCGACGCCGGAGCTGCTGGCGTTCATGGTCCGCTACACCTCGGGCTACGTCTGCGTGGCGCTGACCGAGGCCGAGGCCGACCGGCTGGACCTGCCGCCGATGTACCACACGAACCAGGACGCGCGGGGCACCGCGTACAGCGTCACGGTCGACGCCGCCGAGGGCATCAGCACCGGCATCTCCGCCGCCGACCGCGCGCACACGACCCGGCTGCTGGCCGACCCGGCGTCGACCGCGAAGGACTTCCGCCGCCCCGGTCACGTCGTGCCGCTGCGCGCGAAGGAGGGCGGCGTGCTGCGCCGGCCCGGGCACACCGAGGCGTCGGTCGACCTGGCCCGGATGGCCGGGCTCGCGCCGGCGGGTGTGCTCTGCGAGATCGTGTCGCAGAAGGAAGAGGGCGACATGGCCCGCCGCGACGAGCTCGAGGTGTTCGCCGCCGACCACGACCTGGCGATCATCACCATCGCCGACCTCATCGCCTACCGCCGTCGCACCGAGAAGCAGGTCGAGCGCGTCGCCGAGGCCCGGATCCCGCTCTCCGCGGGCACGTTCCGCGCGGTCGGCTACGACTCCCTCCTGGACGGCATCGAGCACGTCGCGTTCGTCTACGGCGAGATCGGCGACGGCCAGGACATCCTGGTCCGCGTCCACTCCGAGTGCTTGACCGGCGACGTCTTCGGCTCCCTGCGCTGCGACTGCGGCCCCCAGCTGGAGGCGGCCCTGGAAGCGGTCGCCGCCGAGGGCCGCGGCGTCGTGCTCTACATCCGCGGTCACGAAGGCCGCGGCATCGGCCTGCTGCACAAGCTGCAGGCCTACCAGCTGCAGGACGACGGCGCGGACACGGTGGACGCGAACCTCGCCCTCGGGGTCCCGGCCGACGCCCGCGACTACGGCACCGGCGCGCAGATCCTGTGCGACCTCGGCGTCCGCACCATGCGGCTGCTGTCGAACAACCCGGCCAAGCGGATCGGCCTGGAGGGCTACGGCCTGCGCGTCACCGGGCGCGTGCCGCTGCCGATCTCGCCGAACCCGGAGAACCTGCGCTACCTGCGGACCAAGCGCGACCGGATGGGGCACGACCTCGCCCAGCTGGAGCACTACGACCAGGTCGGCGCGGGGACCGAGCACCCCGACGGAGGAAAGCTGTGAGCGGCGAAGGCCGTCCTGACGTTTCGCTGGACCTGACCGGCTGCAAGTCGCTCAAGCTCGGCATCGTGGCGACGCGGTGGAACGCGGACATCACCGACGTCCTGCTGGAGCGCGCCCTGTTCGCGGCGCGTGAGGCGGAGCTGGAGGAGGAGCCGACCGTGGTCCACGTCGCGGGCGCGGTCGAGCTCCCGGTGGTGGCGCAGGCGCTGGCCCGCAACCACGACGCGGTGGTCGCGCTGGGTGTGGTCATCCGCGGCGGCACCCCGCACTTCGAGTACGTGTGCGACGCGGTGACGGCGGGCCTGACCCGGGTGGCCCTGGACGAGAGCACTCCGGTCGGCAACGGCGTCCTGACGTGCGACACGCACGAGCAGGCTGTCGACCGCTCGGGCCGTCCGGGCTCGAAGGAGGACAAGGGCTACGAAGCGACTGTCGCGGCCTTGGACTCCGCGCATGTGCTGCGGAGCCTGCGCCAGCCGTGGACCGAGCGGGGTTTCGTGTGACCGTGAAGACTCTCCTGGTGATCCGCCCGCGGCGTGCGCTGATCATGTGCAGCGTGCTGGCGGTGGCGCTGCTGGCGGTGTTCGTGGTGGTGGCGGTGTTGCTGCGCAACGGCAACACGGGAGTCCACTTCCAGCGCTCCGACCAGGCGGCGATGATCGGCATCGGCATTTTGCTGGCATGCGGCGTGATGCTGTTCGCGATCGCCCGGGTACGCGCGGACTCCGAGGGCATCGAGGTCCGGAACGTGCTGATGACCCGGCGGTTCGCGTGGGACGAGGTGCTTTCGGTGAGCTTCCCGGACGGCGCGTCGTGGGCGCGGCTGGAGCTGCCGGAGGACGAGTACCACGCGGTGATGGCGGTGCAGGCGGTGGATCGGGACCGGGCGGTGGAAGCGGTGCGAGCGCTGCGAAAACTGCACCGCGCAGCCACCGGCGGCTGATCTCCGCCCCAAGGTGGCCTTCGGTGCGTCTGACGCACCCAGGGCGGCCTTCGGTGCGTTGGACGCAACCAAGGCCACATTGGGGCGCTCGAAGGCCGGCGGTCAGAGGTCCAGGTCGACCACGATCGGGGCGTGGTCCGACGGACCCTTCCCCTTCCGCGCGTTCCGGTCCACATAGGAATCCGTCACCGCGCCGGAGAACGCGGCGTTCCCGTACACCAGATCGATCCGCATCCCCTTGTTGTTCGGGAAGTTCCCCGCCCGGTAGTCCCAGTACGTGAACGGGTGGTCGTACTTCAACGGCCGGGGGAACACGTCCGACAATCCCAGGTCCCGTAGCCGGGCCAAGGCTTCCCGCTCCGGCTTCGTCACGTGCGTCGACTCGGCGAACAGCGCGATGTCCCAGACGTCCGCGTCCGTCGGGGCCACGTTGAAGTCCCCGAGCACCGCGAACGGCCCGTCCGACGAAAGCTCCGACGCCACGAGCGACCGCAAAGCCTCCAGCCACTCCAGTTTGTACGCGTAGTGCGGGTTGGCCGGCTCGCGCCCGTTCGGCACGTACACCGACCACACCCGCACGCCCCCACACGTCGCGCCGATCGCACGCGCCTCGGCAGCTCCGTCGAACTGCGGCTCGCCCGGCAGGCCTCGCACCACGTCGGACAGGCCGACCCGGGACACGATCCCGACGCCGTTCCACTGCCCGAGCCCGTACGCCGCCACCTCGTACCCCAGCGCCTCGATCTCGGCGGCCGGGAACTTCTCCGTCGTGCTCTTCAGCTCCTGCAGGCACAGCACGTCCGGTGCCGTCTTTTCCAAGAAGTCCAGCACACGCGGCAGGCGGGGGACGATGGAGTTCACGTTCCAGGTGACGATCCGCATGCCCGCGAGCATCCCACACCCCACCGACAAGAACGGGGCGGCGCCGGAGCGCCGCCCCGCTGGAACGAACCTCAGACGCCCGCGGTCGTCCGGATCCAGGACCGGCTCGAAGCCACGCTCGCGTAGTTGTTGGTGCCGCGCGTGTTCGTGCCGCTCTGGTTCTGGACCGTCGACGCGACGCCGACCTGCACGCCGCCCGACACCTGCGGCCCGCCCGAGTCTCCCTTCCACGCCGACCCGTTGATCCCGACGCTCTGGATCGCGCGGCCGCCGTACGCGTCCGTCGACCGGCCGGTCACCTGGACGTTCGCCGTCTTCAGCGCCGACGCCGGCGGGCCGGTCGGGGTGGTGCGGCCCCAGCCGTAGAGCTGGTTGGTGCTGCCCGCCGACGGGTCGGCGCTGCCCAGCCTGATCGGCGCCGCGCCGGTCGCCGACGCCAGGTGCAGGAGCGCGATGTCGCCGTCGGGGGACTCGTACTCGCCGTCGACCGCGATCTGCGTGCCGGAGAACAGCGTGTTGCTGCCGACCTTGACGTGCATGCCCGAGCCGTCCTGGTCGAGGCAGTGCACCGCCGTCATGACCCAGCGCGCGGCGATCACCGTGCCCGAGCAGTTGAAGCCTTCGAAGTCACGGCCGGGGGTGTTCACGTACACCTGGGCGCCCCACGACACGGTGGGTGCGGTGGTGCCGCCGACGATGTTCGGCTGGACGCCGGCGGAGGCGACGGCGCCACCCGCGAGGGTCAGCGCGACGGCGGCCGCCGAAGCGGCACCCAAAACACGGAGAGAGCTCACGGTGGGGATCCTTTCGGACGGGGGCCGGATCGGCCGGTCGGAAAGTAACCACCGCGTCACCCGGGGCGACACCTACCGAAGTCGGAACCGGGCGAACACCCTACCTCCGGCGGGGCGGGCAGCGCGGGCGCGGCCGCGGCAGACCGGGGGGCGGCGGGGACTGTCGGTGGTGGCCCATAAGCTGGGGGAGTGGCTGACCCGACCACCTACCGACCCGCTCCGGGAAGCATCCCGGAGGCCCCTGGCGTGTACAAGTTCCGCGACGCGACCAAGCGGGTCATCTACGTCGGCAAGGCGAAAAGCCTGCGCGGCAGGCTGAACTCGTACTTCGCCGACCTCTCCGGCCTGCACCCGCGCACGCGCCAGATGGTCACCACGGCCGCGAGCGTCGAGTGGACCGTCGTCACCACCGAGGTCGAGGCGCTCCAGCTCGAGTACAACTGGATCAAGGAGTTCGACCCCCGGTTCAACGTCCGCTACCGCGACGACAAGAGCTACCCCATGCTCGCGGTGACGCTGAACGAGGAGTTCCCCCGCCTGCACGTCTACCGCGGCGCGCGCAAGAAGGGCGTCCGGTACTTCGGCCCGTACGCGCACGCGTGGGCCATCCGCGAGACGCTCGACCTGCTGCTGCGCGTCTTCCCGGCGCGCACCTGCTCGGCCGGGGTGTTCCGGCGGCACGGCCAGATCGGCAGGCCATGCCTGCTCGGCTACATCGACAAGTGCTCGGCGCCGTGCGTCGGCCGCGTCTCGGCCGGCGAGCACCGTGACATCGTCGAGGACTTCTGTGATTTTCTCGCCGGCAAGACCGACGTCATGATCAAACGCCTCGAAGCCGAGATGGCCGCCGCGTCCGAAGACCTCGAGTTCGAGCGCGCCGCCCGGCTGCGCGACGACCTCGGCGCGCTGCGCCGCGCCATGGAGAAGCAGGCCGTGGTGCTCGGCGACGGCACGGACGCCGACGTCGTGGCGTTCGCCCACGACGACCTCGAGGCCGCCGTCCAGGTCTTCCACGTGCGCGGCGGCCGGGTCCGCGGCCAGCGCGGCTGGGTGATCGACAAGGCCGAGGAGATGGACGTCCCCGCCCTGGTCGACCACTTCCTCACCCAGTTCTACGGCGACGAAGCCGAGTTCGACGCCCGCGACGACGTCGATGCCGGCCCGGTCGTCCCGCGCGAGGTGCTGGTGCCGGAGCTGCCCGCGGACGCCGACGCGGTCGCGGAGTGGCTCACCGGGCTGCGCGGCTCGCGGGTCCAGCTGCGGGTCCCGCAGCGCGGCGACAAGAAGGCGCTGGCCGAGACCGTGCAGCGCAACGCGGGGGAGGCGTTCACCCAGCACAAGCTGCGCCGCGCCGGCGACCTCACGGCACGCTCGGCGGCCCTCACCGAGCTGCAGGAGTTCCTGGCCCTCGACACCGCGCCGCTGCGCATCGAGTGCATCGACATCAGCCACATCCAGGGCAGCGACGTCGTGGCGTCGCTGGTCGTGTTCGAGGACGGTCTGGCGCGCAAGTCCGAGTACCGGCGCTTCGCCCTGCGGGAAGCGGCCACGGAGGGGGATGTCGCCTCGATCGCCGAGGTCGTCCGGCGCCGGTTCTACCGCTACCTCAAGGAAACCGCCGAGGAGTCGAGCACGCCCGGCCTCGACCCGGAGACCGGCCGGCCGAAGAAGTTCGCCTACCCGCCGAACCTGCTGGTCGTCGACGGCGCGGGCCCGCAGGCCACCGCGGCCGCGGACGTGCTGGCCGAGCTCGGCATCACCGACATCTCGGTGATCGGGCTGGCGAAACGGCTCGAAGAGGTGTGGCTGCCCGCCGACCCCGACCCGGTGATCCTGCCGCGGACCTCGGAGGGGCTGTACCTGCTCCAGCGGCTGCGTGACGAGGCCCACCGGTTCGCCATCGCCTACCACCGCGAGAAGCGCTCCAAGCGCCTGGTGACGTCCGAATTGGACAGTGTGCCCGGGCTGGGGCAGGCTCGCCGCACCGCCCTGATCAAGCACTTCGGCTCGGTGAAGAAGCTCAAGCAGGCCAGGATCGAAGAGATCGAGGCGGTGCCCGGCTTCGGCAGGCGCACCGCGGAGGCCGTGGTCGCCGCGCTGGCCGGGGAGTCCGGCGCGAGCAACGGCACAGAGCAGGGGAGTAGGGAAACACAGTGAGTGCGCAAGAAGAAATCCGCGGGTCCGGCATGGAGGTCGCGGTCGTGTCCGGGCTGTCCGGGGCGGGCCGCAGCACGGCGGCCAAGTGCCTGGAGGACCTGGGCTGGTTCGTCGTCGACAACCTGCCCCCGGAGCTGATCGCCACGATGGTCGAGCTGGGCGCGCAGGCGCGCGGCGCGATCACGAAGGTGGCGGTGGTGATGGACGTGCGCTCGCGCGCGTTCACCGACGACCTGGCCTCGGTCATCAAGGACCTGGACGCCCGCGGCTACAAGCCGCGCGTGCTGTTCCTGGAGGCGACCGACGCGGTGCTGGTGCGGCGCTTCGAAGCCGTCCGCCGCGGCCACCCGATGCAGGGTGACGGCCGGCTCGCCGACGGCATCACGGCGGAGCGGACCCTGCTGGAGCCGCTGCGCGAAGAGGCCGACCTGGTGCTCGACACGTCGTCGCTGTCGGTGCACGACCTGCGCGCCAAGATCGAGGACGCGTTCGGTTCCGAGGCGAGCACCCAGACCCGCGTCACCGTGCTGTCGTTCGGCTACAAGTACGGCCTGCCGATGGACGCCGACCTGGTGATGGACGTCCGGTTCCTGCCGAACCCGTTCTGGATCCCGGAGCTGCGCGAACACACGGGCCTCGACGGCGAGGTCCGCAACTACGTCCTCTCGCAGGAAGGCGCGGAGGAGTTCCTCGACCGCTACCACCAGCTGCTGCGGCTGATCGGCGCCGGCTACAAGCGCGAGGGCAAGCGGTACCTGACGCTCGCCGTCGGCTGCACCGGCGGCAAGCACCGCAGCGTGGCGCTGTCCGTGGAGCTCGCCCAGCGTCTGTCCAAAGAGGACGGTATGGCCGTGAAGGTGGTGCACCGCGACCTTGGTCGTGAATAACGTGCGCGCGGTCGCCCTCGGGGGCGGCCACGGTCTGCACGCCACGTTGTCCGCGGTGCGGCGGGTGACCCCCGACGTGACCGCGATCGTCACCGTGGCCGACGACGGCGGGTCGTCCGGCCGGCTGCGCCGCGAACTCGGGCTGCTGCCGCCGGGCGACCTCCGGCAGGCCTTCGCCGCGTTCGCCGCGGAAGACGGCGGCACGCTGTGGGCCGAGGTCTTCCAGCACCGCTTCGGCGGTGACGGCGCGCTGGCCGGGCACGCGGTGGGGAACCTGCTGCTGGCCGGGCTGTTCGAGGTGCTCGGCGACCCGGTGGCGGCGCTCGACGAGGCGTGCCGGCTGATGGGCGTCTCGGGTCGCGTGCTGCCGATGTCGCCGGAACCCCTGGAGATCGTAGGCCAGGTCAGCGGCCTCGACAGCGAAAACCCGGACGCTCTGCGCACGATCCGCGGGCAGGTCGCGGTGGCGACCACACCCGGGCAGGTGCAGCGCGTCAGCCTGCGTTCGCCGGGCGGCTCGGGGCGGCCGCCACTGGCGTGCGAGGAAGCGGTGGAAGCGGTGCTCGGCGCCGACGTCGTCTTCCTCGGCCCGGGCTCGTGGTTCACGAGCGTTTTACCTCACCTGCTCGTGCCCGGCCTGCACGACGCGCTCGTGAAGACCACCGCGACGAAGGTGCTCGTGCTCAACCTTGTCCCCCAGCCGGGGGAAACCGCGGGATTCTCCCCGGAGCGGCACCTGGACGTACTCTTCGAGCACGCGCCCGATCTGCGGGTGGACGCGGTGATCGCGGACCGCGATTCCGTGCCCGACCCGGCGAATCTCCGGCGCGCGGCGGAACGGCTCGGCGGGCGCGCACACCTGGGGGCGGTGGGCGACCCGGAAGTGGCGGGACGGCATGATCCTGATGCGCTCGCGCGATGCATGCGGGAGGCTCTCGGTCTCGGCAGGGGCGGGGAGCACGGGGGAGGAGCGAAAGGCAGGGAGGGGCAGTAATGGCGATGACCGCCGCGGTGAAGGACGAACTGAGCCGGCTGGAGATCACGAAGATCGGGCCGCGCCGGGCGGAGGTCGCGTCGCTGCTTCGCTTCGCCGGCGGGCTGCACATCGTGGCCGGCCGGGTGGTCGTGGAGGCGGAGCTGGACACGGGCTCGGTCGCCCGGCGGCTGCGCAAGGAGATCCACGAGCTCTACGGCCACCATTCGGACGTCCACGTCATCACCGCCAGCGGCGGCCTGCGCAAGGGCACCCGGTACGTCGTGCGCGTGGTCAAGGACGGTGAGGGCCTGGCCCGCCAGACCGGGCTGATCGACCAGCGCGGCCGCCCGGTGCGCGGGCTGCCCGCGGCCGTGGTGTCCGGGGGAGTGGCCGACGCGGAGGCGGCGTGGCGGGGCGCGTTCCTCGCCCACGGGTCCCTGACGGAACCGGGCCGCTCGTCGTCCCTGGAAGTGACGTGCCCCGGCCCGGAGGCGGCACTGGCGCTCGTCGGCGCGGCGCGCCGGATGGGCATCCAGGCGAAGTCGCGCGAAGTCCGCGGCGCCGACCGCGTGGTGGTCCGCGACGGCGACGCGATCGGCGCGCTGCTGACCCGCCTGGGCGCGCACACGAGCGTCCTGCAGTGGGAGGAACGCCGCATGCGCCGCGAGGTCCGCGCGACGGCGAACCGCCTGGCCAACTTCGACGACGCGAACCTGCGCCGCTCGGCCCGCGCGGCGGTGGCGGCGGCGGCCCGCGTGGAGCGTGCCCTGGAAATCCTCGGCGACACGGCCCCGGACCACCTGCTGGCGGCGGGCAAGCTGCGCCTGTCGAACCGGCAGGCGTCCCTGGAGGAGCTGGGTCAGCTGTCGGACCCGCAGATGACGAAGGACGCGGTGGCCGGGCGCATCCGCCGGCTGCTGGCGATGGCGGACAAGCGGGCCAAGGACCTGAACATCCCGGACACCGAGTCCGCGGTCACGCCGGAGATGCTCGAAGAAGAAGACGCCTGACGAGGTCCCGCAGCCACGGTTCGGCGATCGCGGGCTCCCGGGTCAGCACCCGGACGAACCGCTCCCGCACGGCGGGCGTGCGGCCCGCTTCGACGATCGCGACCGCCTCGGCCAGCGCCGCCCGGGTGCGCTCGTCGCGGCCCGGGGAGCGGACCCCTTCATCAGCCCACCGGTCGCGGGAGAACGAGCGGGTCAGCTTGGGCTGGTAGTCGGCCAGATAGCTGAACAGGCCCGCGTGGACGGCGACGTTCCGGATCGTCAGGTCCCGCGCCCAGCCGGCGTGCTGCTGCCACCGGTGGGTGTTCGGGCTGGTGTGCGTGCGCCGGGTCAGGCCGGCGATCCGGACCCGGCGGCGGACGGCGGCCCAGTCGGCGCGTTCGTCGGCGGCCCAGTCGCGCAGGATGTCCAGCAGCTGCCGCAGCGTCCGGCCCGTCGACACGACGTCGACGAACACGACGGGCCGGGACCCGCGGCCGAGCGCGGCCGGGCTCAGTCCGTGCGCGGTCAGGTTGGCGCGCAGCTGCGCGACTTCGGCCGGGTGGAGCCGGCCGTGCGGCCAGCCGTCGACGGACGCGGTGGACAACGGCAGCAGGTGCAGCCGCCCCGGGTCCGGCAGGGCCCCGCCGAGCAGGTCGAACACGGAGTCGACGGACCGGCCGACGAAGTACAGCTCACCGTCCTCGGACCGCGCGAGCACCTTGGCGGCACAGTCGATCAGCTCGTCGAGGAACCACAGATCCGGCTCGGGAAGGCCGTCGAGCAGGGAGCCGAGGTGGTCGGGCCGCACGAGGTCCCAGCGGAAGGGCCGGTTCGGTTCGATCACGCGGGCATCGCGCGTTCGTACTCGGCCATCAGCTCCGCCAAGCGGTCCGGCCCGGCCGCGCCACCGCCGGGGACGTCGCGCGACGAGGTCCCGGCCGGACCGTCGAGAGCGGGCAGCGCACAGCCACCGCGGCGGGCGAGGACGGCCGCCGTCGTCACGAACCCTTCGAGCAGTGCGCGGGTGATCGGGTGTGAGGTCGCGCGGTACTCGGCGACGAGTGCGCCGACGAACTCCGCGAAGACCGCGCCGTCGATCGGGTGGTCGTCGGGGTCGCCGGGTGTCACGCCGATCCCGGACGGCCGCCCGGCCGGCGTGACCAGAGCGTCGGCCAGGCGTGCGAACAGCCGCCCGGGCCCGTTCGAGGGGGTCCAGACGTCCTGGCCGTCGATGCTGAAGCACTGGCTCATCGGCGCCGAGCCTAGAACGCACGCCGCCGCCGGTCAGCCGGTTTTCCGCCGGTGCGGTTAACGGGATCGGTGCCGCCGGGGCGATCTCGTAACACCGCGGTAGCACCGGGGAGCGGCCGCCGAAACGCGGCGCGTCGAACCTCGGGATGGATACGCCGAACGAGGGAAGGGGTACGCATGCGCACGAGCACGAACGGCGCGCGGCTGCAGGTTTCGCCGGAGGTCGGCACCTGGCTCGCCCGGCGCAGCAGCAAAGCGGGGGACTGGACGGCGGAAGACCTGGTCGCGGCCAAGCGCGGCACGACGGTCTCGGTCGTGATCCCGGCGCGCGACGAAGAAGCCACCGTCGGCGCGATCGTCACCGCGATCCGCGAAGAACTCCACGAGCACCACCGGCTGGTCGACGAGATCCTCGTCGTCGACAGCCACTCGACCGACGCCACCGCCGAGGTGGCCGCCGCGGCCGGGGCGCGGGTCGTCGCGCAGGACGCCGTCTTCCCCGCCCTCGAAGGACTGCAGGGCAAGGGGGAAGCCCTCTGGAAGGGCGTCGCGGCCACCACCGGCGACCTCGTCGTCTTCGTCGACGGCGACCTCTACGACTTCACCACGAGCTACGTCACCGGGCTGCTCGGCCCGCTGCTCACCGACCCGTCCGTGGCCTACGTCAAGGGCTTCTACCACCGTCCGCTCAACGGCGCGGCCGGCAGCGAGCCCGAAGGCGGCGGCCGCGTCACCGAGCTCGTCGCGCGGCCCCTGCTCAACATGTTCTGGCCGGAGCTGGCCGGGTTCGTGCAACCCCTCGCGGGCGAGTACGCGGGGCGGCGCGAGGTGCTGGAGAGCATCCCGTTCGTCGTGAACTACGGCGTCGAGATCGGGCACCTCATCGACCTGGTCGAGCTGCGCGGCCTCGACGCGCTGGCCCAGGTCGACCTCGGCCACCGCGTCCACCGCCACCAGAGCACGCAGGCGCTGGGCCGGATGTCCGGGCAGATCATGCAGACGCTGTTCGACCGCCTGGAGCGCTACGACCGGCTGGTCACGGCCATCCCGCCGGCCACGATCCTGGCGCAGTTCCAGCGCGGCGCGTCCGCGGACGGCGTCGAGCGCGAACTGGTGCTGACCGACCTGACGTCGCGGCAGCGCCCGCCGCTGGCGAGCCTGCCGGTGACGCTGCGCCCGGAGAACGAACGGACCCTGCAGGACACCGCGTAGGTCACTCGGCGAGCGCGCGGGCTTCGACGGGCTGCCAGCCGGGCGGCCCGACCACGTAGCCCGCGCGCTCGCGCCACGTCCGCGCCCCGCGGAGGTCGCGCAGGATCGAGCCGTACTCGTGGAAGCCGACCTTGAGCAGGTTGTACGTCCCGATGTTCTTCGTCAGCCCGTAGGTCGGCCGCTTGCCTTCGGGCACGAAACTGCCGAACAGCCGGTCCCAGATGATGAAGATGCCGCCGTAGTTGGCGTCCAGGTACTCGGCGTCGCTGCCGTGGTGGACGCGGTGGTGCGACGGGGTGTTGAAGACGTACTCGAACCAGCGAGGCAGCTTCCCGATCTTCTCGGTGTGCACGAAGAACTGGTAGACGAGGTCGATCGAGAGGCCGGTCAGGATCATCCACGGCGGGATCCCGCACAGCGCCAGCACCGACCAGAACGGCAGCTGGAAGTACGGGGTCCACTTCTGGCGCAGCGCCGTCGAGAAGTTGTAGTGCTCGCTGGAGTGGTGCACCTGGTGCCCGGCCCACAGCAGCCGCACGCGGTGGCTGGCGCGGTGGTAGGCGTAGAAGACCAGTTCCTGGCCGAGCAGCATGAGCACCCACGTCCACCAGTCGCGCGGGTCGAACTTGACCGGCGCGAGCTCGAACAGCGCGGCGAAGACGACGAGCATCACCAGCCGGAACAGCGCGTTGACGCCGACCGCGACGGTGCCCATCAGCATGCTCGTGCGGGTGTCGGCCGGGCTGTAGCCGATGACGTTGTCGTCGTGCCCGAGCACGTGCACCGCGACGACCTCGATCGCCACGAACAGCACGAACACCGGGATCGCGAACAGCACGGGGTCGCGTAGATGCGCCAGGAACTCGGCCATGTCGCCTCCTCGGATCTGACCGGACGGTAACTTACCCTCGGGTCACTTTACGCACGGTAGGCTCTCCGGCGTGACGCAGTCAAGGGCGGTCGGGACCAAGGGGATGCCCCGCGAAGAGCGGGAAGCCCAGCTCGTCGTGGCCGGCACCGAGGAGTTCGGCCGGGCGGGCTACGCGGGCGCGTCGATGGTCGAGATCGCGCGCCGCGTCGGTGTCACGAAGCCGTTGCTCTACCAGTACTTCGGCTCAAAGGACGGGCTCTACCTGGCCTGCCTGCACCGCGCGGGCGACCGGCTGACCGAGGGCGTCGCGACGACCATGGCGGCCGGCGGCGAGCCCGAGCGGATGCCGCTGAAGGTGCTCTCGGCGATCTTCACGACGTTCGACCACGACCGGTACGCGTGGCGCCTCCTGCGCGACGAGACGGTCCCCGCGACGGGCGATATCGCGGCCGCTGCGGCCGGCTACCGGCGCCGCCTGGACGCGTTCGCCCTGCTCGGCGCGACCCAGCTGATGACGGCACGCGGGCTGGCCGACCCCGTGGACATCGAGGCGATCGCCCAGGTGTGGACCGGCGTGGTCGACTCGTTGATCAGCTGGTGGATCGACCGCCCGGACGAGGACGCGGCGGCGATGACGGCCCGCTGCGCGCGGATCATGGCGGGCCTGTTCGGCTGGTGACCCGGCCGTTGCCGGACCAAAGCCTCCGAAGGCCGCTCCCGGCCGCGCCGCTTGTCCGGCGTTCAAGACCACCGAGAGTGGTCCTCGGCAAAGCTTTTCCCGAACGGCGTAGCGAAACCGGTCCCGTTCGCGATTAATCAGGGAAGCCATCGTGTCGAGAGGTTGTCCCATGCCCGAGCCCGTCGCCCCCGTCCCGGTCGATCCCCGCCTCGCCGCGCGGTTCACCGAGGACCTGCTCGACGGCTGCCGCGTCCTGGCGAAGGACTACGGCTACCGGCCGGCCCAGTTCGAGCGGATGGTGCGCGAGCACGGCGGCGTCGAAGCGGCCCGGCTGCTGCTGCGCGGCGCCGGGACCGCCGGCGGGTTCACCGTCCTCTGGGAGAAGAACCAGCTCGGCCGCAGCTCCGAGGCGACCATGCTGCGCGACGAGTACGCCGAGCTGTTCACCCCCGACGAGCTCCTGCTCGCCCGGCGGCGCCTGGAGGAACACGGCTTCGACGTCGACGCCCATCTCCGCAGCATCGCCGGACCCGGCTGAGGGGGAGCAGGGCGGCAGGGGTGACCGGCGCCGCTCCGGTCACCCCCGCCGCGGCTTCCAGGCCGCCGCGCCGGACTTCCCGCGCAGCACGACGCTGCCCGCCGAGGCGCCCCTGACCGCCGTCTCGACCTGGGCCATCGTCGACGACGAGCTCAGACCGGGAAACTTCAGCCGCACGATCACGTTGTCCGGCACCGACGGCGTACCGCCGTTCTTGTCGTTGTTCGTCGACGTCAGCCACAGCCCGCCGTCCGGGGACTTCGTCACCGAGCGCAGCCGGCCCCAGCGGCCGGAGAACAGCGTCGACACGGTGCCGACGCCGGTGCCGGCGGCGTTGATCTGCGTGGCGAACATCTGCTGCCCGGTGACGCCGGCGATGTAGATCCAGTCTTTGACGATCTCGAGCCCGCTCGGCCCGGCCTGCGACGTCGACCACGTCTTCTTCGGGGCGATGAAGCCACTGCAGCTGCCCTGCGTGCCTTCGCAGCTGGGCCAGCCGAAGTTGCCGCCCTTCTGGATCAGGTTGAGCTCGTCCTGGCTGCTCTCGCCGAACTCGGCCGCCCACAGCTGGCCGCGGGAGTCCCAGGCCAGGCCCTGCGGGTTGCGGTGGCCGTAGCTCCAGACGTACCGGGCGTTGCCGCCGGTTCCGAAGAACGGGTTGTCGGACGGTGCCGATCCGTCCGGGTTCAGCCGGAGGATCTTCCCGTTGAGCGAGCTCTTGTTCTGCGCGTTGTCGCTGTTCTTCGCGTCGCCGACGGTGGCGTACAGCTTGCCGTCCGGGCCGAACTTGATCCGCCCGCCGTTGTGGTAGCGGTTCTTCGCGATCCCGGTCAGCACCGGCGTCGACGTCGAGGACAGCGTGGTGCCGTCGTAGGTCATCTTCACGATCCGGTTGTCGCCGGATGTGGTGTGGTACAGGTAGATCGCGTGGTCGGTGGTCCAGTTCGGCGAGATCGCCAGGCCGAGCAGGCCGCCTTCGCCGGTGGTGCCGACCGCGCCCGGCACCTTGCCCAGCGTGGTCTTCTGGCCGGACGGCGTCACCAGCAGGATCTCGAACCGGTCCCGCTCGGTCACCAGCGCGTTGCCGTTCGGCAGGAAGCCCACCGACCAGCCGAGGTCGACCTTCGCGATGTCCTTGTCGTACTCCGGGATGCCGCCCGCGCCGCCCGGAGCGCTCGTCTTGGCGGTCACCGCGTTGCTCGCCGCGGAGCTGTTGCCGTCGGGGTCGCGTGCCTTGACCGTGAAGGTGTACGAGGTGTCCGGGGTCAGGTTCGTCACGGTCGTCCCGAGCGACGTCGTGGTCGCGACCTTCGTGGCGCCCTGGAAGACGTCGTAACCGGCGACCGTGCCGCCGTTGTCGGTGGAAGCGTTCCACGCCAGGGAAACGCTGTTCGCGGTGACGCCGGTGGAGCGCAGGTTGCCCGGCACGCTGGGCGGGGTGGTGTCGTCGCTCGGCGGCGTGGTGAAGGTGACCACGTTGCTCTGCTGCGACGGGTTGCCCGCGGCGTCGAACGCGCCGACCGAGATGTCGTAGGCGGTGTTCGGAGTCAGGTTGTCGACGGTCGCGCTCGTCGTGGTCCCGTCGACGGTCTCGAGGATGTTGCCGCCGCGGTTGATCTCGTAGCGCACGACGCCGACGTTGTCGGTCGCGGCGGTCCAGGAGAACGTCGCCGCGGTGGGCAGGATGGTGCTCGCCTTGAGGTTCGACGGCGGCGACGGCGGTTCGCCGTCGCTCGGCGCGGTGAAGGTGTCGGTGAGCTTGTCCGCGTTCGGGCCGCCGTTCGCGGTGGTCGCCGTGGTGCGGATCTTGTTTATCCCGGCGGTGAGCTGGACGGTCGCGGTGACGGTCTTCCACGTCGTCCACGCGCCGGTGGCGGGGAAGTCGACGGTGCCCTTGTCGCCGCCGTCGACGATCAGCTTCACGGGCCGGTTGTCGGTGGTTCCGTTGGCGTAGCGGAAGGTCAGGGTGTGTGTGCCCGCCTGCGCGGCGTTCACGGAGTATTCGACGTAGCTGCCGGCGACGTTGTCGAAGTTGACGAACCCGGTGCCGGAGTAGCCGGCGTGGTTCGATTCGACGGCGCCCTGGGAGACCACGGCGTTCTCGGACTCGTAATCCGTTGCGGCGGCTGCGAAAGCGCTTACCGGGCTGAGCGCGGTCAAGCCGAGCGCCGCGACGGCGGTACCGGCCAGTACCACGCGCCACGGGGGACGGGGTGCCACTGGGAGCCTCCTGCGTGGGTCGGGGGACAGGGGGTGACCGGGGCGGAACTGGTCGGCGGACCACCGGAACTGGATCTGATAGTTAGGAAAGTTTCCTATCTATAGGAGGGATCTCACACCCTTCGAGCGGGCCGTGTCAATACTCGACACGGACGCTCACCCCTGGTGAAGAAGGGTTTCCCGCTCACCGGTGCGCGTCCCCGCCTCGTGGGCCACCAGCGCCCCAATGTGGCATTGGGTGCGTGGGACGCACCGAACGCCACATTGGGTGCGTCTGACGCACCGAACGCCACATTGGGGCGCTGGGCCCGAGTGGCGAGCCGGCCGAGCGTGGTCTCAGCCGACCGTCGCCGCGGTTTCGCCCGCCCAGTCGCGCGGAACCAGGAAGGACGCCAGTTCCGCTTCCGGGCTCCCCGGCTCCGGCGTGAAGCCGGACTCCCACCGGGCCGACGGCGGCAACGCCAGCAGGATCGCCTCGGCGTCGGCCCGCGCGGCGGACGCGGCGCGGAAGAGTGCCGACTCGACGTACCGGCCGCGGCGGTGGAGCTGCCACTGCCGCTCGCGCTCACCGTGCGGAAGGTCGCGCCGCCGTCGCACGATCGGCAGGTACGCGGGCGCGATCGTGGCGATCCCCGCCGCCGTGAACGCGGCTCCGCGCCGCCAGCCGTGCGGGCCGGCCGGGCTCAGGTGGTCGAAGGCGATGCCGCCGAGCCCGTGCGGCTCGTCGCGGTGCGGCAGCCGGAACCGGTCGTCGGCGGTGCGCTTCGCCTGCGCGTGGAACGCCGGGTCGAGCGTGTCGCAGTGGTGCCTGAGCACCCGGTGGAAGTGCGCCGCGTCCTCGGCGAAGCCGTAGCACGGGACGAGCTCGACGGCGCCGCCGAACCACCAGGTGTCGCCGGATTCGCAGTACCGGAAGTGCGCCTGGAACGCCGGCACGTGCGGGTTGCGCGGGTGGATCACGACCGACAGCCCGCTGGTGAAGAACCCGCCGTCGGCCGCGGCCGTCACGCAGACCCCGGCGCGTTCGAAGGCGTCCCCGCCCTCCAGCAGGCGCGTCCGGCCCCGGCCGAACCGGGCCCCGCCGTCGAGGCGTTCCAGCTCCGCGACCAGCTCGCGCTGGCCGGAGTTCATGATCGCCTTGACGGCGTCCCGTCTGCTGTCCTCACCCGAAAGCATGGCCCCCACCCCCACCGGCAGGGTACCGCGAAAACCAGGTCAGCCGGCGATCTCGGCCCGCGCGATGACCTTGGTGATCTTCGCCCGGACGAGCGATTCCTCGGGTACGGCGTTGCGCTTGCCGTACTCCTCGGCCCGCGCGGCACCCATGTACCGGCCACCGAGCCGGGTCGCCCAGTCGAGCATCTCCTCGAAGTCGTGGGTGAGCCGCGCCTCGGCGGTGAACTGCACGTAGGAGTACGGCGGTTCCTGGTCGTCGACGACGAGGGAGATCCGCGGGTCGCGGGCGATCGCCTTGCCCTTGAGGGTGTCGGTGCCCGTGGTGAAGACCAGCTCGTCGCCGTCGGGGCCCTCGTCCAGCAGGAACCAGATCGGGGTGACGATCGCGGCACCGCCGGCCCGGACCAGGCCGAGCTTGCCCGTCCGGGTCCCTTCGGAGGCGAACTTCCACCACTCTTCGCGGCTCATCTCACGCATGAGGGGGACGTTATCCCGTCACCCGAGCGTGCGCAGAGGGTGGCCGACTAGCCTGGCCAGCTGTGCGAGACGACGACAGGGCCGCGACGGGACTGGCCGACGAGGGGCTGACCCGCCGCCTCAAGGCGCTGGCCTGCACCGCGCCGCTGCACGACCTCGACGCGCGGAAGGCGAAGCTCGACTGGGCCGACGCCACGATCTACCAGATGGCCGAGATCGCGCTGCACACGATCGACCAGGTCACCATCGCGATGGACTTCGACACCGGCGCCGGCCACGACGAGGTCATCGACCGGCTGCTGCCGTTCATCGCGCAGCAGGCGCCGTCGCGGATGCCCGAGGAGCACGTCCGCGTGGCGAAGTGGGTCCTCGACAACCTGATCAACGTCGGCACCACCGAACGCGGCTTCCGGCGCGTCTACGGCTCGATGGGCCCGGGTGGCTACCAGCGGCGCCAGTTCGACTTCAAGCTGCTCGTCGAGCTGGCCGCCCGCGACGGCGAGGTCTACCTGCGCGCCACCGACGAGGCGATCAACGTCCTCGTCGGCGCGCTGGACACCGACGTCGAGTCGGCCCAGATCGCCGCCGAGGTCAAGCTCGAGAACCTCATCAACCGCGGTCGCCTCGCCGACGCGAAACTGGCCGCCGAGCAGGCGCGCTACCGGACCGTCCAGTACGGCGAGACGCTGCGCGCGAAGCTCGACGCGACCCGCCGCGACGTCCGGTCGGTCGACTGGGAACGCGAGGTCCCGGAGCTCCTGGACAGCGCGCTGAGCCACATCGAAGCCCGGTTCCGCGCCGAGAACGCCATCCTCAAGAACATCACCACCGCCCGCGACGAGACCGAGGACCTCGACCGCAAGCGCCGCGCCGCCGAGCTCGTCGACATCGTCGGCGACTGCATCCGCCGGCACACCCGCCTGCAGTCCCGGCTCGCCGACGCGGGCGCGGTGTTCCGCGCCGAGCAGGACCGCCAGCAGTTCTCCGGCCCGCCCCAGCGCGCGACCCTGGATCTCTTCGGCCAGCTCCTCGTGCCCACCCTGGGCCTGCCGCTGGCCGACGCCGTCGCGCCCGCCGAACACTTCTTCCACGCCGTCGCGGGCATCACCGCGCCGGTCGTGCCGTCCCTGTCTTCCCTCGTCTCACTGCTGCTGCGCCCGGCCCCCGAACGCGACCAGCTCGTCGGCGAGATCCCCGAGCCGGAGCTGATGCCCGCCGACATCACCGACAAGTTCGGCGACGACGTCTGGCGCGCCGCCGACGAACTCCTCGACCTGCCCGAGGTCCCGCGCCGGCTGTCCGGCCTGCTCGAAGAAGCCCGCCGCAGCCGTCAGCCCGGGCTCCCGGCCCTGGTCGCGCTGCGCGCGGTGCACGCCTACAGTCCCGGCATCGGCGCCGCCCGGCGCCAGGGCGACCGCTCGGTCCTCCTGGCCGTCGACGACGGCACGCTGCTCGACGACCCGGACTTCGGCGGCGCCGACCTGCTCCTGTCCACCGCCGCCGTAGAGCGTGCCGACGAAGAAGAGGAAGTCGCGTAATGGCGCTGTCCCACAGCAGCGTGGACGCCGAAGCCGCGGCCCGGCTGGTCGCGTTCGGCATGCGGCCGAAGCAGCTGCCGGCGCGTGACGTCGTCTACGGCGACCTCGTGCGCCGCTACGGCGAGGACAACGCGTTCAAGGCGCTCACGCACGCCGTCGCCGCCGGGCTCGGGCTCATGGTCCTCGAGGTCAACCAGCAGGCCGGCGCGGTCCTCGCGGCCACCGACGAATCCGTCTTCGAGATCAAGATGGACTCCTACGCCCGGCAGGCCAAGATCCGCGAGCGCCGCGAGACGGAGAAGGTCCTGCACGGCCTCATCCACCTCGCCACCGCCGCGCTCGGCTACCCGCGCCCGGACGACCTCGCCAACGACACCTACATCGGCCGCGTCAGCGTCGAGCAGGTCGACGCGATGGTCCGCGAAGCCGCCCGCATGCTCGACGAGCGCGCCGCGGCGGCCGAGGCCAACAACGACCCCCTGGCCGACGCGCCCGAGCTCGAACAGGCCTGGCGCGCCTACGCCCGCCGTCCCGCGGCCGCCGCCACCAAGGACGGCCGGCTCGCCGCCGACACCACCCGCGGCATGGTCAGCCGCGCCCTGCGCTTCCTCGCCGACCAGGGGTTCCTGGTCCCGGTGAGCGACGAGCAGGGCGGCACCTACCGGACCACGCCGCGCTACCAGATCCAGGTCCGCGAGCTCGCGGCCGACGCCGCCTTCGACGACCTGCTCGCATTGGACGTCGTGGCCGTCGCGAACGACGGCGGCTCGTTGCGCGCGGCCGCGTCGGACACGCTGTAGAGGGGAATCGATGTACGAGCTTTCGCGGGTCCGCCTGCATTCCGTGGGCCCGGCGGGCGCCCGGTACCAGGACGTCGTGCTCGACTTCAGCGGTGTCGGCGCCAAGATCACCGCGCCCCAGCAGGACGCGCTGTTCAGCGCCGGCATCCACGCGACCGGGCCGGCCGAGCTGCGCCGCCCGTCCCCGGCGAGCGTGCTGTTCCTCGAGAACGGCGGTGGCAAGTCCGTCCTCATCAAGCTGATCTTCTCGGTCATGCTGCCCGGCCGCCGCCAGGTCGTCGGCACCACGAGCACCAAGGTCCTCGAGAAGTTCGTGGCCGCCAAGGACGTCTCGCACGTCGTGCTGGAGTGGCTGCACGTCGAAAGCGGCCACCGGATCATCACCGGCAAGGTCTCCGAATGGCGCGGGCACGTCGTGTCCGCCGACTCCGAGAACCTCGCCGACTCCTGGTACTGCTTCCGCCCGACCGCCGCGCTGGGGCTCGACTCCCTGCCGATGACCCAGGACGGCCGGCTGCTCACCATGTCCGGCTTCCACGACAAGCTCGCCGCCGCCCAGCTGGCCGAACCCGAGCTGGAACTGTCCTGGACCCGCCGCCACCACGAGTGGACCGGCCGGCTCGACGGGCTGGGCCTCGACACCGAGCTGTTCCGGTACCAGCGGGCGATGAACGCCGGCGAAGGCGAGGCGGCGGACGCGTTCGCCTTCGGCACCGACGACGCGTTCGTCGAGTTCCTGCTGCGCGCGGTGATCTCCGAGGAGGAGCCGAAGGACCTCGCCGAGGTCGTCGCCACGTACGCGAACAACCTGGCGCAGCGCGGGGATCTCCTCTCCGAACGCGACTTCGTGGCCGGTGCCCTGGACCTGCTGGGGCCACTGGCCGCCGAAGAAGGCGTCGCCGCGGAGTCGCGGAAGATCGCCGAGTCCGCGAAGGCCGACATGGCCGCGCTCGCCGCCCGCGTGGTCGCGCGCAACGAGCTGGAGAACGCGCGGCTGTCCGGGCTCGAGGACCACGTCTCCGAGGTCAAGTCCGCGGAGAAGCTCGCCGAGGGCGACCACCGGCGGCTCGCCGCGGCCGTCACGGAGCTGCGCCGCCTGGTCGCCGTGCTGCGCCTGGACGAAGCCCAGGAGGCCCGCAAGCGCGTCGACGCCGAGCTCGCCGAGGCCAAGACCGCGGCCGAGGCCTGGCGCGAGACCGCGACCGTGCTCAACTCCCTCAACGCGGCCCGCAAGGCGAAGGACCTGCGCGAGCTGGTCGGCAGCCGGGAGGAGAAGGCGCGCCCGGCGCTGAAGGCGCGCAACGACGCCGCTTCGGCGCTCGCTCGCGGGTTGCACGCGCTGGCGCAGGACGCCCAGCGCCAGGCCGACAAGGCCGAGGCGCACGCGGGCGCGTTGCGCGCCGAAGCCGAGAAGGCGCAGACGGATCGCGACGAAGCCGCGAACCTCGCGGCCGCCCGGCGCGCCGAAGCGCGGGGCCTCACGGCCCGGATCACCGAGCTGCGCGAAGAAGTCCAGAACGCCGTACGCGCGGGATTGCTGCCTTCGGGTGCGGACGTCGCCGAAGCGTCCCGCGCCGCCCGTAGCGCCGCCGAAGCGGCCACCGCCGAACTCGCGCGACGCGAACAGGAACTCGACCGCGTCGCCGCGGATCTCCAAGCGGCGCAACGGGCCGTGAACGAGGCGCACCAGCTCGCGGGCACCACCCAGGACCGCTTCGAACGCGCCACCGAGGACCTCGACCGGGCCCACCGCCGCACCGACGCGCTGGCCGCCGAGGGCCGGCTGATCGAGCTGCTCGGCGCGGACGACGTCGCGTTGGAGAGCGACCTCCCGGTCCTGCTGGAACGGCTGCGCGAGGCGAGCGCGGCCGTCGAGAAGGAGCAGACCGCGCTGCGGATGGAGGAGTCCGCCGACGAACGCGCGCTGGCCGCGCTCGGGTCCGGCGGGCTGCTGCCGCCGCCGGAGGACGTCCAGGCCGCCCTCGACGCGCTGGAAGAAGCCGGGATCACGGCGTGGTCCGGCTGGCGGTATCTGTCCAAACTGGACGCTTCGCGGCGGGCCGAGGTGCTGGAAAGCCTGCCGCAGCTGGTGTCCGGCGTGCTGCTGAACGACGCCGCGCACGCCGATCGCGCCCGCGAAGTCCTGACGAAGCGACGGCTGCTGCCGAGCGCGATCATCGCCGTCGGCACCACCGAGGCCCTGCAGGCCGAGGTCCCGGCCGCTCCCGGCGTCGAGTTCCTCGTGCCGCCGAACCCCGCGATGTACGACGAAGAAGCCGCCGACGCCGAGCGGGAAGCCGTCGCGCGACGGCACACCGAGCGGCAGCGGCGCCTCGAAGCGTTGTCCGCCAAGCTGTCCGCGGACGGCGCGTTGACGTGGAAGCTCACCACCTGGCGCGAGGACTACCCGCCCGGCGCCGTCGCGACCCTGGCCGAGCAGGCCCAGGCCGCCCGCACCGCGCGCGAGACCGCGCGCACCGCACTGGAGCAGGCCGACGCGGAGTTCGCGCGGCTGAGCGAAAAAGCGGCGTCGCTGCGCGAGCGCGTCCCCGAACTGCGCGCGGCCGCGGCCGAGGCGGAGGAACGCGCCCGGCGGCTCGGTGAGCTGGGAGCCCGCAGCGCGCGGATCGCCGAATGGACCGAAGAGGTCGAGCGCGCCACCGAGGTCGCCGAGCGCGCCGACCTGCAGGCCGCCGACGCGGCGGCCAAGGCCGCGCGGCTGCGCGAGCAGGCGGGGGAGGAGCAGCGCACCGCCGACGGTCACCGTCGCACCGCGACGACCGCGCGGGCCGAACTCGCCGAGGTTCCGGGCGCGGCCGAGGCTTCGGCGGGCCCGGTGCCGCCGGAGCCGGTCGACGCCTTGCGGCGGACCTACCTTTCGGCGTCCGAGTCGTACGCGAAGGTCGAGGTCGGCAGCGACCTGCGGGCCGAGCTGGAACAGGCGGAGTCCGCCGAAGCGGCCGCGGGCTCGGCCGTGGAGTCCCTGGACGAGGCGGTCCGCGTCCGGGCGGCCGAACTGCTGGAGACGCCGGACGGTTCCGACGCTTCCGCCCGCGCGGCCGCGTTGGCGCGCGCCCGCCGCGTCGTCGACGGCCTGGAGGACGAGCGCACCGAGGCCATCGGGCTCGTCTCGACGCGGCGCGCCGAGCTGGACGCGCTGCCCCTGCAGAACGGTGCCACCGGCGAGAAGCCGCGGGACATCGAGCACGGCCTGGAGCTGATCGACGCGGCAGGCCTGGAGGCGTCGGCGGCCGCGCGTAAGTGGGAAGAGCTGCAGGAACGCCGGGCCGCGGCGGAAGCGACGCTCGAGTCGGCTCGCACTTCGGCGTCCGGGTTCGCGCTGCTCGCCGAGTCGATGGCCCACCTGGTCACCGATAGCGATGCGGCGGCCTACGACGGCGACGTCGAGACCGCCCGCGCCCAGCACAGCCGCCTCAACGCGACGCTCGGCCAGGCGCAGGAAGCCGCCGACGCGGGCGACCGCCGGGTGCGCGCGGCGGCCGACCAGCTCGCGCAGTACGCGACGGAGAAGCGGTTCGAGAAGCTGAGCACGCCGGTGCGCCAGCAGGTCATCTCGGTCAAGCGCGACCAGCTGCCCGCGCACGCCGCCGAGTGGGCCGAGGCGCTGCGGCCGCGGCTGCGGTCGCTCACCGACGACCTCGCGCAGATCGACCGGCACCGCGGCGGCATCATCACGCGCCTGCAGGGCATGGTGGACGGCGCGCTCCGGACGTTGCGCTCCGCCCAGCGAGTCTCTCGGCTGCCCGACGGCCTCGGCGACTGGTCGGGGCAGGAGTTCCTCCGCATCCGCTTCACCGAGCTGGAGGACAACGCGCTCGCCGAGAAGCTCGGCGAGGTCGTCGACGAGGCCGCCGTGGGCAAGACCGCCGACGGCCGCGACGTCAAGCGCGACGGGCTTTCCCTGGTGCTGCGCGGAGTCCGGGCCGCGGCGCCCAAGGGCTTCCGCGTCGACATGCTCAAGCCGGACTCGGTGCTGCGGACCGAACGCCAGCGCGTCTCGGAGATCCGCGACGTGTTCTCCGGTGGCCAGCAGCTCACGGCCGCGATCATCCTGTACTGCACCCTCGCCGCGCTGCGGGCCAACAACCGCGGCAAGGCCCGCAACCGGCACTCGGGCGTGCTGTTCCTGGACAACCCGATCGGCCGCGCGTCGGCCGGGTACCTGCTGGAGCTGCAGCGGGCGGTGGCCGGGGCGCTGGGTGTGCAGCTCATCTACACGACGGGCCTGTTCGACGCGGGTGCGCTGGCGGAGTTCCCGCTGATCGTGCGGCTGCGCAACGACGCCGACCTGCGGGCCGGCCGCAAGTACCTGTCGGTGGACTCGACGATCCGCACCTCCCTGGACGACCTGGGCGACCCGGACGGCGTCGCGCGGCTGTCGGCGACGCGGATGTTCAGCCGGCCGGCCGAGCAGGATTCCGCTGAGGACGAACAGACGGCCTGACGGGAACATCTCCCGCGGTTCCGTGGTTGCCCGGCGCATGACGAACCTGGGGGCGCTGGGCGCCACGTTGGGCACGACCGGACCGGAGACCGTCACGGTCGCGGCCGAGCTGGAGGAGCTGGGGTACGCGACGCTCTGGCTGCCGGGCGGGCAGGGCAGCAACCTGCCGCTGATCACCGAAGTGATCCACGGGACCGCCGAGATCCCGGTGGCGAGCGGCATCCTGCCGGTCGACCGGGTGCCCGCCGCCGACGTGGCGCGGGCGTACGCGGACCTGCCGGCCGGGCGGTTCGTGGTCGGCCTCGGCGGCGCGCACGGCCCGCGTCCGCTGGCCACGCTGAACGACTACCTGGACGAGCTCGACGACACAGTGCCTGCGTCCGAGCGCATCCTTTCCGCGCTGGGCCCGAAGATGCTGGAGCTGTCCCGGGATCGCGCGTCCGGTGCCTACCCGTTCCTGGTGACGACCGACTACGTCGCCTCGGCGCGGGAGATCCTCGGCGCGGGCAAGCAGCTGGTGGTCCTGGTGAGCGTCGTCGCGGAGGCCGACGCCGGTGCCGCCCGCGAGCGTGCTCGCGAAGGTTCGCTGCGGTTCCTGGCCGGGATGCCGGGCTACGCGAACAACTTCCGCCGCATGGGCTTCACCGACGCCGACATCACGGATCTCTCGGACTCCCTCGTCGACGGCCTCACCGTGCGCGGCGACCTCGACACGGTCGTGGCCCGCCTGCGCGAGTACCGGGCGGCGGGGGCCGACCAGGTCGTCGTCCCGGCCGGTGACCTGCCCCGCGAGTGGTGGCCGGCGCTGGCGGAGGCCCTGCGGTGACCTCGGCCCGGGCCCGCGGGCTCACGCACGGCGTCCCGGCGGAGGTGTCCCTGCAGGACGCCCTCGCCGCGGTCGCCGATCCCGTGCGCCGCAGCATCCTGCGCTCGCTCGCCGAGGTCCCGGAGTGGACGAAGGCGTGCGGCACGTTCGACCTGCCGGTGGCGAAGGCGACGCTCAGCCACCACTTTTCGGTACTGCGCGCGGCGGGCCTGATCGAGCAGCGCGACGCGGGCCCACGGCGGTTGAACCGCTTGCGGCGCCCGGAGTTCGACGCGGCGTTCCCGGGGTTGCTGGACCTGGTGCTCAGTCACCCCGGCCGGTGAAGGCGAGGGTGGCGCCGAGGCCGATCATGACGAGGGTCGAGGATGACCTTCACGAGAGCCACGGCCGCACGCCCGGCGAAAGGGAGACTCATGGCCAGGAACAGCAAAGAGCACCCGATGGGGTTGGTGCCCGACGACGAGTTGCTGACGCGGGGCGAGGCCGGCAGCTACACGAGTGAAATCGTGTGGCGCAAGCAGATGCTCCTCGAGAGCCGCCGTCAGACATTGCTCTTGACGGAGATCCGGGACCACTTCAAGTCCTGGGCCGTCGAGGAGTAGGCGCTTCTCGCGGCAAGGGCCTGCTTTCCCTCGAACGCGGCATCGCTGGTGCTCAGTCACCCCGGCCGGTGAAGGCGAGGGTGGCGCCGAGGCCGATCATGACGAGGCCGCCGGTGCCGCCGACCGCCTCCAGGCGCTTCGGCGAGCGGGCGAACCACGCCCGGGCGGTGCCCGCCACCAGCGCCCAAGCGGAGTCGGTCGCCAGCGCGATCGCCGGCAGGCACAAGCCGAGCAGCAGCATCTGGACCGCGACGGACCCGGCGCCCGGGTCGACGAACTGCGGCAGCAGCGCCGCGAGGAACACGATCGACTTCGGGTTCGCGAAGCCGACGACGAACCCGTCGCGCAGCACCGCCAGCACGCGGCCGGGCTTGGCGGGTACCTTCGCGGCCATCGCGTCGGTGAGCTTCCTGCGGTGCCGCCACGCCTGGACGCCCAGGTACACGAGGTAGAGCGCGCCGGCGATCTTGATCGCGGTGAAGACCGCGGCCGACGTCGTCACGAGCACGCCGAGGCCGAACGCGACCGCGACGACCTGGGTGTAGACGCCCGCGGAGTTGCCCACGACGGTGAGCAGCGCGTCGCGCCGCCCGACCGTGAGCGCGCGGCTGATGGTGAAGAGCACGCTCGGACCGGGGACCACGACCATGAGGAACGTCAGCGCGGCGAAGGCCGCGAAGTGCGCACCGGAGACCATTCCGCGAGCGTAAACGGCCCCTGGCCGGGCGACCAGGCGTTTTTGTCGGTGCCGGGTGGTATCAACAGCGGGTGCCTCCGAAGATCAGCACCCAGCACCGCCGGGCCCGCCTCGCCGTCCGGCACCACCTGGCCGCGCCCGCGGCCACAGTGGAAGACGCCGTCGCCGGGGTCGTCGCCCTGCACGCCACCGACCCGGCGACCGTCCACCTTTCGGCGTGCGCGAGGCTCGCTTCCCCGGCGATCGCCGCGGTGGAACGGGCCTTGTACGAAGAACGCACCCTGCTGCGGCTGCTGGGCATGCGCCGCACGGTCTTCGTCACCGGGCTGGACACGGCGGCGCTCGTGCAGGCCGCCTGTTCCGCGGACATCGAAGTCAAGCAGCGGAAGCTCCTGGAGCAGCACCTGGGTCAGCAGGGGCACCCGGAGAACGTGCCGGAGCCCGCGAACTGGCTGCGGGACGTCGAAGCGTCGGTCGAAGCGGCGCTGCGGGCCCGGGGTTCGGCGACGGCGCAGCAGCTCAGCGAGGACGAGCCCCGGTTGCGGCAGCAGCTGCTGATGGCGGCGGGAAAGCCGTACGAGGCGATCGGGAACGTCACCAGCCGGGTGCTGTTCCTGCTCGCGGCGGGCGGCCGGATCGTCCGCGGGCGTCCGCGCGGGAGCTGGATCAGCACCCAGTACGTCTGGCATCCCCTGGACGAGTGGGTACCCGGATTGCCGGCGTGGGACGCGGAGGACGCGCGGGCCGAGCTGGCGCGGAGGTGGCTGCGCGCGTACGGCCCGGCGCCGGTCTCGGACCTGCGGTGGTGGACGGGCTGGACGGCGAGCCAGACGAAGAAGGCCCTGGCTGTGGTGAAGCCGGCGGAGGTCGACCTCGACGGCGTGCCGGGAGTGGTGCTGCCGGACGACCTCGAGCCGGTGCCGTCGCCGCCGCCGTGGGTGGCCTTCCTGCCCGCGCTGGACCCGACTCCGATGGGCTGGCAGGACCGCGACTGGTTCCTCGGCCCGCACCGCGCGGCGCTGTTCGACCGCAGCGGCAACATCGGCCCGACGGTCTGGCTGAGCGGCCGCGTCGTCGGCGGCTGGGCCCAGCGCGCGTCGGGGGAGATCGCGTTCCGGCTGCTGGAGGACGTCGGGAGCGAGTCATCGGCCCTGATCGAGGCGGAGGTGGAGCGCTGCGCCGGGTGGTACGGCGAGGTCCGGGCGGTGCCGCGGTTCCGCACGCCGCTGGAGCGGGAACTGACGGGATGAGCCGTCACTGGATCGGTCGAGTCATCGACCTCACGTACCGCCCGCAGGCTTGCGCGGAGACCCCCGTGGAAGCCCCGGTTCCGGGAGATCCACTGAACCGTTCCAGTGGCTCGCCGACGTCGCCACTCGAACCCTCGGGCGTACCCGGTCCTCCCAGCGGAAACAGGAGGATCGCGGGCCTCGCCGGTCCGTCGTGGTCCAGGTGTCGATCACGTGAACCCGGTCCCGTTTCCGGCCCCGGCTTCTTAATCGATTCTTGACCCGTTCGCCAAGTGGTGGAAGTCTCGTCAGGGCAGTCAGGGACGCGCATGCCCGCACGCTAGGGTGACCGCGAGCCCGCAAGTCACGGCCGGGCCTCCCGGCCGATCCTCAGAGGAGTGGCAGCAGTGACCGTTCGCGTAGGTGTCAACGGCTTCGGCCGCATCGGCCGCAACTTCTTCCGCGCCGTGCAGGCCAGCGGCCAGGACATCGAGGTCGTGGCCTTCAACGACCTCGGCGACGTCGCCACCATGGCCCACTTGCTGAAGTACGACTCCATCCTGGGCCGGTTCCCGGGTGAGGTCAGCGTCAGCGACGAGGGCATCGTCGTCGACGGCAAGACCATCAAGGCCCTCGCCGAGCGCGACCCGGCCAACCTGCCCTGGGGCGAGCTGGGCGTGGACGTCGTCCTCGAGTCCACCGGCTTCTTCACCAACGCCGACGCCGCCAAGGCGCACATCGCCGGCGGTGCCAAGAAGGTCATCATCTCCGCGCCCGCCAAGGGCGAGGACCTGACCGTCGTCCTCGGCGTCAACGACGACAAGTACGACGGCTCGCAGGTCATCATCTCGAACGCGTCCTGCACCACCAACTGCCTCGGCCCGCTGGCCAAGGTCCTCCACGACGCCTTCGGCATCGAGCAGGGCCTGATGACCACGGTCCACGCCTACACGCAGGACCAGAACCTGCAGGATGCCCCGCACAAGGACCTGCGCCGCGCCCGCGCCGCCGCCCTGAACGTCGTCCCGACCTCGACCGGCGCCGCCAAGGCCATCGGCCTCGTCCTGCCGGAGCTGCAGGGCAAGCTGGACGGCTACGCGCTGCGCGTCCCGATCCCGACCGGCTCGGCCACCGACCTCACCGTGACGCTCTCCAAGGCCGCCACGGTCGAGGAGATCAACGCCGCCTACAAGGCCGCCGCCGAGGGCCCGCTCGCGGGCATCCTGCGCTACTCGGACGACCCGATCGTGTCGGCCGACATCGTCACCGACCCGGCGTCCTGCATCTACGACGCGCCGCTGACCAAGGTCATCGGCAACCAGGTCAAGGTCGTCGGCTGGTACGACAACGAGTGGGGCTACTCCAACCGCCTCGCCGACCTGGTCACCCTCGTCGGTTCGAAGCTGTCCTGAACCAGATGAGCGTCAAGAACCTCGACGACCTGCTGGGCGAGGGCGTTCAGGGCCGCTACGTACTCGTGCGTTCCGACCTGAACGTCCCGCTCGACGGGGATCGCATCACCGACGACGGCCGGGTCCGCGCGGCCCTGCCGACGATCAAGAAGCTCGCCGACGCGGGCGCGAAGATCGTCGTCACCGCGCACCTCGGCCGCCCGAAGGGCGAGCCGGACCCGAAGTACACCCTCGCGCCCGTCGCGAAGCGGCTCTCCGAGCTGCTCGGCGCCGAGGTCGCGCTGGCCGGTGACCTGGTGGGCGAGTCCGCGAAGGCGCTGACCGGCGGCCTGGCCGACGGCGGTGTCGTGCTGCTCGAGAACGTGCGCTTCGACGCGCGCGAGACCAGCAAGGACGCCGCGGACCGCTCCGAGCTGGCCGCCGAGCTGGGCGCGCTCGTCCCCGGCGGCGCGTTCGTTTCCGACGGCTTCGGCGTCGTCCACCGCAAG
Organism: Amycolatopsis sp. NPDC028719; assembly: GCF_055565395.1. NCBI lineage: Bacteria > Bacillati > Actinomycetota > Actinomycetes > Pseudonocardiales > Pseudonocardiaceae > Amycolatopsis > Amycolatopsis sp. NPDC028719. The sequence continues at coordinate 674,936 of NZ_JBVHUL010000005.1, forward strand.
CAGGCCTCGGTCTACGAGGTGGCTTCGGTGCTCCCGGCGTACGCGGGCGGCCTGGTGCTGGCCGAGCTGGACGTGCTGAAGAAGCTGACCGACGACGTCCAGCGGCCGTACGTGGTCGTGCTCGGCGGCGCGAAGGTGTCCGACAAGCTCGGCGTCATCGCGAACCTGCTGACCAAGGTCGACCGGCTGCTCATCGGCGGCGGCATGGCGTACACGTTCCTCAAGGCCCAGGGCCACGAGGTCGGCAACTCGCTGCTGCAGGCCGACCAGCTCGACCAGGTGAAGGGCTTCCTGGCCGAGGCCGAGAAGCGCGGCGTCGAACTGGTGCTGCCGGTGGACGTCCTGGCCGCGACGGGCTTCGCGGCCGACGCCGAGCACGAGGTCGTCGACGCCACCGCCATCCCGGCCGACCGCGAGGGCCTCGACATCGGCCCGCGCACCCGCGAGCTGTTCGCGAGCAAGCTCGCCGACGCGCGGACGGTGTTCTGGAACGGCCCGATGGGCGTGTTCGAGTTCGAGGCCTTCTCCGGCGGCACCCGGGCCGTCGCGGAGGCGCTCGTGAAGAGCGACGCGTTCACCGTGGTCGGCGGCGGCGACTCCGCGGCGGCCGTCCGTCAGCTCGGCCTGCCCGAGGACGGCTTTTCGCACATCTCCACCGGAGGCGGGGCCTCGCTCGAGTACCTCGAAGGCAAGGAACTGCCGGGCGTGAGCGCCCTGGAGGAGAAGAACTAGTGGCACGCAAGCCGTTCATCGCCGGCAACTGGAAGATGAACCAGAACCACCTCGAGGCGATCGCGCTCGTCCAGAAGATCGCCTTCGCGCTGCCGGAGAAGTACTACGCGAAGGTCGACGTGGCGGTGCTGCCGCCGTTCACCGATATCCGCAGCGTGCAGACCCTGGTCGACGGCGACAAGCTGTCGCTCACCTACGGCGCCCAGGACATCGCGCCGCAGGACTCCGGCGCCTACACCGGTGACATCTCGGGCCTGATGCTGGCGAAGCTGGGCTGCAAGTTCGTCACCGTCGGGCACTCGGAGCGGCGCGAGTACCACGCCGAGACCGACGAGCTGGTCAACAAGAAGGTCAAGGCCGCGCTCAAGCACGGCATCACGCCGATCCTCTGCATCGGGGAGAAGCTCGAGGTCCGCGAGGCCGGCGAGCACATCCACCACACCACGACGCAGCTGATCGAGGGCCTGAAGGGCCTCAAGGCCGAACAGGTCAAGGACGTGGTCGTCGCGTACGAGCCGGTCTGGGCGATCGGCACCGGCAAGGTCGCCTCCTCGGCCGACGCCGAAGAGGTCTGCAAGGCCATCCGGGCCACCCTCCAGGAGAAGTACGGCGACGACATCGCTTCGTCCGTCCGGGTGCTCTACGGGGGATCGGTCAAATCGGGCAACATCAGCGAGCTGGTGGGCTGCGAGAACATCGACGGTGCCCTGGTCGGCGGAGCGAGCCTCGACGGCGAGGAGTTCACGAAACTCTGTGCACTCGCCGCGGGCGGGCCGCTGCCCTGATCGAGGCCACGACCGGGTAACCTGTGTATCCGGTCCGTCACACAGCAGTGGACGAGTCCAGGGGTACGGTGGTGGTCGGAAACGACCATGCCGTACCCCTGCATTCACCTAGAGCCCAAGGGATGACATGAAGCTGTTCCTGCAAATCCTGTTGATCGTCACCAGTGTCTTCCTGGTGGTCGCGGTGCTGCTGCACCGGGGCCGGGGTGGTGGCCTGTCGTCGCTGTTCGGCGGCGGGATGCAGTCGAGCCTGGCGGGGTCGAGCGTGGCCGAGAAGAACCTCGACCGCATCACCCTGCTGCTGGGCGCGGTCTGGCTGATCAGCATCGTGGGCCTGGGTCTGCTGCTCAAGGTGTGAGGCGTCCGGCGCCCCACCGTCGATCGCGACCGGGTCACGACGGCAGGGCGCAGCGATTCGGCGTGCCTATTGGGGGGCGCGCCGCCGATTCCTAGGTGTGAGGATTCATGGTTGGCGGTAACGCGATTCGAGGCACCAGGGTGGGTGCCGGTCCTACGGGCGAATCCGAGCGAGGTGAATCGGCGCCACGGCGCCGGGTCGGCTACTGGTGCGCCAACGGCCACGAAGCCCGGCCGTCGTTCGCGCTCGACGCGGAGATCCCCGACGAGTGGGACTGCCCCCGCTGCGGGCTTCCGGGTGGGCAGGACGAGAAGAACCCGCCGGCCGCACCACGGACCGAGCCGTACAAGACGCACCTGGCGTACGTGAAGGAGCGACGCAGCGACGCCGACGGCGAGGCCATCCTGGCCGAAGCCCTCGAGCGCCTGCGCCAGCGCCGGGAGATCATCTAAGCGTTCGCCGGCCGAAAAGCCACCCCGGGAACCCCGGGGTGGCTTTTCGCGCTTTCCGCCAGCCCGACCCAGGTTCCAGGCCGCCGCCGAGTCGACGCTCCAATCACGCGAGCCGACCTCCCCATCACGCGAGCCGACCCTCCAGACACGCGAGTCGACCTCCTGGGTACGTGAGCCGACCCTCCAGGTACGTGAGTTGCCCTCGAGGTACGCGAGCCGCCTGCCGGAGTGTGCGCATAGCCTTTTCGCGGAGGCGTTCGCGCCTTCCCACGGCTGAGCAGCCCCCCGTTTTCCACGCTACGGGAGAACACCGACAGTTCCGGACAAAGAAAGCCGCGAACGGCGGATTCCGGCCGTCACAGCCCGGAATCCGCCGTTCGCGGCTCCTGAGAATCCGAAATCGTCGGTCGCCGCCGGTAAAATGGATACCGGGGGCCGGACGGCCGCCCTCAGCGGTCCAGCGGGTACCGGGCCCGGACCCGGAAGCCGCCGTCCTCCATCCCCGACGTCTCGAAGCTGCCGCCCAGCAGGCGCGCCCGCTCGGCGAGGCCCGTGAGGCCGTGGCCTCCGGATGGCAGGCCTTCGCCGGGCCGGCTCGCGCGCTCGTTGCGGACCTCGATCTTGAGCGCGCCGTGCTCACCCTGGATGCGGATCGTCGCCGTCGCGCCCGGGGCGTGCTTGTGGACGTTCGTCAGGCACTCCTGCACCGTCCGGTACGCCGCCGCCGACACCTGGTTCGGCAGCGCCTCCGGCAGGTGCTCCACCGACAGGTGCACCGGGACCTCCGACGTCCGGATCAGCCGGTCGAGGTCGTTGATCCCGGGGCGCGGGCCGTCGTCGTCCGCGCCCGCGCGCAGCACGCTCAGCAGGGAACGCAGCTCCTCGAGGGTCCGCTTCGAAAGCGTGCGGATGACCTGCGCGGTCTCCTGCGCGTGGTGGTCGGTGGTCTGGACCTGCAGCGCGCCGGCCTGCATCGCGATCAGCGTGATCTGGTGCGAGACGACGTCGTGCATCTCGCGCGCCAGCCGGGCGCGCTCCTCGGCGCGGACGGCGTCGGCGTGGAAGCGGCGCTCGCGGTCGCGGCTCGTGGCCAGCTCGGCGAGCTTGTTCGAAACCTCGGACCGCGCTCCGATGAGCAGGCCGATCGCGATCGGCATGCCCGCGACGAGCACGCCGTAGATGCCGTCGAGGATGTGTTCGCGCCAGCTGAGCTCGGCGAAGTCCTCCAACGGCCACTGCACGAACCGGCAGCACCACACCAGCGCCGCGCCGACCCAGACCTGCCAGTGCAGCTGGCGGCGGGTGGCGAGCATGCCGAGCGTGATCATCGACGCGAGCTGCGCCCAGCCGGCCAGGAAGCCGGGGACCGCGACGAGCACGGCGAGGAACGGGAACTTCCGGCGGAACACCACCGCGAGGCACGCGGCGCCGGAGAGCCAGATCGAATACGGCTGGGCCTTCTCGGGGATCACCAGCCAGACGTCGAGGACGGCCAGGATGACCGCGGCCGCCTCGATGGCGAACGTGACCACGGCGGGCCGGGGCACCGAGCCGAACAGGCTCAGCCCGCGCTTGCGCACCCGCTCGGCGGCCGATGGCCCCGAGCCGGCGATCGAGATGCCCGGAATCGAGAGTCCCTCTGTACTCATCGCTGGCGACCCCATTCGTCTTGTGGACTTGGTGGTGAGAGGTGCTCAGGGCCCGATCGGGACGCGTAGCAACGGACAAATGTGCGGATGCTAACGAGGTCGCGTAGAAAGACGGTAAGTTTCACCCGTTGTCGGAGTTCCGGCGTCCGATTTCCGTAGTCGACTGCTCCGTCCGGGCGATAGCCACGGAGGGGTGCTACCGAGAGTGGGAGCGCTGCTCCCCGCTGTGCACCGGGACGACCACATCGTGGGAATCATGTTACCCACGTGTGGGCGTCCGGCGGTAGGTCGTCAGGCCGCCATCGACCTGAGGTCGTCGCTGAGCAGGTCGTGCAGGCCGCCGACGCAGGCTTTGGCCGTCTCGATCGACCGCGGCAGCATCCCGGCCTCGTAGGTCCGGACGGCTTCGCCGACGCTCGGCGCGGTGGCCAGTGCGGTCGCGAGCTCGGTGCCGTCCAGCAGGGCCAGGTTCGCGCCGACGCCCAGCGGCGGCATCAGGTGGGCCGCGTCGCCGAGCAGCGTGAGCCGGGGCGTGTGGGTCCAGGCGTGCGGCACCGGGAGGACGTGCAACGGCCGGTGCGTGAACCCGCCGTCGAGGTCGCGCAGGAACCCGAGCAGGCTCGGGTGCCAGCCGGCGAAGCGCTCCAGCAGGTGCGCGCGCACCGCCGCGGTGTCGGCGAAGTCGAGGTCGGTCGCCCAGTCTTCGGGTGCGTAGAAGATGGCGTAGCAGCGGATGTGGCCGTTGCTGTTGCGCTGCGCGACGAGCGCCCGCCCGTCGATCTTGCTCATCATCATTCCCTGGCCGGTCAGCGCGGCCAGGTCCGGGTGGCGGCGGTCGGCGTCGTCGAGGCCGAGCTCGACGAACGTGACCCCGCTGTACTCGGGCCGGACGCCGGTGAGGGCCTGGCGGACGCGGGACCACGCACCGTCCGCGCCGACGACCAGGTCGAAGCCGCTGGTCGTGCCGTCGGTGAAGGTCAGCTGCCCGGACGTGGTGACGTCGGCGATCGGCCGGCCCCACCGGACGGTGCCGGGCTCCAGTGAGCCGAGGAGGAGGCCGCGGAGCTGGCCGCGGTCGATCTCGGGGCGGAAGTCGTCGCCTTCCGCGGGGACCTCGTCCATGACGACTTCGGCGCTGTGCGGGTCGAGCGCGCGCATCTGCTGGCCTTCGGGGCGGGCGAGCTCGCGGAACTCGTCGTGGAGGCCGGCGGTGCGGAGGGCGACCTGGCCGGTGTCGCCGTGCAGGTCGAGGGACCCGCCCTGGGTCCGGGCGTCGGCCGAGGCTTCCTGCTCGAAGACGGTGACGTCGAGGCCGTGGAGCTGCAGGACGCGGGCGCAGGCGAGGCCGCCCAGGCCGGCGCCGACGATGGCGATGGAGTTCATGACTTCCCCCTGGAAGTTCGGTGCCGCCGGCTGGTCCGGCGGCCTGGAGCCAGAAAAGCACAGTGACTCAGAAAGTGCAATGACTTAACTTTTGAAGTGAGTGCACCATCACGTAGGCTGAGGGGCATGACCGAAGTGATCGGGCGCCGCGAGCGCAAGAAGGCGCAGACCCGGCAGGCGCTGGCCGACGCCGCGCTGGAGCTGTTCCTCGAACGCGGCTACGACGAGGTCGGGGTGAAGGACGTCGCGGACGCCGCCGACGTCTCGGTGACGACGTTGTTCAAGTACTTCCCCAGCAAAGAGGCGCTGCTGTTCGACCAGGAGGACGACATCGAGGCGGCGCTGGTCCTCGCGGTGCGCGGCAGGCCACCGGGTCACACGATCGTGGACGCGCTGCGCGAGCACATGCTGCGCGACAGCGCCGACGGCGGCCCGAGCGACGAGTTCCTGCGGCTGATCGAGAGCACCCCGGTCCTGCGCGACTACGCCCGCCGGATGTGGATGCGCCACGAGACGGCGCTCGCCCGGGCGATCGCGGAGGAGACGGGAGCCCCGGAGGGCGACGTGTCGTGCGCGGCGCTGGCGCGGTTCGCGCTGGCGTCGCGGGAGCTGATCGTGGGTGCGGCGAACCCCCGCCGGGCGGCGGAGGAGATTTTCGGAAACCTGGGCCGTGGCTGGCGCACGAAGTAGGGCGCCAGCCCCGAAGCCCGAAAAGCCGTGAAGGCCTCCTTACCGGCTATAAGAGCCGGCAAGGAGGCCTTCACGGACAACCGAACCTAAGCCGTAGGCGGCTGGTAAACCTTCGTCAGCTTCCCGGCCGCAGCGCGGTCCAGCAGCCACAGCGTCCGCCGATGTCCGCGCGCCCCGGCCACCGGCAACTGGACTTCACCAGCCCCGGACAAAGCCAACGCCACCGCATCCGCCTTCGCGGACCCGGCAGTCATCAACCACACGTCCCGAGCCCGCCGGATCGCCGGCAGCGTCAGCGAAACCCGCGTCGGCGGTGGCTTGGGGCAGTTGCGCACCGCCACCACCGACCGCTCGGTCTCGTACACCGCCGGGGACTCCGGGAACACCGATGCCGTGTGGCCCTCGCCGCCCAGGCCGAGCAGCATGATGTCGAACGACGGCACGTCGCCGTGGTCCTCCGGGCCCGCCTGAGACGCCAGCACCGAGGCGTACGCCGCGGCCGCCGCGTCCACGTCGGAGCCGAACTCGCCGTCCGATGGCGCCATCGCGTGGATGCGCTTCGGGTCGAGCGGGACGTGGTCCAGCAAGGCCTCGCGGGCCTGCTTCTCGTTCCGCTCGTCCGAATCCGCCGGGACGAACCGCTCGTCGCCCCAGTAGATGTCCAGGCGCGACCAGTCGATCGCGTCCCGGGCCGACGATGCCCGCAGCTCCGAGAGCACCGCGATGCCCGTGCCGCCGCCGGTCAGCACCAGTGATGCCGATCCCTTGGCCGCCTGGACGTCCACCAGCCGCGTGACCAGCCTGGCGGCCGCCGCGGCCGCCAGCAGGTCCTGGTTCGCGTAGACGACCACTTCCGTCTTGCTCATTTACGAGCCTTCGCAGAAACCGCCGCGGCGGCGGGCGAGGTGACGTCGGCCTTGGCCGGCGCGCCCGTCTTGCCGTTCGTGCCGGACGTGATCTTGTGCAGGCCGTGCAGCGAAGCCTCGTAGACCTCGTCCGGGTCGAGCCGGCGCAGCTCCTCGACCAGGCAGTCCTGGGTGCTGCGCCGCTGCAGGGCGATCCGCCGGGTCGGCTGACCCGGCTGGGTCAGCGTGCCGACGCGCCCGTCCGGCCGGTGCAGCTCAACCGCGCCCGAGCGGCGCTCCAGGGTGACCGAGATGATCCCGGCCGCCCCCGAGCTCTTGACCCGCTTGACCGGCACCTTCAGGTACTCGGCCAGCCAGGCGGCCAGCAGCTCGGTCGACGGCGAATCGGCCTCGCCGGTCACGGTCGCCCCGGTGACCTTCTCGTACGGCGGCAGGTCCAGCGCCGAGACGAGCTGGGCCCGCCAGTGCGTCAGCCGGGTCCAGGCCAGGTCGGTGTCGCCCGCCGCGTAGGCCTTCGCCCGCGTGGTCAACGCCTTGACCGGGCTCTTCTCCGCGGCCGAGTCGGTGATCCGGCGCTGGGCCAGCTCGCCGAGCGGGTCCTTGTCCGGGTCCTTCGGGCCCGCTCCGGGCCACCAGGTGACGATCGGCGCGTCCGGCAGCAGCAGCGGCACCACCGCGCTCTGGCCCTGGGCGGCCAGCGGGCCGTAGAGCCGCAGCACGATGACCTCGCTCGCGCCGGCGTCGCCGCCGACCCGGATCTGGCCGTCGATCCGCGGCGCCGCGGTGCGCGCGCCCTTGGCGACCACGATCACCCGCGACGGGTGCTCGCGGCTCGCGCCGTTGGCCGCTTCGATGGCCTCTTCGAGGTTGGCGTCGTCGTCGGCCACGATCACCAGCGTCAGGACCCGGCCGAGGGCTACTTGCCCGCCCTGTTCGCGGATCTCCACCAGCTTCTTGTTCAGAGCCGAAGTCGTGGTGGACGGCAGGTCGATGATCACGGGCGCCTCCATTTCCGGCCGGTGCGCTCCAGCATTTCGTCGGCGGACGGCGGGCCCCAGGTGCCCGGCGGGTACTGCTCCGGCGAGCCTTCCTTGGCCCAGTGCGCCAGGATCGGGTCGAGGATCTTCCAGGAGAGCTCGACCTCTTCGTTGACCGGGAACAGCGACGGCTCGCCGAGCAGGACGTCGAGGATCAGGCGTTCGTAGGCCTCGGGGGAGGACTCGGTGAACGCGTGCCCGTAGCCGAAGTCCATCGTGACGTCGCGGACCTCCATCGTGGTCCCCGGCACCTTCGAGCCGAACCGCAGCGTGATGCCCTCGTCCGGCTGGACCCGGATGACCAGGGCGTTCTGTCCCAGCTCCTCGGTCGAGGTCGAGTCGAACGGCAGGTGCGGCGCCCGCTTGAACACGATGGCGATCTCGGTGACGCGGCGGCCGAGCCGCTTGCCGGTGCGCAGGTAGAACGGCACCCCGGCCCACCGGCGGCTCTGCACCTCCAGGGTCACCGCGGCGTAGGTCTCGGTCTTCGAGTCCTTCGCGAAACCCTCTTCCTGCAGCAGGCCGGGCACCTTCGTGCCGCCCTGCCAGCCGCCCGCGTACTGGCCGCGCGCGGTGGTCTTGTCCAGCGGCCCGAGCGGCTTGGTGCCCGAGAGCACCTTGATCTTCTCCGCGCGCAGGGCCCGCGGGTCGAACGACAGCGGCTCTTCCATCGCGGTGAAGGCGAGCAGCTGCAGCAGGTGGTTCTGGATGACGTCGCGGGCCGCGCCGATGCCGTCGTAGTACCCCGCGCGGCCGCCGAGGCCGATGTCCTCGGCCATGGTGATCTGCACGTGGTCGACGTAGTTGGCGTTCCAGATCGGCTCGAACAGCTGGTTCGCGAAGCGCAGCGCCAGGATGTTCTGGACCGTCTCCTTGCCGAGGTAGTGGTCGATGCGGAACACCGACTCCTCGGGGAAGACGTCGTTGACGATCGCGTTCAGCTCTTCGGCGCTCTTGAGGTCGTGCCCGAAGGGCTTCTCGATGACGACGCGCCGCCACGTCTTCTCGTCGGCGTTCGCCAGTCCCGAGCGGGCCAGCTGCTTGGTCACGACCGGGAACGCGCCGGGCGGGATCGACAGGTAGAACGCGGTGTTGCCGCCCGTGCCGCGTTCCTTGTCGAGCTCGCGGACGGTCTCGGCGAGCCGGTCGAAGGCGTTGTCGTCGTCGAAGGTGCCCTGCACGAACCGGATGCCTTCGGCGAGCCGGTTCCACACCGACTCCTTGAACGGCGTCCGGGCGTGCTCCTTGACCGAATCGTGCACGAGCTCGCCGAAGTCCTGGTGCTCCCAGTCGCGCCGGGCGAAGCCGACGAGTGAGAAGCCGGCGGGCAGCAGCCCGCGGTTGGCCAGGTCGTAGATGGCGGGCATCAGCTTCTTGCGGGCCAGGTCGCCGGTGACCCCGAAGATCACCAGGCTGGACGGCCCGGCGATGCGCGGGAGCCGCTTGTCCCGCGGATCACGCAGCGGGTTGGTCCAGGTCATGCGCTCACCTCCTGTACCGCACGGACGACCGCCGCGAGCCCGGCGGCCCGGTCGGTCAGGTGCAGGCGCAGCACCGGGCGGCCGTGCTCGGCGAGCACCTGGCCGTCACCGAGGGCCTGGGCGTGCTGCAGCTGACCCAGCGTGTACGGCCGCTCGGGCACGTCGAGGTCCTCCTCGACGGCGCCGGTGAGCTGCAGGAACACGCCGTTCTGGTGCCCGCCCTTGTGGTACTGGCCGGTGGAGTGCAGGAACCGCGGTCCCCAGCCGAACGTCGTCTGCTTCCCGGTGCGCTTGGCGATCTCGCCGCGCAGCAGCGCGGTCGACGCGTCGTCGAGGCGGTCGAGGTAGGCCTGCACCGCGATGTAGCCTGCGTCCGGCGCCGAAGCGAAGAACGCGCGGAGCACGTCGGTCAGACTGCCGTCCGTGGACACGCCGTCGCTGCCGAAGATCTCGACCGCGCCGTCCACATTGGACGCCGTTTCGCCGCCCTTGAGCTTCTCCGGGTCGTCCAGCAGCGCACGCGCCGCCTTCTTCGCCGTCTCGACGTCGGGCTGGTCGAACGGGTTGATCCCGAGCAGCCGGCCGGCCAGCGCCGTCGCGAACTCCCAGAGCAGGAGCTGCGCGCCGAGCGAGCCGGTGACGGCGATCTTCGCGGCGCCCCGCGGGCTGCCGACCGCGACCGGGGTGGCGTCGGACTTCGCGTCGGCGAAGCCGGGCGCTTCCGTGCTCTCGACCGCGACCGGCAGCAGTCCGGTGCCCTGCTTGCCGGTCGACTCCGCGATCAGCTGCTCCGCCCAGTCCGGGAAGCCCTTGATGCCGGAACCGGAGTCGGCCAGCACGACCTTCTCGGCGCCGCCTTCGTGGGCGGCGGCCCACGCGGCGGCCAGCTTGACCGCCGGGTTGGCCGTGTCGTCGGCGCCGAGCTCGTCGGCCGCCGAGGCGGCCTGGTCGAGCAGCCGGGCGACGTCCGCGCCGGCGAGGCCGGCCGGGACGAGCCCGAACGCGGTCAGCGCCGAGTAGCGGCCGCCGACGTGCGGGTCGGCGAGGAAGGTCTTGCGGTAACCCTCCTTTTCGGACAGTTCCTGGAACGGCGAGCCGGGGTCGGTGACGACCACGATCCGCCGTGCCGCGTCGATCCCCGCGTCGGTGAAGGCCTTCGCGAAGATCCGCCGGTGGCTGTCGGTCTCGACGGTGCCGCCCGACTTCGACGACACCACGATCACCGTGCGCTCGAGGTCACCGGCCAATGCGTCGGCGACCTGGCCGGGGTCGGTGGTGTCGAGCACGGTCAGCGCGACGCCATCGGTGGCGGTGATCACCTCCGGCGCCAGCGATGAGCCGCCCATGCCGGCCAGCACGACCCGGTCGACGCCCTCGGAGCGCAGTTCGGTCCGCAGCGCTTCGATCTCGCCGATCAGCGGCCGGGACGACTTGTGCAGCGTCGTCCAGGACAGCCGGATCGACGCTTCGGACTCGGCGTCGGCTCCCCAGAGCGTCGCGTCCTGCGCCGCCAGCTTCGAAGCGGCCTGGTCGGCGACCAGCCGCTCGGCCAGCGGCGCGGCGCGGCCCGCCAGTTCGGCGTCGACGATCTCGACGCCGGTCTTTTCGCCTGTCGTCATCTCGTGCGTCAGCCCTTCGCCTTTTCGAGCTGGCCGTTGACGGTCTCGAGCAGCTCGGTCCAGGACTTCTCGAACTTCTCGACGCCTTCGTTCTCCAGCGTGAGGAAGACGTCGCGGATGTCGATGCCGACGGCCTCGAGCTGGTCGAAGACCTGCTGCGCGTCCTTGCCGTGGCCGCTGACCCGGTCGCCCTGGAGGTCGGCGTGCTCCGCCACCGCGTCGAGGGTCTTCTCCGGCATCGTGTTGACGGTGTTCTTGACGACCAGGTCGTCGACGTACAGCGTCGGGGAGTAATCCGGGTTCTTCACGCCGGTCGAGGCCCACAGCGGGCGCTGCGCGTGGGCGCCGTCGGCCGCGAGGGCCTTCCAGCGGTCCGAAGCGAACAGCTCCTCGAAGGCCGCGTAGGCGAGCCGCGCGTTGGCGACGGCGGCCTTGCCGCGCAGCGCCTTGGCCTCGTCGGTGCCGATGGCTTCCAGGCGCTTGTCGATCTCGGTGTCCACTCGGGACACGAAGAAGGACGCGACCGAGTGGATGCCGCGCAGGTCGTGGCCGTTGGCCTTCGCCTGCTCGAGGCCGGCGAAGAAGGCTTCGATGACCTTCTTGTAGCGCTCGACGGAGAAGATCAGCGTGACGTTCACGCTGATGCCTTCGGCCAGGGTGGCGGTGATCGCCGGCAGGCCCTCTTCGGTGGCCGGGATCTTGATCAGCACGTTCGGCCGGTCCACGGTCTTCCACAGGTCCTTGGCCTCGGCCACCGTCTTGTCGGTGTCCTTGGCCAGGCGCGGGTCGACCTCGATGGAGACGCGGCCGTCGACGCCGTTGGTGGCGTTGTAGACGTCGCGGAACAGGTCCGCGGCGTTGCGCACATCGGTCGTCGTCAGGTCCCGGATGGTCGCCTCGACGTCGGCGCCCTGGGCCGCGAGCTCCCGGGTGCGCTCGTCGTAGGCGTCACCCTTGGACATCGCGTTGGCGAAGATCGTCGGGTTGGTCGTCACGCCGACGACGTGCTTGTCGCGGATCAGGTCCGCGAGGTTGCCCGTGTTGAGGCGTTCGCGCGAGAGGTCGTCGAGCCAGATCGAAACACCGGCTTCGGACAGCGCGGCGAGCTTGTCGTTGCTCATTACTGTCATCCCCTTCAGGAATTCTTGGTGTTCTGGATCGAGCGGCGGGCCGCCTCGACGACTGCTTCCGTGGTGAACCCGAACTCACGGAACAGTGTGGCGGCATCGGCGGAGGCGCCGAAGTGCTCGATCGAAACGTTCACCCCGGCGTCACCGGTGAAGCGGTGCCACGACTGGGCGATGCCCGCCTCGACGGACACGCGGGCCTTCACCCCGGCCGGGATGACGGATTCGCGGTAGGCCGCGTCCTGCGCGTCGAACCACTCGACGCACGGCATCGAGACGACGCGCGCCTTGACGCCGTCGGCCTCGAGGGTCTTCTTCGCCTCGACGGCGAGCTGGACCTCGGACCCGGTGGCGATCAGGATCACGTCCGGCGTCCCGGCAGCGTCATCCACGTCAGCCAGGACGTACCCGCCCTTGGCGACGCCCTCGGCGCTGGTGCCCTCGAGCACCGGCACGTTCTGGCGGGTGAGCGCCAGGCCGGACGGGTGGTGGATGTCCTCCAGCACGGCCTTCCACGCGTACGCGGTCTCGTTGGCGTCCGCCGGGCGGACGACGTTGAGGCCCGGGATCGCGCGCAGCGCGGAGAGCTGCTCGATCGGCTGGTGCGTCGGCCCGTCCTCGCCGAGGCCGATCGAGTCGTGCGTCCAGACGTAGGTGACCGGCGCCTTCATCAGCGCGGCCAGCCGGACCGGCGGGCGCATGTAGTCGGAGAAGATGAGGAACGTCGCGCCGTACGGGCGGGTGCCGCCGTGCAGCGCGATCCCGTTGAGGATCGAGCCCATGGCGTGCTCGCGGATGCCGAAGTGCAGCGTCCGGCCGTACGGGTTGGCCTGCCACATGTCGGTGGCGGCCTTCTCGGGACCGAACGAGTCGGCGCCCTTCATCGTGGTGTTGTTGCTCTCGGCCAGGTCGGCCGAGCCGCCCCACAGCTCCGGCAGCGGGTCGGCGAGGGCGTTGAGCACCTCGCCGGAGGCCTTGCGGGTCGCGACGCCCTTGGGGTCCGGCTCCCAGTGCGGCAGGTTGTCGGCGAAGCCCTCGGGCAGCGTGCGGGTGGCCATCCGGTCGCCGATCTTCTTGCGCTCCGGGTTGGCCTTGCCCCACGCCTCGTACTTCTCCTGCCATTCGGCGTGGGCGGTCTTGCCGCGCTCGAGCGCCTGGCGGGTGTGCTTGAGGACGTCGTCCTCGACCTGGAACGACTGCTCCGGGTCGAAGCCCAGGATCTTCTTGACCGCGGCGACCTCTTCGCCGCCCAGCGCGGCGCCGTGCGCCTTGCCGGTGCCCATCTTCTTCGGCGCGGGGTAGCCGATCACGGTCTTCACCGCGATGAACGACGGCCGGCCGGTCTCGGCCTTCGCGTTCTTGATGGCCTCTTCGATCGCGACGACGTCTTCGCCGCCCTCGACGACCTGGGTGTGCCACCCGTAGGCCTCGTAGCGCGCGACCGTGTCCTCCGAGAGGGCGATGTTCGTGTCGTCCTCGATGGAGATCTTGTTGTCGTCCCAGAAGACGATCAGGTTGCCCAGCTCCTGGCGGCCCGCGATGGACGAGGCCTCGGAGGTGACGCCCTCTTCGATGTCGCCGTCGGAGGCGATCGCGTAGATGAAGTGGTCGAAGATGCTTTCGCCGGGCGCCGCGTCCGGGTCGAGCAGGCCGCGCTCGCGGCGGGCGGCCATCGCCATGCCCACGGCGTTCGCCAGGCCCTGGCCCAGCGGGCCGGTGGTGGTCTCGACACCGTCGGTGTGCCGGTACTCCGGGTGACCCGGGGTCTTCGAGCCCCACTTGCGCAGCTGCTTGAGGTCCTCGAGCTCGAGGCCGTAGCCGGCGAGGAACAGCTGGATGTAGAGGGTCAGGCTGCTGTGCCCGGCCGACAGCACGAAGCGGTCGCGGCCCGGCCAGTTCTGGTCGTTCGGGTCGTGGCGCAGCGTGCGCTGGAACAGCGTGTAGGCCAGCGGCGCCAGGCTCATCGCGGTACCGGGGTGGCCACTGCCACAGTTCTCGACCGCGTCCGCGGCGAGCACCCGGACGGTGTCCACGGCGCGGGTGTCGGTGTCGGTCCAGTCGGCGGGCACGTTGCGCCGCAGGAGTGGGTTGTTCTCGCTGGTAGGGGCGGTTTCGGACACTGAACTCCAACTCCCGGTCATGATGGTTGCGGCTGGTCTTCCACGTTCCGGTTACCCGTGCGCGGGGTCATCTATCTCAATCGATCCCGAAGGGACGATATTCCTGCTCGCGACCCTGCGCAGGGGCAATCGCGGCCCGTCGCGGCCAGCCTAGTGCTTGGACCCGTTTCCGACCCGCGATCACCCACGGGATTCACCACGTCTAACATCGTTCGAGGGTTCAGTTCGGCAGGTTTGCGCGGCACCCCCACTGCCTACCCGGACTCGCCCGCCCGAACCTGACGCAGGGAGTGAAATGTCGTTGGTGAACGCTGCGCACGGACGCAGTGACGACACCAGCGCCGTGCACCCGACCGGTGATCGACCGCACGGTGACCGGCGAAGCATCCGCCGGGTCGTCGGCGCCTACGCCGCATTGGCGAAACCGCGGGTGATCGAGCTCCTGCTGGTCACCACCATCCCGGCGATGTTCCTCGCCGGCCGTCAGATCCCGTCGCCGTGGCTGGTCCTGGCCACGCTGGTCGGCGGGACGATGGCCGCGGGCAGCGCGAACGCGCTCAACTGCGTGATCGACGCGGACATCGACAAGGTGATGAACCGCACGAAGCGCCGTCCGCTGGTGAAGGACTCCGTGCCCCGGCGCGGCGCGCTGATCTTCGGCTTGGTCATGGGCGTCGCGTCGGCCGTGGTGCTCTATTTCACGGTCAACATGCTGTCGGCGATCCTGGCGGTCGCGACGATCCTCTTCTACATCTTCGTCTACACGCTCGGGCTCAAGCGGCGGACGTCACAGAACGTGGTCTGGGGCGGCGCGGCGGGCTGCATGCCGGTCGTCATCGGCTGGGCCGCCGTCACCGGCACCGTGCAGTGGCCGGCGTTCGTGATGTTCGGCGTCATCTTCTTCTGGACTCCGCCGCACACGTGGGCGCTGGGCATGAAGTACCGCGACGACTACGAGCGCGCGGGCGTCCCGATGCTGCCGGTCGTCGCCACCGCCCAGCACGTCGCCAAGCAGATCGTCATCTACTCGTGGGTGATGGTGGCGTGGACGCTGCTGCTGCTCCCGGTGACGTCCTGGCTGTACGGCACGTTCGCCATCCTGGCGGGCGGCTGGTTCCTCTTCTACGCGCACAGCCTGCAGGCCGCGGTGCGGCGCGGCGAAGAGACGAAGCCGATGGCGCTGTTCCACCGGTCCAACACGTACCTGATGATCGTGTTCGTGGCGCTGGCGGTCGACTCGGCCATCGGCCTGCCCACCCTCGGCCTCCCGTTCTGAGCCCGGCGGAGTTGTTCGGCGACGACTACGGCGACAACCCGTCGAAGCACTCCCTGGGACGCGACCACGGCCTGGTCGAGTTCTTCTGGCAGCGAGGCAGCGGCCGCGAGCCGTGGGCGGGGACCCACTTCTCGGTGCAGGCGCACCGGCTCCGGTACCGCGACCCTTCGACGGTCAACGGCGTGATCCGCGACCGTTACGGAGCTTTCCCCGATCCGGTGCGATTCGACGAGGTCGACGCCGTGCTCGCCCGCCGCGGCGTGGCGCTGACCGAGGTGCCCTACCCGGCCGACCCGGACGAGATGCGCACGTACTGGCAGTCAGGCTCGCGGACCATGGTCTACGTGGTGGCGGGGTCTTACTACGGTCAGGCCGGCGACGTGTACAAGGTGACCAGCCCGGACACGCCGTGATGCCGCGCCTGAGCAAGGACCGGGTGGTCGTGGCGCTGGCGGCCGTCGTGGTCCTCGGCCTCCTGGCCTTCCTCGCCCGCGGCAGGGTGTCGCTCGACACGAACGAGCTGCTCGGTACCGCCTGCGCCATCCCGTCCCGGATCACCGCGGTCCCGGGCGCGGCCGACGCCGCTCCCGGTGGCGGTGGGCTCCGCGTCGTCGAGCAGGGGGCCGGGGTCGTGCTCGAGAACACCAGCACCCAGTTCGCCTACCGGATCCCGGTGGCCGCCGGATCGACGCGCGCCGAGGTACCGCTGCTCGCGCCCGGCCGGCGCACCGCGGTCGCGGGCGCCGGACGGGTGACGTTCGGCCCGGTCGTCTGGCTGGCCCCGGAGTCACTCGGCGGCTACACGCCGGTGACCGCCACCGTCGTCCCGGGCGGCGTGCGCTACCACTCGGCGAACTGCCGGGCACTGACGAGCCGGGGAGCGGCGGTGCTCTACCGCACCACCAGCGGCGCGATCGGCGGCAGCGACCTGCTGCCCCCGGAGAGCGTGTCGTGCGCACCGGGGGACCGGGAACTGCCGGCCACCCTCCGGCCCGTGGTCCGCGCCGAGGTCCACCCGTACTGCGACCTCGCTCCGGAATGATCGCGCGGCCCTCGCCGTTAAACTTGGCTGGCCCTTTTCCTTGAGGCGAAAGCAGGATCCTCTTGTCCGTGTCCTCGGACGGCTTCACCGCCGAGCTCGCCCGCGAGCAGGCTTACGTCACCACCCTCTACGCGAAGCTCGACGCCGAACGCGTCGAGGCTCAGCGGCGCCTCGACGAGACCCTTCGCCAGACCGGCGGCACCCCGCAGGCCCGCACCGAACGCGACGTCGCCACCACCCTCTACACCGACCGGCTCGCCCAGCTCGGCTCCGTCGAGCAGGGCCTCGCCTTCGGGCGGCTCGACTTCGTCCCCGAGAACGCCGAAGAGACCACCTACATCGGCCGGCTCGGGCTGTTCGACGAGGACGACGACTACAAGCCGCTGCTCGTCGACTGGCGGGCGCCCGTCGCGCGGCCCTTCTACCTCGCCACCGCGGCGTCGCCCGAAGGGGTGCGCCGGCGCCGGCACCTGCGGTCGCTGACCCGCAAGGTCACCGGCTTCGACGACGAAATCCTCGACCTCACCGCCACCGACCAGGGCCAGGACCTGGGGCTGGCCGGCGAGGCCGCGCTGCTGGCCGCGCTCGAACAGCGGCGCACCGGTGAGATGAGCGACATCGTCGCCACCATCCAGGCCGAGCAGGACCGCATCATCCGCGCCCCGCTGGGCGGCGTCATGGTCGTGCAGGGCGGCCCGGGTACCGGCAAGACCGCCGTCGCGCTGCACCGCGCGGCCTACCTGCTCTACACGCACCGCCAGCAGCTCACCACCCGCGGCGTGCTCGTCGTCGGGCCGAACAGCACGTTCCTGCGCTACATCGGCCAGGTGCTGCCGTCGCTCGGCGAGACCGGCGTGCTGCTCGCCACGATCGGGCAGCTCTACCCGGGCCTGGACGCCGACGGCGTCGAGCCGCGCGAGACCACCGAGGTGAAGGGCCGGCTGGTGATGGCCGACGTGCTCGCCAACGCCGTCCGCGACCGCCAGCGCGTGCCCGAACCGGTCCTGGAGATCGACTACGAGCACGACGTCCTCAAACTCGACCGCAAGACCTGCACGGACGCCCGGACCCGCGCCCGCCGCTCGCGGCGCCCGCACAACCCGGCGCGGCGCCTGTTCGTCTCCGACGTCCTCGACGCGCTGACCCGCCAGGCCGCCCGCAAGCTGGGGGAGGACCTCCTCGACGGCCAGGACCTCGCCGACATCCGTGCCGAGCTGGCCGCGGACGAGAACGTCGCGGCGGCGTTGAACGAGCTCTGGCCCGTGCTGACCCCGGAAGGCGTGCTCGACGACCTGTTCGCCGACCGCGAACGGCTCTTCCGCGCGGCCCGGAAGCTCCTTTCGGAGGAAGACCGCGCGCTGCTCGAGAGCGGTCGCGACACGAAGTGGACGCCGGCCGACGTGCCGCTGCTCGACGAGCTGGCCGAGCTGATCGGCGTCGACGACACCGAAGCCCGCGTCGAGCGCAAACGCCGTGAGCGCGAGGACCGCGCGTACGCCGAGGGCGTGCTCGACATCCTCGAGCAGGACGAGGAGATCATCGACGAAGAGCTGCTGCGCGTCTCCGACGTCCTCGACGCCGAGCTGTTCGCCGAGCGCCAGGTGGCGCGCAGCGAGCTGACCGCCGCCCAGCGCGCCGCGCAGGACCGGACCTGGACGTTCGGGCACGTGATCGTCGACGAGGC
The DNA here is from genome assembly GCF_055565395.1 of Amycolatopsis sp. NPDC028719. Classification (NCBI taxonomy): domain Bacteria; kingdom Bacillati; phylum Actinomycetota; class Actinomycetes; order Pseudonocardiales; family Pseudonocardiaceae; genus Amycolatopsis; species Amycolatopsis sp. NPDC028719. The sequence goes on from NZ_JBVHUL010000005.1 coordinate 693,237, forward strand.
CCAGGAGCTGTCGGCGATGGACTGGCGGCTGCTCATGCGCCGCTCGCCGAACCGGTCGATGACGCTGGTCGGGGACGTCGCGCAGACCGGCGCGGCCGGTGGCGCGCGGTCGTGGGGCGAGGCGCTCTCGCCGTACGTCGCGGACCGGTGGCGGCTCGAGCAGCTGACCGTGAACTACCGCACGCCCGCCGAGATCATGGCGGTCGCGGCCCGGGTGCTCGCCGAGGTCGACCCGGCGTTGTCGGCGCCGTCTTCGGTGCGGGAGACCGGGGTGCCGCCGTGGTCGGCGCGGCCGGCTTCCCTGGCCGGGGAGCTGCCCGGGCTGGTGGCGCGCGAGCTGTCCGAAGTGGACGGTGGCACGGTGGCGGTCCTGGTGCCCGCCCAGCGGTTCGACGAGGTGTCGTCGTGGCTTTCGGAGCACGACGAGCGGCTGAGCGTGCTGACGGTCGAGCGGGCGAAGGGCCTGGAGTTCGACTCTGTGGTGCTGGTCGCGCCGGACGAGGTCGTGGCGGGCTCGCCGCGCGGGCTCAACGACCTGTACGTCGCCCTGACCCGCGCTACGCGGCGGCTCGGCGTGGTCGCCACGGGTGACGACGTCCCGGCACTCTCCGTGCTTGGCTAGGGTGCCCGGCATGCAGAAGATCGGGAAGATCGTGGTCGTCGCCGCGGCGGCGCTGTCGCTGGCCGCGTGCGGCCAGGACGCCAAACCCCAGACGGCGGCCCCGGCTGGCCCGCCCGTCCCGTCGTCCGACGCCGCCCAGGCCACCCAGAGCAAGGGCCGCGAGTGCACGGCGGACGACATCAAGACGACGGGGAAGTTCGGCGAAAAGCCCGAAATCACCATCCCGGACTCCTGTGACCCGCCGAAGAAGCTGATCACCAAGGACCTGTCCGCGGGCACCGGCGGCGGCGCGAAGGCCGGCCAGCAGCTGAAGATGAACTACCTGCTGGTGACGTGGTCGGACAAGAAGGTCCTGGACAACTCGTACGACCGCGGTGAGACGTTCGACCTGAACCTGGGCGCCGGTGAGGTCATCCCGGGCTGGGACAAGGGCCTGGAGGGCATCAAGCAGGGTGGCCGCCGCCTGTTGATCATCCCGCCGGACCTCGCCTACGGCCAGGGCGGCCGCGGCATCCAGCCGAACGAGACGCTGGTCTTCGTCACCGACGCCGTTTCGGTCCCGGCCGACAAGGGCTGAGCCCCCAGCGCCCCAATGTGGCGTTGGTTGCGTCCCACGCACCCAATGTGGCGGTTGGTGTGTCTGGCGGGCCGAAAGAAACAGCGGGGCGCAACCGACCCGGATGGCCGGAGGGGGCAAGTTCTGTCCCCGTTTCACGACAGGACCCCC
>NZ_JBVHUL010000005.1:694595-965595 GCF_055565395.1 Amycolatopsis sp. NPDC028719
GACTTTGTCTTTGTTTCCTCCCCCCCCCCCCCTGGTTGTTTCTTTTCCCCCCCCCCCCCCCCCCGCCACATTGGGGCGCATGGATCAGGGGATGAGCAGGAGCTTGCCGGTGGTGCGGCGGCCCTGGAGGTCTTCGTGGGCCTTGCGCGCGTCGGCCAGCGGGTACTTGCCGCCGATGCGGACGGTGAGATCGCCCGCGAGGACCGCGTCGAACAGCTCCTGGGACCGCCAGTCGATCTCCTCGCGGCTGCGCGTGTAGTGCGCCGACGTCGGGCGGGTCAGGTACAGCGAGCCGCCGGAGTTGAGGCGCTGCGGGTCGATCGGCGGCACCGGGCCGCTGGACGCGCCGAACAGCGCCAGCAGGCCGCGGATCTTCAGGCTCGCGAGGCTGCCGTCGACGGTGTCCTTGCCGACACCGTCGTACACGACGTCGACGCCGTTGCCGTCGGTCAGTTCGCGGGTGATCTTCGCGAAGTCGTCCCGGTCGTAGCGGATCACCTCGTCGGCGCCGGCTTCGCGGGCGAGCTTCTCCTTCTCCTCGGTCGACACGGTGCCGATCACGCGGGCGCCGCGCGCCTTCGCCAGCTGCACCAGCAGCAGGCCGACGCCGCCCGCGGCCGCGTGCACCAGCACGTCGTGGCCCGCCTTGACCTCGAACGTCGACGCGACCAGGTAGTGCGCGGTCATGCCCTGGAGCATGGTCGCGGCGGCGGTCTCCAGCGAGACACCTTCGGGTACCTTCACGGCGATCGACGCGGGGACGACCTTGCGCGCCGCGTAGCTGCCGAGGTCGCCCTGCCAGGCGACGCGGTCGCCGGCCTCGAACCCGGTCCCGGGGGCGGCTTCGAGGACCGTCCCCGCGCCCTCGAGGCCGAGCACGAACGGCAGGTCGATCGGGTAGATGCCCTGGCGCTGGTAGGTGTCGATGTAGTTGACGCCGGCCGCGGCGACGTCGACCAGCAGTTCGCCGGCCTCCGGGGCGCGCACGTCCACTTCGGCCGCTTCGAGCACTTCCGGGCCGCCGGTCTTCGTCACCTGCACTGCGGTGGGCATGCGTCCTCCTCGGGTCGGGTTCTCCCAGGCACAACTATGGCCGACGCCACGCTGTTCCGCGTTCCGGCCGGTCTTTGGTTATGGTTCGGACCGTGGCTGATTCGGATTCGGAAGAGACGGTCGTTCCGCCGTCGAGCGCGCAGCTGGGAGCGGCGCGCAAGTTCGTGAAGGCGCACGGCAAGCCGTCCCGCGCGGTGGTGGAGAACATCGGCCGGGCGGGCGCACGCGTCGTCCTCGTGGGCGCGGACGGCGCGATGGGCGACGTGGTGGTGCCTTCTGTGGCGACCGGAGAGGCGCTGATCGAGGCCGTCGAGGACCTCGAAGCGGCGTCGTGGGACGCGGAGACGGTCAAGGCCGCGAAGATCGGCCCGGAGCACCGCCGCAAGATGGCGGGCCGGTGAACCGCACGGCGATCCTGGTCGGCTGCGCGGAGCTTCCGTCGGGTGACGGTGACGACGACGCCGTGGTGCCGGCACTGGAGTCGCTGGGCTTCTCGGTCTCGTGGGCGGCGTGGGACTCGGGTGCGCCGTTCGAGGACGCCGACGCGGTGATCCTGCGCGCGACCTGGGACTACGCTTCGCGGCGTCCGGAGTTCCTCTCGTGGTGCGAGTCGGTTCCCGCGCTGTACAACCCGGCCGCGGTCGTCCGCTGGAACACGGACAAGTCGTACCTCACGGAGCTGCTCGACGCGGGGCTGGCGGTGGTCCCGACAATCTTGGTCGAACCCGGCGACGACGCCCGCTTCCCTTCGGGTGACTTCGTGGTCAAACCCTCGGTGGGCGCGGGCTCGCGCGGAGCGGCCCGGTTCGCTTCCGCCGCCGACGCGTCCGCGCATTTGGCGTCCTTGCACGCCGACGGCCACACGGCGCTGATCCAGCCGTACCAGTCCAGTGTGGACACTGCCGGTGAGCTGGCTTTGGTCTACCTGGGCGGGTTCTACTCCCACGCGTTCTCGAAGGCCGCGATGCTGGGGTCCACGATGGACTCGTCGGGGCTGTACCTGTCGGAGAAGCTGGAGGCGGCCTCGCCGCCGGCGGACGCGGTGGCGCTGGCCGAGGACGTGCTGGATGCGGCGTCGGCGTTGCTGGGGATCCTGCGGGCCGAGCTGTTGTACGCGCGGGTCGACGTGGTGCGGGGTGCGGACGGGAAGCCGTTGCTGCTGGAGCTGGAGTTGACGGAGCCGTCGCTGGGCTTCCGCCAGACGGACCCGGCGGCGGCGTTGCGGTTCGCTTCGGCGGTGCGGCAGCAGTTGGCTTAGTCACTTGGCGGCTCGCTGCACGGCGGCCAAGGCGAGCGCGACGATCGCTCCAATCGTGGTTACCGCGAGCGATCCGGTGATCAGGTAGAGCCCGCCGATGCCGGTCAGGCCGGCTTTGATCAATTCCCGCAGACTGCGGCCCGGGACGGGCTCGCTTGTCTTCCCCTTGGTCACTGTGCTACCCCTTTATCGGTGTGCTAGTGCACTCCAGGCAATGGTGACCGGTGGTGAGCCCGACCGGGAATGATCTTTTGTTTTCAGGCCGGGTTTTTCGTTGTCAGGCGTATGTCGCCCTTGTCCGGGATTGTCGAGAATTGTCGATCTTCGTCGGGTAGCGGAGGCGTCATGACCATCCGGATGGACGATGAACTGATTGCCGGGACTTCGCCCGCGGAGGTCGAAGCGGCGCTGCGCTGGCTGGCGAAGCTCAAGAGCGGCGATCCGCTCCAAGCCTTCAGGGAGGCGATCAAGGACCCGACGAGCCGGCCGGCAACCGTGCTCCGCTCCCTGGTGGCGCCGACGGCGTCCCTGCCCGCCGAATCGCGGGCGTTCGCCGCGTGGGGGCTGATCTTCGACGAGATCGGCGCGACGGGAGACGCTCGCTCCCGCCACGTGCTGATGGCGGCGTTCCGGGTCTCGAGGGTGCCGGACGGGGCCGCCTGGAAAGCGACGTTGGGTGATCGCTTCAAGCAACTGATGCCGCTGCTGGACGTATTCGGCGACCCGCCACCCACCACCACGACTCCGATGCACCAAGCCTGGCGGTGGGCGCTCCAGGCGCTGGCCGCCCGGCTGGTGGAGAAACTGGCCTCACTGGACGAGCCGGGCTGGCCGCTCTACATCGACATCGGTCGTGCGGCGGCGAAAGCGGGTTGGCGACCCCGGGCTGCGTCGAGGGGAGCTCAGCCGGTGTTCGTGAAACGCATGCTCGTCACGGCCGTCATGCACCGCCGAACGGTGCAGCGCCGGATTACCGAACGCGACATCGTCGCCTGCGAGAACGGTGTCGATGGTTATGACGTCTACGCGGCGGTCGGCGAGACGCACGACGAGGCGAAGATCCCGGTGACGGCCCTTTGGGCGTGCCGTGTAGACGCGGTGCCCCGGACAAATCCGGGTGATCCGATATCGGTGCGCCTGCGCTTTCCTCGAACGCTTCGGAAGGAGGAGTCTTACGCGTTCGTCTCCGAGGCGCTCGATGGGTGGCTCGAGGAGGAACGCAGGTGGGTCAACGTCGACGTGGACCACCACGGCATCGCGCCCGGCGGCTTGACCGTCCAGCTGAACTTCGAACCGAAGCACCTTCCCGAGGCGTGCTGGTGGTACGCCGAACAACTCGAGCTCGAGCGGACTCGGCAACCGCCTGACGGTGACCCGCGTCTGCTCGCAGTCGGGGACGGATTCGTCCGGCACACCTTTGTCGACGGGTGCCATCCGCGGGAGAATTACGGCATAGCTTTCAGGTGGTGATTCGTGACCGACGTGGTTACGTCGGTCACGAAATCCTTCCTCAGTAGACGGTGACCGAGTTACCGGTGTTGCCGCCGCCGCCACCTGCGGTGTCAGCCGCCGGCTTGTGGACGCCTGACGCCAGAGTGATCGCTACGACCGCCGCGAGGACCAGCGCGCCTGCTGCGGCGATCCACGGCGTTTTGCCGCGCGTGTCTTTGGCGCTGTGCTTGCCCATGAGTCTCCTTCGGTGTGGGGAATTCGGCTCACCGTAAGGGGAAGCAACCGACACGATCGAGCCCGTCATCTCTCTTTCGTGTCAGCGCGGGCATATTAAGCTTCTGCGCTTACCCGTTTCGCGGCCAGCCGATCGGCCTTCGGCCACCGGACATCGGTCGCCCAGCCCAACCGCTCGAACGCCCAGATCACCCGCGCCGAAATATCCACCTGCCCCCGCAGCACCCCGTGCCGCGCGCAAGTCGGATCGGCGTGGTGCGAGTTGTGCCACGACTCGCCCATCGAAAGCACCGCCAACGGCCAGAAATTAGCCGCCTTGTCCCGACTGGCGAACGGCCTCTCGCCGATCAGGTGACACACCGAGTTCACCGACCAGCTCACATGGTGCAGGAACGCGATCCGCACCAGCCCCGCCCAGAAGAACGCCGTCACCGCGCCCCACCAGGACCACGTCAGCAGGCCACCCAACAGAGCCGGCAGGGCGAGGCTCAGCGTGATCCACAGCCAGAAGTACCGGTTCACCACCCGCAGATCACCGTCGGCCACCAGGTCCGGGGCGAAGCGATCCGCGTTCGTCACCTCGCGGGAGAACATCCAGCCCATGTGCGCGTGCCAAAAGCCGCGCAGCAGCGCCGATGCCGACGTCCCGAACAGCCACGGGGAGTGCGGGTCACCCTCTCGGTCGGCGAACGCGTGGTGACGCCGGTGGCTCGCCACCCAGAAGATCACCGAGCCCTGGACCGCCATGCTGCCCGCGATCGCCAGCGCCACCCGCAGGGGCCGCGATGCCTTGAACGCGCCGTGCGTGAAGTAACGGTGGTAGCCGACCGTCACCCCGAGCGTCGCGAACACGTAGAACGCCGCCGCCAGTGCCAGGTCGACCCACGTCATACCCCAGCCCCACACCAGGGGGATCGCTACCAGCAGCGCCAGGAACGGCACCAGGAGGAACGTCTTCAGCACGAGCATCTCGCCCGTGCCGCGACGGTGGGAGATCAGCGGCTTGGGGGCGGCGCGCGAGGTCATGGCGCGAACAGTAACCCACGGGCGAAACGGGCACGCCGACGCCGAGTTAAGCCCGCGTTGCCGTCAGGCGGCGGCGAGCTCGCGGGGCGCCGGCTCCAGGGACGTCACCGGGCCGCGGTCGCGGCTGCCCGTCCACAGGGACGCCGTCGCGATGATCACCGCCATCGCGCCGAGGACGTGGAACGACACCATCGCCTCCGGCACGCCCAGCGCGTACTGCAGCGAGCCCAGCCCACCCTGCGCGACCGCGACCACCCACACCACCGTGTAGCGCTGCCACAGCCCCTTTGGCGCGCCGACGCGCAGCAGCTGCAGGCCGAACACCGCGAGCAGCAACAGGTAGAGCACCAGCAGTCCGCCGTGGACCTGGGCGAGCGCCTCCACCGAAACGGCCAGGCGGTGCGTGGTGATGTCGCCGCTGTGCGGGCCGGCGCCGGTCACCGTGGTGCCCGCCGCGAGCACCAGCCACATGACCACGGCCAGCGCGACCAGGACCGAGCGGCCGGGAACCAGGAGCCGCGCGGGTTCGTCGCCTTCGCGGAACGCGCGCAGCAGCAGGACCGCGAGCCAGACCAGCGGCGTCGTGGCGAGGAAGTGGATCGCGACGGTCCACCACTCGAGCTTGGCGAGCACGGTCATCCCGCCGACGACGGCCTGCAGCACGACGCCGCCGGGCATCGTCCAGGCCAGCTTCACCAGCCGCTTGCGGGACGGGTGGTCGATCTGCACGCGCCACGCCGTGATGACGGCGACCGCGGCGACGAGGATGACCACGCCGGTCAGCAGCCGGTTGCCGAACTCGATCCACTGGTTGAGCGCGTGGATGCCCGGGTGGTCCACCGGGACCAGGCTGCCGGCGACGCACTGCGGCCAGGTCGGGCAGCCGAGGCCCGAGCCGGTGACGCGGACGATGGACCCGGTGACACCGATCAGCGCCTGCGCGAGGACCGCGGTGATCCCGACGGCCCGCTGCACGGCGGCGGACGGATACGGCAGGCGGGCGACGAGGCTGGTGAACGGCACCCATCGATGGTAGAGCGCCGGGAAACGCGGCTTTCGGCAGGTCCCGGCGCCCAGAACGGCGCGCCGGGCACAAGGGACCTAGGTCACTCGGTTTTCTTGGCCTTCTTCTGGAAGAGGCCGAGCGACTGCGCGAAGACGGCGCCGAACCCCAGCACGGCGATGGGGACGGTCCTGACCCAGAAGGCCCCCGCGTCGAGCGACACGAGCAGGGCGACCAGCCCGATCGCCACGACGACCAGGAGCAGCATGATCAGGGTGACGCGCAGCTTCGAAACCATGGAACTTCCCCTCGGCGGATCGGACCCGGACCGGGTGACCATCCCAGGGGCGGCGCGGGTTCGTGAGGTGAGTTCTACCCGGCCCGCAAGTGTTCAGGTGAGCTTCGTCGTGCGGGAAGCCAGGGCTCCCGCGGCGACCGCCCACACCACGAGCACCACGAGCGGTCCGGGGGCGAACGCGCCGTCGACCAGCGCGGAACGCATCCCTTCGGCCAGCGCTCCCGACGGCAGCAGCTCCACCACGCGAGCCAGCCCCGAAGGCAGCGAAGACGGCGCCAGCAGGATCCCGCCCGCCAGCAGCAACACGAACCAGACGATGTTCGCCAGCGCCAGCACGGCTTCCGCGCGCAGCGCGCCGCCCAGGAGCACGCCCAGCGCACCGAAGGCCAGCGTGCCCAGCACCAGCAGCAAGATCGCCGAAGCCAGCCCCGAGAAAGTGGGCGACCAGCCCAGGAACGCCGCCACCACACCGATGATCACCGACTGCAGCGCCACCACGACGACGGCCGCCGCGAGCCGGCCCGCCACCAGCAACCACCGCGGCAGCGCCGTCGCCGAAAGGCGCTTCAGCACCCCGTAGCGCCGGTCGAAGCCCAGGGCGATCGCCTGGCCGGTGAACGCCGACGACATCACCGCCAGCGCCAGGATGCGCGGCGTGATCCAGTCCACTTTGGACGTCGAACCCAGCGAAGACGCCGGCAGGATGTCCAGCAGCGACAACCCGATCAGCAAGGCCAAGGGAATGAGCAGCGTCAGCAGCACCTGCTCGCCGTGGCGCAGCGTCAGGCTCGCCTCGACCCGCGCGTGCGTCCGCAGCATGCGGCCCAGCGAGCCGCGCCCGGGTGCCGGGGTGAACGTCCCGGCGGGGAAGGACGTCATGCCCGCAGCTCCCGTCCGGTCAGCTCCAGGAAGACCTCTTCGAGCGTGCGCTTGCCGACCTGCAGCTCCTCCGGCAGCACGCCCTGCTGCGCGCACCACGCCGTGACCGTCGACACGACCTGCGGGTCGACCGAGCCGGCCACGACGTACGTGCCCGGCGCCGACTCGCGCACGGCGTAGCCCTCCGGCAGCGCCGCGGTCAGCAGGGCCGTGTCCAGCCGCGTGCGCGCCTTGAACCGCAGGCCCGCGTTGCCGCTCTCGTCGACCGTCAGGGATTCCGGCGCGCCGGAGACGACGACCTTGCCGTGGTCGACGATCACCACGGTGTCGGCCAGCGCTTCGGCCTCCTCCATCAGGTGCGTGGTCAGCAGCACCGAGACGCCGTCGCGGCGCAGCGCGCCCAGCAGGTCCCACACCAGCCGCCGGGCCTGCGGGTCCATGCCCGCGGTCGGCTCGTCGAGGAACACCAGCTCCGGTCGTCCGATCAGCGCGCACGCCAGCGAAAGCCGCTGCTGCTGCCCGCCGGAGAGGCGCTTGAACGGCGTCCGCCGCACCGAGGCCAGCCCGAGGACGTCCAGCAGCCAGGCCGGATCCAGCGGGGAGGCCGCGCAGGAGGCCACCAGCCCGAGCATCTCGTCGGCGCGGACGCCGGGGTAGGCGCCGCCGCCCTGGGGCATGATCCCGACCCGGGGGCGCAGCGCGGCCGACTCGCGCACGGGGTCGAAGCCGAGCACGCGCACCGTGCCCGCGTCAGGCTTCAGGAAGCCTTCGCAGACCTCGACGGTGGTGGTCTTGCCGGCCCCGTTCGGGCCGAGCAGGGCGAGCAGGCTGCCGCGCTCCATCCGCAGGTCGAGACCGTCGACCGCGCGGGTGGAGCCGTAGCTTTTCACCAGCCCGGTGATCTCGACGGCGGGGGCACTCACATCGCGTCACGATACGGCGTCGGCCCGCGCGGGCACCCGCGGGGACGGCCTGGAGAGCAGGACGGGGGCGAGCCGCCGCACGATCAGCATCCCGGTGCCGCACACGACGATCGCCGCGACGTAGGCGAACGGCAGCACGTACGGGCGGCCGTCGAAGGTGCTGCCGGTCGGCGGCAGGAGGAACGGCAGGGCGGCGGACAGCACCGCCGCGGCCACCCGGAACCGGGACGTCCCGGCCGCGGCGGCGAGGGGGATCACCGCCCACAGCACGTACCAGGGCTGCAGGTTGATCTGCAGGATCATCACCGCGCCGAGCGAGACGCCGAGGCCGATGATCGGCCGGTAGCGCCACTTGAAGCTGTCCCACAGGAACTTGAACGTGATGGCGACGGCGACCAGGTAGCCGAGCGCGCCGAGGATGGGCACCAGGCCGTTGGTGTGGTTGCCGAGCCCGAGCGCGATGCCGAGGACGCCGGAGAGGTTGGCGAGCTCGGCGGTGGGGGAGATCCAGGAGCGGACCAGGCCGGGGGTGTCGAACGTCGCGCCGACCCAGCCGAAGCCGAGCCCGGTGCCGAAGCAGACGGCGACCAGCACGGCGCCGAACCAGAGCGCCATCGGTGCGCCGGCGACGAAGAGGTCCTTGAGCCGGCCGTGCCAGCGGCGCGCGACCATCACGGCGAAGAACGGCAAGGCGAACAGCGCGGGCAGCTTCACCGCGACGCCCAGGGTGATGATCGCCACCCCGAGCCCGATGTAGAGCAGCTCCCCGCGCGCCAGGGGCGGGGGCGTGTCGCCCTTCACCCGGATCGGCAGCCGCCGGATGCCGACCTCCAGCCCGGCGAGCATCAGGCCGATGGCCAGCGCGTCGTTGTGGGCGCCGGCGATGAAGTGGAAGATCAGCAGCGGGTTGAGGGCGCCGAGCCACAGCGCCGTCGCGGGCTGGACGCCGAAGCGGCGGGCGAGCCGGGGCAGCGCCCAGACGATGAGGACCACGCCGGCCAGGGCGAGCACGCGCTGCAGGAGCACGCCGACGGCGATGCTGTTGCCGGCCAGGGGCGCGAGCCAGCCGCCGAGGCGCAGCACCAGCGGCCCGTACGGCGCCGGCGTCTCGCGCCACATGTTCGACACGCCCATGGTGAACGGGTCGGCGACGCCGAGGGCCTGCGCCGGGCCGAGGACGTAGGGGTCCATGCCGCGGTGCACGATCTCGCTCTGCGCGAGGTAGCTGTAGACGTCGCGGGAGAACAGCGGCGGGATGACCAGCAGCGGCAGCACCCACAGCGCGATCGTGCGCGCGAGCTGGCCCTGCGACGCGAGCCGGGCGCGGTCGGGCCGGGCGAACTTCCCGAGCATCAGCCAGCTGAGCACCAGGATGCCCATCCCGGAGATCGCGATGGCCAGCGACACCGTCGGGATGCGGGTGAACAGCCGCAGCACCGGGATCTCCTGCACCGGGTTGATCACCGGGGCGGCGCCGGCGCCGAGCGAGCCGAGGGCGAGGAAGAGCGACCCGACCGTGCCGAACCGGCGGACGACGGCGAGCCCGCGCCGCTCGTCACCCTCCAGGGGGAGCGGCACGCGGGGCTCGACGGGCGACAGCGTCACCGCGTGCGCACGCTCTTGCTGGTCCTGCCGTGCAGGATGTTCACCCACTGCCACGGGAGCAGGGTATCGCCGCCGCCGCGGAGTGAGTCGGGTCACTGCCGAAGACCCTGCCTTTGCCGACCGCCGGGAAATAAGACACACTTGTGTTGTGAAAAAGACGGAGGCGCGTGACCAGGTGGGCGGCGACATGCCGCGCGCCGGGCTTCCCGTGGTTCCGTCGCAGGTCAGCGCCGAGGGCAAGACCCGCCACGAGGTCGCCCGGGTGCTCCTGGAACAGGGTCCCATGACCGCCGTCGTGGTCGCCGAGCAGCTCGGGATCAGCCCCACGGCCGTCCGCCGGCACCTCGACGCGCTTCTCGCGGACGGCGAAGCCGAGACGCGGGACGCGCCGCGCCGCGGACCCCGGGGCCGGGGCCGTCCGGCCAAGCTCTTCCTGCTGACCGAGTCCGGCCGCGCCCGCTTCGGGCACGCCTACGACGACCTGGCCGTGTCCGCCATCCGCTTCCTCGCCGAGCACGCGGGCGAAGACGCCGTACGCGCCTTCGCCGAGCGTCGCGTCGCGTCCCTGGTCGAGCCGCACCGCTCCGCGATCACCGGATCGAGTGATCCGGCGGCGCGCGCGGAGGCGTTGGCGACCGCCCTGAGCAGGGAGGGCTACGCTGCGTCGACCCGTCAGGTCGGTACGCGGAATTCTCAAAACGAAGCACCGGGCCTCGGGCAGAACGTCGGGGCGCAGCTCTGCCAGCACCACTGTCCGGTCGCCCACGTGGCCGCGGAGTTCCCGCAGCTGTGCGAGGCCGAGACCGAGGCGTTCGCGAAGCTGCTGGGCACCCACGTCCAGCGGCTGGCGACGATCGCACGCGGTGACTCCGCGTGCACCACCCACGTTCCCGTCACGACGGGGAACAACCCGGCCCATCCCGAGCCGGGAAGCACGGTGCCCCCTGGGCGCACAGCACGGATCCCGAATGGAGGGAAACCCGCATGACTGCCGCTGCCGAGCAGCGCACTCCCACCACCGCGCCACTGAGCCAGGAAGAGACCATCGAGTCCCTTGGCAAGTACGCGTTCGGCTGGGCCGACTCCGACGAAGCGGGCGCCAGCGCCCGTCGCGGGCTGAACGAGGATGTCGTCACCGACATCTCCGGGAAGAAGTCCGAGCCGGAGTGGATGCGCGAAGCGCGACTGAAGGCGCTCAAGCTCTTCGAGAAGAAGCCCATGCCCAACTGGGGGGCCGACCTCTCCGGGATCGACTTCGACAACATCAAGTACTTCGTCCGCTCCAGCGAGAAGCAGGCTGCGAGCTGGGAAGACCTGCCCGAGGACATCAAGAACACGTACGACAAGCTCGGCATCCCCGAGGCGGAGAAGCAGCGCCTAGTGGCCGGTGTCGCGGCCCAGTACGAGTCCGAGGTCGTCTACCACTCGATCCGCGAGGACCTCGAGAAGCAGGGCGTGCTCTTCCTTGACACGGACACCGCGCTGCGCGAGCAGCCGGAGCTGTTCGAGGAGTACTTCGGCTCGGTCATCCCGGCCGGCGACAACAAGTTCTCCGCGCTGAACACGGCGGTGTGGTCCGGCGGCTCGTTCATCTACGTGCCCAAGGGCGTCAAGGTGGACATCCCGCTGCAGGCCTACTTCCGGATCAACACCGAGAACATGGGCCAGTTCGAGCGCACCCTGATCATCGTCGACGAAGACGCCTACGTGCACTACGTCGAGGGCTGCACGGCGCCGATCTACCAGTCCGACTCGCTGCACTCGGCGGTCGTGGAGATCATCGTCAAGAAGGGCGCCCGCTGCCGCTACACGACCATCCAGAACTGGTCGAACAACGTCTACAACCTGGTCACCAAGCGCGCCAAGTGCGAAGAGGGCGCGACCATGGAATGGATCGACGGCAACATCGGTTCCAAGGTGACGATGAAGTACCCGTCGGTCTTCCTCATGGGCGAGCACGCCAAGGGTGAGGTGCTTTCGGTCGCGTTCGCGGGCGAGGGCCAGCACCAGGACGCGGGCGCCAAGATGGAGCACCTCGCGCCGTACACCTCTTCGACGATCGTGTCGAAGTCGGTGGCGCGCGGCGGTGGCCGCACCTCGTACCGCGGCCTGGTCCGCGTCGCGAAGCGCGCGCACCACTCGCGCTCCAGCGTGGTCTGCGACGCCCTGCTGGTCGACACGATCTCGCGCTCGGACACCTACCCGTACGTGGACATCCGCAACGACGAGGTGTCCATGGGCCACGAGGCCACGGTGTCCAAGGTCAGCGAAGAGCAGCTGTTCTACCTGATGTCGCGCGGCCTCGACGAGGCCGAGGCGATGGCGATGATCGTGCGCGGGTTCGTCGAGCCCATCGCGCGTGAGCTGCCGATGGAGTACGCGCTCGAGCTGAACCGCCTGATCGAGCTCCAGATGGAAGGGTCCGTCGGCTAGTCATGTCGGTTACCGAGAACAACGTTTCGGAGTCTCTGCGCGAGGGGGCCGTCATTCCGGCGGCCTCCCGCGCGGAGCGCTTCACCTCCTACGACGTCGAGGCCTTCGAGGTCCCGGGCGGCCGTGAGGAGAACTGGCGCTTCACGCCGATGAAGCGGCTGCGCGGCCTGCACGACGGCAGCGCGGTCGCCACCGGCGAGATCGCCCTCGAAGCCGACGCCGCCCCCGAGCTGGGCATCGTGACCGTCGGCCGCGACGACCCGCGGCTGGGCCAGGCCGGCGTCCCGAGCGACCGGATCGCCGCGCAGGCGTATTCCTCGTTCACCAAGGCCACCATCGTGACGGTGCCCAAGGAGACGAAGGCGTCCAAGCCGTCGGTGCTGCGCATCCACGGCCCGGGCGAGGACAAGGTCGCCTACGGGCACCTGCAGGTCCGCGCCGAGGCGTTCGCCGAAGCCCTCATCGTGCTCGACCACGTCGGCTCCGGCACCTACGCCGACAACGTCGAGTTCGTCATCGGCGACGGCGCGAAGATCACCGTGGTCAGCGTCCAGGACTGGGCCGACGACGCGGTGCACGTCTCCGAGCAGCACCTGAAGCTCGGCCGCGACGCCTCGCTCAAGCACACGGTCATCACCCTGGGCGGCGACCTGGTCCGCGTCTCGCCGACGGCGACCTTCGCCGACAAGGGCGGCGACGTCGAGATGCTCGGCGTCTACTTCGCCGACGGCGGCCAGCACCAGGAGCACCGCCTCTTCGTCGACCACGCGGTGCCGAACTGCAAGTCGCGCGTGGGCTACAAGGGCGCGCTGCAGGGCGAGGGCGCGCACACGGTGTGGATCGGCGACGTGCTGATCCGCGCCGCGGCCGAGGCCACCGACACCTACGAGTTCAACCGCAACCTGGTGCTCACGCCGGGCGCCCGCGCGGACTCCGTGCCGAACCTCGAGATCGAGACCGGCGAGATCGAAGGCGCCGGCCACGCGAGCGCGACGGGAAGGTTCGACGACGAGCAGTTGTTCTACCTGCAGTCGCGCGGGATCGCCGAAGAAGCCGCCCGGCGCTTGGTCGTGCGCGGGTTCTTCCACGAGATCCTGGTGAAGATCGACGTCCCCGAGGTGCGCGAGCGCCTCGAAGCCGCGATCGAGGCCGAGCTCGAAGCCGTTGGCGCCTGACGCCGTCCACCGCAGACTTTAGGAAACGAAGAATGGCTACCCTGGAAATCAAGGACCTGCACGCCTCGGTCGAGACCGACGAAGGCGCCAAGGAGATCCTCAAGGGCGTGAACCTGACGATCAAGTCGGGCGAGACGCACGCGATCATGGGCCCCAACGGCTCCGGCAAGTCCACCCTGTCCTACGCGATCGCCGGCCACCCGAAGTACCAGGTGACCTCCGGCGAGGTGCTGCTCGACGGCGAGAACGTCCTCGAGATGAGCGTCGACGAGCGCGCCCGCGCCGGCCTCTTCCTGGCCATGCAGTACCCGGTCGAGGTGCCCGGCGTGTCCATGTCCAACTTCCTCCGCACCGCGGCCACCGCGGTCCGTGGCGAGGCCCCCAAGCTGCGCCACTGGGTCAAGGAGGTCAAGGAGGAGATGGGCAAGCTCGAGATCTCGCAGGAGTTCGCCGAGCGCTCGGTCAACGAAGGGTTCTCCGGCGGCGAGAAGAAGCGCCACGAGATCCTGCAGCTGGCGCTGCTCAAGCCGAAGTTCGCCATCCTCGACGAGACCGACTCCGGTCTCGACGTCGACGCCCTGCGCGTCGTCTCCGAGGGCGTGAACGCGTACAAGGCTTCGAGCGAGGTCGGCGTCATGCTGATCACGCACTACACCCGGATCCTGCGGCACATCACGCCGGACTTCGTGCACGTCTTCGCCGGCGGCAAGATCGTCGAGTCGGGCGGCAAGGAGCTGGCCGACGAGCTGGAGGAGCACGGCTACGTCAAGTACGTCGGCAAGCCCGAGCCGGCCGCGCTCTGACGTTTTCCCCCGTACGACACCGAGAACGAGAGGAGTCGGCCCGATGACCACCACCTCGGCCAGCTCTCTGCCACTCGACGTGGCGGCCCTGAGGGCCGACTTCCCCATCCTGTCGCGCACCGTCCGCGACGGGAAACCCTTGGTGTACCTGGACTCCGGCGCGACGTCGCAACGCCCGACCGCGGTGTTCGACGCCGAACGCGACTACGTGTTCACGTCGAACGCCGCCGTCCACCGCGGTGCGCACCAGCTGTCCGAAGAGGCCACCGACGCCTACGAGTCCGCGCGCGCGAAGATCGCGGAGTTCGTCGGCGCCGACCCCGAAGAGCTGGTGTTCACCAAGAACGCGACCGAGGGCATCAACCTCGTCGCGTACTCGATGAGCAACGCCGCCACGGCCGGCCCCGAGGCTTCGCGGTTCGTCGTCGGCCCGGGTGACGAGATCGTCATCACCGAGATGGAGCACCACGCGAACCTCGTGCCGTGGCAGCAGCTGTGCCAGCGCACCGGGGCCACGCTGAAGTGGTTCAAGGTGACTCCCGAGGGGCGCCTCGACCTGTCCGATGTGGACAAGCTGATCACCCCGAAGACCAAGGTCGTCGCGTTCGCGCACCAGTCGAACGTGCTCGGCACGGTCAACCCCGTCTCGCTGCTCGTCGAGAAAGCGAAGGCCGTCGGCGCGCTGACCGTGCTCGACGCCTGCCAGTCGGTGCCGCATGGTTTGTATAAGCAGGGCCCGGTGGACTTCCACGCGCTGGGTGTCGACTTCGCGGTGTTCTCCGGGCACAAGATGCTCGGCCCGTCCGGCATCGGCGTGCTCTACGGGCGCACCGAGCTGCTCGAAGCGATGCCGCCGTTCCTCACCGGCGGGTCGATGATCGAGATGGTCCGCATGGAGGGCTCCACCTTCGCGCCGCCGCCGCAGCGGTTCGAGGCCGGCGTGCCGATGACGTCGCAGGCCATCGGCCTCGGCGCGGCCGTCGACTACCTCTCGGCCATCGGCATGGACCGGATCGCGGCGCACGAGCACGAGCTCGCCGCGGCGGCCCTCGAAGGCGTCGGCGCGATCCCGGGTGTCCGGATCGTCGGGCCGACCGACGTGGCGGACCGCGGCGCGACCGTGTCGTTCGTGATCGACGGCGTGCACCCGCACGACGCCGGCCAGGTGCTCGACAGCCTCGGCATCGCCGTCCGCGTCGGCCACCACTGCGCGTGGCCGCTGCACCGGGCCTGCAACGCCCAGGCGACCGTGCGCGCGTCGTTCTACCTGTACAACACGCTGTCCGAAGTGGACGCCCTGGTAGCGGGTGTTCGCGAAGCCCAGAAGTTCTTCGGGGTGGCGCAGTGAACCTGGAAAGCATGTACCAGGAGATCATCCTGGACCACTACAAGAACCCGCACGGCCGCGGCCTGCGCGACCCGTTCGACGCCGAGTCGTTCCAGGTCAACCCGACCTGCGGCGACGAGGTGACCCTGCGGGTCAAGCTCGACGACGGTAAGGTCGCCGACGTCTCCTACGACGGCCAGGGCTGCTCCATCAGCCAGGCCTCGACGTCGGTCTTGACGGATCTCGTCGTCGGCCACACGCTTGAGGAGGCGTTCACCACCATGGACGCCTTCGTGGAACTGATGCAGGGCAAGGGAAAGATCGAGCCGGACGAGGACGTGCTGGAGGACGGGATCGCCTTCGCGGGCGTCGCCAAGTACCCCGCCCGCGTCAAGTGCGCCCTCCTCGGCTGGATGGCTTTCAAGGACGCCGTCGCCCGGACCACCAGTGGAGCTGAGAAAGCATGACCGAAGACACCGCCACCGACGCGCGCGAGGGCCGGACCGCCGCCGACCTCGACGCCGAGACCACGGCCACGCAGGACCTCGACCTCGCCAAGCTCGAGGACGTCGAGGAAGCCATGCGCGACGTCGTCGACCCGGAACTCGGCATCAACGTCGTCGACCTGGGCCTGGTTTACGACATCCGCGTCGAGCAGGACAACACCGCCACCATCGACATGACGCTCACGTCGGCGGCCTGCCCGCTGACCGACGTCATCGAAGACCAGACGTCGGCCGCGCTGACGTCCGGCGGCCTCGTCAAGGACTTCCGCATCAACTGGGTCTGGATGCCGCCGTGGGGCCCGGAGAAGATCACCGAGGACGGCCGCGAGCAACTGCGCGCCCTCGGCTTCACCGTCTGACTTCTTTCGCATCGAGCGGGCCACCTCCCGAGGTGGCCCGCTTTGTGTATAACGACCTATACCGCGCGTGCCAGGCCAGCGCGTAGAGGACGAGCGCGGCGGCGAACCCGCTGCCGGCGCCGGTGGCCAGCAGGTAGGTCGCGTTGCCGACGACGCCCGCGCGGGTCATCGGGTCGTGGTGGGCGAGGAAGGGCAGCACCTCGGCCAGGACGCCGGCCAGCGTGCCGCCGGCGAGGAACGCCACCACCGGTTTGCGGTGGCGGGTGGCTCTCGGCGCCGGCTCGGTGGGTGCGGTGCGGTGCCAGCGCACGAGCCACCAGGCGAGGATCCCGGCTCCGGCGATCGTGCTGACCAGCTGGATCAGCCGGCCGACGTCGACCCCGGTGACGAGCGGGGTCCGCAGGAACGGGAACCCGTCGTGCTCGTGGGTGAAGGCGTCCCAGCCGACGTGCGTCGCGGCGCCGAGGATCAGTGACAGAGCGATCCAGCCCGGCCGCTTCCAGCTGAAGTGGCGGGGGAGCCGCTCGGCCAGCGGTTTCGGCGCCAAGGCGAGCAGCGGCCGCTTCAGGACGATCTGGAAGACCGCCAGCAGGGCGAGCGCGAGCAGCGGGTCGAGCCAGAGGACGGACGCGAACTCGTGCGTCCTGGTGAGGCCGATGCCGGGTAGCCGCGGCACGAACCAGAAGACGTCCGGTGCGACGGACCCGGCGACGAGCGCGGCCGGTACCAGCGGTCGTCTCGCCAGCGGGAGCACGGCGGCGGGGTGACTCAGCGTGAACGGCACGGAAGTAGTATCCCGGGGTGGTCCTGCGCTCGATCCTCCTGTTCCTGGCCGCGGCGGTCTGCGAAATCGGCGGCGCGTGGCTGGTGTGGCAGGGCGTCCGCGAACACCGCGGCTGGCTGTGGATCGGCGGCGGGCTGCTGGCTCTCGGCGTGTACGGCTTCGTGGCGACGCTGCAGCCGGACGCCCACTTCGGCCGCATCCTCGCGGCGTACGGCGGCGTGTTCGTCGCGGGCTCGCTGGCCTGGGGGATGGTGGCGGACGGTTACCGCCCGGACCGCTACGACGTGCTCGGGGCGCTCCTGTGCCTGGCCGGGGTCGCGGTGATCATGTACGCGCCCCGGACGGGGTAACGGCGGGCGCCGTGGCCCGATAGATCACCGTGACCGAGATGTCCTTTCCGCCCGCTCCGCCGTCCGCGCCGAACCGCTCCGCCGTGTCCAAGGTGCTCCTGCTGATGATCGCCGTCGCGGTGCTCGGCGCCGGCGCCGGTGGGTACGGCTTCGGCCGGCTGATGCTGGGGTACCAGGCCTATACGCAGGTGAGTGGGAACATGAGCCCGACCCTCGCGTCCGGAGACCGGCTCGTCGTGCGTCAGGTGGACGGCGTGGAGGTGCACCGCGGAGATCTCGTCGCCCTCGACATGAGTGCGTACGCCGATTCGCCCCGCGACGGAATCAGTGTCGTCCGCGTGGTCGGCGTCGCCGGGGACACGGTCGCCTGCTGCACCGACGAGCACCTTTCGGTCGACGGCAAGCCGATCACCGAGCCCTACATCACTCCCGGCTACGAAGGTCTCTTCGAGTTCTCCGCCAAGGTGCCCGAGGGCGCGATCTTCGTCGAAGGGGACAACCGGGGCAATTCCGACGACTCACGGTTCGGCGGCCCGGTGCGGTTGTCCGGCGTCACCGGGATCGTGGTCGCCACCGGCACGGTCGTCACCCCGAAGCCGCTGACCCCGGTCACCTCGTTCACCGACGCGGGCCTGCCCGGAACGCCGTACTCCGATGGGACTTTGACCGGCTTGCGGTGGTGGATCCTCGGCGGGTTCGTGCTGTTCGTGGCCGGCATCACCGGAGTGATCGTGACCGCCGTCCGGAACGCCGGAAGACGACGAAAAGCAGCCGCAGCCCCACCAATGCGCTGATCACCAGCAGGTTGTAGCCGAACACCTGGTGCAGCCTCAGGTCCGCCGCGATGCGCGGCCCGCCGTCGCCGGCCAGCAGCAGGACGGCCATCAGGCCGGTCGCCGCGCCGACGAAGGCCAGCAGGACTTCGTGGACCAGGCTCGTGACGACGTCGCGGTCGCGCTCGTCGGAGAACAGCCGGACGTTCACCGACAGCCGGCCCTCCTCGAGGGCGGCGCCGATGCGGTCGACGCGGCGGGGGATGCGGCGCAGCACCGGCAGCAGCGCCAGGACTTCGGTGAGCGCGGTGTGGCGCAGCGAGTCCGGCCGCAGCCGGGCGCCCACCTGCTCGACGGCGAACGCGCGCGACTCGGCCACGACGTCGAACGCAGGATCCAGCGCCGCCAGGGTGCCCTCGACCGTGGCCAGCGCCCGGAACACGGCGGCGACCGGCGGCGGCACGCTCAGCCGGAAGTCCGCGACCACGCGGAACAGCCCGGTGAACAGGTCGAGGCCGGCGGCGCGCCCGGGCCCGAAGTGCCGGGCGACCAGGGCGCCGAGGGCGCGTTCGAGGCGCTGCTCGTCGATGTCGTCCGTGCGGTCGACGATCTCCAGCAGCCCGTCGCGCAGGGCCGCCGGGTCGCCGCGATCGAGGGCCAGGACCAGGTTCTGCAGGCCGCCGCACAGCCCGGCGTCGAGCCGGCCGACCGAGCCGAAGTCGAGCAGCCCCAGGCGGCCGTCTTCCAGGACCATGAGGTTGCCCGGGTGCGGGTCGGCGTGGAAGACGCCGCCGATCATCACCTGGTCGAGCAGGCACCGCAGGAGCGACCGCGCGAGCCGCTTGCGGTCGGCCGCCGGCGCCGTCTCGAGAGGCCGGCCCGCCAGCCGGGACATGACGAGGACGCGTTCGGTGGACAGTGCCTTGTGGACGGTCGGCAGGACGACGTCCGGGCCGGAAGCCGCGGCCACAGCGGTGATGTTGCGGGCCTCGATGGTGAAGTCGAGCTCCTCGGTGAGTGCTTCGGCGAACCCGTCGGCGAGCTCGGCGACCCCGAGCGAGCGCGCCCAGTCCGCGCGCTCCTCCAGCGCCGCGGCGACGCGCCGGACGATGTCGATGTCGCGCTCGGCCTGCTCCCGCACGCCCGGGCGCTGGACCTTGACGACGACGTCCTCGCCGCCGCGCAGCTTCGCCCGGTAAACCTGCGCGACCGACGCGGTGGCCAGCGGTTCCGGGTCGAACTCGGCGAAGACGTCGTCGGGTGAGCCGCCCAGTTCCTCGGTCAGCACCGCCCACACGGCGTCGGCCTTCGCCGGTGCCACCTGGTCCTGCAGCTTGCCGAGCTCGTCGAGGAACACCGGGGGCAGCAGGTCCGCGCGCGTGGAAAGCACCTGGCCGAGCTTCACGAACGTGACGCCGCCTTCCTCCAGCGCGCGGCGCAGGGAGCGGGCGAGCTTGGCGTGCCGGCCGGGCGCGAGATCGGGGTCGCGGCGGCCGGCGAGGTAGCGCCCGAGGCCGTGCTTGACGGCGATCCGGCTGATCTGCGAGTACCGGCGGGCGCGCGCGATCTTGGCGCCGATCGCGCGCGGCCGGAACCCGCCTGGCAAGGCCATTTCGGCGACGAAGAGGAAGATCAGTGTCGCGAGGAAAGCGCTGCCCGCCAACGGAATCAGCAGCCCGACGGCCGCGCCGCCGTTGTGCAGCAGGGAAACCGGGAACGCCTGGCCGATGCCGCCCGCGACGAGCCAGCCGAACGCGGCGCCGCACAGTGCGCGGACGGCGCCGATCCGGACCCCGAGCACCCGCCGCGACGCGACGACCAGCGGCCAGAGCACGAGTGCGTAGAGGGGGAGGGTCAGCAGGCCCAGCAGGACGTCCATGCCGCAGAGCAGACCACGCGGGCCGGGCCGGCCGGCTCATCCGGCGGCGGGACCGGGCTCCCTCCCGGGAGGGAGCTACTTTCGGCCGTGGCCCGGATCGCTCGTGGGCTTCTAACCTGATCGCGCGGACCACGGTTGAATGTTCTCTGAAACGGACCTGAGGAGACACGATGAACGGACGCGTGCTCGGCCGGATCGTGGCACTGGCCACGGCGGTCGCGGCCCCGCTGGGCGTGGGGCTCGCCGTCGCTCCCGGCGCTTCGGCGGCCGCCGTCACGACGCTGTACTACAGCTCGTCGGGCGCACCGGACTACCTCGCGCAGATCGACCAGGGCGCGGCCAACTGGAACGCCGCGGTCACGGACGTGAAGCTGGTCAAGCGGAGCTCGGGGGCGACGATCACGTTCCACGAGATCCACAGCGGCGGTTCGTACACGAACACGAACGGCCACGGCCGCGGCGACATCTACCTGGACACGAGCCAGGTGGCGGAGGGCTTCGACCCGACCCGCATCGCGGCGCACGAACTGGGCCACAACCTCGGGCTGCCGGACCACTACACGGGCCCGTGCACGGAGCTGATGTCCGGCCACGGCCCGGGGACGGCGTGCAAGAACGCGAAGCCTTCGTCTGCCGAGGCGGCGAAGGTGCAGTCGCTGTGGGTGAACGGCTTCGCGGCTTCGGAGCTGCGCAAGGTCGCCTTCTAGCTCACCTTCGAGCGCCCCAAGGTGGCCTTGGGTGCGTCTGACGCACCGAAGGCCGCCTTGGGTGCGTCAGACGCACCGAAGGCCACCTTGGGGCGCACTGCTGTCAGCGGTCGAACCCGGCCCGGCCGCCCCGGCAGGGGGACGACGGATTCGGTGTCGCGAATGAGTCATTCGCGGCGTCGGATCGTGGGCGTGGGCTGGGAGCCGGTGCACAGCCGCGGCAGAAGCCAGGCGGTGGAAGCCGGGTGGCCGAACCGCGGCGGCGTCCATCCCGAGAGGGAGGCGGCCGACGGCGCTGCCTGCGAAGATCGACCGGTGCGCGTACTCCGCCCCCTGACGAGCAAGGCGACCTACCGCCGCTGGGTGTACCTCGTCCTCGGCGGTGCCATCAGCGTTCCCTACCTGCTGTTCTCCGCGGTCGCCGTGCCGTCGCTGCTGCCCTTCGTCACCACCCTCGAGCGCGCCACCCTCGTCGGCGGGCTGCTCACCCTGGTCGTCCTCGGCGGCACCGCCTTTCTGCCCGCCGTGCACGTCCTCGAGTCCACCGCCGTCCGGGAACTGCTCGACGATCCCGTGCCCGGCGCCCCCGCGAAACCGCGGACCCGGCCGGGGCGGCGGCGGGCCGCGGGGATGTTCGTGCTGCACGTCGTCGCCGGGTTCGTCGTCAGCTTCTTCAGCCTGGCCGCGCCCGTGGCCGTCGGGATCTCGGTCAGTGCCGTGTTCACCGGGCACCTCTTCCAGACCGCCGGGAGCGACGAGGTCACCGTGCCGACGGGCTGGCCCTCCGTCTGGCTGCCCGTCGTGTTCCTCGTCGCCACCGTGCTGCTGATCTACGCCGTCCGGGCGATCGGCGCCGGGCTGCGGAAGGCCGCGGTCCGGCTGCTCGGGATGACCGCCGCCGACCGGATCGCCCAGCTGGAACGGCGCACCGGGCAGCTCGCCGAACGCAACCGCCTGGCCCGGGAGCTGCACGACTCGGTCGGGCACGCGCTGAGCGTCGTCACCGTCCAGGCCGGGGCCGCCCGGCGGACGCTGCGCACCGACCCGGACTTCACCGAACGCGCGCTCGGCGCGATCGAGGAGTCCGCCCGCACCGCGCTCGACGACCTCGACCACGTCCTCGGGCTGCTGCGCGACGAGGCGGCCGGCCGGACGCCGCAGCCGGGGCTGGCCGACCTGGAGACCCTGCTCGAAACGACGCGGCTGGCCGGCACCGACGTCACGGCCGAGCTCGGCGGTGACCTGGCCGCGGTGCCCGCGGTGGTGTCGCGCGAGGTCTACCGGATCCTGCAGGAATGCCTGACCAACGCGGTGCGGCACGCCGGTAGGGTCCCGGTGACGGTGGTCGTCGACGTCGCGGCGCACGGCCTCCTCGCCCGGGTCGCCAACCCGCTGGGGGCCGGCTCCGGCCGCACCGGCGGCGGCCGCGGCCTGCGGGGGATGACCGAGCGGGTCGAGGTGCTCGGCGGCGCGCTGTCGGCCGGGCGGGTGGACGAACGGTGGGAGGTCGTGGTGCGGGTGCCGTGGGGGAGCGGGCGATGACCGCCGGGGTGCTGCTGGTCGACGACGAGCCGCTGATCCGCGCCGGGCTGCGGGCGATCATCGACAGCGAGGACGACCTGAGCGTGCTCGGCGAGGCCGCCGACGGCGCCGAGGTGCCCGGGCTCGTGGCCCGGCTGCGCCCGGACGTCGTGCTGATGGACGTGCGGATGCCCGCGGTCGACGGGATCCGCGCCACCACGCACCTGATGTCCACGATGGACAGTCCGCCGAAGGTGATCGTGGTGACCACCTTCGAGAACGACGACTACGTCTACGACGCGCTGGTCGCCGGCGCCAGCGGGTTCCTCCTCAAGCGGGCGCGGCCGGAGGAGATCGTCGCGGGAATCCGGACGGTGGTGGCGGGGGAGTCGCTGCTGTTCCCGGCGGCGATCCGCCGTCTCGCCGCCCACCACGCGCCGGCACCCACCGGTGACGGCCTGGCGCGGGCCGGGCTGACCGACCGCGAGCGCGAGGTGCTGCGGCTGATGGCGTCCGGGCTGTCCAATGTGGAGATCGCGGGCGAGCTGTACCTGGGGATCCAGACGGTGAAGACCCACGTCGGCAACGTGCTGGCGAAGCTGGGCGCGCGGGACCGGACCCAGGCGGTGATCCGGGCGTACGACTCGGGGTTCGTGACGCCGGCGGGTTAGCGCGCCCCTCCGTCACGGGCCCGATCCGCCGGCTCGCTCACCCGGCACGCTCCAGGTTGTTACTGCTGGTACGGCCCACGCGGCGGCTGGTACCCCGGCGGCGGGGCTTGCTGAAACCCCTGCGGCGGCGGGAATCCCTGCTGCTGGTGCTGATATCCAGGCTGCTGCGGGAACTCCTGCGGGGCCGGGAATCCCTGCGGCTGGTAGCCCTGCTGCGGGTATCCCGGCGGCGGACCGAAGCCGGTCTGCTGCCCGGGCACGGTACGGCCGGCCCG
This sequence comes from Amycolatopsis sp. NPDC028719, assembly GCF_055565395.1. Lineage (NCBI taxonomy): Bacteria > Bacillati > Actinomycetota > Actinomycetes > Pseudonocardiales > Pseudonocardiaceae > Amycolatopsis > Amycolatopsis sp. NPDC028719. Next base: position 717,890 of record NZ_JBVHUL010000005.1, read on the forward strand.
GCGCCGGACCGCGACGACCAGCCGCCACCCGCACAGGGCGCCGATTCCCGCGCCGATCCCGACCGTGACCCACCGGCCGCCGTTGTTGAAGGTGTTCGCGCTGTCGATCGATTCCTGGCGCTTCTCTTCGTAGGTCTCGGTGCTCGTCTGGCCGTACTGGGTCCTCTCGCAGGTCTGCCCCGGCCGCATCTCTTCGCTGCCGCAGAGCACCTTGGAGTTGGGATCCCCGGAGCCGAACAGGCCGAGTGACACCAGCCCCAGCCCGAACAGCAGGCCGATCGACCACCACACCACGCTTTTCACTGCATTTCCCCTCTGCAACACCCCGGTCAGCGGACATATCAGACCATAGACCGAGCTGTGACGCACACGCTTCCGACGTCACTGGCCGCTTCAGGACACGTTCCGGTCGAGGACGGCGTGGATCGCCGCGGCCATCGCCGCCGGGTCGCCGTCGCCCGGGCGCAGCACCAGATCGGGTGACGACGGACGTTCGTACGGCGCGTCGACCCCGGTGAACCCCCGGATCTCGCCCGCCCGCGCCTTGGCGTACATCCCCTTCGGGTCCCGCGCCTCGCACACCTCCAGGGGCGTGTCCACGAAGACCTCCACGAACGGCAGATCCGCGGAGATCGCTCGAGCCGAAGCGCGGTCGGCCGCATACGGGCTGATCAGCGACGCGATCGCCACCACGCCCGCGTCCGCGAACAGGCGCGCCACCTCCGCCACCCGGCGGACGTTCTCCGCGCGGTCCGCCGGGCTGAACCCGAGGCCCTTGTTCAGCCCGTGGCGCAGGTTGTCGCCGTCCAGGAGGTAGGCCGGGCGGCCCGCGGCGACCAGCCGGCGTTCCAGCTCGAGCGCCACCGACGACTTGCCCGACGCCGAGAGCCCGGTCAGCCACACCGTGGCGCCCCGGGTCGGCCGGTCCTCGCGCCGCACCGCCGCGGTGTGCCAGACGATCGGGGACGCCGCGGCGCCGGTGATCATCCCGGCCGCGACCGTGTCGCCGGTGTGGTCGTCGACCAGCAGGAACCCGCCCGTGGCCCGGTTGCGGCGATACGGGTCGAACAGCAGCGGGGCGCGCGTGCGCAGCCGGATGCGGCCGATGTCGTTCAGCGACAACGATTCCGCGGAGTCGCGGTGCAGGGTGGTGACGTCGAGCCGGTAGTCCAGCCGCTCCACCGAACCGCGGGTCTCGGTGGTCGTGTGCCGGACGACGTAGGAAGCGCCCGGCGTCAAGGAAGCCCGCGGCGAGAACCAGCACACCAGCGCGTCGACCTCGTGGGCGGACTCCGCGCGGTTGCCCGGGCGGCACAGCATCGCGCCCCGCCCCAGGTCCAGGTCATCGGCCAGCTCGACCGCCACCGCCTGTCCGGTGAAGGCTTCGGAAAGCGGTGTCCCGCCCGGCCCCCACACCGCCCGGACCGTGGACGTGAACCCCGACGGCAGCGCCACGACCTCGTCGCCCGGCTTGAACACCCCGCCGGCGATGGTGCCCGCGTAGCCGCGGAAGTCCGACCGGCGGATCACGTACTGCACCGGGAACCGCGCGTCGATCAGGTTGCGGTCGGACGCGACGTGCACCTCCTCCAGCTGGTGCAGCAGGGAAGTTCCTTCGTACCAGGGCATGCTCGCGCTGCGGTGGACGACGTTGTCGCCGTGCAGCGCCGAAACCGGGACGAACGTCAGGTCGGCGATGTCCAGTTTCATCGCGAACCGCCGGAAGTCCTCGCGGATCTCGTCGAACCGCTCCTGCGACCAGCCGACGAGGTCCATCTTGTTCACGCACACCACGAGGTGCCCGATCCCGAGCAGCGACGCGAGGAACGCGTGCCGCCGCGACTGTTCCAGGACGCCCTTGCGCGCGTCGACCAGGACCAGGGCCAGGTCGGCCGTCGACGCGCCGGTCACCATGTTCCGCGTGTACTGCAGGTGCCCGGGGGTGTCCGCGATGATGAACTTCCGCTTGGGCGTGGCGAAGTAGCGGTGCGCGACGTCGATCGTGATGCCCTGCTCGCGCTCGGCGCGCAGGCCGTCGGTGAGCAGCGCGAGGTCCGGGTAGTCCTCGCCGCGGTCCCGGCTGGCGCGCTCGACGGCGGCGAGCTGGTCGGTGAAGATCGCCTTCGAGTCGAACAGCAGCCGCCCGATCAAGGTGGACTTCCCGTCGTCCACGCTCCCGGCCGTGGCGATCCGCAGCAGCTGCATCAGAAGTAGCCTTCCCGCTTGCGGTCTTCCATGCCTGCTTCGGAAATCCGGTCGTCCGCACGGGTCGCCCCGCGTTCGGTGACGCGGGTCGCGGCGACCTCGGCGACCACTTCGGACGGTGTCGCCGCCGACGATTCGACGCAGCCGGTACACGTCGCGTCGCCGACGGTCCGGAAGCGCACGGTCGCCTCGTACGGCGTCTCTCCGTCCACAAGGGACAGGAAGCGCGTGGCCGCCAGCAGCATGCCGTCCCGCTGGACCACCGGGCGCCGGTGCGCGTAGTAGAGCGGTGGCAGGGCGATTCGCTCGTCGCGGACGTACTGCCAGATGTCCAGCTCGGTCCAGTTCGACAGCGGGAAGACGCGGATGTGCTCGCCGCGCCGGTGCCGCCCGTTGTAGAGGTTCCACAGTTCCGGGCGCTGCGCCCGCGGATCCCACTGGCCGTGTTCGTCGCGGAAGCTGAACACGCGCTCCTTCGCGCGGGCCTTCTCCTCGTCGCGTCGGGCGCCACCGAACACGGCGTCGAAGCCGCCCTCGCGGATCGCCCGCAGCAGCGTGACCGTCTGCAGCCGGTTGCGGCTGGCTCCCGGACCGGTCTCCTCGACGACGCGGCCGGCGTCGAGGTCGTCCTGCACGCTCGCGACGTGCAGCCGGAGGTTCAGCGCGGCGACGGTCTCGTCGCGGAACCGCAGCACCTCGTCGAAGTTGTGGCCGGTGTCGACGTGCAGCACGGGGAAGGGCAACGGCGCCGGCCAGAACGCCTTCGCGGCGGCGTGCAGCATCACCACGGAGTCCTTGCCGCCGGAGAAGAGCAGCACCGGGCGTTCGAAGGTCGCCGCGACCTCACGGAAGACGTGCACGGCCTCCGCTTCGAGCGCGGCCAGGTGCGATAGCTCGTACGAGGTCACGGACACTCGAAAAAAGTAGAACATGTTCTTGTCATCGGTCAAGCGGTGCGGGACCCTGGGGACATGGACCTGGTCGTACTCGAAGAGATCAAGCGGCTGAAGTACCGGTACCTGCGCGGCGTGGACCTGAAGCTGTGGGACGAGGTGGCCGACACGTTCACCGTCGACGCCACGGCCGACTACGGGACGCACGCCGTGGGCGGTGACGGGAAGAAGTTCGAGGGGCGCGACGCGATCGTCGAGTTCCTCACCGAGAGCCTCGGCAACGGCATCATCACCGTCCACCACGCAGGTCAGCCCGAGATCGAGGTCGACGGCGACACCGCGACCGGGCGGTGGTCGTTCACCGACAAGGTCATCGTCCCCGACCACAAGGTGATCATCGAGGGCGCCGCCTTCTACGAGGACACCTATCGCCGCGAGGCCGACGGCGCCTGGCGGATGACGCACATCGGGTACGTCCGGACCTACGAGTCGATGCTCTCGTGGGCCGACGACCCGGGCTTCCGGCTGCTCGCGAACCGCTGGGCCGTGCCGGCATGATCGAGAACGAGTTCTCGTTGACCCGGCCGTTCGCCGACGCGATCGCCGAGGCCGAGAAACTGATCGCCGAAGCCCCGCCGGCGCAAACCGAGCAAGGCCTCCTGGAGGGCTACGACTACCTCGCCGGGAGCATCCGCGCGTCGCTGCAGATGGCCTGGGCCTACCAGCGCGACTTCCCGTACTTCACCGCGTCCACTGGGCCGTACACGAAGATGGGCCTGGACAACCCGGACACCCTCTACTTCAACGCGAACATCCGCGCCGACCGCGAGTACCTGGTCACCGGCGTCCGCGGGACCACCGCCGACCTCAGCTTCCAGATCCTCAACGGCGACTACTCGCCGGTCGTGGTGCCCGACAGCCTCGCCGCGTTCGACGACCGCGCGATCGAAATCGGCGAAGACGGCCGGTTCGCACTGCGCTTCGGCCCGGCTCGCGAGAACCCGGGACCCGACTACTTCGTGCTGGGCGAGGGCTCGTCGATGCTCGTCGTCCGCGAGGTCCACAGCGACTGGGCGACCGAGAAGCGCGGCGAGATCCGCATCCGGTGCGTCGACACGGCGGGCCACGCGCCGCCGGTGCCGGACCGGTCGGCGATGGCCAAGCGCTACGGCGTCACCGGCAAGATCCTGCTGAGCCGGCTCAGGACGTTCCTGGCCTTCCCGAAGTGGTTCTACGACAACCTGCCGGTGAACACGATGACCGAGCCGCGCTCGACGCCGGGCGGGCTGACCACGCAGTTCTCCTCGGCCGGGCACTACGAGCTGGGCGACGAAGAGGCGATGGTCGTCACCGTGCCGAAGTGCGCGGACGCGCCGTACCAGGGCATCCAGCTGGGCAGCCTCTGGTACGTCTCGCTGGACTACATCAACCACCAGACGAGCCTCACCGCGGATCAGGCCCGCGTCGACCCGGACGGCAAGATCCGGTTCGTCATCAGCGAGCGCGACCCCGGCGTGGCGAACTGGCTGGAGCGCACCGGGCACGAGCGCGGGTACGTCCAGATCCGCTGGCAGCGGCTCGCGCGGGACCTCGGCCCGGCCGACGGACCGGTCGTCGAGGTGGTCAAGGTGGACGAGCTACCGGACCGGCTGCCGTTCCACGACGAAGCGCGCGTGACGCCGGCCGAGTGGACGGCGCGGATCGCGGCCCGGCAGGACGCCGTCGCCGCCCGGATGCTGGGGTGAGCGTGGAGAACCTCCTGCAGGGCAAGGTGGTCGTGGTCTCGGGTATCGGCCCGGGGCTCGGCCGGTCCATCGCCGTGCGCAGCGCGCTGGCCGGCGCGGACGTCGTGCTCGCCGCGCGCACCGAGTCACGGCTCACCGAGGTCGCGAAGGAGGTCACCGACCTCGGGCGGCGCGCCGTCGCGGTCCGCACCGACATCGACGACGAGGACTCCGCCGCTCACTTGGTGAGCGAGGCGGTCGAGGCGTTCGGCCGGGTGGACACGGTGGTGCACAACGCCTTCGCGGTCCCGCCGCTGACCGATCTGGCCACTGTGGACCTCGACGCCGTCCGGGCCGGGTTCGAAACGGCCGGGATCTCGGTGCTGCGCCTGACCCGGCTGTTCCTGCCCGCGCTCAAGGAGAGCAAGGGCTCGCTGGTGATGATCAACTCGGCGGTGCTGCGGCATTCGCGGCGCACGTTCGGCGCCTACAAGATGGCGAAGTCGGCGCTGCTGTCGCTCTCGCAGAGCCTCGCCAGCGAACTCGGGCCCGACGGCATCCGGGTCAACACGGTCGCGCCCGGGTACATCTGGGCACCGAACCTCAAGTGGTACTTCGCCTACCTGGCCAAGGAACGAGGCACCACGCCGGAGGAGATCTACGCCGAAACCGCGTCCACGACAGACCTGCGGAAGCTGCCGGAGCCCGATGAGATCGCCGACGCCGTGGTGTTCCTCGCCTCGCCGATGGCGCGCGCGATCACCGGGCAGTGCCTCGACGTCAACGGCGGCGAGTACCACCACTAGGAGGATCCATGCTCCCCGGCCGCGAAGACGTCGGCACCGTCGAGGACCTGCACGCGTCGGCCACCAAGCTCACCGGGCTCGGCGACTTCGGTGACGACGAGTACGTCGAAGGCCTGCGCGTGCTGCTGGAGTCGTACGAGGCCGACGAGGACCTCACGCCGTTCGGCAACAAGGTGCACCGCGCGATGCTGCGCGGCGCGCTCGTCGCCCGGCTGCTCAGCGAGGCCGGCTGGAAGCAGCACCCGGCGTCGGCTTCCGTGGCGATCGAGCGGCCGATCTTCGTCACCGGCCTGCCCCGCACCGGCACGACCGCGCTGCACCGGCTGCTCGCCGAGGACCCGGGGCACCAGGGCCTCGAAGTCTGGCTCGCCGAGGTCCCGCAGCCGCGGCCGCCGCGCTCGACGTGGGCGGAGAACCCGGTGTTCCAGGGGATCCAGGCCGGGTACGAACGCCACCACGTCGAGCACCCGGAGTTCATGGGTGTCCACCACATGTCCGCGGACCAGGTGGAGGAGTGCTGGCAGCTGCTTCGCCAGTCGATGCGGTCGGTGTCGTTCGAATGCCTCGCGCACGTGCCGCGCTACTCGCGCTGGCTCGCGAAGCAGGACTGGGCGGACGCCTACGCCCGGCATCGGCGGAACCTGCAGCTGATCGGGCTGCCGGACGCGGGCAAGCGGTGGGTGCTCAAGAACCCGAGCCACCTCTTCGCCCTGGACGCGCTGATGGCCGCGTACCCGGACGCGCTGGTGATCCAGACCCACCGCGCGCCGAGCACGATCATGGGCTCGATGTGCAGCCTCGCCGAGAAGGCGGCGGACGGCTGGTCGGCGAAGTTCCGCGGCGAGGTGCTGGGCAAGTCCCAGCTCGACCTGTGGGCCCGCGGCGCCGACGAGTTCCACGCGGCCCGCGCCCGGTACGACGCGGCCCAGTTCTGCGACGTGCGCTACGAGGACTTCGTGGCGGACCCGATCGGCACGGTGTCCACAGTGTACGACCACTTCGGACTGACGCTGACCGGCGACGCGCGGGCGGCGATGACCGCACTGCACACGGAAAGCCGCTCGGGTTCGGCGAAGCCCGCGCACAAGTACAGCCTGGCGGACTTCGGCCTGGCGCCGGAGGAGGTCGACGAGCGGTTCGCAGGCTACCTGCGCGCGTACTTCTGACCGGCGGTGATCGGCTTTCAGCGCTGACGCGCGTCGCGCCGGTAGGCGTAGTGGATGAGTCCTTCGTGGAGCTTGCCCACCTTGTCGTACAGCGCCCGAGCCGGGGCGTCTTCCAGCGTGTTCCAGTAGAGGCCGGGGAAACCGTGCTCCTCGGCGTCCCGCGCCACCCATTCGATCACGGCCGTCGCGACACCCCGCCGCCGGACTGCCGGGTCCACGAACAGGTCCGCCAGGTAGCACTTCCCGGCGTACCAGACACTCGCGTGGAACAAGTAGTGCGCGATACCGACCATCCGGCCGTCCAGCCAGGCGGCGACGCCGCGGATCCGTTCGTCGTCGAGCAAGCGCCGCCAAGTCCGTTCGTAGGCGTCGTCACCGCGTTCGACGGCGAAGTAGGTGTCCTTGCCCCGGGCCAGCGGTTCCCAGGAGGCACGGTCGGATTCGGCCAGGAAGCTGATCTCCACCATGCGGCTCATCCTGCCGCACCGTCGGAGCCCGCGGCACCACCCTAACCCGCGGCGGCCTGCAGGCCGCGGGTGCCGATGCCGCGCAAGACTTCGACGCGGTCCGAGCCCGGCCGGCCGAGCACCCAGCTCGATCCCGGTACCGCCTTGGCGCGCTTCTTCAACGGCGCCAGCAGCCGCGAAACCTCCTGGTACGACCGGATCGAGCCGCTCGCGCAGACCAGCGTCGCCAGGGACACCGTCACCGGCATGCCGTCGGCCGTCCAGTGGCGGTCCAGCAGGGCGCCCGCCACCGTCGCGATCTCGTCGACGTCGCAGACCACCAGGAAGTCGTCGCCGCCGACGTGGCTGACCCGCATCCGGCGCAGGCCGCCGCCCAGCTCGGTGAGCGCGCCGCCCAGCTCGCGGATCAGGTCGTCGCCCGCGGCGAACCCGGCCGTGTCGTTGACCGCCTTGAACGCGTCGATGTCCAGCCACGCGGCGACGAACGGCTCGCCGATCGTGATCCGGCGGGCGACGTCGCGGGCGACCGTGTCGCTGCCCGGCAGCCGCGTCAACGGGTTGAGCGCCGCCGCGGCCTCGACCTTCGCCTCCGCCACGCCGCGCACCACCTCGGTCACCAGCACCACGCCGAGGCAACGGCCGGCCTCGTCGACCACGACGACGTCGTCGCCGGTGCGGCCCCAGTCGGCGTCGGTGACCAGCTCGAGGAACTCCATCGCGCCCGCGCGGGCCTCGATCGTGTGCGGGGTGTCCGCGAGCCGCGCCGCCGGGCGCTTCGCGTGCAGCGCGTGCCCGTACGGCCCGGTGACCGCGACCAGGAACCGCGTCCGGTCGACCGACCAGCGCGGCCGGTTCTGCTCGTCGACGCCGATGACGCCGCTCGGCGCGTCCGCCGCCGCCAGCGTTTCCCGGACGTCGTCGCAGGTCGCGGTGTCCGGCAGCGTCGTCGCCGGGCGGAGGAAGTCGCCGACGCACTGCGCCGGACCCGGCGCGCGCGTGGCGGTTGAGGAGCGCGTGCGCAGCGCCGGGGCGGGGCCGGCGGCCGTGGGCGGGGCGAGCAGGGTGCCCTGCGCGATCCGGATGCCGAGGCCGCGGACGGCGTCGAGCTGGGCGCCGGTCTCCACGCCGGTCGCGACGAGCCGGGTGCCGGTGCGGTGGGTGTAGTGCAGCAGCGCCTCGACGAGGGCGGCCGGCGCCGGGTCGTCCGGCAGGCCGCGCAGCGCCGTGCGGTCGAGCTTGACCAGGTCGACCGGCGCCTCGACGAGCAGGCCGAGCGGCAGGTCGCCGCGGCCGAGGCCGTCGAGCGCGAGCCGGAAGCCGAGCTCGGTGAGCGTCCGCATCCCGGCGAGCGCGCGCTCGGCGGGCAGCGGCGTGAACGGCGGGCCGACCTCGAGGACGATGTCGCGGGTGCGGCGCCCGGCGTCGCCGAGTGCTTCGAGGAGGTCGTCGTACATCGCCGGCGGCGCGGCGAGGGTGCGGGCGGAGAGGTTGAGGTGCAGGGGGAGCGACGACTCGTCCTGCCGGACGGCGGTGATCGCGAGCCCGAGGTCGACCTCGGCGAGGCGGCCGTCGCGGCGGGCCTGCGTGAGCAGGTCCGGGACGGTACCCCGGCCCGGCCTGGCCAGCGCTTCGTGAGCCACGACGCCTCCCGTTTGGAGGCTGTACAGCGGCTGGAAAGCGAAGCGGACCGCGCGTGGCGACTTCACGCCCCGATCGTCGCGGGTCGGGCGCCGAAACGAAACGGATGTCGACTGATGTTCACCGCCGATACCCGGATCGGAGTAACGCAGGGTGACATCGGCCACTTGTTCAGAGTTGACTTATATAAGTCTGTGCTTGTATTTTGGCGGGGTGCACGCGTTCGACGTCCTCGGTGACCCGGTCCGCCGCCGGATCCTGGAGCTGCTGGCCGACGGCGAGCGGGCGGCCGGCGCGGTGACCGAGGTGATCCGGACCGAGTTCGGCATCTCGCAACCCGCGGTGTCCCAGCACCTGAAAGTGCTGCGCGACAACGGTTTCGCGGTCGTCCGCCAGGACGGGACGCGGCGGCTGTACGCGGTCGGGCACGCGCCGCTGCGGGACGTCGACGCCTGGCTCGACCGGTTCCGCCGGTTCTGGACCCCGCCGCTGGACGCACTGGCCACCGAAATCGCCCGTGGCAAGCGTGCCCGGCGCCGTAGCGAAGAAGGAGAAGGATCGTGATCGAGGTCAACCACCAGATCAGTGCCGTCCGCAGGACGGTCGGCCGCCGCGTGCTCGAAGCGGGGGAGGCGCGCGTCATGACCATCAGCCAGGTCTACGACACCGACGTCGACGACCTGTGGGACGCCTGCACGAACGCCGAACGCATCCCGCGCTGGTTCCTGCCGGTCAGCGGCGAGCTCAAGGTCGGCGGGAAGTACCAGCTGGAGGGCAACGCGGGCGGCACGGTCGAGCGCTGCGACCCGCCGAAGAGCTTCACCGCGACGTGGGAGGCCATGGGCGGCGTCAGCTGGATCGAGGTGCGGCTGGCGCCCGAAGGCGACGGCACGCGGTTCGAGCTGGAGCACGTCGCGCACGTCGACGACCACTGGGAGCAGTTCGGCCCGGGCGCGGTCGGCGTCGGCTGGGACATGGCGCTGACCGCCCTCGTCCGGCACCTGGCCGCCGACCCCGGGTACGTGGTCGACCCGGCCGAGGCGATGGCCTGGATGGCGTCCCCGGCGGGCGTCGAGTTCGTGACGTCGGCGAACGAAGCCTGGTACGAGGCCCACGTCGCGGGCGGCGAAGACCAGGCGACGGCCCGCGCGCAGGCGGACCGCTGCCTGGCCGCGTACACAGGCCAGCCGGAGGCTTAGCGCTCGCCGGTCTTGACCGCGGTCAGGGTGATCACCGCGTCGGCCGGGACCTCGGTGCCGGCCGCCGGGTCCTGGCCCGTCTGGACCCAGTTGCGGTCGATCACCAGCATGCGGCCCTGGCCGGTGCCGTCGACCTCGCGCAAGTTGTAGAGGCCCGCGCGCTGCATCGTGTCCTGGGCGTCCTGGTGGTTCATGCCGGAGACGTCCGGGACCTTGACCCGCTTGGCCGGCTCGGAGGTCGGGGCCGGTGCGGCGGAGGTCGTGGTTTCGGCGCCGGTCGCGACTGTGGTGGCGGTCGACGCAGGGCTGCCCGCGGGCCCGGCGCCGCAGGCGGCGAGCCCGGTGCCGAGCACCAGGGCGGCGGCGAGGCGAATCGGGCGGTTCATGGCGGCTCCTCTTCCTGAGGTGGATACCCCTTCAATCGATCCGCGAACTCGTGACGTTGCCCATCGATCGGGTGAACCGGAGGCCGCCGGATAGGGTCGGCGCATGGATCAGGGCAGTGAGCAGACCGACCCGAGGGTGCTGCGGCGGGACCCCGCCGTCCACACTGCGAATGCCGGCGGGTTCACCGACCTGGCGACCAGCCCGTTCCGGATCGACCGCGACCGCATCGCCGCGTCCCCGTTCTTCGCCCGGCTCGGCGGCGTCACGCAGGTCGTCAGCGCCGGCGGTGCCGGGCTGCTGCACAACCGGCTCACCCACAGCCTGAAGGTCGCGCAGGTCGCCCGCGCCATCGCCGAGCGGATCACCGCCGGGGACGACGCCGGCCTCGTCGACAAGCTGGGCGGCTGCGACCCGGACGTCGCCGAGGCCGCAGCGCTCGCCCACGACCTCGGGCACCCGCCGTTCGGGCACCTCGGCGAGCAGACGCTCGACCGCATCGCCCGGCACCGCTTCGGCCTGGCCGACGGCTTCGAGGGCAACGCCCAGACGTTCCGCATCATCACCACGACCGACGTGCGCGGGCCGTCGGCGACCGGGCTCGACCTGACCACGGCGGTGCGCGCGGCCGTCCTGAAGTACCCGTGGCTGCGGCTGCACCACCCGGCGCCGCACCCGTCCGCGATGGCCGTGCCGCCGCGCGGCGCCGGCGAGCCGGCCGAGGCGCCCGGCACCGGCGCGGCCAAGTTTTCCGCCTACGCCACCGAACTCGACGACTTCGAGCAGGCGCGCGCGGCGTTCGCGGGGCGCGTCGAAGGCTGGCAGCAGACCGTCGAAGCGTCCGTGATGGACACCGCCGACGACATCGCCTACGCCATCCACGACCTGCAGGACTTCCACCGCATCGGCGTCCTGCAGCACGCGCCGGTGGCGGCGGAGCTGGGGGAGTGGCTCGAGCACGCGGGCGAGCTGGCCGCGCTGGACGACGAGACGCTGCACGCGGAACTGCGCCGGCCGGGCCGGTCGCTCGAGCGGGTCCGCCGCCGCATGCACGTCAAGGACGCGTGGATCGTCGACGACGACGCGTTCGCCGCCGCGGTGACCCGGGTCCGCGCGGAGCTCGTCGACGGCTTGCTGGCCGCGGAGTTCGACGGCTCGATCGAAGCGGAGCAGGCCACGGCGGCGTTCTCGACGAACTGGACCGCGCGCCTGGTCGACGGCGTGTTCGTGCTGGCGTCCCCGTCCACCCGCGCCGGCCACGTGTCGCTGCGCCCCGCCCAGTGGCACGAGGTGCAGGTGCTGAAGTTCGTGCACCGCCGGTTCGTGCTGCTGCGCCCGGACCTGGCGTTGCACCAGCGCGGGCAGGCGGGCGTGGTGTCGAGCCTCGTCGACGCGCTCGACGCGTGGCTGGCCGACCGCGACGAGGTTTCCCGGCTGCCGCGGCGGTTGCACGACCTCGTGGAGCTGGCGCACGCCGAGTACACGGGGCTGGCGCGCTCGGCGCCGGAGCTGCTCGTCGGCGCGACCGGGGAGCCGGTGTCCGGACCGGACGCGGTGCGCGGCCTGGCTCGCGGCCGGGCGGTGGTGGACTTCGTGGCTTCGCTGACGGACAAGCAGGCCGTGACCCTCTTGGACGCGCTGTCCGGGCGGGCCGCCCAGCCGTGGTCGGACTCGTTCGTGTTGTGACCGACGGCTGTCCGGTTCTTGTCCGGTCCGGTAATCCCGTGCAGTGATATCGCTTGACGCGGCTCGTCCGTTTCGTTCGCCCTGTAACGGTTGTGCGGTTCCGCTGAACGGCCTACGACTTACGGTCCATTCGGGAAATTACCCATCCGATGTCACTCGAACGGCCGCTGCTTACCGGGAACTCACAGTACTTAGCTTGATCCTGCCGGTGATCACCGGCGATCGGTCAGCGTGAGTCGGGGCACGCGCCTGGAGACAATCGGAGGGCGCACGTGCGTCGTACCCGTTCCACGAGATCGAGATCCACTGTGCTCACAGCCGGGGCCGCGGCGTTGCTCGCCGCCCTCGGCCTCGTGTCGCCGCCCGCCGCGGGCGCCGCCACCGCGTCCACACCGGACACGTTCAGCGAAGTCGCCCAGCAGCAGATCGCCGCCCTGCAGGCGGTCAAGGCGGGCCGCACCGCCGCCGAGTCCAAAGTGGACAGCAACCTCCTCGCCGCGCAGAAGGGCGTCACCAAGCAGCTCACCGCGCTGCAGTCCGGTGCCCAGGTCTCGTCGGCCGGCACCGTCCTGGTCGACATCCGCGCGAGCAAGGTGACGCCGGACCTCATCAGCGGGCTGACCAAGGCCGGGGCGGGCATCCGCGCGGTGTCCGACCGGTACGCCAGCGTCCGCGCCGAGGTGCCGCTGAACCAGCTCGCCGCGATCGCCGCCCGCGGCGACGTCAAGCGCGTCGAGCAGGCCGACCAGGCCATGACGGCCCGCGAACTGGCCACCCCGGCGACGACGCCGGCCAAGACCGAAACCAAGCAGCAGAAGGCCGACCGCATCGCCGGCGAGCTGCAGAAGGCCGTGGCGAGCAAGTCGCAGCGCAGCGCCGCCGCGGCCGCCACGCTGACCAGTGAAGGCGATCGCGCCCACAACGCCGACATCGCGCGCCAGCAGTTCGGCGTCACCGGCGTCGGCGTCAAGGCGTGCGCGCTGTCCGACGGCATCGACTCGCTGGCCGCGTCGCAGGCCAAGGGCGAGCTCCCGCCGAACGTCGACGTCATCGCCGGGCAGGAGGGCGACGGCGACGAAGGCACCGCGATGCTCGAGATCATCCACGACCTCGCGCCCAACGCCGCGCTCGGCTTCGCCTCGGCGTTCAACTCCGACGCCAGCTTCGCGGACAACATCCGCAAGCTGCGCTTCGAGTCGCACTGCGACGTCATCGTCGACGACGTCATCTACTTCAAGGAATCCCCGTTCCAGGACTGGATCATCGCCCAGGCCGTGAACGACGTGACCGCGGACGGCGCGCTGTACTTCTCGTCGGCGGGCAACGAGGGCAACGTCGCCGACGGCACCGCCGGGCACTGGGAAGGCGACTTCGTCGACTCCGGCAAGTCGGTCGGCAAGTTCGCCGGCACCGCGCACAACTTCGCCGGCACCGCGGGCAACCAGATCTACGAGCCCGTCTCCGACGCCTCTTCGGCCGGCGTCCCGGTGACGCTGCACTGGTCCGACCCGATCGGGCACTCGGCGAACGACTACGACCTCTACCTGCTCAACTCCGCGGGCGGCGTGGTCAGCTTCAGCCAGAACGTCCAGGACGGCACGCAGGACCCGTTCGAGATCCTGCAGACGCCGGCCTTCGGCGGCACCGGGCTGCGCCTGGCCGTCGTGAAGTTCTCCGGTGAGGCCCGCTACCTGTCGCTGTCCGCGCTGCGCGGCCGGTTCAAGGACTCGGCGGACGGCCTCAAGGCCTTCACCACCCCGGGTGTCACGGTCGGCCACTCGGCCGCGCGGGACGCCTTCAGCGTCGCGGCGGCTCCGGCGGCCAAGGCCTTCGGCCGGGCTCTCGAGCCCGGTGACCCGGCCAACCCGGCGGGCCCGTACCCGGCGGCGTTCAGCGGCGCCACGAAGGCCGAGCGGTTCACCTCCGACGGCCCGCGCCGCGTGTTCTACGAAGCCGACGGCACGCCCATCACCCCGGGCAACGTGTCCTCGACCGGCGGCGAGGTCCGGAACAAGCCGGAGATCACCGCGGCCGACGGCGTGCAGACCAGCGTGACCGGGTTCAACCCGTTCTTCGGCACCTCGGCCGCCGCGCCGCACGCGGCCGCCATCGCCTCGCTGGTGCTGTCCGGCAACCCCGGCCTGCCGCCGTCGGAGGTCCGTGAAGCGCTGATCAACACCGCGATCGACATCGAAACCCCGGGCCGCGACAACTTCACCGGCGCCGGCGTCATCCTCGCGGACAAGGTGCTCGCCTACACCGGCGCCAGCCCGCAGCCCCTCGCGGTGGCGAAGCAGCCGACGGTCACCCCGGCCGACGGCGGCTCCGCGCTCGACCCGGGCGACACGGCCAAGGTGACCCTGCCGGTGACCAACGACGGTGACGGCACCGCCGTGTCCACCAGCGTCGTGCTCTCCAGCCCGACCCCGGGTGTCACGGTGGCGCCGCGGTCCAAGTCCTACGGCACCATCAGCCCGGGACAGACCGGCGTCAACGACTTCACCATCACCGTCCCGGCGACGCAGCAGCTCGGCGCGCCGGTCGTCCTGAACGCCCGCGTCACCTTCGCCGGCGCGCACTCGCCGACGACGTCGACGTTCTCGCTGCCGGTCGGCACCCCGTCGCCGGTCGCGCAGGACTTCGCCTACACCGGCGCGCCGGTGGCGATCCCGGACAACAGCCCGGTCGGCGCGTCGGTGACCATCCCGGTCACCGGGGTCGGCCGCGCGTCCAAGGTGAGCTTCTCCGTGGACGGCACCACCTGCAGCACCGGGACCGCCTCGACCACCGTGGGGCTGGACCACACCTACGTCGGTGACCTGGTCGGCTCGCTCACCGCGCCGTCCGGGGCCAAGGCCACGGTGTTCCAGCGCAACGGCGGCTCGGGCAAGAACCTGTGCCAGGTCGTCTTCGCCGACACCGCGGCGGCCGCGTTCAGCACGGTGACCTCGGCCAACGCGCCGTTCACCGGGACGTGGCGGCCGACGCAGCCGCTGACCGGTGGCCTGGCGGGCGCGGCGGTCGACGGCACGTGGACGTTCTCCGTGGTCGACGCGGCGGGCGGCGACGCCGGCTCGATCCGCGCGGTCGCCCTGCACATCAACGGGTTCGTGCAGCCCCCGGCGGCCGGAGCGCCGTCGAACGTGCGGGGATACACGAACAACGGGCCGGTGCACCCGCTGTAACCGGCATCGAGTGAACTGAACCACCCGTACGGGGCCGTCGCGGCGACGCGGCGGCCCCGTACCGTTTCCCCTATGGCGAAGCCCCGGCAGGTCGCGGGCGGCGGCCGCGCGGTGGAGGTACCGCCCGACCGGCTGGCCGGCTGGTTCGACCGCTTCTCCGCCCGCCACGAAGGTGCCGTCGCGACCGAGGTCGCGAAGCGCGCGGTGCGCGTGGTGGCCGCCGACGGCGCCACCGCGACCGCGACCGTCCCTTTCGGACCGCTGGAAGCGCCGTCCGGGACGTTCGACGGCCTGGTCGTCGACGCGCTCCTGGCCCACGCGCTGGTGTCCCGGCGGATCGCGCTGGTGCTGGTGCGGCTGGGTGGCCACAGCGTCGGCGTCGCGCGCGGGGGCCGTGTCGAGCTGTCGCGCACCGGGCGGCACCTCGTGCACGGCCGTTCGGCCGCGGGCGGCTGGTCGCAGCAGCGCTTCGCCCGGCGCCGCGCGGGCCAGGCGCGCCACGCGCTCGAGGACGCGGCGAAGGACGTCTTCGAAGTGCTCCTGCCCCGGCTGTCCGAAGTGGACGCCGTGGTGCTCGGCGGCGACCGGCGGGCGTTGGACGCCCTGGGGGAGAACCGCCGGCTGGCGCCGCTGTTCGCCCGCGCCGAGCCGCGGGTGCTCGACGTCGGCGAGCCGAGCCGGGCCGTGCTGGACGAAGCCGCCGTGCGGGCGCTGTCGGTGCAGGTCACGCTGCACGACGGGTGAGACCGCACACGTCCGGAAAATCCGGTGGACCCCGGCCCGTACACTGGTCTCCGTGGATATCCAGCTGGAGTGACGCCGCCGCCGGTCGACCCGACCGGCCGTTCGACGCTGTCCTCCGTTCACCCCCGTCCACGGGAGTTCCCCTTGATCACGGCCACCGGCCTTGAGCTGCGCGCGGGTTCGCGCATCCTGCTCAACGGCGCGTCCATCCGCATCCAGTCCGGCGACCGCATCGGCCTCGTCGGCCGCAACGGCGCGGGCAAGACCACCTCGCTGAAGGTCCTCGCCGGCGAGGGCGAGCCGCACGCGGGCGAGGTCCGCCGCAGCGGCGAACTCGGCTACCTGCCGCAGGACCCGCGCGAAGGTGATCTCTCGGTCACCGCGAAGGACCGCGTGCTCTCCGCGCGCGGCCTCGACAAGCTGATGCGCGACATGGAGAAGGCACAGGCCTCGATGGCCGAGCTCGTCGACGACGCCGCGCGCGACAAGGCCATCAACCGCTACGCCCGGCTCGAAGAGCGCTTCTCCTCGCTCGGCGGGTACGCCGCGGAGAGCGAAGCCGCGCGGATCTGCTCGAACCTCGGCCTGGCCGACCGGATCCTGGCGCAGACGCTGCAGACGCTGTCCGGCGGGCAGCGCCGCCGCGTCGAGCTGGCGCGGATCCTGTTCGCCGCGGCCGAAGCCGGCGCCGGCGGCAAGTCCGAGACGATCCTGCTGCTCGACGAGCCGACCAACCACCTCGACGCCGACTCCATCAACTGGCTGCGCGGGTTCCTCAAGCAGCACGACGGCGGCCTGGTCGTGATCAGCCACGACGTCGAACTGCTCGCCGACGTCGTCAACAAGGTCTGGTTCCTCGACGCCACCCGCGGCGAGCTCGACCTGTACAACATGGGCTGGCAGCGCTACCTCGACGCGCGCGCGACCGACGAGAAACGCCGCCGCCGCGAGCGCGCCAACGCCGAGAAGAAGGCGTCGGCGCTGCAGCAGCAGGCCGCGAAGCTCGGCGCGAAGGCGACGAAGGCCGTGGCGGCCAAGAACATGGCCCGCCGCGCCGAGCAGATGCTCTCGGCGCTCGACGAGACCCGGGTGGCCGACAAGGTGGCCCGGATCAAGTTCCCGGAGCCCGCGCCGTGCGGCCGGACCCCGCTCACCGCCGAGGGCCTCTCGAAGTCGTACGGCTCACTGGAAATCTTCACCGGGGTCGATCTCGCGATCGACCGCGGTTCGAAGGTCGTCGTACTCGGGCTGAACGGCGCGGGAAAGACCACTTTGCTCCGGCTCCTCGGCGGAATGGAAACTCCCGACACCGGGGAGATCGTGCCGGGTCACGGAATGCGCTTGGGCTATTACGCACAGGAACACGAAACTCTTGATCATGATGCGTCGGTGTGGGAAAACATCCGACATCTCTCCCCGGACACCGGTGCTCAGGAGTTGCGGAACCTGCTCGGCTCGTTCCTCTTCACCGGCGAACAACTCGACCAGCCCGCCGGCACGCTTTCCGGCGGCGAGAAGACCCGGCTCGCGCTCGCGGGCCTGGTCTCCAGCGCTGCCAACGTCTTGCTCCTCGACGAGCCGACGAACAACCTGGACCCGGCCAGCCGGGCCCAGGTCCTGGACGCTTTGCGGAGCTTCGCCGGTGCCGTCGTGCTGGTCACGCACGACCCCGGCGCCGTCGAGGCGCTGGAGCCGGAGCGGGTCATCCTGCTGCCCGACGGGACCGAGGACCACTGGTCGGCGGACTATCTGGAACTTGTCCAGCTTGCGTGACTCTGTGCGTCCATTCGGGTGCAAGATCGTTGCGACCGAGCACTGGAATGGCCCAATGTGATCGCAGTTTCGGCTGTTTTACGTCTGTCGTCTGGCATTCCGGCGCTCAGTGTTCGATCATTGCCCCGGCAGGGGCCGATATGTGGCCCAGAACACTCTCGGCGGGAAGGCGATCGACGTGGCTGATCTCAAGAAAGGCGCGCGGATCACCGGCAACACGCGCGACAAGCTGGCCGCTGACCTGAAGAAGAAATACGAGAAGGGCTCGAGCATCCGGGCACTCGCGGAGTCGACGGGGCGTTCCTACGGGTTCGTCCACCGCGTGCTGTCGGAGTCCGGGGTCCAGCTGCGGGGGCGCGGCGGGGCCACGAGGGTCAAGAAGAAGTAGTCACGAACTGCTGCGCGGGGGGCGCGCAGTGGAAGCTTCGGCCACGCGGAACGTCAGGTGGGCCCCGAGCAGGACCAGCGGGTACACCAGGTAACCGTAGCGGGTGGCCGGGGTGAGCAGGATCAAGGCGCCGAGTCCGACGGCGATGCGCAGCAGTGCGCCGGAGCCGTTCGCGGGGGGCCGGCGCACCAGCCAGACGACCATCGCCACGGCCGCGGCGCCGACGAGCGCGAACGCCGCGACCTGGCCCACCGGGCCGATCCCGGCGATCAGGTGGCCCGGCAACGGGCTCGCCGCGGGCGAGCGCACGGCGCCCATCCCGAGCGGAAACCGGAAGACGTGTTCCACGAACGCCGCCGGGTCCACGAGGTACACCGGCAGGTGCAGTGCGGCCGTGGTGGCCACCAGCGCTGACCCGAACCGGCCCACGGCGGGCCAGTCGAGCCCGGTTTCGCGGCCGACCCGGCCCCGGCGTACCAGCACGAACACCGCCAGGACCGCGGCCGCGGGCGCGACGATGAGCTTCGCGCTGACGACCAGCGCCAGCACCAGGCCCGCCCAGGCGGCCCGCCCGGTGGCGGCGAGCGCGCAGGCGAGGACCAGCAGCCCGACGATCGCCAGGTCCGGCCCGGCGACGGCCCAGGTGAGCGCGGTGAGCGGGCAGGCCAGCGCGAGCTGGGCGGCGCCGACCGGCACCTTCGGCCACTTCAGCAGTTTCAGCGTGCCCAGCACGCACGCGCAGGCGGCCAGGGCGAACATCCAGCGGGCGTCGGTGAGGGCGTCGCCCAGCGGCGTGCCGCCGAACAGCGCGCGCGGCAGCCCGAAGACGGCCATCACCGGCCCGTAGGGGGTGTAGTCGTTGACTTCCGGTGCCCGGCCGAGCGCGGTGACGTCGACGTACGGCGTTCCGTGGTGCAGCAGCAGATCCGCGGACCGCTCGATCACCCAGACCTCGGGCTGCGCGGCCCACGAGAACGGCGTGATCAGCCAGTCCACTCCGGTCAGCCGCCGGATCACCAGAAGCAGCAACGGAAGGATCATTGCCAACAGGCCGACGGCGGCGATCCCGCACCAGCGCGAGCCGAGCAGGCCGCGGGGCGTGCGCCCGGTTCGTGCGGACAGCAGCAGCCACCCGCTGTGCAGCGCGCCGAGGGCGTAGGCGACGGTCGCGAAGTTTCCCCAGACGCGGTAGCCGTAGAACTCGGACTTGAGCGCGGTGGGCAGGGCGAAGGCCAGGCAGACGAGGTAGAAGCCGAGGTCCCACCGCAGCGGCGCCCGGTCGAGAGTGACCGCGGGGGCCGTGAAGAGCCGTGCCGCGCGCCGCCGTGCGGGCGCCCGGCCCACCTCCGTTTCCACGTCGCCAGGCTACCGACGGGCCGGGTGCCCGGTTCAGCCGACGCCTCGCAGGCCCGGCAGCGTCCCCGCGGCGGCCTCGGCGCGGGAGCGGCTGGGGCGGTCAGGCCAGTTCTCGCAGGCGGGGGAGCAGCTCCGCGGCGGCCTCGGCCGCTTTGACGACGTTGTCAGGCCCGGCCGGCATGAGGACCAGCTCGGTGAAGCCCGCCTCGACGTAGTCGCGCGCGAGCCGCACGGCACCGTCCGCATCGGACGGCAGCCGGAACTGCACGGCGCGGCGGACCGTCGCCGGGTCGCGGCCGACCGCCGCGCAGTGCTCGTCCAGTACGCGCGAAAGCCGTTGCAGCTCGGTGATTTCCGTGCCCGGCAGGGCGGCGTTGAGCCACACGTCGGCGTGTTCGGCGACGACGCGCAGGCCGAGCTTCTCGCCGCTGCTGCCCAGCCACAGCGGCGGCTTCGGCTGCCGGGGCTTCGGGTCGCTGCGCGCGCCGGTCAGCGTGTAGTGGCGGCCACGGTAATCGGTTTCCCCGTGGGTCCACAGCAGACGGAGGATTTCGCAGGTCTCGGCCAGTCTTTCGACGCGTTCGACCGGTGGCGGCGTCGGCGTGCCCATCATCGCGTCGGTGTACGCGTCCCCGCCGGCGCCCAGGCCGACGTCCAGCCGGCCGCCGGAAAGGTGGTCGACGGTCGCGGCGATCTTCGCGAACGTGCCCGGGTGGCGGTTGGTGGTGCCCGAGACCAGACATCCGATGCGCAGCCGCTGCGTCGCCTCGGCCATCGCCGCGAGGAGTGACCAGCCGTCGAAGACGTCGCCGGTGCGGTCCGGGCCCATCGGGGCGAGGTGGTCGAAGACCCAGCAGCCGTCGAAGCCGGCGTCGTCGGCGATGGCCCAGATCTGGCGGAGCGCCGCGATGCCGATGTGCTGCTGCGGTGGCTTGAGGCCGACGGTGACCACGATGTCCTCCTGATTATCAGTATGGCAAATCATCAGTGAAACTGACGATCAGCTTAAGTGTAGAGTCATCCCGTGTCCAGCGACCTCGCCGTCACCCGCCGGCTCGGCTACCTGCTCAAGCACGCCCAGCTGCGGCTCGCCGAGCTGGCCGAGCCGCTGTACGCGCCGCTCGGCGTCACCGGCCGGCAGCTCGCGCTGCTCACCCTGTTCGGGGACGGGCCGGCGCTGTCGCAGCAGGAGGGCGCGGCCCGGCTGGGGATCGACCGGACGACGATGGTCGCGCTGGTCGACGAGCTGGAGGACAAGAAACTGGTCCGGCGGGAGGTCGCGCCCGGCGACCGCCGCAAGCGCCTCGTCACCCTGACCGGCGAAGGCGAGCGGGTCCGCGCGGCGGGGGAAGAAGTGACGCGGCAGGCCGAGGCGATGCTGTTGGAGCCCCTGGACGAAGGGGACGCGGAGCGGCTGCGCGCCGCACTGCGCCGCGTTGTTCGCGGGGAGTGAACGGCAGCGGGAAGCAAACGGACGACGGGGACGTTGTCCAGGTCATATCCGGAGAAAACCTCGGCTATAGTAGAGGTTTTGACACTGGGGGTTCCTCATGGACAACACCTGGGCGCTGCTGAGCTCGGCGATGCGCGCCAACGACGTCCCGAAAGGGCTGAGCCGCGGCACGCTGAAACGCGTCGCGCGGTTCGCCCGGCCGCACTGGCGGCGGCTGGTCGCCTTCCTCGTGCTGACCGTCGTCTCGGCGGTCCTGGCCGTCTCGACACCGGTGCTGGCGGGCAAGGTGGTCGACGCGATCGTCGGCGGCCGGGACCTGCCGCTGGTCGTCTGGCTCGCGGTCGTCATCGCCCTGCTCGCGGTGGCTGACGCCGGATTCGGCCTCGTCGAGCGCTGGCAGTCCGCGCGCATCGGCGAGGGCATCATCTACGACCTGCGGCGCGCGGTGTTCGAGCACGTGCAGCGGATGCCGATCGCCTTCTTCACGCGCACCCGCACCGGTGCGCTGGTCTCGCGGCTGAACAACGACGTCATCGGCGCGCAGCGGACGTTCACCGCGACGCTGTCCGGCCTGGTCACCAACACGATCCAGCTGGCGCTTTCGCTCGCCGTCATGCTGACGCTGTCGTGGCAGGTCACGCTGCTCGCGCTGGTGCTGCTGCCGATCTTCGTGCTGCCCGCGCGGCGGCTCGGCCGCCGGATGGCCGGGCTGCAGCGCGAAGCCGCGAACCTCAACGCCGGCATGACCACGCAGATGACCGAACGGTTCTCCGCGCCGGGCGCGACCTTGGTCAAGCTCTTCGGCCGGCCGGTCCAGGAAGCGGACGACTTCGGCGTGCGCGCGGGGCGCGTGCGCGACATCGGCGTGCGGACCGCGATGCTGACCCGCTGGTTCATGACGAGCCTGACCCTGGTTTCGGCGCTGGCGCAGGCGCTCGTCTACGGCCTCGGCGGGTATCTCGCGCTGACCGGCAAGCTCGCGCCGGGCACCGTCGTCGCGCTCGCGCTGCTGCTGACCCGGCTCTACGCACCGCTGACCGCGCTGGCGAACGTGCGCGTCGACGTCATGACGGCGCTGGTGTCCTTCGAGCGGGTCTTCGAGGTCCTCGACCTGAAGCCGATGATCGAAGAGAAGCCGTCCGCGCAGGCGCTGCCCGCTACTTCCGCCGGTGGTGTGTCCGTCGAGTTCTCCGACGTCCGCTTCGGTTACCCGGCGGCGGACCGGTATTCGCTGGCGTCGCTGGAGGACGTCGCGACGCTCGACCACCGCGGCGGGGAAGAGGTGCTGCACGGGATCTCGTTCCGCGCCGAGGCGGGGCAGATGGTCGCGCTGGTCGGGTCTTCGGGCGCGGGGAAGTCGACGATCGCGTCGCTGCTGCCGCGGCTGTACGACGTCGACTCCGGGTCGGTGCGGCTGTCCGATGTGGACGTGCGGGACCTGACTTTCGCGTCGCTGCGGGAAACCGTCGGCGTCGTGACCCAGGACGGGCACCTGTTCCACGAGACGATCCGCGCGAACCTGGCCTACGCGCGACCGGGCGTCACCGACGACGAGATCTGGGCGGCGCTGGAGCGGGCGCGGCTCGGTGAGCTGGCGCGTTCGCTGCCGGACGGCCTCGACACGACGGTGGGGGAGCGCGGCTACCGCCTCTCCGGCGGCGAGCGTCAGCGGCTGACGATCGCGCGGTTGCTGCTGGCGCAGCCCAAGGTCGTCGTGCTGGACGAGGCGACCGCGCACCTGGACTCGGAGTCCGAGGCGGCGGTCGGCGAAGCCCTGACCCACGCGCTGGCCGGCCGCACGGCCCTGGTCATCGCGCACCGCCTCTCGACGGTCCGCGCCGCCGACCAGATCCTCGTCCTGGAGCACGGCGAGATCGTCGAACGCGGCACGCACGAGGAACTCCTGGCCGCGAACGGCCGCTACGCAACCCTCCACGCAACTCAGTTCGCCGACCAGGAATCCGCCGTGGCGTGATCAGCCGGGCGTCACCCGTGATTGCAGGGGCATCACCCGTGACTGGGCGGGCATCACGTGTGATTGGCGGGGCATCAGCGCGATGCCCCGCCAATCACACGTGTGTCCCCTTCAGTCACGGATGATGCCCCTCGACGCACGTGTAGAGGGACTGGACCAGGGCCATCTTGCGGGGGTCGTCGCGGATCAGGGGGCCCAGCTGGTTGAGGGTGTAGCCGAAGGCGATGCCGTTCTCCGGGTCGACGGCGCCGGTGGAGCCGCCGAGGCCGTCGTGGCCGAAGGCCGTGGGGTTGGGGCCGAAGCCGCGGGCGTCGCTGCCGAGGTAGAAGCCCAGGCCCCACTCGTTCGGCAGGCCGAGCACCGCGTCGATCTCCTTGCCCTGGCTTTCCCGGGCCCGGGCCAGGCCCGCGGGAGACAGCAGCGTCCCGTCCAGCAGCCCGCCGTAGATGGTCGCGATCGCGCGAGCCGTGCCGTGGCCGTTCAACGCCGGCAGGACGGCGTGGCGCCAGGCCGGTTCGTTCGCGTGGTGCCCCGCGAGCTGCGGGTTGGTCAGCGCGGCCTGCGCGACCGGGCCGGCACTGGCGAACGCTGTGGCCAGCGCGTTCGCCATCTCTTCCGTCATGACCGGGTCGACCAGGGTCGCGCAGCGGTCCAGATCGGCGTCGGGACCCAGCCCGATCGAGAAGTCCGCGCCCAGCGGCCCGGCGACCTGTTCGGCGAAGAACTCGCGAACGCCCTGCCCGGCGATCCGCCGGACGACCTCGCCGACGAGCCAGCCGTACGCCAGCGCGTGGTACCCGCCCGCGGAACCCGGTTCGCACAACGGTTCCTGCGCCGCGAACAGCGACGTCATCAGGTCCCAGTCGTAGAGCTCCTCGACCGTCACCGGCCGGTCGAGGCCGATCCCGGGCACGCCGGAGCGGTGCGAGAGCAGCCACCGGACCGGGATCCCGTCCTTGCCCGCGGCGGCGAACTCGGGCCAGTACTTCGCGACCGGCGCGTCGACGTCCAGCTCGCCGGCGTCGGCGAGCCGGTGCGCGCAGATGGCGGTCATGCCCTTGGTCGTCGACCACACGTTGGCGAGGGTGTCCGGCCGCCACTCGCGGGTGCGGTCCGGGTCGGCCCAGCCGCCCCACAGGTCCACGACGACTTCGCCGTGGCGGAGGGCCGTGAACGCGGCGCCCAGCTCGCCGCGCTCGCGGAAGTTCGCTTCGAAGGCGTCGCGCACCGGCTCGAAACCGGGGGCGCACACACCGTGCACCGTCGCCGTGGAACCGTCCATGGGACCTCCTCCGAGCGCCGCGACCGGGCCACACCGACCAGTCGGTATGGAGACGCTAAAGGGGGCCGGGCACGCCCGTCAAGGCATGCCCGGCCGGTGCTTCTCCACGAACCGCTACTTCAGCCGCGGCACGATCGCGCCGTACTTCTCCAGCAGCGCCGCGTTCGCCTCGTCGCCGCCCTCCACATTGGAGCTGCGCCACAGCGGGACGTCGAGGCCTTCGGCCGTCCCGCGGTCGTAGACCTGGGCGAGCACGAGGTTCCACAGGAACGCGTTGACCACAGTGGACAGCGGCGCGGTCCGCGGCGCGTCCGGCGGGTAGCTCGCGTCGCCGGGGATGACCAGCGAGTCCAGCACGACGGTGCCCTGCTCGACCAGCGTGCTCGACGACCGCCGCGGCGCCGCCGCCACGCACGCCCGCGACGTGATCGCGATGACCGCCGCCCCCCGCTTGCGGGCCTCGATGCACAGCTCGACCGGGTACGGGTTCGACCCGGACGTCGAGAACACGACCAGCACGTCGTCCGGCCCCGGCGCGCGCTCGGCCAGGACCTCGGCGGCCAGGCCGGTGCGCCGTTCGGTCTTCGTGCTGCTCACCGCGCCGTGCAGCGGGAGCAGGTCCGGGTGGTACAGCGGGTACACGCAGGCCAGGCCGCCGGCCCGGTAGAACGTCTCGGCGACGGCGGCCAGCGAGTGCCCGGCGCCGGCGGTATAGACCAGTGCGTCCGCCCGGATCACCCCCAGCACCAGATCCGCCGCTTCGCGCACTGCCTCGGCGTTGGCCTGCTCGACGTCCGCCAGTTGCTTGGCGACGCTGCCCGCGATGTCCGTGGCGCTCACCACACCCACCCTTCCGTAGGGGACCGGGCGCCGAATCTACCGCGAAGATGGTGGTACGCGGTGGAATAGCCCGGTGGGCGGGCGCGGTTGACCCGGATGCGGGGCCGACAGGAGGACACGGGTGAGCGAAGCGGAACCGGCGGTGTCCGTGCGGCGGGCACGCGGGCGGACCGAAGCGGTGGTGCTCGTGCTGCACGGCGGCGCCGAGCGCGGCACCGGCGCCGTGCCGCCCTGGAAGCTGGCCTACCTCCGGATGGTCCCGATCGCGCGCGCCCTGCACCGGGCCGGCCGCAAGGACGGCGTCGAGGTGCGGCTGCTGCGCAACCGCCGTTACGGCTGGAACGCCCCCGCCATGGATCCGCTCGACGACGCCCGCTGGGCCCTCGAGCGCATCCGCGCCGACCACCCCGGCCTGCCGGTGGTCCTGGTCGGACACTCCATGGGCGCCCGGGTGGCGCTGCGCGTGGCGGACGACCCGGCCGTGCGCGGGGTCTGCGCGCTCGCGCCGTGGACGCCGCGGGGCGAGCCGGTGGACGCCGTCGCCGGGCGCTCGGTGCTCATCGTCCACGGCACCCGCGACCGGATGACCAGCCCGGCGGAGTCGCACGCCTTCGCCGAACGCGCCGAGGGCGTGGCCGCCCGCGTCGCCCGGTTCGAGATCGCCAACGAAGGCCACGCGATGCTCCGCCGGTCGTCCGTGTGGACCCGGCTGACGATTGCTTTCACACTGGAAGTGCTCGCCGGGGACCCCGCCGACGAGCTGCGCGGCGCGTGGGCCGCGCCGGGGCCCGAGCGGCTCCGAATACCGGTGTAGAACCGCCCCGAACAGGGCATACAGCGAAACGCGCCGCGGGGGTGCGGCGACTAAAATCACCGGCGCACCAGGCCGGCCGGAGGGAGAACCGTGACCACCTCGAGTGTTGACCGCGCTCAGGACATCCCCGACGAGTCCCGCTGGCCGGGGCTGGCCAGCCCGCCGCGGTCCGCACTGCGCGCGCGGATCGCCGCCTCGCTCTTCCGCCGTGCGGTCCGCCCGCTCGACGTGCGGGTGACGTTCCCCGACGGCACGGTGCTCGGCGCCGGCGGCCCGGAATCACCCGAAATGCGGATTCTGCGGCCGGAAGCGTTCTTCCACCGCCTCGGCGTCGACGCCAAGATCGGCTTCGGCGAGTCCTACATGGCCGGTGACTGGACCGCGTCCGACCTGGCCGAGGTGCTGACGCCGTTCGCCGAGCGGATGGCCACGCTCGTGCCGCCGGTGCTGCAGAAGTTCCGGCGGATCGCCGAGCGCACGCAGCCGCCGTCGGAGGAGAACACCCTCGAAGGCGCGCGGGCCAACATCCACCGGCACTACGACCTGTCCAACGACCTGTTCGGGGCCTTCCTCGACGAGTCGATGATGTACTCCTCGGCGCTGTTCGGCCCCGGCGAGGACCTCACCGCCGCCCAGCACCGCAAGATCGACAGCGTGCTCGACTACGCCGGCGTCCGCGCGGGCAGCGAGGTCCTCGAAATCGGCACCGGATGGGGTGAACTCGCCATCCGCGCCGCGGCCCGCGGCGCCCAGGTGACGTCGCTGACCATCTCGGAGGAACAGCGGGCGCTGGCCACCGAGCGGATCGCCGCGGCCGGGTTCTCCGACCGCGTCGACGTGAAGCTGTGCGACTACCGCGAGTCGAGCGGCCAGTACGACGCCGTGGTCAGCGTCGAGATGATCGAGGCGGTCGGGGCGTCCTACTGGCCGGCGTTCTACGCCACGATCGGGGAGCGGCTGCGCCCCGGCGGGCGGTTCGGCCTGCAGGCCATCACCATGGACCACGACCGGATGCTGGCGGCCTCGCGCGCCTACACCTGGATCCACAAGTACATCTTCCCGGGCGGCATCATCCCGTCGGTCCGCTCGATCGAAGACGGCCTGGTCGCGAACACCCGGCTCAGGCTGGCCGGGATGCGCGAGTTCGGCCAGGACTACGCGCGCACGCTACGGTTGTGGCGCGAACGGTTCCTGCACCGCTGGACCGACATCGCCGGGTTCGGGTTCGACGACGTCTTCCGCCGGATGTGGGAGTTCTACCTGGCCTATTCCGAGGCCGGGTTCCGCTCCGGGTACCTCAAGGTCCACCAGTTCGGCTACGAGGTGACCGACAAGTAACCTCCGTCGGCAACCCCGACCCGGTGCCGCACGTCCTCCTTTCGAGGACGTGCGGTTGACTGACGACGACAGGTTTGTCCGAATCGGGATTGGGTGATGGGTGATGACGTACCGTGGCGACGACGGCGGGCGCCGGATGCCGCCGCCCCGGCCGGGCGGGCGCTCCCGCGACCACCAGCGCGCGCAGATGATGCCGCTGCCCGGTCGCGGCCAGAGCCCGTACGACGAGCGCACCCGCCCGATGGGTACCCGCGAGGACGAGCGGCAGTACGCGCCGCCCCCGCCGCGTCAGGACCCGCCCCGGCGCCCGGTGGACGACGACTACCCGCCGTCCCGGCCGCCGCGCCGGCGTCGCTGGAGCTTCGGCCGGATCCTGCTGACGCTGGTGCTGGTGTTCGTCGTCTTCCTCGCCGGCATCTGGGTCTACCTGGAGTTCTCCATCAAGCGCGTCGACGCGCTCGCCGACTACTCCGGCCGCCCGGTCGCCGCGTCCGGCACCAACTGGCTGATCGTCGGCTCCGACAGCCGTGAGGGACTCACCGCCGCGGACGAGGAGCGCCTGGCCACCGGCGACGTCGCGGCGGCCGGCGGCGGGCAGCGCACCGACACGATCATGGTCGCGCACATCCCGGACAACTCCACGAAGCCGACGCTGCTGTCGCTGCCGCGCGACTCGCAGGTGTCGATTCCCGGCCACGGCAAGAACAAGATCAACGCGGCGTTCTCCCTCGGCGGGCCGAAGCTGCTCGCGCAGACCGTCGAAGGTGCCACCGGCCTGCACATCGACCACTACGCGGAGATCGGCTTCGGCGGGTTCGCCAAGATCGTCGACGCGATCGGCGGGGTCGACATGTGCATCGACAAGGACATGAACGACACCTTCACCAACATCAGCATCAAGGCCGGCTGCCAGTCCCTCGACGGCCGCTCGGCGCTGGGCTTCGTCCGGATGCGCCACAGCGACGCGACCCCGCGCTCGGACCTCGACCGCGTCGCCAACCAGCGCAAGTTCATCGGCGCGCTGGTCAGCCAGATCGCCAGCCCGGGCACGCTGCTCAACCCGTTCCACTTCTTCCCGCTGCTGGGCTCGGGGCCGGACGCGCTGACGCTGGACTCGGGCGACCACGTGCACAACCTGGTGGGCCTGGCGCTGGCGATGCGCGGCATCTCCTCGGGTGGCGTGGTGACGACGACGGTCCCGGTGACCAGCGGGTCGGCGGAGAACTGGGACAAGACCAAGTCGAAGCAGATGTTCGACGCGCTGAAGAACGACACGGAGATCCCGGACAGCGTCATCGTCAATTAATTCGGAAGCGCTCGAGGTCTCGGCCGGGGCACCATGGAACCCATGGAGACCCCGGCCGAGACCTTTGCACGTGACGAGTTTTCCCTGACCCGCTGGACGTTCGCCGACGCCCCGGAACTCACCGCGACGGTCGCCGGGTCCCTCGACCACATCGGGGCCTGGATGATCTGGGCCACCGACGGCTACACGGCCGAAGACAGCACCGAGTTCCTGCAGCGCACCCGGAAGAACTGGGAAACCGGGGAAACGCACGACTTCGCCCTCCGCGTCGGCGGCTCGATCGCGGGCGCCGTCGGCATCATGGCGCGCGAAGGCGGGGTCGAGATCGGCTACTGGCTCGCGCGGGACTTCGTCGGCCGCGGGCTGGTGACGCGCGCCGTTTCGCTGTTGACGGCGGAGGCGTTCCGGCTCGGCGCCGGGTACGTCGAGATCAAGCACGACGAGCTGAACGTCCGAAGTGGAGCGGTCCCCGCGCGCCTCGGATTCACGAAGGTGCGCGAGGAACCGGTCGAGAAGCCACTCGCGCCGGCGTGTGCGGGGACGAATCACGTGTGGCGGAAGGAAAAGCCGTGAAAGAGATGCTGACGTTCCCGCGCGGAGCCGAGCCGAGCCACCGGTGGCTGTGCGAGCGGCGCGAGTTCACGAACCGGGCCGCGAAACGCGGGAGCCGCGCGGACGCGCACGAGTACGCGATCCGGCGGCGCCGGCGTGACCGCCCGAGAAGGTGGCCGGCGGCCGGACTGCGCCGGCCCCGGCCTTGGCCGCCCCGCGGGTGGCGTCGCTGACCGCTCAGGAAACCTTGTTGCGCTCCCGCAGCACCTTGAGCGCCTGGTCGGCGTGCACGGTGAAGTTCAGCTCGCTCTTGATCTTCTCGAGGATCCTCCGGTCCTCGCCAATCACGAACGTCGCGCGCTTGGCGTGCAGCGGCAGCAGCTTCCGCCAGACGCCGAACTGCTTCGCGACTTCACCCTCCACATCGGACAGCAGTGGGTAGTCGAAGCCGTTGGCCTCGGAGAACTGCCGCTGCTTGGTGACGCCGTCCGGGCTGATGCCGACGCGGTGCGCGCCGACCTCGGCGAACTCGGCGGCCAGATCGCGGAAGTGGCAGCTCTCCGCCGTGCAGCCGCCGGTCATCGCGGCCGGGTAGAAGAACAGTACCACCGGGCCGGTGGCCAGGAAGTCCGACAGCGTGCGGTCGGCGCCCTGGTCGTCGGGCAGCGTGAAATCGGGGGCGAGGTCTCCGGCGTCCATGGAGGTCCCTTCTCGTCGGCGGCAGAACCCATCCTGCCGGGTCTTCGGAGCCACCCCGAACCCGGCTTGGTCCCCAGCGCCCCAATGTGGCCTTGGGTGCGTCCAACGCACCGAAGGCCGCCTTGGGGCGCTCGGGTCAGCCGGTGGGGTGGCGGGCGATGAGCTCGTCGACCTCGTCGCCGGTGGCCGAGTCCGCCACGAACGGGCCGCGGGCCGCCAGGACGCCCAGCTGACGCAGCCTCGCCGCCTGCTCGTGCGTCCGGACCCCTTCCGCCCCGACCCGGAGGTTCAGCTCGCGGGCCCGCGTGACCAGCTGCGTCAGGTGCCGCAGCGCCGGCTCCGGCGGTGAGTCCGAGTCCAGCGCGTCGATCACCGCGCCCGAAAGGATCACGTGGTGGACGGGCAGCCGGCGCTGGGGGATCAGCTCCAGGTCCGCCGAGCCCGAGATGGTCAGCACCAGCTGCGTCCCCAGGTCGGCCAGCACCGCGAACGAGTCCAGCACCTCGCCGCGCGGGTCGAGGACCGAGTCGCGGTCCGTGCACAGCCGCAGCGCCTGCGCCGGCAGCTCGTGCTTGTCCAGCTGCTCCTTCACCAGCAGCACCAGGTCCGGGTCGATCGCCAGCCGCGTCGGCAACCGGACGCACACGTCCGGCGCCGCCTCGCCGAAGCGCGACCGCCAGCGGGCCGTCGCCGCCAGGGACTCCGCCAGGAGCCAGCGGCCCAGCGGCACCGTCATGCCCGTGGTCTGGGCCAGCGGGTAGAACTCGTCGGAGCCGAGCTCGCCCTTCTCCGGGTGGTTCCAGCGCAGGCCCGCGTTCACCGCGGCGAGCCGGTCGGGGTCGGCGAGCTTCACCGTCGGCTGGTAGATGAGCGAGAACTCGCCGTTCTCCAGCGCCCCGGCGATCACCGCGCCCAGCTGGTAGCGGCCGCGGTCGCGGGCGTCCAGCTCGGGGTCGAACAGCATCCACTGCGCCTTGCCGGCCTCCTTGGCCCGGTGCAGCGCGATCTCGGCCGCCCGCAGCAGCTCCGCGGCGCCACCCTCGACGGCCGCGCGTACGACGATGCCCGCGCTCGCGCTCACGCCGATGCCGTGCCCGCCCAGGTAGATCGGCTCGTTGAGGTCCTCCAGCGCCCGCTCGACGAGGCCGACGACCTCGGCGGCGGACAGCTCGCCCCGCAGCAGCACCGCGAAGCCGTCGCCGGACAACCGCGCGACGAACCCGTCGTGGTGGCCGGTGAACACGGCCGACAGCTTGCCCGCGACCCCGCGCAGCACCTGGTCGCCGACGCCGGCGCCGAGACCGTCGTTGACGACCTTGAAGCCGTCGACGTCGAGGTAGATCAGCGCGATGTCGTCGTGCGCGCCGGCGCCGAGCGCCGCTTCGAGCTTCGTGGTGAACGACGACGCGTTGGGCAGCCCGGTCAGCGGGTCGTGCACGTTCTGGTGCAGCAGCCGTTCCTGCAGCAGGTGCAGCTCGTTCGCGTCGGACACCATCAGCACCGGGTAGACCGAGCCCGGCCGGTCGCCGGGCAGCCGGGCGAGGGTGACGTCGGTCCAGAGCTGCCCGTCTTCGGTGTGGTCGAGCAGCATCCGCTCCTGATAGCGCTCACGGCCGCCCCGCACCAGTTCGAGCCCCGCCTTGAGCCGCGAGATGTCGTGGTCGGTGGAGCCGAGGTCGGTGAGGTGGCGGCCGCGCAGCAGGTTCGGCGAGCAGCCGAGCAGCTGGCCGAGCGCGAGGTTGGCCTCCACGATCTCGCCGTCCGGGTCGGCCAGCGCGATCCCCATCGGCGATGCCGCGTAGAGCGCGGTGAACCGGTGCAGGGCACCGTCGTGCCCGGACCCGGCGTGGTCGACCGCGTCGTGCGCGATCTCCAGCAGCAGCGGTTCCAGCTCTTCCAGGGGAAGTGTTACTCCTTTGGTGTCGGCCAACGTCGCCGCCCACCGGCGCGCCACGTCCAGCAGTCCTGGCGCGGCACCGGACTCAGGCACACTTCACCTCTTCACGCACAGGTCGGGCCAGGTCAGCCGCGGTGCCGGGGATCAGCGAGCCACACCGGGTGCCCCTCGCCCGCGACCGATGCCACGCCATCATGTGTGTCACGGGGTGTCTACCGGCTGAACGAGTGAACGAATCTCCACAGGAGGTAACTTTATGTCACTCGGTGTATGCAGTGGTGGACGGTACCGCGGTCACCGAGGCGTCAGGCGCACCGGCAGGCCGTCGGCGGGCACCGGCAGGGAGACGTAGTCCCACTTCGCGGTGTAACCGTCCGGAACCGACCAGCGGTGGGCCCGCAGCATTTCGTGCATCAGCAACTTCACCTCGAGGCCGCCGAAGTGGAGCCCGATGCACTTGTGCGCGCCGCCGCCGAACGGCATCCACGCCATCCGGTGGGACTTGTCCTCGCGGCGCGGCTCGGCGAACCGCTCCGGGTCGAACGCGAAGGGGTTCGTCCAGCACTCCGGCGTGAAGTGGTTCACCGTCGGCGAGACACCGCACAGCGTGCCCGCCGGGAGGTAGTGGCCGAGCACCTCGGTGTCCTTGACGGTCTGGCGGGTCAGCGACGGCACCGGGGCGACCAGCCGCAGCGCTTCCTTCATGACGAGGTCGAGGGTTTCCAGCCGGTCGACGGCGTCGATGTCGAGGAGGTCGTCGCCGAGGGCGAGGGACTCCTCGCGGGCGCGTTCCTGCCACTCGGGGTGCTTGGCGAGGTAGTACGCCATGGCGCTGCTGGTGATCGTCGTCGTGTCGTGCGCGGCCATCATCAGGAAGATCATGTGGTTGACGATGTCGGTGTCGGTGAAGCGGTCGCCGTCCTCGGTGGTGGCGTGGCAGAGCGCGGTGAACAGGTCGTCGCCGTCCGACTTCCGTTTGGCGGGCAGGGTTTCGCTGAAGTAGCGCTCGAGGACCTTCCGCCCGTGCAGGCCCGCCGACCAGCGCCCGCCGGGCATGGGGAAGCGCACCAGGGCGGTGCCGGCGCGCACGGAGCTGACGAACGCGCGGTTGATCCGGTGGGCGTCGGCGCCGCTGCGCATGCCCATGAACACGCGCGTCGCGACGTCGAGGGTCAGCTGCTTGAGCGCCCAGTACAGCCGCGGCCGCTCGGCCGACCCCCAGCTCGCGACGCCTTCGCGCAGCGCCGGGCCCATCTCGCCGACGTAGCCGATGAGCCGCTGCCGGGTGAACGCCTCCTGCATGATCCGGCGGTGCAGGTGGTGCTCGCCGAAGTCCATCAGCATCAGGCCGCGCTCGAAGAACTTCTCGATGAAGAACTTCCAGCCTTCTTGCGAGAACGCCTTGTCCTTGTTGACGAGCGCGATCTGCGTCGCCTCCGGCCCGGACAGCGCGACGATCTTCCGGCCGAAGCCGCCGGTCCACGACACGGGGCCGTAGAGCTCGTGGCGGCGCAGGCCGAACGCGGGGCCGAAGCGCATCATCTCGAGCATGTGCCCGACGACCGGCGGCCCTTCGTCGCCGAGGACGGGCTTGAGGCCGCTGCCGGCGGGCGGCGTCGCGAGCTCCTTGACGGGCCAGCGCGAGTGCAGCCAGCGTTCGTCGACCCGCCGGGGGAGGGGGAGCGAAGTCAGCGGCGGCACGCGTTCGCGCAGTGCTTCGGTGGCTCGGCTCACGGTGCCCGGCAAAGTGACCATCTCCCCGCTGAGATCGGTGACCCCTTCACGATGCACCCTTGTTGACGATGTGACAACAGGTTCGGGTGTCCTCTTTTCGGGTGGCTTCTCAGCGCGCTGCGGCGCGGCGGAACTCGCTCGGGTTCGTGCCGCGGACCCGCTTGAACGCGGCGCTGAACGCGAAGGCGTCGGCGTACCCGACGGTGCGGGCGACCTCCGCGACGGTCCGGTCTTCCCGCTCGGCGAGCAGGTCGGCGGCGAGCGCCATGCGCCGGCGGGTGAGGTAGGTCAGCGGCGGTTCGCCGACCAGGTCGGCGAACCGCTTGGCCAGCGTCGACCGGGACACGCCGGTGTGGCCGGCCAGCTTCCCGACCGTCCAGGGCGCGGCCGGGTCGGCGTGCAGGAGGCGCAGCGCGTGGCCGACCACCGGGTCGCGCTGGGCGGTCCACCAGGCCGGGGGTTCGCCGCCCGGCCGGTCGAACCATTCGCGCAGCGTGCAGACCAGCATCCAGTCGAGCAGCCGGTCGAGCACCACCTGCTGACCGGGCGCGTCGACGGCGACCTCGGCGGCGAGGTGGTCCAGCACGGCGTCCCCCGTGCCCCCGCCGCCGACGCGCAGGACGGCGGGCAACGCGTCCAGCAGCCGGGCGCCGACCTCACCGCCGGCCGGGTAGGCGCCGACGATCAGCGTCGTCGCGCCGTCGCCGGGGTCGTGCCAACCGCGCCGGTGCCGGGTCCCGCCCTCTTCGGGCGCCGCGCAGTGCTCGCCGCACGCGACCGGTTCGGCCGGGGTGCCGACCTCGTCGACGAAGGTGAAGGTCTCCGGTCCGCGCACGACGACCGTGTCGTAGGCGCGCAGCGGTTCCGGCGCGCCGTGCTCGGGCACGATCCAGCCGCCCCCGGTGAGGACGGTGCACAAGGTGAGCGGCGCGCCGTCGACGAAGTGCAGCGCCCAAGGCGGCGAGAGGGTCGAGCTGCCGAACAGCGAGCCGTGCGCCCGCAGGTCACCGAACGCGTCCACGTCCCCGAGATTAGACGATCACGCAGGCATTCCGGGGTCTCGCCCATGGGCGCGTCCGAGCCGATCGGGTTGACTCGACGTCATGACCGTTCTGACTGATCAGGACCTCGAGTTCCTCCGGCGGCCCCTGCACGGGTTCCTGACCGTGGCGGCGGGGCAGCCGCGGCCGGTGTGGTTCGAGGCCGCGACCGACGGCACGATCCAGCTGTTCACCGAACCGGACGCACCCAAGGTGCGGCGCCTGCGCCGCGACCCCCGCGCGTCCCTGGTGGTCGCGGCGCCGGTGGGGGAGCGCGAACGGTGGGTTTCGGTCGCGGGCCGCGTCACGGTGGAACCCGACGGAGCGCACGACCTGGCGTCCCGCTTGGCGGCGCGCTACTGGGACCTCGACGACCCGGCCCGGGCCGCGGACCTGGCCGGAATCCTGGCGGTGGACCAGGTCCGCCTGGTCCTGCACCCGGAAACCGTCCACCGCTACGCCTACTGACCTACGGCTTTCGGGCGCGGGGGTGGCTGACAGGCAGCGGGCCCGAGGCGGGGTCACTTGTCCAGGGCGACGGTGAAGAAATCGGTGAGCTTGCCGACCGCGAGGTCGATGTACTCGCGCTTGTCGTAGAGATCGACGTGGCTCGCGCCCTCGATCCAGTGGATCTCCGCCGGGCCGGTGGCGCGCCGGTGGGCTTCCAGGCCCATCCAGGCGGTGACGGCGCGCTCGCCGAGGATCTGCAGGATCGGG
Organism: Amycolatopsis sp. NPDC028719; assembly: GCF_055565395.1. NCBI lineage: Bacteria > Bacillati > Actinomycetota > Actinomycetes > Pseudonocardiales > Pseudonocardiaceae > Amycolatopsis > Amycolatopsis sp. NPDC028719. The sequence goes on from NZ_JBVHUL010000005.1 coordinate 753,151, forward strand.
CGCGGGCCGATCAGCGGCACGGCGTGGAAGACGTCGCTCGCGGCCATCTTGTCGACGCTGTCCCAGGTGAGGAACTTCGCCGAGCGCTCGTGGTGGCCGCGGGCGCCGCAGTAGTACTCCCAGCCTTCGATGCCGTGCTGCCCGCCGAGCGCGCCGGCTTCCGCGGCGGTCTCGGGGAACATCGTCAGCACGCCGGGGTCCTCGCCGCGGGCGGCTGCGGTGCGTGCCTGCGCGGCGGCGTCCAGCAGCCCCTGGAAGACGGCCGGGTCCTGGGTGCCGTCGGCGCCGTAGCGGAACTGGCGGGCCGGCTCGGCCGTGCAGACCGTCGCGACGGCCTTGACCCGGTGATCACCGCCGGTGGCGGCGAGCGAATAGCCGCCGGAGGCGCAGATGCCCAGCAGGCCGATCCGGCCGGCGTCGACCTCGGGCCGGGTGGTGAGGAAGGAGACCGCGGCCTTGAAGTCCTCGATCCGCTGGGCGGGATCCTCCAGCCCGCGCGGCAGGCCGCCGGACTCGCCCTGGTGGGCGGCGTCGAAGGCGAGGGTCACGAAGCCCCGCTCGGCCATCAGGCTCGCGTAGGTTCCGGAGGTCTGCTCCTTGACGCCGGTGCCGGGGTGGCCGACCACGAGGGCCGGAAGCGGGCCGTCGGCGCCGTCGGGAACGTAGAGGTGGGCGGCGATGTCGATGCCGGCGCTGGTGAAGGTGACGGTGGTGGTCATGTCTCCACCATCGACCCGGGATGGGACCGGCAAAAGCCGCGGGTTCCTGCCTGGGAAGAATCCTTCCCAGGCAGGAACTCGATCGGGAGATCAGTCCCAGTCGAGCGCGCCGCCCGACTGGTACTCGATGACGCGGGTCTCGAAGAAGTTCTTCTCCTTCTTCAGGTCCATCGCCTCGGACATCCACGGGAACGGGTTCTCGGTCTCGCCGAAGATCGGCTGGAGGCCGATCTGCTGCGCGCGCCGGTCGGTGATGAAGTGCATGTACTGCTCGCACAGCTGCGCCGACAGGCCGAGCATGCCGCGGGGCATCGTGTCGCGCGCGTACTTGACCTCGAGCTCGCACGCCTCCTTCAGCATCCCGCGGACCTCTTCCTGGAACTCGGGCGTCCACAGGTGCGGGTTCTCGATCTTGATCTGGTTGATGCAGTCGATGCCGAAGTTCAGGTGGATCGACTCGTCGCGCAGGATGTACTGGTACTGCTCGGCGATGCCGACCATCTTGTTGCGGCGGCCGAGCGACAGGATCTGCGCGAAGCCGGTGTAGAACCACATGCCCTCGAAGATCACGTAGAACGCGACGAGGTCACGCAGGAACGCCGTGTCGGCCTCCGGCGTCCCGGTCTTGAAGTCCGGGTCCTCCAGGTGCTGCGTGTACTTCAGCGCCCACGCGTCCTTGTCCGAAATGGACGGGACCTCGCGGTACATGTTGAACAGCTCGCCCTCGACCAGGCCGAGGCTCTCGCAGATGTACTGGAAGGTGTGCGTGTGCACGGCTTCCTCGAACGCCTGGCGCAGCAGGTACTGGCGGCACTCGGGGTTGGTGATCTGCCGGTACACCGCGAGCACGATGTTGTTGGCCACCAGGGACTCCGCGGTCGCGAAGAAGCCCAGGTTGCGCTTGAGCATCTGCCGCTCGTCCTCGGTGAGGCCGTCCTTCGACTTCCACAGCGCGATGTCGGCCTGCATGGCGACCTCGGTCGGCATCCAGTGGTTGTTGCAGCCGGCCAGGTACTTCTCCCAGGCCCACGTGTACTTCATCGGCAGCAGCTGGTTGACGTCGGCGCGCGCGTTGATCATGCGCTTGTCGTCGACGTTGATCCGGGCGGCGCCGACCTCGATCTCCCCGAGGCCGGTCGCGTCCGTGGTCTCCACGTTGGTCATGTTCCTCAGGTTCCTTACTGGCAGGATTCGCAGTCGGGGTCGTCGATGCGGCAGGCGGCGCCCTCGGTGGCGACGAAGTCCACGTCCATCTTCGGCAGTTCCTTGGACTCCGGCTTCGGAGCCGGGGTCGCCGGCACGGCCGGGACCGCGGCGGTGGGCGCCGGCGCGGGAGCCGGAGCCGCCGCGGGAGCTGCCGGGGCCGGGGTGGCCGAGACGGCGTTCAGCTTGCCGTCGGTGCCGCGCAGGGTGCTCTTCTCCACGTGCGTCGCGGACTGCGCCCGCAGGTAGTACGTGGTCTTGAGGCCCTTGTGCCACGCGTAGCGGTACAGCTCGTCGAGCTTGCGGCCGCTCGGCGCCGCGATGTAGAGGTTCAGCGACTGCGCCTGGTCGATCCACTTCTGGCGCACCGAACCGGCGTCGACGATCCACTTCGACTCGATCTCGAACGCCGTCGCGTACAGCGCCTTCAGGTCGTCCGGCACGCGGTCGATCCGGCCGAGGCTGCCGTCGAAGTACTTGAGGTCGCTGACCATGACCTCGTCCCACAGGCCGCGGGCCTTGAGGCTCTTGACCAGGTGCGGGTTGACCACGGTGAAGTCGCCCGACATGTTCGACTTGACGAACAGGTTCTGGAACAGCGGCTCGATCGACTGCCCGACCCCGGAGATGTTGGAGATCGTCGCGGTCGGCGCGATCGCCATCACGTTGGAGTTGCGCATGCCGACGGTCTTGACGCGCTCGCGCAGCGGCGCCCAGTCCAAGGTGGACGACAGGTCGACGTCGAGGCCGTCACCGCGGCGGGCGTCGATGAGCAGCTGCATCGAGTCGATCGGCAGGATGCCCTTGCTCCACAGCGATCCCTCGAACGACTGGTACTGCCCGCGCTCCTCGGCGAGGTCGGTCGACGCCGAGATCGCGTAGTAGGAGAGGTGCTCCATGGAGACGTCGGCGAACTTCACGGCCTCGTCGGAGGCGAACGGGACGCCGATCTCGAACAGCGCGTCCTGGAAGCCCATGATGCCCAGGCCGACCGGGCGGTGGCGCAGGTTGGAGCGGCGCGCCTCCGGGATCGTGTAGAAGTTGATGTCGATCACGTTGTCCAGCATGCGGACGGCCGTGCGCACGGTCTTCTCGAGGCGCTGGGTGTCCAGGCCCTCGGGGGTGACGTGCTTGAGCAGGTTCACCGAGCCGAGGTTGCAGACCGCGACCTCGTCGGTGGTGGTGTTCAGCGTGATCTCGGTGCACAGGTTCGACGAGTGCACGACGCCGACGTGCTGCTGCGGCGAGCGCAGGTTGCACGGGTCCTTGAACGTGATCCACGGGTGGCCGGTCTCGAACAGCATGGTGAGCATGCGGCGCCACAGCTCCACCGCGCGGATCCGGCGGAACACCTTGATCTCGCCGCGGTCGGCCATCGCCTCGTACTCGCGGTAGCGGGCGGAGAACTCGTTGCCGTAGAGGTCGTGCAGGTCCGGGGTCTCGTTCGGCGAGAACAGCGTCCACTCGGCGTTGGCCTCGACGCGGCGGAGGAACTCGTCCGGCACCCAGTTCGCGGTGTTCATGTCGTGGGTGCGCCGGCGGTCGTCACCGGTGTTCTTGCGCAGGTCGAGGAACTCCTCGATGTCCACGTGCCAGGTCTCGAGGTACGCGCACGCCGCGCCCTTGCGCTTGCCGCCCTGGTTGACCGCGACCGCGGTGTCGTTGGCGATCTTGAGGAACGGCACGACGCCCTGCGACTGGCCGTTGGTGCCCTTGATGTGCGCGCCGAGGCCGCGGACCGGGGTCCAGTCGTTGCCGAGGCCGCCCGAGTACTTCGCCAGCAGCGCGTTGTTCTTGTACGCCTGGAAGATCGAGTCCAGGTCGTCGTCCACCGTGGTCAGGAAGCAGGACGACAGCTGGGCGCGCGTGGTGCCCGAGTTGAACAACGTCGGGGTGGACGCCATGAAGTGGAACGTCGAGAGCAGCTCGTAGAACTCGATGGCGCGGGCTTCGCGGTCGTCCTCGCGGATCGCCAGGCCCATCGCGACGCGCATGAAGAACGCCTGCGGCAGCTCGAAGCGGGTGCCGTCGTGGTGCTGGAAGTACCGGTCGTAGAGCGTCTGCAGGCCGAGGAAGCCGAAGTCGAGGTCACGCTTGGCTTCGATGGCGGCGGTGATCTTGTCGAGGTCGAACGAGAGCAGCTCGCTGTCGACCAGCTCCAGCTCGACCGCGCGGCGCAGGTAGGCACGGAAGTACGCGGGGTACTCCGCCGCCATCTCGTCCTGGCTGGCCTGGCGCGGCTTCTTCGCGAGGTAGCTCAGGGCCTCGCCGCGCAGCTTGTCCAGCAGCAGCCGGGCGGAGACGTAGGAGTAGTTCGGCTCCTGCTCGACCAGTACGCGGGCGGCCAGGACCTGGGCCAGGGCCAGCTCGTCGGCGCTGATGCCGTCGTAGAGGTTGCGCTTGGCCTCGGCCAGCACCGGCTCGGCGCTGACGTCTTCGAGGCCGGCGACGGCCTCGCCCACGACGTGGGACACGCGGGCCCAGTCGAGCGGGCGCAGGACGCCGTCGGCGCCCTTGACGTTCAGCGCGACCTCGGTGGTGGCGGGCTTGGCGGCCTCGCGGGCCTTGCTGCGCTCGTCGCGGTAGAGGACGTACGCGCGGGCGACCTTGTGGTGCTCGCCGCGCATGAGGGCGAGCTCGACGATGTCCTGGATCTGCTCGATGTGCAGGGCGGTTTCGGGGCCGGCGTGCCGCAGCAGGGTGGTCTCCACCTGCTGGGTCAGCTCCGCGACGACGTGGTGCACGCGGGAGGACGCGGCGGCGTCGCCACCCTCGACCGCGAGGAACGCCTTGGTCAGCGCGACCGAGATCTTCCCGGCGTCGAACGGCGACACGCTGCCGTCCCGCCGGATGACCCGGATCGCGGTGGATGTGTCGGCGGCGGAGGGCCGCTGACCGGTTTCGACTGACATGCGTGTCTCCAAATTTGGGCGCGTTCGATCGCCACACGGCGTCATGAGGCCGTGCGCAGGTGTTTTCCAGGCTGCTTGGCAGGTCTTGCGCAGCGGTCTCCCCGTCGCTGGGGCCTGCCGGTTCCCAGAGACTACATGTAGGGGTGCCCGCCCGCACGGGCCCCCAGATGGCGTGTCGCGAGTTCACTCTGACGGGATTGCGTGATCACCCAGAGAAGCACTTCAACGCGCGATTGCGGGGTTCCGCGGGTAGGTTTTCGCAGCCGGTCAGGAGCCGAAGCGCAGCTCCGACTTCGGGAGCTCCAGGCTCGTCACCGGCCGGCGCCCGGCGAGGTAGCCGAGCGGGCCGTCCGGGTTGAAGCTCCAGTCCGCCGACGCCGGGCGTGGCCGGATCTTCGCGCCGACCGGGGTGCGCAGGAGGCCGTCGCGTTCCTGGACCACCTCGAACGATGTCGGCACGCGCAGCGGCAAGGCGGGCCGGGGCTTGAACGCCGCCGTCGCGATCCAGTCGTCCGCCGTTGCCGCCGTGGCCTGGAACGTGCGGCCGCCGGTGAAGTCCAGGGTCGCCAGGTCCTTCGGGATCGCCCACAGCTCGCGGCCGCCCGCCAGGGATGCCTCGCTGTCGACCCAGATCTCGGTGATCGAGCAGGACACCCGCCGGGCCTTGATCGCCACCGCGGAAAGGAGTTCGTGGTAGGCCATCTGCCCGGGCGGGGTGTAGTCGATCCACGCCGTGAACACCGACGCGTGGCCGGCCACGCGCAACGGCTCGGTGCCGGGCGGCAACGCGGGCAGCCGAGAAGGCGGGACGCGCCAGATCGACACGTGCGCGTCGGCGGTCAGGTTCCAGGGCTGCGGCGGGTAGAGGCTCATTGTTCCAACCAGGGGAGATACGGGGGCAGGTCCTTGTCGACGCGCATGCCGAACGCGGGCGGCCGCTTCTGCAGGAACGACATGACCCCTTCGACGGCGTCCGGGCTCGCGCCCAGCCCGCCGATGAGACGGGAGTCGAGTTCGTGCACCGGGAACGGCGACTCGGCGCTCGCCATCCGGTAGAGCAGCCGGCGGGTCACCGCGACCGACACCGGCGCGGTCTTCTCCACGATTTCGCGCGCCAGCTTGTACGCCTCGTCGAGCACGGTGCCGGTCGGGAACACCTGGTGCACCAGTCCCTTTGAGAGGGCTTCGGCGGCGGGGAACACCCGGCCGCTGATCATCCAGTCCAGCGCGGTGCCCATGCCGACGAGCCGGGGGAGGAACCACGCCGACGCGCCTTCGGGGTAGATGCCGCGCCGCGTGAACACGAAGCCGAAGCGTGAGTCTTCCGAGGCGAGCCGGTAGTCGCACGAGAGCGTGATCGTGACGCCGCCGCCGACGGCCGCGCCGTGCAGGGCCGCGATCACCGGCTTGTTCATCGTGAAGATCCGCTTCGAGCACCGGCCGGCGGGCTCCTGCCACGCGGCGTCCGGCCCGGTCGCCGGGTCGAAGTCGAAGCCGCCCTGCGACAGGTCGGCGCCGACGCAGAAGTCCGGGCCCGCGCCGGTCAGCACGACGACGCGGACGTCCTCGTCGCGGTCCGCGCGGTCCATGGCGGCGCCGAGCTCGTCGGCCATCCGGATCGTGTAGCCGTTGCGCGCCTCCGGGCGGTTCAGCGTCACCGTGGCTATCCGGTCCGCGACGGCGTAGGTGATCTCGGCGTAGTCGGCCATGGTGAGGAACGTATTGGAGCCGGCCACTACTGGCAAGATGTCAATAGCGCACTTTCACGTGAAAGTGCGCTCGCTGCCCCAGGCAAAACAATCAGGCGTGCTTGATTTTTCCGGTGGCCGGTGCGACGCTGGGCGCCAGGACGCAAGGAGGCGGCGGATGGCGGATCTCGGCGTGATCCTCGGGGATCTCGACGCGGAGACACGGACGATCGACGACGTGGTGGCGGACCTGCCCGCGTCGGACTGGGCGCGGGCCACGCCCGCCGAGGGGTGGACGATCGCGCACCAGATCGCGCACCTGGCCTGGACCGACCGGAAGGCCCTGATCGCGGCGGCTCACCCGGAGGACTGGCAGGCCGAGGTCGAGGAGCTGCTCAAAGCGGGGGAGACCTACGTCGACGACGGCGCCGCGGCCGGGGCCGAGCGCCCGCCGCGCGAGATCCTCGAAGACTGGCGTTCCGGGCGCGCCGCGCTGGCCGCCGCGCTCGCCGCCGTGCCGGACGGGCAGAAGCTGCCGTGGTACGGCCCGCCGATGAGCGCGGCCTCCATGGTCACCGCGCGGCTGATGGAGACCTGGGCGCACGGCCAGGACGTCTTCGACGCCCTCGGCCTGACCCGCGAGCCCACCGCGCGCCTCTGGCACATCGCGCGTTTCGGCACACGCACCCGCGACTTCGCGTTCCTGACCCGCTCGCTCGCCCCGCCGGCGGAGGAGTTCCGCGTCGAGCTGACCGCGCCCGATGGCACCACCTGGGCGTTCGGCCCGGAGGAGGCCGAGCAGAAACTCACCGGCAGCGCGCTGGACTTCTGCCTGGTCGTCACGCAGCGGCGGCACCCGGCCGACACCGACCTGGTCGCCCACGGTGCCGACGTCGAAGAGTGGCTGACCATCGCGCAGGCCTTCGCCGGGCCACCCGGAGAAGGCCGTAAGCCGGGGCAGTTCGCATGACCTATCGCATCGGCAACGCTTCGGGCTTCTACGGTGATCGCTTTTCCGCAGTCCGCGAGATGCTCACCGGCGGGCCCCTCGACGTCCTGACCGGCGATTACCTGGCCGAGCTGACCATGCTCATCCTCGGCCGCGACCGGATGAAGGACGCGAACCGCGGCTACGCCAAGACGTTCCTGCGCCAGATGGAGGAGAACCTCGGCCTGGCGAAGGAAAAGGGCGTCAAGATCGTCGCCAACGCGGGTGGCCTGAACCCCGCCGGGCTCGCGGACGCGCTCCGGGAGCTGGCCGGTCGCCTCGGTCTCGACGTCAAGATCGCGCACGTCGAAGGTGACGACCTGGTGGCCCGTGCCGAGGAGCTGGACCTCGGGAAACCGTTGACCGCCAACGCCTACCTCGGCGCCTGGGGCATCGTCGAATGCCTCAACGCGGGCGCGGACGTCGTCGTCACCGGGCGCGTCACCGACGCCTCGGTGATCGTCGGGCCGGCCGCCGCGCACTACGGCTGGGCGCGCGACGACTTCGACGCCCTCGCCGGCGCGGTCGCGGCCGGGCACGTCATCGAATGCGGCGCCCAGGCCACCGGCGGCAACTACGCCTTCTTCACCGAGCACTCCCTCGGCGTGCCGGGCTTCCCGATCGCCGAGATCGAGGCCGACGGCTCCAGCGTCATCACCAAGCACCCCGGCACCGGGGGCGTGGTGAACACCGGCACGGTCACCGCGCAGCTGCTGTACGAAATCACCGGCGCGCGCTACGCGGGACCCGACGTGACCACGCGGTTCGACACGCTCTCGCTGACCGAAGACGGACCCGACCGCGTCCGCATCTCCGGCGTCCGCGGCGAAGCTCCGCCGCCGACCCTGAAGGTCGCGCTCAACACCCTCGGCGGGTTCCGCAACGAGACGACGTTCGTCCTCACCGGACTCGACATCGAGGCGAAGGCCGCGCTGGTGCGAGAACAACTCGAAGCGTCCTTGAAGGACCGGCCGCCCGCCGACGTCCGCTGGACTCTCGCGCGCACCGACCACGCCGACGCGGACACCGAGCAGGCCGCGAGTGCGCTCCTGCACGTCGCCGTCAAGGACGCCGATCCCAAGGTCGCCGGGCGCGCGTTCACCGGCGCCGCCGTCGAGCTGGCGCTGGCCAGCTACCCCGGGTTCCATGTCACCGCACCACCGTCCGACGCCTCGCCGTACGGCGTCTACACCGCGGCTTATGTGGACGCGGGGAAGGTGCCGCACGTCGCGGTGCTGCCGGACGGGATGCGGGTCGACATAGCGCCCTCGGTGTCCACTCAAGACCTGTCCGATGTGGACGAGCCCGCCCTGCCCGAACCCCTGGACCACGGGCCGGTGCGCCGCGTGCCTCTGGGTACCGTCGTCGGTGCCCGCAGCGGGGACAAGGGCGGCAACGCCAACCTCGGCGCCTGGGTGCGGTCCGAAGAGGCCTGGCGGTGGCTGGTGCACCGGCTGACCGTCGCCGAGTTCAAGCTGCTGCTGCCCGAGACGGCCGACCTGCCGGTGACGCGCTACCTGCTGCCGAACCTGCGGGCGCTGAACTTCGTCGTCGAAGGCATCCTCGGCGAGGGTGTCGCTTCGCAGGCGCGGTTCGACCCGCAGGCCAAGGCGCTGGGCGAGTGGCTGCGCTCGCGCGAAATCGATGTTCCCGAGGTGCTCCTGTGACCGATCCGTTCCGGACGCCCGAGCGGGCCGAACTGCGCAAGACCGTGCGGAAGTTCGTCGAGCAGGAGGTCCTGCCGCACCTCGACGACTGGGAGCGCGCCGGCGAACTGCCCCGCGACCTGCACCGCAAGGCCGGGGACCTCGGCCTGCTCGGGGTCGCGTTCCCCGAGGAGATCGGCGGCGGCGACGGCAACTACCTCGACGCGCTCGTCGTCGCCGAGGAAATGCACTACGCGGGCGGCTCCGGCGGGCTGTTCGCGTCGCTGTTCACCTGCGGCATCGCCGTCCCGCACATCGCGGAGGCGAACGACCCGGTCCAGCTCGAACGCTGGGTCCGCCCGACGCTGACCGGCGACAAGATCGGCTCCCTGGCCGTCACCGAGCCGGACGGCGGCTCGGACGTAGCCGGGATCCGGACCACCGCCGTGCGCGAAGGCGACGAGTACGTCATCAACGGTGCCAAGACCTACATCACCTCCGGCTGCCGCGCGGACTTCGTGACGACAGTCGTGCGCACCGGAGGCGAAGGCGCGCACGGGCTTTCGCTGATCGTCGTCGAACGCGGGACACCCGGGTTCACGGTGTCGCGCAAGCTCGAGAAGATGGGCTGGCTCTGCTCCGACACCGCCGAGCTGTTCTACGTGGACGTCCGGGTGCCGGTGGAGAACCTGGTGGGCACCGAGAACAGCGGGTTCGCGCAGGTGGCCACCCAGTTCGTCACCGAACGGCTTTCCCTGGCCGTGCAGGCGTACGCGCACGCCCAGCGCGCCCTCGACCTGACGCTGGACTGGTGCCGGCTGCGCGAGACGTTCGGCCGCCCGCTCATCTCGCGGCAGGTCGTGCAGCACAAACTGACCGAGATGGCGCGGAAGACCGACGTCGCGAGGACCTACACCCGGCAGGCCGCGATCCGGCACGTCTCGGGCGAAGAGGTCATCGCCGAAGCCTGTTTCGCCAAGAACACCGCCGTCGAGGCCGCCGAGTGGGTGGTCAACGAGGCCGTCCAGCTGCACGGCGGGCTCGGGTACATGCGCGAGTCCGAAGTGGAGCGCCACTACCGCGACGTCCGGATCCTCGGCATCGGCGGTGGCACCACCGAGATCCTCACCGGCCTGGCCGCGAAGCGATTGGGATACACCTCGTGACTACCTTGAGGTCCACAGTGGACACGCGGGCCGCCGAGTTCGGCGCCAACCGCGAGGCGATGCTGGAGAAGCTCGCCGAGATCGACGCCGAGCAGGCCAAGGCCGTGGCCGGCGGCGGCGAGAAGTACGTCGAACGCCACCGCAAGCGCGGCAAGCTCCTGGCCCGCGAGCGCATCGAGCTGCTGCTCGACGAGGACTCGCCGTTCCTTGAGCTGTCGCCGCTGGCGGCTTGGGGCACCGACTACCGCGTCGGCGCGAGCCTGGTGACCGGTATCGGGGTCGTCGAAGGCGTCGAGTGCCTGATCTCGGCCAGCGACCCGACGGTCAAGGGCGGCGCCAGCAACCCGTGGACCACCAAGAAGAGCTTCCGGGCGGCCGACATCGCCGCGCAGAACCGGCTGCCGTCGATCAACCTCGTCGAGTCGGGCGGTGCGGACCTGCCGACGCAGAAGGAAATCTTCATCCCCGGTGGTCGGATCTTCCGCGACATCACGCGGGCCTCCGCCGCGGGCTGCCCGACGGTCGCGCTGGTCTTCGGCAACTCCACCGCGGGCGGGGCGTACCTGCCGGGCATGTCCGACTACGTCGTGATGGTCAAGGAGCGCGCGAAGGTGTTCCTCGGCGGGCCGCCGCTGGTCAAGATGGCCACCGGTGAAGAGTCCGACGACGAGTCGCTCGGCGGCGCCGAGATGCACGCGCGGACCTCGGGCCTGGCCGACTACCTGGCCGTCGACGAGCAGGACGCGATCCGCCTCGGCCGGAACATCATCAAGCGGCTCAACTGGACCAAGCAGGGACCGACGCCGAAGCCCGACTACGCCGAGCCGCTGTACGACGCCGAGGACCTGCTCGGCATCGTGCCGACCGACCTCAAGGTGCCCTTCGACCCGCGCGAGGTCATCGCCCGCGTCGTCGACGGCTCGGACTTCGACGAGTTCAAGCCGCTCTACGGCTCGTCGCTCGTGACGGGATGGGCGAGCATCCACGGCTACCCGGTCGGCGTGCTGGCCAACGCCCAGGGCGTGCTGTTCGGCGAGGAGTCGCAGAAGGCCGCGCAGTTCATCCAGCTGGCCAACCAGATCCACACGCCGCTGGTGTTCCTGCACAACACGACCGGGTACATGGTCGGCAAGGAGTACGAGCAGAGCGGCATCATCAAGCACGGCGCGATGATGATCAACGCGGTGTCGAACTCGAAGGTGCCGCACCTGTCCGTCCTCATGGGAGCGTCCTACGGCGCCGGGCACTACGGGATGTGCGGCCGCGCCTACGATCCCCGCTTCCTGTTCGCGTGGCCGAGCGCGAAGTCCGCGGTGATGGGCCCGGCGCAGCTGGCCGGCGTGCTGTCCATCGTGGCCCGCGCGGCGGCGGAAAGCCGCGGCCAGGAGTACAACGAGGAGCACGACAAGGCCATGCGCGCCATGGTGGAAGGCCAGATCGAAGCCGAGTCGATGCCGATGTTCCTCTCCGGCATGCTCTACGACGACGGCATCATCGACCCGCGCGACACCCGCACCGTGCTGGGGCTGAGCCTGTCCGCGATCCACAATGGACCAGTGAAGGGCGCCGAGGGCTTCGGCGTCTTCCGGATGTGAGTGAGCGATGATCCAGAACCTGCTGGTCGCCAACCGCGGCGAGATCGCCCGCCGCGTCTTCCGAACCTGCCGCGACGCCGGGATCGGCACGGTCGCCGTGTTCTCCGACGCCGATGCCGCCGCGCCTCATGCGCTGGAAGCCGACGCGGCCGTCCGGCTGCCCGGCAACGCGCCGTCCGAGACGTACCTGCGGGCCGAGCTGCTGGTGAAGGCCGCGACCGACACGGGCGCCGACGCCGTCCACCCCGGCTACGGCTTCCTGTCCGAGAACGCTGCCTTCGCGCGGGCTGTCCTCGACGCCGGCCTGACCTGGGTCGGCCCGCCGCCGGAGGCCATCGAGACCATGGGCTCCAAAGTGGAGTCCAAGCGGCTGATGGCGGCCGCGGGCGTGCCCGTGCTGTCCGAACTGGACCCGGCGTCGGTCACTTCCGGTGACTTGCCGTTGCTGGTCAAGGCCTCCGCCGGGGGTGGCGGCCGCGGGATGCGCGTGGTCCGGTCGCTCGACGAGCTGGCCGAGGCGGTGGAAGGCGCCAGTGCGGAAGCCGGGTCGGCGTTCGGTGACCCGACGGTGTTCTGTGAGCGGTACCTGGAGACCGGCCGCCACATCGAAGTCCAGGTCATGGCCGACCGGCACGGCACGGTGTGGGCGGTGGGGGAGCGGGAGTGCTCGATCCAGCGCCGGCACCAGAAGGTCGTCGAGGAGGCACCGTCGCCGTTCGTCGACACACGGATGCGCGAGGAGCTGTTCGACGCCGCGCGCAAGGCCGCCAAGGCCATCGACTACGTCGGCGCGGGCACGGTCGAGTTCCTCGCCGGGCCCGACGGCCGGTTCTACTTCCTCGAGATGAACACGCGGCTGCAGGTCGAGCACCCGGTCACCGAGAACGTCACCGGGCTGGACCTGGTCGCGCTGCAGCTGCGGATCGCCGAGGGCGAGCGGCTCCCGGCTGACCCGCCGCCGACCGTCGGCCACTCCATCGAGGTCCGGCTCTACGCCGAAGACCCGGCGGCGAACTGGCAGCCGCAGAGCGGCACGCTGCACACCATCGAAGTGCTCGATGTGGACCGTGAGTTCACGGAAGGCGCCGGGTTGCGGCTCGACTCCGGGTTCGTCAGCGGCTCGGTCGTCGGTGTGCACTACGACCCGATGCTGGCCAAGGTGATCACCTGGGCCCCGACCCGCGCCGAAGCCGCCCGCCGGCTCGCCAAGGCCCTGGCGGCGGCGAAGATCCACGGTGTGGTCACCAACCGCGATCTCCTCGTGAACATCCTGCGTCACGACGCCTTCCTGGCCGGCGAGACGGACACCGCGTTCTTCGACCGGCACGGCCTGGACACCCTCGCCGCGCCGCTGGCCACTGTGGACACCGAACGGCTCTCCGCCCTCGCGGCAGCCTTGGCGGACGCGGCGGGCAACCGGGCCTCGGCGACCACGCAGGGCAGGCTGCCCAGCGGCTGGCGCAACGTCCGTTCTTCCGGGCAGCGGAAGGTCTTCTCGATCGCGGACCGCGAGTACGAGGTCGTCTATTCGCTGACGCGCGACGGTTTGAAGGCCGACGGGTTCGGGGCCGAGCTGGTCACCGCCGAGCCCGGCCGGGTGGTCCTGGACGTCGCCGGGGTGCGGCGGGCCTTCGACGTCGCCCGCCACGACGGCGTGTCCTATGTGGACTCCGCGCTCGGCTCGGTGGCGCTGACGGCGGCGCCGCGGTTCGCGGACCCGGACGCGGCCTTGGCCGCGGGGTCGCTGGTCGCGCCGATGCCGGGCACGGTCGTCCGGCTCGCCGTGCAGGCCGGGGACCCGGTGAAGGCGGGCGACCCGTTGCTGTGGCTCGAGGCGATGAAGATGGAACACCGGATCGCCGCGCCCGCCGACGGCGTGGTGGCGGAGCTGCCGGTGACGGTGGGACAGCAGGTCGAAGTGGGCACGATCCTCGCGGTGGTGGGAGAAGCAGAATGAACGCGATGAACTTCGTCGAGCCGGAGGAGCGGATCGCGCTTCGCAAGGCCGTCGCCGAACTCGGTGCCAAGTACGGGCACGAGTACTACGCGCGCAAGGCCCGTGCGGACGAGAAGACCCACGAACTGTGGGACGAGGCCGGCCGGCTGGGCTACCTCGGCGTCAACATCCCCGAGGAGTACGGCGGCGGGGGCGCGGGCATCGCCGACCTCGCCGCGGTCCTCGAGGAGCTGGCCGCCGCGGGCTCGCCGCTGCTGCTGATGGTCGTTTCGCCGGCCATCTGCGGCACCGTTATCTCCCGCTTCGGCACCGAAGAGCAGAAGAAGCAGTGGCTGCCCGGCATCGCCGATGGCACCAAGCGGATGGTCTTCGCGATCACCGAGCCGGACGCGGGGTCGAACTCGCACAAGATCACCACCACCGCCAAGCGCGACGGCGACGGCTGGGTCCTCAGTGGACGCAAGGTCTACATCTCCGGCGTCGACGAGGCCGACGCGGTGCTCGTCGTCGGCCGCATGGAGGACTCCCGGACCGGCAAGCTCAAGCCCGCGCTGTTCATCCTGCCGACGGGCACCCCCGGGTTCGAGTACACCAAGATCCCGATGGACATCATCGCGCCGGAGAACCAGTTCTCGCTGTTCCTCGACGACGTCAAGCTCCCGGCCGAAGCGCTCGTCGGCGAGGAGGACGCGGCGATCGCGCAGCTGTTCGCCGGCCTGAACCCGGAGCGCATCATGGGTGCGTCGTTCTCCCTCGGCATCGCCCGGTACGCGCTTTCCAAGGCCGTCTCCTACGCCAACCAGCGGCAGGTGTGGGGCACGCCGATCGGTGCGCACCAGGGCCTCGCGCACCCGCTTTCCGAAATCAAGATCGAACTCGAGCTCGCGAAGCTGATGACGCAGAAGGCGGCGTCGCTCTACGACTCCGGCGACGACTTCGGCGCGGGGGAGTCGGCCAACATGGCGAAGTACGCCGCCGCCGAGGTCGCCATCCGCGCGACCGACCAGGCCGTGCAGACCCACGGCGGCAACGGTCTCGCCACCGAGTACGGCCTCGGCACGCTGGTCACCGCTGTCCGGCTCGGCCGGATCGCCCCGGTCAGCCGCGAGATGGTGCTCAACTTCGTCGGCCAGCACAGCCTCGGCCTCCCGAAGTCCTACTGACTACCGACCCCGAAGCGTCACTTTCCCTAGGAAAGATGCATCGCCTCACGGAGGTTTCACATGGCTGGATTGACGGGCAGGACCATCATCATGTCCGGCGGCAGCCGCGGCATCGGCGAGGCGATCGCGCTGCGGGCCGCGAGGGACGGCGCGAACGTCGCGCTGCTGGCCAAGACCGCCGAACCGCACCCGAAGCTGCCCGGCACCATCCACACCGCCGCGGAAGCCATCGAGAAGGCCGGCGGGCACGCGCTGCCGATCCTCGGCGACGTCCGCGACGACGACGGGGTCGCGGCGGCCGTGGCCGAGACGGTCGAGCAGTTCGGCGGCATCGACATCGTGGTGAACAACGCGAGCGCGATCGACCTGACGCCGACCGAGCAGGTCAGCATGAAGCGCTACGACCTCATGCAGGACATCAACGCGCGCGGCACGTTCCTGCTGTCCAAACTGGCCATCCCGCACCTGCGCCGGGGGGTGAACCCGCACATCCTGACGCTGTCGCCGCCGATCAGCCTCGACGAGAAGTGGTTCACCGCCGGGCACCTCGCCTACAGCATCGCGAAGTACTCGATGAGCCTGGTGACCGTCGGGCTCGCGGCGGAACTGAAGAAGGACGGTGTCGCGGTCAACTCGCTGTGGCCGCGCACGACCATCGACACGGCGGCGATCCGCAACGTCGTCGGCGCCGAGCTGGCGTCGCGCAGCCGGACGCCGGAGATCATGGCCGACGCCGCGTACGCGATCCTCACCAAGCCGAGCC
Source organism: Amycolatopsis sp. NPDC028719 (assembly GCF_055565395.1). Classification (NCBI taxonomy): domain Bacteria; kingdom Bacillati; phylum Actinomycetota; class Actinomycetes; order Pseudonocardiales; family Pseudonocardiaceae; genus Amycolatopsis; species Amycolatopsis sp. NPDC028719. The sequence continues at coordinate 768,951 of NZ_JBVHUL010000005.1, forward strand.
GCGAGGCGACCGGGAACTTCTACCTCGACGACGAGGTGCTGCGAGCCGAAGGCGTCACCGACTTCGCGAAGTACCGCGCCGGCGACACCGCGGAAGAGGACCTCCAGCTCGATTTCTGGGTCGATCCGGCTTGACCGGCGTCCGCGAACCCCAGCAGGAACGCAGCCGCACGACGCGGCGGCGGCTGATCGAGGCCGCGCTCGACGGCTTCGGCGAGCGCGGCTGGCACGGCGTCACGGTGGCCGGGATCGCCGAACGCGCCGGCGTCTCGCGTGGTGCGGCCCAGCACCACTTCCCGACGCGGGAGGACCTCGTCGCGGCGGCGGTCGACCTCCTGGGCGAGGCCCAGATCGACGAGCTGCGGGCCCAGGCCGCGGACCTGCCGAGCGGGGCGTCGCGCATCGAGCGCGTCGTCGAGATGGTGCTGAACCTCTACACCGGGCCGCTGTTCCGCGCGGCGCTGCAGCTGTGGTCGGTGGCGGCGACCGACGAGGCACTGCGGAACGTGCTGGTGCCGTTGGAGGCGCGCGTCGGGCGCGAGGCGCACCGGGTGACGGTGGAGCTCCTCGGCGTCGACGAGTCCCGGCCGGGCGTGCGCGAACTGGTCCAGGCCACCCTCGACCTCGCTCGGGGCCTGGGCCTGGCCAACCTGCTGACCGACGACACCCGCCGGCGGCGGCAGATCGTCCGGGAGTGGGCCCGGACGCTGGAGCTGCGCCTGGCGGACGGCTGAGCCACCGCTCAGCCCGCGCGCAAGCGGTCCAGGGCCGCCTGGCTCTGCTCGTCCGCGGCGCGGTAGATCACCAGCAGCTGGTCCGGGTCCTGCAGCGGCCGGAGCGTTTCGAACTGGACGGTGAGCACCCCGGCTTCGGGGTGCCGCATGACCTTGTGCCCGCGGCCGCTGACCTTGACGTCCCGCTCGGCCCACAGGCGCGCGAACTCTTCGTCGCCGTCGGTGAATTCGGCGATGAGGCCGGTCAGCGCGTCGTCGTCCGGGTGGGCGGCCCACGCGGCGCGCAGGTGGGCGATCCCTTCCCGCACCACGCGTTCGCGGTCGAGGTAGAACTCGCGGACCTGCGGGTGCATCAGGCACAGCCACATCGAATTGCGCTGCGCCGGGGCGAGCGTGCCGAAATCCACCAGCAGCCCGGCCATTTCGTCGTTCCAGGATGTCGTAGCGGTGGTTCAGCACCATGGCCGGCAGGGGCGCGAGATCGGTGACCAGCCGGGCCAGCGGCGGCGCCGGGGCGGTGACGAGCTTGTCGGTGTCGCGCGGGCGCTGCCCGGCCAGGTCGAAGAGGTACGCGCGCTCGTCGGGGGCCAGGCGCAGCGCCCGGGCCAGCGCCTCCACCACGTCGGCGGAGGGCCGCAGCCCGCGGGCCTGTTCCAGCCGCACGACGTAGTCGACGCTGACCCCGGCCAGCTCGGCGACCTCTTCGCGGCGCAGTCCCGGAGTCCGCCGGGCCTGCCGGCGCGACGGCAGGCCGAAGTCCCGCGGGTCCAGGCGTTCGCGCCGGGTCCGCAGGAACGCGCCCAGCTCCACGGTCGGGGTCGTCATGATCCGTGCAACCGCCGGAGTGGGACTCGTGTTCCCAGGAAGCTCCTTCCCTTACCCCGGGCGCGCGGCGATCGGAGACTCGCTGTCGACAACGGATCAAAGGAGGACTCCATGTCGCTCACCCTGGACAGCTACCGGCTGCTGGGCCGCTCCGGGCTGCGGGTCTCCCCGCTGGCGCTGGGCACGGCGACCTTCGGCACCGAGTGGGGCTGGGGCGCCGGGAAGGCCGAGGCGCGCAAGCTGTTCGACACCTACGTCGAGCGCGGCGGCAACTTCATCGACACCGCCAACACCTACACGGACGGCAGTGCCGAGCGCCAGCTGGGCGAGTTCGCGCGCGACCGCCGCGAGAGCCTCGTGCTGGCCACGAAGTACACGACGCTGCGCCGGCCCGGCGACCCGAACTCCGCGGGCTCGCACCGCAAGAGCCTGTTCGCGTCCGTGGAAGCCAGCCTGACGCGCCTGAACACGGACTACCTCGATGTGCTCTACCTGCACGTGTGGGACTTCGCGACCCCGGTCGAGGAGATCCTGCGCGGCCTGGACGACCTCGTCCGCCAGGGCAAGGTGCTGTACGTCGCGATGTCCAACGCCCCGGCCTGGGAGATCTCGCGCATGCAGGCGATCGCCGACCTGCGCGGCTGGTCGCCGCTGGTCGGGCTGCAGGTCGAGTACAACCTGATCAACCGCGCCGCGGAACGCGACCTGATCCCGATGGCGCGGGCGATGGGGCTGGGGGTGACACCGTTCTCGCCGCTGGCGGGCGGCCTGCTCACCGGCAAGTACCGCGACGCCGCGCCGGAGGCCGGTACCCGCCGGAGCTTCAACGCCGGCCTGGGGATGGTCACCGAACGGAACCTCGCCATCGCCGACGTCGTGACGCAGGTCGCCGCCGAGCTGGGCCACACCCCCGCGCAGGTCGGGCTGGCGTGGACGCTGCAGAACCCGGGCGTGACGGCCCCGATCATCGGCGCCCGCACGCCCGAGCAGCTGGAGGGAAACCTCGGTGCGCTGGAGGTCGAGTTCACGGAGGCTCAGCTGGTCCGGCTCGACGAGGCCAGTGCGATCGACCTCGGCTACCCGCACGACCTGCTCGCCGGTGACCACATCCGGGCGGTGATGCGCGGCGACCTGAAGCTCGAACCACGCCGGTGACCGCGGGACGCCTGAACCGCTCACCGTGACCGCCGAACCGCTCACCGAGAACCGCGACCCATCGGAACCCCGACCGGCTCCGAAACGTCATAGTGCCGTAAGTAACACAATCGGCCCAATGGGCGAATGACTGGTAGTAGCGATTTTCGAAGGAAGGCAGTCCGGTGTCCGGTTCAGGAGTCGAGCTCACCCACCGCGCGATGGCGATGCTGAAGGCGGTGGCAGCAGGCCGTGCTCAGATGTCGTGCAGCTGCGAGCCCGATCTCTTCATCGACGGATTCGCCTGTTGCGATCAGATGACGGCCCACGCGCTGGCCCACGGCGGCTACCTGCGTCCCGCCGTCGAGGTCGCCGCCGGGCGCGTCACGGCTGAGCTGACCGAAGCCGGCCGTGCCGCGCTGGAGATCACCGCGGCCGCCTGAGCAGCCGCAGGCGCGTTACGGAGCGTCCCGGCTCCGAACACGTGTTCGGCATCCCGTGCGCGATCCCGACCTGGCAGGCTTGAGCCATGGCGGAACCCCCACCACCGGTGGACGACGAGGCGACGGTCTTCCTCCCCAGCGATCTGCGCGGTGCCCACTGGCCGACCCGCGACCCCGACGTCTCCCGGCGGCCCTACGACGAGTTCGCCACCCAGATCGTCGCGCGGCCGCCCGCGTCGCCGGTCTCGGCCGGCCGCGGCGAAGGCGCCGGCTCGTCGCTGGCCCGCTCCAGCGGGCGGATGGCCGTCGCCTCGACCGTCAGCCGGATCACCGGGTTCGTCGCGAAGCTGCTGCTGGCCGCCGTGGTCGGCACCCGGGTCGTCAACGACTCCTTCACCGTCGCGAACACCCTGCCCAACATCGTTTTCGAGCTCCTCTTCGGCGGTGTGCTCGCCAGCGTCGTCGTGCCGCTGCTCGTCCGCTCCCAGGACGACCCGGACGGCGGCCGCGCCTACACCCAGCGGCTGATCACGATGGGGCTGGTGCTGCTCACCGTCGGCACGGCCGTCGCCGTCGCGATCGCGCCGCTGTTCACCTCGCTCTACGTCGACAAATCGTCTCCGACGGCCAATCCGGGTCTCACCACCGCGCTCGCGTACCTGCTGCTGCCGCAGATCCTGTTCTACGGCCTCTTCGCGCTGCTTTCGGCGATCCTCAACGCCCAGAACGTCTTCGGCCCGCCGGCCTGGGCGCCGGTGCTGAACAACGTCGTCGTCACCGCCACGCTCGTCGTGTTCGCCGTCGTGCCGGGGGAGCTGACGCTGGACCCGGTCCGGATGAGCGACCCGAAGCTGCTGGTGCTCGGCCTCGGCACCACGCTCGGCATCGTCGTGCAGGCGCTGGTGCTGATCCCGGCCCTGCGGCGCACCGGGTTCCGGTTCCGCTGGCGCTGGGGCTTCGACCCGCGGATCCGGGAGTTCGGCGGGCTCGCCGCGTGGATCCTCGGCTACGTCGTGGTCAGCCACGTCGGGTTCGTCGTCACGACCCGCGTGCTGACCTACGGGACCAGCGGCGGCGTCACGGCCTACAGCTACGCGTCCCTGCTCTTCCAGCTCCCGTACGGGATCCTCGGCGTCTCGCTGCTGACCGCCCTGATGCCGCGGATGAGCCGCGCCGCCGCGGACGGCGACACGGGTTCGCTCGTCGGCGACCTTTCGCTCGCCTCCCGCATCTCGACGGTCCTGTTCGTGCCGATCTCCGCCGTGCTGGCGGTGGTCGGCACGCCGGTCGGCATCGCGATCTTCACGTGGGGCCGTGGCACCCTCGACGACGCCGAGCGGCTCGGCCAGACCCTGGCCGTCTCCGCGGTCGGGCTGCTGCCCTTCGCGCTGGTCATGTTGCAGCTGCGGGTCTTCTACGCGATGAAGGACGCGCGCACGCCCACGTTGATCATGCTCGTGATGACCGCCGTGAAGATCCCGCTGCTGCTGCTCTGCCGCGGGCTGCTCGACGGCGACCACATGGTCCTCGGCGTGATGCTCGTGAACGGGGCCGGGTTCGTCGTCGGCGCCGTCCTCGGCCAGGTCTGGCTGTGGGTGCGGCTCGGGCACCTGCGCAGCAAGCGGTCCCTGCGGGTCGGGCTGATCACCCTCTCCGCCAGCGCCCTCGGCGTCGGGGCCGCGGTGCTCGCCGGCTACGCCGTGCCCGGCTCGCTCGGCACGATCCCCGCCGCCTGGGTGAAACTGCCGGTCCAGACCTTGCTCGGGATGGCCGTCCCGTTCGGTTTGCTGGCGCTGCTGAAGCTCCCGGAGTTCACGCCCGTGACCCGGCGCGCGGGCGCTCTCCTGCGGCGGCTCTCGCCTCGTTGACGACTACGGCCGGGAGCGCGATCCGAATGTCTCGAACCGGTAACGAGACCGCTGCGATCAGCGCGTTTACATTTGCCGCGCGGCTTTCTACGATCCACGGGATCAGCGATGGGGTGGAGGTCGTGCATGACGCGCAGGGCGCGCAGGCGGCGGGACCGGGTCACGGTCGACGAACTGCTGCACAAGGCCGGGGCGCGGCCGCGCAAACCCGGTTCGCGCTCGGCCGAGGCGGCCGCCCGGCGTGACCCCGAGGACGAGCCGCGCGGTGCGGCCGGCCGGTTCGCGCTGGCGTCGGCGGTGATCGTGGTGCTCGGCGGGCTCGTGCTCGTCCTGGCGACGCGGAGCGACCCCGTCCCGGGGTCCACGCGGTTCCCGCAGCTGCAGCCGGCCACCGGCGGCCCGACGTCGAGCGTGATCGCCGTGCCGACCCGGACCACGACACCGTCGCCGGTGGTGATGCACGCACGCCAGACGCCGACGCCGACCCCCACGCCGACCGTGACGGTCGACCTGCCGCCGTCCCCGACGACGACGGTCACCCTCCCGAAGTTCACCCCGGGCTACCCGGACTACCGGTGCTACCCCTACGGCTGCCGCCGTGACGGCACGCCGGTGCGCTGACGCCGGAGCGTGCCCGAACGCCAGGAATGAGTCATTCACCGCGCCGGACGCCGGGAATGAGTCATTCACCGCGTTTCGGCTCGCCGAACCCGGTTCCCGGTGACCGGAACGGGTTTCGCCGACCGGGAACCCGCGAAGACCCCCTCACCGGCCCCGATGCCGGTGAGAGGGTCTTCGACAGCCCCACTACGGGTCTCGCGTCAGCCGGCGTACCCGGCGACGATCTTCGTGAACGCGTACTTGTCCTGCGTGATGCCGCTGCACTCGCCGCCGCCGCTGCAGTCGCGGTTGGTGGCCCAGAACGTGAAGCGGGCCAGGTGGTGGCTCGTGGCGTAGCCGCGGATGGAGGTGAAGTTGGCCACCGTGACCGTCTCGCCCGCGTTGTCGGTCTTGCCGTTCATCGAGGAGAGGCCGCTGTGCCGGTAGGCGGTGTCGTCGTTCCAGCCGAACGTGGTCTTGAGCTGGTTCTTCAGCCCGTCGACCGCGGACTTCGTCATGGCGGCCATGTCACCGCCGTCGGAGAAGTCGAACGGCATGACCGACCAGACGTCCGCTCCCGCGCCGATCGCCTTGGCCTGGTTGATCAGGCGCTTGCCCCAGGAGTCGGGGCCGGTCGTCGTGGTGCCGATGGTGATGACGACCTTCAGGTTCGGGTTCTTCTGCTTGGTCAGCTTGACCGCGTTGAGGATGCGGTCCTGCACCGTGTTGTTCTGGAACTCGTCGGTGTTCTCGATGTCGAGGTCGATCGCCTTGAGGCCGTAGGCGTCGATCACCTTCTGGTACGCGCCGGCCAGCGCCGACGCCGACGTGCACTTCGAGCCCAGTTTCGTGCCGGACCAGCCGCCGAAGGAGGGGATCACGTCCCCGCCCGCGTCGCGGATGTTCTGGATCATCGTCTTGTCCGAGCCGGTCAGCGAGCGGCTGCCGTCCCACTTCGGGTTGCAGGTGCCGTCGGACAGGACGAACGCGAGGGTAAACGCTTTCACACCGGTGGCCGACATCGCCGCGGCCGGGCTGGTCTGCCCGCCCCACTGGTACAGGTACGGCGAGGCGAGCACCGGGTCGACCGCGGCCATGGCCTGCGGGGCGAGGCCGACCGCCGTCGCCATCGCGGCTCCGGCGGCGACCGCGAGGGTCACCAGCCGGCGCAGGCGGCTCGACGCTGGTCGGGTCGACGATGAACGGTGCAGCATGGGGTCCTCCAAGCGAGCAGGTTGGAGCACCTCCGGTTTGAGGCGGCGGGATCATCCCGGGAGGAGCGCTGTGCCACCACACAGTGGACTAGACCAATGTTGAATGTCAACCCTCCGAGGGCCGGAATATGACTCACCGTGCGTACGCGGCTCCTCAGCGTCGGGGACGTGAGATTCCCCTGAAGGCGGAGTGACAGCGCCCCGCATTCCGGCTACTTTGCCGAAATGGTGGGGGATTCGGTCGCCGCCGGCGGGGGACGCCGCCCGGGCCGGTTCCTGCCCGCCGTCGTCCTGCGACGCTGGGCGCTGCGGCGGTGGGCACTGTGGCGGCTGCCGCGCCGCGGCCAGGTTCTCTACCTCGTCGCGATCGACGTCCTCGCCGTCGCCGCCACCGTGCTCGCGGCCCTCCGGTTCCCGCCGCTCGCCACCATGCTGGCGCCGTTCGCGCTGCTCCTGGGCGGGATGCTGGTGTCGGCCGAGCTCGCCCGAGCGGTCGAACGCCACCGCGAGGAGACGCTCCTCGGCCCCGGCGTCGACACCCCGTGGATCTTCGCCGGCGTACTGGTGCTCCGGCCGGGCCTCGCCGTCGCGCTGGTCGTGCTCTCCGCGCTGCACCAGTGGTTCCGGGTCCGCAGAAGACCCGTGTACCGGCAGGTGTTCGGCGCCGCCGCGACGGCGCTGGCCGGCCTCGTCGCCGGCGCGTTCCTCACCGCGACCCGCGTCCGGCCGCTCGGCGAGGTCCTCGACGCCCGCACCGTCGTCCTGCTGACCGTCGCCGGCGTGGTGTTCCTGGCGGTGAACGCCGCGCTCGTGACCGCCGCGGACGGTCCCCGCCGGCCCCGTGAAGCTCTTCCGGGACACGCTTTCGACGCCGCGATGACGGCGTCCGCCCTGCCGCTCGCCTGGGCCGTCCAAGCCGCGCCGCTGCTGGTCCCGCTGCTGGCCGGCGCCACCGTCGTGCTGCACCGCGGCGGGCTGGGCCGCGGCCGCCGCGACCACGTCACCCTCGACCCCGGCACCGGCGTGCTGACCGCGGCGTCGTGGCGCGGCGCCGCCGAAGCCGAGCTGACCCGGCTCGGCCGCCACGGCCCCGGCCAGGCCGTGCTGCTGCTCGACCTCGACCACTTCCGCCAGCTCAACGACCGCTACGGCGTCCGCGTCGGCGACGCCGTCCTGCGCGCGGTCGCCGACACCCTGCGCGACGAAGTCCGCTCGGCCGATCTCGTGGGCCGGTCCGGCGGCGAGGAGTTCGCGGTGCTGCTGCCCGGCACCGGCCGCTTCGACGCGATGGCCATCGCCGAGCGGATCCGGCTGAAGGTCGCCTCGACGCTGGTGGCGTTGAAGGTTTCGGGCGACGGGCCCCAGTTCGTCGGCGTGACGGTGTCGATCGGCGTCGCGGGCTGCGCGGACGGGCTGCTCGCGGACGCACTGCTCGCGGCGGAAGCGGCGGTGCTGCGCGCGAAGGCGGCGGGCCGCAACCGCACGATCTGCGCCGACCCCGACGACTCGCGCCTCAGGTGACCGTGATCGCGTTCAGCTTCTCCCGCAGGTAGTCCGCCGCGATCACTTCCGGGTACGTCCGCTTGCCCAGCGGCGGCGCCAGTGACGTGATCCGCGCGTCGTAATCGGTCTCGTAGAAGAAGATCAGCGACACGAGGTCCTCGTCGGGGGCCGAAGCGGCCGGGGGCAGGACGCGGTGGCGCGTCGAACGCCACCGGTCGCCCGTCCAGCGGGCCATCAGGTCGCCGATGTTGACCGTGAACGCGTCGGGGTGGAACGGCGCGTCCGCCCACTCGCCGCCGTCCGTGTAGACCTGCAGCCCGCCGACGCCGGCCTGGCGGTCGAGCACCGTCACCGTGCCGAAGTCGGTGTGCGGGCCGATCCGGAACTGCTCCGGTTCGGGCGCGCCGACGTGGGTCATCGGCGGGTACCAGTTGATGTTGAACGTGTACGTCGGCTGCGCGGTGTGGCGCGTGAAGTGGCTCGCGGCCAGGCCGAGCGCCGCGGCGAAGATCTCGAGCAGGTGGTCCGACAGCGCCCGCATCCGGCGCATGTACTCCGTGGCCGTCTCGGCGAGCCCCGGCACCTCGTCCGGCCAGACGTTGGGCTGGAACCAGAACCCGTCGACTTCGGCGACGCCGACGCCGAAGTCGGCGCCCGCCGAGTACGACTCCTTGAGGTCCGGCGGTGTCTCGGTGCCCTCGGCGTAGCCGTTGGCCTCGACGCCCGGCGGCAGCCAGCCGCGGCCGCCGACGGTGACGGCGTAGCGCTGCTTGACGTCCTCGGGCAGCGCGAAGAACTCCCGCGCCAGCTCACGCGTCCGGCGGCGCAGGTCGTCCGGCACGCCGTGCCCGGTGACCAGCAGGAAGCCGGACTCGCGCAGCGCGTGGTCGACCTGCCCGGCCACCTCGGCGCGACCTTCGGACGTGCCCGCGAACCACGGTGAGAGGTCCACGAGCGGAACGGTTGACGGCATGCCTGCTCCTCGGTGAAACACTGTCCTATCCGGACTTCTCGACCCCGATGTCCTCGAACCACAGGTCCGGGCGCGCGGCGATGAACTCCGTCATCAGCGCGGTGCACGCGGGATCGTCGAGCAGGGTGATCTCCACGCCGAGTTCCGCGAGCCAGTCGTGCCCGCCGTGGAACGTCGCCGCCTCGCCGATGATGACGCGCCCGATCCCGAACTGACGGACGAGCCCGCTGCAGTACCAGCACGGCGAAAGCGTGGTGACCATGATCGTGTCGCGGTAGTGCGGGCGGCGCCCGGCGTTGCGGAACGCCGAAGTCTCGGCGTGCATCGAGGGGTCGTCGTCCTGCACGCGCCGGTTGTGCCCGCGGCCCAGCAGCGTGCCCGCGGTGTCGAACAGCGCGGCCCCGATCGGCACGCCGCCCTCGGCCTGGCCCAGCTCGGCTTCTTCACGGGCGACGGCGAGCAGGGCGCCAGGGTCGATCGGCATGCGTCACTCTTTCCGCCCGGCGCGGTCCGTGGCAAGTGTTTGACCACCTCGGGTGGATCGCGGACCGGAACTGTCCTCGATGTCTGGCACACTGCGTGCCATGTACGGCACTTCGGAACGCCTGCTCAGGCTGCTTTCCCTGCTGCAGGCGCGGCGCGACTGGCCGGGCGCGGACCTCGCGTCGCGGCTCGAGGTCGACGTCCGCACGATCCGCCGCGACATCGAACGGCTGCGTTCCCTCGGCTACCCGGTGCACGCGACACCGGGCGTCGCCGGCGGCTACCGGCTCGGCGCGGGTGCCGCGCTGCCGCCGCTGCTGCTGGACGACGACGAGGCCGTCGCGGTCGCGGTCGGCCTGCGCACGGCGGCGAGCGGCACGGTCAGCGGCATCGAGGAGACGTCGGTGCGGGCGCTGGCGAAGCTCGAGCAGGTGCTGCCCGCCCGGTTGCGACCGCGGGTGGGCGCGCTGCAGGCGGCGACGATGTCGCTGCCGGGCGGCGGCCCGACGGTCGACGCGTCGGTGCTGACCGTGATCGCGTCCGCCTGCCGCGACCACGAGCGGCTGCGGTTCCCCTACGGCGACCGCGCGGGCACGGAGACGGAACGGCAGGTCGAGCCGCTGCGCCTGGTCCACACCGGGCGGCGCTGGTACCTGGTGGCGTTCGACCTGGACCGCGCCGGCTGGCGCACGTTCCGCGTGGACCGCATCACGGGTGTGCCGTCCCCGAGCTTCCGCTTCACGCCGCGCGAACCCCCGGCGGAGGACCTGGCGGCGTACGTGTCGCACCAGATCTCGTCGGCGCCCTACCCGCACCAGTTCGTGCTGCGGGTGGCGGCGCCGGCGTCGGAGCTGTCCCGCCGGATCCCGCCGGCGAGCGGCGCGGTGGAGCCGATCGACGAGCGCAGCTGCCGGGTGCGGACCGGGGCGAGCACCCTGGACACGGTCCCGTACCACCTGGCCCAGTGGGGCTACGACTTTGTGGTGGAGGAGGCGCCGCCGGGCCTGGTGGAGCGGCTGCGGGAGGTTGCCGAGCGCTTCGCCCGGGCGGTCGGCTGAAGGGCACCTTCAGCCCACCGTCACCCGGTCACTTCCGCCGTCGCTCAAGAAGGACGCCACCTCGCGTCCCTCCGCCGCCACCTCGCGGCGTTCGGGTCCGGTCAGCCGCCGCAACGGGCGCACCACCACCTCCGCGGCCGTCACCGTCCAGGTCGCCGAGACCCGGCCGTCCACCAGGACCACCCGCTCGCCCGCGACCGACACCCCGCGGTGGGCGTCGTCGATGACGCGAGTCCGGTCGTCGTAGCCGAGGATCGCGTTGTCGAACGCCGGCAGGAACCGCACCGGGGCCGGCGTGTCCGGGTCGGGGCGGGGCGCGTCCGGCAGGTCGAGCAGCTCCCGGCCCCGCTCGTCGCGGAAGGCCACCAGTTCCTCGCGCACGGCCTTCACCGCCGCCGGCAGCCCGGCCAGGCCGGACCACGCGCGCAGGTCCGCGGTCGCCGCCGGCCCGAACGCGGCCAGGTACCGCTTCACCAGTGCCCGCCCGACCCCGTCGTCCGGGTCGAGCGGATCGATCTCCCGGTCCAGCCACGCCGCGAGCGGCAGGTTCCGCACCCCGCCCTTGGTGCGCCACAGGCCTCGGGGCGGCAGCTGCGCCACCGGGATCAGCGCGGCGACGAGCATCTCGCCGAGCGGCCGCGGCCCGCACGCGGGCCACCGGTCGGCGACCGCCCGGGCCAGCTCGCCCATCGACCGGGGCTCGCCGTCGGCCAGCACCGCCCGGCCCGCCGCCGCGAGCTCGTCGAGGTCCACCCCTTCGAGCTCACGGCGGTAGGTGCCGAGGACACGCTGGCGCAGCATGGCGTCGAACCGCGCCCGCCACGCGAGGACGTCCTCGGCGGTGAGCAGGTGGACGGTCCGGCGCATCAGGTGGGTCCGCACCACGCGCCGCCCGGTGAGCAGGTCCGACAACGCGGCCGGGTCGAACGCGCGCAGCCGCGACCACAGCCCGGTGAACGGCTCCTGCGGCTCCTGCGCCTGCAGGCCGCCGAGGTGCGCGACGGCGTCGTGCACCGGCAGCGCGGCGCGGTCGAGCAGCAGCTGCCGGGCGAGCGTCGCGCGGTTGAGCGCCCGGTTGTCCAGCACCATCACGTCGGCTTCCGGCCGTCGAGTGTCTCGCGGAGGAGGTGGGTCATGGAACCACCATGTCAGGAGTAGCGGACAGATTGTGTCCGCTACTCGGGACAAGATCGAATTGGCTTTTCCCGTGGTCGACCGACCGCTTAGTCTGTGACCGGCGTCTCAGGCTGGGACGCGCCGAGCATCCGCAGCACGAGCCCGCCGTACTCCTTGCCGAGCGCGGTGGGCGTCTGACGCGCGCGTTCGGTGTACCAGCGGGCGACGTCGACGCCGAGGGAGAGCACGGCGCGGGCCGAGATGTGCGCGTCGGAAACGGTGAAGACCCCGGTTTCGGCGCCTTCCGCGATGACCTCGCGGACGATCCGCTCGATGCGCCGCCGCAGCTCGGCGACGACCTCGAACTCCTGCTCGGGCAGGGCCTGCAGCTCGTACTGCACGACCCGGGCGACGGTGTGGCGCCGCGCGTGCCAGGCGACGAAGTCCTCGACGATGAGGCGGATCCGTTCGACCGGATCGGACGCCTTCGCGACGACGTTCTCCACCAGGGCGAGGGTCTGCTCGTGCCCGTACCGGCTGATGGCGAACAGCAGCGCGGCCTTGGACGGGAAGTGCACGTAGAGGGCGGCGGGACTCATCCCGGCGGCACCGGCGATGTCCCGCGTGGTGGTGGCGTGGTAGCCGCGCTTGGCGAAGGCTTCCACCCCGGCCAGCATCAGCCGCCGCGCGGTCTCGGGCTGCACATCCGGCCACAGTTCGGCCGACAGCGACATCGTCATCCGGTGATCCTCCCAGACCGCACCGTCCGGGATGGCCGGCTCCGGTCGCGCCCAGTCTAAGCGAGCGCTTTGTCCGCGGATCTGGGGATACGTCCCCAAAATGGGGATGTCATGCCAGCAGGCTAGCGCCACTGCAGCGGTGCGCGCCGTCCCGGGCAAGCCTGAATCGAGTGGCATCGGATTATCGAACAAGTGTTCGATAATCCGATGTCGTCGGCTCCGCGGCAGTGCGGTCGCAGGGGAAGCGCGGTCGGCGCCGCCTCGCCCTCCGGGGCGACCCGAGCGACCGGCACATCGGACCGCGGACCCCGGGCTACGCCATGGCAGGCGGGGCGCACCGGACACCGGTAGTACTGGCGGTCACGAGCAGAGTGCCGAGAGCCCTGTGCCGCGCGTGCACGGCCGGCCGCTTTTCGTCGACTCGCCTGACTGGCGACACCAAGAACCGCTGGAACACACAAGGAACTCGGATGAGGCACGCTGACAACGACCGAGGAGCAAGCACCGACGACGGGGAAACTGCTCTCCCGGCCGTCACTGAGGCGGCTCCGAAGGCGGCTGAGACTCTCCCTGGCTCGAGTCGTTGACTTGAGATCTTCTGTGAATGATTGTTGCGCTGCCGCGCCTCCGGAGGAGGAGTGCGCCCTGAGGGTGGGTCGACGACGAACTGCTCGCGGAAGATCCATCCGAGGTCCCGGGTGACGGCGACCTCGTTGCCCATTATTCCATCAGGACAATGTTCGCATGGAGCGTGTCGAGATATTCTCGCACTTTCCGGATTTTTCCGCCGACAACCTCACACGAGAAGGCCACTCGGTTCTCGTAGGTCTTACCGCCGGCAGAGACTCCGCGAGCGATGAACTCGACCACGACCTGGCTTCCTTCGGCGATAGTGCTGAAGATTTCCACTTGGACGCCGCCGGGGATGGCTGCGCCGATCGTGCCGAGAACTTCGATCAGCTCCGACTTGGAGTGTGTCCCGGCCAGCGGGAACTCGGTGGAGTGACCCCCGATTCGATATTCCAGATTCTCGTCCAGCCGACTCATCGCCCTCTCGAGGTTGCCGGCCGAGAGATCACTGTAGAAGTCCAGTACCAGCGCCCTGTTCTGCTGAGACTCGTTCATGCGTCCTCCGTTGATCTGCGATGCAAATTGATCACGTCCGGTTCGACTGCTGATGTGCTGCAGTCCGGTTACGCGCTCTTTCTCACCGTGATGGTCTGTGGCTGGCTGAATTCCAGCAGGCCGGCGTTCCCACTTTCGACTCCGATGCCTGACTGCTTGTGCCCGCCGAAGGGCACCAGAGGTGACAGGTGCATCACTTCGTTGACCCAGACCGTTCCAGCCTCCAGCTGCCCGGCCACCGCCAACGCGGCGGCCGTGTCGGCCGACCACGCCGAGGCACCGAGCCCGTGGTCGACGGCGTTGGCGCGGCTCAGCACCTCGTCCAAGGTCTCGTAGCGTAGGAGCGGGACCACCGGGCCGAACTGTTCCTCTTGGACGATCCGCGCACCTTCCGGCGGATCGCCCACGATGGTGGGGTGGAGGAAGAACCCCTTTCCGCCGCCGGGCATGCCACCGGTGAGGAACGTGTGGCCGTGGTCTTTCGAGTCCTGGATGAGGTCGAGCACGGCTTCGTACTGGCGGCGGTTGGACACCGGGCCGATCTCCGTGCCGACGGTGCGGGCCAATCCGGTGAGCGCCGCGGCGAGCTCGTCGTAGCGGCTGCTGTGGACGTAGATTCGTTTGGCCGCCAGGCAGATCTGCCCGGCGTTGGCGAAAGCCGCCCAGAACAGCTGCGTGGCGATCGCCGAGATGTCGGCGTCCCGGAGAACGATGGCGGGATCATTCCCGCCGAGTTCCAGGGTGACCCTGGCGAGGGCCGGCGCGGCGCTGACCATCACCGCTCGTCCGACCGGGGTCGAGCCGGTGAAACTGATCTTGTCGAAGCCGGGATGGGCCGTCATCAGCGGGCCGAGTGCGTCGTCGCCGGAGATGACGTTGACCACACCGTCGGGAACCACCCCGCGCACCAGCTCGCCGAGCCGGAGGACGGCCAGCGGGGCCAGGTTCGAGGGCTTCACGACCACGGTATTGCCGGCAAGCAGGGCCGGGCCCAGTTTGAAGGACAGCTGTCCGAGCGGGTAGTTCCACGGCGTGATGGCTGCGACCACGCCCAGCGGCACCCGGCGGGTGATCGAGCGGCGTTCCTCGCTGTCTTCGTTGACCGTTTCCGGGAGGTCCAGCGTGGCGGTTTCGCGGAGCCAGTGACTCAGGCCCCGGACCTCGTCCCCGGCCAGATCCGGTGACTTGCCCTGCTCGGCGGTGATCAGCTGGTGCAGCTCGCCGAGGTGCTCGTCAACTGTGTCGGCGATGGCGCGCAGGTAGCCCGCACGCTCGGGCAGCGGCAGTGCGGCCCACCCGGGTGCGGCGGCGCGCGCGGCGGCCACGGCGGCGTCGAGCTGCCCGGGAGTGGCGTTCGGGGCCGTCGCGACGACGGTTTCGTCGGCGGGGTCGATCACGTCGAAGAAGGAAGTGCCGTCGACGGGGGAGCCTTGGATGGTCATGGTGAAGGTGGTGCTCATGGTTTCGAGCGTGCCGGGAGGACCGGTGTCGGAGAAGGGCGCGGATGCCTAGGAGTGCCACACCCAGGCTGGGTGACGACGGAGCAGGTCGGCGCGGGTGGCGACTATCCTGGTCAGCGTGACAGACGGTGATAGCGGCCTCGCCGGCTTCCTGCGTGCTCACCGGGCGCGGGTCCGGCCCGCCGACGCCGGGTTGCCCGGCGGAACCGGCCGCCGGGTCACCGGCCTGCGCCGCGAAGAGGTGGCCGTGCTCGCCGGGGTCAGCGCCGACTATTACGCCCGGCTGGAGCAAGGGCGCGAACGCCATCCGTCGCCGCAGGTACTCGGCGCTTTGGCGCAGGCGCTCCGGCTGGAGCCGGATTCCCGCGAGCACCTCTACCGTCTCGCGCGACTGCTGCCCGGCGTCGTCGAGTCCGGCGAGCAGGTGCACCCCGCGCTGCGCCGGCTGCTGGATTCGTTCCCCTTCGCCTCGGGCTATGTGATCGACCCGGTGTTCGACGTGCTGGCCACGAATCCGGTCGCCGACGCGCTGTTCTCCCCGTTCCGGCACAAGGACAATTCCGTGCGGATGCTGTTCCTGGATCCGGTGGCCCGCGAGTTCTTCGGTGACTGGGCGATGATGGCTCGTTCGAGCGTGCAGGCATTGCGGCTCAACGCCGGCCGGTTTCCCGGCCATCCGCGAATCGAGGCGCTGGTGGCTGAGGTCGGTACGGCTTCTCGGGAGTTTCGCGCGCTGTGGCGGGATCACTCCGTGCACGGGCTCGCCCGCACGGTGAAGACCATCCGGCACCCGCAGGTCGGCAGGTTGGAGCTGACCTTCCAGACCTTCGATGTGCGGGACGCGCCGGGGCAGCAGCTTCTTCTCGGCACGGCGGCCGAGGGCAGCGCTGGTGAGCAGGCCCTCCGTGCTCTGGGCCGAGTACGAGCGTGACCATGACCACGGTTCTGTACCGGCTGCGCGGCTGAGTCTGTGCAGAGCCGTCGGCCGAAGGGTCAAGCTGTACCGGGAGCGAGTGGGCGTGTCCGGGCCACTGCTCGCAGGCCCAATCGGAAAGTCGGCCTTCGACGGTGTCGCCAGCCGGTGGTCCCGCGTGGGCACCAGGGCGCCGTCCACGATCGCGACCGCATCCACCCGGCGTTTGCGGACCGGCGCCGGTGCCAGCAGCGGACCGATCGAGTCGATCACCCGGTGGACCGCGAATGCGAGACCCCGAACAACGGCCCGATCTGACGCATCGTCAGGTTCGTCCGCCAATGGATCGCGACCAGCAACACGTGATCTGCCAGCGGCAAGGCCCACTGCCGGTCTGGGCGGCCGTCCGCGATCCCGTCCCCGCCTCGCTTCGCGAGCAGCCGCACCACCTTGCGGAACTGGCCCGGCTCCAGCCCGGTGAACGGGGGATCCACTCCGGCTTCGACGCTGTGATCACCTGCACCACGACATGATCAAGTACCGCAACGTCCCACACGCCCGGCACTGGGGTTACGAGACATCCCTTGGGCGAGCGCCGACAGTTCGGCCTGGTGGCGGCGGTACCGGTCGGCCCGGCGGGCGTCGCCCAGGGCGCCGGCCGCGTCGGCCGCCAGGCCGAACACCTCCGCCCAGCCGTGCCGGGCCGAGGTTTCGTCGAAGTAGGTACAGAGGGCGTCGACCGTCTCGACGACAGCAGCGTGGTCGCCCAGACGGGCCGCGTGCTGGAGCGCGGTCGGCCAATTGCCGGACTCGGCTTCCAGCCAGTGGCGCGCGGACTCCGGATCGGCGAAATCCGGATCCGGCCTTGCGTGGCCATCGGTGGCGCAGGCGAGGCCGGCGGAGCGAGCCGTCTCCAGCAGCCAGGACATCAGCCGGTCGGTGGCGTCTTCGATCGTGGTGGCCGCATCGTCGGCCCGGAGTTGTTCCCAAGCGAAGAGACGGACCAGGTCATGGAACCCAGCGCGCTGTTCGGTAGCCGGGACCAGCAGGCCGAGCTCGACCAGTTCGTCGAGCCGGCGGGCGGCGTCGCGCACGGGCAACCGGCTGACGAGCGAGGCCAGCTGCGGGTCGGCGGTGTCCGGGACCAGGGCGAGTCTCCGGAAAACCAACCGGGCGACCGGATCGAGCTGCTGGTACGACGTCGTGAACGCGGACCTGACCCGTAGGTCCCCGGCGGTCAGCTCGTCGAGCCTGCTCTGCTCGTCGGTCAGGCGCGCCAGGAGTTCGCGCAGGTTCCAGCCCGGCCGGCTGGACACCCGGTTCCCCGCGATCCGCAGGGCAAGGGGATGGTTGCCGCACAGCCTCGCCACCGGCCCCAGCCGGTCCGGGTCGGTGACCGTGGCGCCCCCGGCTTCGATCACCGCGCGCAGCATGTCTTCACCGTCGCCGTCGGTCATCGGTCCCAGCGCGATGCGGCGCGGGTGTTCGAGGCCGGCCAGCGCCCGGCGGCTGGTGACCAGGACGGAGGTCGCCCCGCGGCCGGGCAGCAGCCCGCGCACCTGGGCTTCGTCGGCGGCGTTGTCGAGGATCAGCAGCGAGCGCCTCCGGGTCAGCACGTGGCGCAGCAGCTGACCGCGATCCGGGTATCCGCCGGGAATGGCGTCCACGTCGACGCCGAGGGCGCGCAGCAACCGGAACTGGACCAGATGGGAGTCGAGCGGCTCGGCACCGGTGCCGCCGAGGTCGACGAACAGCCTGCCGTCGGGGAAGCCGTCGCACTGGAGGTGGGCGGCGTGCACGGCGAGCGCGGTCTTGCCCAGCCCGCCGGCACCGGAAATCACCACCGGAACTCCGGTGTCGAGGGATTCGGCCAGCCAGGAGACCACTCGGGCCAGTTCCACCGCCCGGCCGGTGAAGTCCGGGATGTCCGGCGGGAGCTCGCACAGGGGGGCTGGTGCCGGCCGGTCGCCCGGGGAAGCGCGAAGGAGACGCTGCCGGTCGGCATCGGTCAGGCGAAGCGCGTCGGCGAGTGCCGTCAGGGTCCGCGCGTGCGGAGTCCGGCTGCGCCCGCGTTCGATGTCACTGATCGTCCGGACGCTCACCCCGGAATGGTGGGCCAGGTCTTCGAGCGTCAGGCCGGAGTCGTGGCGGAATCCGCGCACCAGCCGACCCAGCTCCACAGGCTGCGTCATGGTGCTCTCTCCTTTCCCGTCGCTCCGGCGCTGCGCTGATATCGTACAGACTGTTCTGTTCGATTTGGCGCTCGAGCCTGACTGGCGGGGAGCTGTGCCGTGGTGACGCAGGTGCGCAAGACGAAAACCGTCGACAGGATCCTCGCCGCCGCGGCCGAGCTGTTCTACCTGCGCGGGTTGCGAGGCGTCGGCATCGAGCAGGTGATCGAGCGGTCCGGTGTGGCCAAGTCGACGCTCTACGTGCACTTCCGCACCAAGGAAGAGCTGGTGGGGGAGTACCTGCGCCGGACGGACGTGTCGTGGCGGGGGCGCCTGCGGGCCGCGGCCGAGGCGGCCGGACCGCAACCGGCCGATCAGCTGGTCGGCGTCTTCGACGCACTCCTGGACGCGTACGAACGGCACGGCTTCTTCGGATGCCCGTTCATCAGCGCCGCGGTGGAGACGGACCTGGACTCCGAGGCGCGCGCCATCACGATCGAGCACACACGGCTTCGGCAGGCGTGGCTCACCGAACTCGCCGGGAAAGCCGGCGCGCCGGATCCCCGCGGGCTCGCGCGCCATGTCGGCCTGCTGATCGACGGCGCGCTCGCTTCCGGGCGGCTCCTGCAGGACCGCAGCGTCGTCGACGATGCCAAGGTGGCGGCCAGGCAACTGGTCGACAGTCACCTCAGCCCTGTGTCCCGGGTCCGCTGATCGCAGTCATGTGACCGATGGCGTGGGACCGGCGTTCCCGCACGCTCGAATCCGGCAGCGCGGCTTGCGCGGGCGATCGTTCCTGCGGGTTGCCGGCGACCGGCGGTGTGACGTCGACCACGGCCGGGCTTAATTAATCGAACGAATCTGTTCGATTAAGCGGGAAGAACGTCAGAACGGAAGAGTGATCATCATGCGTGCGGTGGTGTTGGACGAGTTCGGTGCTCCGTTGCGGCTGCGGGAGATCGAGACGCCGGAGGCCGGCCCCGGGCAGGTGCGCGTGCGGGTGCGGGCCAGCGGCGTCAACCCGCTCGACCTGAAGATCGCGCTGGGTCAGGCGGCGCACGCGCAGCGGACGCTGCCCGCGGTCCTCGGCATGGACCTCGCCGGCGTCGTCGACGCTGTCGGCGAGGGAGTGACCGGGTTCGCGCCCGGTGACGAGGTCTACGGCCTCACCGGTGGGGTCGGATCGCTTCAAGGTTCGCTCGCCGAGGCCGCCGCGGTGGACGCGAAGCTGCTGGCAACCAAGCCGAAGTCGCTGAGCTTCCGTGAAGCCGTGGCGCTGCCGCTGGTCGTCATCACCGCGTGGGAGGGCCTGGTCGACCGGGCCCGTGTCGAGACGGGGCAGAAGGTGCTCGTGCACGGCGGCGCCGGCGGGGTCGGGCACGTCGCCATCCAGATCGCGCGGGCGCGCGGCGCCGAGGTCTTCGCGACCGGCGCCCCGCACCGGCTCGCCACGATCGGGAGGCTCGGCGCGACGGGCATCGACTACACGGTGCCGGTCGAGGAGTACGTCGAAAAGCACACCGGCGGCGAAGGCTTCGACGTCGTCTACGACACTGTCGGTGGTCCCGTGCTCGATGCCTCCTTCGCCGCGGCGCGCTACTACACCGGTCACGTGGTCAGCTCCCTCGGCTGGGGCACGCACGCGCTGGCGCCGCTGTCGTTCCGTGGCGCCAGCTATTCGGGGGTGTTCACGCTGCTGCCGATGTTGACCGGCCGTGGCCGGGAACACCACGGCGAAATCCTCCGGGCGGCCGCCGCGCTGGTCGACGGCGGCGCGCTGAAGCCCCTGGTCGACCCGCGCCGGTTCACGCTGGAGACGGTCGCCGACGCCCACGCCCTCGTGGCGGGACGCACCGCCGAGGGCAAGGTGGTCATCGACGTCGCTTGAGCCGGTTGCCCCGACCGGTCCGGAAAGGACGGTCGGGGTACGGCTCGCCGGTGGCCGAGGTGCGGTGAACGGAGTGTCCCGGATCCACTCCGGACGGTGCCCCGTCATCATCCCGGCAGGGGGCCTGTTCTCGGGCCCACCGTCCGCCTACCAGCACTTCGCGCGCGGCGGCACAGTCCCGCCGCCGGCCCGCCACGTGGGCCGCCGCCCTTCCGTCGGATGACTGGTCACCGCGCTCCTGCCTGTATTCCGCATGGTGCGAAGCCATCCCGCTGAGGTTGGGTGGTGGACGAGCGGAAGGGAGGTGGTGGGCGATGGTCACGGATCTCGTGGGGCGGGCGGCGGAACGCGAACGCCTGGCCGTGCTCGTCTCGCAGGCCGTGCGGGGCCCGGCGAAGCTGCTGCTGCTCGGTGACGCCGGGATCGGCAAGACACGCCTCCTCACGGTGGCCGCCGAGCTGGCCGGGCGGCAGGGTTTCCGGGTCGTCACCGGCTCGGGCGCCGCGGCGCCCGCCTCTTCCGTCAGCATCGTCCGCCGCCTGGTGAGTCCCCTGCTGTCGGTACCGGGAGGGCTGCCCGAGCCACTGCGGAACCGGGTGGCCGAACTGGTCGCCGGCACCGCCGACCCCGTCGCCGGGGGCACCGCGCTCCTGGCCGTGGCGCGGCGCATCGCCCGGGACCGGCCGCTGGCGATTCTCGCCGACGACCTGGACAGGGCGGGCCCGGCCGCGCTGGACACGCTCAGCGTGCTCAGCCGGGCGCTTGCCGACGAGCGCGTGCTGCTGCTGTTCGCGGCCCGCGGGCCGTTGCCGCCCAGCCGGCTCGACGCCGACGTCCCGGCCTGGCACGTCGGCCCCCTCCGGACATCGGAGGCGGCGATCCTGCTCGACCGGCAGTCCGCTGTCCCGGCGGGATGGTGGCGCGGCGAGGTCGTGCGGCACGCGGGCGGCAACCCGCTCGTCCTGATCGAACTCGCCGCGGCCGCCGCCGGCGGAGACCGGCTGACCGTGCCGGCGCGTCTGCGCCGGGCCCACGCCGGGCACCTTGCCGCGCTGCCCGAGGTGACCCGGCGGGTCCTGCTCTGCGCGGCAGCGGCCGAAGGGGCCGACGACCTCGCGACCGTGCTGGCGGCCGCCGGTGCCGAGCTGGCCGACTGCGCTCCCGCCGAACGTGCCGGGCTGCTGTCGGTGACCGGCGGACGGGCCGGGTTCCCGGACCCGACGGTACGTCTCACCTGCTACTTCGGTGCCGAGCCCGGTGACCGGTCGCGAGCTCACCGGGCGCTGGCCGAAGCCTTGCCGCCCGGTGCGGAGCGGCGCGCCTGGCACCTCGCGCTCGCGGCCGAGCGGCCGGACGACGAGGTGGTGGCCGCGCTGGAGACCACGGCGGCCGCGGCGGCCGCGAGGGGCGGCCATTCCGCCGCGGCCGCGGCGCTCGAGCGCGCGGCCCAGTCCGGCGGCGCGCGAGCCGGCCACCGGTACGCGTTAGCGGCCCGGCAGGCCGCCCTGGCCGGTGACTACGCCTGGTGCCGCTCGCTGAGCAGCCGGGTCGAAGCGGCCACCGAAGATCCGGACGTCCTTGGCGCGGCGCTGGCGGTCGAAGCCGCGCACCGCCCGCTCCACGACTCCCGATCGGACACGTCGGCGAAGATCCGCGCACTGCTCGACGGCGGCTTGGCCACGCGCGACGTCGCTTTCGCACTGGCCTTCGCCGCGGAAGTGGACGTGCTCGTCAGCGGCGACCCGGCGCACCGGGCCGGGCTGGGGGCGATCGTCGCCGCCGCGGACCTGCGTTCCGCTCGTTCCGCGGAGGTACTGTGCGCTCCGGGAATCGAGGAAGCGGTGTTCCGAACCGCCGGGGCCGCCTGTCCACCCGGCGAACTGCCGGGTAGCGCGGGCGTCCCGAGCTTCGAACCAGCCCCCGACGACGTTTTCCTCGCCCGGCCGTTGGTGCTCGGCGTCGGCGAATGGCTGCGGGACCGGCCGTCGGCGGCGATGAACCAGCTCAGGTGGGTCAGGCAGGTGCTCCGGGGGACCAACGCCGTGACCGCACATCCGTTCGCCTACGTGGTGCTGGTGGACGCCCTTGTCGAGTGCGGGTTGTGGCGGGAGGCCGGCGAGCTGGCCGAGGAGGCGGAGGCCGTGGCGGCGGCGAACGGCCTTCCCGTGCTCGGCCGCGCTGTGCGGGCCCAAGCGCTTTCGCTGCTCATCCGCCGCGGCGAGGAGTCGGCCGCGCTGGCGCGGCTGGCCGCATCGGGCCCGGAACCGGAGGGGGCCGGTGGGCGGATGACCGACTGCCTCGTGCACCAGGCGTGGGCTCGGGCCCACGCGGCGGCAGGTGACCACGTGTCCGCCTGTGAGCACTTCGAGGCGACGTTCGAGCCTGGCGGCGAGCCGCTCCACTTCGCGTGGTCGTACCGGGCCGTCACCGAGTTCGCCCGGTCCGCGGCGCGCGCGGACCGGCACGAGGCCGTGTTCCGCGTGCTGGCCAAGATGAGACCCACGACCGGCTGCTCACCTCGGCGGGCCGCGCTGTTCCAGCAGGCCGCGGCTCTCGTGACCGGGCACGGGAACCGGGACGCCGAGTCCGCGCTGCGGGCGGCGGCCACCGCGCCGGAGGGCCGGGAACGGCCCTACGAGCACGCCCTCGCGCTGGTCGACTACGCGGACTGGTTGCGGGCCCGGCGGCGGTTCCGCGACGCGCGCCCCTTGCTGTCCGCGGCGCGCGACGTCTTCGTCCGCCTGGGCGCCGCGCGCGACGCCCAGGACGCCCAACTGCGGTTGCGTGCCGCCGGAGTATCGGGGGACGCGCCGGACGAGCAAGCCTTCGCGTTGCTCACCGCCCAGCAGCAGTTCATCGCAAGGCTGGCGGCCGAAGGGCTGACGAACCGGGCGATCGCCGATCGGCTGGCGCTCTCTCCGCGCACGGTTGGCTCGCACCTGTACCAGATCTATCCCAAGCTGGGCGTCGTCAGCCGTCGCCAGCTGCACGGCGTCATCCCGGGTGCGCCGTGATCCCGGCGCGCCTGGATCGGCTGGTCACCGACCTGGTCGTCCCCGGTCGGCGGGACGGCCGGGCGCTGCTCGTGACCGCCGGACCCGGCATGGGCAAGACCCGGCTGGTGCGCGAGACCGTGTCCCGGGCTCGCGCGGCCGGGTACGCGATCATGCAGGCGTCGGCTTCCGACGGGAAGCCGGCACAACCGGCGGCGCCGCTCGCCGGTCAGGTGGGCGACCCCGGCACCGCCGCGACCACCCGGTGGCTGAACCGGATGGCCCGTGTCCAGCCGGTCCTCTACACCGTCGACGACGTGGACCGGATCGATCCGGCGTGCGTGACGACGCTCCTCGGCATGACGGAAGTGCTGCGCGGCCGGCCGGTGGTCTTCTTGCTGACCGCCGATGGCCCGGTGGCCGTCGGCCCGGACGACCGCGCACCGGAGCACACCAGGCTCCCGCCCCTTTCTCCCGCGGAGGCCGCCGAGCTGCTCAGGGGGCTCACCACGCCGGTGACCGGCCGCCGGGCCGCCGAGATTCTGTGGCGGGCCCGGGGCAACCCACGCGCCGTGATCGAGCTGGGCCGCGCCTACGCCACCGACGCCGGACCGGACACCCAGCGGATCCGAGCCATGTACGGCGCGCGGCTGGCCGCCCTTCCCGAGGCCACTGGCCGGGCGCTGCTCTACGCGTCGGCCCGGATGGGTGACGAGGGACCGGACGTTCTGCTGCGGGCACTCGGCCGGCCGGGCGCGGGACCGGAGCTCTGGGCGCCCGCGGTGTCGGACTCCCTCGTGGCGGTGGACGAGGACGTGACGTTCCCGGATCCCCTCGCCGGGGTGGCGGCGTACCACTCGGCGCCCGCCGTCGTGCGCAGGCAGGTGCACGCCGACTTCGCCGCGGCGATCGACAGGCCCTCCTTCGAGCGGGCCATGCACCAGGGCATGGTCCCGCTGGGTCCGGACCCGCGGACGGCGGCCGAGCTCGAAGCGGCGAGCGGCCGCGCCCTCGCCGGCCGATCGATGCGGCAGGCCGGGCTCGCCGCGCACCGGGCCGCCGAGCTGTGGTCCGGCGGGCACGAGGCCGCCCGCTCGTATCTGCTGGCCGGTCTCGCCGCGACCGGGGCGGGGGACGGGGATTGGGTCGACGAGGTCACCAGGCTGGCGTTGCGACGGACCGAGTGCGTTGCCGTGCGCGCCGCGACCGCGATCCCGGCTGCCTTCGCCCTGTCGCGCAAGGGACTGCAGAGGGAAGCCATGGAGGTCCTGGCCGGGGCCGCGCGCAGCCATCCGCCCGCCGACCGGGTGACCGCGCTCGGACTGGCGGTCTGCGCGACCATGGTGGCCGCCGAGTCCGGCCTCCGCGAGCACCGGGCGACCGCCGGCCGGCTGCTGCGCCGCGCCGACACCCTGCCGCTCGGGTCGCCGTCGGCGCCCGTCCTCGCGCACGCCGCTCCCGCGGTGCAGGCGGCCGCGGCCGCGGCCCGGCTCGACCCCGCCCGCGCCTCGGTCTACCGGCACCTGGTGCCCGGCTCGGCCGCCGGCGCGGCCGGGAGCGGCGCGGCCGATCGGCTCGCGCTCGCCGAGCTCGCGGACGGGACGGCCGCGCCCGAGACGGCGGTCGAACTCCGGTGGGGTGTGCTGATGGGGCCCGCCGCCGGGCAGGAAACCCCCACGTTCCCCGAGGAGTGGCCGCTGCTGGCGGGTGACCTGATCACCGCCGGCCGATGGCCGGAGGCCGATCGGGTCCTGGACCGCGCCGCGGAGCTGGCCGACACGCACGAACTGACCTTGCTGCGGGTCAAGGTCGTCGCGCTGCGGGCGGTGCTGCTCGCCTTCCGCGGCGACCCCGCGGGCGCGCGTTCGCTCGCGGAAGGGGCGTGGCCGCTGCTCGACCTCGGCACCAACCACGACGCTCACCTGAGGTTGCTGCGTGCGCTGGGGTTCGCCGCCCTCGCCGGGGGCGACCACGAGGCGGCGACCCGCAACTTCCTCGAGATGAACGCGCTGGGGGAACAGACCGGGGTGTTCTCGCCCCGTGGGCTGGATCCGCTGGGATTGGCGATCGCCGCCTCCCGCGCGGGGCGGACCGGGGAAGTCCGGCCCGTCCTGGCGCGGATCCAGGACCGGGCCGGAGCCCGGCTTTCCGCGCGGATGAGCCTGGCCTTCAGCCACGCCGGCGCGCTGCTGTGCGACGACGATTCGGCGGAGGAGCTGTTCCGGGCCGCGATCTCCGGTCCCGGCGCGGAAAAGTGGCCGGTGGAGCGGGCGCTGGCACGCCTGCACTACGGGGCGTGGCTGCGGCGCCGGCGGCGCCCTTCCGAGGCGCGCTCGGAGCTGACCGCGGCGATGACCGTGTTCGACCAGCTCGGCGCCGGTCCGTTCACCCTTGCCGCCCGCGTCGAGCTGCAGGCGAGCGGGGAGAGCCTCGGCGAAGCGCGGGGACCTGCGGCGCTCCTTTCGGCCCAGCAGCTGCACATCGCGGGGCTTGCCGTCCAGGGCCTGCGCAACAACGAGATCGCCGACCGGCTGCAGCTTTCCCCGCGTACGGTCAGCAGCCACCTGCGCAACGTCTTCCTGCGGCTCGGCATCAGCCGCCGGGACGAACTCCGCCTGGTGCTGCCCGCACAAGACCGGGAGGCCGGGCAGCACCAGTAGAACGGCGGATGGCCCGGCTGCTCCGGCGCGCGAAGATCGAGCACTCCACCCGTCCGGCGAGGAAAGGACTTCCGGTGCGTGCGATGGTGTTCACCGAACCCGGTCCGGCCAGTGTGCTGCGGCTCGTCGAGCGTGAGGTGCCCGTGGTCGGCCCCGGGGAGGTACGCGTCCGGGTCACCGTGTCGGCGGTGAACCCCACCGACGTCGACGCCCGGTCCGGGCGCGGGCTGCCGGACGGCATCGCCGGCCCGCACGTCCCCAACCAGGACGGCGCCGGCTACGTCGACGCGGTCGGCGCGGACGTCGCCGGCCTCGCCGTCGGTGACCGCGTCTGGGTCTGGGAAGCGGCGTGGCTGCGCTCGGACGGCACCGCGCAGGAGTACCTCGTGCTCCCACACCGGCAGGTGGTCCGGCTGCCCGACGGCGTCTCGTTCGACGTCGGCGCCGCCCTTGGCATCCCCGCGCTCACCGCGCACCGCGCGCTGACCTGTGCCGCCGGGGGACCCGCGAAACTGGGGCCTGGAGCGCTCGCGGGCAAAGTCGTGCTGGTCGCCGGGGGTGCCGGGGCAGTCGGCAACGCGGCGATCCAGCTCGCGAAGTGGGCCGGCGCCCAGGTGCTCGCGACGGTCGGCAGCGCGGCGAAGGCGGCCCTGGCGACGCGCGCCGGCGCCGACGAGGTCGTCAACCGGCGAGCCACCGATGTCGCGGACGCAGTGCGCCGCGCGACCGAGGACGGCCCGGATCTCGTCGTCGAAGTGGCGGCGGCCGCCAATCTCGGGCTCGATCTGGAGATGCTCGCCCCCGGCGGCACCATCGCCGTCTACACTCCCGGGCCCGACCCGGCGCTCGCGGTGCCCGCCGTTCCGAGCATGGTCAAGAATGTCCAGCTCGCGTTCATCCTCACCTACACCACGGCGAAGCGGCACAAGGACGATGCCGTGGCCGCGGTGGCCGCCGCGGTGCGGGACGGTGCTTTCGGTGTGGGGGAGGACCACGGCCTGCCGCTGACGAGGTTCCCGCTCGAAGCCACCGCGGAAGCGCACGACGCCGTCGAGCACCACGCCGTCGGCAAGGTGCTGATCGACGTCGCCCCGGTCAGGTCCGCGTCGCCATCCGGGCGGTGAGCTCGGCCAGTCTTTCTTCGAGCCCGTCGGCGATTCGATCCCAACCGCCCGCTCTGGCCCGCAGCGGCTTCGGCTCCGCAGCGGCCTGCCGCGCCCGGCCACGCAGCGCGGCGAGTTCGATCGCGAGCGCCGCGCGCTGCAGAGCAGCGTCCACAAGAGACTCCATGTGCGGCAGCCGTTCCATTGCCTCGGTCAGCCGCCGGGCCTCCCCCGCGTACCGGGGGAACCAGGTGCCGGGCACCAGGGCATAGCCGACCACCAGGACGGCCAGGCAGCCGGTGACGGTGTGCACGAGTCGTTGCGGCAGGACGTTCACGCCGACTGGGCCGCCGTAGTCCAGCAGCAACAGCACCAGTGGGGTGATGAGCACCGAGAACGCCCAGTAGTTCCGGCGGACCGCCCACGGGATCCACCCGCACAGCAGCCCCAGGACAGGCAGCATCCCGTAGCCCGCCGTGAAAAACGTCGCCACCCAGCCGAGGACGACGCCCAGCACGGTGCCGGCGCCGCGTTGCAGCGTCCGCGAGAACACCGACGCGAAGTCGGGCTTGAGGCACAGCGCGACGGTCAGGACGATCCAGTACCCGTGCCCGAACGGGGTGAGCTGCCGCAGGACCTCGGCGACGAGCAGGCAGAGCGACAACCGTCCCGTGAACGACCAGGAGCGCCCGTCCCGCAGACGGCCGGCCATCAGGTGCCCCAGCGAGACCGGCCGTGGCGGTCCCGGCGACGTCAAGGGCAGCAATTCGCCCAGCGCCGGAGGCACCGGCGGGAGACGGGGTGCGCGGAGGGGGAGTGCGGCGATGCGATCGGCATACTCGGCCAGCGCGGGCGCGACCTGAGCCGAAGCGCCTCGCGCGCGCACGACCGTGGCCAGCAGGGCGGTCGTGCCCAGGATCGAGCGGTACACCACGAGTCTCCGCCGGCGTCCGGGCCGGACCGGCCGGGCGGTGAGGACGAGCTCCGCGGCCGTGCCGAGCGCGACATCGGCGGTCCGCCCGGCTTCGCGGTCGTCCGGGGCGCCGGACTGGCCGGCGAGCGCGCGGACGGCGCCGGCCAGCGCGAGGGCGTAAAGCCGGTCGGTGCGCTCGAATCCGCTCTGCAGCCACATCCCGGCGAGCGCGGCAAGACCGCCGACGACGTAGGCGGCGAGCTTGCCGCCCAAACCGAGGTCCACCGGGATCCCACCGGCGATCGCCATCTGGACCAGCAACTGCATGGCGGCCCACGACGGACTCGAGCCCAGGCAGCTCAACAGTCCCGACAGCACCCCGAAAGCCACCACGGCGGCGAGGGGGCGAGCGCCGGTGCCGCTGGTGAGCGGACCGGCAACCATTGCGAGCGTGCCCGCGGCCAGGCCGCAGCCCGACCTGAGCGTGCGTTGCCCCGTGGTTCCCCCGCGCTCGCTCAACACGATGAGCAACGCCGACAACGACGCGTAGAGCGCGACCGCCGGACCGGCGATCGCGTAGCTCACGCCCGCGACGGAAGGGAGGGTGAGCGCGGAGCGGACAGCGTCCCGCCAGGGCACCGGGGTCCGCGCGAACGCCACCGACCCGGTGAACCAGTGCGGCAGGACCACACGTCGCCGGGTGGTCTTCGGGGACATGGGCCTCCTCCGCGCGTGCAGGTGTCCTCGTGCCGTGCTCTCGATTCTGTGTAGCAGAAGGAACAGCGCCGGTGGCCGCGCGACAGGTCCCCGACGCCGATGGCGGCGTGGATGGACAGTCATCTGACGGATGGAGCGACCGGACCCTCGCGGGAAGACTGCGGACTGACCGGCGGAACGCAGGAAAAGGGGACGAAAGTGATCACGTTGGCGGCTGCGGAAAAAGCCATCGAAAGCGGCAAGAAGAAGGGCGCCGAGCTGGGCGTCGCGTTCACCGTCACCGTGGTCGACGCGGGTGCTCACCTGATCGCGGCGGCCCGGGTGGACGGCGCGGCGCTCGCCGCGGTGGAAACGAGCCACACCAAGGCACGCACGGCCGTCCTGTTCGCCCAGTCCACGAAGGACCTCGTGCCGGCCGTGCAGCCGGGGGCACCGCTGTTCGGGATCGAGGCAGGCACCCGCGACCCCCTGGCGTTCGTGCCCGGCGGTATCCCGGTCTTCGAGAACGGGACGTTGGTGGGTGCGATCGGCGCCGGCGGCGGCACTCCCGACCAGGACCACGAGGTCGCCGCCGCGGCCGTCGCGGCGCTGTGAGTCCGCCGTGAACGTCGGAAAGCCGGCTTACGCCAAGGGGTTCACCCTCGTCGGACACTCCGACCAGGGTGGGCGTCCCGACGCCATGCAGCTGCAGTACCACCGTGATCACGTCTACGTCGGGCACCTGTTCTCGGGCGGGTTCTCCGTGCTCGACGTGCGGGACCCGCGGTCGATGCCGGTGCGGCACTTCGAGCCCGCGCCGCCGGACACCTGGAACATCCACCTGCAGGCCGCGGACGACCTGTTGCTGGTCATCCACGCGAAGGACCTGTGGGCGGAGTTCCGGGACGAGTCGGCCTACTACGGCGGCTCCGTCGGTACCCGCCTCGCGGGCGCCGAACGGACTTGGAGTGCCGGCGTCGCGATCTACGACATCAGTTCTCCCGCGGCGCCGAAACAGATCTCGTTCCTGCCGGCCGAAGGGATCGGGGTGCACCGGCTCTGGTACCCCGGCGGCCGATGGGCGTACGCGTCGGTGCTGTTCGACGGGTACACCGATTACGTGTTCGCCGTCGTCGATCTCGCGGATCCCGCTCGCCCGAGGTGGGCGGGCACCTGGCACCTGCCGGGCATGCACAGCGCCGCGGGCGAAGTGCCCGGCTGGGACACGGGAAAATGGCGCTACGCCCTGCACCACGCCATCATCGACGGGGACACCGCCTACGCCTCCTGGCGCGACGGCGGACTGACCCTGCTCGACATCAGCGACCGTGAAGCGCCGCACCTGATCGCGCACCGCAACTGGTCGCCTCCCTTCGGCGGCGGTACGCACACCGCGCTGCCGCTGCCGGGTCGGGAACTGCTGGTGGTCGCCGACGAGGCAGTGGCCGACGAACTCGCCGACGGGCTCAAGCACGTGTGGGTGTTCGACATCCGCGAGCCGGCCAACCCGGTGAGCATCGCGACCTTCCCGACCCCCTCGGAGGACGCCTACGGCGCCAAGGGCGGGCACTTCGGGCCGCACAACCTGCACGAAAACCGGCCGGGCACGTTCGTGTCGGAATCCTTGATCTTCGCGACCTACCAGAACGCCGGGCTGCGAGCGGTCGACATCACCGATCCGTACCGCCCGGTCGCGGCCGGCGCTTTCGTTCCCGCCGCGCCCGAGCGTCTCGTCGACCCGCGTCCGGGCCGGCCACGGGTGATCCAGACCGCGGACGTGACGGTCACCGGCTCGGGGCTGGCGTTCATCACCGATTACAACGCCGGCTTGCACGCCGTCCAGTACGAGGAGCTGTGAGCGATGCGCGCTGTCGTCCAACACCGTTTCGGCGCTCCGGACGTCCTGACACCGGCCGAACTGCCGGTGCCCGAGCCCGGCCCGCACGAGGTTCTGGTCCGGGTGCGGGCGGCCGGGATCAACCCGGTGGACTGGCAGACCCGGGCCGGTCGCGGGGTGGCCCGGCGGATGGGACCGCTGCCGTTCACCGTCGGGTGGGACGTGTCCGGCGAGGTCGTGCGGACGGGGTCGGCGATCACCGGGTTCGCGGTGGGCGACGAGGTGTTCGGGATGCCGCGGTTCCCCGCGCAGGCGGCCGCGTACGCCGAATTCGTCACCGCCCCCGCGGACGAGCTGGCTCCGAAACCGCCGGCGTTGGACCACACCCGGGCCGCCGCTCTTCCGCTGGCGGGTCTCACCGCGTGGCAGGCGCTGACCGGCCGGGCCCGGCTCCGGCCGGGGCAACGGGTTCTCGTGCACGCCGCCGCCGGCGGTGTCGGGCACCTGGCTGTGCAGATCGCGAAAGCCAAGGGCGCGTACGTCATCGGCACGGCGAGCGCCGGCAAGCACGACTTCCTCCGGGCGCTGGGCGCGGACGAGGTGATCGACTACCGGGCCCGCCGGTTCGAGGACGCGGTGTCCGATGTGGATGTCGTCGTCGAACTGGCGGGCGGCGACAACGCCGCCCGGTCGCTCGCCGTCTTGCGCCCGGGCGGGGTGCTGGTCGACGTCGCGCACGGGGGAGGCCGCGGACTGGGGGCGGGCTCGGAGGTGCGGGTCACCACCATGCTCGTCAAGCCGGACGGGCGCGCGCTGCGCGAGCTGGCGTCGCTTGCCGGGGACGGGCGGCTGGACATCGCGCTCGATTCCACGTTCGACCTCGCCGACGCGGCCGCGGCCCACGAACACGGTGAGAAGCGAGCCACGACGGGCAAGCTCGTGCTGCGGTGCGGCTGACCCCGGCGAACCACGACAGGAAGGCCGATATGACCATTGTGGACTCCGCCCGCCGGGCCACCGCGCCCGCCGGGTTCCACGCCTCCACCGCGCTGGCCGGACACCTCCAGCGGGTTTTGGCGGACCTGGTGGAGCTGCACCTGCAGGGCAAGCAGGCGCACTGGACCCTCGTGGGTGGCAACTTCCGGGACCTGCACCTGCAGATCGACGAGATCGTGGTGGTGGCGCGGGAGTACGCCGACACGATCGCCGAGCGGATGCGGGCACTGGCCGCGGTCCCCGACGGCCGGAGCGACACGGTGGCGGCGACGACCGGTCTGCCCGCGTATCCGCCGGGGGAGCAGGGAACCCGCCGCACGGTGGAGCTGGTGACCGGCATGCTCCACGCGACGGTGGCGACCATGCGTGAAGTGCACGACGCGGTCGACGCGGAGGATCCGCCGACCGCGGACCTCCTGCACGGGGCCATCCAGAAGCTGGAGCAGTACTCCTGGCTCGTCGGTGCGGAAAACGGAACGGTACGGCCGTGAAGGCCGCCGGCGGAGAACATCCGCAGTCATTCACCCGATGCGGTCTGCGGGCCGGAGCGGCGGGACTTCGGTCGCCCGCTCACCACCGAAGGAAGGCGAGGTAACCATGGCCACGATCGCCGATCACCTCATCGATTCGCTGAAAGCCAGCGGCGTGGACCGGGTCTACGGGCTTTCGGGAGACTCGTTGAACGGGTTGACGGACGCGATGCGCCGCAACGGCGGCATCGACTGGGTGCACGTGCGGCACGAGGAAACCGGTGCCTACGCCGCCTCGGCGGAGGCGGCGGTGACCGGGGAACTCGCGGTCTGCGCCGGCAGCTGTGGACCCGGGAACCTGCACCTGATCAACGGGCTGTTCGACGCCCACCGCAGCCGGGTGCCGGTGCTCGCCATCGCCGCGCACATCCCGGGCGGCGAGATCGGCTCCGGCTACTTCCAGGAAACGCACCCGCAGAACCTGTTCGCCGAGTGCAGCGTCTACTGCGAGCTGGCGAGCACGGCCGAGTCCGCGCCCCGGATCCTCGAGCTGGCCATGCGGGCCGCGGTCGAGCAGCGTGGCGTCGCCGTGGTCGTCGTCCCCGGTGAAGTCTTCCTCGGCAAGGTCGCCCGGGACCTGCCGCCCACCGTGGTGCGGGCGGCGCGTTCGGTCGTGCGCCCGGACGCCGTTGCGTTGGACGAGGCGGCCGGGCTGCTGAACGCGGGGGAGCGGGTCACCATCCTCGCGGGCGCCGGTGCCGCGGGTGCGCACGACCAACTGGTCGGGCTCGCCGCGAAGCTGCGGGCCCCGATCGTGCACGCCCTGCGGGGCATGGAGCACATCGCCTACGACAACCCCTACGACGTCGGGCTCACCGGGTTGCTCGGGTTCGCCTCCGGCTACAAGGCCATCGAAGAAGCGGACACCCTGCTGATGCTGGGAACCGACTTCCCGTACCGGCAGTTCTACCCGGCGCACGCCAAGATCGTCCAGCTCGACCTGCGCGGCAGTCAGCTCGGCCGCCGCACCCGCCTCGACCTCGGGCTGGTCGGGTCGGTTCGGGACACGATCCCCGCTCTGCTGCCCCTGCTGCGCGCCAAGAGCGACAGCACCCACCTCGAGCGCGCGCGTGAGCACTACGCGAAGACGCGGAAATCGCTGGACTCGCTCGCGGTCGACGACCACGGGCGGACGCCGATCCACCCGCAGTTCGTCGCGCGCACCGTCAGCGAGCTCGCCGCCGACGACGCCGTGTTCACCACCGACGTGGGGTCCCCGGTGGTGTGGGCCGCGCGGTACCTGCGGTTCAACGGCCGTCGCCGGCTGCTCGGGTCGTTCAACCACGGCTCGATGGGCTGCGCGCTGCCGCACGCGGTCGGCGCGCAGGCGGCGGCCGCGGGCCGCCAGGTCGTCGCGCTGGCCGGCGACGGCGGGCTCACCATGTCGCTGGGCGAGCTGCTCACGCTCAAGCAGAACCGGCTGCCGGTCAAGGTGGTGGTGTTCAACAACTTCTCGCTGAACTTCGTCGAGCTGGAGATGAAGGCGGCGGGCATCGTCAACTACGGCACCGACCTGGAGAACCCGCCCCTGGCGGACGTCGCCGCGGCGACGGGCCTGTGGGCGCGGCGGGTCGAGCGTCCCGGTGAGCTGGAGCCGGCGCTCAAGGAGGCTTTCGCCCACGACGGGCCCGCGCTGGTCGAGGTGCTCACCGCACGTCAGGAACTGTCCGTGCCGCCCGCGATCACGCTGGAGCAGGCGAAGGGGTTCACCCTCTACGCGATCCGGACCATCCTGTCCGGCCGCGGGGAGGAACTGCTCGATCTGGTCACCACCAACGTCGCCCGCCGCATCCTGCGGTAACCGAAGGAGAAACGCCATGTCCGGAAGCGCCGCCCCGCTGGGCAGCTGGGTCGCCGACCGCTATGAGATCGTCGCCGAGTTCGACGACCTCATGCCGACCGGCCTGACCGTCACCGACGAAAGCCGGGTCTTCGTCTCGTTCCCCCGCTGGGGGGACGAAGTCCCGTATACCGTGGCCGAGGTGGTGGATGGCAAGGCCGTCCCGTACCCCAGCGCGGAGATCAACGCCTGGCGCGCCGAGCGCACGCCGGATCACCTCGTGTCCGTGCAGAGTGTGATCACCGACCCCGCCGGTCACGTGTGGCTGCTCGACACCGGGAGTCTTTCCTTCGAACCCTGGCTGGAGAACGGCCCGAAGGTGGTGGAGGTGGATCCCGCCACCGACCGGGTGGTGCGGACCATCCGGCTCGATCCGGCCGCGGTCACGCCCACGACCTACCTCAACGACATCCGGTTCGACTTCTCCCGCGGCCGGGGCGGCTACGCCTACGTCACCGATTCCCAGGCCGAGGGCGCGCTGATCGTGATCGACCTCGCGTCGGGGGAGAGCTGGGCGAGACTGCGCGGACACGAGAGCACCCACGCGACCGAGGGTTTCCGCGCGGTGGTCCAGGGTGTCGTGCGGGAGGGTTACGAGGTCGGCGCGGACGGCATCGCCATCAGCGCCGACGGAACGCGGCTGTACTACTGCCCGCTGTCCGGCCGCCGTCTGTACAGTGTGGACACCGCCGCGCTCGTCGACCGCTCGCTGAACGACGACGAAGTAGCCGAGTCCATAGTGGACCACGGGGACAAGGGGGCTTCGGACGGCCTGGAGTCCGACACCGACGGCAACCTCTACGCCACCGCCTACGAGCACAGCGCCGTGCTCAAGCTCGCCGCGGACGGCACCTGGTCGACCGTGCTGCACGGGCCGGACCTGCTCTGGCCGGACACCCTGGCCCTCGCGGCGGACGGCCACCTCTACGTCAGCGTGAACCAGCTGCCGCGCACCCCGTTGTTCAACGGCGGCACCGACGACCGCGTGCCGCCGTACCGGATCGTGCGGGTCCGGGTCGGCGCGCGGCCGATCCGGCTGACCGGAACGGAGCCGGGCCGGTGACCGCCGCGCAGGTGGTGGTCGAGCCGGCGACGCTGCGTGCCGTGCGGGCCCGGCCGGTGCTCGTGCCGTTGCGGCGGCCGGTCATCGCGGGCATCGGCCGGTTCGACCGGTGGCCGATGGTGCTGGTCGACGTCGAAACCAGCGCGGGTGTGGTGGGCAGCGGGTACATCGCGCCCTACCGGGCGGCGGCGATGCCCGCCATCGTCGCGGAGATCAACGACTTGGCGGCGGTGTGGCGGGGCAAGCCGGTCGCGCCGCTGGACGCGTTCGGCGAGTTCGGCGGCGCGCTCAACGTCGTCGGCATCGCGGGGATCTCGATGATCGCCCGGTCCGCGGTGGACATGGCGCTGTGGGACGCGCACGCGAAGGCCGCGGGCCTGCCGCTCGTCCGGCTGCTGGGCGGCACCCCAGGCCCGGTGCGCGCCTACAACAGCAACGGCCTGTGGCGCCACGAGATCGGCACGCTCGCCGAGGAAGCCGCGCAGCTGCGGGACGAAGGTGGCTTCACGGCGATGAAGCTGCGGCTCGGCGACCCGTCGCTGCGCCACGACCTGGACGCGATCAAGGCGGTCCGGGACGGCGTGGGCGAGGTGGACCTGATGGTCGACTTCAACCAGGCCCTCGGGTACGGCGACGCGATCCGCCGGTGCCACGAGCTCGACGAGCAGGGTCTGTACTGGTTCGAAGAACCGATCCGCTACGACAACGTCGAGGGCTACACCCGCCTCGCCCAGCGCATCCGGACCCCGGTGCAGCTGGGTGAGAACTACTACGGCCCGCGGGACCTGTTCACCTTCCTGCGGGCGGGTGGCGTGCCGTACGCGATGGCCGATCTCATGCGCATCGGCGGGGTCAGCGGCTGGCTGCAGACGGCCGGGCTCGCCGCCGCCGCGGGCACCCAGCTGTCGAACCACCTCTACCCCGAGATCTCGGCGCACCTGATGCGGGTGACCCCGACCGCGCACTGGCTGGAATGGGTCGACTGGGCCGCTCCGGTCCTCGCCGAGCCGATCCAGCCGTCCGACGGGCACCTCACCGCCCCGGACACCCCCGGCACGGGTGTCGCCTGGGACGAAGCCGCCGTGCGCAAGTACTCCGTCACGTTCTGACCCCTACCCCGAAAGGCACCACCGTGGAAACTCCCTACGACCTGATCGCCAAGGTTCCCGCCTTCACGTTGACCAGCACGGACGTGCCGGACGGCGGCGTGCTCCCGACCGCCCAGGCGAGCGGCATCTTCGGTGCCGGCGGCACCGACACCTCCCCGCAGCTGAGCTGGTCGGGCTTCCCCGCGGAGACGAAGAGCTTCGCCGTCACCATGTACGACCCGACCGCGCCGACGGCGAGCGGGTTCTGGCACTGGGCGGTCGCCGACCTCCCGGCGTCGCTGACAGAACTGCCCACCGGCGCGGGCGACGATGCCGGGGCTGGTCTACCGGAACCGGCGTGGCAGCTGGCCAACGATGCGGGCCTGAAGCGCTACCTGGGCGCCGCGCCGCCGCCGGGCAGCGGAGACCACACGTACTACATCGCCGTACACGCGGTCGATGTCGAAACGCTCGACCTCGAAAGGTCCGCCACGCCGGCGTTCCTGGGCTTCACCCTCTCAGGGCACACGCTCGCGCGTGCCGTGATCACCGCCCGGTTCGCGTTGTAGCGGCCGGGGACGACAACGAGACAATGAAGAGACACCATGCCTGGTGACCGAACGACGGTCGTGCTCGTGCACGGCGCGTTCGCCGTCGCGTCCAGCTGGTCAGGAGTGACCGCCCGGCTGCGGGGCAGGACGTGCCGGTGCCGGCGGTGGCCGTCGAGCTGCGCGGCGGCGCCTGGGACGGCGCGCGCCTCGCCGCCCGGGTCCGGCGGATCGGCGGACCGGTGCTCCTCGTGGGCCACTCCTACGGCGGTGTCGTGCTGACCGAAGCCGCCGAACAGGCCGACAACGTCGTGGGGCTGGTCTACGTGACGGCGTTCGCCCTCGAGAAGGGCGAAAGCCCGCTGGGGCTGCTCGGCGGCTACCCCGACAACGGCTTCGGCGAACCGTTGCGACCGCAGCAGCTGCCCGGCACCGGCGGAGCCGAGGAGACCTGGCGGTCGGTGGACCGGGCGCGGTTCCCGGAGGTCGTCGCCGGCGAGCTGCCCGCCGCGACCGCCGCGGCCGCCGCCGTTTCGCAGCGTCCGATCCTCGCCTCGGCGTTCGCGGAGGAGGCCGGGGCCGCAGCGTGGCGCCGGCTGCCGAGCTGGTTCCTCGTGTGCACCCGGGACCAGGCCATTTCCCCGAGGCGCAGCGCGGCATGGCCGCACGGGCCAGCTCGACCGTCGTCGAAGCCGAGTCCTGCCCCCTCGCGCCCGTGGCGCACCCGGACGAGGTCACCCGCATCATCACCACCGCACTGAACCAGGAGGACCTCAAGTGAAGTTGACGAGAGTCATCGCCGCCGCCGTCGCGGCCCTTTCCCTCGCGGTGGCCGCCACGACCGCCGCGTCCGCGGCACCGACGCCCTCGACCAGCCACCCGGCGAAGGCCACGGTCGTCCTGGTGCACGGCGCACTGGAGGACGGGTCGGCGTGGAACGGGGTGACCGCCCGGCTGCAGCGGGCGGGATACACCGTGGTGGCGCCCGCGCTCCCGCTGCGCGGCGTGGCTTCGGACACCGCGTACGTCGCGAGCCTGCTGAAGACGATACCCGGCCCCAAGGTGCTGGTTGGCCACTCCTACGGCGGCATGATCATCAGCCAGGTCGCCGCGCAGGTGCCGGACGTCATCGGCCTGGTGTACGCCGCCGCCCTGCTTCCTCAGCCGGGAGAGAGCCTGCAGGGACTCGTGTCGCAGTACCCGGGATCGCTGTTCGGCCCGGCGACGACCCAGACGGTCGACTACCCCGGCGGCACGGACGTCTACGTCAAGCCGGCGGACTTCCGCGCCGTGTTCGCCGACGACCGCCCGGCCGCCGAGGTCGCGCTGAGCGCGGCCGCCCAACGCCCCATCGCGGCGGCGGCGACGACCGAGCCGGCCACCGTGGCCGCCCCCGCGGCCATTCCGAAGTACGTGCTGGTCGCGACCCAGGACCACGCGATCCCGCCGGCGGCCGAGCGATTCATGGCCCGCCGCGCCGGGGCGTGGACGGTAGAGGTGCGCTCATCCCACGACCTGCCCACGTCACACCCTGACGCGGTCGCGGACGTAGTCGAACGCGCCGCTTCCCGGCACTGACCGCAGGTGGTCGTTCCGGTCGCAGGGCCGGAACGACCACCGCACGCATTCACGGCGCAGCGCCCGGCCGCCCCACTGCGGCGAGAGTTCGGCGGTCCCGGCGAAGGCGTCCTCATCCCGCGGTGCGGTCCGCCCGGCCGGCCGGACGTCGATCAGTCACCTGCCGCCCGCGCCCACCCAGCAGGCTGGGCGGCGCGGGGCGGGTTGCCACTGGCCGTGATCGGTCACCGTCACGGCGAACGATCCATCGCGGGCGCAGGCGTACAGGGCGAACGTGCCGGGACCGTGGGGTAGGCGTGCACGACGGTGTTGGCCATGGCCTCGTAGGCTGCCAGCCGCAGGTCCTGCCGGCGCCGGGCGGTGAACTCGGCGAGCACTTCCGCCAGGCCCGGGTCGCGCTGAGCGCGACCACGACGGTCCCGCGCCATGCCGGCTGGTGCTGGCAAGGCGGAGCCGTCATGAGGCGGTGCCACGGCCGGCCATCTCACCGACGCACCGGCTTGACAGCCCCCTCGCTCAACGCCCGGAAATACGCAGTGACATCGGGGCGCCACATCAGGATCACCGCCGTAACTACCGTGGCCGAGAAGCACAACGGGATCAGGGCGAGGAAATCGAGCTTCCCGGCGCCGATCATTCCGGCCAGCACGACGAGGGGCGATACGAAGCTGCCGGCCCCCAGGACGGTCAGCAGCACGCGCGCACGCCGGTAGTCGGCCCGCAGGTTGAACGCTGCCAGCACGATGACGAGCCCGACGACCGCCACCGCGGTCAGCGCGCCGATCACCAGCCACACCACGAATGCCCGGTTCAGGTTGTCCGGGCGCTGTGGAGAGGCGGCGGGCACCGGTACCTGCCGACTCCGGCGCACAGCACGGCGTCGTGCCATTTGTCGCGGTCGGCGCCCGCTGAAGGCTTCTTCGTCATGTCCACTTCCCGGATCATCGGGTCCACGGCGACAGAGGGGTCGGCGGCCGCAGTGAGGCGGGCGGTGGTCCGGCTTTGCCTGAGACGAGCCGGAGGATCGCGGTGCCGCCTCGCAGGCCGGCGATCTGCAGGGCGAGCACGCCGTCCACCGGTTTCGGCCGCTGCGGTGCACCGCTGCTGCAACTGGAGCCGCTCCCGTTCTCGTACATGGTGACCACGCATCCGGGGGTGAGGGTGCCGGTGCCGCCGCTGTCGGTGGCGAAGCCGATCCCGTCGTCGGACACGGAGGCGACGGAGATCCGGTGCAGTCCGCCCTGACCGGTCAGCGGGATGTCCACCGGGCCGCTTACCCGCACTTCGCAGGTGCCGTCGGCGCAAGCGGTGTAGTCACTGCCGTCGGCGGCGGTCGGTGCCGCGGGCGACGACGGGGTGGCGGCCGACGCCGGCACATCGGCCGGCGGTGTCCCGCCGCCGCACCCAGCGGCGAGAACCACCATGGGAACCCAGCAGATTCCTCGTTTCACGGCGATCAGCGTCGCGCCGGCGGGGGCTGCGGCGCGGCTCACGTGGTCGCCCCGGGCTGAAGCACCAACGCCGGCTTGGCGCCTACTTGCGTCAAGCCGACCTCGATCGACGGGGAGCTGCGGAACCCGAAGCTCGCCCCACCGAGACCGGGGCCGATGCTCGACTGGGCGCCACCGCCCTGCGGGTAGGCGACGGTGAACGTGAGGCTGTCCGGGCTGATTGCCGTCACCCGCATCGAGGAGTAGTGGAACTTGGCGGCGTCCAGGGGAATCGTGGTGGGCTTGGCCAGCGGCAGCGTGCAGTCGCCGTCGAAGCAGTCGCGCACCTTGGTGCTGGGCGGCGCGGGCGGCTTCGGGTTCCGAGAACTGGAAGTCGTCGTGGGCGTGGGCGTGGGCGTTGCCGTGGTTGAGGGCGCGGCCGAAGATGTCGTCGCGAGTTGGGTCGTCGATACCGAAGGCGCGGACGGTGGCTGCGCCACCGGCGCGCTGCCACAACCGGCCAGGCCGACGGAAACCACTGACAGAGCGAGAATGTTTCGACGCATGGAACAGTGGTAACACCCATTTCCCAGCGGGAACGGCACTTGTCCGGTTCCTGCCGGTCCTCCGGCCCGCGGGCCGGAGGACCGGGACTTCAAGTCCGCCGGCCGGCGATGATGTCGCCGATGGTGATCAAGGACGGGTTGTGCTGGTCCCAATATTCGCTGTGTGCCGCGGCGCTCACGCCGCCGAACCAGCCCGGGGTGCCCGGCGCCGACGCGAAGACCTCGCCGCCGAAATCCGGGTCCGCCGGGTCCGGGCCCAGCGCGATGTCCTGGCCGGGGTCGAGCGGGCCACCCGCCGCGTAGGGTTCGGTGTTCACCTTGATGTTCGTGATGTGGATCATGTCGTTTGCCGCGGTCGTCGAGTGGACGTGCTCGGCGACGTGCGCTTGGTCGACGCCGTCGAGGTGCAGCTGCTCTGCGTGCTCGACACCGACGCCCGGGCTGGCCACGAAGACCACGTCGTCGGCGTTCAGGCCGCCGTCGCGAGCGGCGTGACCGATCGTGGTGGTGCCGTAGCTGTGGCCCAGCACCGTGTTGTGCGAAGCGGGGCCGGCGTGCGTGGCGCGCAGGCCGTCCTGGAAGGTCTGCAGGCCGGCCTTCCCGCCGTCGGCGTAGGATTCGCTCGCGGCGTTGTAGAGCTCGTCCGGCGCGTCGTAGCCGACCCACGTGATGACCGAAGTGGACGGTGAGCCCGCGTCCTGCGCGGCGGTGTACATCGCGTCGGCGCGGTGGACGTCCTCGGCGATGCTGTTCAGGTCGGCCATCGTCCCCGGGACGTAGGTGGTGACGTTCGCCGCGGTGTCGGGGTTCCCGGTCGCGACGACGCCCTTGCCGTCCGCGGTCGTGTCGAGCTCCAGCAGGAACGCCGGTGGCCCGCTTCCGTTCAGCCGGTCGCGCAGGGCGGTCAGGCCGCGCACCCGCTCCTGCAGAGCGCTGTCGCCGCCGTCGGGAACGCCGCCTCCGCCACCGGTGTAGGGGTTGTAGCCCTGGTTCTGGTCGGCTTTGAGCGCGGCGTTCGCGGTGTCGATCT
Source organism: Amycolatopsis sp. NPDC028719 (assembly GCF_055565395.1). Classification (NCBI taxonomy): domain Bacteria; kingdom Bacillati; phylum Actinomycetota; class Actinomycetes; order Pseudonocardiales; family Pseudonocardiaceae; genus Amycolatopsis; species Amycolatopsis sp. NPDC028719. The sequence continues at coordinate 810,069 of NZ_JBVHUL010000005.1, forward strand.
CCCGGTCGAGCGCGGCCCGGTTGAGCGAGTCGCGGACGGTCGCGGGGATGCCGTCGCGGTTGCGGATCGAGTCCGGGGCGTCCTGCATGACCTTCGCCCGGTCGGCGTCGGACAGCCCGTCCCACCAGGCTTTGACCGCCGCCGGGTCGCCGGGCGGTGGCGCCGCCGGTGGCGGGCCGTGGTCGGGCGCCGGCAGCGGAGCCCCGGCGCCCTTCGAAATCCGGCCTGCGCTCTCCGCGAGCACTCGTTGCGCCAGCGTGGCGACCTGGCTCGCGAACTGCGCCCGGTAGGAGTCGCTCGCCCCGGCGGGCAGCTTGGCGAGGTTCTGGTAGGTGGGCGCGTTCGTCGCGATCAGGTCCACAAGGGATTGTTTCGCGGCGGCGACCTCGTCGGCGAACGCCGTCACCCGGGCCGCGACCTGCCGCATCGCCTGGCCGTTGTCCCCGGCCCGGGTCAGCACCCGGTGAGCGCGGGTGAACATCGCGACGCCGGCGGTGTCGGTCCACGAGGTCGTCAGGTCGGCGGTGTTCGTCGCCGCGGCCCGGTCGAACGCCCCGGCCGCCGACTCCCAGGAGCCGGCGAGCGTGCGCACGGAGTCTTCGTTCGTGTCGGGCCACGGGACCTTGGCTTTCACCGCGCTCCACAGGGCGTCGGTGGGTTCGGCGATGGGCATGGCTCCAGGATTCCGTTCGGGCGAACGGAAGCGCGCGCGGTGGCCGAAAGCGGCCAACGCCGTTTCAGCGCTGCGCGCACCCCGGAAACTGGGCGGGTGACCACAGCAGCGGGCGATCAGATGGGTATGGACACCGACACCGTCGACCGCGGCGCGCAGGCCCTCGCCGACAGCGGCACGGCTCTGCGGACCGCTTGGCGTGACGGCGATGCGGCCATCACGGCGGGGGAGCCGGCGATCGGCACCGGGGTGCTGGGCGCGGCCTTCCGCGACGGCTACACGAATACGAGCGACGCGGTGCGCCAGGCCGCCGGGCTCATCGCGCCGGACTTCGCCGCGACCGCCGAAGCCGGCCGGGCGTCCGCCGCGGACTACACGGCGGCCGACCAGCGGGCCCGGAGCACGATGGCGGCCGGCCGGTGACCGAGAAAGCGTCTCCCGACGGCACCGTCGGCGCCACGCTCGGCGAACGGGGCGAACTGGTGCGGCTGTGGCTCGATCCCCGCGTCCTGCGGGCGCCGGACCGGCTGGCCGCGAGGGTGCTCGACACGCTGGCCTCGGAAGCCGAGTTCGATTTCGAGCCCGTGCTCCGGGAGCTCGCCGGCTTTCCCGCGCTGCGCGACAGCCTGGCGCGGTTCCGCGACGAACTGCCGGGTGTCCGGGAGACGGCGATCTCGGACGACGGCCTGATCAGCGCCACCGTGACCGGCGAAGGCCGGCTCGCGGACCTCGCGGTGAGCCCACGCGCCTGCCACGACTCGAAAGCGCTGGCGGCGGCGATCGCCGATACCGTGCGGCAGGCGGCACAGGCGGTCGAGCGTCGCAACTTCGCCACCGCGCACGAGCTCACGGCGCCAGCCGGTAGCCCACGCGATGCTCGGTGTGGATGAGCGACGGCGGCCGGAGCTTGCGCCGTAGCTGCGCGATGACGACGTCGAGGACGTTGGTCGCCGGGGCGGCCATCTCGTCCCAGCCATGCGCGAGCAGCTCGGCCCTCGGGACCGCCTCGCCCGCGCGCCGCGCCAGCAGCTCCAGAACCGCGAACTCCGTGCGCGTCAACGTCAGCAGCACCCCGCCGCGGCGCACTTGACGGCTGCCGAGGTCCATTTCGAGGTCGCCGCAGCGCAGCACCACCGGCTCGGCGGCACGCGGCGCCCGGCGGCACAGGCTGCGGACGCGGGCCACGAGCTCGTCCACCGCGAAGGGTTTCACGAGGTAGTCGTCCCCGTGGGCGAGCCCGGCGATGCGGTCGGCGACGGCGTCGCGCGCGGTGAGGAACAGCACCGGCGTCAGCAGGCCGGCCGTGCGCTTCGCCGCGAGGAATCCGACGGAGTCGCCGGTGGGCAGCATCCGGTCCAGGACCGCGCAGTCGTAGCTGTTCACCCAGAGCGCCTCGTCGGCGGCGGGCAGGTCGTCGACCGCGTCGACGGCGAATCCGGCCCCGCGCAGCGCGGCGCCTACCGCGAGCCGGAGGTCGGGGTCGTCTTCGACGATCAGCACACGCACACCTCCGGACAGTAATACCTGGCACCTGGTCAGCCCGCCTCGGCCAGCAGCCAGCCGCGGTCGGCGGCCTTGACCCCGGCCTGGAACCGGCTGCGCGCGCCGAGGCGCCGCATGATGTCGGCGACCATGCGGCGCACGGTGCGGACCGACACACCGAGCTCGGCCGCAGCGGACTCGTCGGTGTGGCCGGTGGTGAGCAGCTCCAGCAGCCGGACCTGGCGCTGGTCGAGCTCTTCGTCGTGGCCGCCCTCGATCAGCGGGGTTGCCGCCGGCCAGAGCCGGTCGAACAGCTCGACCGTCGTCGTCACCACGCCGGGCAGCCGGAACGCGAGCGCGCCGGAAGAGCTGATCGTGCGGTCGGCGGGCAGGACGACGAGCGAGCGGTCGAGCACGAGCGCGTCGGTCGGGACCGTGGGCAGGGTGCGCACGGACGCCCCGGCCAGCGCGAGGGTGCCGAGCCGCCGGCTCAGCGCCGGAGCCGTCCGGGCCGTGTCGGGCACCAGGATCCGGTAGCTGACGCCGCGGCCCAGGTGGACGTGGTCGGTCGGCCGGACGGCGCCGAGCGGCGCTCGGGCTGCCGGGCCCGAGGTGCTCATGACGAGAACTTCGCGGCGGGCGTCCGCCAGCAGATCGTCGCGGGGCGTGGTCATTCCGAGGTCCCTCCGATCGGGAGCGTGGCGGTGACGCCCGTGAGGTGGTGGCCGTCGAGGCGGTAGAGCCGCAGGCCGTGGCCCGCGCACCAGCGGGCGAGCCCGGGCAGCGCGGCGTCGAGCGCGGTGGGGGAGCGGGCGGCCAGGCGCAGGGCGGCGCTGGTCGTGCTGCCGCGCGGCGTGTGCCGGGCGTGCGCCGCCAAGGTGACGGCGACGCCGGCCGGCCGGCTGAGCAGACCGGCGACCAGGCGTTCGGTGACCGGGCCGGGCAAGGCATTCCAGCCGTCGAGCCGGAAGCACACTTGGGAGACCGGTCCGGTGCGCCAGCGGCTCCAATCTTCGCGCAGCTCTGTCCGGCCGCCGGTGACGTGCGCGAGCGCGGCGATGGTGGCAAGCCCGGCTTCGCGGCCGAGCGGTTCGGCGGGCACGCCGTGCTGGGCGAGGCCACGCAACACACGGCGCAGGGTGTTGCGCAGAACGAGGGTGAGCAGCTCGTCGTCGGCGTGCTCGGCGGTGCGGACGGCGTGCACGCCGAACCACCGCCGCGGCGGTGAGCCGGGTTCCCCGCCCGCGTGGAAGATCCCCTGCACACCGGGGTAGGGCCCGTCGGGTCCGGCCTCGGGCAGCAGGACGGCGGGCGAAACCCACCGCGGTCCGGTGGTGGTGGGTTCGGTGACGGCCGCGACGCCACCCGCATGCCGGATCACCAGGACGGGGACACCGGCGAGTTCGGTGGCCCCGAAGCTGACGGCGGGCAGCAGGTGGCCCAGCAGCGCGGCGGCCCGTTCGTGCGGTGGCAGGGTGAGGTCGCGGGGGCGGCCCCAGTAGCCGAGACCGCGTGCGGCCAGTTCGGCGAGGCTGCGGTTCCGGACGCGAATGGTGCTACCGCCGAGCCCGGCGGCGGCGAGTGTCGCGGCCACGGTGACGGGCCAGGGCTGGGCGAGGGATGCGGCGACCAGCGCGGCGGCGCATTCCCAGCGGACGAAGGCGCCGGGGCGGGGAAGCGGTTGCGGAGGTTTGGCGGGCGGTCGGGCGACGGCGGCCGGTGGCGCGGGCCTGTTCGCGGGCAGCGACAGCGGCGCGGAGTACGGAAGGGGACCGCGGACGGCGGCCGCGACCACCGGCGGCGGGGTGGCCGAGGTGGGGGTGGCGGCGGGTGCAGGTCGCGGGTCGGCCGCGACTGCCGAAGCCGCGCTGCCGGCAGGCACCGCCGCTTCGGCGGCCGGGGCCCCCGCACCGTCCACCGCCGGGTTGATCGCCGCCAGGACCGTCGGCCGCTCCCAGGACTCAGCGCCGGCCATCGCGCACCTCACCTTCGACCGCCTTCCGGAACGCCGTCGTCAGCTCGGGCCCCGGCTCGACCCCCAGGTCGCTCCGGAGCGCCGCGCGGGCCCGGCGGTACAGCGCTATCGCGTCACCCGGTCGGCCCCGGTCGCACAGCAGCCCCATCCAGCAGACCCACGGCTGCTCCCACCACGGGTCCTCGTCCACCAGCCCCCTCAGCAGCGTCTCGGCTTCGCGAAACCGCCCGAGCGAGCCGGACAGCTCCGCCAGTTCCAGCCGCAGGTTGCGGTGTACGCCCTCCAGCCACGTCACTGTGCCCAGGCCGGAGTCCGCGCGGAGCCCGTCGAACGGCCTGCCTCGCCACAGCTTCAACGCCGAGCCGAACAGGGCCGCGGCCCGCGCACGAGAGCCCTCATCCCGTGCGCGGCGGCCCTGCCCGGCCAGCAGCTCGACGTGGTCGACGTCGAGGTCGCCCGGCTCCACCCGAAGCCGGTAGGCGTGTTCGCCGCGCTCGATGCGGGGGCCGCCGAGGGCGTCCGGGAGTGTCCGGCGCCAGTGCCAGATGTAGGTCTTGAGGTTTGCCTCGGCGGACGCCGGCGCGTCCTGTTCCTGCCAAGTCGCCGCGATCAGCTGCTCGACGTCCACCCATTCGTTAGCGTGGAGCAGCAGTGCGGTCAGCACCGCCAGTGGCTTCCGGGCGCCGCGGACCCCGCGCACCCGGACCGGCCCGAGCACCGAGAACAATGCGGGAAGGGACACTGTGGACAATGGCCCGGTGGACACCTCGGGCAGCGTGGTCGCCGGCATCGCTGGCACCCCCCTCGTGGTCTGGTGTGCTCAGCTTGCGCGACCGGACATGAGGATTCGATGACAACGACCCGGGTGCTGGTCGTCGAGGACGATGAGAACCTGCGCTTCGCGGTGGCCACCGAGCTCACCGCCGGGGGCCTCGCGGTCGTGACCGCCGCCGACCTGGCCGGCGCGGACGCCGCCCTGCGTGCGGGCGACGTCGCCTGTGTCGTCTTCGACCGGATGCTGCCCGACGGCGACTCGCTGCACTTCGTCGAACGCCGGCGCCGGCGCGGCTGGGCCGTGCCGGTCCTGTTCCTCACCGCCCGCGACAGCACGCAGGACCGCGTCGACGGCTTCGCCCACGGTGGCGACGACTACCTCGTCAAGCCGTTCTCCCCGGCCGAGCTGGCAGCTCGGGTGCACGTCCTGTGCCGGCGCGGCGGCACGCCCCGGCCGTCCGTGCTGAGCCTCGCCGACCTGGAGCTGGACAGTGCCCGCCGCGAGGTCCGCCGGAGCGGGGTGCTGCTGACGTTGTCGGACAAGGAGTTCGCCGTGCTCGAGGTGCTGCTGATCCGCGCCGGGCAGGTGGTGAGCCGCGACGACCTGCTCGAACACTGCTGGGACGGCTCGGCCGACCCGGTCGCCAACGTCGTCGACGCCGTCGTCAAGCGGCTGCGCGCCAAGCTGCGCGCACCCGGCCTGATCCACTCGGTGCGCGGCGCCGGCTACCGGCTGGCGGCGGAGTGACGCGCTCCTCGGCCGACCGCCTGCGCCGCCTGCGCGTGCTGCTCACCATCCTGTTCACCGCGATGAACACGATCGGCCTGGTCGTGGTCGCCTGGCTCGTCCTCGCGGCCGACTCCCGCCAGCGCGACGAGCATCTCGACGACGAGCTCTACCGCGTCACGTCCGTGGTCAAGCGGCTGCTGCGCGCCGACGGCCCGGACGGCATCAGCACCGCCGGCGTCGACCGCGACGAGGTCAACGACGCCTGCCCGCAGTTCGCCGTGCTGCCGGGCGGGACCGGGACGTTCCCGGCGAAGCTGAGCGGCCGCTCGTGTGTGGCGGTCGACGTCAACGTGCTCAACGGCTACGCGCAGCAGGCCGTCGAGCAGGGCAAGTTCCTCTACGGCGAGATCGACGCCCCGGACGGCAGCCCGCTGCGGATGCGCGTCGACCCCGTCCGCGCCCAGTCCGGCCGCTACGCCGGGGCCGTCGTCGCGGTGGCCGATGCCCGCGCCGAGGCCGACGCCCACGAGCGCCAGGTGCTCTGGGTGGTCGGCGGCGCCGTGGTGCTCGCCGGGGTGCTCGGCCTGGCCGGCTGGCTGCTGTCCGGCCGCGCGATCCGGCCCGCGGCGAGCGCCCTCGAGCAGCAGGAACAGCTGCTCGCCGAGACCGCGCACGACCTGCGCACCCCGGTGGCCGCGTTGCGCGCCCTCGCCGAGACGGCGCAGCGGCACCCGGCCGAATCCGCCGAGCTGCTGCCGCGCACGGTGGCACTGTCCGCCCAGATGGGCGAGATCATCGACGGTCTGCTCGTGCGCGCCCGGCTCGCGGCCGGGGTCGACCGGCTCACGGTCCAGCCGGTCTGGCTCGACCAGCTGGTTTCCGGGCTGGTCGAGGACACCCCGGCCGAGGGCGCCCGTGTCACGCTCACCGCCGCGCCGTGCACCGTGCTCGTCGACCCGGTGCTGGTCCGCCGCGCGATCGGCAACCTCCTGGACAACGCGCTGCGCTACGGACGGCGGCCGGGTGAGCAGGCCGTCGTGCACATCACCGTCGCCGGCGGCCGGGTCACCGTGGCCGACCACGGCCCCGGCGTCGACAGCACGACGGCGGAGGAGCTGTTCGACCGGTTCCGGACCGGCAGCGGCTCGTCCGGCCTGGGCCTGTCGATCGTGCGCTGGGTCGCCCAGGCCCACGGCGGCCGCCTCAACCTGTACAACGCCGACGAAGGCGGCGCGATCTTCGAGCTGGAACTGCCGCCGGCCCCCGAACGCCACTGAGCGTCACCGGGTCTTTCGCCTGCTCCCGCGCGTAATCACACTGCTGGGGTGCGGAAATGGACCGGGAATGTATCCGGTGTCGTACACTCCGTCACGTGAAGCTGGGGATCAAAGAGCGGATGCCGGGGGGCAAGAAGCTGCGTTCCCGGATCCCGCTGGTGCTCGTCGTGGCGTTGTGCGCCGGTGGCGCCGTCGTCGCGCTGTCGGGCAAGACACCGTCGGCCGGATCGGACTTCGTACCCGCCGGGCACTGGTTCTACGACTCGGAGACGCAGTCCGCGCTGCACATCGACGGCTCGACCGCGCAGATCGACTCCGCAGGCCAGGTGCCCGGCCGGCCCGGCAGCCAGGTGCTGCAGGGCGACACCAGTGGCTACGTCGTCGGACAGGACGGCGGCATCACGATGTTCGACCAGTCCACCCTCGCCGCGCAGCCGCCGCAGCCGGCCCCCGACGACGAGCGCGGGCTCGCGATCGAAGCCGCCGGCGGCCCGTACCTCGCCTACCGCAACGCGGGCAAGATCGCGCGGCTCGGCGGTGCGGTCCAGCTGATCGACGTCGAGGGCCCCTTCGGTGACCCGGTCGCGACCGCCGACGGCACACTTTGGCTCAACCGCACCGACACCGGGCAGCTGTGCCGGCTGCGCAAGGACGACTCGTCGGTTTCCTGCCCGGCCTCGGCCCAGCCCGGCGACACCGGCGGCATGACCGTCGTCGGCGGCAAACCCGTCTTCGTCAACACCCACGACCGCACGCTGCGCACCGTCGGTGACGACGGCGAGGGCGCCGCGGTACCGCTGGACGTCCCGGTCTCGGCCGCGACCCGCCCGGCCGCGGCCGACGTGCGCGGCCGGATCGCGCTGTTCGATCCGGAGAGCAAACGCCTGTACCTGGTGGACCCGGCCGGGTTCGACCCGGCGAAACAGCGGGAACGGCCGATCTCCGCGCAGCTGCCGCCGGGCGACTACGACGGCCCGGCCTCGACCGGCGACGTCGTCGCCCTGGTCGACAAGGCGGGCGACAAGCTGCTGACCTACGACCACACCGGTGCGGTCCGCGACACCAAGCCGATCCCGCCCGAGCCCGGCACGCCGAAACTGGTGCAGGGCGGCGACGCCCGCGTCTACGTCGAAGGCGACCAGGGCCGGCACGTCCTGGTGCTCGACCACGACGGCAGGGTGTCCGACGTCCCGGCCGCGGGCCGCCCGGCGGCGACGAGCCCCCCGCCCAGCCCGCCGCCGCCGGAAACCCCGGTCGTCGGCAGCCCGCCGCAGGCGCCGCCGCAACAGCCGGAGCGGACGGTGGTGCGCACGGAAAGGCCGAAGCCCGCGCCGACCCCGAAGTCGACGCCGAAACCGCCGCCCGCGCCGCCGCCCACGGTCGCGGCGAGCCCGCCCAGTGCGCCCACCCAGGTCTCCGCGAAGGCGGGCGACGGATCCGCGACGGTCAGCTGGGGCGCGGCCGCGGCCAACGGCTCACCGGTGACCGCGTACAAGGTCACGTGGAGCGGGGGCAGCAGCGGCTCGGTGACGATGATCGCTTCGGCACGCTCGACCACCGTGCAGGGCCTGGCGAACCGGAAGGCGTACACGTTCACCGTGAAGGCGGTCAACGAGGTCGGCGACGGGCCCGGCGCGTCGTCGGGTTCGGTGACGCCCGTCGGCACGGAGAAGCTGACGCTCTCGCGCGGCGGGAAGTGCGACGCCGAGTGGGACCGCGAAGGCTGCGCCAAGATGCGCGTGGTGCTCAGCGGGTTCGCGCCCAACGCGCACTTCGACATTTATCCGCACTCGACGGATTCCGGCTACAGCAACGAAGGTCACGGGGTGGAAACCGACTCGAGCGGGCGCGCGTCGTTCAGCGCGTTCGACTACTTCGGCGTCGGCCACACCGTCTGGGTCACCACGACCAGCGACGGCGCGACGATCACGTCGAACCGTCTCAAGTGGACAGGGGGATGAGCGTGCCGACACCGGCCGAGGTGTACCAGCGGATCGCCGCGAACGTGCAGACCGTGCTGCGCGGGAAGCCGCAGGTGGTGCGGCTGGCCGTCGCCGCGGTGCTCGCCGAGGGCCACCTGCTGGTCGAGGACGTGCCCGGGCTCGGCAAGACGACGCTGGCCCGGTGCCTGGCGCGCAGCATCGGCGGCAGCTACCACCGGATCCAGTTCACCCCGGACCTGCTGCCCGGCGACATCACCGGCGTCCAGATCTACCACCAGGGCGAAGAGGCGTTCCGCTTCCACCCCGGCGGCATCTTCGCCAACGTCGTGGTGGCCGACGAGATCAACCGGGGCACGCCGAAGACCCAGTCGGCGCTGCTGGAGGTGATGTCCGAGCGCACCGTCACCGTCGACTCGGAACGACACGAGGTGCCGGCGCCGTTCGTCGTCGTCGCCACCCAGAACCCGATCGAGATGGAGGGCACCTACCGGCTGCCCGAAGCCCAGCTCGACCGATTCCTCATGCGCCTGACCGTCGGCTATCCCGACCTGGCGACCGAAGTACTGGTGATCATGAGCGACCGGGCCGGGATCGGGCCCGACGAGCTGTCGCCGGTCGTCGACCTGGAGACGCTGCGCGCCGCGATCGCGCAGGTGCGGGCGATCCACGTCGACACCGCGGTCTGCGAGTACGCCGCCCGCATCGCCGCCGCGACGCGCACGCACGTCGCGCTGCGGCACGGCGCGAGCCCGCGTGGCAGCATCGCGCTGATCCGGACCGCGCAGGCGATCGCCGCCACCCACGGCCGCGGGTACGTGACCCCGGACGACGTCAAGGAGGTCGCGCAGCCGGTGCTGGCCCACCGGCTGATCCTGACTTCCGATGCCGAGCTGGCCCAGCGCAAACCCGCGGACATCCTCGACGAGGTGCTGGCCGCGACCCCGGCCCCGACCATGCGCACCCCGGCCGCCGGGACCCCGGTCGGCTGATGACGCGCCCGACCGCGCGGGGCACCGGACTGGCGGTGACCTCGGTGGCCCTGCTCGCCACCGGCCTGGCCGGAGGCTGGCCGCTGCCGCGCGCGCTCGGCGCGGCCGGGCTGCTGGCCGTCCTCGGCGCCTTGCTCGCCGGCGCTCGCCGCGTGCGCGTCTCGGTGTCCCGGGATGTCTACCCGGACCGCGTCGGCCGCGGCCGGCCGGCGTTCGCGCAGCTGCGGGTCCGCAACGCCGGGAGCCGGCGCCAGAGCCCGTTCACCGCGGGCGACCGCGTCGGAGCCGGGACACGCGAGGTGCGCGTCCGTGCGCTGCCGCCGGGAACGGAGTCGGTGCAGCACTACGAGCTGCCCACCGAAGTCCGCGGCCGGCACCAGGTCGGGCCGCTGACACTGGAACGCCGTGACCCGCTCGGACTCGGCCGGGCCCGGCTCACCACCGGCGACACCGCGACGTTGTGGGTGCACCCGAAGGTGCGGCCGGTGCGGCTGCCGGTCGGCGGGCACCCGCGCCACCATCACGAGGGCGTCACCACCGAGCTGTCCCCGCACGGTTCGCACGACCTTCGCGATGTCCGCGAGTACGTGCCCGGCGACGAGGTCCGGCACCTGCACTGGCGAGCGACGGCCCGGACGGGGCGGCTGATGGTGCGCGACTTCGTCGACCCGGAGCAGCCGCGGTTCACCGTCGTGCTGGACACCCGGTGCCCGCCGGGTCCGCTGTTCGAGGAAGCCGTCGACGTCGCCGCCTCGCTGCTGGCGGCGGCGGCCGCGGCCGGGCAGCGCTGCCGGCTGGTGACCTCGGGCGGCGTCGACGTCGCGACGCCGTCCGGCCCGCAGGCGGTGCGGCGCCTGCTGGACGAGCTGTGCGTGCTGACCGCGGGCGCCCCGCCGGACGCGCCTCTGCTGCCGGAGAGCCGCGAGCGCGGCGGCATCCTGACCGTCGTGGCCACCGGCGCGCCGGACCTGGTGCCCGTGGCGGCGGTGCGACTGCGCTACGCGAGCACGGTCGCCGTGGTCCTGGGGGCGTCGGCGCCGCCCGCGGGCGCGATCCGCGTGCTGCTCGCGCCGGACGCTGTCACCGCGTTGCGGCGGTGGACCGAGGTGGTGGCGTCGTGACGCGGGCCGTGGTCCTGCTCTTGACCGTGCTGCCCGGCCTGTTGTTCGCGCCGGTGTTCGGGTTCTGGGTGCTGTGCTTGCCGGTGCTCGCGGCCGGGGTCGTGTGCTTCGGCGTCGCGGAGCTGTGCGCCCGGCGGCCGGTACTGCTGCCCTGGCGTCCGGTCCTCGCGGTCGTGCTCGGACTGACCGCCGTGGTCGAGATCGTGGTGGGCGGAACCGCTTCACCCGAGGAGGTGCTGCGTGTCCTCACCGCCGGGGTCACCGACTCCTGGCGGCTCACCCTGCAGACGACGTGGCCCGCGCCGGCGGACCCGGCGCTGGTGCTGTTCGTGCCGCTGCTCGTGCTGGCCGCGTCGGTCCTGGCCGTCGAGCTGCTCGGGCGACGGCCGCTGCTCGCGTTGCTGCCTTCACTCCCGGTTCTGGTGCTCAGCCAGGCATACGGCGCCCTGACCGGGGTGACCGCGCTGGTGGTCGGGGCCGCATACGTCGCACTGGTGGCGCTGCTGCTGGTGCTGACCGGGCCCGACCGGCCGGCGACGCCGTCGCCACTGCCGCGCGTGGGGACCCTGCTGCTCGCCGCGGTGCCCGTGGTCGCGCTTGGCTGCGCCGGAGTCGTCGCCGGCAGCGTCGCGAACCCGGCCGGGACGCCGGCGTTTTCGTTGCAGGAGAACCAGCCCGCGCCGCTGCCGCCAGGCCGCGTGGCCAACCCGCTGACCGAGATCGCGGGACGGCTGCTGCACCCCGAGGTGCCGGTGTTCCGGTACTCGAGCGTCACGGCGGTCGACCGGTGGCGCTTGGCCGTCCTCGACCGCTTCAACGGCGTCACGTGGTCACCGGGCGGTGAACCGCGGCGGCTCGGCGCACCGCTGCCCGCGCCGGCGGCGCCACCGTCGGACCTGCGGACCGCCGACGTCACGGTGTTCGGGTCGCTCGGCCCGTGGCTGCCGAGCCAGCCGCTGGTGTCCGGAGTGGACGGAGTGGCACCGTTCGTCGACGCCGCGTCCGGCCAGCTGCGGCTGCCGGGCCCGGCCGACGGCGCCGCGTACCGGTTGCGGTGGTGGGAACCGGGCGGCCAGTCCGGGCTGCTGGGACGCGGGGTCGACCCGGCCGCGGCCCGGGACGTCGGTGACGTCGGCGCGGTCCCACCGGAGGTCACGGCGCTGGCGCGGGCCGCCGTCCGCGACCTGCGGCCGTCGTTCCAGACGGCGTTGCTGCTGGAGAAGTACTTCAGCGACCACTACCGCGTGGTGCGCGCGGGGGAGCGGTTGCCGACCGGCAGCGGCTGGCCGCAGCTGAAGCGGTTCCTGCTGGAGACGCGCGTCGGGACGAGCGAGCAGTTCGCGGCGGCGTACGTGGCGGTGGCGAAGCTCCTCGGCATACCGGCCCGCGTCGCGGTCGGCTTCCGGTCGCCGGCGGGCGCGGGCCGGGACGTGGTGGTGCGCAACGCGGACGTGCTGGCGTGGCCGGAAGTCGCGGTCGACGGTGTCGGCTGGGTGCCCCTGGACCCGACCGGGGCCGCGGCGCCGTCAGGCGGCCTCGGCGACACGACGGCGCGCGCCCGGGCGGCGCTGCCCCCACCGGACCAGGTGGCCCCGCCCCGCCTGCCGGCCACCGGACCCGGCGGCACCTCGGACCCGGACGTCGGTTTATCGGTGCCGTGGCCGGTGTTCGCGGTGCCGGTGGCGGTGCTGCTGGTGCTGTGGCTGGCGGGAGTGCCGGTGGTGGGGCTGGTTCGCGGGTGGCGACGGCGGCGTCGGCCAGGGTACGAGTCGGTGGCGGGCGCGTGGGCGGAAGCGCGAGATCGGCTGCGCGCGCACGGCGTGGTGGTGACGGCCGGGATGACGGTGCGGGACGCGCTTTCCGCGGTCGGGCATTCGGCACCGCCGGAAGTGCGGGAGGGGTTGTCGGAACTGGCCGACGCCCTGGACGCGGCGATGTGGGCCCCTTCCGCGGCGGGCGGTGAACGCGATCGGGCGTGGTCGGCCGTCCGGAAGCTGCGGCGCGGCCTGGCGAGGGCCAGGCCGGGCCGGCGGGTGCTGGCTTGGTTCGACCCGCGTTCGTTGCGGCCCTCCCGCGGTTAGCGGAGGCCGGGCGGCCGCGCACCGGTTCGGTGCGCGGCGCGCCGGAGTGCGATGGTGCCCGCCTGGCCGGTTCCGGCCAGCGCGCCCCGGCTGTCGGGCACCCCCGCGACCATGACCTGATGAGCCGAACCCTGCCCGCGTTGGCCGCCGTCGCCGCCGCGGTGCTCGTCACCGTCACCGTCGCGCCGCCCGCGCTCGCCGCACCGCCCGCCGGGGCCTGTTCCACCGCCGAAGGCGCGCACCCCGTCGTCGCCGAACTCCCTTGGGCTCAGCGCACCCTCGACCCCCGTCGCGTGTGGACCCACAGCACGGGAGCCGGGGTCACCGTCGCCGTCGTCGACTCCGGGGTCGACGCCGGCCATCCGCAGCTTGCCGGGAAAGTCCTTCCCGGCAAGGACTTCTTCCTCACCGGTGATCTCCCCGGCAACTTCGACTGCGCCTCCCACGGCACGGCCGTCGCCGGGATCATCGCCGCCGCGCCCCAGGCTGGTGTCGGCTTCCAAGGGCTCGCCCCCGGAGCCACCGTGCTGCCCGTGCGGATCACCGACCGCGACCTCGCCGACGACGGCCGCCCGACCCCGATCGACCCCGTCGTGCTCGCCCGGGGCATCTGGTACGCCGCGGATTCCGGGGCGAAGGTGCTCAACCTCTCCCTCTCCGGGTACGCCGACGACCCCATGGTGCACGACGCGATCCGGCACGCCCAGCAGAACGACGTCCTCGTCGTCGCGGCCGTCGGGAACCGCAGCTCCGGCCCGTCCTACCCCGCGATGTACGACGGCGTCCTCGGTGTCGGCTCGATCGACATCGGCGGCCACCGGGCGCAGGGCTCGCAGGCCGGATCCTATGTGGACATAGTGGCGCCCGGCGCCGGCGTGCTGAGCACGACCCGCGCGGGCGGCCACGACTACTTCGACGGCACCAGTTTCGCCGCCCCCTTCGTCGCCGCCACCGCCGCGCTCGTCCGCGCGGCCGCGCCGGACCTCAGCGCCGCCGAGGTCGCCGGCCGGCTGATCGCGACGGCGACCCCGATGCCCGGCGGCGCGGGCAGCCTCGAGTACGGCGCCGGCCTGGTCGACCCCTACCGTGCGGTGACCGAAGGGCTGACCACCCGCCCGGCGGCCCCGCTGCCGTCCGTGGTGCCCACCACGCGCGACCACGAAGCCGAAAGCGCCGCGGCGTGGTGGGCGCGGCAGGGCATCGCGGCGCGGGCCGGAGTCGCCGTCGCGCTGGCCGCAACTGTGCTGGGCACCGCCCTGATCGTTGTCCTTCGCCGGGGGAAACGTCGGCGGTGGACACCGGCCCGGACCCGGCCGCTGCCGCCGCGTCCCGACCGCGAACCGGTCGCCGCAGAGCCGTTCCTGCTGCCCGGCGGGCACTGTGCCGATCGTTACCAATCCGACCACAGTCACGGCCGAATGGCTTCGTAGCAACGGTTACGTGCCGGGTGAGGGGCGGCCTGCTTTTGGTCGGATTGGTAAAAGGGGCGGTCCCCAACCTCGGGACCGCCCCTCGTCATCAGCCTCAGATCGACGTGCTCCCGACCCGCGCTTTCGCCGAGGCCAGCGCCTGCTGCAGCTCGGTGTTGGTGTTGTCGACGCCGCCGCGCAGCGCCTCCAGCATCTGCTGCTGCGCCTGCGAAACCTGCTGCCAGGCGGCACTCACCTCGGAGAACTGCCCGCCCGCCTGGTCCTGCCAGCCCTCGGCGGTCTGGCCGGACATCGTCTGCCAGGTGCTCATCTCCTGGTCGACCCGCCCGATGGTGCTGCGGATCTGATCGGTGAGCCGGTGCAGCTCGCTGAAGTTTCCCTTGATCAGCACGAGAATCCCCTTTCCGAGTCAGGCCCGCAGCGCGCCGCCGAAGGGGCTGTGCCCCTGGGCGGATTCGATGCCGGCGCGCGCCGCGTCTTCGGCGCTGAGGTAGGTGTTGGCCGAGAACTGCGTGTTCTCACCGAGGTTGCCCAATGCCGCGGTCAGCCGGGTGATGCCCTGATCCCATTGCTCGTGCGCGCGCACGAACGCTTCGTAGGACGTCCCGACCCACTGCCCGTGCATCGCGCCGACCACCGGCAGCAGCGAAGCCCGGTGCCCGTTGATGCTGTCCGCCACCGAACCGGCGGTCTTCGCCGATTGCTGGAGGACGTCCATTTCGCCGTGTAGCTGATCCTGCATGCTCGCCACGCGCGGCTCCTTTTCTCACCGGAGTAACCGTTTCCGGGTCGACGCTAGGTGCTGCGCGGCCCGCGTGGCCCGGTCACGGCACGTTCCTGCCACACCGCCCCACACCGCCGCGCGAGGCCCGACGATGGCCGGGTGGCGACAACTTTGGTGCACCGCGGCGATCGGACGGCCGGGCCGGCGATGCCGTCCGGCGAGGTGGTGCTGGAGGCACCACCGGAGATCCCGCTGCCGTCGGGGCGGACGTGGACCCAGGCCCTGATGGTCCTGCCGATGGTGGCGATCATGGGCGGTACGCTGCTCGGCTTCGGCGGGACGGCGAGCGCGCTGCGCTACGTCGTGCTCGGCCTGTTCGGCGTCGCGATCCTCGGCATGCTCTGCGCGGCCTTCCTCAACGGCGGCGGGGTCAGCAAGCGCGAGATGGCTCACGCCCGGCGGCTGTACCTGCGCGGTTTGGCCCAGCACCGGATGCGCGTGATCCGCACCATCGATCGGCAACGCGCGGCGCTGGCCCACCTGCACCCCGAGCCGGCGACGCTGTGGTCGCTGGCCGCCGGACCGCGGCTGTGGGAACGACGGGCCGCCGACCCCGACTTCCTGGTCGCCCGGATCGGCCTGGGTCCGCAGGCCCTGGCCACCCCGATCGTCCCGCCGGACACCCTGCCCCTCGAACGGCTGGAGCCGCTTTCCGCGCTCGCGCTGCGCCGGTTCGTCACGGCGTACACCACGGTCGGCGGGCTCCCGCTCGCCGTCTCGATCAACGGGTTCGCTCGCTTCCACGTCACCGGCGACCGCGAGCGCCGCACCGCGCTCACCCGGTCCCTGCTGGCCCAGTTGGCTGTCCTGCACGCACCCGACGACGTCCGGATCGCCGTCTGCGCCGCGCCCGACCGGCTGCCGGAGTGGGACTGGGTCAAGTGGCTGCCGCACGCGCTGCACCCGGAGCGCACCGACGCCGTCGGCCTGCTGCGGCTGGTCGCCCCGGCCGCGACCGGGCTCGAGGCGATGCTCGACGACCTGCTCGCCGGCCGGCCGCGGTTCGACCCCGACGGTGCCGGGCGCGCCCCGGCCCCGCACCTGCTGGTCGTTCTCGACGGCGGCGACATCCTGGGCTCCGACCACCTGATGACCGGCGGTGGCGTCGAGGGCGTCACCGTGCTCGACCTCAGCTCACCGGTGCCCCGCGCGCTCGACCGCGGCACGGCCGAGCTTTCCGTCGGTCCCGACGGAAAGCTCGGGGCCCGCACCGCCGGTGGCACCGAGGAGCTCGGCCGCGCCGACGAAATGGCGCTCGGCGCCGCCGAAGCGCTCGCGCGGACGCTGGCGCCGCTGCGGCTGCCCGGCGGGCCGCGGGGGGAGCAGCCGCTCAGCAGCGAACTCGGTCTGGAGGACCTGCTCGACCTCGGCGACCCCTTCGCGTTCGACCCGGCCGACACCTGGCGGCCACGGCCCAGCCGCGACCGGCTTCGCGTGCGGTTCGGGATCACCCCCGACGGCACGCCGGTCGAGCTGGACCTCAAGGAGTCCGCGCAGGACGGCATGGGCCCGCACGGCCTGTTGATCGGCGCCACCGGGTCCGGCAAGAGCGAGCTGCTTCGCACCCTCGTGCTCGCGCTGGCGATCACGCACCCGCCGAACCAGCTCAACTTCGCGCTCATCGACTTCAAGGGTGGCGCGACCTTCACCCGCCTCGACGGGCTCCCGCACACCAGCGCGGTGATCACCAACCTCGCCGACGAGCTGCCGCTGGTCGACCGGATGGCCGACGCGATCAACGGCGAGCTGATCCGCCGTCAGGAGCTGCTGCGCGCGGCCGGGAACTTCGCGTCCCTGCGCGACTACGAGAAAGCCCGGCTCGCCGGAGCACCGCTGGCCGAGGTGCCGACGCTGCTGGTGGTCTGCGACGAGTTCAGCGAGCTGCTTTCGGCCCGGCCGGATTTCATCGACATGTTCGTCCAAATCGGACGGGTCGGGCGGTCGCTCGGCGTGCACCTGCTGCTGGCCAGTCAGCGCCTGGAGGAAGGCAGGCTGCGCGGGCTCGACGGCCACCTGTCCTACCGGATCGGCTTGCGCACGTTTTCCGACATGGAAAGCCGCGCGGTGCTGGGTGTCACCGCGGCTTTCACGCTGCCGCGCGCGCCCGGCCACGGCTTCCTCAAGTTCGGCACCGAGGTCATGACGCGGTTCCGTTCCGCCTACGTCTCCGGCGTCCACCGCCCGGGCACCACCGGCGCGGGTCCCCGCGAGCACCAGGCGGCGATGCGCGAGTACACGACCGCCTACGTCGCACCGGAAGTCGCCGAAGAGGCCGAAGCCGAGGAAGACCTCGACGACGCCGTCGGCGAGAGCCTGCTCGACATCCTCGTCGACCGGTTCACCGGCAAAGGCACGCCGGCGCACCAGGTCTGGCTCCCGCCGCTACGCGAGTCGTCCACACTGGATGGCCTGCTCGGGGTACCGGTCGTGGATCCGGTGCGCGGCCTCGCCGCCGGCGGGTCCGGGCGGCAGGGGAAGCTGCGCGCCGTCGCCGGGATCGTCGACCGGCCGCTCGACCAGCGCCGCGACCCCCTGGAGCTGGACTTCTCCGGCGCGGCCGGGCACGCCGTGGTCGTCGGCGCGCCGCGGTCGGGCAAGAGCGTCGCGCTGCGGGCGATCATCACGAGCCTGGCGCTGACGCACACGCCGCGCGAGACGCAGTTCTACTGCCTCGACTTCGGCGGTGGCACGCTCGCCACGCTGCGGGGCCTGCCCCACGTCGGGAGCGTCGCCGCGCGGCAGAACGCCGGCGCGGTCCGGCGCACGGTCGCCGAGGTGGCCGGCGTGCTCGCGGCCCGTGAACGCCGGTTCGCCGAGCTGGAGCTCGACGGCATGCCGGAGTACCGGCGCCGCCGTGCCGCCGGCGAGTTCGCCGAAGATCCGTACGGCGACGTCTTCCTCGTGGTGGACGGCTGGCTGACGCTGCGCAAGGACTTCGAAGACCTCGAGGAAGTCGTCGCGGGGATCGCCGCGCGCGGGCTCGCCTACGGCGTGCACCTGCTGGTGGCCTGCTCGCGGTCGTTCGACCTGCGCCCGGCCGTGCGCGACCTGTTCGGCGGACGGCTGGAGCTGCGGCTCGGCGATCCGGTCGATACCATGGTCGACCGGGCCAGCCAGCTGCTCGTCCCGGAGAACGCGCCCGGTCGCGGCGTCACGACCGGTCGCCACCAGATGCTGACCGCGCTGCCCCGGATCGACGGGCGGGCCACCGCCGACGACCTGCCGGCCGGGTCCGCGGCACTCGTCGAAGCCGTCGCGGGGGCCTGGCCGGGGAAGCCCGCGCCGAGCGTGCGGCTGCTGCCGGGCGTGCTGCCGTACGCGGAACTGTCCGTGGTGGACGACCCGGCCACGCACCGGCTCGCGGTCGGGATCGCGGAGCAGGACCTGGGGCCGGTGCGGCTGGACTTCGCCGCCGACCCGCACCTGCTGGTGCTCGGCGACGGCGAGTCCGGGAAGACGGCGTTCCTGCGTCTGCTGGCCCATCGCATCGCCCGGGCGTACCGGCCGGAGCAGGCGCGGCTCATCGTCGTCGACCACCGGCGCGGACTGCTCGGGGATCTGTCCGAGCCGCACCTGCTCGGCTACGGCACCGACCCGGCGTCGACGGCGAACCTCCTGGCCGAGGCCGCCCGCGGTGTCGCCGAACGGCTGCCCGGCCCCGACGTCACCCCCGCCCAGCTGCGGACGCGGTCGTGGTGGCGCGGGCCGGAGCTGTTCGTGCTGGCCGACGACTACGACCTCGTCGTGAACCCCGCGGCGAACCCGTTCCTGCCGCTGCTGGACCACCTGGCCCAGGGCCGCGACATCGGCCTGCACGTCATCGTGACGCGGCGGACCGGCGGGGCCGGGCGCGCGCTGTTCGAGCCGTTCCTCACGCGGCTGCGCGACGTCGGCACGCCCGGGTTGCTGCTGTCCGGCGACAAGGAAGAAGGACCGCTGCTCGGCGGAGTCAAGGCCGAGCCGCTGCCGGCCGGGCGCGGCCGGCTGATCGGCCGCCGCGAGGCGCCCAAGCTTCTGCAGCTGGCCTGGCTGCCACCCGGTGAAATGACCACAGTGGACGAAGGGAAATCCTGATGGGAGAAGATATTCACGGCCTGACCGACGGCCTGGAACAGTTCGCCCCGCAACCGCCCGACCCGGCCGTCGCGGCCGCGCGCCCGGGCATCGCCGGCGGCGGCCTGCGCGAAACGGCCGACCTGGCAGCCGCGGACACGACATCCGCGACCGCGCTCGCCTCGTACGTCCGGCGCGCGCACGACGAGTTCGTCGCGCTGGCGCACATCGCCCGCGGCTCGGCACAGGACTACCTCGCGGGCAACGCGGCCGGGGCCCGAGCCCTGGCCTCGGCCGGCACCGGACTGGGGGACTGAGCCATGGGGTACGGATCGCTGCCGCTGGAGCAGCAGCTCGCGATGGTACAGGCGGAGCAGGGCAACATCGGCGCGTTCGGCGAGATCGGCCGCAAGTGGCAGGCCGCGCGGACCGCCCTGGAGACCGCGGAAGGGCAGCTGACCGAGCACGCGAACCGGATCTCCGGCGCGTGGCAGGACGACGCCGGCAAGAGCTTCGTCCGCCGGACCACCGACGGCACGACGTCGTTGCGCACGCACGCGCAGCGGATCGCCGCAGCGGCCCCGTGGACGGCGCTCGACGCGGCCGCCCGAGCGGTACCGATGGTGGCGCAGTACGTCGCGCAGTGTCTCGAGCAGGCGCGGCGGATCCAGGCCGCGGCCGCGCAGGCGAGCGGTGCGCCGACGGACTCGCAGGTGAAGCAGCTGCAGGAAGCGGCCGGCGCGAAGATGGACGAGCTGGGCCGGCTGTACGTCGCGGCGGCCCAGCGGCTGCGCGCGGCGGCGGGCGAAAACGGCGCGGGCGGTGGTAGCCAGAGCGCCTCGAGCCGTGCTTCGGCTGACGCTGGTGGTGCTTCCGGTGGCGCGGATGGTGGCGGTGCTGCTGGTGGTGGTGCGGGCGCTGCCTCGGCTGACACTGGGGGTGCTTCCGGCAGTGCGGATGCTGCCGGAGGTGGCGCGGCCGGTGGTGCCGGGCCGCAGGCGTCCGGTGGTGCCGATCCCGGCGCGGTCGCGGCTCCCGAGGCGCCGCAGGTGCCGGACTTGCCGTCCCCGGTCGCACCTACGTTGGCGGGGCTGGAGAGCGTCGCCCCGCCGGTGCCACCCTCGGTGACTCCGGTCGCGCCGACACTGCCGTCGGCGGCGACCGCGTCCGCGGTGCCGGGCACGGCGCTGGGCGGCCTCGCCGGACTGGCCGGCTCCGTCCGCCTGCCGGGTGCGGCAGCGATCCCGCAGGTGGCAGCGCCCCGGGCAACGGCGGTCACCCCGGCAACGGCGGCTGCCCCCGTCGAACCGACTGCCTCCGGGCCGGCCCAGGCGGCGTCCGCGCGTCCGGCCTCGGGTGGCTTCCCGGGCATGATGCCCCCGATGTCGGGTGCACTCGCGGGATCGGGCCAGCGCCCGGGACCGGGCCGCGCGGAGCACCCGTTCACCGGTCGCGGCCCGGCCCGGCGGCAGCCACCGGGAGTACCCGAGCGACTCGGCGGCCGAACCCGCGGCGACCATCGCGCGGTTCCGGCGGAGGAACCCCGCTGGTCACCCGGCGGGCCCCGCCCCGACGACGAGCTGTGGGAGGTCGCACCGCCGCCGTCCGTGCTGCGCTCCGACCGCGCCTGAGCCGGGAAAAGGCCCGCCCTCGTAGTCGGGGGCGGGCCTTTTGCCGTGGAGACGATGCTGAAGTGGCGTGTTCCCGGGACAGCGCCGATTCGAGGGTTGGCCGAGCGTCGAGAAGGAGTCCTTCGCGACGCTGGCCGCCTCGCCGGGGTGGTACCGAAGGGGAGCCGGTCAGCGGCCGAGCGCGGTGCTTTCCACCAGGCCCGGCCCCTGTGGCACCCGGGCGAGCAACGCCGCCGGGATCCGCACCGGGGTCACCGCGCCGTACCCCAGCACCTCCAGGGTCCGCCGGCTCGCCACCGGGTACGCCCGCCCCGCGTCCGTCACCAACGCCAGCGTCCCCGCCGGCGCCGTCCGGCTCGGCATCGCCTCCACCAGCGCCGCCGTGCCCGGAGGCACCACTACGCGGTCGGCCAGGACCGCGCCCGCCGCGGTCCGGCCGGCCGTCGCGGTCATCGGGTCCGGTGGGTCGAGTGCGGGGTCGACCAGGACCGAAGGCGCTTCCGCGTCCGGGGTGAAACCCAGGCACACCGCGGCGCCCGAGGCGAACCCGGGCAGCTGCGCCGGAACGTCGCCCGGCTGCCGTGGTGGCGCCGGGGCCTGGCGGGCCTCCGCCAGGTCGAGCGGACTCAGCGAAACGGCGTCCGGCTGGGCGTCCGGATAAGCGGCCGCGGTCGGCGGGTAGGCGCGCTGGATGTCGTACTGCACCGGCGTGATCGGGCGCAGGCGCTCTGCTTCCGCCAGGTAGTACTCCGTCGCGCCGCTCGTCCGGACGGCCAGCAGCTGACCCGCGCGCAGTTCCGGCCGTCGGAGCACCGCCGTCGACGGCTTCCCCGCGTCCGGCACGGGGATCGGCGCGATCGCCGCTCCGGCCGGCAGCAGGTCGCCGGCCGCCGGGCTCAGCCGAACCGGGGACGCCGAGCGCAACGCCAGCCCGACCGTCACCGCGTCAGCCGCCGCGATCCGGTGCCGAAAGCCACCTGCCACCACGTATCGCTCGCCGGTGTCCGCGGACTCGGCCAGGAGCGCACGGTCGCCCAGCGGCGTTCCGCCCGGCGGCATGCGTCCGGCGAGCAGCACCGAACGGCTCACCGCGCTGCCGTCGGTGCCGGTCTCGGGCCGCGAGCACAGCGACCACTCCGGCCCGAGCAGGTGATCGGCCGCCGGGAGGGCGTCGGGCGCGCCGGCGATGCCGATCACCGGTCCGCGTGGGACGCCGTCGAGAGAGTTCCGCGACACCTGAAGGGTCTTCGCACTACCCGCGGCGAGCACCGCCGACGTGTAGTTCGCCGCCGGGTGCAGGCGGCCGGCGATGTAGACGAACCGCGTCCCGGTCTCCTTTTCGACGATGACGGCGTCGCCGGCCCGCCAGGACGTGTTGCCGCCCGGGACGAGGAGCCCGAAGACGCCGAACCCGGCGAGCAGGATCAGGGACAGCCCGATCCCGGCGAACGCCGCGGTCGCCGGCCGCCGGAACCGCGGCCGCTCCGGGTCGGTTTCGCGGGCGGTCAGCGCGGAAACCGTGCGCTGGACGAGGAACTGGTGCGCGTGCAGCTGGTCGCGAGGGGAAGCCACGTCAGCCCGCCAGCCCGCGCAGCACGGCGTAGAGGCCGAGCACCCAGCACAGCAGCGGGACCACGGCCACGACGACGAGCACTTCGACGACCTCGCCCCACCGCGCTAGGTAGGGCGTCGGCGTCCTCGCCGCGTAGCGCAGGCCGGCGGGCACCGCGGCGACCGCGGCGGCCGCGCACACCGCGGTGATCGTCCACGGGGGCCCGCCGCCGAGCAAGGCGAGGCCGGCCAAGCCCGTCGCACCGGCCAGCAGCAGCGGCAGGCGGTGCCGCACGATCGGGTGCAGCCGCGCCCGCAGCAGGAACCCGGCGGTCAGGACCGCCGTGAAGACCAGGCCCGCCGTGCCGCCGTGGCCGGCCCACCACACCTGCGCCGGCACGGCGGCCACGGCGATCGCCCAGAGCAGTCCGGTGAGGAGGCCGTCGGCGCGCACGACGGACGCGTAGACCGCGCGCCGCGCCGGGTGCGGGGTGTCGCGCAGCAGGTCGGCCGTGCCGCGCGGGAGCACCGGCAGCGGCAGCCTGCCCAGCCGGACGGCCAGCGCGGGCAACGCCGGCGAACCGACCAGGGCCGCGGCCGCGACGATCGCCGCGGCCTGCGGCCCGGGCACGACACGGGCCGTGGCCAGCCACGCCCCGAGCGTCCCGGCCAGCCCGGCGACCGCCGCGGCCGTGAAGACGGCTGCCCGGTCGGCCACGCCCACCAGCCCGGCGACGGCGACGACCAGCACCGCCGCGCACCCGGCGAGCAGCTGGGGCGCGCCCAGCGGTTTGTCGGCCGCCAGCAGGAGGGCGCCACCCACGAAGGCGAACGGCCACGCCGTCACCGCCAGCACCGTGCCGGCCCCGCTGTCCCCGAACGCCCGGGCGAGGGCTGTCCCGCCCGCCACCAGCGCGATCGCCGCGAGCAGCGCCCCGACCGCCGGAGGAGTCCAGGCCGGACCCGCGGTGCTGAGCACGGCCAGCGCCAGCAGCGCCGCCAGCGAGCCGGCCGCCAGGCCCGCCGCCCGGGTGTGGCGGGCCTGCCAGGTGCCGCCGAGACGGGCCGACCCGTCGGCGATCACGTCGGCCAGGTCGTCGTACTCCAGCTCGGGCCAGTCGACGTGGGCCGGCGCGAGGTGCAGGACCTCGCCGTCGCCGACGCGCTGCGCGGCGGCCGTGCGGGCGGGGTCGAGCCGGCCGCCGTCGCCGCGGCGCAGCAGCCACCCGCCGGGCGGCTCGTCGGCCGCGCCGGCGTGGCGGAGCAGGCCCGGCAGCAGCTCGGCGAGCGGCGCTCGTTCGGGCAGCGCGAGGTCGATGCGGCGGTTCGGCGTCGCGACGGTCACGCGGACCAGGCCGGTCGTGGTCATGGTGGCCTTCCTCGGTTCGGCTCGCGGCAGGTAGCTGCCGCGAGCACCCGCGGACTGGCGCGGGCGGACCTACTATGGATCGGCGGGACCACGCGAAGGGCGTGGCGGCAGGTTGCGGACAGGCGGGGGTCATGACGGGAACGACGGCCGGAGACACGTACCCGGGGGGTTCGTCGCGGGTGCCCTTCGCCTACCGGCCGCTGCCGTCGAAGTTCGACAAGCGCACCAAGGCGGCGTTCGAACGTGAGCAGGCCGCGCTGCGGCACGTCCCGTCCGTGCTGGCGATCGACGCGGTCGAGACGCGGCTGGACGGCAGCCAGGTGCTGCGCCGCGAGCAGTGCCCGCAGTCGCTGGCCGGGCTGGTCGCCCACGGCGGCCCGTTGTCCGCGGCGGACGCGGTCGTCCTGGGCCGGACGCTGGCCACGGCGCTGGCCGGGATGCACACGGCGGGCGTCGTCCACGGCGGGGTGAGCCCGCACAACGTGCTGTTCCGCGCCTCAGGTGAGCCGGTCCTGGCCGACGGTGGCCTGGTGCTGCGCCACACGTTCCCGCGCGATCCGCTGCACGCCATCGAGTTCCGTGCGCCCGAGGCTGCGCGCACGGAGGTGCTCGACGAGGCGAACGACCTGTACGGCTTGGGCGCGGTGGTGCACTTCGCGCTGACGGGCAGTTCGCCGCATCCGGGCAAGCTGGGGGAGCGGCAGGGCGAGCGGGTGCTGAGGGTGCTGCGCGAGCCGGTGCCGGCGATCCACCGCGAGGACGTCCCGGTGGCCCTGTCCACGACGATCGGCCGGTTGCTGGCGGCGGACCCGGCCCATCGGCTGACGGACGCGGCGGACGTGGCCCGGAGGCTGGCGACGGTGGGTTCGGTACCGCCGGGCTTCGACGACTTCGCTTCGGGACCGGCGCTTGCCGCGATGCCGGGCGGCGGGTACGGGATGGTCGCGCCGGTGTCCGGGGTGGTCTCCGCACCGCCGGCGCCGGCTGCCGACCAGCCGGCGGGACCGCCACCCGTGCCGCGCGTGCCCGCCGAGCACACCATGCCGCCGAGCCCCGTCGTCGCCGCGCTGCCCCCGAACCCCGCCGCGTCGCCGCGGGCGCCGCAGCTTCCCGCACCCGCCCGCGTTCCCCTGGCCTCGTTCGACTTCCGCGGCGGCAAACCCGGAAAAGGCCCCAGCCGCCGCAAGATCCTCGTCGCCAGCGGGGCCACTCTCGCCACTGCGGCCGTTGTCGGTGGGCTGATCGTCGTGCTCGGCAACGGGTCCGTCGAGATGGCGCAGCCCCCCGAAACCCAACCCGCCGCCCCTCCGCCCTCCTCGCCGGTTGCCGCGCCGGCCACCGCGCTCGAACTGCTGCCGCCGCGGGACTCCAGCGACAGCGTCGAACTCACCTGGCGGAGCTCGGCGCCCATGGACTACGCGATCGTTGTTGCCGCCGAAGGAGATCAGGCGCGGGTTTTCCCCGCCGGGCGGCAGCTCAGCCTCACCGTTCCCGTCGAGCCCGGGCGGCGTTACTGCTTCCTCGTCCGTGCCGCCACCGCGCGCGGGGTCTACGAAAGCCTGCCGAAGGCCATTCGCGGCGCCACCTGCAACCGCTGAACGCCCGTGGCCGGAAGCGGCCAGCCCGCCGTCGTGCACCTGTCGGACCGGCAGACTCCCCGTAGACGCACGAACCCGGGGAGGCGCGGTGGAAACCCAGCGGATGGTCCTGACCTACGAACCCGTGCGGCTCGAACGACTGGCCGGGGAGATCCGCGACATCCAACGGGAGCTCGCGGCCGTCCGGGAAACCGCGTTCTCATCCGACGGCCTGATTTCCGCGACCGTCGACGCACGCGGTGACCTGCTGGAGCTCGTGCTCGACCCGCGGATCTACCGCGACCCCGACTCGCGCCGGCTCGCCGCCGCGATCGCCGAAACCCACCGTGCCGCGCGGGAAGCGGCCGACGCGCGCGCATTCGAACTGACCGTGCGCCAACTCGAACTTTGAGCAGGAGGACCGCACCATGACCGACGGTGCCGACATGGACGTGGACGGCGTCACCAACGCTATGACGGGACTCGAGCAGACCGGTACCGCGTTCCACACAGGATGGAGCAACGCGACCGCGGCCGGCACCGGCGGGCTCGGTCAGGGACCGATGGGCGCTGCCTTCCTGGCCGGCTTCCGGCCCGGCGCCGAAGCCCTCGGCGACGCCGCCGCGCGGATCGCCCGCGGGATCCAGGACACCGCCGCGGCCGGGCACGGCTCGGCGGGCGACTACCGGGCCGCGGACGCCGCCGGCGGCGAAGCGCTCGGCGGCCGCTGATGGCCGTCGCGGAACCCGCCAACGAGCTGTGGACCGCTGTCAAGGCGATCGCGAACCCCTGGCCGCCGGACGACGAGGACCAGGTCGCCGACCTCGCCGACGACTGGCGCAAGGCCGGTGAGACAGCGAACCTGGCCGGCACCGAGCTGTCCGACCAGCGCCAGGCCGCGCAGCAGGCGTGGCGCGATCAGGCCGGGCAGGCGATGGGGCAGAACATCGGCAAGGGAGCGGTGACGCTCGAAAGCCAGCGCCAGGGCGCCGAGCAGCAGGCGGCGATGGCCGACCGCTACGCGCAGGCGTTGACGAGCGTGAAGAACGCGATCGTCCAGGCGGTCAACGCGAATCTGCCGGCCTACTTGCAGCTGGGCAACCCGATGTACGGCGCGGCGGGGCAAGCCAAACAGCAGGAGTTCGCCCGGCAGGTCGCCGGGCAGCTGCAGGCGCTGGTGGCGGCCCAGACGCAGGGAATGCACGCGCCGCCGGCCGCGCCGGACACCGACACCACGCTGGGCCAGGTCGGTGACATCGCGGGCGCGGTGTCCGCGGTCGCCGGCGGGCTCGCGCTGATCCCGGTGCTGGCGCCGTTCGCGGCGCCGGTGGCGCTGCTGGCGGGGGCTACGGCCCTGGCAGCCCACGGCGTCGACATGATCGCAACCGACAGCTACGACGATCCGAACGCCTGGATCGGCCTCGGCGGCGACGCAGTCGGGCTTATCCCTGCTGGGCGCGCGGTGTGGGAGCTGGCGGAGCTCACCCCGGCGGCCACGGGAGTCGCGGAGGTGGCGAGCAGCGTGGTCGATGTCGGGCTGCAGGTACCGGGGATGGTGGACTTGGCGATCGACAACGAGGGCTTGGACACCGCCAAGGACATCGCCGGCGGGGCCGGACTCAACAAGACGCTGGGACTGGAAGCGCTGCGGCGGCTGCATTGAGTTCGTGGTGTGTCCGGCTGTGTCCATCCACCACTTCCGCTCATACCGCGTCTCTACGCTGGAGCAATGAAATGAACAACCGCCGTGGCGTTGCGACGACGAGGTCCGGAAATGAAACCCGCCCCTGTTCCTGTGCGAGCCCAATGATGGTCGCTTCGGCCGCGTGAAGCCTGTTACCGGTGGCAGGGCCGCCGTGCGTGCACGGGGTGTGCCGGAGGACGAATGCCAGATAGGAGCGGTTTGCAGAGGACATCGGATCATCGGGAGTCTGATCGTTCCGACTGGCGCACGACGAAAAGGGAAGTGAGCGAATGAGCTCGTGGTGGCGACGCGACAGACCGAAAGGGTACCTAACGGACACAATGCATGAGTTCGAGCAGCAGCGCCTGCGGGCAGCCGGCAGCGTCGGGCCACGGGCCAGCAGCGTCACGCCGCCGACCGATGGCGTCGCGCCGCAGGGTGACGTACCCGTCGGCGACTTCCTCTGCATCGTCCAGGTCGGCGAAACCGCCGGTGGACGCACGGTCTCCGCTGACCTGCTGGATCGCCTCGTCCAGGCCACGAAACAGCCCGCGCTGGAGACCCTGGACCGGCATTTCGGCACCAACGCGTGGTGCCCCAGGATCAAAACCAACGCCTCCATGGAAGGACCGGCCGCCTATTTCAGCCTGTATCTCACCCTCCAGCCCGGCGAGACACCGGCGAGCATGAGCACACTCGTCGACGACGAGTTCCGGCGGCGCTGGACGGACGCCACTCAGCGGCTCCTGCCCTGACGGGGCCTGAAAAACTACCGCCTCTCGGCAGGGCACCTGGAAGCACCGGGAAGCGGCGAGTGAGCGTCTCGGAGTCACGCAGACGCGCGGGAATCGCCCGATCGGCTCGGTCAGCGGCCTCACATTCAGCTCGCCGAACTGGTTCGCGAAAGCGCCGGTCGCGTCGATGTCGTTGGTGATCGACGTCAGCGGGGACGGCGAGCCAGGCCTTGGCACGGTGAGCTGCCGTCGCGTGTTATCCGGTCGTTCACGGGACGAGAGAGCAGGCCAGCTGGGTCCCTTCCCAGGACGAGGAACGGACAATCTGCGTCCGCGAACGAGGAATGAGGTGTTGACGTGCTGATCGCCGGCGGCGCGGCCGTGGTCTTGATCTTCGCGGTGGTGCTGTTCGTCAAGCGCTGCGTCATCGTGGTGAGGAGGAATCAATGGGCGATCGTCGAGCGGTTCGGAGCGTTCCTGCGAGTCGCTGAACAAGGACGAACTGTCCTGGTGCCGTTCGTGGATCGCATCCGTGTGCGGATCGAGCGGGCCGAGCAGATCCTGACATTCCTCCCGCAGGAGGTGCTCAGCCGGGACAGCCGGGTGGTGACGATCGTGGCGACCGTCTTCTTCCGGGTGACGAATCCGGTCGAGGCGGCGTACGGCTCGAGGCCCTACATCGTCATTGTCGAGGACCTGTACATCGGCGCGTTGCGTGACGTCGTCGGCTCGCGGGATCTTGCCGACATCATGGCCGACCGGGACGCGGTCCAGGCCGAACTGGAGGGTCGGCTGTGCGACGGCACCGGCTCGGCGGGCGTCGTCCTGGCGCGCGTGGTGCTGAAGTCGGTCGTCCGGCAACAGCACGGGTCTGAGTCTCGGGCCGCACGGCGGCAGGTGGGACGAGGGTTGGCGGGTCCGCCGACCGCCGGTGGCATCCCGACACCCGACGGCGAGCCGGCTGCCGCGCGGCGACGCCGAGCAGGCCAAAAGGTTTCTGCATACGTGGACCGTTACGCGCGAGAGACGACTGCACTGGGTCGGTCCGCACCGTGCCTGGCCCCGGGCTCGACTACGCCGCGCGCGGAGTCATGGACAACTACCTCGTCGAGGTGACCTGCGGGGGCTGCGGCCAACAGTGGTACGACGGTATTCGTTTCCGTGACGTCACACTCGTGCGCTGTCCCGCGTGTGAGCGGCGCAACCATGTCGACTCTCGCGACACATCGGTGAGGTACTACACGTTTCCCCCAGGCGAAGAAGCCGCCGGCGGCGAGTGATACCGCGACTCGAGCGCAAGAACAGCCTGGCGAGGTGTCCCGTGGCTGTGAGCCGGGACCCGTGCAAGCGTGCCCGGAGGTGGGAGAAGGGGTACAGGGACGCCGCTTTACGGGGTTCAGTTCGACGGCCGCGGTCGTGGCTTCTTCCGTGGTTTCGGCCGCACCGAGGCGATCGCCTTGACCACCGCGCGGCGGCCGACGTTGTACTTGCGCTCCAGCGCCGCCCCGACATCCCGTCCGGGCGAAAACAGTTCTCCATCTGGGACGGCGAGTCCGTGAGCTCGTCCCAGTAGTCGATCCCATCCAGCATCGGATGGCGACCGAGCCCCGAGCAGGATGTACGTGCCGAGCACCGCGCCGGCCCAGTAGGTCCCGTTGATCGCGATGTCCACCCGCCCCGGTAGCAGGCCGGGATCAGCTCGTCGGTCGCCGAGTTGATGGCGGCGTACTCGCCGCCGATGCCCATGCCCGGCACGAACCGCGTGGCGTAAAGGAAGACGACCCAGCCCGCGCCGTTGCCGAGGGTCGGCGCGATCAGGCCGCTGCCGACGAGGTAGACGGCCAGGGTGAGCATGAACAGGGTTCCGGCGGCCCAGCTTGTCGGACAGGCTCCCGAAGAACAGCGCCCCGACCATCTCGCCGGCCAGGTGGATCGTCGCCAGCGGCCGACCGCCGTCGACGACATGTGCAGGGTGTCGGGCTTGGTCAGCGTGTCTGCGACCGCGCCGGCGACCGTGATTTCGAGGCCGTCGAGGATCCACGCCACGCCGAGGGCGACGACCATCCGGGTGTGGAACCGGGACCAGGGGAGCCGGTCGATGCGGGCCGGGATCAGCGTCCGCACCCCGGACCCCGCCGGTGTTGCCGCCACCACGACCTCTCGAGAGTCCACCGCCCCGCGCGACTTCCCCCGGCAAAACGCCGGAAGCCCGGCCTAAACCGGGGAGCCCCCTGGAGCGTGCGTATCCCGGGGGATCGCACGGTGAAAGGGAAACGGTGAGAAAACGGATACTTGCCATCGTTCTGGGCACGGTGGCGAGCGCGGTGGTGTGGACCGGCCCGGCCGGGGCCACGACCGGCACGACCGCGGCGCTGCAGGCGACGTACGGTGCGGTGGTGGTCGAGCCTCAGGACCCGAACCGGCAGTACCGGGCCATGCCGTCGCTGCAGTACGTCACCTGGACCGACGCGGCGGGGGTGACCCGTCACCGGTTCGTCCGCAGCTTCCAGGTCAGCGCCGACGGCGATCCCGCCGTCAAGCTGCGCATCGAATACCAGGACGACGCCGGCAAGTGGCAGGCGGCGCTCGACGCCCGCACCGGCGGGCCGCTGCTGAACTCCGCGGACGCGCAGTTCGCCAAGGTCGGCAACGTCTTCACCGCCACCAACGGCGACCTCGTCGCGGTCGAGGAGCTGGGCCGGGTCGACGCGACCGGGAAGCGGTACGCGGTCCGGTGGACCTCGGCCGATGGCGGGGCCAGCTGGCGCCCGAGCCGCGCCGATCTCGACTTCACCGGCGGCACCATCAGCTCCGGCACCGGGCGGCTCTTCCAGGGCGTGCTCACCCTGCCCGACGGCAGCCAGGTCGTGCCGTTCTATGCGGCGCACCAGAGCACCCTCTCGGCGGTGTACCTGCTGTCGGGCAACCACGACGGCACGGCGTGGAAGCGGGCGTCGACGGTCTTCCTGTCCGGCACCTACAACTACACGGAGGCCGCCGTCACCCGGCGCGCCGACGGCCGCCTGCTCATGGTGACCCGGCTCGACGAGATGTCCGGTGGGCTCGCCTACAGCCGGCTGCTCGGCCGGGTCACCACCGGCCCGGTGAATTCCGCCACCGACCTCGCCGCGGCCACCTGGGGCGCCGCGTACGCGCTGAAGGTGCCCGGTGCCGCGGACGAAACGGCCGTACGGGGCGTGAACCCGGTGCTGCACACCATGGACCAGGGCGTGCTGATGCTCGTGTTCGGGCGGCCGCGCAACAAGATCACGTTCAGCTACGACGGCGGCACGACGTGGACCACGGTCCACAGCTTCTACGACAACCTGCCCACCGGCTGCTCCGGCGGCTACGGCGTGCACCCGTGCGACACGCTGGGGTCCAGCGGCTACCAGGGCGTGGCGGTCACCGGGCCGCGCACCGCGAAGGTGATGGGGGACAACTGCCAGTCGGGCTGGGGCTGCGCGGGCGCCTACACCTACCCGCACACCACCGACGACCGGTTGTGGAGCGTGACGGTCACGCTTTCCTGACCGGTGGACCGCACGCGCGCGCCACCGGATATCCATGGTGGATGGTGGCGCGCGGGTGCCGGTCTTCAGTGCTCGAGCTTCGCGTACACGATGACGTTGTCGAGGTAGTTGCGGTTGGCCGCGCCATACCGCCCGCCGCAGGTGATGAGGCGCAGTTCCGCGTCGGTCGTGTCGCCGTACACGGCTTTGGTCGGGTCTCGACGGCTTGCCCAGTTCAGGCTGCCTGCGACACGTCAGGCAGTAGCCATCCGCTCATGCTGTCGTCCGCTCGTCGGCTACTTGAGACCGGGCAGCAGGACCGGATCCGGCCAGACTCTGGTCCAGGTGCTCGGTGAGTCGCTCCCACACTGCGGCTGCCCGCCGGTGGCATGGGCGTGGCTCTCTCATGGCATGTGTCTCACCGAGCACCGCGCGAGGAGTGGCTGAAAAGGGGTTTGTGACATGGTCACCGTCGGCAAATTCGGCACTGACAAGTTCGGGTATGCGGAAATGCTGTCCGCCGGGCGTCGGTTCGCCGAGCGGGTATGGGCGTGAAAGGCTGTAACGGCGTCGGCCAGCATATCGCCCACCGACTGATCCGCGACGGTGAGACGGTGCTCGATGTGCCGGCGAAGTTGTCGGCACAGGTGCGGGTGTTCGTCACCGGAAACGGCCGCAAACCGACCCCGTCGACGCGCACTCCGTCGCCCTGGCCGCGTTGCGCGCACCGAACCTGGTCCGAGTCCAGGCCGACCCCGAACTGGTCGTGATGGCTATGATCGTCGACCGCCGTGACGAACCCGGTCGCGCCAGGACTCAAACCGTCAACCGCCTTCACCGACTGCTGGTGGAGCTGTTTCCTGGCGGCGCAAAGAAGTTCCTGTTCGCAGCACAGGCCCGTGCGCTCGTGGCGACGGTCAGACCGCGAGACATCGTGGGCAAGACCCGCCGCCGTCTGGTCGTGGAGTTGATCACCGAGCTCGAGACGATCGACAAGAAGTCCAAGGCCACGGAAAAGGATCTTCGTGAGCTGGTGATCGCCCGCGGATCCACGCTGCTGGATCTGCACGGCATCGGGCTGTCCGGTGCCGCGCGGCTGCTGGCCGACGTCAGCGGTGTGCATCCTGAGTCACCACCGCGAACGAGGTTGTTGTCGGCGTCGAGTCGGCCACACGATCGATCTCGGAGTTGACCCGCCAGAGCGCGACGAGTCAGCCGACGTCCTCGCCGTGGCTTCTCCGCAGGGATCGAAGCGGCTCGCTCAGCGGGTTATGGAACCGGTCGGCTGGCACGTTGAGCACGTCGGCGTACGCGGCGATATGCCCCGGGGTGATCTCAGCTGACCAGCAGATCCCTCGGTTGTCTCACGGGATGTAATGCGCCTTGAATCTTAGTTCCGTGACATTGCTTCGGTCCCCATTTTGGTGAGGTTGCGTCGTCTCAACGCGTCAGCGTCGGCCGTCGTCGTCGCCAAAGCCGGTGAAGTTCTGAACCCGTCGGACGTCATGGCTTTCGCGCGCTCGGAGATGGCCGGCTACATGTGCCCCAAGTACGTCGTCATCGTCGTCGGCTACTGCGCAAATGTCGTAGATTCGGTAGAGCGGTGCCACCGCTCGGAAGGGGCGTTCGGGTGCTGGTCTTCTGCGGGTGTGGCCTCGCGGGATTGCCTCAAGGGGCGTATTGCTCGCCGAGCACGGACAACAGCCGCAGCTTCTCGGCGCTCTCGGTGCCCGGAGCCGCCGTGTAGACGAGCAACGACTGCGAGAGGTCGGGGTCGAGCAGGATCTGGCAGTGCAGTTCGAGCGGCCCCACCAGCGGATGTGTCAGGCGTTCGGGAGCGCAAAACGGGCCGGGCACGGGGTGTTCGCTCCAGATCGCGGCGAACTCCGGGCTTTGCGCGAGCAGTGCGCCGACGATCTCGGCTGCACGCTCGCCGCCCCGGGAATGGGCGGCGTAGAGGTTCCCGGCGACGAGCCGGCTCCGCGCGGCGTGGTCCTCCGGCGGGTACAGGTTCCGGGAGTCCGGGGCGGTGAACCACCGGTAGTGCAGGCTGCGGTTGAGTCCGTGATACCGGGTCTCGTCGCCGCGCAGCGCGACGGCGAGCCTGCTCTGCTTGAGGGTCTCGCCGACGTCGGTGACCACCTGCGCCGCGGCGTCCTGGAGGCCGTCGAACACGCGCAGCATTCCGGGGTTGATGTGCTCGGCGCGGATCACGTGTCCGGGATGGGCGTATCCGGCGAGGTGGAACAGGTGGTCACGTTCCTGGATGGTCAGGCGGAGCCCGCGGGCGAGCGCGGCGAGCGTCTGCTCCGACGGGCGTGGTCCGGCGGGCTGCTCGAGCCTGCTGTAGTAGTCGACGGACACGTCCGAGAGCAGGGCGACCTCCTCCCGCCGTAACCCGCTCGTCCGCCGCCGGCGCCCGCGAGGCAGGCCGACGTCCTCGGGTTGCAGCGCTTCCCGCCGGGTGCGCAGAAAGTCCGCCAGGCGCGCTCGGTCGGTCACTGGATCCTCATCTCGACTCCGGTCAGCCGCTCGGACACCTCGAACAGCCGAGCCGCGGCGGTGTCGTCCCGGGCCGACCGGTACACCGGCAGTTCGGTGGGCGCGCCGGTGAACTGGCCGAGGCCGTCGGGTCCGTAGAACCGCCCTCCTGTGGCGTCCGGGCTGGTCGCGGCGTGCAGGATAGGCAGCAGCCCGGCATCCACGCCGTGGGCGAAGGCGCCCCGTCGTGCGAGCCATCGCATCATCGCCTCCTGACGCGGCTGGTACAGGTTGGTCACGGTGGTGCCGGGGTGGGCGACGTTGCTCGTGATCCCCCAGCCGG
Source organism: Amycolatopsis sp. NPDC028719 (assembly GCF_055565395.1). NCBI lineage: Bacteria > Bacillati > Actinomycetota > Actinomycetes > Pseudonocardiales > Pseudonocardiaceae > Amycolatopsis > Amycolatopsis sp. NPDC028719. Next base: position 844,263 of record NZ_JBVHUL010000005.1, read on the forward strand.
CCGCGGTGCTCCGCCGGTCCAGTTCCAGGGCGAACAGCAGGTTCGCCAGCTTCGATGCGTTGTAGGCCCGCACCGGCGAGTACTTTCGCTCGGCCTGCAGGTCCGCCCAGCGGAGCCTGCCGAACCGGGCGGCAGCGCTCGACACTGTGGTCACCCGGGCTTTGCCCTCGCGCAGCAGGGGGAGCAGGTGCGCAGTGAGTGCGAAATGGCCGAGGTGGTTGGTGCCGAGCTGCAATTCGAATCCGTCGGTGGTGATTTCCCGGGCAGGCGGGGTCATCACGCCGGCGTTGTTGACGAGCAGATGAATCGGGCGGCCCTCGTCGTTCAACGTCCGGCCCAGCGCCTCGACGGAGCCGAGCGAGGCCAGGTTCAGCTCGCGCACGGTAGCCACACCTCCGGCGGCCCGGACGCGCTCGGCGGCCGCGAGGCCTTTGGCCTGGTTGCGGACCGGCAGGATCAGTTCGGCTCCGGCTTGGGCGAGCCGCTCGGCGAGGGCCAGCCCGATGCCGTCGCTGGCGCCGGTGACGAGGGCGAGGGTTCCGGTCAAGTCGTTCACGCCTCCAGCATCGGCCTCGGTCGCGAGCGTAACCATGCTCTGCCGGTGCTGCGATCCGCACCACACGCTCATGGGGTGATCTACGGCGCCTGGTCGACGCCGCGCCGACCACGTACAGGCCGTGGGAGCAGGCGACCAGCCGCACATCCGGCAGCCCGCACTGACGCGCGAGCTGCCCGTGAGGCCGGCAAGCCATCCGGCGGCGGTGCAGACCTGCGTCTCGGTGCCTTGGAAGTTCAGCCGTCACCCGTCGGAGTCATCGTCGTGCGCCTGGACCAGCCCGGCCCACGGATCGCTGTCACTCCCTTGAGTACAGAGACGCTCGAAGTCAGGTGTCATCGGTGTCAGCGGGTAGCCACCTAGAGCTCTGCCGCCGATGAAAGAAGGTGTTTCGTGGCCCAGCCAGGAGAACCCCGTCGATCGTCCACCGCCCAGGAACGCGGACAGCCGACAGCACACGAGATGTCCCGGCAGCGTACCGGACGTACGGCGGGAGCAACCGAGACCGTCGGCAGCGAACATCGCAAGAGCCGCAACTGGCTGTGGCTGGTGCTGGTGGCGCTCATCGCCATCGCCCTCCTCATCTTCCTGCTGGCGCGCTGCAACGGCGACGACCAGAACGCCGGTACCGGCGCGACGCCGAGCAACGCCATGCCGCCGACCAGTTCGACGAGTGCGCCAGCAGCCCCGTCCTCGGGCCCGGCAGCGTCGGGCGTCCCGGCCGGCCAATTGAACGCCGGAGGGCAGGGAATGTTCCCGTTGCCGCAAGGCGGCGACCTCCTCGGCTTCGCAGGCAAGCCGGTGTCCGGTCGCGCGGTGCCGGTCCAGTCCGTGCCGGGACCGGAAGGTTTCTGGATCGGCGACAACGCCACGGATCGGGTGTGGGTCAAGCTGCTGCCGCAGGGAAACTCGCCGGTGGCGGTCAAACCCGGTCAGCTGCTGGACTTCGACGGCACGGTCGTCGCCAACGGCGATGCTTTCGCTGCCGCCGAACACGTCGACGCGGCCAACGGCGCGGAACAGCTGGATCGGCAGAAAGCCCACATCGAGCTGCCGCACAGCCAGCCCACCATCGTCGGAACGAAGTAACGCCCAGTACGCCATCGACATACCGGTAGTCAACAGAAGGACGGGATCTGCGTGTCGCGCACTTTGCAGCCCGACAATCTGGTCGGGCACAGCGGTCTCTTCGGCCACAAGGAAAGCTTCGTGCCTCTGCAGGGTTCCCGGCTGCGTGGAGACGACATCGTGGCGCCCGTCACGAAGGACAAGGTGTCCGGGGCTCCTCGGCTGGACGCCGACGGGCACCTGTCGCCTGAGGAAAGCCAGGAACTGTACCGCTATTACGGTCTCTCCGAGGCCGCCGGCGCGCGCGGCACGGAGCCGGTCCGCGGCCGCGAGCCCGGTGCCGGCCGAGGCCGGGGCTGGACGGGAGGGGACGGCCAGGAGTCGATGACCCGCTCGGAGGAACGGCTGAAGGTCGGTACCGAAGTGGTCGAGTCGGGCCGTGTCCGGCTTCGCAAGTACGTGGTGACCGAGGAGCAGCGGGTGCAGGTACCTGTTCGGCACGAGGAGGTGCGTGTCGAACGTGAGCCGATCACCGACGGACGTCCGGGGGATCACCACTTGGAGGAAGCGGAGCAGGAGGTGACCTTGCACGCCGAGAAGCCGGTCGTGCGGAAGGAAGCTGTGCCTGTCGAGAAGGTGCGTCTCGGGAAGCAGACCGTGGCCGAGGAGCAGACCGTGACGGGTGAGGTGCGCAAGGAGCAGATCGAGGTGGCGGACGACGCCGGGAAACGCCGGCCCTGAGATTCGGGATGTCCGTGCTCGCGTTGCCGAGGGCGACGCGAGCACGGACGCGCCGTTCGTGCTCAGCGAGGTTGTGAAGGACATCGAGCATGGCCAACCGCATCGACGGTGAACGCGTGATCCGGCAGTGGTCGAGCGACGACTGCGAGCCGGAGAACGCGGTACGAGTTCTCATCGAGGTGAGTCGTGGCAGGCGTCCACTGTATCTGGCACGGTTCAAGCACGGCTGGTTGTGGGTCCGGGATCAGCTTGACCTCCGCGGTGCGTGTCGCACACCGCTGGCTTGGCGTTGGGCGGTTGCCGCGGACGCCGGCGTGATCACCAGGGTCCGTGAACTGACGGAAAGGGAACAACGCGAGTGGCAGGGAAGCCTGCCTCGACAAGGCTCGCGAGTCCGGCGAAGCCCGTTGATGCGATGACGCACCGCGTCTTGCGCGGCTGAGCTGACGGTTTCGGTGGTACTGGCCGCGTCACCGTCGCCGTCCGCCTGGGGGAGAGGCAGAGCCGCCGTGACCGCCGAACTGCCCGATTGACTCCTGCAACGGACTGATGTCCTCCTCGCCGCTCGCCCGGCTGCTGATCAAGCACGGGATCACGGTCCAGCGGATCAAGACGTGGAAAGGAATCAACGATCCCGACCGCGAGGCGAAACTCGCCCGGATTGAGCATGTGAGCAGCCAGTTCCCGCAACGAGTGTTCGCGTTCGACGAGTTTGAACCCCTGGTTGTTCACCCGCAGGCCGGTGCCGGCTGGGCACGCAAAGGTCATCCGCGGCGGCTGCCTGCGGACTATCACAAGCTGCACGGTGTTCGGCGGTTCCACGGCTGTCACTCAGTCGGTGACGATCAACTCTGCGGTGTCCTCCGGCAGCGCAAAGCGCCACGACCAGCCTGGCCCCAACACCTCAAACGTTCCGGGTCACGGCGCTAAGCCGCGGCGGCCAACTCCCGCAGCACGTCGTCGAGTGGCGTCGGCTTCAGATCGAACTCGGCCGCCGTCCGTGACCAGTCCAGGACGCTCTCGCGATAGAACAGGTACTGCATCTCCGCCGTCTCGACCATCAGCGGGTCCGCCATCGCCGCGTGGAACTCCAGCGGCGTCATATCGCGGACGGCCGGCCGCGGACGGCCGGCCACCGTCGCGAACCGGGCCGCCATCTCGCGGATCGACAGGTCCGAGGTCTGCGGCGTGTGCCAGGCGCTGCCCCACGACCGCTCGGATCGCGCCACCGCGACGAGCGTCTTGGCCACGTCACCCGTGTAGGTCCAGCTGTGTGCCACGTCCAGATCGGCCGGGATCACGACCTCCTGACCGGCCTGCACCTGGGGGCCGATGAACAAATTGAACGTGGCCAGTGCGCCCACGCCGAGGTAGTCAGCCGCCCGGACCTCCGTGAACCGCAACCGGCCCGCCTCGTGCGCGGCGAGGCCGTCGCGGTACATCTGCGCCCGCACGCGGCCCTTGACGGTGGTCGGGCGCAGCGGGAGATCGTCGATCAGCGGACCGTCCACGGGGCCGTAGCCGTAGCCGTTACTCAGGCTTACGTACCCCGCGCCGGTCTTCTCGGCCGCGTTGACCAGGGCGTCCGACAACGCGGGCGCCTCCTCCGGCCATCGGGTGTACGGCGGCATCGCACAGTTGATCAATGTGGCGGCGCCCGTGACCAGGTCGGCCAGCCCGGACGTGGCGTTCGCGGCGGCAAGCTCGATCCGTGGGTGCGCCGGCCCGGTCCCGCGTCGCGTGACCACCCGTACGTCGTCCCCGGACTCGGCGAGCAGGAGTGCGGTGGCGGTGCCGGTCGGGCCGGCACCGATAACAACATGGAATGTCATGCCCTCGAGGTTATTGACGAACGGGAAGACTGTGGATGGCCCAAAAGCTGAGAAAGATGTCTTAGAATCTTCCGCATGGATGTCCTGAGCGACGTGCTGGTGGCCATGCGCACCGGCAGCCCGAAGGCGGCCCGCACCACCAGCCACGCCCCGTGGGGTGTGCGCTTCAGCCGGAGGAGGCTGGCCGGCTGCCATGTCGTCGTGGCGGGCAACTGCTGGCTTCTGTCCGACTATGGCGAGCCGCTCGCGCTGGGCACCGGTGACGTCCTGTTCACCCCGCACGGAGACGACTACGCGCTCGTCGACCAGCCGGGCAGCCCGATCGTCGACTTCGAGCCGCGGCCCAACGACGCCACCCGCCTGGACGAAATGCGCATTGACGGTGCCGGCGTGGTTACCGAGCTGCTGTGCGCCTACTACATGTTCGACCCGGCCCGCCCGCACCCGTTGGTGGCCGACCTCCCGGCGATCATCCACCTGCCGGCGCGGCCCGGGCAGCACCCGTCGTTACGCAGCGCGGTGGAGCTGCTGGTCAACGAGCTGCTGGACCCGCGCTCCGGCACCGAGGCGGCGCTACCGGCGCTGATCGACATGCTGCTGTTGTACGTGCTGCGGGCGTGGTCGGAAGAGCAGCCCGACGACGCGGCCGGCTGGGCCACCGCGCTGCGCGACCCCGCTATCGCGACGGCGCTGCGCCAGATGCACCGCGGCCCGGAGAAGCCGTGGACTGTCGAGGACCTCGCGGCGGTCGCGGGCCTGTCTCGCGCGGCGTTCGCCAAACGCTTCACCACGGTCGTCGGCCAGCCTCCACTCGCGTATCTGACCTGGTGGCGTATGACGACCGCCGCCCGCCTCCTCCGCGAGTCCCACGACTCGCTCCGCACGGTCGCCGCCCGCTGCGGCTACGGCTCGGAGTACGCGTTCGGCAAGGCGTTCAAGCGCGCCTACAACGTGGCACCCGGTCAGTACCGCGCCCAGCACCCGCACTGACTTGTCACCTGCACAACTACCCGCACTGGCGCAACACCGACGCCCGTCATCCCGACGTGCTGACCGCCCAACGCCGTGAACGCGCCCGCATCCGCAGCGAACGCCAACGACGCTGGGGCCAACCCGCCACTCGGGCAGCCTGACACCCGACACCTCAAACGTTCCGGGTCACGCCCCTAGGGCCTGTACCGAAGTTGGTCAGAGCCACTCGTTCATGGCGGCGATGTGGACGGCGGCTTCGTCGCGGACGGCGAGCTTGTCGTATCGGGTGGCCACGGCGCGGTGGCGTTTGAGCCGATTGATGCCGCATCCCACCGCATGGCGCTGTTTGTAGCTGGAGCGCCTGGCAGGCCGGCAGCGCCCTGCGTGGCTGAGCTCCACTGCACCACGGCCGGCTCGCCGATCGGATCTATGCGGGTCCCCAGGCGCGAGAGGGTCGATCTGGTCGGGTGCGACCTGGCCAGCGTGACTGCTGTCGGGTCAATTCTTCTTGTGTATACCTCGGCGTGTCGGTCTTGGTCGGATTGGGCATGCCTGCTGCTAGTCGAGGTCCATCGGTCCGTAGCGGGTCGTTGCTGTGGCTGTCATGAGGGCCCAGTAGCGGTCTCCGTATGACCAATGCCACCACTCGGTGGGGTAGTTGATCAGGCCGGCGTCGGTCAGGGCGGTGCTGAGGATGTGCCGAAGCGTGCGTGCTTCGTTGGTGATGTTGGCGGCGTGCATGTAGCAGGCGCCGGCGCTTTCCTCTGGGGTGGCGTTCATGCGGGTACCGAGATCGAGTTCATGGCCGTCGGCATCGGCAAGTGTCAGGTCGACGGCCGCTCCCGCGCTGTGTGGTGCGATCTCCGGTGGGGAAACGAAACGGCTGACTGCCGACTGGACCTGCCCGGCGGACCATTCTGGGTGGTCGGCACGTAGTTTCGCGCTGTACTCCTCGAAGTAGCGGCGTTGCAGCGACGGCGGCCGGTACCCCTCGACGAACAGCAGTCGCAGGCCCTGCGGCAGCGACGTTTCAGCTGCGAGGAGGCGTTCGAGCACGCCTTCCCGCAGGTAGGCGAAGGTATCGGCAGAGTCCTGCTGTTTCCGGTCATCGACGAGCAGTGAACTGACGCGTCGCACGTCCACGAGCTGTTCGTCGCACTCCACGACCGGGATGGCTGCGACTTTCGGGTCGGACATCAAGATGATCTCGCTCACGAGGTGATCATCTCCCGTGAGATGACGACATCAGCCGCGAGGCCCTACAGCCGTTATAGGTTCTCATTGGCCGTGACATGTTGATGATCAACGCCTGCGGTTCCTCGGCTGTCTCAAGCCGACGCAGCCATGACCAGTCTCGATGCACGTGTCATTTCCTTACTGAAGGTGTCGGTTCCTGGGGTCTGTCCCGCAATCGGTGTTTCCGGCGTGGTTGATCAGTAGGTTTCGGCTCCCGGCCGGCGGTCACCGAAGGTGATGGCGAAGGCGTTGATCACGGGCACGGCCGGTCCCGGTCGGGTCCAGGCTACGGGTCGATCACCGCGGTTGACCAACTCATATGTTTGCGTTCTTCGCTGCAGTTGTCGGCAACTAGTTTGTCGATTGTCACACATCGTTTACCTCAGCAGTGCCCAGGGAAATTAGTAAAATAGGGCCAGTCACGTACGACTCTGACAGATCCGCAGGTTGGCTGGGGCAGTCCGGGCAGCCGAATGCACTTCGGCGCTGCTGGGCACGGTTCGGTGAGGGGTTTATTCGGCGGTGCACCGGCTCATCGATCCGAGACCAGCCTCAACGCACGCTGGACTACCAATTCAGCCCGTGACCTGGGACCCAGTTCTCGCCACCAAGTTTTGTTCCAATGTTCTTGCAGGCCGTTTCCCCGCCATGGCGGCGGGCTGCGGGTATCCTGGAATGTCGAGCCACGGGAGGGAGTCGCGGTATGCCGGCGGGCAAGACGATGGGGAAGCTTGGCTGGTTGACGGCGATCTTGGCGCTGCCGGGAGCCGCGGCCGGATTCTGGCCCGGCTGGGTCCACGACCATTCCGTGCTCGCCGTGATCCTGCTGGCCTTTTACGAAGGTGTGCTGGCGGTCTTCTCGTTCGCCCAGAAAATCGGATCGGAACTCCTCAAACGCCGTCAGGCGAAGCTCATCGACTGGATCGACCAGAGCCTCGGGCGCAAACTGGCGCGTTTCGATCGCCGGTACCGGGAATTCGTCCTCGAGTCCCTGCGGTTCGTCGATCAAAAGGGCTTGGCGACCATCGGCCCCTACACTCCTCAGCTCGACGAGGTCTTCGTGGAGCTCTGGTTGGTGCCGCGAAGCCCGCACCAGGTGATGTCCGACCCGCTGGCCGACGTGCCCGCCGAGCTGAACCAGCTCTCGTCGCTGACAAAACTGCTCGACCGGCCTTCCCCGAGCGTGCTGGCGGTGGTCGGCGCGGCGGGCAGCGGCAAGACGACCCTGCTGCGCCACACGGCCCGCAGGATCTGCCGCACTGGGGAGAGGCGGCGGCACACGGTGCCGATCTTCCTGTTCCTGCGCGATCACGCGGCCGAAATCCTGGCTACTCCGGAAGTGACGCTGGCGGACCTCCAGCGCGGGACGCTCGGGCGCTACCGGAAGGACGAGCCTCAGGACTGGTTCGAACAGAAACTGCGCGACGGTTCGTGCGTGATCCTGCTCGACGGGCTCGACGAGGTGCCGACCCCCGACGACCGCCGCTCGGTGTCGGACTGGGTGGAGCGGCAGATCGGCCAGTACCCCAGGAACGACTACGTGATCACCTCCCGCCCGCACGGCTACCGGGCGGCCGCGATCACCGGCGCCACGGTGTTCCAGGTGCGGCGGTTCACGGACGAGCAGGTCACGCGCTTCGTGCGCGGGTGGTACCGGTCGATCGAGCAGCAGCAGAGCGCCGGCGTGGACACCGGCGAGCTGGAGTCACGCGCCGTCTCCGCCGCCGACGACCTGCTCGACCGGCTCAGGACCTCGGCCGTGCTGCGCGAACTCACCGTGAACCCGCTGCTGCTGACCATGATCACCAACGTGCACCACTATCGCAGCGCGCTGCCCGGAAGCCGGGCCGAGCTCTACAGCGAGATCTGCGAAGTGATGTTGTGGCGGCGACACATCGCCAAGCGGCTGCCGATCGGGCTCGGCGGGGAGCAGATGGAACTGCTGCTGCGCCAGCTCGCGTTCACCATGATGGAGCGCCGGGTACGGGACCTCCCGCGCTCCGGGGTGCTCACCGCGCTCCACCCGATGCTGCGCCGGGTCTCCAAGGACCTCACGGCGTCGGCGTTCTTGAGCGGCGTCGGCGACAGCGGGCTGCTGGTCGAACGGGAGAACGGCCTGTACTCCTTCGCCCATCACACTTTTCAAGAACATCTCGCTGCCGCGCACCTCCAGGACAAGGGGCCGGCCGGCCTGCTCCCGGGGCGGGTCGACGACGAGTGGTGGCGGGAATGCACGCTGCTCTACTCGGCGCGCGCGGACGCCGACCCGATCATCGAGGCCTGCCTCGCGTCCGGCAGCGTCATCGCGCTCGCGCTGGCGTTCGACTGCGCGCAGCACGCCCGCGAGATCGATCCCGCCCTGCGGGACCGGCTGGACCGGCTGCTGCACTCGAGTTACGACCCCGGCACCGATCCTCGTCGCCGCAGGCTGATGGCGCGGGTGATGGTGAACCGGCACCTGCGCAATCTCACCTCCGCCGTCGGCACCGCGCGTGTCTGTGTCCAGCCGATCACCGTGGGCATCTACTGGCTCTTCCTCGCCGACACCGGCACCGAACGTCCCGACGATCCGCGGCCGTTCGTCCCGGGAGCCGGCGGTCCGGTGGTCGGGGTTCGACCGGCCGACGTGCTCGGATTCATCCAGTGGGTCAACGAAATCGCCGGTGGCGAGTCGGTCTACCGGCTGCCCAGCCGCGCCGAGATCGAGGATCCGGCGGTCCGGCGCGCGCTCGGTCAGGCCGCCGAGCCGTCCGGCAGCCTCAGCGTGTGGGTGCGGCCGGACGTGCCGGGGGCGCCGGAGCTGTGGACGGCGGAGGACGACCCGCACCCCCACACGATCACCTCCCGGATCCTCGTCCAGCACGTCACCCAGGATCTCCAGGGCTCGGCGACGACACTGGCCAGGCTGCTGGTGATTCGATCTCTCGTGCTGCTGCGGTCAGTCACGTTCGATCTCGATCACGGCGTAGCGAGCGCCCGTGCCTACAAGCTGACCGGCGAACTGGTCCGCGGGCTGGCCGGGGCGTTCGAGCTGGCTCATACCGGCGAACCAGCCCTGGTCCGGGTGCTCACCTCGGCGACGGCGCACGCTTCCGACCTGGTGCGCGCGGTCGGCCGGCAGGTCGAGCACGCGCAAGCTCTCGACCTGGCACGTCTGCGTGATCTCGGCCGGCTTCGCACGCTGAACGACACGCTGGCGCTGGATCTCTCCGTGGGGCGCTCGTTCGACCGGGCCCGCAATCGCGGACCGGACAAGGAAAGCGACCTGGCGCACGACCTCGATCTGGCCCTGTCCCGGGATTTCGAGTACGCCCGTCGCTTGGCCGACGTCCTGGGCCGAGCTCTCGACCGGGCTCTCGACCTGGAACCGGAACGGGAACTGGACACCGTGCTCGGCCTCGACCTGGCTCGCGACGCCGAGCGGGCGCCGGCGCCGTTCGCCGAGTTCGACGGGCATTTCACCCGGCTCACCGGATCGGCCCTGGCCGGTGCCCTCACCGAGTCGTTGCACGAGTCTCAGGACCGGGAAACCGAAGACTGGCACCGGTTCTCGGCTTCTTTCGCGCGTGCGTTCGTGGCCGCCGCGGGTATTGACACCACCGACCACGTCGTGCCGCCGGGCTCGCTCGTGGCGGAGATCCAGCGCGCCTGCACAAATGTCCGGACCGGAGCCGGTCCGGCCGCGGCCCGGCTCGGCGAAGCGACGGTCCGGCTGGAAGAACTAGCGGTGCCCGTCTTCGGCCGCAAAAGCGAACTCACTCCGGGCAACGCGACGGCGATCCGCACCGCGGCACTGTGCCTGGCGGTCGAAGCGGAAGCGTTGGCGGACAGCGATTCCGCCGCCGCATTCCGCCGGGTTGCGGCTGGGGTCAGCCTGCTGGAACTCCGCCGCAGCAACCAGACGCCCGCCACCGAGACGATCGTGCTCGCCAGTGCTTGATGACTGGATCAATGCCCGCCGCTTGCCCGACAGCAACGAATTCGAGGCGAGTCGATTTGAGCACGAGCTGAAGAAGAACGGGTACGCGGTTCGACCTTGACGCCCACAAGCTCCGTGTGGCCCGGACGTTCGCGCCGGTCTGGTACGCCCACGCGAAATACCGTCCGGAGCAGGGAGACGCCATCCCGCGGGTTTGGTCGACATCCGACCGTGCACGGTGTCTCCAGGGCGCAGTACAGCCGGATCAACGCGGCCATCGGTCTGACGCTGGTGACCTCGGTGTCGAAGTCGGCGACACCTGCACCCTGCTCGCCGACCATGACATGACCTCAAGCTCGCTGGCCTTCCGAGTTCCGGAGCCAGAAAAGGGCCAAGTACCATGGCGCAAGCACCGGTCGGATCGCGCCCGCGTGCGGGAACTGGCCGACCAGGGCATCGCCATCGACGCGGCGTGCCGCATCGTGTCCCTCGAAGACCAGCTGCACGAAGCCCGGCAACAGGATTCCGGCCTTCAACGCGCGGACTGACACCGCGGGTGTGCCGCCATCACCGGCACACCGGTGAACGGCTTGGAGGAAAGATCTTCCGGTGCCGGGTCGGTCACGACGGCCAGCGACAGCACGGCCGCGGCGAGCAGGGTCAGCAGGCTGCCGGCCACGATGACCGGGGTGCGCTTGTCACCTTCGTCGAACTCCGCGCGCCGTTCGTCCGGCCACGCCCGGATCAGCACCCGGCGGCCCGGGACGATCACCCGCTGGCTTTGGAGGTCTCCACCAGCACCGTTTGTAGGTCAGTGCTGACACCACCCGGACCAGGGGGCACCCTAGTGTTGGTGGGAGTTGACACCACCCTGGTGGGCGCGCAAGCGGAGCTCGTAGTGCAGGCCAAGTGGCGGGAGCAGCCCAATAGGGACGCCCCCGAGCACGTCCGCGATCAGGCCGAACTGTGGGCGGGACAGGCACGCACCGAACTGGAGTGGGCGAAGAGCCTGAGCAAACGACTGTCTGAGGGCGCCTACACCATGGCCGATGATCCGGGTTCGTGGCGAACGGTCCCCGGTCACCTCAAGATGCGCGCCTAATCAACCTTGACTAGACGTTTCCTCCTCGTCTACTCTGGCCCAGTAGTCAAACTGGACTAGTCTCTACCAATCCGTTCGCGACACCGGGAGAAGGAATCGAACCCATGGGAAAGCTCGCGATCGAGACGAGAGGGTTGAGCGGAGGTGGGCGCATGTCGGCGACGAAGCTCCTGGTACTCGGTATCGTGCACCTCTCCGGCGGCGCGCATGGTTACCAGGTGCGGTCCGAACTGCAGAGCTGGGGTGCGGAGAGTTGGGCCAAGATCAAGCCCGGCTCGATTTATCACGCGCTGAAGAAGGCGGCGGCTGATGGCCTCCTCACCGAACACGCCGCGCCGGGCAACTCCGGGCCGGAGCGCGTTCTGTACCGCGCGACAGCTCGGGGACGTGACGAGATGGTCGAACTGGTCCGCGACGGTCTGCGGCGCACCCACGACCCGGACATGCTCAACGCGTCCATCGCCATGTTGCCCATGCTGACCAGGACAGATGCCATCGCGCAGGTTAACGAGCGGGTCGCGCGCCTGGAAGCGGAGCTCGTAGTGCAGGCCAAGTGGCGGGAGCAGCCCAATAGGGACGCCCCCGAGCACGTCCGCGATCAGGCCGAACTGTGGGCGGGACAGGCACGCACCGAACTGGAGTGGGCGAAGAGCCTGAGCAAACGACTGTCTGAGGGCGCCTACACCATGGCCGATGATCCGGGTTCGTGGCGAACGGTCCCCGGTCACCTCAAGATGCGCGCCTAATCAACCTTGACTAGACGTTTCCTCCTCGTGCACTCTGGCCAAGTAGTCAAACTTGACTAGCTCAACCAATCCGTTCGCAACACCGAGAGAAGGACTCGAACCCATGGGAAAGCTCGCGATCGAGACGAGAGGGTTGAAGAAGAGCTTCGGCAAGACCCACGCGGTCGCCGGTGTCGACCTGGCCGTGAGCGCCGGTGGCGTGTACGGCGTGCTCGGCCCGAACGGGGCGGGCAAGACCACCACGATCCGCATGCTCGCCACGCTCCTGCGCCCCGACGCCGGAGAGGCGCAAGTGCTCGGCTACGACGTCGTGCGTGATGCGCGTTCGGTACGGACCCGGGTGAGCCTTACCGGGCAGTTCGCGTCGGTCGATGAGGATCTCACGGGGGTGGAGAACCTGGTGCTGCTCGCCAGGCTGCTCGGCTACTCGCGCCCGCGGGGCAGGCGGCGAGCGGCCGACCTGCTCGACGCGTTTGGCCTCGCCAATGCCGCCGACCGGCAGGTGAAGAAGTACTCCGGCGGGATGCGCCGGCGCATCGACATCGCGGCGAGCCTGGTCGTCCCCCCGGAACTGATCTTCCTCGACGAGCCGACCACCGGGCTCGACCCGCGCAGCAGGAACCAGGTGTGGGAGATCGTCAGGGGTTTGGTCGCCGAAGGCACGACCGTGTTGTTGACCACGCAGTACCTCGACGAGGCCGACCAGCTGGCCGACCGGATAGCGGTGATCGACCACGGGAAGGTGATCGCCGAGGGCTCAAGCGACCAGCTCAAGGCATCGGTCGGCGCCGGCTCGCTGCACGTACGCCTCCGTAGTCCCGAGCAGCGGGCCGAGGCCGAACGGGTCCTCGCCGCCGCTCTCGACGTGCCGGCCGAGCCGTCCGCCGACCCGGTCGCGCTGTCCGCGCGGATCTCCGACCCCGAGCGGGTCGCCCGCGCCCTGGCCGAGCTATCCCGCGGCGGCATCGACGTCACCGAGTTCGCGCTCGGTCAGCCGAGCCTGGACGAGGTGTTCCTCACCCTGACCGGACACGCCGCCGAGGAGACACCCAAGGAGGATGCCGCATGAATGCCACGTCCGCGGAGCAGGCGTCGCCGCCGGTCACCGAGGACGCGCTGCGCAGTGTGCTCTTCGCCGGTGAGCGCCCGCCCCGACCCGGCCCGGTGAGCACCTCGTTGACATTCGGCTGGCGCGCCCTCCTGAAGATCAAGCACGTGCCCGAGCAACTCGTCGACGTGACCATGTTCCCGATCATGTTCACGTTGATGTTCACCTACCTGTTCGGTGGCGCGCTCGCCGGGTCGACACAGGAATACCTGCAGTTCCTATTGCCGGGCATCCTGGTGCAGGCGAACGTCATGATCACCATGAACACTGGTATTACGCTGAACACCGACATTCAGAAAGGCGTTTTCGACAGGTTCAGGTCGCTCCCGGTGTGGCGACCGTCCCCGCTGGTCGGCGCCCTGCTCGGCGATCTGGTGCGCTACTCGATCGGGTCGGCGATCGTCATCATGCTCGGCCTGGTCCTAGGGTTCCGGCCGGAGGGTGGCGCCGCCGGCGTGGTGCTGTCGGTCGCGCTGCTGCTGGTGTTCTCGTTCTGCCTGTCGTGGCTGTGGACGATGCTCAGCCTGATCCTGCGCACGCCGAACTCGGTGGCGGGGGTCAGCATGATGGTGATGTTCCCGCTGACGTTCGTGAGCAACATCTTCGTGGACCCGAAGACGATGCCCGGGTGGATGCAGGCGGTCATCGACGTCAACCCGATCACCCACCTGGCGACCGTGGTACGCGGCCTGATGCACGGCTCGGTGCCCGCCGGGGAAATCGGCTGGGTGCTCGTCTCATCCGTACTTCTCGTCGCGGTCTTCGGCCCGATCGCCATGGTCCTCTACCGCAACAAGAAGTAGATGCCGCTACCGCGAGCACTTGGTCGAGATCAACCCCGACAACCCGGCCGACGCCATCACCGGTACCAGGCTCGGACACGACAAGGAGAGCCGAATGAGCACCATCCCCAAGAACAACTCGGAAACCGTTGCGCACACGCCCGGGCGGGCGAGCAGCATCGGGGTCTGGACTCTGCAAGTCGTGCTGGCGGCGATAATCGCCGGCGGCGGAATCTCGAAGCTCGCCGGCGACCCGGTCGTGGTGGACATGTTCGCCGACATCGGGGCTGGCCAGTGGCTCCGGTACCTGGTCGGAGCGCTGGAGGTCGCGGGAGGGGTTGGACTTCTGATCCCGGCTCTGGCGGGCCTGGCCAGTCTCGGGTTGGCGGCATTGCTGACCGGTGCTGTCATCACCGATCAGTTCGTGCTCGAGCAGAGCCCTTGGCTGCCGCTCGCCCTTCTCGTCGTGGCGGCCGTGATCGCAAGGGCGCGGTGGTCGCGCACCGAGGCCGTCGTCGGCACGCTGCTCAGGCGCTGAGACAAACCTCTCGAACGGAGATGTGAGATGAACGAGATGGCCTTTCGCGTGACATCAAACGATGGCACCACCATCGCCTACGACCGGAAGGGAAGCGGCCCGGCTGTCGTCCTGGTAGGCGGCGCACAGGACGACGGAGCCGAGAACGCTCCCTTGGTACCTGCTCTCGCCGAGCACTTCACGGTTTACAACTATGCCCGTCGGGGACGCGGCGCGAGCGGCTTCACCGAGCCCTACGCCGTGGAGCGGGAGATCGAGGACCTGGATGCGTTGATCGCGGAGGCTGGTGGCTCGGCACACCTGTTCGGGGCGTCCTCTGGTGGCGCGTTGGCGCTGGAGGCCGCCGCGGCCGGGTCAGCCATCGACACGATCGCCGTGTGGGAGGTGCCCTACGCGGTCGGGGACGACATACGCCCGCGATTCGAGGAGTACGTCGCGGACACCCGACGCGCCTTCGACGCCGGGCGAGACGAGGAGGTTCTCGAACTGTTCATGCGCATGACCGGCGCCTCCGATGACAACATCGCGGCCAGGAAAGCGGCAGGCAAGCAGACGGCGCATTGGGCGGATTCGGTCGCCCTCGCGCCCACGCTGGTCCACGACAGCCTCTTCCTCAACCACTACCAGTTGCCGGCCGATCGACTGGCAACGGTCACCCAACCGGTCCTGGTCACCACCGGAGGACCGATCACGGTCCCCTACATGGCAGGCCTGCCCTCGGACTTCTTCGACCGCGCAGCCGACGAGCTTGCAGACCTACTACCCCACGTTCAACGGGAGACCCTCGAGGGGCCGGATCACGTCGTCGACCCACAGATCGTCGGCCCGCTGTTGCTACGGTTCTTCAGCAGCGAACACTGAGGGGCCCGCGAGGTGTTGCGGGAAGACCGATTAGGCACCGCGCAAGCGGCGTCTGGGCGATCGCCGCCGCCAGGCGGGGGTTGCGCGCCGCGAGGCGGAAGGCGTGGCCGCCGGAGAGGGAGAAGCCCCAGATCACCAGCTTCGCCGGGTCGACGTTCGGCAAGGTGGGGGCGAAGTCGATCGCCGCTTGCCAGTCGGCCAGTTGCTCCTTGACGCGGATGACCTGGCGCGGCCGGCCTCCGCTCTCCCCGAAGTGCCGGTAGTCGAGGGCGAGGACGGTGAACCCCGCCTCGTGGAAGCGCACGGCGAACGGGTCGGTGCCCGGTTCCTTGGTCACCCCGCCGCCCGGTGTCATGATCACGCAGGCGCCGTTGGTTCCCGGATAGTGCCAGGCGACGCACTCGGCGTCACCACTGATGAAGCGGACCTTTTCCCGATTCTCGGACACGCGCACGACGACCTCCTTTGGGCTCGGCGAGGGCAAAGCCTTCTCGCGGAAACGTCCGCGGCGGATCTTCTCCGGTGTCACCCGGCCGCCTCGAAGTCGGCGACGTGGTCGGCGGCCCATTCGGCGAAGGTGCGCGGCGGGCGGCCCAGGAGCTTCTCGAGTTCCGGCGTCGGCGGGAACTGCGGGCGTGTGTGGTGCGCGGCGTAGCGAGCCATCATCGCGGTGACGAACGGCTCCGGCAGGCCGTTGGCCAGCATGCCGCGTGCCGCAGGTTCGGCCGGGACTTCGTGGAACCGCACGGGTTTCCCGAGCGCGACGCCGATCTGCCGGACCATCTCCTCGTGGGAAAGCGACTCCGGACCGGTGAGGTCGATGCGCCGGCCGAGCAGGTCGTCGTCGGTGAGGGCCCTCGCCAGCACCTCGGCCAAGTCGCGTTCGTCCAGCGGCGACTCCTCGAAGCCGGCGTACACGTAGCGGACGTCGCCGCCCGCGCGGATTTGCCCGCCCCACGCGGTCAGCGCGTTGCCGGCGAACGAGCTGGGCCGCAAGCTGACCCAGTCCAGACCGCTGGTCGCGACCGCGTCGTCGGCCTCTTTGTTGCGGTCACCGCGAAAGCGCGACGGCTGCGCGTCGAGCCGGTCGTCCACATTGGCCGCGGCGAGCGCCACGACCCGGCGGACGCCGAGGTCCCGAGCCAGCGCGACGACGTCATGGGCGGCATCGCCGACGGCGCGCGAGTGGAGGAACAACGCGTCCGCGCCGCGCAACGCGTCCACGAGGGTTTCTGGTTGGTGCGGGTCACCCTCGACGACTTCGACGCCGGCGGGCAGCCCCGCACTTCGCGGCGAGCGCGTGACGGCGCGAACCTCGTGGCCTTCGCCGCTTCCGGCGAGTTCTGAGGCCAGAAGGCGTCCGACGAGTCCGGTCGCCCCGGTGAGCACGATCATGGCAAGCCTTCCTTCCGGGGCGACTCGCTCCGGAGTCACTCGGTCCTCGATAGATAATACGAGAACCATATCATACGTATCTCATATAAATGGTGGAGCGAGCTGATGCTCGGACGGCCGGATCCGGGACATCCCCCGTAGTGCAGGCGGCGTCGGGATCATTCCCTGATGCTGGTTGCGTCGGCCCGGTCGCGGTCGCGCCCGCACGGTCAGCGGTCCGGTGCAGCGCCACATTCGGCGGGCCCCGAGAGATGGCTCCTGCGACTTGTCATGCAGCGTCGTGAACCTTTCGCGTGTCTTCGCCGACTGAACAGAGGAAGGAGGGCAGATGAGCGATGAACTGCTGATCGTGCGGTGCCGGCTGGGGGAGCGCGACGCGTTCCGCGAGCTGGTGCACCGCTGGCACGGTGCCGTCGAACGCTACGTCCGGCGGATGCTCGCCGGCCCGGACGACGACGTCGTCCAGGAGGTGTGGCTGGCGGTGTTCATGGGACTACCGAAGCTGCGGAAGCCCGAACGGTTCACGCCGTGGTTGTTCACCATCGCCCGCCGCGCCGTGATGAACCGGCTGCGCGACACCTACGGCCGGCCCGGACCCGAGCCCGACCCGCCGGCGGAGTCCTCCGGCCCGGACGAGACCGACGCGGTCGCCGACCGGGAGGTGCTCGCCAGCGCGTTGGGCGCGCTGCCGGTCCGAGAACGCGAGGTATTGCTGCTGTTCTACCTCGAAGACCTCCCGCTGGAGACGTGTGCCCAGGTTTGCGGCGTGCCGGTCGGCACGGTGAAGTCGCGGCTCAACCGGGCCCGGCGGCTGCTGCGGGACGAATTGATGCGGAAGGAGTACGAGGCATGACCCCGGAAGAGGTGATCCAGCGGCTCGAGCGGCCGCTGTCCCTGCGGCGGCGGGTGGGCTACGTGACCGTGGCCCTGGCGGGACTGCTCGGCAGCGGCGTGGTTGCGCTGTTGTGGGCGACGGAACCGGGACTTCCCCCGCGCACCAAGGTCGCGTTCGCCGTGCTCGTGGCGATCGGTCTGGGGTGGGCGGCGTTCGGTACCTGGGCGGTGACGCGACGCGCCCCGCTGTTCGCCCGTGACCGCGTCGTCGCCGGCTGGCTCGGGGTGGCGGCGTGGGGGTTGTTCACCGTCGGCGCGCTGGTCGTCACGACTTTGCGGCACCGCGTCGAGCCCGAACTCATTTTAGTGGTGCTCGTGCTCGGTGGCGTAGCGTTGGTGCGACTGCGGGCTGCCCGACGCGCTCGTGCGGCGCTCCTCCTGCGCCGAGAGCAGCTGAGTCGGCGTGCGGAATAGCTGGTCTGCAAGCCGATCCCGGCGACGCGCGTGACGTCAACAGTGCCCGCGGCCCCCGCGTCGGCAAGGTGAGGTCGCCGCCGTCGCCTGACTGGTGGCCGGCCGCGGCCAGCGGGTGTGGCTCGCCGACCAGTATCGCGAGCGCTGTCGCGAGTTCCTCCAGCGTCGGGATGACGTAGGTGAGCGTGTTGCCGCTCCGCATGCCGCCAGGCGTGTGACCGGCATAGGCCGCTGCCATCGCGTAGCCGAAGTTGCGCTCGACCCAGGTCAATGTCGTGTACCGGAGCCAGTGAGCGCAGACGCCCAGCCGGTCGACCCAGTCCACATGCCGGCGGAGACGCTGCCAGAGCCCCTGGTAGTAGTTCCTCCCGATGGGGCGCCCACCGGCGTACCTGAAGATCAGGTCGTCGGGTTCGCCGAAGCGGTTGCGGATGTCGAAGTGTTCGATCAGGGCGGCCATCAGCGTGGGCGACACGGGTTGCTCCCGTGCCCTGCCCTCTCTCTCGCAGCCAGATGGTGCAGTCCTCCTCGTTCAGGTCGCGGCGCCGGAGGGAAAGGACACCGCTGCGTCGACAGGCTGTCTCGGTGTGCTGTCGTAGGACAAGCGTGTCCAGTGCAGGGTCGGGGCCAGTGGTGCCGGCTTCTTCGACCTCGGTGGCGAGGTCGAAGAGTTCTGTGTAGGTGGGTTCGTCGACCCGGCGCTCGCCCCACTTGTCGACGAGGAAGCGCCAGTAGTTGCTCCACAGCTGGCTGGAACTCGCCGGGGTGTTGGAGGCGACTCTGGGTATGTACTCCCGGGCGAGCCGGGATTCCTTCGACTTCACCCACTTCGGGATCGGAAAACGCGGGTGCCGCTGAAGATGCGTGAGCCGTCGCGGTGGAGGAGGTACTCCGCATGCAGGACGCGGGCGTAGGCGGCTATGTCGTCGGGCCGGCCCGACGGGAGTGATCTGCAAGAGAGTCCTCAGCCACGCTTGACACATTAACAAAGTTCAGGCACGTTAGAACTTAACTTAGTTCAGGAGCGTATGTGGTGCAGCACGTCCTGGGCTTCCCAGCGCGCACGCCGGAGTTCCTTTGTTCGTGCCATCGGGCCGTCCCGCGGAAGGAAGCATGTCGTGACGATGAGCATTGCGGAAGAACCGTGGGACTGCCCGGACGGCGTCCGGCTGCGCCGCGCCATGCACGTCGAACTGGCCGCCCGGTACGGGATCCCCGACCAGGAGACCGAGCCACCGACCGCCGAAACCGTCAGCGCGTTCCTGATTGCCCGCGCCGGCGACGGCGAAGCGACCGGTTGTGGCGCTCTGCGCCTGCTGGACGACGGCACGGCCGAAGTCAAGCGGATGTACGTGACGCCGCAGGCACGCGGCACCGGAGTGGCCACCAGCATCCTCCGGGCACTGGAGGACCAGGCCCGACGGCACGGGATCAGTTCACTTGTGCTGTCGACCGGCGTGAAGCAGCCCGACGCGATCCGGTTCTACGAACGCGAGGGCTACCAACGGATCGACGGATACGGGCCGTACGTCGGTGAGCCGCTGGCCAGGTGCTTCACCCGTCAGCTCCGCTGAAGGACCTGCCGGGCACCTGAGCGAGGACTTCGCCCCCGGGCGTGAATTCTCGATAGGATCGGGTTGAGATCGGGGCACCGTTCAGCGGAATGCCCGATAAAATGAAAGGTGCACAGTGGATCGACTCGACGTGCAAGTCGGCGGAACAAAAATCGCCTACCTGAAAAGCCCGGCCGACGACGATGCTCGGGCGGTTGTGTTCGTCCACGGCAACTCCTCGTCAGCCGGCACGTGGCTCCCGCTTCTGACCGGTGATTTCGGACGGCGGTTCCGCTGCTTCGCGCTGGATTTGCCGGGGCATGGGCACTCCGAGCCGGCTCGTGATCTCGCCGACTATTCACTGCCGGGATACGTGGCCGTACTCACCGGCTTCATGCGGGAGCTCGATATCGCCGACGCGGTCGTCGTCGGATGGAGTCTGGGCGGGCAGATCGCCATGGAGGCAGCGCCCGAACTTCCCGATGCGGCCGGCTTCCTCGTATTCGGTGCCCCACCTGTCGGGACGCCGGCACAACTGGCAGAGGCGTTCTTGCCGAGCCCGGCCATGGCCGCGCTGTTCGGCGACCAGGTTTCCGAGCCCGAGGCGAAGTCGGTCGCCGGGTGCTTCGTCGCGACCGGCTCGTCGTTCGATGTCGGAGAGTTCGTCTCCGAAATTCTCAGCACGGACGGTGCGGCCCGCGCGGGACTCGGAGCCAGCCTCGGCGCGGGCCGTTTCGCGGATGAGATCGCGATCGTTTCGGCTCTGGAACAACCTCTGGCTATCGTGCACGGTGAGGCTGAGCAGCTGGTGAGCCTCGCCTACCTGCGCAAGCTGGACTTTCCCGCGCTGTGGCGTGACGAGGTCCAGGTGATTCCCGGTGCCGGCCACGCATTACATCAGGAGGCACCTCAAAAGTTCGCTGCCCTGTTGGGAGAGTTCGTCGGTGAGGCTGTTCACGCCGGGTGACAGGCGATTTGTTCGCTCTCCATTCGGACTCGTTCGCTCGTGGGGAAGTGCCGTGAACGAGGCCCTTTACCCGGTCGCCCCCGGAGCCGGGGCCGACGCGCGGAAGGTGCGCCGGTAGGTCGACGGCGCGACTCCCGCTTCCGCCGCCAGGTGCCGACGTAGCGATGTGGCGGTGGCGAAGCCGACCTCGTGGGCGACTCGGTCCACCGGCAGGTCGCTGGACTCCAGCAGGTGCCGCGCCCGCCGCAGGCGGTGCTGGGTCAGCCAGCGACCGGGACTCATGCCGGTCTCCTCCCGGAAGCGCCGGGCGAAGGTGCGGGTGCTCATCGCCGCGTGGGTGGCCAGTTCGTTCAGCGACAGCGGCGTTTCGAGGCGCTGCAGCGCCCAGTCACGCGTCGGCCCGGTGCCGGTCGCGCTCGCCGGCGGCATGTGCTGTTCGATGTACTGCGCCTGCCCGCCGTCCCGGTACGGTGCCGTGACGCACTGGCGGGCGACCTGGTTGGCCACCTCGCTGCCGTGGTCCCGGCGCACCAGGTGCAGGCAGACGTCGATCCCGCTCGCCGCCCCGGCCGAGGTCAGCACGTCGCCGTCGTCGACGAACAGCACGCCGGCATCGAGCTCGACCCGCGGGAACAGTTCCCGGAAGTAGTCGGCCAGCGCCCAGTGCGTGGTGGCCCGCCGCCCGTCCAGCAGACCGGCCGCCGCCAGCAGGAACGCACCGGTGCAGATGGACACCAGCCGGGTGCCGGGGCGCACGCGGGACAGGGCCGCGACGGCCCGCGGGTCCGGGGCGGCGGCCGAGGCCGGGGAGAGCGCGTACGGCGGGATGACGAGGGTGTCCGCCTCGGGCAGTACCTCGGGACCGTGCCCGGGCGTGACGGTCAGGTCCGCGTCGGTGCGTACGGGCTGTCCGTCCACGCCGGCGGTCACCACCTCGTAGCGGCCACCGGCCGAGCCCAGGACTCGGTGCGGGATGCCGAGTTCGAAGGGGTAGACGCCGTCGAGGGCGAGGACGACGACTTTGTGGGCGGCGGAGTCGGGGGGCATGGCAAGAACATATCGGAAGATGACTTTCTTGCCATCGCCGCGAGCTGGGGCATCCCGCCAGGATCACGACATGACTTCGACAGACACCGCCGGACACCCCGGCTCCACGAGCACCCCGACGATGCTCGCCCTGCACCAAACCGCTCTTGGTGGCCCCGAGGTCCTGCGGCTGACCGAACTTGCGCGGCCCGCGCCCGGCCCGGGGGAGATCCTGGTCGCCGTACACGCGGCCGGACTCAACCCCACGGACTTCAAACACCGCGCTCACCCCATTTTCCTGCCGCCACCGCCGATGACCCTGGGGTGGGACGTCTCCGGCACCGTGGCGGAGACCGGCGTCGGCGTCACCCTGTTCCGGCCTGGTGACGAGGTGTTCGGCATGGTGCCTTACCCCCACGGCGCCGGTTCCCACGCGGAGTACGTGACCGGTCCCACCCGCGCTTTCACGGCCAAGCCCGCCGGGATCGGCCATGTCCAGGCGGCCGCTCTGCCGCTGGCCGCGCTCACCGCCTGGCAGGCGCTCGTCGACACCGCGGACCTGCGGGCGGGGCAACGGGTGCTGATCCACGCCGCGGCCGGCGGTGTCGGTCATTTCGCGGTGCAGATCGCCAAGGAGCGGGGCGCGCACGTCACCGGGACCGCGAGTGCCGCGAAACACGACTTCCTGCGCGAGATCGGTGTGGATGCCTGCATCGACTACCGCAGTGAGGACTTCACCGCCACCGGACAGCGGTACGACGTCGTCCTCGACGCCCTCGGCGGCGAAACCGCGACCCGTTCGGTGGGTGTGCTCCGTCCCGGTGGGGTCCTGGTGTCCCTGGTGCCGGTCGCCGAAGACACCCAGGCCGCCGCGGAGAAGGCGCAGGTCCGCGCCGTGACCCTGCTCGTCGAGCACGATCAGGCCGGGATCCGCGCTGTCGCCCGGCTCGCCGACCGGGGAAAGCTCCACGCGCACGTCTCCGGCACCTTCCCCCTCGCCGAAGGCGCCCGGGCTCACGCCCTGGGAGAGACCGGGCACACCACGGGCAAACTGGTCATCACCGTGCGCTGACCCCGAGGTTCTTCGCCGATCCGTCCCCGGCGCCGGCCGTCCGCAGCAGCACCTTGATGGGTGCGTCGGCTGCCTGCGCGAGCTCGAACGCCTCCGCGACCGACTCCAGTGGCAGCACCGCGACGGGGAGCCGGTCGAGGCCGAGCTCGTCGCCGGCCAGCAGCGAGACCGCCTCGGCGAAGTCACGGCGGCTGTACACCCGGGCGCCGATGATCCGCTGCTCGGCGAAGCAGAGGGCCCGCAGGTCGACGGGCGGGGGCGTCTTGTAGACCGCCACCAGCACGATCGAGCCGGTCTCGCGCGCGGCGGCCGGGAGGACCGCGGCGACCGCGGGGTGGCCGGCCGCGTCGAACACGACGTCCGCGCCCTCGCCGTCGTTCGTCGAACGGAACCAGGCCACCGGGTCGAGGCCGGCGGGCGCGATCTCGAAGCCGCACCGTTCGGCCGTGGCCCGCCGGGCGGGTTTCGGCTCGACGACGACGACCCGCGCCGCACCGTTCCGCCGGGCGACCAGGGCGGTGAGGATGCCGATCGGCCCGCCGCCGAAGACGAGGACCGTCGCCCCGGCGGCCGGCTCGGCCCGGCCGACCGCGTGCACGGCGACGGCGAGCGGCTCGGCCCACGCCGCGAGCCGGGCCTCGACCCGCGGGGCGACGGGCAGGACCCGGTCGACGGGTACCGCGACGAGCTCGGCCAGCCCACCCGGGGCGTCGATTCCATACAGTTCCAGGTTGCGGCACACGTGCCGGGCCCCGTCGCGGCAGGCCCGGCAGCGACCGCAGGCGATCAGCGGCTCGACGGCCACCCGGGTGCCGGCGGGCGGGCCGCCGCCCGCTGACGACAGCTCGACCGTCCCGACGATCTCGTGCCCGAGGATCAGCGGCGCCTCGGCGCGGGGATGGGCGCCGGCGAGGATCGCCAGGTCGGTCCCGCAGATCCCGCCGTACTCGACGCGGACCAGGACTTCGCCGTCCTTCGCCAGGGGACGCTCGACGTCGCGCACTGCCACCGCGCCCGGCCCGGTCCAGACCGCGGCACGCATCAGGGCCGGGCGCACCGGCTCAGCGCCGGAACTGGTCGACATAGCCGGCGCCGAGGCCGTTGGCCGCGTAGTGGGCACGGCACATGTCCAGCTTGGTGAAGGCGTCCTCGTAGCCGATCTGCACGCCGTCGTCGTCGAGGTAGATCATCGCGCCGCTGATGTTGAAGAACGTGATCATCTCGGTGCAGTGCTCCGGAACCCGGAGGGTGTGGATCTCGCCGGGCGGCTCGTAGACGAAGCCGCCCTCGCGCGCGGTCCACTCGTGCTCGTCGTACTTCCACTCGCCCTTGAGCACGTAGCCGACGACGATGCCGGGATGGCGGTGCCGGGACACGATGCCCGACCTCGTCACCTTGAGCAGGTTGCACCACTGGCCGGTCACGGTGTTGATGAAGAGGGGCCGGAAGAAGACCCCGGGTGCCTGGGGAACCCACACCCGGTCGTCGCCGGGCAGGGCGTCGACGGCGATCTCGAGGGGGATGTCGGTCGAGACGGTGATCGGTTGCATCGCGGGACCTCCTAGTAGCGGTGGGAGCCGACGGCCCCGGGGAACTCCGGTTCGGTTTTGCTGCGCACCGCGGCGATGCCCGCCTCGGCGTCCGGGAGCGTCATGCTGTGCGCCTCCATGTAGAGCGAGTGCTCGAAGATCCCGATGTTGTGCAGGTACCAGTCGTTCAGCGCCGCCTTGGTGGCCTGGATGGCGAACTGCGGACCCCGGGCGAGCCGCACCGCGATGTCGTTCGCGGTGGGCATCAGCTCCTCGTGGGGCACGCACTTGCCCACCAGCCCGATCTCGGCGGCCTCCCGGCCGTCGATCCGGTCGCACAGGAGCAGGTGGTACTTCGAGCGGGCCAGCCCGATCGCCAGCGGCCAGACCAGCGCGGCGTGGTCGCCGGCGACCAGGCCCAGCTTGATGTGGCCGTCCATGAGGATCGCCCGCTCGCTGGCGATGCTGATGTCGGCGAGCAGCGCGATGGCCAGGCCACCGCCGACCGCGACCCCGTTGATCGCGGAGACGATCGGCTTCCGGCAGGCGATCATGTTGCGCACCAGCGCCCGGCCGTCGCGGGTGTCGACGCCCGCGGGACCGTTGCCCGCATCGAGGTCGCCACCCGCGCTGAAGGCCCGGCCCGCCCCGGTGATCAGGGCGACGTTCATGTCGGGGTCGTCGTCGAACTCCCGCCAGATCCGCCCCTGCTCGCCGTGCCCGACCTCGCCGGACGCGTTCAGCTTCTCCGGCCGGTTCATGGTGATGCGCAGGACCCGGTCGGCACCGGGCTCGACCTCGAGGAATTCGTAGTCGTCGTACATCTGCTGCTTCCCGTCGTCGATGGAGAGGTGCCTTTACGTCGCGACCGCGGCGATCGCCTCGGCGAACACGCCCGGTGCTTCCACGGGCACGAAGTGGCCGGCCCCCGGCACGGGCACCACCGTGACGTCCGAGAAGAACGCGTCGAGCCGGTCGGACCACGTGCGGGGGAAGAGCGGGTCGTGGTCCGGCCACAGGAACGTCGTCGGGACGGCGATCCGGTCGGCGGGATCCGGCTCGGTCTCGGCGAGCGCCCGGGCGACCAGTCCGCTCCCGGCGCGGTACCAGCCGATCGACGCGACGAACGCCCCGGGAGCGCCGTAGGCGGCGGCGAGGTGGTCGAGCCGCTCGTCGTCGACGGTGTGGTCCGGGCCGGACCAGTGCGACCAGAAGTGCTTCAGGTAGGCGCGGGCGCGGCCCACGTCGCCGTCGATCAGTTCGCGGGCGAGTTCGAGCTGGTGGAACGGCTGGTACCAGAACTCGCGAATCGGCTCTTCGGCGAGGACCCGTCGTCCGGCACCCGGAGCCGGCGGGGTGATCACCAGGGCGCGCACCAGGTCCGGCCGGTCGACGGCGAGCTGGAGGCCGACGCGGCCGCCGATGTCGTAACCACCGACCACGGCCGCCGAGATCCCCAGCTCGTCGAGCAGCCCGGCCACGCTCTTCGCTTGGCCGGGTGCGCCGTAGTACCCGGCGGGATCCCGGTCGTGCTTGTCGGACTCCCCGAACCCCCGCAGGTCGGGTACGACGACGTCGTGGCCGAGGCCGGCGAGCCGGGCGGCCACGGCCGCGTGGTCGGTCCGGTCACCCGGCCAGCCGTGCACCAGCAGGACGGGAGATCCGGCCGGGTCACCATGCCGGTCGTAGGCGAGGCGGAAGCCGTCGGTGGGCTGGGACAGCACCGTCATCGTCCGGTCGATTCGCTCAGCGTGACGTGCCGGCCGGAGAGCTCGGCCAGCTCCGCGACCCCTAGCAGGCGGAGCGTGCGGGTCAGCTCGGTGCGCAGGATGCTCACCGCCCGGTCCACGCCGCGCTCGCCGCCCGCCATCAGCCCGTAGAGGTAGGCCCGGCCCACCAGGACGCCGCTCGCCCCGAGGGCGATCGCCGCGGCGATGTCCGCGCCGGACCGGACACCGCCGTCGACGAAGACCTCGACCCGGTCGCCGACGGCCGCGCGGACCTGCGGCAGCACCCGCAACGGCGTCGCCGCCCGGTCCAGCTGCCGCCCGCCGTGGTTGG
Source organism: Amycolatopsis sp. NPDC028719 (assembly GCF_055565395.1). NCBI lineage: Bacteria > Bacillati > Actinomycetota > Actinomycetes > Pseudonocardiales > Pseudonocardiaceae > Amycolatopsis > Amycolatopsis sp. NPDC028719. Next base: position 870,635 of record NZ_JBVHUL010000005.1, read on the forward strand.
AGACGACCACGGCGTCGGCTCCGGCCTCGACCACCTTGCGGGCGTCCTCGACGGTCTGGATCCCTTTCACCACCAGCGAATGGGGCCAGGCGGCACGCAGCCAGTGGAGGTCGTCGATGCCCGCGCTGGGGTCGAACAAGCTGTCGGCCAGCTCGGCGGCGGTGCCCTTCCAGGAGCCGAACGAGGCGAACTTCAGCGGGTCGGTGGTCAGCAGGTTCGCCCACCACCGCGGATGGAGCGCGATGTCGGCGAGCGTTCGGGGGCCGAGCATCGGCGGGATGGTGAGGCCGTTGCGCAGGTCCCGCAGCCGGGCGCCCGAAACCGGGGTGTCGACGGTCAGCACCAGTGTGTCGTAACCGGCGGCCAGTGCTCGTTCGACGAGGTCTTTCCCCGCCGCCCGATCGCGCCAGAGGTACAACTGGAACCATTTCCGGCCGGTGGATTCGGCAGCGGCGAGGTCCTCGACGGAGGTGGTGCCCATTGTGGACAGCGTGTAGGGGATGCCCGCCCGGGCGGCGGCGCGGGCCACGGCCACCTCCCCTTCGTGGTGCATCATCCTGGTGTACCCCGTCGGCGCGAGCACGACGGGGAGCTCCGACTTCTTGCCGAGCAGAACGCGGTCGAGCGCGACCCGGGAGACGTCGCGCAACACCGCCGGGTGGAAGTGGACGTCCCGGTAGGCCGCCCGCGCACGGGCCATGCTGACCTCCGACTCGGCGCCGCCGTCGACGTAGTCGAACACGGCGCGGGGAACGCGCCGCCGGGCGATCGCGCGGAGGTCCCCGAGTGTGTGAGCGCGGGCGAGGCGGTGCTCCGTCGTCGGCGGGGCGAAAGCGCGCAGGTCGATCACCTCGGTCAGGTCTGACCACTGTGGACGACGACGTCGCCGTCGGATCGGCTCGGCTGGCATGGTGTTCTCCTTCGGGGTTCGGCGGCGGCGTCAGATGTGCCGGTCGACGCCACGCCAGTACGGCTCGCGCACGCGGTTCTTGAGCACTTTCCCGTTCGGGCTGCGCGGAAGTTCCTGGACGAGGTCGATGCGCTTCGGAGCCCGGATACCGCCCAGCCGTTCGCGGCACCAGGCGAGCAGCTCCTCGGGGGTGGCGTCGGCCCCTGGCCGCAGCTCGACCACGCCGGTCACCGCTTCGCCCCAGTCCGGATGCGGAATGCCGACGACGGCGCAGTCACCCACCGCCGGATGGCTCCACAGGACCTGTTCCACCTCGCTCGGGTAGACGTTGAACCCACCCGAAATGATCAGGTCCTTCTTCCGGTCGGTGATGTACAAGTAGCCGTCGTCGTCGAGGTGGCCGACGTCGCCGGTGTGCAGCCAGCCGTCGACCACCGTCTCGGCCGTCTGCTCGGGCTGGGCGTAGTAGCCCGCCATGACCGTGTCCCCCCGCACGCAGATCTCGCCCGCCGTCCCCCGGGGCACGACGTCGCCCTTGCCGTCGCGGATCTCGAAGGAGAGGAGCGGGGTCGGCCGGCCACACGAGGCGAGCCGGGTCTCGTCGAGGCTGCCGTCCGGTTCGAAGAGTTCCGCGCAGCGCATCAGCGCGATCGTTCCCGGCGACTCGGTCTGGCCGTACGCGGCCGTCATCACCGGCCCGTAGACGTCGATGGCCTGCCTGAGCCGCTCGACCGACATCGGGGCGGAGGCGTAGATCAGGTAGCGCAGCGACGAGAAGTCGCGTTCCTGGCCCGCCAGGTGGTCGAGCCAGCGGTAGATCACCGTCGGGGGCAGGAACATTTCGGTGATCCCGTACTGCTCGATCACGTCGGCGAGCACCGTGTGGTCGGCCTTCTCCAGTACCACGACCGTGCCACCCCGTGCGGTCGCCGGCAGGCTGAGGAGCCCGCTGGTGTGGGTCATCGGCGCCGCCGCGAGGTTGACGATCGGCTGGTGAGCCTCGTAGTTCAGCAGCATCAGCAGGTGCGCGGTGGACGTGTGGAAGTTGCGGTGGCTGCTCATCACGCCCTTGGGCCTGCCCGTGGTCCCACCGGTCGGCGAAATCGCGACGATGTCGTCGATCGCGGTGTGCACCTCCGGGGGTTCGGCCGGGTAGGCGGCGCACCAGCGGTGCAGTCCCGGGCCGTCCGCCGGCTCCCGGTCGAGGCAGACGGCCAGCCGGAGAACAGGCGACTTGGCCCGGAGCGACTCCACCACGCCTGCCAGGGACGAGTGGTAGAAGATGGCTTCGCAGTCGAAGGCCGCGGCGAGCTCCGCCGTCTCGTCCGGCGGCATGGCGGGGTTCAGCGGCACCCACACCATCCCGGCGCGCCAGCTGCCGAGCACGCAGATCCAGGCTTCCGGGTGGTTCGGCGACAGGACAGCGACCTTCGCGCCCGGCTTCAGCGCGGTGCTCAACCCCTGTGCCACCCGGCAGGACAGGGCATACGCCTCGCGGTAGGTCCACTGGCGGTCGCCCATGATGTACGCCGGACCTTCAGGGTTCTGACGAAACCCTCGATCGAAGAACTCGGTGATCCTCACACCTGACGTCCCTTCGCTGTGGCGGGGTGCGCTGTGCACCGACGTCTCGATCGTCCAATGTGGCCGCCACCGCTGCTACGGCGAGCGCCCCAACCGTCGGCGGCGACGATTGGATGCCGCTACAACGTCTGGCACACTGCGGTGACAGGAGGCCGGATTGAAGCAACCAGCATTGCGCGCCGATGTCGCCGCGCAATCGTTCCGCGACGCTGTGGCAAGGCTGATGGACGATGTCGGCGAACTCGTCGCGCGAACGGTCGAGGACGGCGACGAGCAACGGCCGCCCTACGCGGTGGTGCCGCGAAGTGCCATCGAGGCGTCGGTCCGGATGAACCTCGAGACCGTGCGCAACTCACTGCTCGCCGGCTCGCCCGTCGTCGACGACCGCGATGTGGAGGCACTGACCATCCGGGTCGACGAGCGCCTCGGACAGGGCCTCGGGGTCGAGGACGGGATCCAGGGCTGGCGCAAGTCCATCAGCGTCATCCAGGAACGGTTCCTCGAGATCGCGGCCGAACAAGGCGTCGACGCCGTCGTGGTGCTCGATGCCGTTCGCGTGCTCTGGCAGCTGAGCGACCTGATGACGAACCAGATGGCCGCGCTCTTCCGGAGCCGGCAGCTCACCGGCGCCCTGCGGCGTTCCCAGCTGCGCGCCGAGTTCCTCGAGAAGGTCCTCGCCGGGAGGCTGCCGGCTTCCGAGGTGCACGCGCGGGCGGAGGAGCTCGGCCTGGACACCACCATCGACTACCTGACGGTGAAAGCCGGCACCGCGCAGGGCGCGTCGGTGGAGGCCCTGCGACGTCGCCTGGAATCGCGGGCGAGCGACCTGGTCGTGGTCGCCGACGGGTACTGCTTCGGATTGCTGTCCGGTCCCGTCGACGTACTGGCACCCGAGGACGTCGTCGCGCTCGGGCCCGCGGCACCGTTGCCCGAGGCCGGGGCCTCGTTCGAGCTGGCGGAACGTGTCTACGACTGGATGGGGCGACACGGCGTTCGCGGCCGGCGCAGGATCGAGGACATCGGCTGGCGGCTCGCAGTGGACTGGGACGAGGCCGTCACCTCACTGCTGCTTCGCCGCTACCGGGCGCCGCTCGAGTCGATGGGCGAGTTCGGCGCGCTCATCTGGCGCAGCATCCGCGCCTACGTGAGCGCGGACAAGAACGTGGCTCGCGCGGCCGAGGCACTGGTCGTCCACCAGAACACCCTTCGCTACCGGCTCGCGCGCTTCACGGAGATCACCGGGGCGAACCTGGATTCCACGGATACGTTGCTCGAAGTGGCCTGGGCCCTCGCCGCGGACCCGGACGAGCCGGCCTGAACCGCCCGGCCGGCCCGCCCTCCGTCACGGCTTCGCGTCGTCGGCCCCGACGGCGACGGGCTGATCCGTCGCGGCGGCCACTCTCGCCCGTGCCGTGCGCCGGACGATCGCCGCGGCGCACCAGCCGGACAGCAGGACGACCACCGAGAGGCCGATGCTGAGCAGCGTCGGGCCGTTCGGCAACGTCGCGACCAGGGTGGCGGCGAACGGCGTCAGACCGCCGATGACGACCCCGAGCTGCATTCCCAGCGACACGCCCGAATAGCTGACCTTCGTGGCGAAGGCCTCGGCGAGCATCACGGGGTACACGCCGGTGATGACGGCCCAGCCGATGCCGAAGAGCAGCAGGTAAGCGCAGATCACCAGCGCCGGGGAGCCGCTCCCGATCATGGGGAAGAAGAACAGCACGGAGATCGCGATGACCACCGCGCCCGCGAGATACGTGGGCAGCCTGCCGAAACGGTCGGACAAGGCGCCCGCGGCGGGGACGAGGGCCAGGTGCAGCGCGCCGCTGAGGATGATCCCGAGCAACGGCAACGAGGCGGGGACCCCGTGCTCGCGTGCGTAGGCCAGGCTGTAGACGACGGTGATGTACGAGGCCACCGCCTGGCCTGCCTGCACGCCGCCGGCCAGCAGGATCTGGACCGGGTGGGTGCGGAGGACCTCGCGGAGCGGGGAGGCCGGCACCTGGTCGTTCGCCTTGTTCCGCTCGAAGTCCGGGGTTTCGGCCAGTCCGGACCTGATCAGGAGTCCGATGAGGACGAGGAGACCGCCCGCCCAGAACGGGATGCGCCAGCCCCACGCCTGCACCGCCGCGGGGTCCATCGTGTTGCTGACGGCGAGGAACGCGAGGTTGCCGAGGACCAGGCCGACGGACACGCCCGTTCCGGGCAGTGACGCGAACAGCCCTCGGCGCCCCTCGGTGGCGTGCTCGGCGACGAGCAGGACCGCCCCGGCTTGTTCGCCGGCGAAGGCGAACCCCTGGGCGAGCCGGAGCACGACGAGCAGCGCCGCTCCCCAGTAGCCGATCGAGCCGTGTCCGGGCAGGCAGCCGATCAGCACCGTCGACACGCCCATGATGAGCATCGTCGTGACGAGGACGTTCTTCCGCCCGAGCCGGTCACCGAGGTGGCCGAAGACGATCCCGCCGAGCGGGCGGGCGAGGAAGCCGACGCCGAAGGTGCCGAACGACGCGAGCACACCCAGCGTCGGATCGACGGAGGGGAAGAAGACCGGCCCGAAGACCAGGGCCGCGGCCAGCCCGTAGATGGCGAAGTCGTAGTACTCGAGGATCGACCCGCCCAAGCTCGCGGCGGCCGCCCGCCGCGTTTGCTTCAGAGCCGGGGCAGGGGAGGTCCCCCGCTGGTCTGTTGTCATGACCGTACTCCTTTGTGCGGTTGGGCGGAGGTCGTGCGGGACGGCCTCGGAGCTACTGGTTCTCGGCGGTGACCCGGATGACGACCTTCCCGACGACGGTGCCGGTGGACAGGGAGCCCTGTGCCGCCTCGGTCTGGTGCCAGGGGACGACCCGGTCGATGACCGGGCGCAGGGTCGTGAGGTCCAGGTCCCGGACCTGCTGGTAGAGATCGGCCAGCTCGGCCGGGGTGCGGGTGCGGAACGTGACCCCGCGGAGGGTGAGCTGCTTCAGCGAGAACGCCTCCAGATCCGCCGTCGCCGCCGCACCCGCGGCCCGCCCGACGTTGACGATCCGCCCTTTGGTCGCCGCCGCGGCGACCAGGTCGGGGAAGTAGCTCCCGCCGACGTGGTCGATGGCGACGTCGGCGCCCGTCCCTCCGGTCGCGTCGAGCACGCGGTCCGCGAAGCCGGGCCCCGCGCTGTGCAGGACGAGGTCGGCACCGAGGCGGTGCAGGACGTCGTCCGCGCGGTCCGATCGCGCCACGGCGATGATCCGGCCGGCGCCGAGGTGCCGTGCGAGCTGTACTCCCTGCAGGCCCATGCCCGAGGTGGCCCCGGTGATGACGACGTTCTCGCCGGCACGCAGGCCGTCGGCCGCGGTCAGCGCGCTGCATTCGGTCAGCAGGCCGACGATCGCGGCCGCGCCCTCCTCGTCGGACCACTCCGGCGGGACCGGGACGGTGAACCGCGCGTCGGTGACCACCTGCTCGGCCAGGCTGCTGGGCACCATGGCCATCACCCGGTCACCGACCCGCACGCCGGTGACGCCGGCGCCGACCTCGGTGACCTCCCCGGCGGCGTCCAGGCCCGCCACCCACGCGACGCCGTCCGCCGGCGGCTTGCCGTACCCGCCCTGAGGCACGAACTGGTCGACGTAGTTGACGGAGACGGCGCGGACGGAGATCCGGACCTGGCCGTGGCCGAGACCCGGTTCCGGGACGTCGCCGAGGGCCAGCGTCGCGCCGTCGGTGTGCCGGTGAATCAGCACGGCCTTCATCGCGGCGTCCCGGTGACCTCGGACAGGAGGGCCGCCAGGTCGCGGACGGGCTCGGTGCCGTCCCAGCCCTCGGCGGCGTGCGCGATCGCGTCGAACAGCGCGCGCTTGTCCGCCCCCCGCTCGGAGATCTCGATGGCGGTGCCGTCGGGGGATTCGCGGTCGAAGTAGGCGAACCGGCTGTCGGGCGTGCCGGGAAGCGACGTGCCGCGGTGGAGCTCGACGTACCCGCGGGCCAGCGCGGCCGCCACCCCGGCGTCGAAGTGCTCGGTCCAGAAAGCGACGTGGTGCAGGCCCTCGCCGAACTTGCCGACGAAGGTGTGGAAGAACGTCGGCGAGTCGTCGCGCAGCTGGACGAGCTCGATCTGCACGCCACCGGACTGCGCCAGTGCGCCGTTGTCCTCCAGGTAGTAGAACGGCCCCACGCCCGGGCCTTCGAGCCACTGGCGCATGGCCGCGTGGATGTCCGTGACGATGTAGCCGAGTTGCCGGATCGGGCCGAAGGGCGTGGTCATGGGTCTCCTCGGAGTGGGTCAGATGATCGGGTGCACGAGCCGGTGGGTGAGCGTCCAGCGGCCGCCCGGCCCGCGGCGCACCGTGTCGGTGAACTCGCCGACGCTCAGCCGTCCACCCGAGCGGAAGGTCACCACCTTGGAGCGGCAGGTCGCCGTGCCCGGCCCCGCCGGCCGGACGGACATGGTGGACAGGTGGTGGCTCACCGCGGGGTCGGCCGAGTTCTCGAGCGTGTCGACGAGCTCCGCCAGGCTGTGGAGGTACGTCTTCCCGGGGTTCTCGTACCGGACGTCGTCGGCCAGCAGTCCGCTCAGCCGTTCGGCGTAGTCGCCGCCGCTGTCGAAGGCGAACGCGATCTCGGCGATCAGGTGCTGGATGGCGAGGATTTCGCGCTCGGTCAGGGGATCGGTCGCTACCGGGGCGTCGGTCCTACTCACAATGGCTCCTGCTGACCTCGTTGGCTGAGCAGTTCTGGTATGACGGTGCTCACTCTTGGCCACCCGGGCAGGGAGGGGTATGGCGGTGCGGCCAACTCTGCCGCACCGGGGTTGTGCCGCGCTCCAACCAGGACTGGGCACCATGAGATGCATGAGAGCAGCAATTTATCGGACCACCGGGCCGGCCCGGGACGTGCTCGAGCTCGTCGAGCTGGACGTGCCCGCACCCCGGGCGGGGGAGGTCCGCGTCGCGATCTCGGCCTCCGGCGTGAACCCCACGGACTGGAAGGCCCGCGCCGGGCTCACCGGCCGCGCTCCCGGCGATTTCCAGGTGCCGCACCACGACGGCGCCGGCCGGGTGGATGCCCTCGGCCCGGGGGTGACGGGGCTCGCCGTCGGTCAACGCGTGTGGCTCTACCTCGCCGCGGCCGAAAACCCGTACGGCACGGCCGCGGAGTTCGCGGTGGTACCGGCGGACAAAGTGGTCCCACTCGCCGACAACGCGTCGGACGAGCTCGGTGCCTGCCTCGGCGTGCCCGCGCTCACCGCGGCGTACTGCCTCGGCGGTGATCCCGGCGCGGTACGCGGGCGGACGGTCCTCGTCGCGGGAGGTGCGGGAGCCGTCGGGCACTTCGCCATCGAGCTGGCGAAGCACGCGGGGGCCCGGGTGATCACGACGGTCAGCTCCGCGGAGAAGGGCGAGCTGGCGCGTGCCGCGGGAGCCGACCTCGTGCTGAACTACCGCGAGGAGAACGTCGCGAAACGGATCCTGGAATCCGTCGGGCACGTCGACCGGGTCGTCGAGGTCGCGCTGGGGGCGAACATCGAAACCGACGCCGCCGTCCTCGCGCCCAATGCCACGATCGCGGTGTACGCCGGGGAAGGCGAACAGCCCCGAATTCCGATCCTGCCCTTGGCGGTGGCGAACGCGACGATTCGGTTCGCGTTGATGTACACCGTCTCTCCGGATGATTTCCAGGGGTTGTTGTCCTGGGTGGCGGCCGCCATCGAGGCGGACGCATTGTCCGCGCTGCCCGTCTCCGACTACGGGCTCGACGACATAGTCGCGGCGCAGGAAGCCGTCGAGAAGGGCGCGGTCGGCAAGGTGCTCGTCCGCCCCTGAGCGCCGTTTCCAGTAGCCTGCCTCCGCCGATCGGCGTGGGCTGAAGGGTCCCTTCCTCACATGTGACGTGAGGAAGGGACCCTTCGCTGCGTCTGGTGAGACGAAGGGCCCCCCGTCGCGCAGGTGCCGCTTGACACCTTCACAACGTTCATCCGCTGCTGCGTCGCAGCGGTGATTCAACTTGGTTATAGACATTGTCAATGGTCGGTTCGGTGGGCGCCACGCTTCGTTCCCCGTGTGAGCTACGCGCAATCCGGATCGGTTCACGTCGAAACCCATCGCTGGAGAACAGATGGTCCGCAATGTCAAGGAAACCGCCGTCGCCGCGCTGTTGTGCGTCGTGGCCGGGCCGGTGCCGGAAACGCCGACCAGAGCCCGATTTCCGGCACCGGCCAGAACCCGGAACAGCTGTCCATTCAGGACGGAGAGGTGGGTTGCGCCGGCGACGTCCCGGTCGTCGTGATCCGGCACGGACAGCCCAACCTCACCGAGCAGATCCCGCAGTACGGCGAGGCCCTGGAAATAGCCGGATCCCCGTCGTGGGTGCCTCTGCCGCGTCGCCGGTGCCGTGGCCCGCCGACAGGTGCGGGCCGGCCGCCTTCCGTGCGGCCAGCCGGAACAACCGAAAGGGAAATATGATGAAGAAGGGCAAATTCATCAGCGCGGCCGCTGCCGCTGCCGCGCTGGGGGCGATCCTGCTGCCGGCTCCGGCCGCTTCGGCCGCGCAGGTCGGCTGTGGTGATCCCCATTTCGTCGAGGTCACCTACCACACCACCCGACCCGTCGGTCAGAAGTACTCCTGCTTCGCCGGCGCGGGCTGGAATTCGTTCATCGGCGACGTCGGTTTCACCAGCTGGATGGACGACATCCGCACCGGTAACAACGACGTCACGTTCCGGGACTGCAACGGTGCGCTGGTCGACGTGCCGAGGGGGCGCGACGTCCATTTCGCCACCGCTCGCTGCCTGCGTTGATGTCGGCACGGCAGGAGATCTGTTCGCCTCATACGGCGAATATCCACCAAACACCCGCCGGGGCGCACTTGAGCCTGAGGTATGTTCGGAACATGATCGAAAATTCGAACATGGATCGGATCGATCGGCAGCTCGTGCGCGAACTCCAGCAGGACGCCCGCATCCCCATGCGCGACCTCGCCGACATCGTGGGGGTGGCCGCCTCCACCTGTTCCGAACGCATCCGCCGGCTGCGCTCACGCGGCCTGATCACCGGTTTCCACGCCGACGTCGACCTCGCGTCACTGGGCCGGTCGGTGCAGGCGATGGTCTTCGCGCAGATCCGCCCGCTGACCCGCGCCCTGATCAGCCGGTTCCACGACGAGGCGCTGGCCATGCCCGAGGTCATGGCGGTGTTCGTGCTCGCGGGCGGCGACGACTTCCTGCTGCACGTGGGTGTCGGTGACGTGGCCCAGTTGCACGGCTTCCTGGTCGACAAGCTCAGCAGCCGCAAGGAGATCGTGCAGTTCCGCAGCTCGATCATCTTCTCCCACGGCGAGAAGCGGGCGCTGGAAGACCTGACGCCTGCCACGCCGTAGCCCCGGAAGCGGTCAGCCGGGTGGATTCGGCCGGGTCAGGCCGAGGTCGTAGGCGAGGATGACGGCCTGAACGCGGTCGCGGGCACCGACTTTCGCGAGCACGCGGCCGACGTGGGTCTTGACCGTCGATTCGGACAGGACGAGGCGCTCGGCGATCTCCTTGTTGGTCCAGCCCTGCCCGATGGCCCGCAGGATGTCGCGTTCCCGCGCCGTCAGATTCAGCCAGCGAGGGTCCGCGAGCGGCTCCGAAGTGGCCGTGCCATCGGGGAGCCGGTCGGCGTAGGTGTCGAGGAGCCGCCGGGTCAGGGCCGGGGCGATGACGGCGTCGCCGACGGAGACGGCCCTGATGCCGGCGAGCAGTTCCTCGGGGCGGGTGTCTTTGAGGAGGAACCCGCTGGCTCCCGCGCGAAGCGCGGCGTAGGCGTATTCGTCGAGGTCGAAAGTGGTCAGGACGAGGATGCGGGAACGGCCGCCGGTGGCGAGGATCCGGCGGGTGGCTTCGATGCCGTCCATGCCGGGCATGCGGATGTCCATCAGGACGACGTCGGGCCGCAGTTCCGCGGTCCGGCGCACGGCTTCGGCACCGTTGGCCGCTTCGCCGACGACTTCGGTGTCCGGCGTCGCGTCCAGCAGCATGCGGAAACCGAAGCGCTGCAACGGCTGGTCGTCGGCGATGAGGATGGTGGTCACGGCGCTCCGTCCGGCGGCGGCGCGATGTCGAGAACGGCGGACACGACCCACCCGCCACCGGGTGCGGGACCCGCGTCGACGGTGCCACCGTACAACGCGGCGCGTTCCCGCATCCCGGCCAGTCCGTGACCCTGATCCGTCGCGGGCCGAGGCTGCGTGGTGGCGTCGGCGCGTCCGTCGTCCCGGACCCGGATGCGCAGAGCCGGGCCTTGGGCGGCGACCGAGACGTCGATCCGGGTGTGCGGGCCGGCGTGGTTGAGGGTGTTCGTGAACGCTTCCTGGACGATGCGGTAGGCCATGAGCTGCACTCCCTGGTCGAGGTGGTCCAGTTCGCCCGCGGAGCGGTAGACGACCTCCGGGCCGGCCGCGCGGATCCGCGCGCACAACGCGTCCAGGTCGGCGATGCCCGGCTGGGGCGCGAGTTCGGCTCCGTCCGCTTCTTCGCGCAGCACGCCCAGCATGCGCCGAAGCTCGCCGAGAGCTTGGCGTCCGGCGTCGCCCACCAGCCGCAGCGCTTCCTTGCTTCGCTCCGGGGCGACGTCGGCCGCGTAGGCGCCGCCGTCGGCGAGCGTGATCATGACCGACAGGTTGTGGCCGATGATGTCGTGCATCTCGCGCGCCACGCGGACGCGCTCGGTGGCGGTCGCCAGCCGGCTGCGCTGGTCGCGTTCGATCTCCAGGCGCACCGCGCGATCGCGCAGGCTGGCGAGCTGAGCCCGGCGGATGCGGACGGCCAGTCCCAGCGCGACGGCCGCGGTGACCGCGGTGAGGAGGAAGAACAGCGCTTCCCAAAAGGACACGACGCCGGAAACCCGCGCGGCCACGGGAAGCAGCGAGGCGACCGCGGCCGCGCAGGCCCACGGCAGGTGCCGCAGCCGCCCGTGCAGGGTCACGCTGTAAAGCGCCACGAGCAGGGCGACGTCGGCGCGCAGGAAGACGCCGAGCGACGACTGGACGAGGAAAGCGGCCGCCGTCAGGGCCAGCGCGACGGACGGCGCCCGCCGCCGCCACAGCAAGGGCAGCAGGAGGCCGGCCTGGAGCGCCAGGGTGCCCGCCGCCGGCAGGGGGCCGGCCACCAGCAGCAGCTGTTCCGGGCCGCGGTCTCCGTGGTGCGGAACGAGGTCGGGCAGGCAGAACAGCACGAACAGCGCGGCCACGACGGCGAGGTCCAGCACCCACGGGCGCCGCCGGTCCGCCTGCCGGGCCCACGGGCCGAGCCGGGCCAGCCGGGTGACCAGCGGGTGCGCCGGCAGCGCGGCGGTCCACGACAGCGTCGCGGCCTGATCGTCCTTGCGCACGTGCCTCACCTGTTCATCGTGGCGGAAGAGCGCCGGTGCGGTACCGGAGCACCGCACCGGCGACCCGGCTCAGGCGTCCGACCGCGCCAGCCGGTAGGCCGCTCCGCCCAGGAGCTTGACGGCCCAGCCGAGGAAGACCAGGCCGCCCACGATCGGCGACAGGCTGGTGGCGTCGTGGGTCAGGGCGAACATCGACTGGCCCGCGTTGCTCGGCAGGTACGGGCTGATGTCGTCTTGCCAGGAAGCCGGCAGCAGCGAGACCAGTCCGGGAATCAGCATGAGCGACGCGACGAGGACCGAGATACCGCCGGCGACCGAACGCAGCAGCGCTCCCAGCGCGACCCCGACCACGCCGATCAGGCCCAGGTAGAAACCGGCGCCCAGCAGGCTGCGCACGACACCCGGGTGCGACAGCGTCATCGCCGCGGGCGTCGCGGACACGATGCCGCTGCTGATGACGAAGGTGACGAACACACCGGCCGTGCCGACGAGCAGCGCGACGACGCCGTACACCGCCGACTTGGACCACAGCACGGGCAGCCGGCGCGGCACCCCGGTCAGCGTGGAGCGGATCATGCCGGTCGAGTATTCGCCGGCGGTGACGAGCACGCCCAGCACGCCCAGCGCCAGTTGCGCGAAGTTCGTGCCGAAGAGGGACAGGCTGAGTGCGGTGGCGTTGGCGAAGTCTTCGTCGAGCGGCTGGCCGGAACCGACGCTGGACTGGTACCGCGCGGCGGAGATCAGTCCGAAGCCCACCAGGAACACCAGGCCGAGGCCGAGGGTGATCCAGGTGGAGCGCAGCGACCAGAGCTTCGTCCACTCCGAACGCAGGACGTTGAGTCCGGTGACGCGGTAGGCCGGACGAGCGGCGCGGGTGGGGACGGCGGGTGTGGTCAGGGTGCTCATGCCGCGCTCCCGAGGGTCTCGAGTCCGGCCGTGACACCGTGGTACTCGACGGCGTCGCGGGTCAGGTCCATGAAGGCCTCCTCCAGGGAGACCGTCCGTGCGGAAAGCTCGGACAGGGCGATGCCGTGTTCGGCGGCCTTCAGCCCGATGGTGCGGGCCGAGAGGCCGCTGACCTGCAGTTCTTCGGATCCGGTGCGACCGACGATCTCGACACCGGGGCCGGCCAGGACGTCGCGCAGCCGGCCCGGCTCGGCCGTGGCCACGTGCACGGCGTCGCCGCCGGCGCTCCGGACGAGGTCGTGCACGGTCGTGTCGGCGAGCAGCCGCCCCCGGCCGACGACGATCAGGTGCTCCGCGACGAGCGCCATCTCGCTCATGAGGTGCGACGACACGAACACCGTCCGGCCGTCGGCGGCGAGCTCGGTGAGCAGGGTGCGGATCCAGAGAACCCCCTCGGGATCCAGGCCGTTGACCGGCTCGTCGAGCATGATCGTCGCGGGGTCGCCCAGCAGGGCGGCGGCGATCCCCAGCCGCTGGCCCATGCCGAGCGAGAAGTTCCCGACGCGCTTCTTCGCCACGGACTGCAACCCGGCCAGCTCGATCACCTCATCGACGCGCCGGCGCGAGATGCCGTGGGTCTGGGCTTGCGCGAGCAGGTGGTCGTGGGCCGACCGGCCCGGGTGCACCGACTTCGCCTCGAGCAGGACCCCGACCTCCTGCAGCGGTGCGCGGTGCTCGGCGTAGCGGCGGCCGTTGACCTTGACGGAGCCCGCGGTCGGGGAGTCGAGCCCGACGATCATCCGCATCGTGGTCGACTTGCCCGCGCCGTTGGGGCCGAGGAATCCGGTGACGCTGCCCGGGCGGACGGTGAAGTCCAAGCCGTCCACGGCGGTCTTCACCCCGTATCGCTTCGTCAGCTGGCGTGCTTCGATCATTGCTTGTCCCCTGGGATTCCGGACCGGACAGCCCGGTCCGTTCGCCTTCACGCTAGGGGCGGGGCCGAGGGGAAACGTGGTACCGGGGGAGGGAATCCGGGTCCGCCCGTAGTACCAGGGTACGACGGGCGCGGCCGGGTTACAGGCTGTCGACGAGCCCCTCGAGGTCCCGCTCGCCCTCACGGGTCTGCACGCCCGCTGCCAGCTGCTTGCGGGCGACCTCGACCAGGTCCTCGGTGAACAGTGAGTACAGGAAGTCGTTTTCGACGACGTAGGCCGCGTCGGGGGCGGGCGGGGCCGCGGCCCTGACGGTGGCCTTGATCGCGGCGACGACCTCGGGGCGCACTCCCGCCATCCGGCGGGCCAGGGCGTCGACGAAGGCGTCGATCTCGTCGGCGGGCAGCGCCCGGTTCACCAGGCCGTAGCGCTCGGCCACTTCGGCGCCGACGAGCTGCCCGCCGATGAGCAGTTCCAGGGCCCGGGCCGGGCCGAGCAGCCGGGTCATGTTCACCGTGCCACCGCCCCCGGGAAGGATCGCCAGGGTGGACTCGGGCTGGGCCTGGCCCGATTTGCCGATCGCGGCGAACCGCATGTCGAGCGACATCAGGAACTCGTTGCCGGCGCCCCGGGCGAACCCGGCCACCTTGCCGATGGTGACCTGCGGAAGGTCGCGGATCTCCAGGCTCAAGGCCTGCAGGATGTTCAGGCCGTCAGGGAGCACGGCCCCCGGTGCGGCGTCGATCGCGGCCTGGGTGGCGGCGGGCAGGGCGTCCGGATCGGTGACGTAGGCCATGTCACCGTGAGCGCTGAAGAACTCCGGATCGGCGCTCTGGAACACGATCACCCGGACGTCCGCGTCGGTACGCACCTGGTGCACGAACCCCCGCAGCGACGGCAGCAGCACGCCGTCCATCAGGTTGAGCGGTGGATGGTCGAGCGACACGGTGGCGACGCCGTCCGCGACGGTGATCTCGAGACCGGTCCAGCTGCGGTAGTCCATGGTGGCTCCTTTTCGGATGGTGCCGGAAGTGATCTCGTCCGGCACCAAGACCATATGGAGCAAAGCATGAGGCGAACCATGCCCGGAAGTCGCAGATGATTGATCGGCTGTCTCATCGACGGCAGAGTCGAGTGCTAAGGTCGTCGACATGGATCCACTGGCCGACGTCCTGGCGATCTCCGGCGTCAAAGGCGCCCTGAGCACCCGGGTCGAAGCAGGCGGCCGCTGGGCGATCGCCCTGGACGACTACCCCGGGACGGCCTTGCACGCCGTGACCGCAGGCCGTGCCTGGCTCACGGTGGCCGGCCGCGAACCGGTGGAACTGGCGGCCGGCGACGTGGTCCTGCTGCCTTCCGGCATCCCGCACGGCCTCACCGACGACCCCACGGAGACGCGCGGCCGGTGCGAGCACGTGGCCGCTCGCGGGCGCGGTACCGGCGAGGTGATCAGCCTCGGCGCCCAGCCCGCGACCACGCGGATCGTGACCATCCACTACGACAGCGACCCGGCCGCGCTCACCCAGATCCTGACGGTGCTCCCCGGTCTCGTGCACGTCCGGGCCGAGGCGGGGACGCCCGGGCTGACCGACACGGTGCGCATGCTCGCCCGCGAACTCGCCCAACCGCAGCTCGCCACGTCGGCGGTGCTGAAGAGCCTCATCGACATCGTGCTCGTGCAGATGCTGCGCGCCTGGCTCGCGGTGAACCCTCCCGAGTGCTTCGGCACGTGGCTGGGTGCCCTCTACGACCCCGTCATCGGGCAAGCCCTGCAGCACCTGCACGCGGATCCGGCCATTCCCTGGACGACCTCGATGCTCGCGGACGCCATCTCGGTCTCCCGTGCGACTCTCGCCCGCCGGTTCCCGGCCGCGACGGGATACACCCCCGCGGCGTACCTGGCGAACTGGCGCATGGATCTGGCCGCCGTGCGGCTGCGCGACAGTCACGACTCCCTCGAGACGATCGCCGAGGCGGTCGGTTACGGGTCGGTGCCGGCGTTCACCCGCGCCTTCACCCGGGCCCACGGACGCACACCAGGGCGCTACCGCAGCGAGACACGCGGCCACAGCGGCACGGCTTTCCGGTTGGAGACGCCCGCCCCGTCGAGCCTGACGATCAGTTAGGAGGCGTTCGTGCCGCCATGGCCGGCGACGCCAGGTCCCGTCAAAGTCCTGGTGGTGCCCGGTGGGCTGAAGGGGACGTTCGTCGCAGCTGGTGAGCTATAGCGAGTCGTGATGCACCCAATGTGGCGTTCGGTGCGTGGGACGCACCCAATGCCACATTGGGGCGCATCGGGCGGCCGGTCCAGGCCAGGTCGGCGATCGCGGCCGGCGACCGGCCGGCTCCGCTACCTTGCCCTTTCCCTCAAGAGAACGCTCACTCTGTTCCGGCCACCAGACCGGTCTGGTAGGCGATGACAACGAGCTGCGCGCGGTCGCGTGCGTCCAGCTTGGACATGGCGCGCTGCACGTGGGCGCGAACGGTGAAGGGGCTCAGGTACATTCGATCGGCGATCTCCACATTGGACAGGCCGGTCGCGACGAGAGCGACCATCTCGCGTTCGCGCGGGGTGAGTGCGGCGAGCCGGCCGGGATCGCGTGGCGGGGCGTCGACCGGTGTGGCGAGGAAGCGGGCCACCAGGGAGCGGGTCGCCGCCGGGGACAGGAGGGTGTCGCCGTTGGCGATCGTGCGCACGGCGTCGAGCAGGCCGTGCGCCTCGATCCCCTTGCCGATGAAGCCGCTGGCCCCGGCGCGCAGGGCCTGGGCGATGTACTCGTCGGTCTCGTAGGTGGTGAGGATCAGGACGCGGGTGGCACGCAGCTCCGGATCGGCGCAGATCTCCGCGGTGGCGGCGAGGCCGTCGGTGCCGGGCATCCGGATGTCGGTGATCACCACGTCCGGGCGTAACTGGCGGGTGAGGGCGACCGCCTCCCTGCCGTCGCCCGCCTCGCCGACCACGGTGATGTCGTCGGCGCTGTCGAGGAGAGTGCGGAAAGCACCGCGCAGCAACGCCTGATCGTCGGCGAGGAGAACCCGGAGCGGGTTCCTGGCCGCTTCGCCGGTGTCTGGTGTGTCGTGCATCATCGGCCCTCGCCATCGGTCGCTTCGGCGGTTCTTTGCGCCGGCTTACCGGCGGCGGGAAGAGGCAGGTGGGCGGAGACGACGAAACCCCCTTGCGGACGCACGTTCGCGTTGAGGGTTCCGCCGACGGCGGCGGCCCGTTCACGCATTCCGACCAGGCCGTAGCCGGGCGGGCGCTCCTGAGCCTTGCGGGCGCCCCCGCCGTCGTCGGTGACCGTGATGCTCACGTGGTCGCGGTTCCAGACCAGGCGCACCTCGGCGCTCCCGGTGGCGGCGTGCTTGGTCACGTTGGTCAGGGCCTCCTGGATGACGCGGTAGGCGGTGAGGTCCACCGCCGGCGGTAGCGGTCTGGCCGTGCCGTCCTCGTGCATCGACACCGCCAGGCCCGCGCGGTGGAAGGTGCTCAGCAGCTCGGGAACCTGCGACAGCCCGGGCGCCGGCTCCGTGAGTGCGGCGGTGTCGGGAGTTTCTTCGGGGTGGCGCAGCAGGCCGACCGTGGCTCGCAGTTCGTCGAGGGCGTGGCGGGTGGTCCCGACCAGTTCGTCGAGGCTCGTGCGGGCCTGCTCCGGGTGCGTCGCGAACAGGTGAGCGGCGACGGTGGCCTGCGCGTTGGCCAGGGTGATCTGGTGGGCCACCAGGTCGTGCAGCTCGCGGGCGATGCGAAGCCGTTCCCCGGCCACCCTCCGGCGTGCCTCGTCGTCCCGGGTTTCCTCGGCCCGGCGCGCCCGCTCCTCCATGAGCGTCAGGTACGCCCGCCGGTGCCGCGTCGAGCGACCGAACACCGCGGCCACGAGCGGTGTCGCGGCCACGGTCGCCAGCCTGCTGGTGTCCGCCCACGAGAAGTCCGTTTCGAAGAACGGGGGGACGGCGACCAGCAGCGCGGCCGCCGGGAGCAGGACCGCGGGCGTCACCGGCCGCTCGGTGCGGACGGCGAGCGCGTAGGCGCTGATGGCGGTGGGGGCCAAAGTGAGCGGGGTCGAGAGCAGGCCCGATGGCGCGACGAGGACACCGCACAGTGTGGTGGCGATCACGATGGCGACCGGCGCGCGCAGCCGCACCGGGAGCAACCCCGACGAGACCGCGGCTAGGAGGTAGGCCGTCACCGGCGGCGGTGTCACGGTGTCGTCGACCCGCAGCGCACCACCGAGCAGGCAGAGCGCGAACGCCGTCGCGACGACCGCTCCTTCGCGCCACCACGCCCCGGCCGGCGTCGAAAGTGGACTACGCCGGTTCGTCATCGATGTCCGTCAACCGCAGCACATGTTCAGCCTAGTGTCACGCGTCGAAGGTTGGTTGACGGTCGGGGCGAGCGCCCCAATGTGGCGTTCGGTGCGTCCCACGCACCCAATGTGGCGTTCGGTGCGTCAGACGCAACCAACGCCACATTGGGGCGCATCGCCGGGCTGCTGTCAATGAACCTCGGACGCCTGGATGGTTGATTCCGTGTTGCCTGAGGAGCGCTGGAAATCGACGCGCACGACCGCGGCGGGCTTGATGAGGCCGGCCGGGTTCGGCGGTGTGTGTCCGCCATCGGTCGTGAAGTAGGCGACCCGGCCGTGGTCACCGTTCTGACGGCCCCATGCGGCACTGGACGGTCCGAGGAACCGGTGGTCGATCGGCTCGCCGATGAGCATTTCGCTTTCCGCCGCCGCGGCCACCGGATCGAGGGGGACACGCCACAGGGTGTTGTCGATGTGGGTCGTGATGTACGCGACGCCGGCGTTCTCGTCCAGGCAGAAGTCGTCGACCGCGTGAATGCCCTTCGTCACCACCTCCGGCTCGCCGGCCGGCCGGTGGGTTTCCGGGTCGACGGCCACGCGGACGAAGACCTGCTCCCACGAGCCGGTGTAGTACACGTAGCCGGACCTTTCGGCGACCCGGACCCCGTTGACCCCCGGGTAGGGGATGGAGAACGTCTGTGTCAGGTGGACGGCCTTGTCCGCGTCCTTCCCCGGCGCCATGGTGTCGTGCTTCAGCCAGACACTGGCCTTCCCGGCGAGGCCGTCTTCGGTCAGGTCGACCCGCCAGATCAGGCCGGCCGCGCAGTCCGCGATCAGGATGACGCCGGGAGCCAGCAGGGCACTGCCGTTCAGCCCCGCCGCCTGCGAGGGGAAGGACAACGTCCGGGTCCGGTTCACCGGCGCGCCCGGGCTCCAGCCACGCAGGTCGTAGCGATCCAGGGCGGCCGGCCCCATGGACGAGACGTAGAACACGTCGGGCTCGGCCTCGACGATGCTCATGGGCAGGCCGTCGAGCCGGTCCACCAGCACGGCGCCGATGGTCGCGTCCTCGGCCGGCGCGGGCACCCACCAGAGTTCCCTTCGGTTGAGCGCGGTCACCAGCATCGAACCGTCCGCTCGGACCGCGAGGTTTTCCAGGAAGTAGTGCTCCGGGAAGGTCGCGATGGTCGTCAGCGTCGGCTTGGTGTCAATTGTCATTTTGTTGTCCTTGATAGTGTTCACGGAATCGCGGTTATTCGGGAGCGGGCACCTGGAACATGGTCAGCAAGGTGCACACCGTCTGGTACTGACCCATGACCGCGCCGATGTCGTACAGGCCCCGCTGGCCGAAAGCCTCTTCGGCGGCGCGGTACAGATCGTCGTCGAGCCGGTGTTCGATCAGCAGTTGCCGTGTGACACGGATCGCGAGCTTTTCTTCGTCACTCAGTTCGCCGGGCACTTCGCCCTTTGCGAGGGCATGGACGACGTCCGGCGAGAGGCCCAGCTGTGCGGCGATGATTCTGTGCGCGTACAGCTCGTATCGGGCACCGGCTCCCCACACGGCACCGACGGCGACGATCACGACCTCGCGCACGCGTTCGGTCAATGACGTGTGACCCGACTCCGCGGCCGCGAATTCGAGGAACGGCAGGGCGATTTCCGGGTGGCGCAGGAATGCGTTGAACGGGCCGATCAACCGGCCCTCATCGGCGCTGATTTCGAATCCGGAGTCCTTCGCCCACGGCACCTGGTTTGCCAGCACCGAATCGAACAGTTTTTGCTGCGCCGGCGTCAGTGTCAACGGGTTGATCAAGGGCAGGCGCCCACCGAGCACATCACTGGATTTCGTCACAGGAATACTGTGTCGCGGCGATCTCGCCGTGTCCAACGACGCATTTCGATGGCGCGGATCGCTCCGGCAGATGGGTGGGCAGGTTCAGCTGTTCGCGTCCAGGTACCGCCGCGCGACACGCTCGAACGCTTGGGCAGCGGCTCCCGGCGCACGGCCGGCCGCCGTGGCCAGTGAGATGGGCCAGTCCAGGTCGGCGCCGGTGACCTGCACCACGGCCAGCTCTTCGTCGGGCACCAGGACCACGCGCGGGAGCAGGGCGACACCGAGGCCGTGGCGGACGAAGCCGGTGCCGGCGGTGATGTCGGCGATCTCGATCGTGACGTGGCGGTCGAGCCCGGCGGCGGCGAACGCCTGATCGGTCACCGCGCGGTTGCCGTAGCCGAGCGGAAAGTCGACAAAGGACTCGTCGGCCAGTTCCGAGATCGCCACCTCTCTTCGTGCCGCGAGCGCGTGATCCCGCCGGACGACCAGATCCAGCGGGACGGACGTGAGATCCCGCACGCGCACACCGACCGGCCGCGGGCCGGGAAGGGAAATGAACGCCAGGTCGAGCCGGCCCTCCGTCAGCTCGGTCACGAGTCCCGCGGATCCGGTGCCGACGATCGCCAGCTGGACGGACACCTCGGGGTGCTCACGGTGGAACTGGCCCAGCACGGCGGGCAGATCGATCATTCCCAAAGAACTCATGGTGCCGACGCGCAAGGTGCCGCGGATGCCACCGATGACCTCGTGCACGGCGTCTCGGGCGGCGCGGGCGGCGTCCAGGGTC
The DNA here is from genome assembly GCF_055565395.1 of Amycolatopsis sp. NPDC028719. Classification (NCBI taxonomy): domain Bacteria; kingdom Bacillati; phylum Actinomycetota; class Actinomycetes; order Pseudonocardiales; family Pseudonocardiaceae; genus Amycolatopsis; species Amycolatopsis sp. NPDC028719. The sequence goes on from NZ_JBVHUL010000005.1 coordinate 891,233, forward strand.
GCCCGTGCCTTCGGCAGCAGTTGCCGGCCCGCAGCGGTCAGCGTGATCCGCCGGCCGGTGCGCACCAGCAAGGGAGCCCCCAGTTCCCGTTCCAGGGACGCGATCGTCGCGGACACGGCGGACTGGACGACGTGCAACCGGGCCGCGGCGCGGGTGAAGCCGGACTCCTCCACGACGGCGACGAAGCACTCCAGCTGACGCAACTCCACAAGTCGATCATCGCATCGGGTAGTGCGTTCGCACCAGAAACGGGGCCGGACCGGTCCGCGCGCACCAGGCGAAGACGGTCTCGGCGAACGATGTGGGGCACCGCGGTGCGCGAGGAGGGTTGGTGGCGGAATCGTCCGGCACCGGCTCGGACGGCACAGCGGCAGGAAGAAGTTCGATGAACCCCCGAGACAGCACCGACGCGATTCGGCTGACGGCCGTTCGCAAGCTCTATGGGAAGCGCGACAACCAGGTGGTGGCGCTGGAGGACGTGACGACGCGGTTCGGCCGGGGAACGTTCACGGCGATCATGGGACCGTCGGGTTCCGGCAAGAGCACCCTGCTGCAGTGCGCGGCCGGGCTCGATCAGCCGACGTCCGGCTCGGTGCTGCTCGAGGAGCACGAGCTCAGCGAGCTGAGCGAGACCGAGTTGACCAAGCTGCGGCGGGACCGGATCGGGTTCGTCTTCCAGGCGTTCAACCTGCTTCCGGTGCTGACCGTGCGGCAGAACGTGACGTTGCCGCTGCGGCTCGCCGGCCGCAAACCGGACTCCGACCGGGTGGCGCGGATCCTCGACCAGGTCGGCCTCGCGCAGCGGAGCAACCACCGTCCGGCGGAGCTGTCCGGCGGGCAGCAGCAGCGGGTCGCCATCGCCCGGGCGTTGATCAGCGACCCCGCCGTCATCTTCGCCGACGAGCCGACCGGCGCCCTGGACACCAGGACCGCGCGGGACATTCTCGGCCTGCTGCGGCACTCCTCGCGGGCGGCCGGTCAGACGATCGTGATGGTGACCCACGATCCGGTCGCGGCGTCCTACGCCGATCGTGTCCTGTTCCTCGCCGACGGGCGGCTGGCCGGTGAGCTGCACTCGCCGACCGCCGAATCCGTGGCCGACCGGATGACCCGCCTGGGCGCCTTCGCCGACGAAGGTCCCCGCCCGCAGCCGGTGGCGAACCGCGGAGGGCAGCGCTGATGCTGCAGCTCGCACTGCGCACCCTGCGGTTCCGCGCGGGCCTGTTCGTGGCGGCCTTTCTCGCCGTGTTCTTCGCGGCGGCCATCATGATGGCCTGTGGCGGCCTGATCGAGACCGGCATCCGCACGGCTGTGCCGCCGCAGCGGCTGGCCTCGGCCGACGTGGTCGTCACCGGCGACCAGGAGTACCACGACGCCGGCGGCGACCCCGACGAACCGCCGATCCTGCCCGAGCGGGTCCGCATCGACGCGGGGCTGGCGGACACGATCGCGGCGCTGCCCGGGGTGCGGGAGACCGAGAGCTTCGTCTTCGAGGGAGCCCCGCCGCCGGGGACCGTCGACGCGATCGGTGTGCATGCCGAGCCGGGAGTGGCCGTCGGCGAGCTCCGGGAGCGGATCGACACCAAGCTGGCCGGTGGAACCGTCACCCTGGTCGGTGACGAGCGGGGACAGGCCGAACTGCGCGACGCGAAGGCGAGTGGCGTCACCGTGATGGCCCTGGCCGGCGTCTTCACCGCTTTCGCGATCCTGGTGTCCATCTTCGGCGTCGCTTCCATGCTCGGCCTTTCGGTCGCCCAGCGCCGGCGGGATCTGGCGCTGCTGCGGGCCGTGGGAGCGACACCCCGGCACCTGCGCCGGCTGATCTCCCGTGAGACGCTGCTGCTGGCCGTCGTCGCCACCGCACTGGCTTACTTCCCAGGCCGGTTCCTGGGCGAGTTCGTGTTCGACCGGCTGACCGAGCGCGGGATCGCCGCGGCCGGCCTGGCGTTCCGGCAAGGCTGGATCCCGACGGTGGCCGCCATGGCCATGGCGATCCTCGCGGCCCTGGCCGGTGCACTGAGTGCCGGCCGGAGGGCGTCGCTCGTCAAGCCGGCCCAGGCGCTCGCGGAGGTCTCGGCCGAGGACGGGCCGATCGGCCGCGGGCGCGTGCTGCCGGCGGTGCTTTCCCTGGCCGGTGGCGTCGCCCTGACCATCGTGACCATCGCCGTGGTGAGCGGGCCGCTCACGCCGGCCACCGCCGCGCCCGCGGTGATCCTGCTCGCCATCGGGTTCGCCGTGCTCGCGCCCGTGCTGACGAAGGTCACGACCTTCGCCGTGCAGTGGCCCGTGCGCGCGCTGGGTGGCGTGACCGGCCAGCTCGCCGTGCTCAACGCACGGGGCCACGGCGGCCGGACGGCGGCCGTGCTCGGGCCGGTCATCCTGCTGACCGCGGTGTCGACCGGCATGCTGTACCTGCAGACGACCAATGACGAGGCCGACCGGCAGGGCTTCGCCGGCAACCTGGTCGCCGACGCCGTGGTGACCACTCAGGACCGTTTCGACCCGGGCCTGGTCGACCGGATCAACGACCTGCCGCACGTCGCCGGCGCCTCGGAGTACGTCACCAGCGTCGGCTTCATCGAGAAGCCGGCTGACCGCTCGCCGGCGAACGAGGGCTGGACCCTCCAGGGCGTCACCGCCGAGGGCGCCGGCGCCACCACCCCGGTCCGGGTCACCGCGGGCCGGCTCGCCGACCTTCGCGACGACACGATCGCGATCGGGAACGGGCACGCCGAGAGCCTGGGTGTCGGCGTCGGCGGCACCATCACGCTGCGGATGGGCGACAACACGACCCTCGACGTGCGGGTGGCGGCGTTGTTCTCCGCCCCGGACGGCTACGACACCCTGCTGCTTCCCGCCGACACCCTGGCCGCGCACACCACCCAGGCGCACGCGACGCGAATCCTGGTCAAAGCCGGCGAGGGCACCGACCCCGGGCAATTGACGGCGGACCTGACCGAGGTGACCTCCGCCGAGGACGGCCTGACGGTGACCGGCCGCGACGTCCTGCTCCGGGAGTTCGACGAGCAGAAGACGACCGCCGACTTCGCGATCTACCTCATGGTGGTCATGATCGCGGGGTACGCGGCGATCACGGTGATCAACACGCTGGTGTCGAGCATGACGGCGAGGCGGCGGGAGTTCGGGCTGCAGCGGCTCGCGGGCTCGACTCGTGGCCAGGTGCTGCGGATGGCCGTCCTGGAGGGAGCGATCCTCGCCTTCGGCGGCATCGCGCTGGGCACCGTGGCCGTGCTCGGGATCCTGGTACCGGTCAGCCTCAAGCGCCTCGGGTCGGTGCTGCCCGCCGGGTCCCCGTGGGTCTACGTGTCGACGGCCGCGCTGACCGTCCTGCTGACGCTCGGAGCCACGCTCCTGCCCGTCTGGCGCGCGACGCGTGGCCGACCGGCCGAGGCGGCGCTCGCCGTCGAATAGCTCCGGCAGATTCCGCACTCACTTTCCTGTCACAGAAAGGATTCCCATGACCACAACCCTGGCTCCTCCGGTGCGGGCCGGGAAGGCCGCGGTCGGGGCTCTCGGCATGCTGGCCCTCGCCAGCGGTGCCCTGGAGTCGGTGGTGCAGCCGACGGTCCCGCTCCTGCAACGCGAACTGGACATGGGGCCCACCGGCGGGGCACTGCTCAGCATCCTGCTCCCGATCACCGGCGCGCTCGTGACGCCGTTGGCGGGCAGGTTCGGCGACCGCTACGGCGGAAAACGCGTCCTGATCCGGCTGATGATCGTGGTGTGCGTCGGCGGCATGGTGTCCGCGCTCGCGCCGGGCCTGCCCGTCCTGCTGGCCGGCCAGGTCCTGCAGGGCGCGATGGTCGGCGCGCTGCCCCTGTCGTTCATCGTCGTGCGCAAGCACCTGCCCGCGGGACAGTCGAAGGTGGCCATCGGGGTGGTCAGCGGCCTGTTCGTGGGCGGCGGGATGCTGGGCATGCTGCTGGCCGGGCCCGTGGCGGAACAGCTGTCCCGGCACTGGATGTTCGCGCTCCCGACGTTCGCCGTCATCGTGGCCACCCTGCTCGTGAACCGTTTGGTGCCCACGGATTCGGCGGACCGGTCGGACGACGCCGGGGTCGACTGGCCCGGGCTGGTCCTGCTGAGCGGGGTGCTGGTCACGCTCATGCTCACGATCACCTTCGCGCTCGACCTCGCTTCGCAACCGCTCGTCCTTTGTGGACTGGTCGTGCTTCTGGTCGCACTCGTGGCCGGCTGGATCGCCGTCGAGCGGCGCGCGGCGTCGCCGCTGATCGATCTGCGCCTGTTGGCCCGCCCCATGATGTGGAAGTCGAGTGTGCTGACGTTCATGATCTGCGTCGGCGCCTCGATGGCGATCTTCCTCGTCACACAGCTGTGGAGCGCGTCCGGTGACGGCTACGGCTTCGGGGCCGGCGCCACCGAGATCGGCCTCTTCCTGGTGCCCAGCACCGTGGTCGCGACGCTGGCCGGGCCGCTGGGCGGGAACTGGGAGCGGCGTTCCGGCGCACGTTCCGTGGCCACCGCCGGGGTCGTCATCATGACCCTGGCCCTGATCGCCATGGCGGTCGTGCACACCGAGGCGTGGCACCTCGTCGTCGGCAAGGCACTGGTCGCACTGGCCAACGGCCTGGTCGTCACCGCGATGACGACGGGCATCGCCACCTCCGCCGCGCCGACCGAGACCGGCGTCGCCACCAGCCTGATCCTGGTGACCCGCGTGCTCGGCATGGCCTCGGGCGGGATGTTCGGTGGCGTACTCCTCGCCGCCGGGACGCCGTCCGGATCGGACGTCGCGGCCGAATCGTCGTACCTCACCGGATTCGTCATCGCCGGCACCGTCACGGCGCTGGCTCTGTTCGTCACCCGCACCATGCACAAGGGAGTCAAGGCATGACCAGCACTGGTACCACGCCGAAGGGCACGGTCCTGATCTCCGGGGCAAGCATTGCCGGTCCCACGCTGGCGTATTGGCTGACCCGCCACGGATACGCGGTCACGGTGGTGGAGCGGGCGGCCGCGGTTCGCAGCGGTGGCTATCCCATCGACGTCCGCGGCACCGCGCTCGAGGTCGTCCGGAGGATGGGAATCCTGCCACGACTGCGGGACGCGCACATCGATCTGCGCCGGCTGACCTTTCTCGACGGGAACGGCGGTGAGGTGGCCTCGGTCCACCCGCACGCGGTCACCGGCGGTGTCGAAGGAAGGGACCTGGAGGTGCGGCGCGGGGACCTGACCGACGCGCTTCACCTGGCGGTCCGCGACGACGTGGAGTTCCTGTTCAACGACTCCATCGACACCCTCGTCCAGTCCGGCGACGGCGTCGACGTCACCTTCCGCGGAGGCGGCCGGCGCACGTTCGACCTGGTCCTCGGCGCGGACGGTACGCATTCCCGGACCCGGGAGCTCGTGTTCGGGCCCGAAGAGCGGTTCCACCGGTACCTCGGCTACTGCTTCGCCGTGTTCCCCATGCGCAACACCTTCGGGCTCTCCCACGAGACCGTCATGTGGAACACCCCGGGCCGGGCCGCGGCTCTCTACGCGGTGGGGGAGGACGACGAGGTGCACGCCTTCCTGAACTTCGCCCGGCCGGAACCGCCGTCCGGCGTGTTCGCGAACCCGGAGGCACAGCGGGATCTCGTCGCCGCGGTCTTCGCCGACGCGGGCTGGGAGGTCCCCGGAATGCTGGCCGCCATGCACGAGGCGGACGACGTGTTCTTCGACGGTGTCAGCCAGATCCGCATGCCTCGCTGGCACCGCGGCAGGGTCGCGCTGGCGGGCGACGCCGCGTACGCGCCGTCGTTCCTCACCGGACAGGGTTCCAGCCTCGCGCTCGTCGGCGCCTACATGCTCGCCGGTTCCTTGGCCGGCCGGGACCACACCGCCGGGCTCGCCGCCTACGAAGACGGCACGCGTGAGTTCGTGGCCGTGAACCAGGGGCTGGTCGGCGAGGGCGGCGCCACGCTCTTCCCGGCCACCGCCCGGGCTTTGGAACAGCGCAACGACCGGCTTCGCAAGCTCAGCGCCATGCCCTCCGCCGAGCCGCGACCGGCCCATTCGGCCCTCACCCTGCCCGACTTCATACCTTTGAAGCCCGCCGTCGGCTGATCGACGACGGCTGGTCGAGCTGCCGGCGCACGGTGGCGGGATTCCGGCGACTGACGGCTTCGTGCAGCGCGCTCAGCTGCGGCCGGGTGACCGTTCGTCCAGGTCGTCCAGGTCGTCCAGCGCGGACAGGGAGATGCCCCGGGTCTCTTTGGCGGCCAGCACCGCGACCGTCGAGATCACCGCGGCGCCGGCCAGGTAGACCGCGATCGGGACCGCGGAACCGTAGGCCTTGAGCAGGCTGGCGGTGATGAACGGGGCGAGGGACCCGGCGAAGATCGACGTTGTCTGGTAGGCGAGGGAGACGCCGGCGTAGCGCATCCGCGTCGGGAACAGCTCGGCCATCATCGCCGGCTGGGGCGCGTACATCAGGCCGTGCACGACCACGCCGAGGACGAGCGCCAGCACGATCAGTCCCGGATTTCCGGTGTCCATCAACGGGAATCCCGCGAAGCCCCAGCCGATCATCAGGACCGAGCCGGTGAGGTAGACCGGGCGGCGGCCGAACCGGTCCGCGAGGTGCCCGAACCACGGCACGATCGCCAGGTGCACGAGGTGGGCGACCACCAGGAGCAGCAGGATGTCGGTGGTGCTGCTGCCCACGCGCAACGCCAGGTAGGTGATCGAGAAGGTCACCACGACCTGGTAGAGGATGTTCTCGGCGACGCGCGCCCCCATCGAGATCAGCACGCCGCGCGGGAAGTGCTTCAGGACCTCGATGACGGACGAGCGCTCCGGCTCCCGCTCCTTCGCCCGCTTCAGCGAGTCGAGGAAGATCGGTGCTTCCTCCACCTGGGTCCGGATGTAGTAGCCGACCAGCACGATGATCGCCGACGCCCAGAACGCCGTTCGCCAGCCCCATGCGGTGAACGCGCTCTCGGTGAGGGAGAACGACAAGGCCAGCAGGACGATCGTGGCGAGCAGGTTGCCGAGCGGCAGGCCGGCTTGGGGCCAGCTCGACCAGTAGGCGCGCCGGGCGTCCGGGCTGTGCTCGCCGACGAGCAGGACCGCGCCGCCCCATTCACCGCCGACCGCGAAGCCTTGCACGAAGCGCAATACCACCAGGATCGTGGGCGCCCAGAAGCCGATGCTCGAGTAGCTGGGCACGCAGCCGATCAGGAAGGTGGCGGCGCCGACCAGCAGCAGGCTGAGCTGGAGGAGCTTCTTCCGGCCGACCCGGTCGCCGAAGTGCCCGAAGACGATCCCGCCGAGCGGGCGGGCGACGAAGCCGACCGCGTAGACCAGCAGGGCGTTGATGACACCGTCGAGCGGATTCCCGTTGCCCGGGAAGAAGACGGTGCCGAAGACCAGGGCCGACGACGCGGAATACAGCAGGAACTCGTACCACTCGGCGACAGTCCCGGCCATGGACGCGGCCACGACCTTGCGCGGCCCGGTCGGCCGGGGTGGTGCCGCGGATTCGGTGCTCTGCATCGAGGACGACTCCTTTGTCGATGTCCTGCCGGGGAGGCTCGTTCCCAGCGGATCGAAGCACATCGGAGCCGCGGTGCGCAACCGATTGCTCACAGTAGAACAATCGGTTGCGCATCTTGACTGGCGAACGACGCCGGACGTAGCGTGCCCGGAGCACTCAGTCGTTTCCGAGGCCAGGACCGGACCGGACCGGCGCTCGCGGGCGCTCCGTTCCGCCGGCGGACATCCGCACGCACAGACAGGACCGCACATGCTTTCCGGAACCAGAGTCGTGAGCTTCACGCACTTCCTGCAGGGCCCCTCCGCCACCCAGATCCTCGGGGACCTCGGTGCGGACGTGATCAAGATCGAGCCGCCGCAAGGCGCCTTCGAGCGTGGCTGGTCGGGCCCCGACGCGTTCGTCGGCGGCGTCTCGGTGTTCTTCCTGCTCGCGAACCGCAACGCGCGCAGCATGGTCGTCGACCTCAAGTCCGACGAGGGCCGCCGAGTGCTGCGTCGGCTCCTGGACGGTGCCGACGTCCTGATCGAAAGCTTCCGGCCGGGCGTGATGGACCGCCTCGGGCTCGGCTACGAGGAGCTGCGGGCCACCAACCCCCGGCTGGTCTACTGCTCGCTCTCCGGCTACGGGTCCGACGGCCCCTACAAGGACCGGCCGGGGCAGGATGTCCTCGTCCAGTCGCTGTCCGGCCTCGCCGCGGCGACCGGTGTCGAGGGCCGGCCGCCCACCCCGGTCGGTGCCTCCGTGGTCGACGCGCACGGTGCGGCGCTCGGGGCGCTCGGGATCCTGGCCGCGCTGCACGGCCGGGCGCGCACCGGCGAAGGCACCCGGGTGGAGAGCAACCTGCTCAGCGCGGCCTTGGACCTGCAGGTCGAGCCCCTTTCCTACCACCTCAACGGGTTTCGCGGCGAGCGAAGCCCCTCCGGCGTCTCGTCGCGGTTCTACAAGGCGCCGTATGGCGTCTTCGCCACGGCTGACGGGCACCTGACGATCTCTCTCACGGGCACGGACGTGCTGGCGAAGGTGCTCGACGAGCCGTGGTTCACCGGCGTCGCCCCCGCCGACGAGTACGCCCGCCGCGAGGAGGTCAACGAGCGGGTCGCCGTACTGCTCGCCGAGCACCCGACGGCGTACTGGATCGAGCGGTTCACCGAGTTCCGGGTCTGGCACGCGCCGGTCTGCGACTTCGACGACGTCGCCGCCGATCCGCAGGTCCGGCACAACGAGACGATCCTGACCATCCCGCACCCGGAGGCCGGCGACGTCCGGGTGCCGGCCCACCCGATCCGCTACGGAGGCGAGCGCCCGGGGCTGCGCCGGGTGCCACCGGCACTGGGGGAGCACACCCGGGAGGTGCTCGGGGAGCTCGGCTACAGCCCGGCCGCGATCGACGCCTTGGTCGCGGGGGGTGCGTTCGGTGCCCGGTCCTGAGGCCGGCGTCGACCGGAGTGCCGGCCCGGTGCTCGTCGAGCGCCGCGGCGCCGTCGCGGTCCTCACCCTGAACCGGCCGGCGAAGTACAACGCGATCGACCACGCCACCGTCGACGCGCTGACCGTCGCGCTCGACGGGATCGAGGCCGACGGGACCGTGCGGGCGGCGGTGCTCACCGGTGCCGGCAAGGCATTCGCCGCGGGCGCGGACATCGCCTTCTACGCGGACGCGGACCACGGCGAGTTCGCCGCCTTCACCGAGCGCTGCAACGCTCTGTGCGACCGGATCGCGCGGTGCCGCGTACCCGTGGTGGCGGCGGTGCGCGGACTGGCCCTCGGCGGAGGGTTCGAACTCGTGCTGGCGTGCGATGTGGTGGTCGCCGAGCGTGGCGCCGCGTTCGGCTTGCCCGAGGTCACCCTGGGGCTGCTGCCGGGCTGGGGCGGCACCCAGCGGCTGACCTGGCACGCCGGCCCCACCCGGGCCCGCTGGCTCACGATGTCCGGCGACCGTCTGGACGCCGTGGCCGCCGAGGCGATGGGCATCGTGACGCACCTGTGCGAAGGGGACGAGCTGGTCTCGCGGGCGCTGGAAGTCGCGGACCTGCTCGCCGGGCGGGCGCCGCTGGCCGTGGCCGCCATCCGGGACGCGGTCGTCGCGGCCGTCCACGGTGGACCCGAAGGATCCGCCGGCCCGGGCTTCCGCCGCGAACGCGAGGCGCTGGCGGAACTGTTCGCCTCCGCCGACGGCCGCGAGGGCATCACGGCGTTCGTCGAGAAGCGCACTCCGCGGTTCACCGGACGCTGATCGCGGCGGGGAAGCGGCCGGTTCCCCGAGTGGGGTCAGAGTGCGCGGGTCGACTCCCGCAGCACCAGCCGCGGCGCCGGGTCGGCCACCACGAGATCACGCAGCGGTGTGCCGCCGAGGTGCTCGATCAGCACGCCGCACGCCGCGCGGCCGAGCTCCCGCAGCGGCAGCCGCACCGTGGTCAGTGCCGGGTTCCAGGCCTGCGCGACCCAGGTGTCCAGCACGGTCACGACGGACATGTCGTCGGGTACCCGGACGCCGGCCCGGCCCAGCGCGGAAACGGCGCCGACCGCCGCGTTCACACTGGACACGACGAGGGCGGTCGGCCGCCGTGGCGCGCCCAGGAGCAGCGGAACGGCCGCCGCCCCGGCGGCCGCCTCCCAGCCCGCCCGCACCACCCACTCCGGCGCGACCGTCAGCCCGGCTTCGGCCATCGTCTCGAGGTAGCCCTGGTGGCGGCGGACCGCGGTGTCGTGGTGCGGTACGCCGGCGAGGTGGCCGATGCGCTCGTGACCGAGCTCGACCAGGTGGCGGGTCGCCAGCCGGGCGCCGGCGACGTCGTCGAGGACCACCGAGCCGGGCCGGCCCGGCAGCCGGGAGTTGATCAGCACGACGGGGACGTCGTCGCCGAGCACCTGGGCGAGGGCGGCGTCGTCGAGGTCCTCGCGACGCTGCAGCAGCACGCCGTCGACCCGGCCCGCCGCGACCAGCTCGCGCAGGCGCCCGTGCCCGGACGGCGGCGGGTCGACCTGGCCGAGCAGCACCGACATGCCGGCTTCCCGGGCCCGGTCCTGCACGCCCCCGAGCATGTCCGCGAAGACGGCGTTGGTGACGTCCGGGACGATCAGGCCGACGGCGCCGGAACGCCGGAAGCGCAGGGCCCGGGCCCGGTGGCTCGGCACGTACTGCAGAGCCTCGGCGGCGTCGCGGACCCGGGTGCGGGTGGCCTCGCTGACCCGGGCCCGCGTGTCGCCGGTGAGCACTCGCGACGCCACGGAGCGGGAAACCCCGGCCGCGTCGGCGACGTCCTGGAGCGTGGCCATGGCGGGGAGTCTACCGGCGCAATCGATTGCCCGGACCTCGGCAATCGATTGTGCCCGACCCGATGGGATCCTTCAGCCACCCAGGGCTTCCACCTGCGGCCGCCGCGGGTCGTACGCTGCCCAACCCGGGTCGCCGTGGGTCGCGAAGGCGACCCAGGCGCCGTGCACGCGGGCCGCGAGCCCGGCGGGTGCCGGGTCGGGGCCGAGCAGGCCGGCGTCGCCGTGCAGCCACGGTTCGTCGGCGAGGTCGAAGACGAAGGGCAGCTCGACCGTGTGGGTGGCGCCCAGCCGCCCGCCCAAAGCCGTCGAGCGGTAGCCGAACGAGTAGGCGTGGGTGCGGCCACCGGTCAGCCGGGCGTGGGCGTCGGTCAGCCGCGCGGTGCCGGTCCCGAAGAGGGCTTCGCCCAGCACCGCGGAGCGCAGCTCGCCCGGGGTCGCCCCCGGCCGGGCCGCCCGATGGGCCGCGACGACGGCGGTGGGATCCGCGCCGACCTTCGCCGCGACGGCGAGCACATCGTCGTCCGTCGACGATTCCAGCTTGCCCTGCGGTACCAGGTAGAGGTGGCCCTCCTCGGTGTTGGTGCCGATGAGCAGGTCGACCTCTCCCGCCGGCCCCTCCGCCAGGGCGTCGGCCGGTTGCACGGGCAGGACCAGGGAGAACGGGCTCAGCTCGACGAGTGGGTCCGTGGCCGTCGCGGTCCGCAGGTCGATCCCCGCGAGCTCCGGCAGGATCTCGAGGAACCGCTCGTCCGGGATGTCGGCGAAGGCCTCCGCGGTGGGCGGCACGTCCAGCGCCCGCGCGGCCACGGCCGTGACCCGCTGCGCCTGCTCGGGGGTGAAGGCGCCGGTGCCGCTGCCGCTCTGGACGATCGCGCGCCGGAACAGCCCCTTGGCTTCCGGCGTCGCCAGCAGGGCTCCGATGATGGTGGCTCCCGCGGACTGGCCGAACAGCGTGACGTTCCCGGGATCGCCACCGAACCCGGCGATCGTGTCCCGCACCCAGCCGAGCGCGGCGAGGACGTCGAGCAGCCCGCGGTTGGCGGGGGCACCCGCCAGGTCGAGGAAGCCGGGGATGCCGACGCGGTAGTTCACCGTCACCAGCACCACGCCGTCGCGGGCGAACGCCCGGCCGTCGTACAGCGCGGCGCGGGTGGAGCCGGTGACGAACCCGCCGCCGTGCACGAAGACCATGACCGGCCGCTTCCCGCCGCCGGTGCCGGGGGTCCGGACGTCGACGGTCAGGTACTCCTCGCCGCGCACCCAGCCCGGGCCGAAGTAGGGGGTCATGTCGAGCCGCCCGAAGTCGCGGGCCGGCTGCGGCGCGGTCGGCGAAGGCGCGGTGGCGTCCCGGACACCGGACCAGCCCGGGTGGGACACCGGCGGCGCGAATCGGCCGGCGCCCGTAGGGGCCGCCGCATACGGGACGGCGCGGTAGAGCTCGCCGAAGCGGTCACGAACACCGCGCACGACGCCCGCCGGGGTCTCGACGATCGGATCTGCCTGCTGGGACACGGGAAACGCTTCCTTTCTCGGGCTGTTGCGGGATTCACGCGATGCGGGAGAAGCCCGCCCACTCCTTGATGGCGAACTTCGACCCGGCACGCTCGACCACGGCGCCGCCGTGGCCACCGAGGTGAGCCGGGAAGACCAGCGCGTTGTCCTCGGCCGCGCGGCCGAGGAGCTTGTGGCGGGTCGCCCGCGCCCCGGCCGGGTCCTCGCAGAAGCAGGAGTTCGTCTCCGGCTCCACAACCTGCAGCGGGTTGTGCACCAGATCGCCGACGAACAGCGCGCGGTCGCCGCCCGACTCCAGGGTCAGCACGGACGACCCGGGGGTGTGGCCGGGCGCGAGATCCAGCCGGAGGTTCCGGTCGATCCGGTACGAGCCGTCCCACAGGTGGGTCAGCCCGGCCTCGTGCACCGGGGCGACGCTGTCCTCGAAGACGTTCTGGTTGCCGCGACCCAACCGCGGCTGGTGATTGTTGGCCGGGTTCCAGAAGTCGAAGTCCTGCCGCGTCATCAGGTACGTGGCGTTCGGGAAGGTCGGCACCCAGGTCCGGCCGTCGAGGGAGGTGTTCCAGCCCACGTGGTCGATGTGCAGGTGGGTGTTGATGACGATGTCGACGTCCTCGGGCCGGACGCCGGCGGCGGCGAGGTTGTCCAGGAAGTTCGTGTCCAGCCGGCTCCAGACCGGCGCGTAGGGGCGGTCCTTGTGGTTGCCGACCCCGGTGTCGACGAGGATGGTGCGGCCTTCGCTGCGCAGCAGCCAGGTCTGGATGGCCGAGACGCATTCACCGGCGCCGGAGTCCAGGAAGTCCGGGGCAAGCCAGCTCCGGTGCTCGTCCCAGGCGCCGTCGGGGCTTCCGGGAAAGAAGTCCGCGGGGCCCATCTCGACCGAGCCGTAGTACTCCTTGACACGGGTGACGGTCACGTCGCCCAGCTTGATCTGATCCATGATCACTCCTCGCGAGTCGCGGGCAGCCGCCCTGACCGGATCGAGCCTGATCGTGTTCGCGCGCGCCGACCAGCCCCGCGTTGTCCTATCCCCCGGAGGGTGTGGCTGGGCGGCGCCGCGGGCATGGATAGTGGAGTGATGGACGGACCAGGCCCGCTCGGCGATTTCCTGCAAGCACGGCGCGCCAGGCTGCGCCCGGAAGACGTGGGTCTGCGCGACCTCGGGCCGCGCCGGCGGGTGGCGGGGCTGCGCCGGGAGGAGCTGGCGCAGCTGGCCGGGGTCAGCGTGTCCTACTACACCCGGCTCGAACAGGGCCTGTCCCGTGGCGCGTCGGCGGAGGTGCTCGAGGCGATCGCCGGCGCCCTGCTGCTCGACGACCACGAGCGGGACCACCTGGAACGCCTCGCCGGGGCGGCCCGCCGCGTACCGCGGGCGCGAAGGCCCCGGCCCGAGAAGCTCGCCGACGAGACGCGAGACCTGCTGCGCTCCTTCGACGGCGTCCCGGCGCTCGTCCTCGGCCGGCGCACGGACGTGCTGGCGTGGAACCCACTCGGGCACGCCCTGCTCGCCGGCCACGTGGACCCGCTGAGCCCGGAGGACGCCGCGCACCGGCCGAACATGAGCCGGATGCTGTTCCTGGACCCGCATTGCCGGGAGCTCTACGGGGACTGGCGGCGCAAGGCGCGCGCGGTCGTGGGCAATCTGAGGGTCGCCGTCGGCCGTCATCCGGAGGACCGTCAGCTCGCCGAGCTGATCGGCGAGCTGACGATGAAGAGTCCGGAGTTCGTGGCGTTGTGGGGTGACCACCGGGTGACGCCGTGCGACGCGGCCACCTACGAGCTGCGCCATCCGGTCGTCGGCACGGTGACGGTCACCCAGCAGACCCTCGTCCTCGCGCGTTCACCGGGGCAGTCCGTCGTGGTGTGCACGACGCCGGCCGGGTCACCGTCGGAGGCGGCACTGGCCCTGCTGCGGCAGGCGAGCGCGGTGGAGCCGGCCGAGCGCAGCGGCGGACCGGCCCGGCCGGACCGCTCCACCGCCGCCCGGTGACCACCTCCTGGTGTCGCGCGTCGGAGGTTCGTTGACAGAGGCCCGGCGGTGCCCCCCCAAGGTGGCCTTGGTTGCGCTCAACGCACCGAAGGCCGCCTTGGGTGCGTCTGACGCACCCAAGGCCACCTTGGGGCGCTCGTCACGGCTGTCCGCCACCGGGGGTGACGCGGACCGATTCGGGCAGCCGGCGCCAGTCGAGGTCGGCGGGATCGGCCGCGACGAGACCGGGGGAGCGGGCGACGAGGATCTCCCGGGCGATCGGCTCGAAATCCCCGCGGAAGTGCACCGAGCTCTTCACCACGAGGAGCCGCTGCTCCTCCGGGACGATGCCGACCATCCGGAACAGGTTGCGGTCGAACACCTGGGAGCGCCCGGTCGTCACCGCCACCCGCACGGACCCGGAGCGCAGGCAGGTGGAGGGCCCGAGGTCGACCTCGGTGCCGTGCAGCATCGGCCCGTCGAACCGGCAGCGTCCGTCCGACAGCGCCTCGACGACGAACCGGCCCCGTACCGGTTCGTCCCCGGGCACCGCGGGATCACCGCCGATCGCGAGGTCCACCGTGGCGCCGACGCCCGCCTCGGTGGCCGCGGCGGCGGCCGCGGGATCGGGGATGAGCCCGAGCGCGGCAGGCTCGTCGCCGCCGGCCACGAGGAGGGCACGGAGCAACCCGGTGGTGCGGCCGGAGCCCCCGGCGCCGGGGTTGTCCTGGGTGTCGGCGACGACGACCGGACCGGCACCGCCGGCCTCGAGGCCGCGCGCCACGGCGTCGGCGGGGTCGAGCAGCGCGACCCGCCATTTCGCCTCGTCCCGGGTCACTTCGCCGTACAGCCGGTCGGCGATCTCCTCGACCGGGCCGGTGCCGTAGGCCCACACCACCGGTCCGCAGTCCGGGATGTCGGCCGCGGGGAACCCGGCGGCGAACGACACCGTGGTGTGGTCTCCGCCGAGGGATTCCAGACCACTGTAGACAGACCGGGCGGGCTCCAGATCGGTGCAGCCCGCGTTGATCGGGATCAGGAAGGGCACCCGGCGCCAGGCGAGCCGGAGCCGTTCGCCGTCGAGCAGCCGGGCGAGCAGGCCGGCGGCCCGCGCCCCCGTCGCGGCCATGTCGATGTGCGGGTAGGTGCGGTAGCAGATCAGTGCGTCGGCGGCGTCGAACATCCGGGCCGACATGTTGGCGTGCAGGTCCAGGCTCGCGACCACGGGCACGCCGGGTCCGGCCGCGGCGCGGACCCTGGCCAGCAGTTCGCCCTCGCCGTCGTCGTGGTGCTCGGTGACCATGGCGCCGTGCAGGTCGAGGTAGACCGCGTCCGGCCGGCCGAGGCGCACGGCGTCGACGATCTCGCCGGCGATGCGCTCGAACGTGTCGGTGGTAACCGGCCCGGACGGGCTGGCGGCCGCCCAGATCACGGGCAGCACCTCCCAGCCGCGGGCCCGGGCCTGCCCGAGGAACCCGCCGACCGGCAGGTTGACCGGCTCGAGTTCGAGCACTCCTTCGCCGCGGCGCAGGGCGGGGAAGCCCTCGCCGTTGGCGAAGTTGCCGTACGAGGCCGGCGTGGGCGCGAACGTGTTGGTCTCGTGCTGGAACCCGGCGACCAGGATCCTCGTCGTGCCGTCCGTCATCGGGCCACCTCCGCACCGTTCGCGGCCGGGGCGGTCCGGCCGGGTTCCGTCCGTACTCGCGTGACCGCCAGCGAGACCGCGCCGGCCACGAGCAGGCCGACGAGCGTGAGCAGGCCGATCTCGGTGCTGCCCGTCGTTTCCTTCACGTAGCCGATCAGGGTGGGGCTGAAGAACCCGCCGAGCAGGCCGATGCTGTTGATGAACGCGATGCCACCCGCGGCCGCGTCACCCTTGAGGAAGGTGGCCGGCACGGACCAGAACACGGTGTAGGCGCCCCACATGCAGGCGGTGGCGACGATCAGCGCGATCATCGAGACGCCGAGGACCGACCCGCTGAGGGCGGCGACAGCCATGCCCACCGCGGCGACGAGGGTCGGGACGACCGTGTGCCGGCGGCGCTCGCCGGTGGCGTCGGAGTGGCGGGCCAGCACCCGCATCAGCACGAGCGCGGCCGCGTAGGGCACCGCGGACCACAGGCCGATCGCGACGACGGACCGGACGCCGTTCTCCGAGAGGATCGTCGGCAGCCAGAAGCTGACCCCGTAGAGGCCGCTGATCAGGCAGAAGTAGCCGAACGCGAGGCCGTAGACCCGCGGGTCGGTGAGCACTTTCCGGAAGCGGTGCTCCCCGCTTTCGTGCGAGCCGGCCAGATCCTGGGCGAGCAGTGAGCGCTCGCCGGGGGTGAGCCAGCGGGCGTCGCCGGGGCCGTCCGGCAGGACCTTCCGGACGACGAAGGCCAGCACGACGCAGGGCAGCCCCTCGACGAGGAACATCCACTGCCAGCCGGCCAGGCCGGCGGACCCGTCGAGGCCGCTGATGATCAGCGAGGACGCCGGTCCGCCGAGCATCGAGCCCAGCGGACCGGGGATCATCAGCACCGACATCGCCGCGCCCATGCGCGCCCGCGGGTACCAGTAGGTCAGGTAGAAGATGATGCCCGGCGCGAACCCCGCTTCGAACACCCCGAGCAGGAAGCGCAGGACGTAGAAGCTGGTCGCGTCGTGCACGAACAGCATGGCCACCGAGGTGATCCCCCAGAGCAGCATGATGCGGAAAAGCGTCTTGCGGGTACCGATCCGGCGGAGCAGCAGGTTGCTGGGCACCTCGAAGAGCACGTAGCCGAGGAAGAAGATGCCGGCCGCCAGGCCGAAGACCGATTCGCTGATGCCGATGTCCTCGGCCATCTGCAGCTTGGCGAAGCCGATGTTGACCCGGTCGACGTAGGCGAACAGGTAACAGATGACGAGCAGCGGCAGGATGCGCCACCCGATCCTGCGGTAGAGCTCAGGCGGTGCCGTGCTCTCCTTCTCGATGGCCATGCGGACTCCTCGCGGTCGTTCGATTGCCGGTACTGTGCGGGAGATCGTTGGTCCGGGCGTCGAGAAGGTGGGAAACAGCCGATGATCACCCCTCAAATGTTCGATCCGGACGCTTTGTGGTGCCCACCGGGCTGCGCGGCCTGAGGTGCTGGACGAAACGGACCTCGCGCTGGTCGACGCCCTGCAGCTCAACCCGCGGGCCAGCTGGTCGAGCCTGGCGGCCGCGCTGGAGCTGGCGCCGATCACGCTGGCGCGGCGATGGCAGCGGCTGGTCGACGACGGCAGCGCCTGGGTGACGGTCGCCCTGAGCGACCGGCGGATGCGCGGGGCGGTGCTGGAGCTGTCGTGCCGGCCGGGCACCGCGCGGGCCGTCGCACTCGCCCTGGCCGAGCTGCCCCACGTGAGCACGGTCGGCGTGACCACCGGCCGGTTCCAGGTGTTCGCGCTGGTCCTCGCCCCTTCGCTGGCGGCCATCGCCGACGTGCTGGTGCGTTCCCTGCCCATCCCCGCCGACGTCACGGCGATGCACTCCTACCTCTACAACGGGCTGTTCGGCGGGGTGGTGTGGCGGCTGGGCGTGATCAACCGGGTCCGGACCGAGCAGGTGCGGGAACTCCCCGGGCCGCCACCGGAGCGGATCCGCCCGTTCGGCGAGGGGGACCGGCAGCTCTTCCTGGCACTGGGCCACGACGGGCGCCGTTCCTACCACGACCTGGCGGCGGAACTGGGGGTCTCGCCGCAGGCCGTCCGGCGCCGACTGGACCGGCTGCACCGCCACGGCGACATCACCTTCCGCTGCGACGTCGCGCGGCCGCTCACCGGCTGGGGCTCGATGGCGTTCCTGTGGCTGTCGGTGCCCGACGGCGACCTCCCGGCGGTCGGCCGGGCACTGGGGGCGATGCCGGAGACACGGCACTGCTCGGGGGTGCCGGGGCCGGCGAATCTGGCCCTGGTCGTCAGCCTGCACTCGCTGGAACACCTCGACGAGGTGCTGGAGCGCATCGTGCGGGAGCACCCGGCGGCGGCGGTCGTCGACCGCCGGGTGGTGCTCCAGCAGGTGAAGGTGCACGGACGCATCGTCGACGAGCTGGGCCGCAGCGTCCGCGTGGTCCCCGTCGATCCCTGGGCAGCCGGTCGTGAGTGTTCGGCCGGGCCGGAACCCGACTGAACACTCACGACAACTGCGGCAGGCTCAGGAAGCCTGGGGTTCCTTGGCCGCGCTGGGCTCGGCGACGGGGCTGCGGGCCGTCTCCGGGCCCAGCGCCAGCGCCACGACGGTCAGCGCCGCCATCGCCGCCATGTACACGAGGATGGGCCACCAGTGCCCGGCCCATGCGTAGAGCGCGGTGGCGATGAACGGGGCCAAGCCGCCGGCCAGGACCGAGCCGACCTCGCGGGAGAACGCGAACCCCGACATGCGGAACTCGGTGTCGAACAGTTCGGCGTACCAAGCGGCCTGCGGCGCGAGCATCGCCGGGTAGAACACGCCGAGCCCGATCACGAAGGCGAGGATCACCCAGCCCGCCGAGCGGGTGTCGCTGAGCAGGAAGAACGGGACCATCCAGCACACGGAGCCGATGATGCCGGCCAGGTAGACGGGTTTGCGCCCGACGTGGTCGGAGAGCAGCCCGCAGAGCGGGATCAGCACCGCCTGGACCGCGGAGGCGATCATGACCGCCCCCAGCCCGAGCGACCGGCCGAGGCCCAGTGTCGTGGCCACGTAGGCGACCCCGAAGACCGGGAGCAGGTAAGCGAAACCGTTTTCGCCCATGCGGGTGCCGACGACGATGAAGAAGCTGCGCGGGTGCCGGCGGATCGCGGCGAAGATCCCGCCCGGCCGCTCGGCCGACGGGCCGGTCCTGGTGTCCTGGAAGACCGGCGGCTCCTCGACGGTGCGCCGGATGAGGTAGCCGACGAGCAGGCACAGCGCGCCGAGCAGGAAGGGCAGCCGCCAGCCCCAGGACGCGAACTGATCCTCGGGCAGCAACAGGAACAGGGAGAACACGCCGTTGCCGAGCAGGGTCGCGACGGCGTAGCCGAGCGGAGCGGCCGAGCCGGCGAACCCGCGACGGTCCGGGCGGGCGTGCTCCACCGAAAGCACCACGGCGCCGGCGTACTCGCCGCCGGCGCCGAAACCCTGGACGAGCCGCAGCAGGATCAGCAGGATCGGGGCCAGGACCCCGACCTGGGCGTAGGTGGGGAGCAGGCCGATCGCGGTCGTGGACGCACCCATGAGGACGAGGGTCAGCACGAGCATCCGCCGCCGCCCGACGCGGTCCCCGAGCCGGCCGAGCACGAGGCCGCCCACGGGCCGGGCGAGGAAGCCGACGGCGTAGGTGGCGAACGCCGCCAGGGTGCCGAGCAGCGGGTCGTGCGACGGGAAGAACTGCGTGTTCAGCACGATGGCCGCGGCGGTGCCGTAGACGATGAAGTCGTACCACTCCAGCACGGTGCCGACCAGCGCCGCGAGCGACGCTTTCCGTGACTGTCCCGGCGCGCTGCCGGCGGGTGCTGCGGACACGGTGTTCTCCTTCGATCCGGGGGAGGGTGCGTCAGTGGCCGGACGGAGGTGTGGCGGGCTTGGGCCGGCGGAGAACGGCTCCCTGCTGGACCGGGCCGACGAGTGCGGCGTACTGCCCGAGCCAGCCCCGTTCTTCGGCGGGGCGGCCGGAGGTGACCGGTTCCCCGTGCCGGAGCGGGACGGTGTCGACGGTCCGCTCGTCGAGGTCGATGGTGATCGTGTCGCCGGATCGCACGCCCGCGAGCGGGCCGCCGTCGGCGGCTTCCGGCATGACCTGGCCGAGGACCAGTCCGTGGTTCAGACCGGAGAGCTCGCCGTCGGTGACGACCGCGACCTTGCCGCCCAGCCCGGCGCCGTTGAGGGCGGCGACGAAGCTCGCCGCGAAAACCGTGCCGGGGCCGCCGCGCGGTCCCATCCCGCGCAGCACGATCACGCTTCCTTCGGCGATGTTCCCGGTGCCCAGCGCGGCGATCGCGTCGTCCTCGCCCGCGAAGACCTCGGCGGGGCCGGTGAACCGGCGCCGGGCGGCGCCGGCGCCCGCGACCTTGACCACCGACCCGTCGGGGGCCAGTGAGCCGCGCAGGATCAGCAAACCCGGTTCCGGGCGCACCGGGTCGTCGAGCCGGCGCAGGACGGTTCCGTCCGCTTCCGGGGCGTCGCCGGACAGCTCGGCCACGGTTCGCCCGCTGACCGTCAGCGCGTCACCGTGCAGCCGGGGCAGCAGGGTCCGCAGCACGGCCCGGACTCCGCCCACGCGTTCGAGATCCCACACCTGGTGGGTTCCGTTCGGGCGGATGGCGGCCAGCTGCATGGTGTCCTCGCCGAGCCGCTCGAACAGGGCCACGACGTCGAGGTCCAGGTCCGCTTCGCTGGCCACGGCCGCCAGGTGGCGCACGCAGTTGACCGAGCCGCCGAGCGCCATCGCCACCCGGACACCGTTTTCGATGGCCTTTCCGGTGATGATCTTCCGCGCGGTCAGCCCCTCGGCGACCATTTCGACGATCCGGCGGCCGGCGTCGGCCGCCAGCGCGCGCATCCGGTCGGAGTTCGCGCGGATCGGCGCCGCGCCGGGCAGGGTCATGCCCATCGCCTCGGCCAGGACGTGCATCGTGTTGGCGGTCGCGAGCCCGGCGCAGACACCGGGACCCTGGATCGCGGAATCGGCCAGCTCGCCGAGTTCGCCGACCGTCATGGTGCCGGCCTGCACGGCGCCGACCGATTCGTAGACGGTGTCGATGTCGACCGAGCAGCCGCCGTAGCGGCCACCCCCCTGGAAGCCGCCGGGCACGATGATCGAGGGCAGGTCGAGCCGGGCCGACGCCATCAGGTGCGCGGGCGTGGTCTTGTCGCACGACGAAAGGCACACCATGCCGTCCAGCACGGCGCCCTCCACCGCGGCCTCGACGTCGTTGACGATGAGGTCGCGGGTGGGCATCAGGTAGCGGGCCTTCCGGCCGGCACTGGTCACGAAGTCCAGTGGCGCGGTGGTGCGGATTTCGAACGGCAGCCCGCCCGCTTCCCACACCGCTTCGGCGACGAGTTCGGCAATGCCGTCGAGGTGGGAAAAGCAGATGCCGAGTTTCGACGAGGTGTTGACGATCGCGATCTTGGGCCGCCCCTGGTCTTCCGGGGCGAGACCCAGCGCCGTCCATTGGGCGCGGCGGACGGCCCAGCGGGTGCTGCCGGGGGTGAACTCGCTGCGCAGTGCGCCCGGGCGCACGGGGTCGTAGTCGGGCAGGCCGGTCACGGGAGTGGTCCTTTCGCGAAGATCGGGTCAGAGACTGCTGCCGGCGGCGTGCATCGCCGCGCGGACGTCGGCGCCGGACACCGCTCGGTACGGCAGGTCGTCGCGCAGCGACAGCAAAGTCGCCGTGGCGGCCGCGTGGCCGTATTCGAAGCACTGGGCGGTGACCCGGGCCGAGGCGAGGGCCTCGTGCTGTGCTCCGAGGCAGCGCCCCGCCACGATGATGTTTTCGCCGGTTCGCGGCACCAGGGAGAGGTAGGGGACCTCGTAGAAGTCATCGATCAGCCAGCGCAGGGTCGGCCGGTCATCGGAGTGCAGTTCGATGGGCCAGGGTGACCGGACCACCCCGTCTGCTCGTTTGCGGCAGGCGAGGACGTCGGCGTTGGTGAGCTCCTCGACCGCTTCGATGCTGCGGGTCTGGCGAACGCCCGCTTCGACACCGGTGTCGACGACGAACGAATCGGCGCAGCCCGGCACCCGCTGCCGCAGGAACCGTGCGTAGTCCCGGACCTGGCGCCGGCCGTCGATCTCGGCTTCGGTGAAGTCTTCGGGGTCGATCACGTTCAGCATCCGCCCGTCGCGCCCGACCAGCCGGGTCGCGTTCACGAGCAGCTCACCGGGCCGGGTCGTCCGGAACAGCCACACGTGGGACCGGGGGAGGCCGAGCCCGTCCGCGCGGGCGGACTCGATGGCGGAACTGACCCACGGCGGGCAGATCGTGTCTTCCCCGTACGCTTCGCGAAACGCCGCCAAGTCGACGTTGCCGAGCCGGAAGAACATGGTGGGGTTCTGGATCCGGCCACCGTCCCCGAACCGCGTCGCGTGCCCGGCACGCGCGACGACCGCGGCGTCCCCCGACGCGTCGATGGTGCGCGCGGCACGGATCACCGATCGGCCGGCGTTCGATTCGACCACGACGCCCGCGTGCCGCCCGTGCTCGACGAGGACGCCCGTGACCGCGGTGTGAAGCAGGATCCGGACCCCCGCGCGTTCGAGGAAGTCGTCGGCGACCTCGCGCCAGACCAGCGGGTCGTGCGCGACCGTCCACGTCTTCCCGTACCGCTGGGGGCCGGTGACGCCGCCGCGCGCGCCGAGCGCTTCCCGGAAGCGCTCGGTGAACCCGTGCACCACCTGCCGCGGCCCGCCCGATTCCGCGGCCAGGTAGAGACCGCAGATCGTCCCGGACATCCCGGCCACCGCCGCACCGCCGAAGAAGCCGTAACGCTCGAGGATCACGACGGACAGCCCGCCTTCGGCGCACACGGTCGCGGCGGCTACACCCGCGGCTCCGCCACCGACGACGACCACGTCCACGTCGGCGAGCACGGGAAGGTGCGGCGCGTCCGACGCGGCGGCATCCAGGCGCCAGCCGGGAAACTCCACCGACATATCACTCATATATCGGTTGTACATGAGAGCGCCGGGCGATGTCCAGCCCCGCCGCCGGATGAGCGATGATGAGCGGGTGACAGAACAGGTCAACAAGGCCGAGCAGGTCTACACCCTGCTGGAGGACATGATCACCTTCCAGGAGCTCGCACCGGGTGAGGCCGTCTCCGAGGCCGGGTTGATGGCGCGCACCGGCTTCGGCCGCACGCCCGTGCGAGAAGCGCTGCAGCGGCTCGCCCGGGAGCGCATGGTCGAGATCCACCCGCATCGCGGGGTGTTCGTCGCGGCGGTGTCCGTCGAAGCGCACTTCCGGCTCCTCGAACTGCGCCGGGGCCTGGAAGAGATGGCGGCGCGGTTCGCGACCTACCGCGCGCAAACCCGGCAGAAGGAGCGGATGCTCGCGCTCGTCGCCGAACTGGACGCGTTCGAAGGCGCCGACGTCCGGCAGTTCGCCACGTTGCTCAAACGCTCGCACTCCTTGATCGTCGAAGCCACGCAAAACGAGTACCTGGAACTGGCGATGGCGCCCTTGCAGTCGCTGTCACGACGCTTCTGGTTCGCGCACCTGCCCGACGTGGCCGAGGACCTGCGAACCGCGGGCCGGCTGCACGGCGATCTGCTGCGAGCGATCGCCCACGGCGACGAACCGGCCGCGGTCGCCGCGGCGCTCGCCCTGAACGACTACCTGACCGACCTCACCTATGCCGCGCTCGGCCGGCCGGAGTCGCGTACCTGAGGTACGGCGAAGCCGTCAGAGACGCTCGAGGGCGGCGGCGCTCGAGCTGCCCGGCTCGGCCGTGTACATCACCAGGGTGTGTCCCGCGCCCGGGAACAGCAGGGTGGTCCGGTCCAGCTCCAGTTCTCCCAGAGCCGGGTGGTTCACCCGCTTGCGGACGGCGGGGATGGGGCGCACGTCGTGGTCACGCCAGCCGGCGGCGAAATCGGCGTCGTGGGCGGCGAACTCGTTGATCAGCTCGGCCAGCGCACGGTCGGCGGGGTGCTTCAGGACGGCCGTGCGCAAGTGCGAGGCGGATTGCCGAGCGAAAGTCGCGTCCGCCTCCGGTGCGGCGGTGCACAGGGTGCCGGCCAGCCGCAGGGCGAGCCGGACGGCGTTGCGTTCGCCGGGCGGCACCAGGCCGAAGTCCGTGATCAAGGCCACCGCCGCGCGGTTCCAGGCGACGATGTCCTGCCTGCTGTTCACGACGTAGGCCGGAATGGCGCCGAGCCGGTCGAGGAGCGCACGCGCTTCATCGGGGATTCGCTCGGGCTCGCGGTGCGCACCGGGCAGGACCTGGCCGGCCAGCCCGGCCAGGTGCTCGCGCTCCGCTCCGGTGAGCTGGAGGGCGGTCGCCAGCGCGTCGAGCACCTGCGGAGACGGACGGGAGGCGCGTGCCTGCTCCAGGCGCTCGTAGTAGCTGACCGACACCTGAGCCCGGGCCGCCACCTCCTCGCGGCGCAGACCGGGGGTCCGCCGGGCGCGGTGCCCCGGTCCGTGCGCCCGCCCGGCGGCCTCCGGTCGCAGGTTTTCCCGGCGGCGGCGGAGGAAATCGGCGAGCTCTTGTCCGGACACACCGCCATCATCCCATGCGGCAGCCGGCTCAACCTCCCACTGACAGTCCGGGGCTGAAGCGTGGGTTCCCCGGGTGCCGGCCGGCTGGGCACGCTGGTCCGGCAAGCAAATTCCGAGTCCGAGGAGGATGACGTGCCCAGTGCACCGGAGAAAGCTTTCGGCGGCTGCTCGACTTCATGCTGGAGAAGGACATGGACGCCGTCGCGGATCTTTGGGCGGCGGAGGGCACCGCGGAATTCCCCTTCGCCGCCGGCGATGCGCCGCGGCGCCTGACGGGGCGCGAAGAAGTCCGCGGTTACCTGGCCGGATACCCGGAACTGCTGGATGTGCGGGAAGTCGCCGCGCTCACCGTGCGTCCGACCGAGGACGCGGACACCGCGGTGATCGAGTGGACGGCCGAGGGCCGGACGGTGCGCACCGGCGAGCGCTACCGGCTGGACTACGTCGTCGTGCTGACCGTGCGCGAGGAACGGATCACGGTGTACCGCGACTATTGGAGCCCGCTGGCGACGGCTCGCGCGGCCGGGCGGCTGCCCGAGCTGATCGCTTCGCTCGACCGGGACGACGTCTCGTGACCGGGGTGCTCGTGACCGGCGGCACCGGGAAGACCGGTGCGGCACTGGCCGGCCGGCTTCGTGGTGCGGGAGTACCGGTGCGGATCGCGAGCCGGCACCCCGCCACCGCCGATCCCGGCGCGATCCGATTCGATTGGGCGGACCCGAGTACGCACGAAGCCGCGCTGCGCGGCATGGATCGGGTCTTCCTGGTTCCCCCGGTGGAAAGCGTCGACCCCTTGCCCCTGGTGGAGCCTTTCCTGCGCCGGGCCCGGCGGTCCGGCGTGCGCCGGGTCGTGCTGCTCGGTTCCGCCATCGTCCTGCCGAACGCGCCCAGCGCGCTGGAGCTGGCGGCGCAGGTGCGGGCCGAGCGGGGCTGGGTGGTGCTGCGCGCCTCGGGGTTCATGCAGAACTTCTTGCGCCCGCACCCGCTGGGCGACCGCATCCACCGGCTCGGCGAGATCCGCACCGCGGCCGGCGACGGCAAGGTGGGGTGGATCGACGTCCGGGACATCGCGGCTTCCGCGGCGGCTTTGCTGGAGGATCCCGAAGTTCGCGCCGCGGACGGCGATTTCCTGCTCACCGGGCCCGAACGCCTGGAGCTACGGCGACACCGCGGAAGCCATCACCGTCCACACGGGCCGCCGGATCCGGGTGCGGCGGATCGAGCCGGACGAGCAGGCCGCGGCTTACCGGGCCGCCGGCCTGGCCGCCGGGTTCGCCGCCGCCCTCGCGACCGTCGAGGACGGGATCCGGCGCGGGCGGGAAGACCGCGTCAGCACGACGGTGCTCGACCTGACCGGCCGGCCGCCCCGCACCTTCGCGCGATTCGTTTCGGAGCACGCGAACGAATGGCGCGGGAAGTGACCACGCGCCCGTTGCCTCAGGCCAGTAAGGGAAGGCGCTTGGTCAGCTTGGTGACCTGGTTGCGCGGGCCCGCGACGATCATGCCGACGAGGTCGGCGTCGGACTCGGTGGTGGCGGCGAGGTCGGCCAGGTACGCCTCGTAGGTGCGGGCGCGGCGGGCCGTTTCGGTCAGGCACAGCACGGTCAGCTGTTCCCGCTCGCCGGCGAGCCGGTGGAGGCGGGTCAGCTCGGCGGCGCCGGTGGTCAGGATCGGGACCGGAGTGGTGACGATGCCGTGGTAACGGGTGCCGGTGGCGTCGACCGCCTCGGGGCCCAGCGGGAGCCCCAGCCGGGTGCCGATGCTGGCCCCGAGGACGGTCGCGGCGTTGACCGCCTGGTTGGCGGGCAGCCCGTCCCGCACGACGAGCACGACTTTGAGCGGCGGTTCGGACGGCGGCTGGGGGGTGCCGGGCGCGATGGTCATCGTGCGTGGTGCTCCGCGGTTTCAGGCCGTTGCCGGCTGGTGGTGGGTGGCGAGTGCGTGTGCGGCCCGCAGCGGGGTGGTCCCGTGGGTCCGGGCGTGGGCGAGGATCCGGTCGACCTTGGCGCCGATGGCGTCGATGCGGGCGTCGGTTTCCGGTTCGTCGCAGGCCAGCTCCTCACGGCAGACGGCGTGGATGATGCCGCCGGCGCTCGCGACCGTGTCCGGGATCCACGTGATGCCGCGCTCGTGCAGGAGGGTGGCGACCTCGTCGCCGGTGAGCTGGTTGTTGGCCGGGCCGACGATCAGCGGGATCGTGCAGCCGGCGACGGTCTCGGGGCTGAGCAGGCCGCCGGTGGCGGCGGGCACGAGGATGTCGAGGTCCTGCCGCAGCAGGTCCGACGCGGTCCAGGTGAGACCGTCGGTCTCCACCTGCGCGCGGAGGCGGTCGTCCCGGTCGGCGACGACCACGTCGGCGCCGTCGGCGGCCAGCGACCGGCCCAGGAGACGGCCGACGCTGCCGTAGCCGATGACGCCGATCCGCAGGCCGGCGACGGCCCGGGTGCCACGGACCCGGGCGACACCGGCGTCGAGGGCGGCGCGGACCCCGCGGGCGGTGGCCGCGCTCGAGTTGCCGCTGCCGCCGAGCGCTTCGGGCCGGCAGAACGCCCATCCCGGGGTGAGGCGGTGGATCACCGCCATGTCCTGCGGGGTGGTCCCGATGTCGGGTCCGGTGCGGTAGCGCCCGCCCAGCCTGCCGATCGTCTCGGCGATGTCGAGCACGAGGTTCTCGCGCACCGGCGGCGTCAGCGGTGCGTCACCGAGGACCACGACGGTCTTGCCACCGCCGTGCGGCAGCTCGGCGAGCCCGCATTTGAGCGTCATCGCGCGGGAGAGCCGCAAGGCGTCGGCCACGCCGTCGCCGACGGATCGGTACGGCTTGATCCGGCAGCCCCCGATCGCCGGGCCGCGTGCGGTGGAGTGCACCGCCACGACGATCGGGAGGTCGCTGCGGGCCCCGCGGACCACGTGCAGTTCCTCGTGCTCGACCCCCGCCCGGTCGAGAGTGGATACGAGATCTGTTCGACTCATGCCATCAGAATCCACGACATCTCGGAGCCATGCGCTCGATCCTGAGGTATGTTCGAAAACTAGCCGAAATTCCGAACGTCGATCGGATCGGCCCGGCAGTTGGCCCGTGCCTTGCGGCTCACCGCGACGCGCCGGACAGTGCCCGCGCTCGCGCACCGCCCGCCTCCGTCGCCGGCCGACGGCCGCGGATCCGGCGGACCAGACCGAGGAGGACCGACCGCAGCGCCTCGGCCCGGCGGCTGGACGGGACGAACATCTGCTGCTTGAGCCGGGCGGTGCGCTGGTGCTTGGTGATGAACGGACGCAGGCCGGTCTCCCAGGCGTCCAGGGCGGCGGCGAGGTCGCCGGGGTGCTCCCGCAGGGCCGCGCCCAGTGCGGCGCCGCCGCGCAGCGAGGACGTGGCACCCATGCCCGAGTAGAGGTTCATGCACCACGCCGCGTCCCCCACCAGCACGACCCGTCCCGTGCTCCACCGCGGCAGCCGCACCTGGTGCACCGAGTCGAACAGGCGATCAGGGGCCTCTTCCAGGGAGTCCAGGACGTGGCGCACCACGGGATCGTCCATTCCGGAGAAGACCGAGCGCAGCCGCTGGACCCGCGACCCGCTGAACTGCTCCTGGATGTCTGTCGTCCGGTACGTCAGCAGCGCGGTGGGCGCGTGGTCGGCGAGCCCGAACACCCACACCGCCCGCTTCGCGCGCGCGATGATGATGCTGTCGCTCGCCTCGTACGAGGGCACTTGCTCCTTCAGCTGGAACGCGCAGATCATCGCGTTCCACGTGGTCAGGTAGTCCTCGTCCGGACCGAACACCATCCGGCGCACGCTCGAGCGCATCCCGTCCGCGCCGACGACCAGGTCGAAGCTCTCGCGGTACTGCGCACCGGTGCCGGCCTTCTCGAGCAGCACCTGCACCTCAGCAGGACCCTCGGTGATCGTGACCGGAGTGGTCCCGAACCGCACCTCGACGCCGGTGATGCTCTGCCACAGCGCGGCCTCGACGTCCCCGCGCAGCACCGCTGCCGGCTCCCCGGGCTGGTCCAGGAATCCCAGTGCCGGCCGGCGCCTGCCCCGGCGATCCACCGACCACGCGTTCGCACCGGCCGCCCGGTCCGGGTTGCGGGTGTGCAGGTGGTCGGCGATGCCCAGGTCGGCCGCGGCCTGCCGGCCCTCCGGGAACAGCCCGACGAAGTAACCCCCGGTACGCCGCTCGGGTGCCCGTTCGATGATCACCGGCGTCCAACCGGCCCGGCGCAGGCCGATCGCCGCGGACATCCCCGCGATCCCGAGCCCCACCACCAACGCCCTCTTCCGCATGGCCGTCACCGCGCCGCGCCGGACGGGGCAGCGGCCGCTGCCGTGGTGTATTCCGCTGCCAGCCGGCGGTGGACGACCTTGCGGATCAGCTCGAGAACGCCCGAAACCACCACCTGGACCGGGCGGCTGGACGGGACGAACCGCTGCTGCTTGATCCGTGCGGAGCGCCGCTGGCTGGTGATGTAGGGACGCAGGCCGGTCTCCCAAGCTTCCAGAGCGGCGGCGAGGTCGCCGGGGTGCTCCCGCAGGGCCGCGCCCAGTGCGGCGCCGCCGCGCAGCGAGGACGAGGAGCCCATGGCCGAGTAGGTGTTCATGCACCAGGCCGCGTCGCCCACCAGCACGACCCGCCCCGTGCTCCACCGGGGCATCTTCACCTGGTGGATCGAGTCGAACACGTGGTCAGGGGCCTGCTCCAGGGAATCCAGGACGTGGCGCACCACGGGTTCGTCTTCCATCCCGGAGAAGGCCGCGCGCACCTGCTCGATCGACGGCCCGGCGAACCGGTCCGGGATGTCCTCGGTGCGGTAGGTCAGCCACGCGCAGGGCGCGTGGTCGGCGAGCCCGAACACCCACATCGCACGCTTGGGGCGCGAGACGATGATGCTGTCGCCCGCCTCGTAGGTGGGCACTTGCTCCTTCATCTGGAACGCGCAGATCATCGCCTTCCAGTTCGCCAGGTAGTCCTCGTCCGGACCGAACACCATCCGGCGCACGCTCGAGCGCATCCCGTCCGCGCCGACCACGAGATCGAAGTCCTCGCGGTACTGCTTCCCGGTGCCGGCGTCCTCGAGCAGGACCCGCACCCCGCCGGCGCCCTCGGCGATCTCGACCGGAGTCGTCGCGAACCGCACCTCGACCGCGCCCTCGGTCCCGTCACCGGTGATGCCCTGCCACAACGCGGCCTCGATGTCGCCGCGCAGCACCGCTGCCAGCCCGCTGGGCGCGTCCAGCAATCCCAGGGCCGGCCTGCGCCTGCCCCGGCGATCCACCGACCACGAGTTCCCGCCCGGTCGCCATTCCGGGTTGCGGGTGTGCAGGTGGTCGGCGATCCCCAGGTCGGCCGCGGCCTGCACACCCTCCGGGAACATGAAGATGAAGTAACCCCCGGTACGCCGCTCGGGCGCCCGTTCGACGATCACCGGCGTCCAACCGGCCTGGCGCAGCCCGATCGCCGCGGACATCCCCGCGATCCCGAGCCCCACCACTAGTGCCCTCTTCTGCATGGCTTTCCTCTCTCCGTTGGTTCTGATTCGGGGGACGGCTCAACCCGGCACGACGACGGCGCGGCTGCGGCCGGTGTGTGCCCACGCCTCACCGACCCGGCTCAGCGGGAACGCGGTGTAGGGCAGCTGCAGGGACCCGTCGGCGAAGCGGGCCATGAGCTCGGGCGCCTCGGCGAGCATCTCCTCGGCGGACCGCGAGCCGATGCCGCTGCCGGTGATCCGGATCCGCCTGTCGCGCAGCAGGTCCGCGGGCAGCGACGCCTCCAAGCCCGCGAACGAGCCGATCTGCACGTAGGCCGTGGTCGCCTCGGTGTCCTCGCCGCCGCGACCCAGCACGGCGAAGACGGCCTCGGCGACGGGCCCCCACAGGTAATCCAGCACGAGACCCGGCGACGTCTCGGACATCGCGTCAGCCAGGGCCTTCTCCAGGCCGTCGGGTCCGTCGTGGGCCAGCGACACGGTCGTCGTTCCCGCGCCGCGCAGCCACTCCAGCGCCGCCGGATCGCGCCCGGCGGCGATGACCTGCTCCGCCCCGAGTGCCCACGCCCCCTGCACGGCAAGGCTGCCCGACATCCCCGTGGCGCCCAGCACCAGCACGGTGCCCAACGCCCCCGCTTCCTTGCGTCGCGCGGTCAGGGCCATCCAGCCCGAAAGTCCGGGGTTCATGCCCGCGGCGATCGCGAGTGGATCCGCCCCCGCCGGAACCTCCGCCTGGAAGGGGGCGACCAGCCGCTCGGCCATCGTCCCCGAGGGTGGACGCGCGTATCCGGTGTAGACCAAGCGCCCGTCGCCGGTGCGAGCGACCGCGTCGATGCCCGGCACCAGCGGATACGTCATCTGCCCGTGGCCGTGGTGCCACCCGGCGGCCAGCGTGCGAACGATGTGGTGCAAGCCGGCCCCGACGAGGTGCAGCGGCTCGTGACCGGGTGGGACCGGCGGCTCGGAGAAGTCATCGCAGACGGGTGACGTACCGGGAGTGGTGACGACCGCAGCACGCATCAGAGCCTCCTCCTTAACTAAGTTCAACGCTGTAGCCACCATGCCTGAACAATGTTAAGTTGTCAACCATGACCAAGGGCATCACTCGGGAACGGATCATCACGGCGGCGCTCGAGCTGCTCGACGACCAGGGCATGGACGCCCTCACGGTTCGTGCGCTCGCCTCCCGGCTGGACGTCCGCGCTCCCGCCCTCTACTGGCATGTGCGCAACAAGCAGGAGCTGCTCGACGAGATGGCCACCGAGGTCATGCGCCGCGTGAGCAGCGCCTTCGCCGCGGTCCCGCCCGGCGACGGCTGGCGCGACGACCTCACCGCCTACGCCCGTGTCTTGCGCGCGGAGTACCTGGTCCACCGCGACGGAGCCCGCATCTTCAGTGGCACCCGGATCACCGACCCGGACGTGGTCCGCATGAAGGAGCCGTTGTTCGAACGCTGGACCGCGGCCGGCTGGAAGCCCGCCGACGCCGACGACGCCGTCGACGTGGTCACCGCGTTCGTCGTCGGCTTCGTCATCGAAGAGCAGGAGCGGCGCCAGGCCGCCGAGACCGATCCGACGCGCTACTCGGCCACCGAGCGCGACGCCTGGCTCGGCGAAGGCGCGTCACTGGTGAAGGAGGCCGGGCACCTCCTCGACGACGGCGACCAGCGCTTCGAACGGCATCTCGGCATCGTCCTCGACGGGCTCGCCGCCCGGCCGGGCGCGTGAGCCGGCCGCGCCTGCGCAGCAGCAGGGGCCGCAGCCGGCGCGGCCACGACGAGCGCCGCGCCAGGCAGGCGAGTGTGTCGCCGAAGCCGAGGGTGGGAGAAACGGCGTGGTCCTGATCAACGCCGTCCTCGAACATCCCACCGGCGGGGCAAGGTTGACCTAACGGAACTCGAAGTGCTCGGCGTGCACGTAATCGCGCGGAATGCCTTGCTGCCGCAGGCCGGTGCCGAGCTTCGCGACCATCGCCGCCGGGCCGCACAGGAACACGTGCGTGTCCGCCGTCACCGGACCGGCCGCGGCCTGGACGCGATCGACCGTGAGCCTGCCGTCCTTTTCGGAGAAGACCGGGTGCACCTCGAGGTTCGGCAAGCGGTCGGCGGCCGCGACGAGGTCGGGCAGGAACACCGCTTCGGCCTCGGTGCCGGCGCAGTAGAACAGATCGATGCGGCTCGGCTCGTCGACCCGTTCGGTGGTCAGCCAGCCCAGGAACGGAGCCACCCCGATACCGCCGGCGATCCAGATCTGGCGAGCGCCGCCGAGAGTGTGGTCGAACATGCCGTACGGACCGTTGACCACGGCCGGCAGTCCGGGACGCAGGTTTTCGTGCATCCGCAAGGTGTCCCGGCCGCGTGAGCGGATGGTGAGCCGGACCGAGCCGTCCGACGACGTTCCCGCCACGCTGAACGGGTGTTCGCGCCAGCGGTGTTCCCCGCCCACGCTCAGGTAGACGAACTGCCCGCCCCGCAACGGCGAACCGGCACCGGTCGGCGTCAACAGGACGTCGGTGATGTGCGCTCCCGGGCGGAGCACCTCCTTGATCACGTAGTCGGCTTTCGCCGCTCTGCGCCGGAGCAGCAGTTCGTCGTAGCCGTACGCGGTGACTCCGACAGCGCTGATGATCACGTAGCTGACACGCAACACGGCCGATCCCGCCAGTACCTCGTCGAGCAACCAGCCGTGCACCAGGGCGGCGACCAGCATCAGGCCGATGAACCGGTGCGTCACCAGCCAAAGCCGGTAACCGACGCGCAGCAGCCGGCTCACCCGGGCCAGCGAAACCAGGGTCAGCGCGATCAAGCCGAGTGCGGCGAACAAGCCCAGCGCCCGCCCCGCCTCGCCGGAGAAGGTGAGCTCCTCCGCGGGTGCCGCCTGGTCGCTGCCGCTGGTGACCAGCGTGTGCGGGATGAACAGCAGGAGAGACCAGATGCCGCACAGCCGGTGCCAGAAGTACATGCGGTCCAGACCGCCGAAGCAGCGTTCCAGCGTGGGCAACCGGGTGGCCAGGACCGTTGTCCAGGTCATCAGGTAGACCGCGAGCACGCCGAGGACTTCGCCCAGCAGGTAGGAAGTGGCGATCCCGTCCGGCCGGAGCTTGCTCCAGGCCGCCACCACCGCCCCGGCGCCGGAAACGACCGCCAGCGGGCCGGCGTGCCGCAGCTTCAGCCGGACGTCCATCGGCCGGCGCAGGACGCGGATGACGTAGATCGCGATGGCGACGAGGAACGACATGGCGTGACTCCACGTGTCGGTGGGCGACCAGCGGTTGCCCGGCCAGCGCCTTAACAACGTTCAAGGCTGTCCCCACGATGCCTGAACTTAGTTAAAGTGTCAACGGCGGCGCCGTCGTAGCCGACCGGTTCGAGGGCGTGTTCGGCGTCTTCGAGCTCGCCGCCGGTGAGGTACAGCACGCTCGCCGCCTCCCGCCGGGGTCGCTTCAAGAAGCTAGAGTCGGTGAATGTCCGAGCACCGCCCCCTTCCGCTGTGGGCGGGACGCGCGGCCGCGCTGCTGGGCATCGTGCTCGTGGCCTTCACCCTGCGCCAGGCGGTTGCGGCGGTGTCGCCGATCCTCGGCGACATCCGGGTGGACATCCCGATATCGGACATCGGCGTCGGGCTGCTCGGCACGTTGCCGCCGATCCTGCTCGCGGCATCCGGGTTCATCGCGCCGCGCGTCGCCCGCGGCCTCGGCCTCGACGGCGGCCTCGTGCTCGCGTTGCTGCTCATGACCTTCGGCCATCTCGTGCGCGCGTTCGCCCCGGGCT
Organism: Amycolatopsis sp. NPDC028719; assembly: GCF_055565395.1. Classification (NCBI taxonomy): domain Bacteria; kingdom Bacillati; phylum Actinomycetota; class Actinomycetes; order Pseudonocardiales; family Pseudonocardiaceae; genus Amycolatopsis; species Amycolatopsis sp. NPDC028719. The sequence goes on from NZ_JBVHUL010000005.1 coordinate 924,956, forward strand.
TCGCGGTGCTGCTCATCGGCAGTGTCGTCGCGCTCGCCGGTACGGGCATCGGCAATGTGCTGCTGCCGCCGATCGTGCGGCGCTACTTTCCCGACCGGGTAGCGCTGCTGACCGCCGTCTACGCCTGCATCGTGGGCGTGAGCACGGCCGTGCCCGCTGCGCTCGCCGCTCCGGTCGCCGAGCAGCTCGGCTGGCGGTTCTCGCTCGGCATCTGGTCGGTGACTTCGGTGGTCGCGCTTGTCCCTTGGCTCGTCATCATCGCGCGGGAGCGCCGCCGGCGACTCTCGGATGCCGTCGCTGTCGAGTCCCCGCCTCCTGCCGTCGTCACGCGACTGTGGCGGTCACGCGTGGCCCTGTCGATCACCGTGGTGTTCTCGACCAGCACGATCTGCACCTACGCGTGTTTCGCGTGGCTGCCCGAGATCCTCGGCGACATCGCCGGCTCGACGCCGACCGAGGCCGGTGTGCTGCTCGCCGTCACCGGCCTCATCAGCGTGCCCGGCGCACTCGTCGCGCCCCTGCTCGTCGCGCGGCTGCGCAATGTCGGCTGGCTGATCGCCGCCGGTATCGCGAGCTTCGTGCTCGGCTACCTCGGCCTGCTGCTCGCGCCTGCGGCACTCACCCTGCTCTGGGTGCTGCTCATCGGCTCGGGGTCGATCCTGTTCCCGGTCTGCCTCGTGCTCATCAACGGTCGCACCCGAACCCACGGCGGCACCGTCGCGCTGAGCGGCTTCGCCCAGGGGGTCGCGTACGCGCTCGGCGCGCTCGGTCCGCTGCTCGTCGGGCTGCTGCACGACGTGAGCGGCGGGTGGACCCTGCCGCTGCTGTTTCTGCCCGCAGTCGCCCTCGTGGCGACCATCCCGGCGATCACGCTGGCCAGGCCCACGTTCGTCGAGGACGAACTCGCCCGGCCGGCGCCGCCAACCCGGGAGTGCGCCGGCGGAGCCTGATGTCCGGGCAGCTGTACCTGGCCGTGCCCGGGGCCCGTCCGCCGGCCGCTGCGGCCTCGGCCCAGCCCGCTGACAACCCGGTGCCGTCCCGGGCAATCCGGCCGAGCGGAAGCTCCAGCGAACCGGCGACGGCCGGCACGCCGGAACCTGGCACGACCGGCGCGGCGGCCTCCGTCAGCGGATCGGGTTGGGCGTGATGTCCTGGGCGAAGAGGTTGCCGTTGGAGCTGCCCACGTGGACGTGGTAACCGCGGCCGCCCACGTTCACCGTGATGTGGGGCCGCGGGTCGGCGCCGCCCGCCGCGCCGCCGAGGCCGCCCTGGTGGATGCCCGCCGTCTGCTGCCAGCCGCGGCCTTCCTGCATCTGCTTCAGCAGTTCCTTCGCCCGGCGCGCGCCTTCGCCGCGGCCGGAGGCGAGGTTCTCCAGGATGCCGACGAACTTCTTGTCGCTGATCTCCGTCACCGGCACGTTCGCGTTGCCGTGGAACACCGGCTGGCCCGGGCGGTTGTTGCCCAGCACCGGGTTGTTCGCCTTGCCGCCCTTGCACTTGCCCCGGCCGCCCTTGAGGCCGACCGGGTCGAGCCAGCCGGTGGGGTTGCGGACGTACGCGTGCGGGTTCGTGCCGCCGCCGAGCCCGATCGGGTCCGGGCTGATGTACCGCCCGGTTTCCGGCTCGTAGTACCGGTTGACGTTGTAGTGCAGGCCCGTCTCGGCGTCGAAGTACTGGCCCGGGAAGCGCAGTGGCGTCGGCCCCGGGCCACCGGCCTCCAGGCCCCACAGGGTCTGCGCCGAGTGCCACGTGATCCGGCCGGACTCGTCGACCAGCTCCGCCGGGCTGCCGATCAGGTCGGCGACGACGGCGTGGAACTGTTCGTCGAGGCCGCCGTCCGCGCGGGTGCGGCGGTCCAGCACGCTCACCGGCACCGGCCGGTCCGCTTCCCAGTCCCACGTCGTGATCCGCGCCGGCGCACCGCCGTTCGTGACGATCTCCTCAGCCGGGACGATCCCGTCCCAGACGAAGACCGTCTCGGCGGCGACCGTGCCGTCCGGGCCGAGCAGGCGCTTGGCGACCCGGCGTCCCAGCGCGTCGTAGGCGTAGCGCCACTCGTGGCCGTCCGGGGTCCGCACCTGCTCGAGGCGGTCGTCGGCGTTCCAGGCGAAGCTCCAGCCGGCGGGGCCGCCCGGCTGCTGCCGCCAGGTGAGGCGGCCCAGGTCGTCGTAGCGGTACTGGACGTCGCCGGCGCGCCGCACCAGCGTCCCGGTGTACTCGCGGGGGCCCGCGGCCGGGTGGTCGGCCCACTCCGCCACGGCGATGTTGCCCGCCGCGTCGTAGGCGTACCGCTCGCCGCCGTCGGGCCGCTGCAGGCCGGTGACCCGGCCCAGCCGGTCCAGCGCGAACTCGCGGCGGCCCGAGAGCAGGTCGTCCACCCCGGCGAGCACGTCGTCCGCCCGGTGGCGGTAGGCGCGCCGCTGCCGCGGCTGCCCGTCGGCCCCGGCGACGACCTGCTCGACGAGCCGGTCGTTCGCGTCCCAGGTCTGGACCAGCGTCGCGGCGCCGAAGACCCGGCCGATCTCGCGGCCGGCCGGATCGTGCGCGAACCGGATCGACCGGCCGGCCGTGCTCAGCTCGGCCGGCGCGCTCGCCGCGTCGTAGCTCCAGGTGCTCGTGACACCCGAGGCGGTGCGGCGCGCGGTCCGCAGCCCGCTGCGGTCGTAGCCCGAGCGGACTTCCCGGCCGTCGCAGGTCTCGGCCACCACCCGGCCGAGGCGGTCGTAGGCGAAGGTGAGGTCGGCGTCGGCGTTGGTCGCGCGCACCAGGCGGCCCGCGGCGTCGTAGGCGTAGGTCGTGACGCGGTCCCCGCGGCGCTTCCCGGTCAGCCGGCCCAGCGCGTCCCAGGTGTAGGTCGTCGGTTCCCCGGCGCCCGTGCTGCTTTCGACCAGCTGGCCGGCGGCGTCGCGCCGGTAGGTGACGACCCGGCCGTCGAAGTCGGTCTCGCGCACGACCCGCCCGGCGGCGTCGTAGTCGATCCGCCACTGCGCGCCCGCGGCGTTGGTCACCGAGACGAGCCGCAGCTCGGTGTCGTAGGCGAACCGCGTGCGGCTGCCGTCCGGCGCGATCTCGCAGACGGGCAGGTCGAACGGCCCGAAGTCGGTCCGGGTCACGGCACCCGCGGCGTCCGTCCGCTCGACCGCGTTGATCTCGCCGTCGTAGGTGAAGCGCTCCACGGAACCGTCCGGGGCGATGCGCTTCCACAGCTCGCCCTCGACCGTCCACGCGAACGTCGTCGTGTTGCCGGCCGGATCGGTGACGGACTCGACGCGGCCGAGCCGGTCGTAGGTGTAGGTCGTGCGCCCGCCGGCGGGGTCGAGGACCGTGCGGGGCTTGCCGAGGGCGTCGCACTCGATCCCCGTCGTGCGGCCTTCTTCGTCGGTGAACGAGCTGAGCGCTCCGCCCGGGCCGTAGCCGTACCGGCGGACCCCGCCCATCGGGTCGGTGGTCGCGACGAGCCGGCCGGTCTCGTCGTATTCGTGGGCCCACACCGCGCCGTCCGGTTCGACCGTGGCCCGCGGACGGCCGCGCCCGTCGTAGCGGACGCTGTGCACGCTCCCGTCCGGGCGGGTTTCCGACGTCCGCCTGCCGTGTTCGTCGTAGCCGTACCGGGTGGCCCGGCCCAGCGGATCGGTCACGGCGAGCAGCCGGTCGTGGCGGTCCCACTCGTAGGTCGTCACGCCGCCGAGCGGATCGGTCTCGCGGACGAGCTGGAACTCCTCGTTCAGCTCGAAGGTGGTGGTGTGACCGAGCGAGTCGGTCGCGCGGTTGACGCGGTTTTCCCGGTCGTAGGCGAAGGTGTAGGAGAGCACCCCGCCCGGCCCGGTGCCCCGGACGCAGCGGTCCAGCTCGTCGTAGCTGAACTCGTAGCCCCGGCCGTTGCGGTCCTGCCAGCCGGTGATGCGGCCCGCGTCGTCGTAGGCGAACCGGTAGGGCCGGCCCGAGGAGTTGATCACCTCCACCAGGTTCGCCCGCTCGTCGTAGGCGAACCGGGCGAGGGTGACGCGGTCGTCGTCGCGGGCGCCGACGGAGGTGAGCTCGGTGATCCGGCCGTCGGCCGTGGTGACGGCGATGCGGTGCCCGGCCGAGTGCCGCACCTCGCGCAGCGTCCCGTGCGGGTCGCGGTCGAAGACGATCCGGTTGCCGTCGGCGTCGGAGATCGCCGCCAGCCGGCCGATCTCCCCGCCGGCGGGGAAGTGCAGGGTGCGGCCGAGGTCCGGCTGCTCCATGACGTACTCGTCACCGAGGCGCCGCAGCGGCCACCGCGGACCCTCGACCGGCGCGACGGCCGCGGCGCCCGGGACGGGGTAGACCAGCAGCGTGCCGTCCTCGGCGGCGAAGTCGACGCGGTCTTCCCCGGTTTCCAGGCGCTGGTCCACGGTCGACGCCCAGGACCGTCCGAAGTGGACACCGCTGCGGTAGCCGGAGAAGTGGGCGCGGTCCAGCACGAGCGAAAGGACACCGTCGATCTCGACGTCGGTCTGGGCGAGCATCATCCGCCCGGTCGTCATGTCGATCGGGTCGCCGCTGCCCGGCCGGCAGTCGGTCGGGGTCGAGTTTTCCTTGGGGGAGCCGTTGTGGCCGGCGAGCCCGCCGTCGCGCGGCTTGCCGCCGTCCTTCCCGCCGCCCGCGCCCTTCCCGCCGCCGGAAGGCGTGGTCGAGCCGTTCGGCGCCGGCGTGTCGTCGGGACCTTTGGACGCCGGCGGCGGGTCGGTCTTGGGCGGCGGGTCACCCTTGGTGCCGGACGGGGTGGTGCCGTCGCCCTTGGCGCCCGAGGGAGTGGTGCTGTCACCCTTCGGTCCGTCGAGACCCTTCGGGTTGCCGTTGATGTCGGCGTGCTTCGGCGGCGGCGCTGCCTTGCCGGGCTTGATGTTCTTCAGTGCCTTGGCCGCGTCGGAAAACAGGTCACCGGCCCGCTTCAACAGTGGGATCAGCGCCTGAAGTGCCTTGACCAGGCGTTTGGTGAGGTCGGCGATCTTCGACGCCGTCTTCGCGACCGCGGTGATGACCTGGGGGACCACCCAGGTCATGCCGATGCCGAGGGTGAAGATCACCTGCAGGGCCCAGCTGATGAGGTGGCCGACGAGTTCGGCGATGATGTCGCGGACCAGCGCCCGGACCGCGGCGACGACCTCACCGGCGGTTTTGACGCCGCTGGAGGCGCCTTCGCAGCCCTTTTGGGCGGTTTCCAGCAGAACGACGGTGTCTTGCGCGCGTTGGCGGTAGGCGTCCCCGGCGGTGCCGGTCCAGGACGAGACGTCCGTTTTGACCATGCCGGTCAGGTCTTGGCCGATGCTGCCGAGTTCGGTGGCGACGTTCTTCCAGGTCTCGGACTGGGCGGCGATCTCGTCGGCGTTGCCGGTGAGGCCGTTGAGGGCTTCTTTGAGCGGTCCGACGTGCTCGATGAGCCACCCGACGCCGGCGGCGAGGATCGCGCCGAAGGGGTCCATCGCCATGGAGAGGGCGTCGAGGGCGGTGCCGACGGCGCCCATGGCGACCGAGGCCCAGTCTCCGCTTTCGATCGCGGATTTCAGGTCGGCTGCCGACTCCAGCAGCGAAATGCCCGAATACGCCTTGGTGGAGTCTTTGGTCTCCGCGACCAGCGGGTTGCCCACTACGCGACCTTTCCGGTGGGCCGGCGAACCGGGTCACCGGCCGGTGACGGCGCCTTGTCGACGATCACTCGGCGGGAGGATAGCAACGCCGCGATGGCCGGTGTATGGGTTGGTGCCAGGCTGCCCGCCGGGGCAGTAGTTCCAGGCCGTCCGGGCAGAAAGCGTGAGCCGTCCTTGCGGCGGCGGAACCCGGCCGGACCCGCCGCGCGAACACCGGGGCTTGACCTTGACACTGTGACAAGGTCTTCACTGGGCGGCAGGAGGTGATCCCCATCACCAGCGAAAAGAACCCGCGCCTGCTCGACGCGCTGGCTGCCGGGCATTCGTCGACACGGCTGAAGGCGGCGCTGGCGGCCGGGACGTACGCCGAGCCCGGCTTCGTCGACGCGCTCGTCGCCCGGTGCGCGATCGAGCCGGACTTCTTCGTGCGCGACATGCTCACCTGGGCGTTGACCCGCCTGCCCACGGAGCTCACGGTGCCCCGGCTCGTCACCGAGCTGCGTTCCGGCCGGCCGCAGGCCCGGAGCCAGGCGCTGCACACGTTGTCGAAGATCGGCGACCGGGCCGCGTGGCCCGCGATCACCCCGGCGCTGCTCGACGACCCCGACGACGAAGTCAAGCGAAGCGCGTGGCGGGCCGCGGTCGCCCTCGTGCCCGACGGTGACCGGGAGGAGCTGGCGGTGCGCCTGGCCGGCCGGCTCGGCCGTGGCGACCGGGAGCTGCGGCTGAGCCTGAGCCGGGCACTCGTCGCGCTCGGGGACGTGGTCGAGCCGGCCCTGCGGGCGGGACTCGCCAGTGCCGACCCGGCGGTGCGTGCGCACGCCCGAGCCACGGAACGGCTCCTGCACGACCCGGACGCCGGGTTCGACTCGGCCGTCGACGAGGCGAAGCGGGTCGTCGCGCTCGGTCCCGAACGCGCCGGGGGAGCGGCGTGCTGATCGGCGAGGTGGCCCGCCGGTCCGGGGTGAGCACGCGGATGCTGCGGCACTACGACTCCCTCGGACTGGTGCGGCCGACCGGCCGCACCGTGGGCGGCTACCGCGAGTACTCCGAAGCGGACATCCGCCGGATCTTCCACGTGGAAGGCCTGCGGTCACTGGGGTTGACGCTGCGGCAGATCGGCCGCGCGCTGGAGGACGCGCTCGTCCCGCCCGCCGCTCTGGTCGACGACCTCATCCGCAGGACCGAGGACCGGCTGAAACGGGAGCAGGAACTGCTCGAGCGGCTCCGTGCGATCGACGCCTCGGCGCCCGACGGCTGGCCGGACGTCCTGCGCGTCGTGGAGCTCCTGCACGGGCTCGACTCGCCCAGCGCCGCGCGGCGCCAGCAGGCCGTCCTGGCCCCGGCCGAGGGCGTTCCGGTTCCCGCCGACCTGCTGGCCAAGGCGGTGCTCGCCGAAGCCGACCCGAACGTCGCCGGCGCGCTCCGGTGGGCCCTCGCGCGGGCGGGCGGCGACGGCGTGGCGAGCGTGGCGGCGGGCCTGCGCTCGACCGACGTCGGCATCCGGCGGCGCGCGGTCTTGGCGATCGCCGAGCTGCCGGGCGACGAGGCGACTTCGGCGCTGTCGGGCGCGCTCGCGGATCCGGACCCGGCGGTGCGCCGGCCGGCCGCGCTGGCCGTGGGCAGCCGGGGCGGGAGCGCGGCGGTGCCGATCCTCGTCGCCATGGTGGTCGAGGGAACGAACGACGTCGAAGCGGCCGAGGTGCTGAGTTCGCTGGCGACCGAACACGGGTACGCGGATCAGGTGATGAGCGCGATCGTCGGCGAGTTCGCCGCCGACGCGGCGGATTCCGCGGTGCGGATACGGCTGACCCAGGCGCTTGCCGAGCTGCCGCCGGAGTTGGCCCACGACGTCCTGCGGCGGTTGGCCCACGACGCCGACCCCGCTGTCGCCCGCGTCGCTTCCGCTCTGGTGGCCCACCGGTCCGGGTAGGACTCGCGAGGCCGCCGTCGGACGGCGAAATCTGGGAACGCTCCCAAAGTGCACCACTGTGAATGCCGCCCGAGTCCGCCCGCGCTACGCCGGATAGTCCAGTACTGCACAGCTGAAATGCCTATCGGTGGCGGCGACGCTTTACAGGCCGCGCGCGAATCCTTACCGTCGTTCCGGAAGCGCTCCCAGAACCGAGGAGGCGGAGTGCACGCTTCGACGATGAAGTGGGTGTCCCGGGCGCTCGTGGCGCTCCTCGTGCTCTGCTTGACGGTGGTGGTGCCCGGCCTGTCCCCGGCCGCCCGCGCCGCGGCCGGCAAGTTCGCCTACGGCGAGGCCCTCCAGAAGGCGATCTGGTTCTACGACGCACAGCGCTCCGGCGCACTGCCCGCCGGCAACCGGGTTTCCTGGCGCGGCCCGTCCGCCCTCGACGACGGCAAGGACGTCGGCCTGGACCTCACCGGCGGGTTCTACGACGCCGGCGACCACGTCAAGTTCGGGCTGCCCTTCGAGTTCAGCATGAGCATGCTGGCTTGGGGCGCGCTGGAGAACCGCGCCGCCTACCAGGACTCCGGGCAGTGGCCGTACCTGCTCTCGAACCTGCGCTGGGGCAACGACTGGCTGATCAAGGCCCACCCCCAGCCCAACGTGCTCTACGGCCAGGTCGGCAAGGGCGACGACGACCACAAGTGGTGGGGTCCCGCCGAGACGATGACCATGGCCCGCCCCGCCTACCGCGTCGACACCTCCTGCCCCGGCTCCGATCTCGCCGGCGAAGGCGCCGCGCAGCTGGCCGCCGGCTCACTGGTCTTCCGGGCCGACGACCCTGCCTACGCGGCGACCCTGCTCACTCACGCCAAGCAGCTCTACTCGTTCGCGGACAACTACCGCGGCGCCTATTCCACCTGCATCACCGACGCCCAGAACTTCTACAAGTCCTGGAGCGGCTACCAGGACGAGCTGGTGTGGGGCGCGATCTGGCTGTACAAGGCCACCGGCGACGCCGCCTACCTGACCAAGGCGCGCGCCGAATACGGGAAGCTGGCCACCGAGCCGCAGACCTCCACCCGCTCCTACCGCTGGACGCTGGCGTGGGACGACAAGTCCTACGGCGCGTACGTCCTGCTCGCCCAGCTCACCGGCGATCCCGAGTACGTCGCCGACGCCAACCGCTGGCTGGACTGGTGGACCACCGGCGTCAACGGCCAGCGCGTGCCGTATTCGCCGGGCGGCCAGGCGGTGCTCGACCAGTGGGGCTCGCTGCGGTACGCCGCCAACACCGCGTTCGTCGCCCTCGCCTACTCGGACTGGCTGCGGACCACGGATTCCGCCCGCGCCACCACGTACCACGACTTCGCCGTGCGGCAGATCGACTACGCGCTCGGCGACAACCCGCGCGGCGCGAGCTACGAGGTCGGGTTCGGCGTCAACCCGCCCCGCAACCCGCACCACCGCACCGCGCACGGCTCCTGGGCCGACAGCATCACCGACCCGGTGGCGAGCCGGCACGTCCTGTACGGCGCGCTCGTCGGCGGTCCCAGCTCGGCCAACGACGCGTACACCGACGACCGCGGCAACTACACGATGAACGAGGTGGCGCTCGACTACAACGCCGGCTTCACCGGCGCGCTGGCCCGGCTGTACGGCGAGTACGGCGGCGCACCCCTGGCGAGCTTCCCGCCGAAGGAAACCCCGGACGGCCCCGAAATCCTGGCGCAGGGTGCGCTCAACCAGCCCGACGGCGGCACGTTCACCGAGGTCAAGGCGTACGTGCTCAACAAGTCGGCCTGGCCGGCGCGCACGTTCACCGGCTCGCTGCGTTATTACTTCACCCTCGACGGCGCCACCACGCCCGGCCAGATCTCGGTCACCTCCGCCTACAACCAGTGCGACGCGCCGACCGTGCACCAGTTCTCCGGCTCGGTGTACTACGTCGACGTGCCGTGCTCCGGCGGCGTCGCTCCCGGCGGACAGTCGCGCTACCGCAAGGAAGTGCAGTTCCGGATCAGCAGCACCGGCACCTGGAATCTCGGAAACGACTGGTCGCACACCGGACTCGCCCCCAGCGGGACCGCGCCGGTGGACAACCCGCAGCTGGTGCTCGCGCAAGGCTCCACGGTGCTGTGGGGCAGCCAACCGGGACTGTCCACAGGGGACACCACCCCGCCTGCCGCACCCACGGGGGTCACCGCCACGCCCGGCAGTACCAGCGTCGGCCTGACCTGGACCGCCGCGACCGACGACGTCGGCGTCGCCGGGTACGACGTGCTGAACCCGGCCGGTGCGGTGGTCGGCAGCACCACGAGCACCAGCTACCAGGTCACCGGCCTCACTCCGGGCACCGCGTATACGTTCTCGGTCCGCGCCCGGGACGCCGCCGGCAACCAGTCCGCGGCGAGCAGCCCGGTCTCGGTCACCACCACGACCGGCGGCAACACCGGCACCGGCTCCCTCGCCGTGCAGCAACGCGCCGACAGCGCCGTCACCGGCAACCAGATCCGCACCGGTCTCCAGATCGTCAACCGGGGCAGCGCGGCCGTCGCCCTGAACAGCGTCACCGCGCGCTATTGGTTCACCGGCGACGCGACCAACCCGGGCTACCAGGTCTGGTGCGACTACGCGGTTCTCGGCTGCGCGAACGTCACCTTGCGCGTGGTGAAGATCAGTGCGGCGCGCCCGGGTGCCGACGCGTACGTCGAGGTGAGCCTCGGCGGCGGCACCCTCGCCCCGGGCGCGAGCACCGGCGAGATCCAGGTGCGGATCGCCAAGGCCGACTGGTCGGCGTTCAACCAGGCCGACGACTACAGCTACCGCCCGGCGACGTCCTTCGCCGACTTGGCTACCGCTACTGCCTACCAGTCCGGCGCCCTCGCGTGGGGCACCGAGCCCTGACGATTCGGGGGTTTCGATCGACGGGCCGCGAATGTCAGGGGTGCTATTCCGTCTGGATGATTTCGACATGGAACCTGACCATGAGCACGACCGCTGGACGGCGACCGAAAGGGAGCGCGGGTACATCCGCGCCCGACTGCGGCTCGTGACCGCGGAACAAGGCGGTCGTCACACCGCGATCCACTCCGGCTATCGAGCACACTGGGCATTTCCGCCGGAAGTTCACCGGGAACGCCACGACGCGCCTTTGACTCTGGAGGGAAGGAAAACGCTTGCCCCCGGGAACGAGGCGATGATTCGGCTCCACCCGCTCGCACCCGATCTCTGGCCGCCGATCTCGGCGGGTCTGCGGCTGTCGATGCTCGAGGGTCCCCGGCTCGTCGGCCTGGCCGATGTCGTGAACGTGGTTCCACCGCTCTCATAATCGGAGCGCTGGCTTGCGCATGCTCGGCGGAGCATGGGGCATGTTCTGGTGGACGGCCGGTCAGCGGATCGGGTAACCGGTCGCGGCGACGCGTTCTGCCACGGCCGCCAGGGTGGTGGCGGAGTTGAGCGCGGTCACGACGTTCGCGGTCAGCGGTTGCCCCGCGTAGATGTGCCGGACCGCGTCGAGGTCGATCGGCCTTTCGTAGTAGTCCTGCGCCCAGTCCCGGTACGCCTCGGGTGTGCCGTCGGTCAGCAGAGCGAACAGCCAGTCCGCTCCGTCGTCGCCGTCGTCGGGGAAGGCGATGACTCCGTGCCGCCAGGCGGTGTCGGCGTGCTCACGCCACAGGCACACCGTGACGTACGGCGTGCCGTACTCGTCGCAGAACGCCGGTTCCCGCACGCACTCCCGGAAAACGCCGGGCACGGTGTCGAGAACGCCGGGCCACGGCTCGTCGTCGTCGGTGGCGTAGGGGCTCATCGGGGACTCGTGGTCGAAGCCGCGCACGTACGCCCCTGCGGCCGTGAACACGATCGAGTATTCGTTGCCCGCGCCGTCCCGCATGGACGCCAGCTCCTCACCAGGTGCCCAGCCGGTGTCGTAGAGGTGGTAGCGGTCTTGGCTGCCGGGACTCAGCACGACGTCCAACGCGGCCAGCGCACGGCACAGCGCGCGCAGGTCAGGGATGGCGGGCAGGGCGCGAGCGAGGTCGTACACGGTCACGCCGATATCCAAGCAGAGAGCCGAACACGCCGGGGGCCTTGCCCATCGGCATGGGTGGGCGCAAGTCGCTCAATGGCCGGATGGTGTCGCTTCGGCAAGGGTTTCGAGCGCGCGGGTGTGGTTGACGAGGTCGCGGAGGGAGGCCGGGACGAACTCGGCGATCCGGCGGGCCCGGTCGGATCGTTCGACCAGTTCGCCGGTGGGGCCGAGCAGCCGGTCGGCGTGGGCGAGGGGGAGGCTCTTGGGCAAGGGCAGCATGCCCGCTTTGCTCAGCGCCAGCCGGAGCTGCTCACCGGCCAGCGCCCCGCCGTGTGCGGTGGTGGAGTACGACACGATCGACGCGGGTTTGCCGGCGGCCTCGGTGGCGAGGAAGTCCAGGGCGTTCTTCAGCGCTGCCGGCGGCGCGTGGTTGTACTCGGGTGTCACGAAGACGTAGGCGTCGGCAGCCGCCACGGCTGTGAGCCAAGCCCGCACGGCGGCGGACGGGCGGCGGTCGTCGTTGGCCAGTGGTGCGAGCGGCTCGTCGAAGAACGGCATCGGGTGGTCGGCCAGGTCGAGCACGGTGAACTCGGCGCCGTTGACCAGGGCTGCCTTGTCCATGACGAACCGGCAGACGCGGTCGCCGACCCGCCCAGGGCGGGTGCTGCCGAGGATGACCTCGATCTTCATCGCCGCTCCTCGTTCTCCAGGAGTTCACAGATCGTCTTCAGGGTGCGGATCGTGGTGGACATCGCGGCGTCGGTCAGGTGCTCGCCGCCGAGTCGCTCGTACTCGCGTTGGACGGCCAGCCCTTCCGTTACGAGGGATCGGCCTGCGGGGGTCAATGTCAATGTGTGCTCACGACGAGACGCGGCCGAGGTCGCGACCGCCAGCCATCCGCGGTGCCGGGCGGTCTCGACGTGACGGCTGACCGCCCCCTTCGTCAGGCTCAGGAGGTCGGCGATCTCCTGTTGCGACGGGGGGACTTCGCCGGCGTCGGCGATCGACCGCAACACCAGGAACAGGGTCCGGCCGATGCCGATCCGCTGCTGGAACCGGCGATCACCGGCCCGTTCGCTCAGCAACGCGGCCCGGTGCAGGTAACGCATGAGGTCCCGGTGCAGGGACGGTTGCTGCTTCACGGTGACAGTCTATACGTAAACAGTTGATATGTGAACTGTCCGATCGGAACGATCGGCTCCGGCGGTCAGCTCCCTGTGTAGAAACCCCGCGGGCGGAATCGGTACGGCCGCTCGCGGTACTCCTCCAGCGCGTGCGCCAGCCACCCCGCGGTCCGCCCGATCGCGCGGATCGTCTCGCCCGCACCCGGCACCATGTCGGAGGCCTCGGCGAGCACCGCGAGCGCGAGGTCGACGTTCGGCCGCATGGCCGGCCGTGCAGCCATCAGCTCGTCCACTGTGGACCGGATCGGGCTCGGCGCGTGGATCAGTTCGAGCAGCCTCGCCGCCCGCGGGTCGCCCTCGGGGTAGAGCGGTTCCCCGAACCCCGGCACGCGGCCGGTTTCGTGGGCGCGGTCGGCCACGGCGGCCATCGGGTCGGCCAGTTCGGCCGCCGAACGCAGGAAGCGGCGCACCGCTTCCGCGGCCGCCCCGTGCGTCGGGCCGTCCAGGGCTCCGAGCCCGGTCGCGACCACCGCGTACGGATGCGCTCTGGTGGACGCCGCCGTGCGGGCAGCCATCGTCGACGACGCGAGATCGTGGTCGGCCAGCAAAACCAGAGCGGCGTCGAGCGCGCGGATCCCGTCCTCGTGCGGCTCCTTCGCGGTCAGCGCCGACCACAGGCGCACCGCGAGCGGGTCCGCCGGCCGGGCGTTCCCGTACGAGGGCAGGGCGTCCACCATCACCGCGAGCAGGGCCCGGCCGGCGCCCACCACGATCGCCGGATCCACGTCGTAGCGCAGCGGATCCGCGGTGGCGGCGGCTCCGACGATCACCGGCAGCAGGTCCACCGGCCGCGCCTGCCGCGCGAGAGGCCGGATCACCGCGCACGCGAGTTCGCGCACGGGCTCGGCCGCCACGAACGCCGCGTCCTCGGCCGGCACGCCTGTCCACAACAGGTTCGCGACGGCCTCGAAGGTGGTGGTACCCGCGAGTTCGGCGGCGTTCCGGCCCCGGTAGTACAGCGCGCCGTCGCGGATGACGGTGAGCGCCGTCTCGATCGGGGCGGATTCCGGTGCGCCCCTGCGGTTCCTGGCCGCCAGGCGCCGGACCTCCTCGGCGTCGAACCGGCTCGTGCGCCCGTCGGCGGCCCGTGTACTGCTCAGCAGCCCGCGGCTCACGTAGGCGTACACCGTGTCCGCCTTCACCCCCAGCAGACGGGCGGCCTGCGCCGTGGTGAACGTCCGATCGGTCATGCCGCCAGCATCTCACATTGATTCCATCAAGATTGACGACCTTGATCGTGGCGGCGATGCTCGGCGGACCGAACCGGATCGACAGGGGGCGTGGTGTCCGAGAGCCGTATCGCGTGGCGCGGGCTGCCGCCGCTGGCCGTGCCCGCCTACCGGAAGCTGTGGATCGTCTCGGTGCTGTCCAACTTCGGTACGTGGATGCACAACACCGCGGCGGCCGCGCAGCTCGCGCTCTCCTCGCCGTCGCCGCTGATCAACGCGCTGCTCCTGGCCGCGGCCACCCTGCCGGCCGTGGTCCTGTCGTTCCCGGCGGGCGTGCTGGCCGACCGGATCGGCCGTGGCCTGGTCCTGTTCTGGGCCAATGTGACCGGCGCCCTGGTGGCGGCGGTCTTCGCCGTGCTCGGGTGGTGCGGCGGCCTCGGCCCGGTCGTGATCCTCGTGCTGACGTTCGCGCTCAACGCGGGCTGGGCCGCCGGCTACCCGGCGTGGAACGCGGAAGTGTCCTCGGTGCTGCCGGCGGATCTGGTGAAGGACGGTTCGGCGCTGAACAGCCTGTCGTTCAACCTCGCCCGCACGCTCGGCCCGGCGGCCGGCGGATTCGCCTTCGGCGCGGTCGGCGGGTTCCCGGTCTACCTCGCCAACGCGCTGTCCTTCGCCGGTTTCGTCCTGTGTTTCCGGAAGAGCCGGATAGTCGTGACGTCGAACGTCGCGGGCTCGTGGCGGGATTCGCTGCGGGAAACCACGGCGTTCCTCCGGGCCACGCCGCGATACCGCGAACTGCTCGTGCGCGCGGCGACGTTCTTCTCGCTGGCTCAAGCGATGTCCGCGCTCGTCCCGGTGTACGTCCTGACGGTCCGGCGCCTTTCCGCCACCGACCTCGGGTTCGTGCTGGCCGCGTTCGGGATCGGCGCGGTCTGCTCGGCCGTGGCCTACCCGAACCTGCGCCGGTACGTTCCCGAGCGGGCGCTGCGGTCCGCGTGCGCACTGTTCGCCGCGCTCGCGCTCACGGCACTGCCCTTGCTCGGCTCGGTGCCGGCGTTGTTCGCGACCGGCCTCGTCTTCGGCGCCGCGCAGGCGTCGATGGTCACGGTCAACAACGGTTTCCTGCAGGCGACCGTGGCCCTTTCGCTGCGGTCGCGGGCGGTGGCGCTGTACATCGTCGTGCTCTACGGCGCTCAGACGATCGGTGCGGTCACCGCGGGCGCCCTGTCCACGTGGTGGGGCGTCGGCCCGGCGGCGTGGACGATCGCGGCGCTGCTCGCCGCGTGCGCACTGCCGGGCAGAACAGGTGATCCGGCATGACCGCCGTTCGGCCGGTGCGGTGAGCTATGCGCCGGGGCGACGGGGTGCGTGGTCCAGCAGAGTTTCGGCGGCCGCGCGGGCGTGGCGGCCGTAGCCGGGGTCGTTGAGGACCATCGCGCGGCCGGCCGCGCCGTCGGCGAGGGTGACCAGCTGCTCGGCCAATGGTG
Source organism: Amycolatopsis sp. NPDC028719 (assembly GCF_055565395.1). Lineage (NCBI taxonomy): Bacteria > Bacillati > Actinomycetota > Actinomycetes > Pseudonocardiales > Pseudonocardiaceae > Amycolatopsis > Amycolatopsis sp. NPDC028719. Next base: position 940,359 of record NZ_JBVHUL010000005.1, read on the forward strand.
GTGGCTCGGCGATGCCCAGTTCGTCGAGGAGACCGGTGACCAGGGCGAGCATGACGAGTTTCTGCTCGCGCGCGAAAGCGTGCACGCGGCCGGCGGGGTCGGGGTGCTCGGCCGCCGCGTGGATGAACGGGCAGCCATGGACGATGCCGTCCGGCCACGGTGGCACGACGAACATCGCGAGGAGCCGGTCGCGGGCGGGCAGGTCGGTCCGCTTCAGGGTCTCGAGCAGCGTGTAGCCGGACTGCAAGAGATGGTCCAGGTGGGCCAGGACCAGGTCCTCCTTGGTGGGGAAGTGGGCGTACAAGGTCCGCTTGGACACCGGGGCGTGGGCGGCGATGTCCTCCATCGTGGTCGCGGTGATGCCACGCGCCGCGAACAAGGTGCTCGCGGCGGCCAGCACGCGCTCGCGGCCGCCTCGCCCGGCTCGGCGGGCCGGTTCGTCTCCCATGCCGCCAACAATACGGCAACGTTTACATAGCGCGGAGCGTCCGCTACGGTCGCGCAGGTAAACGTCAGCGTGTACCTAAGGAGTCGATGTGACCACGGTGATGAGCGGAGTGGCGGAGCGGCTCATCCGGGACAGGCGCGCGACCAGGGGATTTCTGCCCGACCGCGTCCCGGACGAGACCATCGAGGCGATCTTCGGCCTGGCCGCCGCCGCGCCGTCGAACTCCAACGCGCAGCCCTGGCAGGTCGAGGTGGTCAGCGGAGCCGCGCGGGACAGCCTGGCCGACGCGATCGTGGCCGCGGAGCGCGCCGGCCGGCGGACCGCCGACTTCCCGTACAGCGACGACATCTACTCGCCGGTGCACCACCGCCGGCGTGCGGCGTTCGGCGCCGCCTTGTACGACACGCTCGGCATCGCCCGCGGTGACCGCGATCTGCGTGCCACGTACGACGAGAAGAGCCTGCGGTTCTACGGTGCGCCCCACGTCGCTCTGCTGTACGCGCCGGAGTCCGGCGACCCGCGGCTGACCGCCGACGTGGGCATGTACGCGCAGACGCTGCTGCTGGCGATGGCCGCCTACGGGGTGGCCAGCTGCCCTCAAGCGCTGCTGAGCTTCTACGCCGACACCGTGCGCGAGACGCTCGGCATCGCCGGCGGGAAGCTGCTGTTCGGAATCTCGTTCGGCTACTCCGATCCCGGCGCCGCGATCAACTCCCTCACCGTCGGCCGGGAGCCACTGGAGAACACGACCCGCTTCCATCGCTGACCGCAGCGTGCATCGAGGAAAGACGGCGTGGACTGAGTCAGCGGGGCGACGGCGCGGGGAGACCGGCGACGGCCAAGGCTTCCCAGAGCGGCTTCGCGTCGTACCGGCGGGGGCCCAGCCCTTCGACGAACTGGCACCCGAAACCGGCGGCGGTGAGGGTCGTCGTCCGGCCCTGCGCGTCGAGGAAGCGGAGTTCGTAGCTCGGCCCGAGTTCGAGGGTGCAGGCCAGCTCCTCCGGCGGGGTCGGCAGCGAACACGCGGCGGCGGCGATCTTCTTGATCACGGCCGCGTCCGTGGTGCGGGTTTCGCCCGGCTGGTGCTCGTCCGGTCGGTGGCCCGAGGGGAACGGGAACGTCGGCTGGAGCGGGCCGCGGCCGACGAGTTCGCGGGGTTCGTAGGTGGGGGAGCACAGCGCCGGTTCGTTCCCGGACCCCGGTCCGGCGAGGCCGCACGCCGTGACGGTGACGACGAGGAGCAGGAAACCCGGCAAGGCGGGCAAGCTTCGCATGGGCATTCTCCAGGGACGGAAGTGCCCGGCCGGACGGTTGCACGCCGGCCGCGGAGGTCAAGCCCCGGCAACCGTTGCGTCCGCCCGGGTTTCACCGGCGACGGCGGGGGAAGCCGTGCGGGGCAGCTCGTTCCCCCAGGAGGTTGTCATGGCGGCGACACCCGCGTCATCGGCGGTCCGGACGCTGATCCCGGCCCGCATCGACCGGCTGCCCTGGTCGCGGTTCCACACCCGGATGGTCGTCGCGCTCGGGGTGGCGTGGATCCTCGACGGCCTGGAAATCACGGTGGCCAGCGCCGTCGCCGACACCCTCACCAAGCCCGAGACGCTGCACCTGTCGTCGGCGGCGGCGGGGTTGCTGGCGACGATCTACCTGGCCGGCGAGGTGGTCGGCGCCCTCTTCTTCGGCAACCTGTCCGACAAACTGGGCCGGCGGAACCTGTTCATGCTCACCCTGGCGGTCTACCTCGTCGGCAGCGGCCTGACCGCGGCGACACTGGGCAATGGCGCGGGCTGGGTCGCCTTCCTCTACGTCACCCGGTTCGTCGCCGGCATGGGCATCGGCGGCGAGTACGCCGCGATCAACTCCGCCATCGACGAGCTGATCCCGGCCCGCTACCGGGGCCGGGTCGACATCGCGGTCAACGGCACGTACTGGGCCGGCGCCGTGCTGGGCACCATCGGGACCTACATCCTGCTCAACCGGATGGACATGTCGCTGGGGTGGCGGCTGGGCTTCCTGATCGGCCCGGTGCTCGGGCTGGTGATCCTGCTCGTGCGGCGGCATCTGCCGGAAAGCCCGCGCTGGCAGGTCATGCACGGCCGGGAGCACGCCGCCGAGGAGTCGATCAAGCAGATCGAGCACGAGGTGGAGCAGTCCGGCCGCAGCCTGCCGCCGGTCGACCGGAGCAAGGAGATGGAGGTGACGCCGGCCGAGCGGATCGGGTACGTGGCGCTGGCCCGGGTGCTGTTCCGCGAGTACCCGTCCCGGGCGATCCTGGGCGCTTCGCTGATGATCAGCCAGTCGTTCCTGTACAACGCGATCTTCTTCACCTACACCCTCGTGCTCGGCAAGTTCTACGGGGTGCCGTCGGTGGCCACGCCGATCTACCTGATCGCGTTCGCGGTCGGCAACCTGGTCGGCCCGTTCACCATCGGCCACCTCTTCGACACCCTCGGCCGCCGGACGATGCTCTCGGGCACGTACCTCGTTTCCGGCGTCCTGCTCGCCGTCACGGCCGTGCTGTTCTACACCGGCTCCCTCACCGCGATCACGCAGACGATCGCGTGGTGCGTGATCTTCTTCTTCGCCTCCGCCGGTGCCAGCGCGGGTTACCTGACCGTCAGCGAGATCTTCCCGCTGGAGGTGCGGGCCAAGGCGATCGCGGTGTTCTTCGCGATCGCGCAGTGCTTCGGCGCGCTGGGACCGGTCTTCTACGGCGCTCTGATCGGCACCGGGGACCACCCCGGCCGGCTGTTCCTCGGTTACCTGCTCGGCGCGGCCGTGATGATCGCGGGCGGCCTGATCGCCCGCTTCCTCGCCGTCGACGCCGAAGGCAAGTCCCTGGAGGACATCGCCCAGCCGCTGGCGGCGACCGGCCGCCGTGGCCGCACCCGCGCGGAAGGCGCGTCTTCGCCGTTCTCCACCTGAGCCCGCTCGGCGCTCTCACCCTCGTTCTCGTCGTCCCGGTGCCGGGACGACGAGCACGATCGCGGTGACGAGCAGCCAGAACACCAGCATCGTCCCGGCGCCGCCAGGGCTGCCGCCGAGCGCGTACCGCAGACCGACCACGACGAGACAACGCCACAACCGGGGAGGCATCCTCCCGCCATACCCGCCCGTACCGGGTTTACCCCTGCACGCGCGACGAGAACGCCTTTTCGGTGCCGCAAGCGGATTCCCCGCCGGTCACCGCCACTGCCCGGCCCAGAACCGCGCGGCCGTCAGCCGGTGCGCCGGGTCGAGGCCCGCAGTCGCAGGTCCGGGGTCAGGAACACCGGACCGGCCGGGGTTTCCGCGCCGGCCAGGCGGGCCAGCATCAGCTCGACCGCACGTTCGGCCAGTGCCTCGTGGGTCAGGTCCATCGCCGTGATCGGCGGGGTGCCGGCGCGAGCGTGCTCGCTGTCGGTCAGGGCCGCCAGCATCAGCTGGTCCGGGATGCGCAGTCCCTGCGCCGCGGCGACTTCGGCGATCAGCGCGGCGAAGTCGCTCGTCGCGACCACGATCGCGTCCGGCCGGTCCGGATCGGACAGCAGGGGCTGCACCAGTTCGGCGGCGTCGGACATGCTCAGGCCCTCGCTCAGCAGGCCGGTCCGTGGCGGCAACGCGCGCCGCGCGCACCACGCCGTGTACGTCTCGCGCGGCCTCCGGTTCCACGCGTTGTCCTCGGTGCCCGAGAGCAGCAGGATGCTGCGCGCACCCTGGTCGTAGAGGTGCTCCAGGAGCGCTTCGACCACCGGCGGGTAGTCCAGCCGGACCGCCCACGGCAGCTCCGGCCGGTCCGGGTCCTCCTCGACGGTCACCACGGGCAGGCCCCGGCCGAGCAGTTCGGCCAGCGCCGTGTCGCCCCCGTACGGGTGGGCCACGATGCAGCCGTCCATCGGGACGCTCGCCACTGCCGGGTCGCGCAGGTCGGGTACGTGGATCAGCCCGGTCCGCTGCCGCAGCATCTCGGTCGCGACCGCGCCGACGAGCCGGTTGAACGTCTCCGCGCGGTCGGGCGTGCCGGCGACCGCGTAGCGCGGGCGCAGGATCAGCCCCACCAGGCCGGACCGGCCGGTTCGCAGCGAGCGGGCACTGGGGTTCGGGTCGTAACCCAGTTCCGCCGCGGCCTCGCGCACGCGGGCCTGGGTAGCGGCCGAAATGGGCCGCTGCCCGGAGAACGTGTGCGAGACCGTGCTGATCGAAACCCCGGCGCGCTCGGCGACCTCGCGGATCGTCACGGTCCGCCGGGCCGCCTCCCCGTCCACCCTCGTTCTCCCTTCGCCCCGCCTCACGACGGCCCAGTATCGCCCACCGGCCGGCGGCCGGGGTCTTGACACCGCGCCGACGCGCGGGTTTGATGCCGCAAAGCTCATCAAAACGTTTTGATGATGATAGGAGGCGCCATGGCCGCCCCGCACGAATCCGTCCCGCCCACCGTCACCACCGCGCCGACGGTCGGCGACGTCTGCACCGGCATGCGGCTGACCCGCCGGCACTGGCTGGCCGGCTCGGTCCTGTTCTTCGCCTTCGTCATCGAGGCCTGGGAGCAGGTCGGACTGGTCTACGTCTCGACCGGGATCGCCGGCGACTTCGGCGTCGACAACACGAAGCTGGGCTGGGCGCTGTCCGCGGTCGCGTTCGGCATGGTGCCCGGCGCGCTGCTGTGGGGCGGCCTGATCGACCGGCTCGGCCGCCGCCGCGTCACGGTCGCGAGCCTGCTGCTGTACGCGGTGCTCGCGCTGGCCGCCGGGCTTTCCCCGGCGTTCTGGCCGTTCCTCGCGCTGCGGTTCCTGTCCGGCGTCGCGTTCGGCGGGGTCTACGCGGTCACGTTCCCGTACTTCCTCGAACTGCTGCCGACCGCCCGCCGCGGCCAGGGCGCCGTCGCACTCAGCATCGGCTTCCCCATCGGCACCCTGCTGTGCATCGGCGTGAGCCAGTCGCTGGGCACCATCAGCTGGCGCGCCGTCGCCATCGTCGCCGCGCTGGCCGGGCTGTGGGCGTTCGCGGTGCTGCGCTGGGTGCCCGAGTCGCCGTACTGGCTCGCCCGGCGCGGCCGGCACGCGGAAGCGGCCGCTGTCCTGCGCGGCCTCGGCGCGGACATCCCGGCGGACACCACGTTTTCCGCCGAGGACGACGGCGGCCGGGCGGGCCTGGTGCGCACCCTGTTCCGGTCGCCGGTGCGGCGGCGGTTCCTGCCGATGCTGCTCACCTCGTTCACGTTCAGCTGGGGCTACTGGGGTCTGCAGACCTGGCTGCCGGTGCTGCTGCAGAACCGCGGGCTGAGCGTGTCCGGCGCGCTGTGGTTCGTCGCGGTGACGCAGGTCGTGTCGGTGCCCGGGTACCTGCTCGCCGCGTGGCTGACCCGCCGCCACGGACGCAAGCGGATCTTCCTGCTGTTCGCGCTCGCCTCGGCGATCGGCGGCGTGCTCTTCGGCCTCGCCACCGGTTCCGCGCAGCTGTACGCGGGCAACCTGATCCTCGCGTTCTTCTCACTCGGTGCCTGGGGCATCTGGAACACCTGGTCGGCCGAGGTGCTGCCGACCGGGCTGCGCGGTGTCGGCTACTCCTGGTCGACCTCGGCGATCCTGCTGGCGAACACCGTCTCCGTGCCGGTGATCGGCGCCATGATGGATCACGGCGTGGCGTCCTCGCTGACCGTCGCGTCGATCATGGCGTTCCTCGTCGTCGCCCTCCTCGCCGTCCTGCCGCTGCCCGAGACCGAAGGCCGCGCGCTCACCTGATTTCCCCCATCCGACAAGGAGTTCCCATGACCTACCGGGTCGCCATGGACATCGGCGGCACCTTCACCGACGTGGTCGTCCACGACGGCGCGACGCAGCGGCTGCGCGCGGGCAAGGTGCTCACCACCCCCGACGACCTCGCGCGCGGCGTCTTCGGCGCGCTGGAGCAGTTCGACCTGCCGTTCGCCGACATCGAGTTCTTCGTGCACGGCACCACGCAAGGGCTGAACGCGCTGCTCGAACGGCGCGGCGCGAAGGTGCTGATCCTGACCACCCAGGGGATCGGGGACGTCTACCGGATCGCCCGCGGCAACCGCAACCGGCTGTTCGACCTGCACTACCGCAAGCCGGTGCCGCTCGTCGGACCGGAGGCGGTCGCGGAGGTGGCCGGCCGGCTCGACGCCGGCGGCACCGAACGCGAACCCCTCGACGAAGACGCCGTGCGGCTGGTCGCCAAACGCGTGCGGGCGGAGGGTTTCGAGGCCGTCGCGGTGTGTTTCCTGTTCTCCTACCTCGATTCCGGGCACGAGCGCCGGGCCGGGGAGATCCTGCGCGAAGAACTCGGCGACGACGTGCTGGTCGTGCTCTCCCACGAGGTCGCCCCGGAGTGGCGGGAGTACGAGCGGACGTCCACCGCCGTGCTGGAGGCCTACACCGGCCCGTCGGTGCACCGCTACCTGGACCGCATCGAGGGCCGGTTCACCGAGAAGGGCCTGCACGTCCCGGTGCACGTCATGCAGTCCTCCGGCGGGCTGGTCAACGCCGGGTTCGCCCGGCGGCACCCCTTGCAGACGCTGCTGTCCGGCCCGGTCGGCGGCACGATGGGCGGGGTCGCGGCGGCGAAGCTGCTCGGCCGCCCCGACCTGATCTGCGTCGACATGGGCGGCACCTCGTTCGACGTCTCCCTCGTGCTCGACCACGCGGCCGACGTCTCGCCGGACGGCGAGGCCGAGGGTTTCCCGCTGCTGATGCCGCTGGTGAACCTGCACACGATCGGCGCGGGCGGCGGTTCGCTCGCCTACGCCGAGGGCGATGCGCTGCGCGTGGGCCCCGAATCGGCGGGCGCCGTGCCCGGCCCCGCGTGCTACGGCCACGGCGGCACCCAGGCCACGATCACCGACGCGAACTGCGTGCTCGGCCGGGTCGACCCCGCGTCCTTCGCCGGCGGCGGCATGGATCTCGACCTCGACGCCGCGCACCAGGCCGTCGCGACCCTCGCGGAGCAGCTCGGCATGGACCCGGTCGAACTGGCGTCCGGCATCTGCGACGTCGGCAACGCCAAGATGGCCCAGGCGATCCGCACCCTGACCGTCGAGCACGGCCGGGAACCGGGGCAGTTCGGGCTGCTCGCGTTCGGCGGCGCGGGACCGATGCACGCGGCGTTCATCGCCCGGGAAATCGGCATCACCGAGGTGATCGTGCCGCGGTTCCCCGGCGCGTTCTCCGCGTGGGGCATGCTCGAAGCCGACGTCCGGCGCGACTTCACCCTGCAGTTCTTCGCAAACGGCGCAGAGCTCGACACCCACGCCCTGCGCGCGGCGCTCGACTCGCTGCGCGAGCAGGCGCTGGAAGCGTTGCGGGAGCAGGGTATCGCCGAGGACCGCCGGTCGGTGACCCACGGCATCGACATGCGGTACGAGAGCCAGGACTACACCCTGACCGTGCCGGTCCTCGACACGGATCCGGTCGACAGCCCCGATTTCCTGCCCGCGATCGAAGCGCGCTTCGCCGAGATCCACCACCAGCGCTACGGCCACGCCACGCCGGGCGCGCCGGTGCAGTTCGTCGCCCTGCGCACCACCGGCCACGGCGTCGTCGACCGCGGCGCGGCGGCGGCCGACGGGGCGCCCGAACGCTCGGACCCGGTGACGCGCGACGTCGTCTTCGCCGGGAAGGCCGTGCCCACCACGATCGTGGCGCGCGCCGCGCTCGCGCCGGGCAGCCGGCTCGCCGGACCCGCCATCGTGCACGAGGAAACCGCCACGACGGTCGTCCCGCCGGACGCCGAACTCGCCGTCGACGACCACGGCTTCCTGGTCATCACCCTCGCGGCCGCCGACCACCTGCAGGAGGACCACGCGTGAGCATCAGCCCCGTCACCACCGAGATCATCCGCTCGGCGCTGATCCAGGCCGCCGAGGACATGAACATGACCCTGATCCGGTCGTCGTACACGCCGACGATCTACGAGGGCAAGGACTGCGCGGTCGCGCTGCTGGACCGCCACCACCGCGTGCTCGGCCAGTCGTCCGGGCTGCCGATCTTCCTCGGCAACCTCGAGGTCTGCACCCGCCACACCGAGGAGCTGTTCGGCGCGGACGTGTGGCAGCCCGGCGACGTGTGGGTGCTCAACGACTCCTACATCGGCGGCACGCACCTCAACGACTGCACGGTCTACGCGCCGATCTTCGTCGGCGGCGAACTGGCCGGGTTCGCGACCTCACGCGCACACTGGATCGACATGGGCTCCAAGGACCCCGGCGGGTCGATGGATTCCACGAACATCTACCAGGAAGGGCTCCGCATGGGGCCGACGCGGATCGTCGCCGGCGGCGTCGAGTGCGCCGACGTCCTGCGGCTGATCGAGACGAACGTGCGGTTCCCGTACGTGACGCTCGGCGACATGCGCGCCCAGATCGCGTGTGCCCGCATGGGCGTGCGGCGCCTCGGCGAGCTGTTCGCCCGCTACGGCGCGGAAACCGTCGACGCGGCACGCGAGCAGATCTTCGCCCAGACCGAACGGCTGGAACGCGAACGCATCGCGGCGATCCCGGACGGCGAGTACGAGGCGACCGGCTACCTGGACAACGACGCGATCGACCCCGCCACGCCGCTGAAGGTGCGCGTGCGGGTCGTCGTCGCGGGCGAGTCGATGACCATCGACCTCACCGACTGCGCCGACCAGGCCACCGGCCCGGTCAACTGCGGCCGCTCCCAAGCGGTTTCCGCGGCCCGCGTGGGCTACAAGCTGCTGATCTCCCCGCAGGTGAGCCTCAACGGCGGTTCGTTCGCCCCGCTGGAGGTCCAGGTGCGCGACGGGTCGATGCTCGGCGCGCGGGAACCGGCCGCGTGCCAGTACTACTACTCCAGCCTCGGCATGCTCATCGACCTCGTCGTGGCCGCGCTCGCGCCCGCCATGCCCGACCGGGTCGCCGCGGCCAGCTACGGCGACTCGATGATCGTGCAGTTCGCGGGGGAGCACCCGCGCACCGGCGAGCCGTTCGTGACACTGGAGGCGACCGTCGGCGGCTGGGGTGCGTGGGACGGCAGCGACGGAGAGACGGCTTTGATCAACAACGTCAACGGATCGCTGCGCGATCTGCCGATCGAGGTCGTGGAGACGCTGTACCCGGTGCGGGTCGGCGAATACCGCATCCGGGAGGGCTCCGGCGGCGCGGGCCGCTGGCGCGGCGGCGACGGCGTGGTCCGCGAGTACGTGATGGAAGCCGACCAGGACCTGTCGCTGTGGTGGGAGCGTTCGGTGACGCCGGCGTGGGGCCTGTTCGGCGGCGAAGCCGGCGCTCCGCCGCGCGTGGTGCTGAACCCGGGCACCCCGGACGCGCGGGAGATGCTGAAGGTCAACAGCCTCCGCGTTCGCCGAGGTGACGTGTTGCGTTGCGAGTCCGGTGGTGGTGGGGGCTACGGTTCGCCGCACTTGGGGTAGTCCGGTTTCGCCACGGCAGCAGGGCGTGGAGCCCCTCGGCTGCGGGGGAGCCGGGCGGCGTTCGCCGCGATGGCGCCTTGCGTTTCGAGCCCGGTGGCGGCCGCCGCACCTGCGGTAGCCCGGTCTCGCCACGGCAGCTGGGCGTGGAACTCCCGGGCCGCGGCAGCCGGGCCTCAGGCCCGGGCGGCGTTCGCCGCGATGGCCTCGGCGATCCGGCTCCATTCCGCTTCGGGCAGGTCGTGACCCATGCCCGGGATGACCAGCAGCTCGGCGCCGGGGATCGCCGCTGCCGTGGCGCGGCCGCCGCTCACGTCGACCAGGGGGTCGCTGTCGCCGTGGATGACGACCGCCGGGAGCTTCAAGGTGCGCAGGGCGCCGGTGCGGTCCGGGGCGATCGCGTTGGCGGCGATCTGGCGGAACGTGCCGGCCGGGTGGTAGGCGCGGTCGTACGCGACGGTGGCGCGGCGGGGCGGTCGATGGCGAGCTGCTGCGCGATGCCGCCACCCATCGAGACGCCGACCACCGAGCTCGTCGAGCCAGGTGGACAGCTCGGCGTCCCGGTTGTCGAACCGGATCACGTGGAAGCCGTACTCGGCGAGGACCTGGGCGCCCACCCCCATGTCAGCCGATCCCGGCGCGGTCAGCCGAACGTTCTATCTCTTGGCTGGGCCCACCGCGTGCTCCAGCCCGAGGGGGCTCGCCGGCGGAAGCGGGGCGCCGCCGGGGCCGGGTGAGGTGCCGAACGCGTCGAGGAGGTACGCGACGAGCCGGCGGGAAAGGGCGTGGGCGTGCTCGGGTGGGGCGTCCCGGAGGCCGCCGTTGGCGAACAGGAGCATGACGAGGTCGCTGGTCGCGAAGTCCGGCCGGAGGCGGCCGGCTTGCCGGGCGCGGCGGACCAGCCTTTCGAACGCGGTTTCGGCGCGGTCGCGGCGGTGCCGGTAGTCGTTCTCGCCCGTGAACGACGCGAGGACCGCTTCGGCGAACCCCCGGTCCTTGATCTGCTCGGCGCACATGAACTCGATGAGGCGGCGGAAGCCGTTCCAGGGGTCCGGGTCGTCGACGGCTTCGTCCAGCAAGGTCTCGCAGCGGCTGATCTGCTCGGCGAACACTTCGGTGAGCAGGGCCTCCCGAGACGGGAACCGCCGGAACAGCGTCGCCACGCCGACCCCGGCACGCCGGGCGATCGCGCTCATGGCGACGTCGGCGCCCCGCGCGCGGAAGAGCTCGTGAGCCGCCTCGACGATCTTCGCGCGGTTGTGTGCCGCGTCGGCCCGCAAACCGGACGTTCGCAGGTGAGTCGGTCCGGCCAAGATTGTTCTCACTTCCTCGCGGGGGTGAACGGCGGCGGTGTTCTTCGCCTACAGTAAACAGCAAGTGGAACACCATTTCCAGTTAGAGGAAGACAATGAAGATTCTGTTCTTCGGTCGCGGCGCGATCGCGACGCTTTACGGGTGGGCACTGGAGAAGGCCGGAAACCAGGTCGAGTTCTACGTCCGTCCCGGCCGCGCGGCCGCCTACGGCCCCGTGGCCGACCTGGAAATCCGGGACGGCCGCGCCGATCGCGGCGGGCGTCCGGTCAGTGAGAAGTGGCCGATCGTCCTGCGGGAAGAACTGGACGCCGGCCACGACTACGACCTCATCGTCCTGAGCGTCAACCACGACCAGCTGGCCGAGGCCACCGCCTTCCTGGGTTCGCGCGTCGGCGATGCCACCGTGCTGGTGTTCAACAACGTGTGGACCGACCCCGTGGTCGCCGTTTCGGCACTGCCCGGCGAGCAGGTGGTCTGGGGTTTTCCGGGCGGAGGCGGCGGGTTCGACGGGTCCACGCTCCGGGGCGGAATCCTGAAGACCGTCTTCATGGGATTCTGCGGTGACGCGAATCGCACCGGACGCTACCGGGCGGTGCGTGCTCTCTTTCGGGGCGCGGGTTTCGCGGTTTCCGAACACCGGGACTTCCGCAGCTGGCTCTGGTTCCATTTCATCCTGGACGCCGGGTTCTTGACCCCGATGATCAAGGCGGGCGGGTTCGCGGACTTCGTGCGATCGCGAGCCGCGGCCGAAGAATCGATCCTGCTCATCCGGGAAATGATTCCCCTGATGACGGCCAAAGGGGGAACGCCCAGGCTGGGCGCCGCGATCGTCTCGCACCTTCCGGCCGGGCTGCTCGGCTTCGTCCTGCGCAAGGTCCTCGGCGGGAACAACTTGGCCGGCTTCCTCATGGAGCAGATCGAAGATTCCGGCCGCCTGAGTCGTGAATCGGCCGGTCTCTACCCCCGGGACGTGCTGGCCGACGGCCGCAGGCTCGGTGTCCCGCTCCCGCGTCTCGCGGCGCTGGAACCGGTGTTCGCCTAGCCTCGGCCCTTCGTTGCTCGGCTCGGCCAGGCGATCGTGTCGAGGAACTCGTCGATCGCGGTGAGCACGCGGCCGAGCACGGCGACCGACTCGCTGACCGGGCCGGGAACCTGCATGCCGTGGTCGGCCTCCTCGACCTCCAGCAGGTACGGCGACAGCCGGCGAGCCTCGGCGCCGTCCCACAACGCATCGCCCGTGCCGCCCACCAGCAGCATGGGCGCGGTTGCCCGCTCCAAAGCGGCGACCACCCACGGCACGGTGAGAATCGGCGTCAGCCACACCGCCGGCAGGCTCCGCTCGGCGGCCGGCGTGGCAGCATTCGTCCCGAGTGACTTCCCGATCAGCAGCGGGCTTCCACCGAGACGGTCGAGCAGGGGCCTGATCTCGTCGCACACCCAGCTTTCGCTCTGCGGCTCCAACGGTGGCGACGGCGGCTGTGACCACCAGTGCCGGTGCACTGCCACGCCGCGTCGCTCCGCCACCACCCCGGCATACATCAGCAGCCCCGCTGCCGGCCCGAACGCACCGCCAGGAATCACGACGGCGTCGGCCACAAGTCCTCCACCGCGAGCAGGGGGAACATCACGCGCCGGCCGTCTCGGTCGCGCAGGAGGCCGCCGGCGCTCCGGCGTGGGCGGCGCTGTCGATGTTGTCCTCGACCCAGCTGCGCAGCATCCGCAGCGGCACGGCCGCGCTGTGCCCGAGTTCGGTGAGCGAATATTCGACGTGCAGGGGCACCGCGGGGTAGACGGTGCGATCGACGAGGCCGAACTCCTGCAGGCGCCGCAGGGTCTGGGTCAGTACCTTCGGGCTGACTCCCTGCAGGTGCCGCTGCACCTCGCCGAACCGTTGCGGGCCGTCTTCGAGCGCGCCGATCGCGAGTGCGGACCACTTGTTCGCCAGCAGGTCCAGCATCGCCCGGCACGGGCACTGCGCGGCGTAGACGTCGTGGTCGGAGTGCTGCCCGGTCAGGCACACGGTGGCCATGGCAAGCCTCTCACCTCGATGCTTCCCGTTGGGAAGTTCTCTCCCTTGCGGGTAACTATATCCCCGGGGATACGTTGCCGGTGTCCGGGGAAAGATCACCTTCCGATCTTTCCGGGTATCCGATCCAGGGAGAGAATCCAGTGTCCGACACCTCCATGCGCGCCGTCGTCCAGCACACCCTCGGCGGTCCCGAAGTGCTTTCGGTGGAGCGGGTGCCGCGCCCCGAACCGCTGCCGACCGAGGTCCGGGTGAAGGTGCACGCGGCCGGGATCAACCCGGTGGACTGGAAGACGCGGGCCGGCGCCGGGATGGCGGGCGTGCTCGGCGAGCCGCCGTTCATCCTGGGCTGGGACGTCTCCGGTGTCGTGGAGAAGGCCGGCTTCGGCGTCACGACCCTGCGGGAAGGCGACGAGGTGTACGGCATGCCCTGGTTCCCGCGGGCGGCCGGCGGCTACGCCGAGTACGTCACCGCCCCCGCGCGGCAGTTCGCCCGCAAGCCTTCGAGCGTCAGCCACGAGCAGGCCGCGGCGGTGCCGCTCGCCGCGCTCACCGCGTGGCAGGCCCTGGTGGACACGGCGCACCTCGAGTCCGGCCGGCGGGTGCTGATCCACGCCGCCGGCGGCGGTGTCGGGCACCTCGCGGTCCAGTTCGCCAAGCACCTCGGCGCGCACGTGCTCGGCACCGCCCGGGCCGGCAGCCACGACTGGCTCACCAAGCTCGGCGTGGACGAGCTCGTCGACTACACCGCCGTCCGGTTCGAGGACGCGGTGTCCGACGTCGACGTCGTGCTCGACCTGGTCGGCGACGCCCACGACGCCACCGGCACGCGGTCGCTGGACGTGCTGCGCCCGGGTGGGCTGCTCGTCGCGGTGCCGGCCGGTGTGTCGCCCGACCTGGCGGCAGCGGCCGAGGCGAAGGGCAAGCGGGTGTCGCCGTTCCTGGTCGAGCCGGACGGCGCTGCGCTCACCACCATCGGCGCCCTGATCGACGCGGGCGAGGTGGCGGTGGAGGTCGAAGAGGTGTTCCCGCTCGAGCAGGTCGCCGCGGCGCACGAGCGCGGCGAGGCCCACCGCACGCGCGGCAAGCTCGTCCTGCGCGTCGCTTCCTGAACTCGGTCACGGCGTCCTTTGTGGACGAGGAGGACCCGGACGGCTACGTGTGGATCCGCCGCTTCGAAGACGAAGCGGAACGGGAGACGTTGTACGCCGACGTTTACCAGAGCGATCGGTGGCGAAACGAGTTGGATGCGAAGGTGAAGGACTTCCTGCTCGTCGACCGGATCAAGGTGACCAGGGTCGTTCCCACGCCGAATTCGGGTTTGAAGTGAGTGGGCCCAAGACGCACAACGCGCCGTCGATCAGCCGGGCCGCGGCCGTCGCGCTGATCGAGGCCGTGCGCGCCGAGGTCACCGTCGCCGGCTTCGACGTCGCCACGGCGGTCACCGACGCCGGTGGCCACCTCGTGGCCTTCGAACGCGCGGACGGGAACCCGTTCCTCGCCGCCGAGGTCGCGATCGACCAGGCGTGGACGGCGGCCTCGTTCCGGCTCGCGACGCACACCTGGAATTCCCTCGTCGCCGGTCCGCGCGTGGCGCCGCCGGCCCAGCACCCGCGGCTGATGGCCGTGGGCGGCGGGTTCCCGCTGTCGACGACGGCGTGTGCGTGGGCGGACTCGGCATCTCCGGCGGAACCGCCCGGCAGGACGAGGAAGCGGCTCACGCGGCCTTGACGGCGCAACGCTTCGCCATTCCGGATCGAGCGGGCCGGAGGTCGCCCGCACGAGACCGTCGACACAGTGTCGATTTTTCTAGACACAGCGTAGAGTCGACGGCATGACGAAGCGAACCTTTCTGATCACCGGCGCGGGCAGTGGCCTCGGGCGCGCCTTCGCGCAGGGCGCGCTCGCGGCCGGGCACACGGTCGTCGGTACCGTGCGCAAGGCCGGAGACCTGGCGAAGTTCGAGGCGCTCGCGCCCGGGCGCGCCCACGCGCGGCGGCTCGACGTCACCGATGACGACGCCGTCTTCGGCGTGGTCGGCGAAGTCGAATCCAGCGTCGGCCCGATCGACGTGCTGATCGCGAACGCCGGTTACGGGCACGAGGGCGTGTTCGAGGAGTCACCGATGGCCGAACTGCGGGCGCAGTTCGACACCAACGTGTTCGGCGTGGCCGCCACCGTCCACGCGGTGCTGCCCGGGATGCGGAAACGGCGCTCGGGCCACATCTTCGCCGTCAGCTCGATGGGAGGCCTGATGACCGTTCCCGGGCTGGCCTACTACTGCGGCAGCAAGTACGCGGTGGAGGGCATGCTCGAAACCCTGTCCAAAGAGGTCGCGGGGTTCGGGGTGCGGGTGACCATCATCGAGCCCGGGTCGTTCCGGACGGACTGGGCGGGCCGCTCGATGGTCCGCAGCGAGCGGTCGATCGCGGACTACGACGAGCTCTTCGAGCCGATCCGCGCGGCCCGGCAGGCCGCCAGCGGCCACCAGCTGGGCGACCCCGCCAAGGCCGCCGAGGCGGTGCTCGCGGTGGTCGAGGCGGAGAAGCCGCCGGTGCACCTCGTGCTCGGTTCGGACGCGCTGCGGCTCGTCGCGGCCGGCCGGGCCGCCGTGGCCGCGGACATCGAAGCGTGGGACGAGCTGTCCCGGTCCACGGACTTCCCGGACGGTCACCGGATCGCGGCGAACTGACCGCCGGCGGAAGCGGGAGGGGACAGGGAAATGCCTGATCCGGTCAAGGGGAGTCGCCGGCGCTCCGCGGCACCGTCCAAAGGGGACCTGCGCGAGCTCAAGATCCTGGAGGTCCTCGAGGACCTGCTGGCCGTCAAGAGCTTCGACGCGCTCACGACGAACGACATCGCCGAACGCGCCGGGCTCTCCCGTGCGTCGATGTACTTCTACTTCAGCTCCAAGCAGGAGGCGTTGGTCGCCCTCTTCGCCAAGACCGTCGAAACGCTCCGCGAGAAGTCCCGGGCGGCGGCCGACGACCCCGCCGCGCCCCGGGACGCGATCGCGACGGCCGTGAACCGCACCCGCGACCGCTGGCGTGAGCACGGGCTGATGATGCGCGTCGCGATCGACCAGTCCTCGGCCATCCCCGAAGTCGGAGCTTTGTGGACGGAGACCGCGGACATCTTCATCGACGCCATCGCCGCGATCATGGTGCGCGCCGGGGTTCCCGCCCACGAGGGGCCCGACGGCGCCCGGGCCCTGGCGCGCGCGGTGTGCTGGATGATCGAGCGGACGTTCTACCACGCTGCGGCGGATTCTCCGGAGGCGCTCGACCAGGCGGCCGAGACCTGCCGGGTGGTGTGGCTGCGGATCGCGGGAATCGAGTCCTGACCCGGCCCCGGCGTCAGGATCCGATGATCGCCAGGAGAGCCGCGGTGAAGGGGGCCGGGTCGACGTCGCCGCGCACGGCGAGCTGCTGCGAGTAGCCGCCGCACAGAGTCACGAACGCCTCGGCGATCCGGTCCGCTTCGGCCGGCTCGTGCTCCCGCAGGAGCGCGGCGACCGCGTGGCGCAGGTCCTCGAGCTGCCGGCCGACGAGGGCGGCGAGCGGCGGGGAGACGGCGGCCTCGGCGTAGATCTGCGCGACCAGCCGCGCGTGGTCTTCTTCGCGCGCCAGGGTGCGGATGTGTTCCAGGAAGCCGTGCACGGACTCGGCCGTCAGCTCGGTGGGGAGCGCTTGGTCCGCCTGTTCGCAGATGGCGGTGACGATCTCGTCCTTGCCCTTGAAGTACCGGTAGATCGCCCCGACGGACAGGCCCGAGGCCTCGACGAGGTCGGTCATGGACGTGCGCGCGAAGCCGTGCGTGGCGAAGCGGGCGCGGGCGGCGTCGAGGATCTGCTGACGGCGCGCGTCGAGGTGGGCTTGGGTGACTCTCGGCATAAAAGAACGACCATTCGTTTTTGTGGTAGCGTCCGAACTGTACCCCACAGCTCGTGCCTCGAGGAGATTTCCGTGCGCTACCAGACATTCGGACGACACAGCGGGTTGCGGGTCTCGGAGTACGTGCTCGGCACGGCCACCTTCGGCTCGGCTCCCACCGCCGCCGGCCTGGCGGGCGCCAAGGCGATCTTCGAGGCGTTCGTCGCGGCCGGCGGCACCACCTTCGACGTCTCGAACATCTACCAGAACGGCGAGGCCGAGACCGTCCTGGGTGATCTCCTCGGTCGCGAGCGCGACGACTTCGTGGTGATCACCAAGTACGGCGGGACCCGGCAGGCCCGGGTCCGGCCGGGGACCACCGGCAACAGCCGCAAGATCATGATCCGCTCGCTGGAGGAGAGCTTGCGGCGGCTGAAGACCGATCACGTCGACGTCTTCATGCCGCACTTCCCGGACGGCGTCACCCCGGTGGCGGAGATCCTGGCCGGCTTCGAGGACCTGATCCGGTCGGGCAAGATCCGCTACGGCGGCCTGTCGAACTTCCCGGCCTGGCGGGTCGCGGGCGCCGCCGTCCGGTCCGAGCTGAGCGGGCGCACGCCGCTGGCGGGCATCCAGACCGAGTACAGCCTGGCCGAACGCTCCGCCGAACGGGAGCTGATCCCGATGGCCCAGGCCCACGGGCTCGGGGTCGTCCTGTACTCGCCGCTGGCCGGCGGTCTGCTGACCGGGAAGTACCGGCGCGGCGAGCAGGGGCGGCTCAGTGCCCGGGCCGGCGAGGGCACCGATCACCGCACCGCTGTCCTGGACGCCGTCCTCGCGGTCGCCGAGGAGGCCGGGACCGGCCCGGTCCAGGTCGCGCTGGCCTGGCTCCGTCACCGCGCCGCGCAGGCTCGGACGTCGATGATCCCCATCGTGGGACCACGGACTCCGGCTCAGCTGGACGGCTATCTCCAGGCCCTGGACGTCGAACTCGGCCCGGAGCACTGCCGGCTGCTGGACGAGGTCGGCGCGATTCCCTGGGGCGCGCCGCATGAAGACGTCGCGGCCGCGTGGGCCCACGGCATCGACGGCGACCGCAGCCTGCTCGACGCCCCGCACGTTCCCGTGGTGTGAGGAGAACGTTCGGTATTGACAGAGATGAAGGTGGGGTCGCATGATGAGTCAAGATAGAACGTTCGGTATCGCGACTCCGCGATCGAGAAAGGACTCCCGTCATGAGCGAACCCCTGTACCTCGGCATCGCCACCTCCACCGGCGACGGCCGGGCGGGAGGGCAGGCCAGGTCCGACGACGGCCTGCTCGACATCACCCTGGCGATTCCGAAGGAAATGGGTGGTCCCGGCGGTGCCACCAACCCGGAGCAGCTGTTCGCGGCGGGCTGGGCCTCGTGCTTCCACTCGGCGCTCAAGGCCGTTGCCGCACAGCGGAAGACCCGGGTCACCGACTCCGCGGTCGTCGCCGAGGTGCAGGTGCACGCGACGCCGGAAGGCGGGTTCAGCCTCGCCGCCGCGCTGCACGTCGAACTCTCCGGGGTGGACCAGGCGACGGCCGACGAGCTCGTCGAAGCCGCGCACGCGATCTGCCCGTACTCCAACGCGACCCGCGGCAACATCCCGGTGACCGTCGACGCGACCGTCGCCTGATCCTCACCGGCCGGGCCGATGTGGACAGTCGGCCCGGCCGGACGACCCGCCGCCGGCCGCGCGCCCGGTGGGGGAGTGCCGTCGAGGCGGACCTATCATGACCGGCATGGTGAGGGATTCCGGCTCCGCGCCGACCGCTGCCGGACTGAACAGCCGTGAGGTCATCCTGAACGCGGCGCGCGCCCTCGTCGGCGAAAAGGGCTACGACGGCATGGCCATCTCGGACCTGTGTGCGCAGTCCGGCCTTCCGCCCAGCTCGATCTACTACCACTTCGGGAACAAGCTCGGTGTGCTGGCGGCGCTCCTCGAGCGCACCTTCGACGAGCTGCACGCCTTGTTCCCCAACCCGTCCTCGTTCGACGACCTGGCGCCGCTGGAGCGGCTCGAAGCGTGGTTCTCGGCGGCCTGCAGCTCACTCGACCGGCGGCCGGACTACCTTCGCCTGCTGGTCGCCATCAGCGTCGGCCCGCAGAAGGACGCCGAGGCGGTCCAGGTGACCGTGCGCCGCATCCGCGACTACGCCCACGCCTCCTGGGTGGACGCGCTCACCCCGATCTTCGCGCCGAACGGCGGCAAGAACAACGAAGCCCTCGTCCAGCAGCTGGCCGTCCTCGGGCGCGCCTTGACGGACGGTCTTTCGGTGACCAACAGCTTCGACGACATGAGCTACAGCTCGCAGGTCGCCCCCTTCGTCTCCCTGATCCGCGGGCTGGCGGAGCAACGGGCCGGCGCGGCGAAGCGGAAGCGCTGAAGGCCGCCTCACTTTCCGATCATCACCTGGCCGCGAGTGCCTTGATAACGCCGCCGTCCGTTGTATAGTGAGCGCTACATACACGGAGGGACGGCATGGTGACGAGCACGGTGGATGTCGGAGACGCGCGGCTGGCCTACACCGACACCGGTTCGGGCAGCCCGGTGGTGTGGCTGCACGGCTCCGGGCCGGGCGCCACGGGGATGAGCAACTTCGGCGGGAACCTGCCCGCCTTCCGGGACTACCGGAACATCGTGGTCGACCTGCCCGGCTGGGGGGAGTCCCCGCGGCCGGACACGGCCGAGCCGTTGATCTTCCACGCCGCCGACCGGGTGTGCCGGGCGTTGACGGCGCTCGGGATCGAGCGGGCCCACCTGGTCGGCAACTCCTACGGGGGAGCGGTCGCCATGCGGATCGCGATGCGCCACCCGGATCGCGTGGACCGGCTCGTGCTCATGGCACCGGGCGGCGTCCTCCCCGCGGACGCCCCGCCCTGGCCCGCCGGGCTCGAGCGCCTCTTCGCTTACATGGCCGCGGAAAAACCTTCCCGCGAGGCGATGGCCGAGTTCGTGCGGCTCATGGTGTTCGACGAGTCCCTGGCGACCGATGCGCTCATCGACGAGCGCTACGAGTCGAGCCTCCGGGCCCACCCCGAGCTGCCGATCCCCCCGAACTTCGGCGACCTGACACCCGACCTGGGGCTCATCGGCGCCCCCACCCTGCTCGTGTGGGGCCGCGAGGACCAGACCGTTCCGCTGACCTGGGCGGCCCGGATCCTCGACGGGATCCCCGACGCGGAGCTGCGCGTGCTGCCGCACTGCCGGCACTGGGTCCAGTACGAGCGCGCGCCCGAGTTCAACCACATCGTCCGCGAATTTCTGCAGGGCGGCGCCGGCGCCGCATCGGAGGGATGACACACCGTGGGTATCAGGAAGCTGGGTTACGTCGGTCTCAACGTGACCGACGTCGACGCGTGGACCGACCTGCTCGGGCGCACGCTGGGCGTCGGCGTCAGCCACGCCGAGTCCGGCACGGACGCGGTCGTCCTGGCCGAGATGGACGAGTTCAAGTACCGCGTCGCCCTCCATCCGTCCGATGAGGACAGTCCGCGCGAGCTGGGGTGGATCGTCGACACACCGCGGGAACTGGACCGGCTGACGCAGCGCTTGACGGACGCCGGCTACACCGTCGTGGACGCCTCCGCGGAGGAGAAGGAGCTGCGCGGCGCCACCCAGCTCCGCTGGTTCACCGACCCGGTCGGCTACCGCGTGGAACTGGCGGTCGGCGAAGCCAAGGTGCGCCTCGGCGTCGACCGCCCGGCCGGTGGGCCGGGCGTCACCGGTCTGGGGCACCTCGTGCTGGCCGGCCCCCGGCTCCGGGAACTTCGCGAGCTCTACGAGTCGGTGCTCGAGTTCAAGCTGACCGACTACCGCGCCCCCGGCCTGTTCTTCTTCCGCTGCAACCGCGCCCACCACAGCATCGCGCTGGCGAGCGCGGAAACCGCGTCGATCCACCACCTCGAGTTCGAGCACGGCTCGATCGACGACGTCGGGCGCGCCTACGACCGGGCCAAGGCCCACGACGTGCCGATCTCGATCAGCCTCGGCCGGCACATGAACGACAAGGCGATCTCGTTCTACGTCCGCAATCCCAGCGGGTTCCACCTGGAGATCGGCTGCGGCGGTATCGAAGTCGGGGACGACTGGGTGCCCCACGACTTCGGGCGCCCGGACGAGTGGGGACACCACCACACCGACGCCAACCCCTTCGCGGCCCCGAAGTCGTGACGCAGACCCGTTCCACATCCGGTTCGCGGAGCGACTGCCGCGCACGCCCACCGGGAAGATGCGCGAGCACGAGCTCACGGACGGCTGGTGTCGCGCTTCCGAGGTTCGTTGACAGCGGCCTGGCGATGCGCGCCCCGAGCAAGCTGAAGGTTCCCTTCCTTGCATGTGATGCGAGGAAGGTGCCCTTCGGCTCGCGTGACCACTCGGCGGCCTGGTGACCGGGCGCGGGTTCTGGTGGTGGGTTGTGCTGCCAGGAATGGGTCATTCATGGCGTCGGGCGAGGTGAATGGGTCATTCACTGCATCGGCGGCCGGGAGCCTTGGCAGGCGGGGTTGGCTTCGGTGAACGATTCGGCGACCTGGTGACCGGCCGCGGGCCGCCCGCACGAACGGGACGAGCCGCGGCCGGCCGGTCAGGCCGGCCGGGGCATCGGGAGCGGCGTGGCCGAGAAGACGCCGTCCGGGTCCACCGCCGCCTTGATGCGCTGCAGGCGGGGCAGGTTTTCGCCGTGCACATGAGGAATCTGGTCGGTCGCTTCCGGCCCGAGGAGGTTGGCGTATCCGCCCGGGAAGGCGTGTTCGGCCAGCGCCACGGAGGCCGCGTCGGCCCAGCTGTGGACGTGTTCTCCGCTTTCCTCCGGCGGCCGGATGCCGATGATCTCGGCCATGAGGTGGGGCCTGCGCAGCGCGAACGCCGTGTCGGTGGGGGCGATCGTGGTGGCGGCGCCGTGGAAGTGGTGCAGGGTGATCCCGGACAGCGGCGTCGGCAGCCGGCCGCCGAAGCGCTCGACGACCTCGATGACGTCCTCGCCGAGCCCGGGCACCGAGCGGGTCCGGAGGGTGACGTGCCTGCCGTCGGGGAACATCGCGTCCCGGCCGGCGATCGTGGCCGCGTAGGAAGCCGCGTCCAGCTGGGCGAGCAGGGGAGCGCCGAGCCGGGTCAGCGGCATCACCGGGCCCGCCGGGTCCTGGCCGGTCGCGACGTCGCCGGACCAGGTCGGCAGCACCAGCACCGCGGGTGAGCCGTCCGGCGCCGCGATCGCGCCGACCTGGATGGTCAGCTCGTCCGGCGCATCCTGCTGGGCCTCGCGAACCCGGGCGAGCACCGGCCCGGCCTGCGCCCAGGGGTAGAGCACCAGGCCGGTCACCACGGCCGGCACGGCGTGCAGCCGCACGGTCATCGACGTGACGACCCCGAAGTTGCCGCCGCCGCCCCGCAGCGCCCACAACAGGTCCGGCTCGTGGTGGCCGTCCGTGCGGACGATCGTCCCGTCGGCCGTGACCAGTTCGGCGGCCAGCAGGTTGTCCGCGGCGAGACCGGCCCGGCCGGCGAGGGGCCCGTAGCCGCCGCCGAGGGTGAGCCCGGCCACCCCGACCGTGCCGATCGTGCCGGTCGCGGCCACCAGACCGTGCTCGCCGGCCGCGGCCAGCAGGTCGTTGGCGGACGCGCCGCCACCGACCTCGGCGACCCGGGCCCCGGGGTCGACCCGGACCCCGTGCATCGGCCTCAGGTCCAGGGTCAGGCCGCCGTCGGCCAGCGCCCGGCCGGCGTAGTCGTGGCCCCGGCCGCGGACGGACAGCGGAAGGCCGAACTCGCGGGCGGTGCGCACACCGAGCACCACGTCGCCGGTCGAGGTGCAGGTCAGCAGGATGGCGGGGCGGTGCTTCACGGCACCGTTCCACAGGGCGACGCCGTCGGCGTAGCCCGGGCCGGAAACGTGGACCTGCCCGGCGGGCAGGAGGGTGCGCAACGCGCGGAGGGCCGCGGCGATGGAGCGGGCGTGATCGACGCCGTGATCGGGCATGAGCTTCCTTCGCGAGACGGAGGCGCGGACAAGTGACCGAACGTTCTCTCCAGTTGTATGGAATGCTCACTCTAGCAAGGGTCGCTGTCCTGCGGTGCCGGACGGCGCCGCGACTCAATAGATACTGATCGTTCTATCTGTTACAGTCGGACTGATGGTGCACAACACTCGAGGCCAGGTATCCGAAGCGCGGTCGAGGCTGCTCGCGACGGCCACCCGGATCTTCTACGCGGAGGGTCTGCACTCCGTGGGGATCGACCGGGTCGTCGCCGAGGCCAAGGTCACGCGCGCCACGCTGTACCGGCACTTCCCCAGCAAGGACGACCTTGTCGTCGCGTACCTCCAGAGCGTCCACGAGATGGAGCGCGAAGGGGTCGACAAGACGCTCTCCAGCGGCCTTCCCGCGGCCGACATCCTGCGCGCCATCGCCAAGTCCATCACCGAGGGCATCCGGTCGGCCCAGTTCCGCGGATGCGCCTTCCTCAACGCGGTCGCGGAGTACCCGGACCCCGCGCACCCCGTGCACAAGGCCGTCCTCGCCCACCGCGAGTGGTTCCTGCGCACCATCACGGACCTGCTCGCGCAGGTCGGGAAGACGCCGCCCGGGCTCGCGGGCCGCCACTTCGTGATGCTCCGGGACGGCGCGATGGCAGCGGGCTGCCTGTCGGACCCGGCCGAGGTCTGCGACACGTTCCTCCAGGGTGTCGACGGGATCCTGCAGTTCCGCATCGACTCCGCGTCGAAGTAGCACTTGAGATAGAACGTTCGGTCTTGACTGGTCGGCGGAGTCTTCGCTACGGTGCGCTGTGTACTGAACGCTCTATACATCGAGCGTTCTCGGCGATCCGAAGGAGCCTCCGTGAGCACGCTGCAGTTCAAGCGGTCGCCGCGGCTGGCGGCACCGCGCCCGCCGGGCGGTGAGGTGCACCTCGAGCCGCCGCCCGAGGTGCCCCGGGTCATCCCCGGCAACATCGTCATGAAGGCGCTTCCGGTCGTCATGATCGTCGCGTCGCTGGGGCTGCTCGTGTTCCTGTTCCAGGCGAGCCGGCGCAATCCGCTGACGATCGCCCTGGGCGCCACGACGGTCGTCGGGACGCTGGGCATGATGGCCGGCGGTGGCGGCAAGGGGAGCGGCGCCAAGCGTGCGGAGATGGACGAAGACCGCAAGGACTACCTCCGCTACCTGGGGCAGATGCGCGACCGGGCTCGGGAGGCGATGGCCGGCCAGCGGGCGGCGCTGGAGTGGGTGCACCCGGATCCGCGTTCGCTGTGGTCGCTGGCGGGCAGCCGGCGGATGTGGGAGCGGCGGCAAAACGACTCGGACTTCCTGCACCTGCGGGTGGGCCGGAGTTCCCACCGGTTGGCGACGCGGCTGGTCCCGCCGCAGACGGGTCCGGTGGACGAGCTGGAGCCCATCTCGACGTTGGCGTTGCGCCGGTTCGTCCGGGCGCACTCCATCGTGCCGGACCTGCCGACGCAGATCGCCTTGCGGGGTTTCGCCGCGGTGTGCCTGCAAGGGGACATCGAGCTCAAGCGAGGGCTGGCGCGCGCGACGCTCGCGCAGATCGTCACCTTCCACAGCCCCGAGGACGTGCTGATCGCGGTCGCGACGGCCGGTCGGGCGAAAGAGGAGTGGGAGTGGGCGAAGTGGCTGCCGCACGCCCAGCACCCCGCGTTGTCCGACGGCATCGGGCCGATGCGGATGATGGCGGGTTCCTTGGCCCAGATCGAAGAGTGGCTGGATGAGGAGCTGCGTGACCGCCAGCGTTTCTCCCGCAACGCGACGCCCGCGCCGGACCAGCCGCACATCGTCATCGTCCTCGACGACGCCGAAGTCACCCGCGAGGAGCAGATCATCCTCGAGGAGGGTCTGGTCGGGGTGACGCTGGTCGACCTGTCGGATTCGATCGGCAATCTCGCCGCCCGCCGCGGCCTGCGGCTGGTGGTGGAGGCGGATCGCATGGGAGCCCGCAGCGCCGGTGGGGTGGAGTGGTTCGGCCGCCCGGACACGATGAGCCTGGTGGAAGCGGAAACGCTGGCGCGGCTCATTTCGCCGTATCGCCTGGGTGGGGCTGGTGGCCAGGAGGTGGGGGAGGAGCCGCTGCTGTCGAACCCGTCGCTGCTGGAGCTGCTCGGTATCCCGGGTGACCCGATGACTTTCGATGTGCAGCAGGCGTGGCGGCCGCGTCC